>CAVULO010000007.1:0-231447 GCA_963742345.1 uncultured Alphaproteobacteria bacterium
ATCTCGGTATAAATTTGGCGCAATTCGGCGATGGCCCCCTCGATGTCGCGCCGCTGACGCTCCAGCATATTGATCTGCTCGACACATTTTCGGCGGCTGATCGGAAGGGTCCCTGTGCCGCCATGAATCCGTGGGGCAAGCATTTCGCGGATTTCCGTCAAGGTGAAGCCAAGTCGTTTGCCTTGCAGGATCAGGACCAGCCGGTCGCGGTCTTCGTGGCTGAAAAGGCGGGCGCAACCGTTGCGCTGCGGCGTCAGCAAGCCCTTGCTCTGGTAAAACCGCAGCGCCCGCAGCGTGACTCCCGACTCGCGGGCGAGTTCCCCAATGGTAAAACGGTCTGCCTGGCCCGGGCCTGTGGGAGCCTCGGTTCCGTCGCCGGCTCGATCCATGCCGTCATAAGTATGAGCACGAGTATGAGCACGGTATTCGTTGGCCATATCACCCCCACGTATTACCGAATTGTGAGAATTTTAGTCGTGCAACCTCCGGGAGCGGTGGCACTCGGGTGTTCTGCCCAGAAAATATTACGGTCAGGCGGCGGGCGGCTCCTTCGGGCTAATTGGGCAACACCTCGTCGAAACCGCAGCACTTCCACAAAACGTTAACGGGTTGTTTACCGCAACCAGCAAAAAGTTAGCGCTTGGACGAAGGACCGAGCCCCGTATCCACCCGCTGTTAACGCGCGCCGGTTCCATGAGAGTCGAGTCCGACTCTTAACGTCTCCACCTCGGACGTGGGTGTGAGCATGAAATTTGGTTTTCCGTGGAGCGTCAAAGGTATCCGACCGGAAGCGCGACATACCGCGCAGGAAGCCGCGCGCCGTGCCGGTTTGCCGCTGAGTGACTGGCTCAACGCAATCATCCTGCAACAGGCCGCGACGCAAGGCATCAAGACCCCTTCGCTTGCGAACGACGACGACGAACGAGCCACCGACGATCTTTCGGACGTGCGCCTGCGACTTGATAATCTCACTCGCCGCATCGATCAGGTCACGCGCAGCGGCTCCGCAGCTTATGCGCCGAAGCGGAACCGCGATGAATCCGAACAGTTCGGCGAACTTTTCGCTCGCCTCGAGCAACGGTTTGACCAATTCGCCGCCGATATTGCTCGTCCGACACCGCCGGCAACACCGAGCGCGCAGCCACCAGACCTCGACCGTGTCATCGCCGAAATTACCGCGCGCCGCCGCACGCTCAACGGCGAAGCAAAACCTGCACCGGCGCGAGAGGCTATTCCGGTCGCTGCGCCGCCGGCTGCGCCCGTGACAGCGCCGACCGCGCAAGTCCTGTCAGGCCTCGAGGGCCAGCTGCGCCGGATCACCGATCAGATCGAGACATTGCGACGTCCGGGCGTGGAAGAGGCGATCGCTGCATTACGCGCGGAGCTTGGCGAGATCGGCCGCACGCTCAATGAGGCGATGCCGCGTCGGGCCATCGAAACTATCGAGAGGCAGATCCAGGACCTGACCGAGCGTATCGCGGATGGCCGGCAAGCAGGCGTCGACAGCGGCGCCCTCGCCGGGATCGAGCGTGGGCTCGCCGAAGTGCGCGATGCGCTGCGCGAACTGACGCCAGCGGAAAATCTGGTCGGATATACCGACGCAATCGACGCGCTTGCCCACAAGATCGATCTCATCGTCGCCCAGAGAGACCCCGCGACGATGCAGCAGCTCGAGAGATCGATTAGCACGTTGCGCGAAATGGCCACGCATGTTGCTTCCAATGAGACCGTAAGCAACCTGTCTGCCCAGGTGCAGGCGCTGGCCGACAAGATCGACCACCTCGCGATAGGTGGAGGCGGCGATGCGATCAACAAGCTCGAGCTCCGCATCGATGCACTCAGCCGCGCCGTGACCGAACGCGCGCAAAACGGCGACGCCGTGTCGCCGCGCCTGGAAAACCTCTTGCAGTCGCTATCCGAGAAGATCGAGCAGGTTCAGCAATCGCGCGGCGATCAGATCGCGCTCACGCATCTTGAGGACTGTATCGCCAAATTGGTCGAACGATTGGACACGACAGACTCCCGCCTCAGCCATCTGGATGCGATCGAACGGGGACTGGCCGACCTGCTGGTCTATGTCGAAGACATCCGCGCGAACAGGGAAACAGTGGCTCTTCGCGCAGAAGACACGTCCGGCATCGATCTGCTGAAGCAGGATATGGCGCGCACCCAAGTTGCACTCGAGGCGGTGAATGGCACGCTCGATCGTGTCGCCGATCGTCTCACCATGATTGAAAAGGACATTCGCGGCGACCAGCCAAGACCCGCGATACGCGAGACCGAGATTCTCGAACTCACGCAGCCGGTCGCGACTAGTCCGGTCGAACCCGTCATTCCTGCCGATACAGCCCCGAGCCTGTCATCCAATACAGCGTTGCAAGTTCCGATTGCGGCGGCAGCGCCCGAGCCTGTTCGGCCGGCGGCCGCGGAGTTCTCCAATTTAGGCCTGCGGCCAGCGAGCTCAGCTGTAGTCGATGTGCCAGCAGATCAACCGCTCGAGCCCGGCTCCGGCCGTCCAGTATTTGCCACTCATCCCGGCGCGCGCATCGCCGCTTCGGAAGCGGCCCTTGGCAGCGCTCGGCCAAATGTGGCCGCCGCAGGCGGAAAATCGACCTTCATCGCCGCAGCCCGCCGCGCCGCCCAGGCCGCAGGCCAAGACCCGAAGAGCCGCCAGGCACGCCCGGAGCCTTTCAAGAAAAGTGGCAACGAAACTGGATCGCTGCGGATCAAAGTGATGACGCGCGTCAAATCGCTGTTCCTGGCAGCGAGTATTGTGGCAATTATCGTCGGGTCGATTCAATTCGCCGGCAACATATTCGATTTCGGCATTTTCGACACGAACGATGCCAAGTTCGCGAATAGCGCTGAACCGGATACGGCAAACGGCGACATCGCCTCAGATGCGTCCGAGTTCTGAGACATCGGCCACTCTCGCCGACGGCCAGCCGGCCTCCTTGAGCGCGCCGCCGGGTGCGCCGGCAAGCGCACCGGCCGATGCCGATGTCACCTCATCTCTGCTGGCGCCTCAGACCCTGCCAAGTCTGACACCGGCTGCGCCTCCCCCCACTGCTTCGGCCGTCCCTACCCAGCCGCCATTGAATTTGAATCCGACAGGCCAAACATCACCGTCACTATTAAGTCCGCCGGCTTTGAACCCTTCATCCCTGGGAACGGCGCCCGGACCAAAAGGCGACGTCACCGGCTCGATTGCGCGCGCACCCGCCGACGCCCGCCCCAACCGCCAACCAGCACCGGCAGCCCAACCGCCGGGCGCCGAGGTATTGCCGGCCGCCATCGGCGGGGCACGGCTACGCAACGCGGCAATAGCGGGTGATCCGGCCGCCGCCTACGAAGTCGCCATGCGTTTCATGGAAGGCCGCGGCGTACCCGCGAATTTGGAAGAAGCCGCGCGATGGTACGAGCGGGCCGCGAGCAAAGGACTGACGCCTGCTCAATTCCGCTATGCCAGCATGCTGGAAAAGGGCCAGGGGGTGAAAAAGGACCTCGGCGCTGCGCAAAAACTCTATATAGCCGCCGCCGGCAAGGGACACGCCAAGGCCATGCATAACCTGGCCGTCCTCTATGCGGAGGGCGCCGACGGCAAGCCGGACTATGCCAACGCGGCACAATGGTTCCGCAAGGCCGCAGAACATGGCGTCGCCGACAGTCAGTATAACCTCGGAGTATTGATGGCACGCGGTCTGGGCACTGAGAAAAACATCGCCGAATCCTACAAATGGTTCGCGCTGGCAGCTGCCCAAGGCGACCGGGATGCAGGTCGCAAGCGCGACGACGTCGCCGCGTACCTGGATGCCCAGACGCGCGCGGCTACCCAGGAAGCCGTCAAAAGCTTTGCGGTCCAGACGCAGCCGGCCGAAGCCATCGCGATCCCGGAGCCGCCGGGTGGCTGGGATCGGGCAACGCCCCAACCAAACGAAAAGCCGCGGGCGGGCGGGCCGCTCTCGGTCAGCGCCTTCGATTCAGGAAAGCTGTGAACCGCCGCAGTCTTTTGCCTGAAGACGTGATTACCTGCGCTCTCATCGGCTAAAATCAAGCGAAGTTCTGCTCCAGTCGGCTTCGCGTCTACTGCGCCTCGATCGGCCCTGCTGACGTTGCCGCGTGTCTTGGTGTTAATTGTCAAGATGAGTTGCCCGAGGCGCGTTGGTCGCTGGACCATGCGCCTCAATCGTCGGACGAAATCACTTGCAGATCTATCTTCCCATCGCTGACTTGCCCGTGAACGTCTTCCTGGTCCTGGGAATGGGGCTGGCGGTCGGCTACATCTCCGGCATGTTCGGCATCGGCGGCGGGTTCCTGATGACGCCGCTGCTGATCTTCATCGGCATCTCGCCAGCCGTTGCCGTGGCAACTGTGTCGAGCCACATCGCGGCATCGTCATTTACGGGCGCGATCAGCTATTGGCGCAGGCGCGCGCTCGATGTTGCACTGGCGATGATGTTGCTCAGTGCCGGTATCGTGGGCACAGCCACCGGTGTCTGGCTTTTCACCGAACTACGCGCGCTTGACCAGCTCGACCTGATGATCGGCCTTTCGTACGTGACGTTGCTCACCATCGTCGGCGGGATGATGATTTTCGAAAGCGTGCGCGCCGTAATGCGGACGCGTCGCGGTATGCCGGCAACGCTGCGACGCCCGGGCAGTCATACCTGGCTTCATGGTCTGCCGTTTAAACTTCGGTTCAAGCGCTCGAAGATATACGTGTCGGCAATTCCGGTCTGGGCGATCGGATTTATAATCGGCTTCGTCGGCGCGATCATGGGCATAGGCGGCGGCTTCCTCCTGGTTCCGATGCTGATCTATTTCCTGCGGGTGCCGACCGCGACCGTCATCGGCACTTCGATGGTGCTCACATTGGTCACCATGGCGTCGGCAACGGTGATGCACGCTGCCACCAATCATCTCGTGGACGCCGTGCTGGCGCTGATTCTGATGATCGGCGGCGTTATCGGTGCGCAATTCGGCGCGCGTACCGGACAGAAGATGCGCGGTGAACGTCTGCGGCTGCTGCTCGGTCTTCTGGTTTTCGCGGTGGGCTGCCGTTTCGCTTACGAATTGGTGGTGCGGCCCGACGATCTCTACTCACTCCGTTATGTGAGGGGCGGATGATGCGGCGGCTGACAATCATGCTCGCATTGTTCGCCATAACTTGCGGTGCAAGAGAGGCTGCTGCCGAACGGCTGGTGGTTTCTCTGTCGAACCATCGCGTGGCGGTCACGTCGAGTTTCGTCGGCGAAGAGCTGGTGCTGTTCGGCACGATTGAGCCAGAGCCGGCAACCAGCCCGCTGCGCCCGCCCTATGATCTTGTGGTCACGGTAACCGGGCCGCGTCAAACTCTGCGCACGCGGCGCAAGCAACGCATGCTCGGTATCTGGGTCAACGCGGACTCGCGCGAATTCGTGCGCGCGCCGTCATATCTTGCAGTACTGAGTAACCGTCCGGTCAACAACATTGCCAACCAGGATACGTTGCGACGCTTGCAGATCGGGCTCGATAATTTCCTGCTGCCACAGCAAATTGGCCTCGACGTTGCCGACACGACACGCGACGACCCCTTTCGTCGCGCGTTCGTGCGGCTGCAAACGCAGCAGGGCCTTTACCGCGAGTCCGGGACCGCGGTTACTTTCCTGACGCCAACGGTATTTCGCGCGGCAATCCCCATGCCCGCAGCGGTGCCGACCGGAACCTACGGAATCAACGTCGAGTTGTTCGCCGGTGGCGCGTCGGTCGCGCGTACCAATTCGGCGCTGGAAGTGATCAAGACCGGCTTTGAGCAATACGTCGCCGACGCCGCGCGCGATTACGGTCTCTTATATGGGATGGCGACCGCGCTAATGGCGCTCCTCATCGGGTGGTTCGCCAGCGTCGTCTTCGCGCGCGATTAATCCCCCGCGGGGTATGGCCAAAAGAGCTAGTCCGGCAGGCAGCGCTTCGCCGCAAACGAAAACAGGCGGCCATCGCCAAGCAGATGCGCCGTGAAGGCGAGCGTCCCGAAAAGATCGGCGAAGGCAGCATCGCGCACGTTAAGGCCGCCGGCGAATGCGCCGAAAGCCGGCATCACCATGCGCAGCTTGTCGGCAGCAAAGCAGCGGCGGCTGACCGCGCGTCCCCGATAGGAAATTCGTGCGACCGGGTGCAAATGGCCACTGACTTCACCGGACCCACCGCTCGACAAGTGACGGAAAGTCAGAGGCCCCGCGGTAAATGCATCAGTGAAGCTGCCGCCAATACCATCGGCCGGTTCAGGGTCGTGATTACCGGTGATCCAGATCCATTCGCGGCCGCGCTGCATGATGCGCAAGTTCTCGCGGTCACATTCGCCGAGCCGGGCTGGACCGCCGCCGTCGTGGAAGCTATCGCCGAGCGCCACGACACAGCGCGGCGCGTAGTCCGCTATCAAATGCGACAAGCGAGCCAGCGTGGTCGCAGTATCATAGGGCGGAAGTAGCAGTCCGCGTGCGGCAAAGCTCGAGCCTTTCTCCAGATGGAGATCGGCGACAGCCAAGAGCCCTTGCTCGGCCCAGTACAGCGCACCCCGCGGATCGGCGAGAAGTGGAATTCCGGCGAGCGAAATGAGATTGCCCTCATTCTCTGCCAGATTTTGGACCGCCCGGATCAACTCATCGCTTCCTTGATCAATTCGTCAGCCGCCTCGGCCAACAGCGTATCCGAGGCCTCGCCATAGACCGTCTCACGGCCAATCTCCAGCAATACCGGAACCGAGAGGGGCGAAACATGGTCGAGCGCTTTATGAACGATTCGGCCCCTGATGCGCGAGAGCATTTCGCCGAGCCGCTTGATGTCAAGCAGGCCTGTGGCCGCATCGGCGCGAGCCGCGCGCAAGAGAATGTGGTCGGGCTGATGTTTGCGCAGCACGTCGTAGACCAGATCGGTAGATATCGTGAGCTGGCGGCGCGATTTTTCCTCACCGGGGAATCGTTTTTCGATCAGCCCGGCAATGATCGCACAACTGCGAAATGTGCGCTTCATCAGCGCCGATTCCGCAAGCCAGGTTTCCAGGTCGTCGCCGAGCATATCCTCGTCGAATAGCTGAGCGAGCGAGAATTCGTCGCGTGCGATATGTAGCGCAACATCGCCAAGCCCCCATACTGCCAGCGCATATTCGTTTGCGACAAAACCGAGGGGCCGCAGACGTGCCCGTTCCAGACGGCGCGTAAGCAACATGCCGAGCGTTTGGTGCGCGAGCCGGCCTTCGAACGGATAGCAGACAAGGTAATATTTGGCAGCGCGCGGGAAGGTCTCGACCAGTAAGTCGCCAGGCTTTGGCAGTATCGAGCGCCATTGCTGTATTTCCAGCCATTCGCGCACCTGGTCCGGGAGAGCACGCCAGGCATCGGGTTTTGCCAGCAGTGCGCGCACGCGCGCTGCCAGATAAGTCGAAAGTGGAAACTTGCCACCCTCATATGCCGGCACCTTGGGGTCGGTGGCATCCGAGCGCGAAACATAGACTTCGTCCTCAACCAGCGCCTCGTATTTGAGAATTTCTCCGGCGAACACGAATGTATCGCCAAGCCTCAAGGTCTCGATGAAATATTCCTCGACCTCGCCGAGGAGCCGTCCGCCGCGCGGAACAACAGCGCCGCTGCGGCGCGAGCGCACCAGCCGAACCTTGATCATGTCGGCCTCGACGATGGTGCCGACATTCATGCGGTAGCGCTGCGCAACGCGCGGATGGGTGATCCGCCAGCGCCCGTCCTTGCCCAGCCTGATCTTGGCGAAGCGTTCATAGGCTTTGAGCGCATAGCCGCCCGTAGCAACGAAATCGAGGGCGGCGTCGAAATCCGCGCGCGCAAGCGCGGCATAAGGCGCGGCCGTGCACACTTCCGCGTAAAGCTCATCGCTCAAAAATGGCGCACCGACGGCGCGGCCGAGAATATGCTGCGCCAGCACGTCGAGCGCACCCGTGCGCAGAGGTGGAGTGTCCTGCGCATTTTCGGCCACCGCATCAATTGCGGCCCGGCATTCAAGCACCTCGAAGCGGTTGGCGGGAACCAGCACAGCTTCGGATGGCTCATCGAGACGATGATTGGAACGTCCGATCCGTTGCAATAGCCGCGAGCAGCCTTTTGGGGCGCCGACATTAATTACCAGATCGACATCGCCCCAATCGACGCCAAGATCCAGAGAAGACGTGCACACCACAGCGCGCAATTTACCCGCTGCCATCGCATCTTCAACGCGGCGCCGTTGCGCGACATCGAGCGAGCCGTGGTGCAACGCGATGGCGAGATTGTCGTCGTTCACCCGCCAAAGTTCCTGAAAAAGAAATTCCGCCTGACTGCGGGTGTTGACAAACACCAGCGTGGTCTTGTGCGTGTTGATATGGGCGTAAATTTCGCCGAGCGCATGGCGCGCCGAATGGCCGGCCCATGGCAGATGTTGCTCGGTGTCGAGCATTGTAACGATCGGGTGTGCTCCAGCCTGCGCCACCACCAGATCGGCGTGCGCCTGAACTTGCATCGGCTGCGGCACCAAAAAGCGGCAAAGATCGTCCGGTACGGCGACGGTGGCGGATAGACCGACTGTGGTGAGCTGTGGCGCCAGTGCGAACAGCCGTGCAAGACCGAGCGACAGCAAGTCGCCGCGCTTGGACGTGACCAATGAATGCAATTCGTCGAGGACCACGCGCTTGAGGGTGCCAAACATGTAAGGCGCATCGGCGCTCGCCAAAAGCAACGCGAGCTGCTCGGGCGTGGTGAGTAGAATGTCGGGCGGGTCACGCCGCTGTCGCCGGCGTTTGGACGCGGGCGTATCGCCCGTGCGCGTTTCGAGCCGCACCGGAAGCCCCATCTCCTCCACCGGAATTTCAAGATTTCGCGCGATATCGACGGCAAGCGCTTTCAAAGGCGAGATGTAGAGTGTGTGCAGGCCCTGCGAACGCACCAGAACGCGCCCGGCCGATTTCAAATTCCGCGAATGAATACCCCGTTCGCTCAGCTCAACGAGCGTCGGCAGAAAGCCCGCAAGCGTCTTGCCCCCGCCGGTCGGCGCAACCAGCAGCACCGCCCGCCCGGCTTGCGCTTTCGCGAGCAATTCGAGCTGGTGCGCGCGCGGCTGCCAGCCGCGGCGGACGAACCAGCGCGCGAAAATATCCGGCAGTTGCAGTGTAGTGTCGACGAGATCGCGCGCGGGTTCCATGGATTTCAGGTTCCAGCCACCACGATCAATCCGGGCACTGGTGTGCCTTTTTCAGTGCGAGTGGAGGCAAAATCGAGGCTGATCGTTTTCAACCCGGCCGCCACCACAGCAGCTTGCACATGTGCGCCGCCGTGCGCGTAACGTAAGGTTTCGCGCAGAAGGACGCCGTCACCGTCATGCGTCTCAACGCTGAAGGCAAGCCGGCCTTGTGACGCCAGGACCTGCGCAATGGCTTCGAGTGCCGGCGCGAGGTTGTCGAAATACATGAATATGTCAGCGGCAAGCACGAGGTGATACCGCGCCTCGATCTTGGCCTCGTCGGCAAGAAAGGTCCGCACGTCGCTTTCGATCAGCCGGTCGTAAAGGCCCTTGGTACGCGCCTGAGCTAACATGACGGGCGACAGATCGACGCCCACCATCCAATCGCTGAAAGGACGAAACGGAAGCGCCGCGAGACCGGTGCCGCAACCGAGATCGAGCACGGAGCCGAATTTCATCCGCGTGCCGGTGTGGGCCGCTTCAACAGCGCGGCACAAAAGCTCAGGCGCACGGTAGTTCAGACCCTCCGTCAACGCCTGGTCGAAACGCGGTGCATACCCGTCAAATAATGCGCGCAGATAGCCCTCCGGCATCGCGGTCGCAGGCTGGGCGCCAAGGCGGATGAGATGAAGCGCAGCGCCATGCCGGTCCTGCGGGTCTGCGTTTCTTGCCCGTTCGAAGGCTGCGATTGCGCCGCCGCGGTCGCCAAGCTTCTCGCGCAATTCGCCAAGCACGAACCAGGCCGGGGCATAACCCGGTGCAAGCTCAAGCGCCTGCATCAACAGATCGGCGGCACCGGCGATGTCCCCCTTGGCCTCACGGTCGCGCGCCCATTCGAAACGGCGGTCGGCGATCAGGCTACCCGATGAAAGATGGATCGGCTGCGACTGCAATGCTTGAAGCCTCAATTTTTTGCCTGCGGCGATTTTAAGGCATATCTGTAACCGGCGCGCGTGCTAGCATTGCCGTCTGAGGAGGACGCATCGACCATGAGCAACGACACGGTGACCAAAGTTTTCGGTGGAACTCCGCTCGCGGTGCTTGGGCGCCTCATTCTGTTGTCGATCCTGGTCGGCGTGATCCTTTCGGCGCTCGGACTCGATCCATTCGACATTATACACAGCATCGAGCGCCTGATCCGCTCCATCTGGAACATGGGTTTCGATGCATTCCGCTGGCTGTGGCGCTATTTTCTGCTCGGCGCGGTGATCGTCATCCCGATCTGGATTCTGATGCGTTTGTTCAACGCGCCAAGAGGCAAATGAAAGCTCGCTCATTCCTGCGTAAGCGGGAACCCAGAAGCCATTTCAAGATCAGGCTCAGAAGATTTCAGCTCGGCCAGCTTTCGGCGGTGATCGCGGCCGCGTCGGTACCCACCATTGAGGCGAGCGAATTGCGGTGGCCCCTTTTGAGTGCCGCCGTAAGGTCCGCCTTGATCTCCGTAACCAGACCGATTCCGCGATAGACCATCCCGGTATAAAGTTGCAGCAGCGAAGCTCCCGCCTTGATCTTGGCGATGGCAGTTGCGCCGGAGTCGATGCCGCCGACACCGATCAACGGGAAGGCGCCTTCGGCGCGGACGAACGTTTCCGCCAGCATCCGCGTTGAAAGCTTGAACAGCGGCTTGCCGGATAGCCCGCCCTGCTCACGTGCCTTGTCACGCGCGCGCAGCGAACCCGGCCGCGAGATGGTCGTATTGCCGACGACCATGCCATCGACGCGGCGTTTACGCGCGACTCCGACGATGTCGTCGAGCTCCGACAGCGTGAGATCGGGCGCGATCTTGAGAAGCACCGGCGTCAAGCCTGAGCGCGGGCGAACTTTTTCGCGCGCGTCGATAACACGGGCAAGCAGATCGTCCAGTGCTTTTGCCTGTTGCAAGTCGCGCAGACCGGGCGTGTTCGGCGACGACACGTTGACGGTGAAATAGCTGGCAACAGCGGAGAAGGTTTCGATCAGCCGAGCGTAATCATCAATACGATCTGTTGAATCGCGATTGGCTCCGATATTGACGCCGACGATCCCGGCATTGCGACGGGTCGCGAGCCGCATGTGAACCGCGGCGGCGCCATCGTTGTTAAAGCCGAGCCGGTTGATCACACCTTGATCGGTCTCAAGGCGGAACAGACGGGGTCTAGGATTACCCGTTTGCGGTCGAGGGGTGATGGTGCCGACTTCGACAAAACCAAAGCCGAGCCGCAGCAGGACGTCCGCCACTTGCCCGTTTTTGTCGAACCCGGCGGCAAGACCGACCGGATTCGGAAATTTGAGCCCGAAGGCGCGCACTGTCAGTTCCTCGCCATCGGCCGGCGCTTTTGCCACCGGCATGTAGCGCAGCGCCCTGATCGCGAGTGCGTGCGCATCCTCAGGGTCGAGGGCCCGCAGCAAGGGTCGCGACAGGCGGTCGAAAAGACCGATCAAGGGGCGAGGCTCCGAACTTGCATGCGAATCGACCCTATCGGCCGGGCCACGGCTTATTCAAGGCGGCCGACACAGGAAATTGTTGCGGGAGGGGGGCAATTCAAGGCTATAATTCCTATCTCTCGGACCACAGCCGCAGATAGGTGCCCGCGCCAATGGCAATGCTTACTCATAACCAGATCTGGACTGCCATCGACCGGCTGGCGGCGCGCGCCAAGCTTACGCCTTCCGGCCTTGCGAAAAAGGCGGGCCTCGACCCGACCACCTTCAACAAATCCAAGCGCATCACGCCCGAAGGACGACCCCGCTGGCCTTCGACGGAATCGGTCGCCAAGGCGCTGCAAGCGACAAGCACCAAGTTCGACACCTTCGTTACCCTGATCACCGATGGCGGCAAGCCGACGATGCACAACGTGCCGCTGATCGGCTTCGCACAGGCCGGCGCCGGCGGCTTTTTCGACGATGGCGGTTTTCCGGTCGGCAAAGGCTGGGAAGAGATTGCCTTTCCCTCCGTCACCGATGAGCACGCCTATGCTCTGGAGATCTCCGGTGACTCAATGAAGCCGGCCTACCGTAACGGCGACGTCATCATCGTTTCCCCGGGCGCGGCGGTGCACAAAGGTGATCGGGTCGTCGTCAAGACCAAGGATGGCGAGGTTATGGTCAAGGAGCTCAAGCGCAAGACGGGGAAGGCAATCGAGCTCAAATCGCTCAACGCCGAGCATCGCGACCGTACGTTGCCGATGTCCGATGTCGTATGGGTCGCGCGCATCGTCTGGGCAAGCCAATAACGGGCTCCGTTACGCGCTACGCGCCAGCGCGCCGTCAATCATGTCGATCGTGTTCTGCAAGCCATAGACCGCTACGAACGAACCAAAGCGCGGCCCTTTTTCTTGGCCCAATAGCACCTGATACAGCAGATTGAACCAATCGAGCGACACGCCGGGCTTGCCGTCTTTCGCCTTCTTTTTTTGGTCCAGGAAAGGCTCGCGGCGGCCGACCTCGTAAACCACATTCTGAATGTCCTCGGCACTGGCATTCGGCTGCAACTGCGACAGCGCATCGCGCAAGTCGATCAACGCCGCGCGCTCGGGGTCAGCGGGGTCGCGGAATTTCTTTTCCGGCAAGACAAAGTCACGGAAATAATGAATGGCATATTCGACCAGCTCATTGAGCTTGGGATGCGTCTTCGGCGTCACGCCCGGTCGATAGCGGCCGATGAAGCCCCACAGGGTGCCAGCATTCTCGGCATTCGATGAGGATACCAGCGTGAGCAGCATTGCGAACGTGATCGGCATATCGATCTTCGGCGGCTTGCCGGAATGTATATGCCAGACCGGATTCGACAGCTGCTGCCGCGGGTCCTGCCGCTCAAAGCCGCCGAGAAACTGATAGTACTCGTCGACCTGGCGCGGAATGACATCAAAGTAGAGCCGCTTGGCGGCCTTCGGCTCGCGGTACATGAACAACGACAAGCTCTCCGGACTGGCGTAGCGCAGCCATTCCTCGATCGTTAGCCCGTTGCCCTTCGACTTGGAAATCTTCTGGCCCTTCTCGTCGAGGAACAACTCATAGTTAAATCCTTCCGGAGCGGTACCGCCGAGCGCGCGGCAGATTTCACCGGAGAGCTTGACCGAATCGATCAGATCCTTTCCGGCCATTTCGTAGTCCACGCCGAGGGCGACCCAGCGCATGGCCCAGTCCGGCTTCCACTGCAGCTTGCAGCGGCCACCGGTGACAGGTGTGATCACCTGCTCTTTGGTGTCGGGATCTTCGTAAGTGATGGTTCCGGCCTTGGCATCGTGCGCCGTGACTGGCACTTGCAAAACGATGCCGCTCTTGGGCGATAGGGGCAGGAATGGCGAATAAGTCGCCGCCCGCTCTTCACGAAGCGACGGCAGCATGATCGCCATAACCTGATCGAAACGCGCCAACACCTTGAGCAAGGCCTGATCGAAGCGGCCCGACTTGTAGCACTCGGTCGATGACATGAATTCGTATTCAAAACCGAAATGATCCAGGAACGCGCGCAGGCGCGCATTGTTGTGTTCGCCGAAGCTCGCATGAGTACCAAACGGATCCGGCACCTTGGTCAACGGCTTGCCGAGATGTTGCTCCAACATCTCTTTGTTGGGCACATTGTCCGGCACTTTGCGCAGACCATCCATGTCGTCGGAAAAAGCGATCAGGTGCGTCTTCACCTTGTCATCGGTAAGAACGCGAAAGGCATGTCGCACCATGGTCGTGCGGGCGACCTCGCCAAAGGTGCCAATATGCGGCAAACCGGACGGCCCGTAGCCGGTCTCGAAGATTACTTCGTCCTTGGGATGTCTCTTAAGCCGCGTGACGATCTTGCGCGCCTCTTCGAACGGCCAGGCATTCGATTGCTCGGCAAATTGACGTAAAGAGGCGGCAGTGTCAGTGGCGGACATCATGGTCTCCGGAGCGCGGACACTAGAAATGCCGCATGCTTGCGTCAAATGTGCCGGTTAAAACGGACTGACGGGAAAATAGCGTAGCCACAAGTCGGTGAAGCGCCCTTTTTCCCACAGCCGGAACAGCGCCCAATTGAATGCC
This sequence comes from uncultured Alphaproteobacteria bacterium, assembly GCA_963742345.1. Taxonomy (GTDB): domain Bacteria; phylum Pseudomonadota; class Alphaproteobacteria; order Rhizobiales; family Xanthobacteraceae; genus Pseudolabrys. Next base: position 14,215 of record CAVULO010000007.1, read on the forward strand.
TGCCGCAGCAGGTCATTGCCGCGTCTGACCACAATGCCTACGCCTTCGCCGAAAAAACGACTCTCCAGATAGGGCCCACCTCGAAACACGCAGCAGTTCGCGGAATCTGTCCCATTCAGCCAAAAGGCGAGCGACACGCCGTCTCCGAAAAGGAGATCGACCTCGCCTCGCTTGAGCGCAAAGCGCGCGGCGTCTGCATCGGGGTAAGGATGCAACTCAGCCTCGGTGAAGAGCGTCTTGAGATAAGCCTCATGCGCCGTGCCGGCGACAACCGCGATCTTTTTTCCCTCGAGCGCTTCCGGGCGTACGTCCTCGATCGGGCTGTCTCGGCGCGCCACGAATCGCGCCGTTGTTCGGTAATAGGGATCGCTGAAATCGACGCGCGTGCGCATTTCCGGTGTCGCAGCGATCGAAGCGATGATGGCATCGCCGTTATTGCTGTTGAGCGCGCCGATCAACGTATCAAAACGGCGCATCTGCACCGTGCAGGCAACCTTGAGCTCTTCGCAGATCAGCCGGGCCAGATCGACATTGAAGCCGGTGGGCGTGCCGTCCGGCCCGGCATAGTTGAACGGCGGATAGTCGGTCTCGGTGAGGAAACGGATAATATTGATGCGCGAAAGGTCCGGCCGCTCCGGCCGCCGGCGCGGATCCCAGAAACCTGGTACCGCCATGGTATCGGCCGGCGGAGTGACGGTTGGCGGCGCGGGCGATGCGCCTTGCGGCGGATTGGCCGGCTGTGCCAGGGCCCCGGCGATCGTGGTTGCCAATATGGCGGCGGCGATAACGCCGCGCCGCAGGTTTTGACCGCTCATCCAGTTCATTCGCCGGCCTTTGCTAACGTGAATTGCGGCGAACATAGCATCGTCGTGGCGACGGGCCAGCCACAATCGAATGCGGACTGATAGGCTAGGCGGTCAGGTGTTTCTCGATATCGTGCACCGGGTGCTTGACCAGATCCTTGTCGATCTCGGTGCGTATGGCGCTGCGCAAGTTGTGCGAATAGGCATGGCGGATCATGCCGAGAGCACGTGGCGGCGCCACAAGGATCAGCGATTTCACCTTGCCGGCAGCAATTTCAGCGTCGAGCCGTTGTGCGAGATGAGTGAGGAAGGCCTGTTCGGCCTGATTGTGCCAGTCGGTCTGTGTAACCGAACTGCTGCCAGGGCCGGTGGAGCTATGGGTACGGCCAGGCTTATCGGCGCCGAGCAAATGGGTCGGGAGATCCTTCTGCTCATAGACCTCGCGCATCTTGAGATTGGGAAACTTGGCATCGCCGGTGTTCTCAAGCACGAGCGCCTTGGCACCATCACAAACGACCACCCATTCTCCGTGGCGGATCAACAATTCCGACATAAGCCGATCTCCTCAATTGCACGCAGACAACCCTACCGCACGCAGGATCTTGCGTCTTGTTCTGGATCAAACGGCGAAATCTTCGACAGTGGTTCAGTTCGTGCCGTCGAGGAGCCGGCGGGCAATAACCTGAGCCTGGATCTCGGCAGCTCCCTCAAAAATATTGAGGATACGGGCGTCGCACAGAATGCGGGACACGGGGAATTCCAGTGCAAACCCGTTGCCGCCGTGCACCTGGACGGCGTTGTCTGCGGCAGCCCAGGCGACCCTGGCCGCCAGCAACTTGGCCATGCCGGCTTCCAGATCGCAGCGCCGTCCGGAATCTTTCTCCCGCGCGGCATAGTATGTGAGCTGACGCGCGATCATTATTTCCACTGCCATCATGACGATCTTGTCGGCTACCCGCGGAAAGCCGACGATCGGACTGCCAAACTGGATGCGGGTCTGCGCATAGCCCAGTGCCTGCTCCATTGCCGCCTGTGCAACCCCTATGGCACGCGCGGCTGTCTGGATGCGGGCGGACTCGAACGTCTGCATGAGCTGCTTGAAGCCAAGCCCTTCGACACCACCGAGCAAATTTTCCGCTTTCACCTCAAAACCGTCAAAGGCGATCTCATATTCCTTCATGCCGCGATAGCCGAGCACCTCGATTTCGGTGCCGCTCATGCCCGGCGTGGGGAATGGATCCTTGTCGTTGCCACGAGACTTTTCGGCAAGCAACATCGACAGGCCACGATGGCCGGCTTCTTTCGGATTGGTGCGCACAAGAAGTGTCATTAGATCGGCGCGCACCGGATGCGTGATCCAGGTCTTGTTGCCGTAAACTTTATAGACGTCGCCCTCGCGTACCGCACGGGTTTTAATCGAGGCAAGGTCAGAACCGGTATTCGGCTCGGTGAATACCGCGGTAGGAAGGACCTCTCCGGACGCGATTTTCGGCAGCCATTTTTCTTTCTGTGCGGCGGTGCCACTTCCGAGAATCAATTCGGCGGCAATTTCCGAGCGCGTACCGAGCGAGCCAACGCCGATATACCCGCGCGAAAGTTCTTCGGAAACCACGCACATGGATTCCTTGCCGAGTCCCATGCCTCCGAACTCTTCGGGAATGGTGAGGCCGAACACGCCGAGTTCGGACATCTGTGCGATGACATCGAGCGGGACGTAACTGTTGGTAAGATGCCAGCCTTGCGCATTTCCGATCACTTCGCTGTCGGCAAATTTGCGCATTTCCTCACGGATCGATTCCAGCGTTTCGTCCAGCCCGCAAACGCCGACCGTGGAATTGTGATTTGCGCGGATCAATTCGATCAGCCGGGAGCGCCGCTCGACGTTGTTGCCGTCGCTGATGAGACCTTCGACCGGAGCGATGCGCGCGGCAACCTGCATCGACGACAAGCCGAGATCGGACGGCCGCACCATTTCGCCCTGGCTCATTGGAATGCCACCCGCAATCTGCGCGATGTATTCGCCAAGCCCGATGCGGATGAGAAGCTCCTCGGCTTCTCCGAGCGTGCCTTCGCCGACCATGCGCGCGGCATAGGCCGCCAGTTGGCGGACAGCCTCTACATAGGTGGCGAACCATGCCAACCCGTGTGTGGCGCGTTGCTCGCGATCGAACAGGCGGCCGACCACCTGGCCTTCCACTATCACCCGCTCGCGTACCCTTGCGGTCGCATCCGCCAGCAAGGCATCGAGGGCCGCACTCGCCTCCTGGGCGAGCTCGACCAGTTCATTTCCCCCAGCAGGTCTGGAAGCAGCGATTGGCATCGGATTCTCGGCGCTAACGTCCGCGGCGCCAACGACACTACGCGTGCAGTGCACAAAAGCAAAGAGCCAAGGAAATCCGGGCCTTACTGGGCCTTGGCACGGCCGGCCGTAATGTAAATTGCTATAAAAATTAACTATTTCCGGCTTACATCATTACCGCTGCGCAGTGCTCCTGCCACTGGCGAAACCCGAACCAGCCGCATGCGCTCCATCGATCTATCGACACCGCTCAACCGGCTGGCCCGGATGCTCACCTCGTTTTCGGTGCGAACGCGCATCGTTGTCCTGGCTCTCATCCCGGTTGCAGGCTTTCTTGCCAACGGCCTGACCTATGTCTCGGGCGAAAAAGATGTCGGCCACGCATTCAGTACCGTCACACAATCCAACGCGCTCGCCGACTCCAGCCGCGATTTTAAAAGCGCGGTCGCAACGATGCGCATTATCGTAAAAGATTTCAGCGTCAATCCAGACCACAATCTGGTGGTGAGTTTCGAGCAGGCCCACGCGCTTTCGCTCAAAGGTCTCGATACCATTGCGGCATCGATCGATCAGGGCCACGCCAAAAGTATCGTCAGCATGCGCAACGACGTGATGGCATTGCGCGAAAATTTCAATGAACTGGTAAGTGCGCAAAAAACCCTTGGTTTCGACGATTTGTCCGGCCTGCGCGGCAATTTGCACGTCGCCGGCAATGCCGTCGAGCGTATCATCAACGAAAACATGTCATGGTTGGCGCAAGCCGATGCCACAAAATTGATGATGGCGTTGTTATCGATGCGGCACTTCGAGGCCGACTACCGGGTCAATCAGAGCGAGGTATCGCGGCAGCAATTTCTGCACAGCTACAAAAAATTTACCGACGTCTTCGGCCTGATCGACGGTACTCCAGAGATGAAGACATCGCTTGAGCAGCAGGTAAAGACCTATGCTGATACCTTTGAAAAATGGATTGAAGGATACGACCGCGTACGTCCGTTGCGCGCAATCATTGATATCGACAGCCAGAGCATGCTACCGCGCGCCGACGAGATTATCCATTACGCGCGCGGTACCGCAGACGATGCCGCGCAGCAGCTTGCGACTTCGCAGGCACGCACACGTACAGGCATTATTGCGGTCGGCATTGCCATGGTCGCACTGGGTCTTGGATTTAGCTGGCTGATCGGCCGCAGCATTACACGACCGCTCAATGGCCTTGCTTCGGTCATGAAACGTCTTGCCGACGGTGACACCAGCGCCCGCATACCGGCCACGCACGCGCGCGACGAGATCGGAGAAATGGCGCGCACCGTGATTGTATTCCGCGACAATATGATCGAGCGCGAGCGTCTGGCGCAAACGCAGACTGAGGCGAGCCGGGCACGAGAACAGCGCAGCGACACGATTGCGTCGACCATCTCGGAATTTAAAAACTCGGTCGAAAACGCGTTGAGCAAGCTACGCGCAGCGTCGATGAAGCTGGAAATGAGTTCGGCAGATCTCAATAAAGCCGCCGATACGGTGTCGCTGGAAGCCAATACGGCCAAAAGCCGCGTGACCGCCGCATCCGAAAACGTCACAGCCGCCGCCAGTTCGGTCGAGGAATTGGCGGCTTCGATCGGCGAGATCGCTTCACAGGCAGCAAAATCAACCGATGTCGCCGGCCGTGCGGTTTCGGAAGCTCAACGCACTGTCACAACCATGACAGAGCTCGGAAACGCGGCGACCCGCATCGGCGAGGTTGTGGGCCTTATCCAGGCGATCGCCGGGCAAACCAACCTGCTCGCACTCAACGCGACCATTGAAGCCGCACGCGCCGGCGACTCCGGCAAAGGTTTTGCCGTTGTTGCGGCGGAGGTGAAGTCCCTCGCCGGCCAGACCGCGAAAGCGACCGAAGAAATCGCCGAGCAAATCGGTTCGATCCAGTCTGCGGCAGCCGACGCCTCGCAAGCAATCGAGCAGGTCGATGCCATCATTCGCGACATGTCGTCGATTGCCACAATGGTCGCCGCGACTGTCGATCAACAGAACTCGGCGGTGGCCTCGATCGCAGAAGGCGTCAGTCGCGCTTCGGGCGAGGCCCGCGTCGGAGCAGAGGCGATGAGCCGCGTGGCTGGCGTTACCACCGATGCCCGCTCTACGGCGTCAGGCGTCAAGGATCTCGCAAATTCGGTCGCGGTCGAAGCCGAAGGCCTGGAAACGCAAGTACGCCAGTTCCTCAGTAACGTGCAAGCGGCGTAGCCTCTGCTTTCCGCAAAGCAACGGAAAGTTAGCGCCAACCGGGCTTGCAAAGCGTGCGGCAATGAGACGATTTGAAAGCTGCCGCCTGCGGGAGTACCCATTGCACGTTCTTAAGCGATCAGCTGCGACTTGCAGCCGACGCTTTTCGGCATTTCATCGCGGACGACGGTTGGGCGATCGCGAGCCACATTGCGTTGTCCACGCTGATGGCGCTGTTTCCGTTTCTGATCGTGGTTACTGCGCTCGCCGGTTTCTTCTTCGGCTCGAAGGAACTGGCGGACGAAGCCGCTCACATCCTGCTTGAGGCATGGCCGAAGGCAGGTCGCCGCGCCGATCGCTACTCGACATCACCGGGGTGCTGACATCGACGCGCGGCGATGTGCTGACCTTCGGTGTGTTGTTCGCGCTCTATTTCGCGTCCAGCGGCGTAGAGAGTCTGCGTATTGGGCTTAATCGCGCCTACAATTTGAAGGAGCCCCGCGCGTGGTGGCTGCTGCGGCATTGAATCGATCGTCTACGTGCTGGTGGGCGCAGTGTCGATCCTGGCGTTTTCATTTCTGGTGGTGCTGGCGCCGTTGATACTTTGGCAAAACTCGTGCAATATCTTCCGGCGCTGGAAGCCATTCGGCGATCTCATTACTTTCGCGCGCTACGCGGTGGCGGCTGTCGGTGCTGTATCCTGCATTGATGATCGTGCATCTTTGGCTGCCGGCCGGCCGGCGCTCTTTCGTGCAGATTGCACCGGGAATCATTGCCACGCTGTTGCTGTGGCTGATCAGCGGCGCCGTCTTCGGGCGCTATCTCGCCAGATTACGCCTTTGCATATGTCTCAATGTACGCCGGCTGGCATCGGCCATGATCGCGCTGGTGTTTCTTTATGTTTGTGCGTCGATCTTCATCTACGGCGGCGAATTGAATTCAGTTATCGCGCAGATAGCGCGCAAAGAAGCGCTAGAGATCCGCTGCCTCTTGCGCGTCCTCGAACGTCTTCAGCCCCATGCGCGGCGCGTTCACCATAACTGCCATGTTGCCGGGCGGATGCTGGTTCTTCCACATTTTCACATGCGCGAGCGGGATGTTGTCCCAAGCGAAAAACCTCGCTCATGCACGGATCGATACGTTGCTCGAGCACAAATCGATTGGCTTGCGAGGCTTGCTTCAGATGCGCGAAATGTGAGCCCTGAATACGCTTTTGCCGCATCCAGACGTAGCGCGCATCGAAAGTGAGATTGTAGCCGGTGGTTCCGGCGCAGAACACGACCATGCCGCCGCGCTTTACGACGAGGCAGGAGACCGGAAACGTCTGCTCGCCCGGATGTTCGAACACGATGTCGACATCCCGTTTACCTGTGATGTCCCAGATGGCCTTGCCGAAGCGGCGCGCTTCCTTCGTCCAGTCATTGAACTCGGCCGAATTCACCGCCGGCATCTGACCCCAGCACTTGAAGTCCTTGCGGTTGATCACGCCCTTGGCGCCAAGATTGAGAACATATTCAACCTTCGATTCGTCCGACACCACGGCGATGGCGTTGGCGCCGGAGGCTGCCACGAGCTGCACGCCAAAAACGCCAAGCCCGCCGGAAGCACCCCACACCAGCACATTGTCGCCAGGCTTGAGCGTGTGCGGCGAATGACCGAACAGCATGCGATAAGCGGTCGCCAGCGTGAGCGTGTAGCAGGCCGACTCCTCCCAGGAGAGATGATTTGGCTTATGCATCAGCTGCCGCGATTGCACACGACAGAACTGCGCGAACGAGCCATCGGGCGTCTCATAGCCCCAGATCCGTTGCGACGGCGACAGCAACGGATCGCCGCCGTTGCAGTCCTCGTCATCACCGTCGTCCTGATTGCAATGGACGATGACTTCGTCTCCGACCTTCCAACGTTTCACTTTTGCTGCCGACTGCCCACACCACGCCCGAGGCGTCAGAGCCGGCGATGTGAAATGGGTGCTTGTGGCCGTCGAGCGGTGAGATCGGAATGCCGAGCCCGGCCCAGACACCGTTGTAGTTGACGCCAGCAGCCATGACATAGACCAGCACTTCGTCCTCGCCGATCGGCCAGGTCGGCACCACCTCGAGTTGGAATGATTTATCGGGAGGACCGTGCCGCTCTTTGCGGATCACCCAGGCGTGCATCTTCTCCGGCACGTGACCGAGCGGCGGAATCTCGCCGATCTCGTAAAGATCCTTGAGCGGAGCAACACTCCTCGCCTTCGCGACAGCCGGCATCGACGTTCTCCCCTGCACTCAAAACACTCTGAACCAATTTATGTTGCATCGCAATATGCCTTGGTGAGCGCTAAAAACACCACCATCGCAATACGTTAGCTACCTGGCAGCGTCCCCTCGGCTGCTTTCCGGCGCGACACTTAAGGGTTTTGCAATGCGACCCGGCCTAACGTGGCGAAAACCACATCAGGACACGGAATGTCCGAGCAGATCATTCGCCGAGCTGGACGGATGGTGGACGCACAATCCGCCATGCCGTGGCTCGTGGTCGCGAGTGTGTACGTTCTGCTGATCGCGCTGGGGCCGCGGCTGCTTTCCGATCCGGATACTTATTCACATATCGCACTTGGACGCTGGATTCTCGAACACCACACGGTTCCAACCACCGATCCGTTTTCAGCCACCCTGCGAGGAACGCATTGGGTCGCATTCGAGTGGCTGTCCGAAACTGCATTTGCGACGGCTTATGCGCTTGGAGGGTGGACCGGCGTGGTCGCGTTATCGGCGGCTGCGGTGGCTGCAGCATTTGGTCTCTTGACCCGATTTCTGCTGCGCGAGTGGCAACCAAACGCTGTCCTCGTCGCTGTCCTCTCCGCAGTCTTGCTGACTGCACCGCATATGCTTGCGCGGCCGCACATTCTGGCACTTCCGGTCATGGTGGCGTGGATCACGACACTGATCCGCGCCGTCGACACGCGCAGTCCCCCGTCCTGGTTTCTGCTTCCGTTAATGACGCTGTGGGCAAATCTGCACGGCAGCTTCACATTCGGTCTCGCAATGATCGCGCCTATAGCGTGTGACGCGCTTTGGCGGGCGTCCCATTCCGAACGGTTGGGCGTGGTTCGACAATGGGCACTTTTTGCGATCCTTGCCCTCGGCGCTGCGTGCCTGAACCCGTACGGACCCGAAATAATCCTGGTGACGTTCCGCACGGTAGCGTTAGGCGCCGCCCTGACGACCGTCACCGAATGGCGGTCGCAGGATTTTACCCACCTCGGCGGATACGAAATTATAATGCTTGGTGCCTTTGGTTTTGCGCTCTACCGCGGCGTGACACTGCCGTGGTTACGAATCTTGATGGTACTCGGGGTGTTGCATCTGAGCTTGTCGCAAGTGCGTCACGCTGACTTGCTTGGGATGCTCGCGCCGATCTTTCTGGCTCGCCCCTTGGCCGAGCAGTTTGCGGCTATTGCCACCAACCGGACAGCAACAACGTTGCGACTTGGAGCCTGGCTTCCCGCCGCAACCTTGTCACTGTTGATCGGCGTCACTGGCTTGACTTCGTTCCGAAATGATGTGTCCCCGCCGATCAGGATATCGCCAGCCAACGCGATTCATTCGATTGACATCGCGAAGGCTGGTCCGATCCTCAACGACTACGATTTTGGCGGCTATCTCGACTTTGTCGGCATTCCGCCATTCATCGATGGCCGCGCTGAACTTTACGGTGAGGCTTACATGCTTCGCCATGACCGCGCGCTGAGTCTGCAAAACCTTCCTGACCTCCTCAGATTGCTCGAAGAATACCGTATCGGTGCGACTTTGCTCGCGCCATCAACGCCGGCCGTCGCCCTGCTCGATCGACTGCCCGATTGGAAGCGTGTCTATGCCGACGACGTTGCCGTCGTGCATACACGGCGCTGATTCCTCATAAAGCTTGGCCTCGGCGCAGGGCCGTCGACGCCGCCACGGCTTTGGTGTTCAATTGCACGATCAGCGGCCACCACCGGGGGTGTGTCGCGATTCGGGGGAGGACGCCATGTCATTGGAAGCATTAATCATCCTCATCATCATCGGGGCGATTGCCGGCTGGCTCGCAGGACTCATCGTCAAAGGTGTCGGTTTCGGGCTGGTCGGCAATATAATCGTCGGCATCGTCGGTGCCTTCATCGGCACTTGGTTGCTTGGGTATCTCGGTATCTCGATTGGCGGCGGCATTATTGCCTCTATCATCAACGCCACTATCGGCGCCGTGATCCTGCTCTTCATCATTGGCCTGGTAAAACGGGCTTAAACCCGGCTTTTCGCGGGACTAAAGGCATCGTGCACCGCTGCTCGGGCTGAGCTACCCGGCTCAGCCACCGATGTTGCGTTGCAACAATTGGTGGGCCAAACTGTCGCCGTCAGGCACCGATGCGCGACAAAACCCAACGCGACAAGCCGTGGATCTTCCGCACTTATGCCGGCCATTCGACGGCCGCGGATTCCAATGCGCTTTACCGCAAGAACCTCGCCAAGGGGCAGACCGGCCTTTCGGTCGCCTTCGATTTGCCGACGCAGACGGGTTACGACTCCGATCACGTCCTGGCCAAAGGCGAAGTTGGCAAAGTCGGCGTGCCTATCTGCCATCTCGGCGACATGCGCGCATTGTTCGACGGAATCCCGCTCGACACGATGAATACCTCGATGACCATCAACGCCACCGCGGCGTGGCTGATGGCGCTTTACATCGCGGTCGCAGACGAGCAGCGCGCACCGCGCGCATCCCTGCAAGGCACAATCCAGAACGACATTATCAAGGAATATCTCTCGCGCGGCACTTACGTATTCCCGCCAGCGCCGTCGATGCGGCTGATCAAGGACGTAATCCTGTTCACGACCAAAGAAATTCCGAAATGGAATCCAATCAATGTCTGCTCCTATCACTTGCAGGAGGCAGGTGCGACGCCGGTGCAGGAGCTTGCCTTCGCACTTGCTACAGCGATCGCTGTGCTCGACACGGTTAAGGCTTCCGGTGAGGTATCGCCGGACAAATTCGGCGATGTGGTCGGACGCATCTCGTTCTTCGTCAATGCCGGTCTGCGCTTCATCACCGAGTTATGCAAGATGCGCGCTTTCACCGAACTCTGGGACGAAATCACCCGTGAGCGCTACCGGATCACCGACGCGAAACAGAGGCTGTTTCGCTATGGCGTTCAGGTGAATTCGCTCGGGCTGACCGAGCCGCAGCCCGAAAATAACGTTGCGCGCATTCTGATTGAAATGTTGGCTGTCACATTGTCAAAAAATGCGCGTGCACGCGCGGTCCAGTTGCCGGCATGGAATGAAGCGCTTGGCTTGCCGCGGCCATGGGACCAGCAATGGTCGCTGCGCATGCAGCAGATTCTTGCTTACGAGACCGACCTGCTCGACTACGGGGATATTTTCGACGGCTCGGGCGAGATTGCGCGCGAGGTCGACGATCTGAAACGCATGGCCAAGGAAGAACTCAAGCGTATTGAGGAGATGGGTGGCGCCGTTGCCGCGGTCGATACAGGCTACCTGAAACAGCAGCTGGTTGAATCGAATACAGCCCGGCTGGAAGCGATCGAGCGCGGCGAACAGATTGTGGTCGGCGTCAACAAATTTCTGGAGAGCGAGCCATCGCCGTTGGCGGGCGCAGCCGACGCCGTCCTAACCGTGTCGGAGGACGCGGAACGCGGACAGATCGAGGGGCTCAAGGCATGGCGCGCGTCGCGCGACAATGCGGCGGTTGCCGGGGCTCTGAAAGAATTGAAGCGCGCCGCATCGGGCGGGGAAAACATCATGCCGGCTTCGATCGCCTGTGCCAAAGCCGGGGTGACGACCGGTGAATGGGGCTGGACGCTTCGCGAGGCCTTCGGCGAATACCGTGCACCTACCGGTGTCGGCCGCGCTATGCGTAACGACGTCACTGGCCTCGACGATATTCGCGCTGACGTTGACCGCGTTTCACGCAAGCTGGGACGCCGTTTGACCTTTTTGGTCGGAAAGCCTGGCCTCGATGGTCATTCCAATGGCGCCGAGCAAATCGCCGTGCGCGCACGCGACGCTGGCATGCAGGTCGTCTACGAGGGTATTCGATTGACCCCGGAAGAAATCGTCGATGCGGCTCGCAAAGAAAAGGTGCACGTCATCGGCCTGTCAGTGCTCTCCGGCAGCCATCTGCCACTGGTCGAGGACGTGGTTGACCGCATGAAGCGAGCCGGACTCAACGTGCCGGTGGTAGTCGGTGGCATCATTCCGCCGGAGGACGCGGCTGAACTGGAAAGGGCGGGGGTTGCGGCGGTCTACACGCCAAAAGACTTTGAATTGAACCGTATCATGTCAGACGTGGTGCGGATCGTCGAACGCGCCAAAGGCGCCAACAACGTCTGAGCTTTAAGGGCCAAGGCCCGCCAGCGCCTGGGCGAGTTTGGCCGGGCTGATCGGCTTCACGAAATAGAAATTCATGCCGGCCGCGCGCGCGGCCTGCTCGTCGCCGCTTTCGCTGTGACCGGAAATCACAATTACTGGGGTATGCCCGGCCTTGCCGGGCAGCGCGCGGACACGCCGCGTTGCCTCGATACCGTTCAAGCCGGCAAGCGTGACATCCATCAATACAGCGTCATAACTACCGCGGGCTACTGCCTCAACCGCCGCCTCGCCCGTCTCGACGAAATCAACGCGATGGCCGAGTTCCCGCAGGATCGTGTTCATCACGACGCGTCCATACGGATTATCCTCGGCGCACAGGATCGACAACGACCGCGCGGGCGTAAGGCGCGTATCGAAGCGCGCCGTCACGTTATGTTCGTCCACACGCTTCACCAGCACGGTCAGGCGAAATGTCGAACCGCCGCCTTTTTTACTTCGAACCACAAGATCGCCATCCATCACATTCGCGACGCGCTTTACAAAGGAAAGCCCAAGTCCAGCTCCACCATAATGTTTGGCAATTTCGGCACTTCCTTGCGCGAATGGACGAAACAACTGCTTCAACTCGGTTTTGCTCATGCCGATGCCACTGTCGGCAAAAGTAAAGATCAGCCGCACGCGATTACGCGCCGCTGACTCGGCATCAGCGGTGAAAATGACAACCCCGGCATGGGTGAATTTCACCGCATTGTCAGCGAGATTTTCCAGTGCCGCACGCATACGCAAGCCATCGCCCGACACCATGGGAGGAAGATCGTGAGCAATCTTCACCTCGGCCTTGACGGCCTTGTTATTGGCGCGCGCGGCAAGTGCCGCGCCGACAGTCTCGGCGAGCACGCGCGGAGAGAAAGGCTCGTTGCGCAAGACGAGACCACTGACGTCGGCTTTGGCGCCATCGACGATCAACGTCGCAAGTGCCGCCAGATGATCGGCACCGCTCTTGATCGCGTTTGCCCATTCGCGCTCGCGCGCCCCCAGATCGGACGAAGCCAGCAATTCAGCAAGCGCTACAATCCCGGTGAGTGGCGTACGAATGTCGTGAGCAATGCCGGCAAGGGCGGCTTCTATCGCACGCGATTGCGTATTCTTTGCGTTTGCGGTGCTTGATCGCGAAGACGCACGTGTTTTCCCGCGCGTTGTCGTGCGCGCCCGCCTTCCGGGTCTGCTTTTCCGCCTGCGTGTCGCCATTCCCTTACCCCGAAATCGACAATGCCACGGAAGCAACGTTCAATCGAGCCCGACCAACCGGCAAATCTCGGCCCGCGATGCGCCGCGCGCGCAAAGCTCGCGCAAGCCCGTGGACTGCGTCGATTTCGAGAGCTTATTGCCGTCGGCATCGAGAATGAGGCGGTGATGTTGATAGCGCGGTTGCGGCAAGTTAAGCAGTGCCTGAAGCACGCGGTGGACGGCAGTTGCATGAAACAGGTCGCGGCCCCGTACCACATCGGTGACGCCTTGCGCAGCGTCATCAACGACGACTGCAAGATGATAGCTCGTCGGCATCTCCTTGCGCGCGAGGATCACATCCCCCCAGGCGGTCGGGTCGGCATTGACGTTTCCAGTTTCACCGGCGGGCCCGGCGCCAGTCTCGATCCAGGTAAGCGAGCCGACGTGTAGCAGCGCAGCCTGCATGTCAAGTCGTAACGCATAAGGTTCGCCCGATTCCATACGGCGCCTTCGTTCACCATCCAACACGCTCGTTGCGCTGCCGGGATATAACGGCGCACCGTCGGGATCGCGCGGCCAAGCACCCTGCGTTTCGCGGGCGGCCACCAGACGCGCAATGTCGGCGCGGGTTTCGAAGCTCGGATAAACCAGGCCCATGGCCTCAAGCCGGGCGAGCGCAGCACGGTAGTGGTCCCAGCGCTCGGACTGTCGCCGCACCGGCGTTTCCCACTGGAGCCCAAGCCACGCCAGATCTGCGTAAATCGCCGCTTCATATTCCGGTCGGCAACGAGCCGCGTCGATATCTTCGATTCGCAACAGCAGCCGTCCAGCCTTTGCGCGTGCGATATCGGCATTGAGAAGGGCCGACAGCGCATGACCTAGATGCAAATAACCGTTCGGCGACGGCGCGAAGCGGAAAACACTCATTCTGTCACCCCCGGGCTTGACCCGGAGGTCCATCTTAAATCCATTCAAGCTTTCCACGCCGGATGCATTGCCGGGTCAAGCCCGGCAGTGACAGAAAGAAATAATGACCCACTTTCTCCACACCGACGCCGATTTGCAGGTCGGGCTTGCCCGGCTCATTGCCGCGGATCCGCGGCTCAAGCCGGTCGCAGAGAAGGCCGGAGCCTTCAGCCTGCGCCGCCGCGAGGCAGGCTTCCCCGGCCTATGCGCGATTGTGTGTGGCCAACAGCTTTCGACGGCGAGCGCAGCCGCAATTCGCGCAAGGCTGTTCGCCGCCTTCGATCCATTTCATCACGACACAGTTCGGCGGGCTCGCGTCGACAAGCTCAAGCGCCTGGGTCTCTCCGCGCCCAAGATCAAGTCGATTCGGGAGATCGGCAAGGCGGTCGCCAAAGGCCGTATCGATCTCACCGCGGTCGGTAACATGGATGCCGATCAAGCCCATGCAGCGCTCACAGCACTGCATGGAGTCGGTCCATGGACTGCCGACATCTACCTGCTGTTCTGCCTCGGTCACGCCGATGCGTTTCCCTCGGGCGATCTCGCGGTTCAGGAATCTGCGCGCATCGCCTTCGCCTTGCGTAAACGCCCGGATGCCAAGGCACTCACCAAAATAGCTGAGGCCTGGCGGCCCTGGCGTGGCGTGGCAGCGCATTTGCTCTGGGCCTATTATCATGCAGTAAAGAAACGTGACGTGGTGCCGGTTCAGCCGAATGGCCGGCCAAAAGAGATGGCCGGCAAGAAAGCGACGAAAAGGAAAAGGACGAATGGCTGAACTCGACGGCCCGCGGCTCGAACCGCGCTCTGGGTCCGCGCGCCAATTGGTCGTGTTCCTGCACGGCTATGGCGCCGACGGCAACGACCTGATTGAGATTGGCCGCGCCTGGCAAGGCCTCTTGCCCCACGCTGCTTTCGTGTCGCCACATGCCCCCCGTCCTTGCGGGCAGGCGCCGGCCGGCCGTGAGTGGTTTCCGCTCACTTTCCGTAATCCGGAAGAACGCTGGACCGGTGTAAATCAGGCGGCACCAGTCCTTGAGAGCTTTCTCGATGCCGAACTCAACCGGCGCAGCCTTCCGCCCACTGAGCTCGCGCTGGTCGGTTTCAGCCAAGGCACCATGATGTCGCTTCACGTTGGCTTGCGGCGCGCCGTCGCGCCTGCGGCAATCGTGGGCTATTCCGGCATGCTGGTGATGCCGGAAAACGCTGACCCAAATGCCGTCGCGGCCGAGATCCGCTGCCGGCCGCCAGTCTTGCTGATTCACGGCGACGCCGACGAGCTTATTCCCGTTCAAGCGCTGTTTCACGCGGCGCAAGGCCTGGCTGCACTCGATGTGCCGGTGGAATGGCACATCTCCGCCGGGGTCGGCCACGGCATTGACCAGGAGGGCTTGCGTCAGGGCGGCGAATTCCTCGCCAGATGCTTTGCGCGCCACAAATAGCAGGCTTGCGGGTAACTGCCCGTTCTGGCTTCACAATCCTGTCACGCTGCCTTATTACTAGGCCGATAGCTGCGTGGCGGCAGCGTTCGAAGGAGGTCGAGGAGCGTCGCTTGAACGTGCACGTTTCGCCTGCTGGTTTTCCGGCCCTGGTACTCAACGCTGACTTTCGGCCGTTGAGCTATTACCCGCTGTCGCTGTGGTCCTGGCAGGACGCAATCAAGGCTGTGTTCCTCGAACGCGTGAACATCGTCGCCAATTACGACCGCGCGGTCCACAGCCCGTCTTTCGAGATGAAGCTTCCAAGTGTGGTCTCGCTCAAGACCTTTGTGAAGCCTTCAACTCACCCAGCCTTCACCCGGTTTAACGTGTTCCTCCGCGACCGCTTCTCCTGCCAGTACTGCGGTGATCGCGATGATCTCACCTTCGATCATCTGCTGCCGCGTTCTCGCGGCGGCCACACCACCTGGGACAACGTGGTGGCTGCCTGTTCGCCGTGCAATCTGCGCAAAGGCAACTTGACACCTACCGAGGCCAGGATGTGGCCGTCGCAAATGCCGTTCCAGCCGACGGTGCATCACCTGCACAGAAACGGCAGGCTATTCCCGCCCAACTATCTGCACGAAAGCTGGCTCGACTATCTCTATTGGGACACCGAACTCGAGCCATAAGGCATCCTGCGGATTCTACATTGGAGTTTGTCATGGTCGATGCGCTGCTTCGTCGTCGCGGCGGACGAACGGCACTGTTCGTCATTTGCTCGGTGATCATCTCATTCATCGTTGGTGCGGCATTCGCGCAGCAGGCACCTGCTTCCGCCGGGCCGCCCGCCACCCAGCTGATCGAAGATCTGGTTGCCGCCAACCGTATTCTCGCCGATCAAGGCCTGCTTGACGGCTGGGGTCACGTTTCTGTTCGGCACAATCGCGACCCCAACCGTTTTCTCATGGCGCGCGGAGTTGCGGCCCAACTCGTCACCTCGAAAGACATTCTGGAATTCGATCTCGACAGCCGGCCGGTGGATACGCACGGTTTGCCGATGTCGGCACTTTTCACCGAACGTTACATCCACGGCGAGATTTACAAATTGCGCCCCGATGTAATCGCTATCGTACATACGCATGCCCCCCCGCTCATCCCGTTCGGCGTCACAAAGGTGCCGCTGCAGCCGATGTATCACCGTTCGGCCTTCATCAGTTTTGGTATTCCGGTATTTGAAATCCGCGAGCGTGCCGGCATGACCGACATGCTGATCCGCAACGCAACGCTGGGCCACAACCTCGCTGAAGCACTCGGAGATCATCCCGCCGCCCTGATGCGCGGTCATGGCGCGGTCATTACAGGACCGTCGCTGCCGCGCGTCGTGAGCCGCACCATTTTTCTCGCACTCAACGCGACCCTCCAAGCTCAGACCATGAGCATGGGAGCGCCAATTACCTACATGGACCCCGAGGAAGCGCGCAAAATCGAGGAGCGCGAAGGACATGGACTTGCCCGCACCTGGGAGGGCTGGAAGCAGAAGGTGATGGTGAAGCCGTAAAGCTCAGCTGCCTGGGAGCATTCGCTGAAGAACCCGATCGCGGCGGATGAAGTAATGATAAAGGCCGGCGGCGACGTGCAGACCGATCAACGTCAACATTACGTAGTAAGCAAGCAGATTGTGTACGTCGCCGGTCCAGCCCCAGCCCGGCGCGCGGGTGCCGATCAATTTCGGCAATTCCAGCCCAAACATCACAATCGGCATGCCGCGCCATGAAGCGTTGATCCATCCCAGGATCGGCAACGCAAGAAGCAGCAAATAGAGCAGCCAGTGAATGATGCGCGCGCTCCGCACTTGCCATGGCGGCATACCATCGAGAGGCGTCGGCTCGGCATGGGTTGCACGCCAGGCCAGACGAATGATCGCGACGGCAAGAATTATGACCCCAAATGAAAAATGCAGGCTGATCAGTGTAGTCACCGGAGTGTTACGGCCGATATGCGGCATCGTCCACGCAACGATGAACTGGGCGACCAACAACACCACGATCACCCAATGCAAGGATTTTGCGGTGGAAGTATAGCTGCTCGATTTAGCCATCTGTTCCTCAAGCCCTTGTATTGGAGCGAAAGTCGCCTATATGGGTTCCAGCGATGATGTCGAGCCGCAAGGTTCCGTCATCGAGCGGCCACGAATATGCAGCGGGTGACGCCGGATGTACGCGCGCCTTCGCATTTCGTGGTCGTAGGTTTTTAGGCCGGCATTAAGCCTGCGTCTTCAGCCGTTCCTTGTCATAACCCGCGACGCGTTTGTAGCTCTCGGACAGGGCGATGAGCTCTTCGCGGCTAATGACGTCGTCGATATTTTTGAACGGCTTGTCGCCCGTGCGGCGATAGACCTCGTGCAGAATAGCGTCGGGCGGCGCCTTGCGGTTAGCCAGCACCACTTCGCTGGTTGCCGGCAGGCGCATGGCTTCATAGACCTTGAGCGCCTCGATCGAATCGGCATTGGCAGAAAGCGCGTTGGCAAGCGCTCGACAGTCGAGAATAGCTTGCGCGGCGCCATTGGCGCCGCGCGGATACATCGGATGGGCCGCATCGCCCAGAAGCGTCAGGCGGCCAAAGCTCCAGCGCGGCAGCGGATCCTGATCGACCATGGGGTATTCGAGGACCGCGTCTGAGCTGCTGATGAATTGCGGGACGTCGAGCCAGTCGAAATGCCAGTCCGCCATCGCAGGCAGAATGTCCTCTAGACGCCCGCGCCTGTTCCAGTCGCGCGCCTGGTACTGCGGCGTTTCGATATCGCACACCCAGTTTACAAGCTGACGGCCTTCGACATCGACGTTGTTGCGGATCGGATAGATCAAAAGCTTCGCAGGATGATGCCAGCCGACGCGGATCATGCTGGCGCCGGACAGAAAAGGTTTCCAGCGGGTGATGCCGCGCCACATATTGATGCCGGAATATTTCGGCGGCCCCTCGTTCGGATAAAGCTGTTTGCGCAGCACCGAGTGGATGCCTTCGGCGCTGATTACGACGCCGCCGCGCTGGGGCGGCAGCGGTTTGCCGTTGATGTCCTCGAAATGCGCAACTGCCGCCGGCCCATCATGTTCGACGCGAGTACAACGCCAGCCGGTGATCACTTTGTCAGCGCCGGTGCGCTCTACAAATGCATCGAGCAGCACCATTTGCAGATCGCCGCGATGAATCGAGAATTGCGGCACGTCGTAGCCCGCGAAGCGCCCGGCCGGTTCGCTATAGATGAACTGGCCGAAGCGATTGTAAAAACAATACTCGCGAGTAGTGACGGCGACCCTTGCGAGTGCGTCTTCCAATCCGAGCGCGCACAATTCGCGCGAGGCATGCGGCAGAATATTTATGCCGACGCCGACCGCTTTGAGTTCAGGGGCCGCCTCGAAGATACGGCAAGCAATGCCGGCGCGATGGAGCATTAGCCCCAGCGTCAGTCCGCCGATGCCCGCCCCGATAATCAGAACTTCCATGATGAGCAACCTTTGATACGCATTCTAACCAGACCGGCTCTGCCGCGCGAGCGAGGCCTTGAGGCCCCAGGCGGCGACCACCGCCAGGAACAGTGAAACCAGCACGTCATAGCCAGCAAGCGAGATCCCAAGGAAGCGCCAGGCCGCCTCGTCGCAGCGTACGATTTTGATGTCTTGAAGCTGCTTCAGCAAATTGCCGACCGAGCCGAGACTGTTGATCGGCCCTGAACAATCCGTCGGGCCCGGCCAGAACTTCCATTCGACTCCGGCGTGATAGGTAGATAGCCCGGCATTCCAGAGCATAACCGCCGCGATCACCCCAAAACCCGCGATCATGACTTTGCTCGACACACCACGATTGGCGCCAAGCCAAAGCAGCGCCGCCAGCGGAACGCCAATGTAATAGGCATTGCGTTGTTCGAGGCAGAGCGGGCATGGCGGATAGCCAAGGACGTATTCGAAAAAGAAAAATCCGCAGATCGTCAATGCACCGACGACTGCCACGATCGCCGCGGCGGCGAATGGCGGGTCGCGGCGAAGCAGGACCACATAACTGTTCATCGTATGCGCAAGGCCTGTCGATGGATCGGGTGGTGCCGGTGGTCGGGGTCGAACCGACACTCCTTTTGGGAACACGATTTTGAGTCGTGCGCGTCTGCCAATTCCGCCACACCGGCTGAGGGCTTAGCTATAGCGTTAAGTCGCTGTACAGCCAAACAAAAAGGCGGGCATTGTCTTTGACCAATAACCTACTTGGTGCGAATACAAAGCGCGCCATAACATGAGCGGAAACTGACTTTCAAGGAGTCCCCCTTATGAACGAAGAAGCCCTCAATATGTCGCTGCGCAAATTCCTCAAGATCGTAGGCGTTACCTCGCAGCAGGAGATTGAAAAGGCAATCCGCGCGGCGGTGGCCGACGGCCGGCTCAAGGGCAACGAGACCATCCAGGCGCAGATGGTGCTCACCATCGGCAAGGTCGGTCTCAACCATAAAGTCGACGGCGAGATCGAGCTCGGCTAGCGCACGGTTGCGCCGACGGTTCAGAGGCCGGCGAGCGCCTTCTGGTAATAGGAAAAGTCGACGTATTTCTCGGGCGGGTTCGGTGTGCCACCTTCAAATTTCGCTCGCAGCTTGAGCACGTTCTTGAACCCCTCCATGTCGAATTTCCCGTCCTTGGCAAGTCCATTCGCCGGATCGGTGACCAGTGCATAACATTCGGCGGCGATCTCCGGTGTCAATTTGAGTCGCTCGGCCAGTAACGCAGTAGCCGCGTATTTGTTTTTCGGATCGAGCGACCAACGCAGACCTTCGACATAGGCTTGTAAGTATTTCACCAACGTATCGGGATTGTCCTTCGCCCAAGACCGCAGCGAGAATCCCGCCGTTGCCTGATAGGGACCAATCACCGACGACACCGGCCCCAAGTCCTTAAGGCCCGACTTCACCGCCAGAATCGAAAACGGCGCATTGAGGATTGCAGCGGACGCATTCTGATCTTCCTGCATCGCCGCCAAACGCTTGAAGGTGGCGCCGACCGACTTCGGCGTGTAGTCGCCTTTGTTCAGCCCGTTCTTGGCGAGGATGTCGTACAGCTGGAAAGCGTAAGCTGTGTTAAGCGCATCGACCACGACGGTCTTGCCGCGCAAATCCTTGACCGCGCCGATCTCCGGCTGAACGATCAAATGATTGAAGCTATTGTCGCCGCCGATCAGTCCGACGATGTCGACCTTGGCGGCTTCCGCCATGGCAACAGCGTTGTCGAATGCCGTGTGCACGATCTGCCATTGGCCATCGGCGAGGCCCTGGCGCAGGACGTCCGACCCCGGCGCAATCTTGATATCTACACCGAGGCCATGTTTGGCAAAAAAACCTTGCGACTGCGCAGCGAACAACGGCAAATTCTGAATACCAACGAACACCATGATAGTGAGCTTGGTGTCCTCGGCGCGCGCCTGTTGCGGCGAAACAAGAATGAATATCGCCGCCATTGCGGCCAGCAGTCGCTTCATGACTTCCTCCCGGGCTTTTTCTTATCGCCGTAAGATCATAACACCGGCTCCGCAGCGGCATTCCGCCGGCCGAAAGCCGCTTCCATCTCGCGCCGCACCTTGACGGCAGAATCGTGGGGATCATAGACGACGTCTGACCACCGAAGTGGCTGTCCTTCAGCGATATCGCGTTTGAGCTTGACGTTGTGCGCCAAGCCGAGCGGCAGCAATTCCCGTTCGAGCGAAGCATCCGCCGGCGTCTGTTTGCCCCAGACGCAAAAACCGCCCTCTCCATCCAAAATCTCACCGGATTTCAGATTGCGTTTGGCAGTCGCCACCACGTCGGAACGAAACCCGGTTGGGGCGCCGGTTGGCTCGTTGCGAAGCGCCGCACTGGCAACCGAAATACCAAGCTCCAGTCCAATCATGTGAATCGGCCGGTAAAGTGCGGCGTATTTGCCGGTTTTATCCGGCAACATCGCGTATTCTTTGAAACAGCGGCGCGCATAATCGGTGTCGCCCTCGAACACCACATAAGTACCGAGCGCGAGGTGATGGGGAACGTCACGGCCGTCGCGATAGACTGACGACGTCACCTCGGTGACCCCGGCTCTTTCAAGCGTGCCCCCATCGCTTTTCGGCTTGCAGACATCGGCGAGTTCGAAGCGTGTGGCCGGCGGAAAACCGAGACCGTTCGTCTGCGGCACCAAGCCAGTCGCATTGCAAACGGCCGTCATCTCGATGCCGGATTTGGTGCCATCCACAAATGAATTGAACATTTTCGGATTGATCGACTTGCGATCAGAAATGTTCAGATATTTGTCGAGGATGTCCCACACATTGTCGGGATTGGACTTGTGATAGTGTGGCTCGTAACGCGTACCTTTGCCCGCAGAAATCACTTTAAAACCAGCGGCACGCGACCAGTCGACGTGCTCGCAAATCAGTGCCGGCTGATCGCCCCAGGCAAGCGAATAGACGACCCCCGCCGCCTTGGCGCGGCGCGCAAGTAGGGGGCCCGCCACCGCATCGGCTTCGACGTTCACCATCACGATGTGCTTGCCGTTAGCGATCGCGCTGAGCGCATGGTGGATGCCCGCGCCCGGCACTCCGGTCGCTTCCACGATGACTTCGACACGCGTGTCGGCAATCAGAGCTTCTGCGCTATCGGTGACGAACGTAGTCCGTGTCTTGTGTGCATCGCCAAGTGAGCCTGTGGAGTAAATCTCATCCGGCCAGCCCGCCGCCTTGAGTTGGCTGCGTGCGCGAGCGACGTCGAGGTCGGCGACGCCGACGAGATGCACGCCGCGGGTCAGGCGCGCTTGCGCCATATACATGGTGCCGAACTTGCCAGCGCCGATAAGGGCAACGGTCACCGGCCGCCCGGCGGCCTCGCGTTCCAACAGTTTGGCATGAAGGTTCATGCGCCAAACCGAAACACAGGCGCGGCGGCGACACAAGCACCGCTTATTGGTTCGGAAGCGCTATTGGCAAAGGACGCGGGAGACGAAGGTCTCCGTGGTGCACTCAGGCCCGGTCGAGCGCCCTGACATGTAGACCTTGGGAGGGCACACCTCGGCTGTCGTCATGTCGAGACTCTTTCCCGAGTTCGAAACCTTTGGCCTTGCACATCGTGTTGGCGGCGGCGACGCAGTCGGGCGCACCATTTGGCGCCGGTTGACACTTCTCGTGCCCGCTGACAGCGCGCGCTGCTGGAATGCGCACAACAGCGCCGGCAGCATCCTTGGCGCCGTCGACCGTCGTCTTGGCTGCGTCGCCGGCAGCGCTGCTGAAATTTTCAACCTTCTTGCGCGCATCTTTGAATGACGAACTCATGTTCGCAGTCTGCGCCTCAAACCAGCGGCTAACAGCCGCGAGGAACCCACCGCTGTCTTTGGCTTTTTGGCTTGGGGTCGCCTCATCCTGCGCAGCGGCTAATGCCGAAATCAGCACGAGGGTCGCTGCGAACATGCAAAGACGCATGGGCGAACATGCCATGTGATTGCGATAAAACGTTAGAGCCTGTTTGATGCCCATGGCTGGCCGAAACTGGCGTCTCGTTAGCCACCTAATGGCGGCTCCCCCTCTTCGCTGCCGGTCTTACGGCCGTCAGGTGGCGAAATTGAGATTCCCTATATCAAGTATAGCGCCGCCACGATGCCGATGACGATAACAGCGGCACCGAGCATTACCCATAAACCTAGTCTCTTTTCAATAATATGACGCGCTCGATCGCCATAGCGGTGCAGGAGAAACGCCAGCACAAAAAACCGGGTGCCGCGCGTTATGATCGAGAAAAGCAGAAATAGCCCAAGATTGTAGCCGGCAAATCCCGAAGTGATCGTCACAATCTTATAGGGAATTGGAGTAAGCCCCTTGAGAAGGATGATCCACGCTCCCCATTGCGCGTATGCCTCCCGGAAGGCCTCAACTTTGTCGCCATAACCATAGAGCTGGATGAGCCAGGCACCGACCGAGTTATAAAGTAGTGCGCCGATGCTGTAGCCGAGCAAGCCGCCTGCGACTGACGTGACCGTGCACCAGGCCGCCATTACATAGGCGCGTTCCGGCCGCGCCAGCGCCATTGGAATCAGCATGACATCGGGCGGAACGGGGAAAAACGAGCTTTCGGCGAACGATACGGCGCCCATAATCCACATCGCATGTGGCTTGTGGGCGGCGGTCAGACACCAGTCATAAAGACGGCGCAGCAAAGAGCGCGGCTCGGCGGCCTCAGCGGTCATCGAAATACTCGCGCGGAGAATTGTGACGGATCAGCGGCGCTTGCGAACGCGCCTGGTTTCGAGCGCGACTACTTTACGTCGCACCGCGCCGCGCACCAAATCTTTTGGCACTTTTTCGGCGATACCAAACATCAGCTCGCGCCGGCGCATCTCGGCCCAGACTTCCTCGGGACGCACCCCGGCGTGAACCCAAAGAACCACAAGGTTGTAAAGCAAATCGGCGCTTTCCCTGACCACGGCCTCGGGTTGGCCATGCATCGCGTCGATAACGACCTCGACCGCCTCTTCGGCGAGCTTCTTGGCCATCTTCGCACGGCCAGCGCGCAAAAGCCGAGCGGTTCGCGATTTGGCTGGATCGGAGCCGCGAACCGCGATCACGGCGTCGTAAAGTCGGGCAACCGAATCAGTCATGACACCCACAATATCCGATCCCCGAACAAAACCGGTTAACGCATGTGACAGCCGCCGCTATCGCGCGGTGGTCGGCTGCCGCACGGTTATTGGTCGATTAACAGGGCAAATGGGCCCAAAAAGCGGCATTTCTGTCGCGAACGCGGATCCTTGGCACCTCAGTGTCCGAATTCAGCGGTCGTCTCACTCATCTTCGGACATTAGCGTGAGATTGCCTCCAGACGCCGCAGTATTCACCGTCACCACCTGCTCGACCGCAAAGCGAGCAAGATAGTGGGGGCCGCCGGCCTTTGGGCCCGTGCCCGACAAACCACTGCCGCCGAATGGCTGCGAGCCGACTACGGCGCCGATCATATTGCGGTTAACATAGACATTCCCGTGCGGCAGTCGCTCCGCGATACGAGCGATAGTGGTCTCGATGCGAGAATGGATGCCAAGGGTGAGAGCCGTACCGTTCGCCGCAATGTCATCGAGAAGCTGATCGAGCTCGTCCCCGCGCCAACGCACCACATGCAGCACCGGCCCAAACACTTCTTCCTTGAGCTCGCGCACGCTGTCGAGCTCGATGATCGTGGGGGCAACATAAGTACCGTTCTTCGGTGGATCGGCTTCTAACCGAAAACTCACGGCATCTCGCGTTTCCATATCGGCGATCCAGTGATCGAGTTTGTTCTTGGCATCGACATCGATCACCGGACCGACATTGGTCGCCGGATCGCGCGGATCACCAAGCTTGAGCTCGCGCGCAGCACCCGCGATCATGTCGAGCATACGGTCGGCCACATCATCCTGCACGCACAACAGTCGCAGCGCCGAGCAACGCTGGCCGGCGGAGCGAAACGCTGATGCAATCACGTCATCGGTTACCTGTTCAGGGAGTGCCGTGGCATCGACGATCATGGCATTGATGCCGCCGGTTTCAGCGATCAGTGGAGGGATCGGCCCATTTTTTGCCGCTAGCGTGCGATTGATCGCTTGCGCAACTTCTGTCGATCCAGTGAATGCAACACCAGCGACACGACGATCCGCAACAAGCATTGCACCGATCTTGCCGTCGCCCGGCACTAGGTGTAGCGACCCCACCGGCACACCAGCGGAGTGCAACAGCCTCACCGCCTCGAATGCGATAAGCGGAGTTTGCTCGGCGGGCTTAGCCACAACGCAATTGCCCGCAGCGAGCGCAGCAGCGATCTGGCCGATGAAAATCGCTAATGGAAAATTCCACGGGCTAATACAAACGAACGCGCCGCGGCCGTGCATGCGCAGCTCGTTGCTCTCGCCGGTCGGGCCGGGCAGCCGTTTGGTTGCAAGTGTGCGGCGCGCCTCGCTGGCATAGTAGCGACAATAGTCCGCCGCCTCGCGCACCTCCGAAACACAGTCGTCGATCGTCTTGCCGCCCTCGCTCTGCAGGAGCGCGATCAGCCGCCCGCGATTTTGTTCGATCAGGTCGCCGGCGCGTTCGAGTGCTGCGGCTCGATCCGCGATCGGTGTCGCGTTCCATGCATGAAAAGCGGCGTGAGCCGCAGCGAGTGCGGAAGCAACGATGGCTTCATCGCCTTCTTGCACCGTGCCGATGAACTCGCCATCAACCGGCGATTTGACCGGCCGTTCGCGCCCAGGGACTGCGATGCCGTCGATCAGCGGCTTTGCGTTCGTGTCTTTCCGCCCCATGTGGACTTCGGCAAATAATGTTTCAAGCGAAGCGTGGTCACCAAATTCAACGCCCGCCGAACTACGCCGGTCAGCACCAAACAAATCGCGCGGCAACGGAATATGCGAATGGCGCGCGTGGGACTCGTCGACGATCAAGCTCTGTGGCCGTCGGAGAATGCCTTCGATCGGCACATTCGGGTCGGCTGCTGCAGACACAAAAGAAGAATTGGCACCGTTCTCCAGGAGCCGCCGCACCAGGTAGGCAAGCAAATCGGAGTAGCCTCCAACCGGCGCGTAAACCCGACACGTCAAATCCGGCAAGTCATCAAGCAACGCCTCGTATAGCGTCTCGCCCATACCGTGCAGCCGCTGAAATTCGTAGCCACCGGCCCCGCGCGCATCTTCAATCACGCAGGCCACGGTCAATGCGTTGTGGGTTGCAAATTGCGGATAGACCCGCGGCCGTGCCGTCAGCAATTTCCGCATGCAATCGAGATAGCAGAGATCCGTCATCGCCTTGCGCGTGAACACCGGATAGTCGGCAAGCCCCCGCTCCTGTGCGCGCTTGATCTCCGTATCCCAATAGGCGCCCTTGACCAGACGAACCATCAGCCGGCGATCGAGCGTCTCAGCCGCGTCCCCGACCCAGTCGATCACCGCGCGAGCGCGTTTCTGATAGGACTGTATTGCGAGACCGAAGCCGTCCCAGCCCGCAAGCGAGGAATCGCGCAGCACCGCAGCGATTACATCAAGCGACAATTCCAGCCGGTCAGCTTCTTCAGCATCGACGGTGAAACTAAGCTCGTGTCGTTTCGCAAGCTGAGCCAGCTCAAGCAATTTTGGCACCAGTTCATCGAGCACGCGGTCGCGCGACAACGGCTCAAAACGTGGATGCAGCGCCGACAACTTTACGGAGATTCCGGGCCGCTTTGGCAATGCCTCGTTGCCGGCACTCTTGCCAATCGCACCGATAGCATTGGCATAGGACTCGAAATAACGCCTGGCGTCTTCGCCGCTGCGAGCAGCCTCGCCCAGCATGTCAAACGAGTAAAGAAACTCACGGTGCGAACCGGCGCGCGATAACGCTTCTTGAATCGTCTGCCCAAGCACGAAGTGCGAACCGAGCAACCGCATGGCCTGGCGCGTCGCCGCGCGTACCGCCGGCAGTCCAAGCCGCTTGATCAGCGCTTCAACGATACCTTCTGGCGTTTCGCCGGGATGGATGACGCGAGCGGTGAGGCCGAGCGTCCAGGCCGACGCCGACACCAGAAGCGACGCCGAGCGCGACTCGTGATGCGTCCAGTCCGCCGCCTTGAGTTTGTCCTCAATCAACCGGTCGGCGGTCTCTGCGTCGGGCACTCGCAGGAGTGCCTCGGCCAGAACCATCAGCGCCAGACCTTCCTTGGTTGACAACGCATAAGCGTGCAGGAAATCCTCTATCCCGCCGAACCCACCGGTGCGGGCCCGGATTGCCTCGACCAGGCGTCCCGCGAGGGCATCGATGCGCGCCTCGGCATCGTCCGATCGAGTGACCGACACCAACAGGGCCTTCGCAATAGTCTCGTCCGGCGGAGCGTAGGGCGCCCGCAGCGACGGAATGTCGCGCGCAAGCCTTGTGACCTTTGCCGGCGGCATCGAATGAACCCTCCGAACCGGTCCGCAAGTCTATCCCAAATGCGTCTTTCTCGTATTTGGGATTAGGGATCCCCCGCACTTAATGGCGTTAGTCATAGCTCCGCAAATTGCGCGACGATTGCGCGCTCGTGTATTGCCCTTTGCGGCGGCGTGTCCTTTGCTCAGCCATGGCCATGACGCGCCGGGTGCGCGGGCCGCCAGAGAAGGAGCCGAGTGATGAGCGCTCACCACACCGGCCGGTGGGCCTGGGTAGCGCTGCTTGCCACCGCAACGTTGATAACCGGTGCCATGGCGGCGGAAACGACCGTCAAGTTCACGCTCGACTTCAAATTCGAAGGACCGTCGGCGCCGTTTCTGTTGGCGCTCGACAAGGGTTACTACAAAAAGGAAGGCCTCGACGTCGTCATTGATGAGTTGGCGGGTTCGCCTGAATCGATCGAGCGGGTGGCATCGGGCGCTTATGATATGGGGTTCGCCGATATCAATTCATTGATCAAGTTTCGCGACGCCAAGCCGACTGCGCCGCTCAGGGCTGTGTTCATGCTGTACAACCGGCCGCCATTCGCGGTGATCGGCCGTAAAAGCCGCGGCATCAGCACTCCCAAAGATCTGGAAGGCAAAACGCTTGGCGCACCACCGACCGACCTAGCCTATGCGCAGTGGCCGATCTTTGTTCAGGCGAACGGTATCAATGCCTCCAAGGTAACGATCGAGAATGTCAGCTTTCCTGTACGCGAGCCGATGCTTGCCGCCGGCCAGGTGGACGCAATTGCGGGGCTTTCGTTTTCCTCCTTTATCGACCTTAAAGAGAAGGGCGTGCCGGTCGACGATCTCGTGGTGCTGTTGATGGCGGACTACGGCATCAATCTTTATGGCAGTGCGATTATCGTGAATTCAAAATTCGCAGAGGAACACAGCGATGCGGTGAAAGGCTTTCTGCGCGCCTTCACGAAAGCCTTGAGAGAAACCGTGGCACGGCCCGCGGCTGCGGTCGAATTTGTGCTCAAACGCAATGCGCAGGCGAGGAAAAACGTCGAACTTGAACGTCTCAACATGGCGATCCGCGAAAACATTGTCACGCCAGAAGTAAAAGAGAATGGTTACGGCGACATTGATCGCGACCGTTTCACCCGCGCGATCGAGCAAATTGCACTTGCTTATAAGTTCAAAGCGGCGAGGCCGAAGCCGGAAGACATTTTCGATCCGTCTTTCCTGCCGCTTCCGGCTGAGCGTAAGTACAGATAGCCTACCGGCAACTTCGTAGCGCTACTTGATGCGCTCGAGAATGCTCACGTAGTTCGCCACCGACGTTCCGCCCATATTGAAGATGCCCCCGAGACGGGCCTTCTTCACCTGAAGATCACCTGCAGCGCCCGTAAGCTGCATTGCGCAAAGGGCGTGCATGGACACGCCGGTCGCACCGATTGGATGGCCTTTTGCCTTCAATCCACCCGAGGGATTCACTGGCAGTCTGCCATCTTTCTGCGTCCAGCCCTCCAAGACGGCACGAGCACCCTGCCCTTCAACTGTCAGGCCCATTGCTTCGTATTCGATCAACTCCGCAATGGTGAAGCAATCGTGCGTCTCCACGAACGATAAATCGCCAAGTTTAAGTCCTGCGTTCGCAAGCGCCCGCTGCCAGGCTTGAGCGCAGCCTTCGAATTTAAGAATGTCACGTTTCGACATCGGCAGAAAATCTTGCACGTGCTCCGCAGCGCGAAAGGCGACAGCCTTTTGCAACTTGAGCGCGGTTTCGACGTCGGCGAGTACGACCGCGGCAGCACCATCTGACACCAGAGAGCAGTCGGTGCGTTTGAGCGGACCGGCCACAAACGGATTCTTCTCGCTCTCGGTGCGGCAGAAATCGTAGCCTAGATCCTTGCGCATCTGCGCATAAGGATTGCCGACGCCATTCTTGTGGTTCTTGGCTGCAATCATCGCCAGCGCGTCCGATTGGTCGCCCCATTTCTGGAAATACAGTCCGGCGATCTTGCCAAAAATGCCGGCAAACCCTCCATCAATATCGGCTTCCTCGCGTACGTACGACGCCTTCAGCAAGTTGCGCCCTATTTCCGGCGCAGGCGTCGCCGTCATTTGTTCGGCACCGACAACAAGTACAATGCGCGCAGCGCGAGCTTCGATCGCCTTGATGCCCTGATGCACGGCAGCAGAACCTGTGGCACAGGCATTCTCTACGCGCGTTGCTCGCTTGAAGCGCAGGTCGGGCGAAGCCTGCAGGACCAGCGAGGCGGTAAAATCCTGTGCAGAAAAGCCCGCATTGAAGTGTCCGAGCACAATCTCGTCGACATCCTTGGGACCGATACCGGCATCGGCGAGCGCGTCGCCGGTCACCCGCACGATCAGGCTTTCAATGGTTTCACCGGTAAGTTTACCGAAGGGGGTATGGGCCCACCCGACAATACAGGAGGTCATCGATATCTCCTTTGCCGAACTTTGGTCGCTTTCCTCGGCGATGAGCTACGAGTTGCCATATATTCAGGTGCGGTTCACCGGCTTTGCGTACCATCCAAAGCTTAGATAGCCTAGCGCAGCCATCTATGGAACTTCCCCGTTTCTGAGCCCTTAGGACCGTGCGCGAACGATGATCGCTTTTCCAGGCCGTTGCTCTCGCATCATGATCCTCGGCTTTGCCGCCGGCCTGCTGTCGCTCGCCGGCGCGGACCGGGCGCAAGCCGAAGCACAACTGCTGATCGAGGCTTCCACCGGCAAGGTGCTGCACGCGGAAAATGCTACATATCCGTGGTATCCGGCTTCGGTAACTAAATTAATGACGGCGTACACAACGCTGCGCGCGGTCAAAGAAGGCCGCATCTCATTTAATACATTGCTCACAGTGTCGCGCAACGCGGCGGCGCAGCAGCCCACCAAAATGGGTTTCAACATCGGCACCACTGTCACGGTCGATAATGCGCTCAAGATGCTGATGGTGAAATCCGCAAATGACATGGCAGTTACAATTGCCGAAGGCGTCGGCGGCTCGATCGAGGGCTTCGCCGACCTGATGAATGCCAACGCCCGACGGCTCGGTATGTCGCAGAGCAATTTCGTCAACCCGAATGGATTGCCAGCGGAAAATCACGTTACATCGGCGCGCGACCTCGCAATCCTGGCACGCGCGCTCATCCGCGAGTTTCCGGAATACGACAGCTATTGGCACATCTCATCGATTCGTTATGGCAACCGTGTGATGCGCAACTACAACTCGTTGATCGATCGTTATCCCGGCGCCGACGGCATGAAGACCGGATTTATTTGTGCGTCCGGCTACAACGTCGTTGCCTCCGCCACGCGCAATGGCCGCCGGCTGATCGCGGTCGTGCTCGGAGCCTGGTCAGGTGCTGTCCGCGCGCAGAAGGCGGCCCAGTTGCTCGAACGCGGTTTCAACAGCGGTGGCTTGTCCTGGCTCACGCCCTCGCTCGGCACCGTCGACGCACTGGCACCGATCGATGCGCAACCGCCCAACCTGCGTGAAGAGATGTGCGGCGGGCATCGCCGCAAGCCGCCCTCGGAAGAGAATGAGGAGGAACCGGAAGAAGCGGCCGCGGCCGCCAGCGGTGAATCTGACAACGGCCAGCAGGCCTTTATGCTGTCCAGCCTGAAGCCGGCAAACGGCAAGTTTGTGCTCGGCCCGCCGGTCGAGACTACGCCGCCGGTCGTGGTGTTCACGGGGCCGGCCGATCATCCGGATGCAGTTGCGCAGACCGCAAGCGCCAGCCCGAAAAAGAAAAAGAAAGTCGTCGCCAAAACCGAAAGTGCTGGGAAGCCGGCTAAGGCAGAGGATTCGGCCAAACCGGCCAAGAGCGCCAAGCCGGCAAAGCAAGCCAAACCGAAAGTTACTTCGGTCAGTCAATGAGCGAGCCTGGCCAAAGCGCCGAACGGCGCCAGCCGCCGACACCCATACCGTTGACCGTACTCACCGGCTTTCTCGGCGCCGGCAAGACCACACTGCTCAATCGGCTGCTGAAAGACCCCGCGCTCGCCGAGACCGCCGTGATCATCAACGAGTTCGGCGAGGTATCACTCGACCATCTGCTGGTTGAATACATCGGCGACAACATGGTGCTGCTGCAATCCGGATGCCTGTGCTGCACAATGCGCGGCGACCTCGTTGATGCGCTGGAAACGCTGCTACGCGATCTCGACAACCGTCGCTGCAAGTTCCGCCGTGTACTGCTGGAAACAACCGGGCTCGCTGATCCGGCGCCGGTGTTACACACCGCCATGTCCCATCCCTATCTCTTGCTGCGTTATCGGCTCGACGGCGTTGTGACGGTGGTTGACGCGGTCAATGGCGAGGCAGCGCTCGATGCCTATCCCGAAGCCGTCAAACAGGCGGCGGTCGCCGACCGCATCGTGCTGACCAAGACCGACCTGGCGGACAGCGAAATACATGGGCGTACTGTTGCGCGCTTGCGCGCGCTCAACCCGGCGGCGCCCATCCTCGACGCCACCAAGGGTGAGGCGACGGCCGACCGGCTACTTGGCAGCGGTCTCTACGATCCGGATAAAAAGATTCCCGACGTCAAGAAATGGCTCGCCGCCGAAGCTTACGCAGGCGACCACCATCATCACCATCATGACGTCACCCGGCACGACGAACATATCGGCTCTTTTGTCATTACCACCGACGAAGCGATACCTGCGGGCACGCTGGAAATGTTCCTTGAACTTTTGCGTGCCACCCACGGAGCCAAGCTCCTGCGCATCAAGGGCATCGTGAAACTTGCCGAAATGCCCGACACCCCGGTCGTCGTACATGGTGTCCAGCACGTTTTTCATCCGACCGCGCGGCTCGATAATTGGCCCGATGACGACCACCGCAGCCGGTTGGTGTTCATCACGCGCGACCTGCCTGAACACACAGTCCGCGAGTTGTTTGAGGCTTTTCTTGGCATCGCCGCCCCCGACCGCCCGGACCGCACCGCCCTGACTGACAATCCCCTAGTCCCGTTCGGCAGTCGGTAGCGCCTGGCAAGCCTGCGATCACCGGCCTTGCATGCGGGGCTTGTTAAACTCATGCTGACGGGGAACCGGTCGTCGGCGTGTAGACGAAGGGCCGGCGCAGGGGAAAAGTCATGGAACGGCTTTGGCTACGGCACTATCCGCCGGGCGTTCCCGCCGATATTGACCCGTCGCGCTACCCGTCGCTGGTGGCAATGCTCGAGGAAGCCTTTACGGCCTATGCGGAGCGCCGGGCTTGCGTCTGTATGGGCAAGCCCTTGAGCTATGGTGAGCTCGACGAAGCTTCGCGCGCGTTTGCCGCCTGGCTGCAAGGTCGCGGATTGAAGCGCGGTGCCCGCGTCGCGATCATGATGCCGAATGTTCTTCAGTATCCGCTGGCGATTGCCGCCATTTTGCGCGCCGGCTGCACCGTGGTGAACGTCAACCCGCTCTACAAACCTCGTGAGCTGGAATTCCAGCTTGCCGACGCCGGCGCAGAGGCAATCATTGTGTTGGAGAATTTCGCCGCGGTGCTCCAGCAGGCGCTGCCTAACACGCCGGTCAAGCACGTTGTGGTGGCCAGCTTGGGTGACATGCTCGGTCGCGTCAAAGGTGCGCTGGTTAATGCCGTGATTCGTCACATCAAGAAAATGGTGCCGGCTTACGCAATCCCTGCGGCAACGATGTTCAATGACGCGATCGCGGCCGGCCGCAAATCCGGTTTCTCGCCGGTCGCGATCGGGCCAGACGATATCGCCTTCCTGCAATACACCGGCGGCACCACGGGGCTCGCGAAGGGCGCCATGCTCACGCATCGCAATCTCGTCGCCAACATGCTGCAGGTAGAAGCGTGGAATCAGCCGATGGTCGATTTGCCGCCCAAAACCGATCACCTGATCATCGCAACCGCGCTGCCGCTCTACCATATCTTCGCATTGACCGCGTGTTTCCTGCTCGGTACGCGCACCGGCGGCATGTGCCTTCTGATTCCGAATCCGCGCGATATTGCTGGCGTCATCAAGGAGCTCCGCCGTTACAAAGTGAACATGTTCCCGGCGGTGAACACGCTCTATAACGCATTGCTGCACAATCCGGACTTCGGCAAGATCGACTGGGGCATGCTCAAAGCCGCGATCGGTGGCGGCATGGCGGTTCAGAAATCCGTTGCCGATGCCTGGGTAAAAGCCACCGGCAAGCCGATCATTGAAGGTTACGGACTTTCGGAAACGTCACCGGTACTCACGTGCAACCGGGGTGATATAGCCGAGTGGACCGGCACCATTGGATTGCCCTTGCCTTCGACGGAAATTTCGATTCGCGACGACGATGGGCACGAATTGTCGAACGGCGAACAGGGCGAAATCTGCGCGCGGGGCCCGCAAGTGATGTTGGGCTATTGGCGGCGCCCCGAGGAGACTGCGCAGGCGATGACAGCGGACGGTTTCTTCCGCACCGGCGACATCGGCATTATGGACATTCAAGGCCGTGTGCGCATCGTCGATCGCAAGAAGGACATGATCACCGTCTCCGGGTTCAAGGTGTTTCCCAACGAGGTCGAGGACGTGGCCATGAGCCAAGGCGGCCTGATGGAATGCGCGCTGATCGGCGTCCCCGATGAACATTCCGGCGAGGTCGGCAAGCTGTTCGCGGTCAAAAAGAACCCTGATTTAACAGCCGCTGATTTGCGCACGTTTCTCGCCACGAGGCTTGCGAGCTACAAAGTGCCAAAACAGATCGAGTTTCGCGACGAATTACCGAAGACCAATGTCGGCAAGATTCTGCGGCGCGCGCTGCGCGATGACGCCGGCCAACCGGCCACGAATTGACGTGGAACACCCATGGTCGTGAGTGTAGCCGAGGTGGTGTCGTTTTGGCAGCAAGCCGGACCGGACCGCTGGTTCAACAAGGACGTCTCTTTCGACAAAGAGATCCGCGATCGCTTTTTCGACACTTACGAAGCTGCCGCTGCCGGAAAACTGTCTGAATGGGAGCAAAGCGCGCAAGGCGCGCTGGCGCTGCTCATACTACTCGACCAGTTCCCGCGTAATATGTTCCGCGGCGACGCGCGGGCCTTTGCCACTGACCCGTTGGCGCGTGCCGTCACGGCCGGCGCGATCGTCCGCGGCTTCGACAGCCAGGTGCCGAAAGAATTGCGCGGCTTCTTTTATCTTCCATTCGAGCATTCGGAAGATCTCGCCGATCAGGAACGCTGCATCGCGCTACACAAGGCGACCGCCGACGCCGACGGCCTGAAATGGGCGGAAATTCACGCCGACATCATCCGGCGCTTCGGCCGGTTCCCACACCGCAATGCCGTGCTCGGCCGCACCACTACGCCGGAAGAGCAGGCATTCCTGGATGGCGGCGGTTTCGCGGGATGAAAAATATCTCAGCACAAAAACTGCGGGACGCTGCCCACCGGCTTTGTTAGACTTGCGCCAACAAAAATCCGGCGACTAGCCGGCTTCGATGCCAGGGAGGCGACCCATGTTGCATTTCGCAAAGGCGCTTCGGCGCTTGCCGGCGCTCGTTATTCTTTCCATCGTTACGCTTGCGTATTCTACAGGCTTGCACGCGCAACAGAGTGTGGACGTCGGCGCCACTGAAATCGGCGGCGTTGTCACCAGCTCGAAAGGCCCGGAAGCGGGCGTCTGGGTCATCGCCGAAACGACGGATCTCCCCACGAAATTTGCCCGCATCGTCGTTACCGACGATCGGGGCCGTTACCTCATTCCCGATCTTCCGACCGCGAACTACAGCGTCTGGGTGCGTGGCTACGGCCTGGTGGACTCGCCCAAAATGCGCGCCAAACCCGGCATAACTCTTGATCTCACCGCGGTGCTTGCGCCGAATGCAGCAGCAGCAGCACACTATTACCCTGCCATTTACTGGTACACGATGATGAAGATCCCGCCGGCGAGCGAGTTCGGCGGCAAGAGCGCAATTCCTGAAAAGATCACGCAAAACGACTGGCTGCGGCAGATGAACAATGTCGATTGCATTGGCTGTCATCAGCTTGGGCAGGAATCGACGCGCACGATTCCGGCAGCGCTGGGCAAATTCAATTCAGGCGAGGAAGCATGGCAGCGGCGCACGCAATCAGGCCAGTCCGGCGAGCAGATGACGAACCGGTTGGCCGGTCAATACGGCGGCGCACCGTACAAATATTTCGGCGAGTGGACCGATCGTATCGCCAAAGGCGAAGTGCCCAAGATCGAGCCGCCGCGGCCGCAAGGCGTCGAGCGAAATGTCGTCATCACTTCCTGGGAATGGTCGACGCCGGATAAATATCTGCATGATCTGATTTCGTCTGACCGGCGGAATCCGATGATCAATGCCTATGGCCCGTTGTACGGCTCGCCCGAATATTCGACCGACAACATGCCGATCCTGGATCCAAGGACCAACAGGGTTTCGTTCTTCAAGATGCCGGTGCGCGATGTCGAGATGCCGGAATCACTTGGACCTGGTCATGCCGCTACCGTCAAGCCATTGCAGCCTTCGCCCTACTGGGGCGACCGGCAGCTCTGGGACACGCGCGCCAACAACCACAATTCCATGGTCGACAAACAGGGGCGCGTCTGGCTCACGGCGAGTGTGCGCGGCATGGATAACCCCGCCTTCTGCAAGAAGGGCTCGGACAATCAGTACGCAAAGGTACTCCCGCTCGAAAAATCCCAACGCCAGGTGGCGATGCTCGATCCCAAGACGATGAAGTACACCTTCATCGACACCTGTTTTGCGACCCATCACCCGCAGTTCGGCTATGACGCCGACAATACACTGTGGTTCAGCGGCACCGGTGCGGTGGCGGGCTGGGTGAACACGAAGATTTTCGACGAAACCGGCGATGCAGAGAAGGCGCAGGGCTGGGCGCCATGGGTGCTCGACACCAATGGCAACGGCAAGCTGGATGACTATGTGGAGCCGACGGCACCAGCCGATGCGGCGAAAGACCGTCGTATAACTGCCGGATCGGGGCCGTATTCAGTCATGCCTAATCCGAAAGACGGCTCGGTCTGGTACGCCATCGGCACGTTTGCCGGTCCGCCAGGGTTCCTCCGCTTCGATCCAAAGACAAAATTGTCGGAGGTTTACTACATCCCGAAGCCGGGCTTCGGCATTCGCGGCGGCGACATCGACAGCGATGGCGTTCTGTGGGGATCAGGGTCGAGCGGTCACCTGATGAGCTTCGACCGGCGCAAGTGCAAGACGCCGCTCAACGGGCCGAATGCGACCGGCAACCATTGTCCGGAAGGCTGGGCCTTCTACAAATATCCGGGCCCCGGCTTTGAAGGTTTCCCCGACACAAGTGCCGAGGCGAGCTATTACACCTGGGTCGACCAGCACAATACGCTCGGACTTGGTGATAATGTGCCGATCTCGACCGCAAATCTCAGTGACGGCTTCGTTGCGCTCAAGGACGGCCGGATGGTCTCGCTGCGCATTCCGTATCCCATGGGCTTCTATGCCAAGGGCCTCGACGGGCGCATCGACGATCCAAATGCCGGCTGGAAAGGCCGCGGCCTGTGGAGCACTAATGGCGACCGCGCGCCATGGCTGATGGAAACCGGCAAAGGCTCAAGCCCCCGCGCCGTTCATATCCAGGTTCGTCCCGATCCGCTGGCACATTAATCGTCGGCGCCAAACGAACTGCCGCACGGAGGTTTTCGTTTTTCTGCTGGCCCCTAGGCGGGCGCGGAAGGGCTGGGGTAGCATCGCAGCGAACGGCCGCCGCCGGGGGCAGGCGCCGAGAAAACGCCACCAGGGAGTTCCCATGCGACACGTCGTATCCGCCGCATTCATAGCAACCGCGCTGGCTTTGGGGACCGGCGCTCAGGCGCAGGCTCCACAGGGTTATCCAGCCGATTACGCCAGCATCGTCGATGCCGCCAAGAAAGAAGGCAAGGTCGTGGTCTACGCGACCACCGACGCGGTCGCCGCAAATCCTCTGATCAAGGACTTCGAGACGCTCTATCCCGGCATTAAGGTCGAGTACTCCGACCTTAATTCCACCGAGCTCTACAATCGATTCATTGCAGAAGCGGCCGCCAATAACGGTACCGCCGACGTGCTGTGGTCATCGGCCATGGACCTGCAAGTAAAGCTCGTTGCAGACGGCCAAGCCGCGGCTTACCCCTCACCTGAGATCAAGGCGTTGCCAAAGTGGGCGGTGTGGAAAGAGTCCGCCTACGGCACGACCTATGAGCCAATTGCATTTGTCTACAACAAGCGGCTCGTGCCGGAAGGCGACGTGCCGAAGGACCACACCGAACTGCTGAGGCTGCTCGAGACGAAGACCGATTTCTACAAAGGCAAGATCACGGCATACGATCCTGAGCGCTCGGGCGTTGGCTATCTGTTCTGCAACGAAGACATCAAGGATTTCCCGCAGGCCTGGGACCTGTTCAAAGCCATGGGCAAGGCACAGGTCAAGCTCTACACCAGCGCCGGCGCAATGATGGAGCGCGTCACGTCCGGCGAACACCTGATCGCCTATGGCATCTTCGGATCTTACGCGCTCGCTCGCTCAAAGAAGGACCCCAATCTCGGCATCATCCTGCCGAAGGACTATACGATGGTGACTTCGCGTGTCGCCTTCATCCCCAAAAAGGCGAAGAACCCGAACGCCGGTAAACTGTTCCTCGATTACATATTGTCGAAGCGCGGCCAGGACATCATCGCCAACAAGGCCGATCTTTATTCGCTGCGTTCCGACGTCGATGGCGAAGCAACCATCAAGGGCGTGACCCAGCTTATTGGCGACAAGGCGCGACCGGTACCCATCGACCAGACATTGCTCGATAATCTGGACCAGACCAAGCGACTCGCCTTCTTGTCGAAATGGCAGCAGGCGAAAAAGGGACAATAAGCACCTCGCGCTCAGGTCGGGCGCGGCAAACCAAGGGCGGCTATGCCCATTGTCGTGTACCGATGGCTCGTGCTCGGAGTGACCGCGCTTGCCGTAGCAGCGCCGCTGTCACTTGTTGTCTACCAAAGCTTCCTCACTGCACCATTCTTTGATCCTTCGGCGAAATTCGGGTTACTCGCCTATTCCTTTGTCTTTGCCGACTCGGATTTTTGGCAAGCCTTCTGGACCACTATCGTGATCGCTGGGGGCATGGCCATCATCGCGGTACCGCTCGGCGCCCTGCTCGCTTTCCTGATGGTGCGCACCGACGTGCCGGGACGGGAATACCTGGAGCCCTTGATCCTGATCCCGATCTTCGTTTCGGCGGTCGTGATCGCTTTCGGCTACGTGGTGGCAATCGGCCCCGTTGGAATCTTCTCCACGCTCGCAAAGGATGTCCTCGGCTTCGTGCCATGGAATTTATATTCGCTGTTGGCACTCATTGTGATAGCGGGGCTGACCCATGTGCCGCATGTATATCTTTATAGCGCGGCAGCCCTGCGCGGCTTGAGCACCGATCTGGAAGAAGCAGCGCGGGTATCCGGCGCCAACCCATTCCGCGTCGCCATCAACGTCAGTCTGCCGATGATCCTGCCGGCAATCTTGTTTGCCGGCGTCCTGGTGTTTTTCCTCGGCTTTGAGCTGTTCGGGCTACCGCTGGTTCTCGGCGATCCGCAGGATGTGCTCGTCTTGTCAACTTATCTCTACAAGCTCACCAACAAACTCGGCGTCCCCTCCTATCAGCTGATGGCCGTCGTGGTTGTGGCGATCATCGCCGTCACCGCGCCGCTGGTGTTTATGCAGCGTCTACTCCTGCGACAGGCGCAGCGCTACGTATCGATGCGCGGCAAAGGCTTGAAAACGCAGCCGCTCCGCCTGCACGGCTGGCGTTGGTTCGCCTTAGGGGCGATCCTGTGCTGGTTGTTCATTACTGTCGTGGTGCCGCTGTTTGGCATCACCTTGCGCTCATTCGTGGTCACATGGGGCGAAGGCGTGAAGCTGCTCGACGTGCTCACGCTCGATCATTACCGCGAACTCACTGAGTATCCGAACGTCGTGCGCGGCATCCTCAATACGCTTGGCATCGGCGTCATCGGCGGCGCCGTGGCGGTCGCTTGCTACACGGCAATCGCTCTCGCGGTGCATCGCTGGAACTCCGGATGGACCAGGGTGGTCGACTACCTGGTGATGGTGCCGCGCGCCATGCCCGGTTTGATCGCCGGCCTTGCACTATTATGGGTGTTCCTGTTTGTGCCATTCCTGTCGCCACTCAAGTCGACAATGGTCTCCATTTGGCTTGCCTACACGATCGTCTGGCTTGCCTACGGCATGCGGCTCGTTTCCGGCACGTTGCTTCAGGTTGCACCGGAGCTGGAGGAAGCCGCACGCACCGCCGGCGCCAACGACCTGCGCGTGAAACGCGACGTCACCGTACCACTGATCAAATACGGCATGCTGGCGAGCTGGCTTTTGATTTTCCTGATCTTCGTGCGCGAATATTCGACCGGCATCTATCTGCTGGGACCCGGCACCGAGGTGATCGGTTCGCTATTGGTGTCACTATGGGGCACCGGCGCCGTCGATCTGGTGTCGGCACTGTCCGTCGTTAATGTGGTCATGATCGGCGTCGGCCTAGCCGTCGCGGTCCGGCTCGGAGTGCGCCTGCATGGCTGAACTGATCGTGAAGGATGTCGCGCTACGCCTTGGCGACAACGAAATCCTTAAAGGCGTTTCGGTCGCCGTGCCGGCAGGCCAGGTGGTCGCACTCCTCGGCCCGTCGGGCAGCGGAAAAACCACGCTGCTGCGGGCTATCGCCGGCTTGGAAGTGCCGCACAGCGGGTCGATCACCATTGGTGACCGCGTGTTTTTCGATGCCGCACGCGGCATTGAATTGCCCGCGGAAAAGCGCGGTCTCGGTCTTGTTTTTCAATCCTACGCACTGTGGCCGCACCGTACTGTATTCGACAACGTGGCCTACGGCTTGAAACTGCGCGGCGTCTCGGCTGCAGAAACCAAAACGCGGGTGGAAAAAACGCTCTCACAGATTGGCCTCGGCCATCTCGCTGCACGCTATCCACATCAGCTATCGGGCGGTCAGCAGCAGCGCGTCGCCATTGCGCGAGCGCTTGTTTACGAACCGCCCGTGATCCTGCTGGACGAACCGTTGTCCAATCTCGATGCCAAACTGCGCGAAGAAGCGCGTGCCTGGTTACGCACGCTGATTGTCACGCTCGGCCTTTCCGCCATCCACGTCACCCACGACCAGGTGGAGGCTATGGCGATCGCCGATCGCATCGTGTTGCTCGATGCGGGCGTAATCGCTCAGGAAGGCCCCCCGACTGCGCTCTATAACAAACCCGCGACACTGTTTGCGGCAGAATTCATGGGCAGCAACAATCGGCTCGATGGCAACCTGATAGACAATTCGGGCGGGCGCGCGACACTCGAGCTGTTTGGTGACGGCCTTACCGGCATCTCGCACACCAAAGCCGCTGCAGGCGGAAAGGCGACCGGCATCATCCGCATCGAACGCGTGCGCTGCGCGTCGAACCCCGGGCCAAACCGGCTGAAGATGGAGCTCAAGGCGCCAATGTATCTCGGCGAGCGCTGGGAGCTCGTGTTCGCACGTGACGCACTCACCGTACGCGCCTACGCCTCGGCGCCACTCGAGCCAGGGGAGCACTATGTCGAATTTCCGCCCGAGGCGCTGTGGGTCTTCTAGGCAACGCGCATGGGCAATTTCCAAGGTGTATTTCCTTACCTCGTTTCGCCCATCGACGCGCGCGGCCGTATTCTCACCGACGTATTGGGGAGGCTCGCATCCGACCTGATCAAAGCGGGTGTGCATGGTCTAACGCCGCTCGGCTCGACAGGCGAGTTTGCCTATCTCAATCGCGCGCAACGCGAGGCGGTTGTGCAGGCAACGATCGAAGCCGCCGGAAAGCGCGTGCCAGTGATCGCGGGCGTCGCCTCAACCACCACAGCGGATGCCATCGAGCAGGCGAAAGCGTATCAAGGGCTCGGTGCCGACGGCATCCTCGCGATCCTCGAAGCGTACTTTCCGCTGAAAGACACCCAGATCGAATCCTATTTCCGCGCCATCGCCGATGCCGTCGATATTCCAGTGGTGCTTTATACCAACCCGCAATTCCAGCGCAGCGATCTTTCGCTCGACGTCGTCGCGCGCCTGTCCGAGCATCCGCGCATCCAGTACATCAAGGACGCCTCGACCAATACTGGCCGCCTGCTGTCGATCATGAATCGTGCGCCGCGCATGAAAGTTTTCTCGGCCTCGGCGCATATTCCCGCAGCCGTGATGCTGATCGGCGGAGTCGGTTGGATGGCGGGCCCTGCCTGCATCGTGCCACGTCAGAGTGTTCGGCTATATGAGCTATGCCGCACAGGGAAATGGCCAGAGGCGATGAAGCTTCAGCGTGACCTCTGGCGCATCAATGAAGCTTTTGCACGCTTCAATCTCGCTGCGTGTATCAAGGCCGGGTTGCAGATCCAGGGCTATGCGGTTGGTGAACCTGTGCCGCCGCAGGCCCCACTTGGCTCCGCGGAGCGCGAGGCCGTCGAAAGCATTCTGGCCGACGTCGCGAAGCTGGAAATGCCCTGAATTAGCGGCTCAACCCATAACGCCCCAACCGAATGTTAACGGTTCCTTGCTAAGGCGGATTCGATGGCCTTGCCGTCTCTCGCATCCCGGCCGCAGCTGGAACGGAGAGAACCAGTGGCGTTGGCCGATTCCGAACAGGTGAAATCCACTGCACCATCGGCGTTCGCGCGCGTCTTTGCGCACCTCAAATACATTCTGTGCCGACCGCAGCGACAGCCGGCTGGCGCAGCTCGTTGCCGGAAAGGTCTTTCTCGTGCGCGTCGGCAGCGCATTGCTCGCGCTTGCTTCGCAGGTGCTGCTGGCGCGATGGATGGGGAGCTTCGAGTTCGGCATTTACATCTATGTCTGGACCTGGGTGCTGATGATCGGCGCACTTTCCGATGTCGGCCTTTCGTCTGCGGCCCGGCGTTTCATTCCGGAATACACCGAGCTCAAGAGCTTCGATCGGCTGCGTGGCTTTCTTGCAGGCTCACGCTGGCTCGCCTTCGTTATCGCCACGGGCATCGGCATCATCGGCGCGCTCGGCGTGACATTGTTCGAGCCTTGGCTCGACCATTTCGCGATCATCCCGCTCTATCTCGCCTGCCTCACGATTCCGATTTACGGCCTGGTGCAAGTCCAGGCCGGCATCGCGCAATCCTATGACTGGCCCAATCTTGCGTTGATGCCGTTCTACATCTGGCGCCAGCTCGTCATTACCGTGCTGATGGGTTTTATCTGGCTGCTCGGTGCGTCAACCGACGCCGTCGACTGCGATGATTGTCGCCGTCGTTACCACCTGGGCGGTGACCATTGGCCAGCTGCGCGCTGCTCAACCGGCGCCTGAAGGATAAAGTACCGGACGGCCCCAAGGTCTTCGAGCCGAAAATCTGGTTCGCCACGTCGCTGCCTATTTTCGTAGTGGAAGGCTTTTATCTGCTGCTCACCTATGTCGACATCATCGCGCTCGAGCAATTTCGGTCGCCGCACGATGTTGCCGTCTATTATGCCGGCGCGCGACTGCTGGCGATCGTCGCCTTCGTGTATTTCGCAATCGCAGGTGCCACAGCCCACAAATTCACTGAATATCACGTCTCTGGCGACCGGCAGCGCCTGGCTGCTTTTTTTGCCGAGACCGTCCGCTGGACATTCTGGCCGTCGCTCATCGCCTGCGCGGCGATCCTCGCGTTTGGACGGCCGCTGCTGTCTCTGTTCGGCGCCGATTTCGATGCCGGCTATGGCGTGATGTTCATCCTCGCCATCGGGTTGCTTGCACGCGCCGCAGTGGGGCCGGCCGAGCGGCTGCTCAACATGCTGGGCGAACGCAGGCAATGCGCTTTCGTCTATGCCACCGCATTCGCCATCAATCTCGCGCTGTGCGTGATTCTTCATTCCGCGCCTCGGTATCGAAGGCGCGGCGGTTGCGACGTCGACCGCACTGGTCGCCGAATCGATCATGTTCTATTGCGTGGCGAAGCGTCGGCTCGGCTTTCCACATTTTCATTCTTGGGCGGCCGCAAACCCGCCTAGAGTCACAACGCGTTCCCGCAGCAGGCGTCTGATGACCTTGCCCGTGGTCGTCATCGGCATGTCGTCGATGAAAGCGACTTCGCGCGGATATTCGTGCGCCGACAGCCGCGTCTTTACGAAGCCCTGGATTTCCGACGCAAGCGTGTCGGACGCAGCATAACCTTTCTTCAGTACGATAAAGGCTTTCACGATTTCGGTGCGCAAGGCGTCGGGCTTGCCGACCGCAGCGGCGAGCGCCACGGCCGGATGGCGGATGAGGCAATCTTCGATCTCGCCCGGCCCGATGCGGAAGCCGGCTGACGTAATAACATCGTCATCGCGGCCGACGAAACTGACGTAGCCGTCTTCGTCCATCACACCCTGATCGCCGGTGGTCATCCAGTCGCCGATGAATTTGTCACGCGTGGCGTCGGGCTTGCCCCAGTATTCAAGAAACATCACGGGGTCG
The DNA here is from genome assembly GCA_963742345.1 of uncultured Alphaproteobacteria bacterium. Lineage (GTDB taxonomy): Bacteria > Pseudomonadota > Alphaproteobacteria > Rhizobiales > Xanthobacteraceae > Pseudolabrys. The sequence goes on from CAVULO010000007.1 coordinate 57,877, forward strand.
GGCCGTTTGACCGCGATCTGGCCGGTTTCTCCGACTTTCAGCGGGTTGCCCGTCAGCGTCGATGACCGCGACGGTATGGCCGGCGACGGGCTTGCCGATCGCGCCCGGTTTTGACACGCCGAGCGCGACAACATGCCGAAAGCACGATGTTGCATTCGGTCTGCCCGTAGAATTCGTTGATGACCAGGCCGAATGCCGATTTGCCCCATTCGTAGGTTTCCGCCCCGAGCGACTCTCCTCCAGAACCGATCGAACGCATGTTAATGGCGTGGCGGCCTTTCGGATTGGGCGCTGCGCGCAACATGCGCAACGCGGTCGGCGGGATGAAGGCGTTGCGGATTTGCGCACGCGCTATCAGCGCGAAGGCTTCCTCCGGATCGAATTTCTCGAAGCGTTGCGCCACCACCGGTACGCCATAATGCAGGCCCGGCAACAGAACATTGAGCAGCCCGCCCGCCCACGCCCAGTCCGCCGGCGTCCAGATGCGGTCGCCTGCTTGCGGGAAGAAATCGTGATGTGTCTCGACACCGGGAAAATGGCCGATGAGAACGCGATGACCGTGCAAAGCGCCCTTCGGCTGGCCGGTGGTGCCGGACGTGTAGACCATCATCGCCGGATCGTCGGCAGATGTATCGACCGGCGTGAAATTCGATGATGCGTGCGCGAGCTCATCGGAAAAGCCGAGCGCGCCGTCACTGACACCGTCGAGGGACAACACCAGCTTGAGCTCAGGCAGATCCTTCCTGATCTCGGCAATGCGTTCCGCGCCACGCGTATTGGTAATCAGTGCGGCGGCGGCGGAGTTCTGCAACCGGTATGAGAGCGCATCGGTACCAAAGAGTACGGCCAGCGGGAGCGCGACGGCACCAAGTTTGTAGATCGCAATGTGGATTGCAGCCACTTCTGGCAACTGCGGCAGCAGGATCGCGACGCGGTCGCCTCGCGCGATACCATGCGCGTGCAGCACATTGGCCAGGCGGTTGGATGTTTCGCGGAGCCAGCCGTATGTGATCTGTTCGTCGCGGCCGTCCGGCCGTGCGTGCAGAATCGCAAGGCGACCGGGTTCTTTTTCCGCCCAGCGGTCACAAACATCGACGCCGATATTGTAACGGGCCGGCACTTGCCAGCGAAATTGGCGATAGAGCGAGTCGTAGTCTTTGACGCGAGGCAATACCGGCATGAGTGCAAATTAGTCAGCAGATAGCATGAGGTCCAGTCCGGCCGAACGCCGAAGAATTGCTGAAAGTGCCTTTGCCCCGTATTGCCAGCGCAGACGATCAGTGCAATCTGACGCAAGGAACGTTTAAGGAAGACGTGTCCAGGTGAATGCGTTAGGGGTGCCTGGCGCAGCGCCCGATTGCACTATCCTTTCTTCTCGTCCGGGTCGGCCAGGATCAGCGACCAATAAACCTTGTACTTCGAAGCCGGCGTGTAAACCGCAGCGATGCCCATGTGGGTCGCGCCTGCCAGCAGCATATTGGCCCGGTGCGGGCTCGAGTTCGCGCCAACCGGAAAACGCCTCAGCCAGCGTGTGATAGCCGGCGCTGATATTCTCTGCCGCCGTCCTGGCATCGTAACCCGAGGCTTTTAGCCTTTGGACGAATGGTTTCCCGGCGCCGTGATCAAGCTTGTCGCGCTTGGCCATGATTTCGGCTTGCGCTTGCGCGAGTCGCATGAGCTCGGGATCGAGCACGACCGCAGGCAGCCCGTTATTGGCGCGATATCCGGAAATCATCGAGGCAGCAGCGGCTGCGTCGAGTTCCGCACCGGGCTGTGCAAGGTTACGGTAAAAACTCGGCTCACCCCTAGGCGCATAGGTATCGGCACAACCGCCAAGGCAGCCCAAAGCTACCACTGCCATAGCGAAACGAATCGGCATCATTGGCGATTGTTCCCCGAATCGCGGACCGCAAGAGCTTAACGGTGACCGTGGCCGAATGGTGATGCCGCGCGACCCGAACCCGCCACTGCGAGGCTCCGCCTCTACTGGCGCGTCCGGGCAACGTCAACTAACATCTCACAGAACAGAACAAGTCGCCGAAGGGAAACGTCATGTCCAATGAGCCGGTCGCACGCACACCGGGCGCCAAACGCGCTGCTCCGGGCGAATATGTCTTCGATCTCGGAACTGTGCAGAAAATTATGGGCGGTCCCGCCTATTCGACAGCGCATGGACCATGCGTCGAAGGCGACCGTATGATTGTCGGCCTGATGCGCATGAAGGCTGGTACGGGCGCCGAACCGCATTCGCATCCGAACGAGCAATGGATCTACGTGCTGGAGGGAACCTTCCACGCCAATATCAACGGCAAAGAAATCGATGTGAAGCCTGGCTCGGTCGTCTACATTCCCGCCAATACGGTACATGCAGGCAAGGCGACGACGGATGGCGATGTCGTCTTCTTCACTGTCAAGGACGCATCACACAGCTTGCACGGCATCAAAGCCACCTGAGCAACGCCAAGGGAAACGAAGAGAATTTCTCGCGCGCAGTAATTCTGGGGGAAGGTTCGCATGAAACGCTTCATCGCGTTGCTGTTCGCAACTCTTGCTTTGAGTGCAGGCGTGGCGACGGCGCAAGACAAATACCCGAGTCGTGCGGTCAAGGTGATCGTGCCTTACGCGCCGGGCGGCGCAACCGATATCGTCGCCCGCATCGTGGGCGACGAGTTTCAGAAAGTCACCGGGCAGCCCTTCGTTGTTCTTAACAAGCCTGGCGCCTTCGGCATGCTGGCAATTGATGAAATGGTGAAGGCAGCGCCCGACGGCTACACGCTGATGATCGGCAACGTGTCAACCAACGCGATTACGCCGATCATCTACGCCAAGAAAATGAATTTCGACTACGGCCAAAATGTTGTGGCGGTGACCAATCTGATCGACGTGCCGGCCTTCCTGCTGGTTACGACAGCAAACGAGTTTCCGGTAAAGTCGGTCCCTGAGCTCATTGCCTATGCCAAGCAAAATCCCGGCAAGGTTCGCTACGGTACAGTCGGCATCGGCTCCTATCCGCACTACGACATGGCTTATTTCGCAAAACGCGCGGGTGATCTCGATCTGCCGGGGCTGCCGAACAAGAACGGCGCCGCCGGCGTGATTCAGGACATGCTGCGCGGCGATGTGCAGGCCGCGTTCCTCAACGTGGCTTCGACGGCGGGGCAGGTGCAGGCCGGGAACTTCCGTGCGTTGGCGGTGGTCAATCACACACGGCTCAAGGAATACCCCAACATTCCGACCATGACGGAGGTCGGTTACGCCGACGTCGGCACTGTGGCCTGGAACGGCCTATTCGCGCCGGCAGCAACGCCGAAGCCGGTACTGGAAGCGCTATTCGCCGCGGTGAACAAAGCTCTGAATTCACCCGAGGCGATCGAGAAGCTTAACAAGCAGAACTTCAACGTCGTGCCGAACAAGTCGCTTGCCGACGCAAAGACTTGGCTCGACGGCGAAATGAAGCACTGGCAGACCATCACCAGCGCCGTGAAGATCGACGTGGCGCAGTAGATCAAGCGTCCCAGACGCAGCGCCAGTTGTACGCTGCATCTGTACTGCTACTTCACCATCTGCAACGCCTGCCAAATTCGCTCCGGCGTCGCCGGCATGTCGAGCTGTGCACCGCCGGGCAGCGCATCGAGAACGGCATTGATCACCGCTGGCGGCGCAGCGGTCGTACCAGCCTCGCCGGTGCCCTTCGCGCCAATCGGGTTGGTACGGCAGGTAACCACGTGATGCTCGACCGTCATTAGCGGCACCAGGTCGGCGCGCGGCATGGCGTAATCCATGAACGAGCCGGTAACGAGCTGCCCACCGGCATCGTAAACCGTATTTTCGGAGAGCGCCTGGCCGATGCCCTGCGCCACGCCGCCGTGGATCTGCGCCTCGACAATGACGTCATCGAGCACGTTGCCGCAGTCGCCGATCGCGACATAGGAAACGATCTCGGTCGCGCCGGTTGCAGGATCGATCTCGACCTCGGCGATGTGGCAGCCGTTCGGGAACGACGGCGGCAGCTTGACCTTGTCCTGCGTGTCAAGGCTCTCCGGGATTACGCCCTGGCGCTTGAGTTCGATGGCACGCTCGGCGACCTCGAACAGCGAGACGTCGCGGTTCTTCACGCTAAACTTGCCGTCACGGTATTCGACATCGCTCTCGGTGGCTTGCAACAGTATGGCGGCGACGCGTTTTCCTTTCTCCAGCACGACGTCGGCGGTGCGCGCGATTGCGCTACCGACCATCATGGCCGAGCGCGAAGCCACTGCACCGAAGCCCGGAACGTCGCGCGCAGAATCGCCCGCGAGCAGGCTGACCGCGGATGGCTCAATGCCGAGCCACCGTGCAGCCACCTTGCCAAACACGGTCTGGTGCCCCTGCCCGCTCGCACCGGAGCCAATGCTGACATGAACCTTGCCGCCGCCGGGAAAACTGATGCGCGCGCCTTCTTCCGGGAACGCGCCCGCGATCTCGAGATAGCAGCCGATACCGATACCGCGCAGCTTACCGGCTTTCTTCGCCGTCTTTTTGCGCGCCGTAAAATTCCCGTAGTCCGCAAGCGCCAGCGCTCGTTCGAATATCGCCGGGAAATCGCCACTGTCGTAAGTATTTCCGAAAGCGGTCGTATAAGGCATTTTTTCGGGCGCGATCAGATTCCTCCGCCGCAGCTCCGCCGCATCGATACCGGTCAAATCGGCCGCGGCATCGATGACACGCTCGAGCAGATAACTCGCCTCAGGTCGGCCAGCGCCACGATAAGGACCGGTCGGCACCGTGTTGGTAAAAACGCAGCGCGAACTCACCTGCGCGACCGGAATGTCATAGACCGTCGGCAGGCAGCCGGAGATATGCGTGGTAACGATGAAATGAGCGATGCCAGTGAAATAGGCGCCGGTGTTGCCGAGCCCTTGCACCCGCAAGCCGAGGAAACGCCCGCGCTTGTTGAGCGCAAGCTCCACAATCCACAATGAATCGCGGCCCTGATTATCGGTGACAAATGCTTCCGAGCGCGTCGAAACCCAATGGATTGTTTTGCCAAGCGCGCGAGCGCCGTGCAGCAGCGCAACATATTCCGGATAGGTCGCGGCCTTCATGCCGAAGCCGCCACCAACGTCGTCGGTCAACACATGTAGCTCTTCCGGCTTGACGCCCAGGGACTCGGCCAGATGCATGCGCATGCCGCCGACGCCTTGCGTGCCGCAGCGAAGCGTGTAGCGATTGGCGGCACTATCAAAGCTTGCCGTCGCAGTGCGCGGCTCGATCGAAGCGACGATCAGGCGCTGATTGACGAGTTCGACACGTGCAACATGCGCGGCTTCATTGAAAACGCGATCGAGCGCGACCTGCTTCTTGCCGTCAGGATCGGAGGGGGCTGTCCAGTCGAAACCTATATTTCCAGGCGCTTCCGGCCAGAGCTGCGGCGCACCGGGAGCCATCGCGGCATGGATGTCGGTCGCAGGCTCAAGCGGCGTGTAATCGACAACGACAAGATCGGCGGCATCGTGGGCGGCCGCAGCGGTGTTCGCCACGACTATCGCGACGGGCTCGCCGATGTGCATAACGCGCTTTTCCGCAAGCGCCGGCCGATGTGGGCCGACAGCCACCTTGCCGTGGCGGCCGGGAATCGGCACTGGATGCGAGATCGAGTGATAGTGCGCGTCCGCGAGATCGGCCGCTGTGAGTACCGCGACCACGCCCGCCACTTTCCTGGCGGCCGATGTATCCACGCGGTCGATTGTGGCGTAGGCATGCGGTGAGCGGACGAAATGCGCAGCAAGTACATCTTCCGGTTTCGCATCGTCACCGAAACGGCCGGTGCCGCGCAGCAGCGCATCGTCTTCAAGGCGCCCTTTCCATTTGGATCGATCGTTTTTGCGGGCGACGGTCGATTGCGTCATGTGGTGCTCCGACGAAAGGGAAACCTCAAAGTTTACGGTCGGTGATGCCGGCTTTGGCGTAGAGCGCGTTGATATGCGCCTTCACTTCCGGGTCGGTGGTGTCGTGATCAGGAACATGAGCCCAACCGATCTTGGCCCGTGCATAGATCGCCATCTCCTCGTCCTGCTGCGAAGTGCCCCCGGAAATTCCATAGGCTCCGACCATTTCGTCTCCCTTGAACACCGGTGCCGAGCCGCCACTGGCCGCGATGCGTCCGTTGGTCATAGCGGCGAGACTAACCAGCAATTGCGGATTGCGCTCCTTGAACCACTGCTGGATGACGAGCCCATCGGGAAAGCGCGGGCTCATCGAGCGAAACGCCGCCACGGTGAAGGCCTTCGCGATCGCGGTTTCCGGCGTAATGAAACCGGCCTCGTCCATGCGCTCCACAGCGATCAGATGGCCTTCGGCCCCGACTACTGCAATCGAAACCGGCACGCCCATGGCGTCGGCCTTTTCCACCACCGCCTTGATGAATTCGCGGCATTCCGCAGCACGCAACTTACCCATCGTCCGCCCTCCAGCGCCGCCTATTAAGCTTTGTTTAACCCGTTATCTCCAGCAATTAACTGCAAAAAAACGGGTTGGGGAATACCGTGCGGGCCTACCTGGACGCGAACATGGCCGAGCAAACGTCCGCACACGCAACCGCGCGCGACTGGCGAAGGGTCATTTTGATCGGCGGCATCAGCTTCGCGGTCAGCTATCCTTTGTTCCATTTCGTCTTGCCTGTCGGCGCATGGGTCAGCGCTGCCCCGGAGTCCATTGTCTCTCTTTTCTTTGCCGCCATCATCGCCATGCTGGCCATGGCTATCGCTGCGGCGTTTCTCGCTCGAAAGCTGCGCCTGGACAACCTGCGCATGCGGGTCGCGATCAACAATATGTCGCAGGGCTTGTGTATGTTCGACGGCAACGAGCGTTTGGTCATTTGTAACCAGCGTTATATGGAGATGTACAATCTCTCCACCGACATCGTTAAACCAGGTTGCTCGCTGCAGAGCCTGCTCGAATATCGCATCAGCAATGGAAGCTTTTCCCGCGATCCGATCGACATACCGGCGCGAGCTTGTAGGTGCGATGGCGGCGGGAAATACGACCAGCAACGAAGTGACATCGAAGGATGGGCGATCGATTTCCGTCATCAACCGGCCTATGTCCGATGGCGGATGGGTGGCGACGCATGAAGACATCACCGAGCGGCGCGATGCGGAACGAGAACGCATCTCTATGCAGGAACAGCAACAGCGGCGCGCCGCAATCGACCAGGCGATCGCGGCCTTCCGCCGCCGTGTCGAAGATCACTTGAAGACCGTGGCTGAAGGCGCCAAGGCGATGCGTTCGACCGCCACCACGCTGTTCAGCAATTCCGGCCAAGCCTCGAAGAGCGCGGATGGTGCGGTGTCAGCCTCGAATGAAGCTTCGACCAACGTGGAAACCGCCGCCGTCGCCGCCGACGAATTGTCTGGCTCGATCAACGAAATCGGCCGCCAGCTCACAAGGACCACCGAGATCGTGCGCGCGGCGGTGAGCGAGGCGCAGGGCACCAACCACCAGATTACCGCGCTGGCCCAGGCCGCACAGAAGATTGGCGACGTTATCAAACTGATCCGCGCCATCGCCGGCCAGACCAACCTGCTGGCGCTCAACGCGACCATCGAGGCCGCGCGCGCCGGCGAGGCCGGCAAAGGCTTCGCGGTGGTGGCCTCCGAAGTCAAATCGCTGGCGGTACAAACCGCCAAAGCGACCGAAGATATTTCGAGGCTAATCATGGCCGTGCAGGGAGCGACTTCGAGCGCCGTGTCGGCAATCGGCCGCATCTCCGGCCGCATGCAGGAAATCGACAGCTGCGCCACCGCAGTTTCCGCCGCGGTCGAAGAGCAAAGCGCCGCCACCGGTGAGATTTCGCAGAACGTCGCCAGCGCTTCTGAGGGTGCGAAGAGTCGTGGTGTCGGTACTGGGTGAAGTATCCGGGGCCGCGGCACAGACGCGGCAATCTGCTGAAAGCGTCCTCACGGCCTCGCAGGCGGTGGAAGCCGCTGCCGCCGAGCTGCGCAAGGAAGTCGAAGGCTTTCTCGGCGCGCGTCGCGGCGTGATCAGCCAAAAAGCCCGCTCAGCCAATAGAACAGTGCGGCCAATAGACCGGCCGCCGGGATCGTAATGATCCAGGCGGTCACGATTTCCTTGGCAACGACTCCAGCGCACCGCCGACAACTTCTTAGCCGCGCCGACACCGATGATCGAGCCGGTGATCGTGTGGGTGGTCGACACCGGAATGCCGAGGCTAGGTCGCCGCAAACAGCATCACCGAGCCGGCGGTTTCCGCGCAGAAGCCCTGCATCGGCGTCAGCCGCGTGATGCTGCGATCCCATGGTGCTTCACGATGCGCCAGCCGCCCGCCAGCGTACCAGCCGCCATCGCGATCTGACAGGCGATCACTACCCAAAACGGAACGTGGAATTTCCGTTCCGAGGCTGCCTTGGGAATAGAGCAAGCACCGCAATAATGCCCATCGTCTTTTGCGCATCGTTACCGCCATGGCCGAGCGCATAGCACGACGCTGACACGAATTGCACGCGGCGGAAAATATGGTCGACGCCATATGGAGTCGATCGAATGAAGATCCACGACACGAACAGCATCAACAATAGAGCGAGCACGCAGCCCAATCCAGGTGACAGGAAAATCGCGGCCGCTGTCTTGTCGACGCCAGACCAGACAACGGCGTCGACGCCCGCTTTTGCGATCCCGGCGCCGACAAGCCCGCCGATCAGCGCGTGCGAACTCGACGACGGGAATCCCAAGCCGCTGCGTGACAATCTGCCAGACGATCGCCCCCGCCAACGCACCGAAGATCACGCGCGAGTTGACAACATCGGCCTCAACAATGCCGCGACCGACGGTTTCGGCGACATGCAGGCCAAAAAACAGGAAAGCGACGAAGTTGAAAAACGCTGCCCAGGCCACCGCATATTGCGGGCGCAGCACGCGGGTCGAGACGATGGTCGCGATCGAATTTGCCGCATCATTCATCCCATTGAGGAAGTCGAACGCAAGCGCGACAACAATCAGGCCGAACAGAAACGGCAAAGCCAGCGCGGCGGCGTCCATCGTCGTCCAGCCTCGAAGCGATTACACGTGCTCAATTACGATGCCGTGCATGACATTGGCCACGTCATCGAAGCGGTCGACGACTTTTTCGAGGTGATCGTAAACCTCGTTGCCGACGAAGAACGCCATCGGGTCCGTTTTTGATTTTGCCAGATAAAGCGCCCGCAGGCCGATGTCGTGCAATTCGTCGGCGCGGCCTTCGAGCGCGGAAATTTGCGCGGTCAGGTCACTGATGCGCACCGCTTCGGAACTGATTGCGCGCAGCAGCGGCACGCCTTCCTTGACAAGCTCCGAGCACTTCACGATTGCATCGGCCATTTCCTTCATTTGCGGCGTGAATTCGGTCACGTCGAACAGGATGATGCCTTTGGCTGTCTTCTGCATCTGGTCGATGCTGTTATCCATCGAGGTGATGAGATCGCGAATATTACCGCGGTCGAATGGCGTGATGAAGGTGCGGCGCACCGCGATCAGTACTTCGCGGGTGACGTCGTCGGCGTCATGCTCACGGTCCATGACGATCTGGTAGTTGGGCGCAACCGCCGTGCCGCCTTCCAGCATGGCGCGCAGCGCAACCGCGCCCGCGAGCACAGCTTGTGAATGGCGGGCGAACAGGTCGAAGAAGCGCTCTTCCTTCGGCATCAAGGCGTGGAACCAGCGCATCATGGCAGACCCCGGGGCCGGTAAGCGGCTAATGACGGCAACCTAGTCGCTCGGCGGGCGGTTGCGAAATCCGTCAAAAACCCGCCTGTGGAAACATCGGCCGCGCCGATAACCCACACGCCTAATGTGGCCGCAAGGCCAAGTTTAATATCATGAAAACAAGGGCTTCGTTGCATGAGCGCGGCGGAAGATTTACTGCATCGGGGCGCTGGGTCGGTTAGTTTGCCGGGCCAAGAGGTATCTGAGGCGGAGACGTTCAATGCGGTTGGGCTACTTCACCATGCCCGTGCACCCGATAGGCCGGGACTGGTCGCAGACGCTGCGCGAAGACCGCGAGGCAGTCATCCTTGCCGACAAACTCGGCTTTTATGACGCCTTCATGGGCGAGCACCTGACGGATGCCTGCGAGAACGTCACCAACAGCATGCTGTTTCTGGCAACGCTGATTCACGACACCAAGACCATCAAGCTCGCGACCGGCACCACCAACCTGGCGCAGATGCACCCGGTGGTGATCGCGGTGAACGCCGCGATGTTCGACCATCTGTCGCAGGGGCGCTTCGTGATGGGCATCAGCGCCGGCGCGCTCACGTCCGATTCGGAAGCTATCGGCATTCTCGACCTCGACCGCAACAAGATTTTCGCCGAAGCGATCGACGTGATCCTGGCCGTGTGGGAGCGCGATCCGCCCTACGACATCGATTTCCCCGACAATCGTTTCAAGGTCGGCTTCGCGCGCACCGCCGCGCTGGAGCTCGGTGTCGGCATTCTAGCAAAGCCCTTTCAGAAGCCGCGGCCGGAAATCGTCGGCACCGTGGTGGCACCGTTTTCTCCCGGCGTAGTGCTGATGGGCAAGCGCGACTTCCACCCGCTGTCAGCAAACTTTCTGCTGTCGAATCATCTTAAGTCGCACTGGTCTAATTACGCCAAGGGCAAAGCGGAGGCCGGCACCAAAGCCGACATCGCCGACTGGCGCGTTGCGCGAACGATTTTTATCGCCGACGACGACAAGGTGGCAGCGCGCTACGGTCACGACGATCCTGACAGTCCGTATCGGTTCTATTTCGAGCAGATGCTCGCGAAGATGAAGCGCGGAAACCGCCTTTATGTGTTCAAGAGCTACAAGGAGCAGCCTGACGACGAGATCACGCTCGATTACGTGATGCGGCACTGTGTGACATTCGGCAGCGTCAATAAGGTGGCCGACGCCATTCTCAAGCTCCGTGAGGAGACCGGCGATTTCGGCGAATTGGTATATGCCGGCATGGATTGGGTCGATCCCACGCTCGCCAGGCGCTCCATGCAACTGATGGCCGAAGAAGTAATGCCGCGTGTCAATGCTGCGATTGGCAAGCCAGCGAAGACTGCCGCGGAGTAATTACACCGACAACGGATCCGTCCCCAGCGCCGCGTAGAGGCCGTGCTTGGCACCTTTGGTGAACGAGACACCTTTATCGAGTTCGATCGAGGCCGAGCGGACACGCTGCGCTTCCGGCTCGGTCGCCGGCACCGCGCCGCCTTCGGCTGCCGCCTTCGCCGCGCGCAGCAATATCTTGCGCGTCATGACGATGCCACTGTCGGTCGCGCACAGGTGCTCCTTGGTGCGATCCTGAATCGGGCCCATACTTTCCTGGATGGAGGCGTCTTGCATGGCGATGCCGTCGACGCCAGTCGACGAATGGCCGTGCTGCTGCGACTCGCGGTCCATCAGGTAATTGTTGGACTTGTTGGCGAGTGGAATGAAGGTGCCGGGCACATATTTAACGTGAATTCCCTCGCCATCCTGCATCGCCGAAACTTCTGACTTCGTCAGAGCGCGTTTGGGATGATAGTTGATGCTCCACGCCCAGCAGGTTTCGTCGTCGATCGGCACCCAGGCATGCGCGCCCAGTGGATGGCCGGCGCGCGGCGGGATGATTGAGTACCAGGGCATGATCCAGGGCGTGATGCGCCAGTAATATTTCTCACCGTCCGCATTGCGGCGCGCACCGATCAATAGCCCGCCCGGAAATTCCTCGACCTCAAACAGCGGCATGCGGTCCTGCTCGTTGTAGACATTGCCTTTCGAGCCCTTGAACAGCGGATCCTTGTTGAGCTCGCTGCCGTGCAGCCACGACACGTGGCTTGAATCGATGCCGCCTTCCATCGCCTGCAGGTAGTTGCATTCCTGCAGCCGCTTGGAGACGAAGCGCTGCGACGGCTCGACATCGGTCCATTCCAGCGCTGGCGGCGGCGGCTGCATGGCGGGCGGTCCCAGATAGGCCCAGACAATCCCGGCCTTCTCGATGCAGGGATAGGACTTCAATTTGATGTTCTTCCGGAAGCCGCTCTCCTCCGGCTCCGACGGCAGATCGACACATTGCCCGGTCACGTCGTATTTCCAACCGTGATACGGGCAGCGCAGTCCGCATTCCTCATTCTGTCCGAACCAGAGCGAAACGCCGCGATGCGCGCAGAACTCGTCGATCAATCCGATTTTTCCCTTGCTGTCGCGGAAACAGACCAGATTCTCACCCATCAGCTTCACGCGCACCGGCGGGCAATCGGGCTCGGGAATTTCGGACACCAGCAGAAATGGGGCCCAGTACCGCCGCAGCAATTTGCCCATGAACGTACCTGGGCCGACGCGGCTTAGCTGATCGTTTTGTTCACGCGACATCATGGCGACGTTTCCTCAAGCCTTTGCTATGTTTCTTGCAGGTGTCGGCAGCCATTATAAGCAGCCGCGCCGCTTACGGAAGCCAAGCGTCATGCACTTGCCGCGCATCGCCATTGCAACAGGAGACCCCGCCGGGATCGGGCCGGAGATCGCACTTAAGGCCGCACTCGATGCGCGCGTGCGCGATCTATGCCGGCCTTTGCTGGTGGGCGATCCGGCAGCGATGGAGCTGCATGCGCGTGGCGCCGGTTTGACGGCAAATCTGCAGGTCGTCGGAAAAGTGGCCGATGCGGACTGGACCGACAGTGCCGTCAATCTGTTGGAGGCCGGCGACGGAAGCAACGCACCGATCCGGATCGGCACCGTCGATGCAGCGTACGGTCGCGCCTCACTTGCGAGTGCAAGCCGTGCGATCAGCGCCGCGATGTGTGGCGACGTCGATGCGGTGGTGGCAGCACCGCAGACCGAACGTTCGATCGCGGCAGCCGGTATTGCCTTCGACGGCTACCCGTCGTTCGTGGCACGCGAGACCGGAACGCCGGTCAATGACGTGTACCTGATGATCTGCTTCGACCAGTCGCGGATTGTGCACGCTACCCTGCATGTGAGCGTGCGCGAGGCAGTCGCGTTGATTACGCCGGAGCGGGTCGAGCGCGTGATCCGCGTCACCGATGCATCGCTGAAAAAGATCGGAATAGCTCGACCGAAGATATTCGTCAGCGGGCTTAATCCCCACGCCGGCGAAGACGGGCTATTCGGTTCGGAAGAGATCGAGATCATCGCGCCGGCAATCGCACGCGCCGTCAAAGATGGCATCGATGCCACCGGCCCGTTCGGCGCCGATACCATGTTTCGCAAGAAAGGCTCCGATGCGTTCATCGTCATGCTGCACGACCAGGGCCACATCGCCGCCAAGCTGCAAGCCTTCAACCGCACCGCAGGATTTTCGATCGGTTCGCCGATTTTATTTTCATCCGTCGCGCATGGCAGCGCGCATGACATCGCCGGTAAGGGCAAGGCCGATCCCGGCGCCATGATCGAGGCGATCACACGGCTCGCCCGCGTGAACGCGCAGGGAAAAGATCGCGATTAGGACGTCGCCATTTACGGCATTAAGCAGCGGAATGCTGGCAACGTCGGGCGGCAGCGGGATCGACTGCAAGTAAGCGTAGATGTCTGCCAGATCGCCGTCGGAGAGAATCTTTTCGCTAAACGACGGCATCGCACGGTTTGTCGACCGCACGAAGGCGAAAAATGTCTCCCATGGCAATGGATCGGGTGCGAGGCGCTTGCCGCCGCTGGTCATGATCGAGCCTTGACCCAACGTACCGTGACACTGCCAGCAGCCGTTCTGGATGAATACCGTCTTGCCGTGTTCGGCAGACGCGGCAAGCGCGGGACGGGCGATCGCCACTGCCAGCATTAATGCAAATACGAAGCGAAAATAGCATGACGTAACCTTTCATCGCGGCTGCGTCACGACATCGACAAATGCGGGTTCACCGGCCTTGACCACCTGCACGGCTTTCTTGAGCGTCGGGGCGAGTTCATGCGGATCGGTGATCGGACCGGCCGACCACATCCCCATCGAACTTGCCAACTTGGCGTAGTCGATTGTCGGATTTTCAAGGCGAGTGCCAACCGGAGCAATATCCTTGCCCAGGCTGGCAACGCGGTTGCGGCGGTTCGACATACGTTGCACGTGCATCGATTCCTGGTGATAGCCGCGATTGTTGTGCATGACCGAGAGCAGCGGAATCTGGTGCTTGACTGCGGTCCACAACACGCCTGGTCCGTACATCATGTCACCGTCGGGCTGGAAATTGACCGAGAAGCGGCCGTGTGCGCGATTGGCCAACGCAGCACCGACGGCTGCTGACGCGTTGTAGCCGATGCCATAGCCTCCGGGACCGCCGATGTGGTGATAGTGTTTATCCATCGGCCACAGCCGGCTTGGCCAGGATGAAAGCTGGCGATCGCCACCGACTGATGACCAGTCGAGATCCTTGATCTGGGCATAGACTTCCATCGCCATGCGCGCGGTGCTGATCGGGCTGGCATCCCATGCGTAGGACGCGGCCTGCCGGGTGCGATCGCGCGCATCGCTCCAGGCCTTTTTCATCGTCGCACCGCGCGCCTCAATGTTCGCGCTGCGGTTCGCCGGAACCGCCTGCTTCACCGCCTCGATCAGCGCCGGCAAGGTCGCTTCCGCGTCGCCCGCCATGTCGATGTCCACGACCTGGAAACGCTGGAAGTCCTGATAGTTCGACTTGGTATTGAGTGCGATCGAGCTGATGCTGATAAGCTTGGCATTCGGCCTGATGTGTGATTCCTGCAAACCCGCGCCGTCATTTTCGCCGTTGTCGACGTATCCGTTCACCGTTCCCCAGTAGTCGGACAATTCGAGGCCGAGGATCACGTCGGCCTCCTTGAACAACGCTTGCGCGCGCGCGTTCTGGAACAGGTGGTGCGTATTCGGAAAATTCATCCGGCCTTTTTGGTCGATGACCGGCGCCTGCAGGCTTTCGGCAAGTTGAACCAGCAGTTTCACGCCATCCGCCGTGCGCGCGAACTTGTCGGCAACGATCACCGGATGTTCGGCCGCCGCGAGCAGGCGCGCCGCCTCACGGACCGCGTTCATGTCGCCTTGCGGCGGCGACGTCGGCACGTAGCGCGGAATCCGGAGAGTTCGAACGATCGCGCAGCGTCTGTTCCTGCAATCCGGAATCAAGCGCGATCATCACCGGCTCGTGCGGCGGCGTCATCGCCAACTTGTAGGCACGGACAAACGACTGCGCGAAATGTTGCAGCGATACCGGCTGGTCGTCCCATTTGGTGAAGTCGCGCACCAGTGCGTTGATGTCCTGGGCCGAATGGAAAGTCGGCACGCCCGGAGGGCGTTTCGAGGCGTCGAGATCAGTCCCACCCATCACGATGACCGGAACGCGATCGCACCAGGCATTGTAGATCGCCATCGCCGCATGTTGGAGGCCAACCGTGCCGTGGCAGAGCACCAGCAGGGGTTTGCCGGAAATTTTGAAATAGCCGTGCGCCAATGCCACCGAAGATTCTTCGTGCGTGCAGGTGAGAAATTCCGGCTTCTTGTTGCCGCCGTAATCGATCAAAGATTCATGCAATCCCCGAAAGCTTTGGGCGGGATTGCACGGCACGTAGTCGATATCGAACGACTTGATGACATCAACCATGAAATCGGAACTCGGCGTACCGTCGGCCTGCACCGACGTTTGTGGCGTACCCGTTTCCGCGGCGGCAATTGCTGCTGTGGGGCGCAGTGCCGACGGCCGCGGTGCGGCCGGCGCGACCGCTGGAGCGGCGGCATTGGGGTTGGCAGCGTCGGCCGGCAGCGGCGTGCTTGCCGCGCCGGCGAGCGCCATGCCGGCCAGGAACTTGCGTCGGTTTAATCTGGTTCGCGCTCGCACACGCGCCATATTCGCCTCCCGTTGGGGGTTCGCATCCGATGATGCTCGGACCGAGCAGGTGGCGATGTTAGTTCAGGGTCGCGGCAAGCGCCAAGGGCGCAACGAGACGATCTAGCGTAACGGCGGCAACGGCGACGACGAAATCGCAGTGCCGTTATTGCGCGGCGCGGCACCGGCGTTAGCCGGTGGCGCGATATTGGCCGGCGGCGCGATATTGGCCGGTGCGCCCACGGGCGCGGGACCGCTTGCGGCCGGCTGCGCACCGGTGTTGGCGATGTGGTCGGGCGCTTTGCCCGGCAGAACAACCACACGCGTGCCGACCTGGACGCGACTAAAGAGATCCTCAATGTCCTCATTGAGCAGGCGGATGCAGCCCGACGACACGAACGTCCCGATAGTCGAGGGCTGGTTCGTACCGTGAATGCGATACAACGTCTTGCCGAGATAAAGGGCGCGCGCGCCCAGCGGATTACCCGGCCCGCCCGCCATAAAGCGTGGCAGATAAGGTTGGCGATCGATCATTTCCGACGGTGGATGCCAGTCCGGCCACTCCGACATCCTGGAGACGCGCTCGGTGCCCGCCCAGGTGAAACCCTCGCGCCCGACGCCAATGCCATAGCGCATGGCCTTGCCACCACCGAGCACCAGATAGAGATAGGTGTTGGACGTGTCGATCACGACCGTGCCGGCAGGCTCCTTGGTGGAGAAGTCGACCAGCTGTTTCTTCAGGTTAGAAGGCAGTTCCTTCGGCTGGCCGGTTTCCGGCTGATCCTCGGGCGGCAGCGCCGCCGCCGCCGGGGGTGAGCCCTGCGGCGAGAGGGCAGCAGGCGGGCGCACCACGTCCGGATCGTTGTTCGCCCGGGACGGTGCACCTTGCGCCGGTGGCGGCTGCTGCTGGGAATCAAGCTGGTGGCCGTAGCCAGCAGGACGCCCGTCGGGTGTACGAAAAAATCCGGGCGGCGGGGCGACCGCATTGTCGTCAGGATATGGGGGAGCACGTCTTTGACCCCGCCACTGGGTACGCGGCTGAGCATCCTCGTCATCATCATAGCCGCCCATGATCGGCGGTAGCCGCTCTTCATAAATGCCCGGGGGTGGCAGCTGCGCCAGCGCGGGCGCGGCCGTAAACGCCGCCGCGACGGGCAGCGCCAGCAGAAAACCGGCAGAAAATCGGATCATAATCCACCCTCGGCAGCGAAGCAGCCGCCAAACCGGGCCCTGATTGCCCCGGGATGAAGGCACATTCAAGACCAGAATAGGGCTATCTCGTTAACGTGTCTTTGCCGTACCACCTCAAGCTTTTTTGGCCTCCGCGGCCAGCACCTGCTTGGCCACGCGGTGACAGTCTACCGCAGCCGGAAACCCGCAATACACTGCGACCTGGCGCAAAATGGCAGATAGCTCATTAGGGGTGAGCCCATTGCGCAGCGCACCGCGGAAATGCGCCTCGAACTCGTGCATTCGGCCGAGGCAGGCAATCATGCCGAGATTGAGGATGCTACGCTCGCGCGGCTTGAGGGCGTCATCACCCCACACCGCGCCCCAGCAATAGGTTGTGAGCAATTCCTGGAATTGACGGTTGAAGTCGTCGGTATTGGCGACCGCGCGATCGACGTACTCGTCCCCAAGCACCTTCCGGCGCATGGTCATTCCACGGTCGTAGAGTGCCTTGTCCATAGTCGAACCTCCCAATGGTGTTGATTGTCTCGCGATTGTTCATGTTGACAGACTTTGAGCGATTTCGTCCATTCTTGCCCCCAATCGAACAATAAATTCAAACGAAATCAAAAAAGGGAGGAAATACCATGCGAACGATATGGGCGCGCGCAATCCAACTCGCTCTCGTCCTCAGCGCTTTTGGTTTCGCCGCAAATTACGTCGCACCGGCCGCAAGCCAGGACACCGGTTGGATTACGCTGTTTGACGGCAAAAATCTGGATGAATGGAGCCAGGTCGGCGAATCCAATTGGCATATCGAGGATGGACTTGTTATCGCCGATAAGATGCCGGGCAAAGAAGCGGGCTACCTGGTGAGCAAGAAGTCATACAAAAACTTCATCGTGCGGGTCGAGTTCTGGTCGAGCGACGACGCCAACAGCGGAATTTATTTCCGTTGTCTCGACCCCAAGAAGATCACAGACCGGACATGCTATGAGGCCAATATCTTCGACCAGCGTCCCGACCCCAGTTACGGCACTGGCGCAATCACCCGCTACGTCGAGATCAACCCAATGCCGAAGGTTGGTGGCAAGTGGAACACGTATGAGGTTACTGCCAACGGCCGCGACATAACGGTTGTGCTCAACGGCCAGGTGACGGCAAAGCTGCGCAACGGCATGTTCGACGAAGGTGCGATCGCATTGCAACACGGCGCCGGTGCGATCAAGTTCCGTAAGGTAGAGGTCAAGCCGCTATAAGGCGGTGGCCAGGCGGGATGACGACGGAATGGAAGTAGCGATCGTCGGCGGGGGCATTTGCGGGCTCTCGCTCGCACTCAATCTCAAGGAGCGCGGGATCGCCTGCCGCGTCTATGAGCGCGCGCCTGAGATCAAGCCGCTCGGCGTCGGTATTACACTGCTGCCGCATGCCATGCGCGAATTCAGTGCGCTCGGCTTGGGCGACGCGTTGCTCGAGACCGGTATCGAAAACCGCGAGTGCTGCTTCTTCAATCGTTTCGGGCAGCTGATTTACCGCGAGGAGCGAGGCAAATTCGCCGGATACCCCTTTCCGGAAGTCGGAATCCATCGCGGCCGGCTGCACGTTATCCTCTACGAGGCTGTACAAAAACGGCTCGGCAAGAACGCGGTGTTGACGGACTGCGAATGCGTCAGCGTTGAGCAGGATGAACGCGGCGCGAATGTCTACTTCAAGCAAACCAGCACTGGAAACGCGCGCGAAAGCGTGCGTGCCGATGTCGTCATCGCCTGCGACGGCATCAATTCGGCTCTGCGCAAGCAATTTTATCCGAACGACAAGGTCGCCTTTTCCGGCATCAATACCTGGCGCGGAGTGACACGGCGCAAGCCCATCCTCGGTGGGCGGACCTATATGCGGGTTGGCTCGATCCTTACCGGCAAGATCGTCATCTATCCTATCGTCGATGATATGGACGGCACCGGCAACCAGTTGATCAACTGGATGGCCGAGATCAAGCACGACACCACCGAGCAGAACGACTGGAACAAGCCCGGGAACCTGGCAGATTTCTTTCCGCTCTACGAAAGCTGGCGTTTCGACTGGCTCGACGTGGCGCAGATGATTCGTGATGCCGACCAGATTCTCGAATATCCGATGGTCGACAAGGATCCGATCGATCGCTGGACTTTCGGCCGCGCCACGCTCGCCGGCGACGCCGCGCATCCGATGTACCCGCGCGGATCGAACGGCGCAGCGCAAGCTGCGATCGATGCGCGTACCCTCGCCGATCTGCTACAGAAAAAACCCGATCCGCGCGAGGCACTCAAAGCCTATGAAGCCGCGCGGGTCGCACCGGCCGCCAAGGTGGTGCACACCAATCGCGAGCAGCCGCCCGATTTCATCAATATCAAGGTCGAGGAGTTGGTCGGAGACAAACCGTTCGACGATCTCGACAAATACATTACTCAAGACGAGCTGCGCGCGTTGTCGGAGAACTACAAGCGCATCGCCGGCTTCACTCTCGCCGATGTAGCCCCGCGCGGGTGATCGGCCTAGCTCTCCGCAATTCGATATCCAATTCCTGGCTCGGTCAGCACTATTTGCGGATCGTCCGGGTGCTCTTCAACTTTTTGTCTCAGCTGGCCGATATACACTCTCAGGTATTGCGTATCCTCGGTGTGCGCCGGACCCCAGACCGCGGTGAGAATTTGCTTGTGGGTCACCACACGCCCGGCATGCTTGGCAAGGAATGACAAAAGCTCGAATTCCTTTGGCGTGAGCTTGAGCTCGGCACCGGCTCGGGTCGCACGGTGGCGCACCGCGTCCACTTCGAGATTGCCCACGCGTAATACCGGAATTTCCGCTTTGCGTTGCATCCGGTGCCGCAAGGCGGTGCGCATCCGCGCCAGCAGTTCGCCGACATTGAAGGGCTTGTTGACATAGTCGTCGGCGCCGAGGTCGAGTGCTTCGATCTTCTCGGCTTCCCGCTCGCGCGCTGACAGCACGATGATTGGGAGGTCCGACCATTCCCGCGCCCGTCTGATGACGTCCTTGCCGTCGCCATCCGGAAGCCCGAGATCAAGCAAGACGACGTCCGGCGTCTCGGCGGCAATGCGTTTGATGCCTTCGGCCACCGTTCCGGCGCTTGCCATTTCATAGTTGTTGGCTTCCAGCGCCGGCTTGAGAAAGCGCAGGATCGCCGCTTCGTCATCGATCACCAGGACGCGGATTTTGGCACTCATGCCGGCGCCTCGTCGCGCGGGAAAGTCATAACGAAGCTTGCGCCACGGCCATTCTGAGCCGGACTTTCTCCCTTAATCGCACCGCCATGGGCCTCCATGATGCCCTTCGCAATGGCGAGGCCGAGGCCAGTGCCCTGGCTTCCGTCCGCGCCGGTCGCTTTAGACTCAGCGCCTTTGACGAACTTGTCGAAAATATTCGGCAGCCATCGGCTGGGATGCCCGGCCCATCGTCGGTAACGCGCAGCGCGATGCCGTCCGCCGCCACCTCAGCGTCCAGCACGACGCGCGTCTCCGGCGGCGTGTGTACGATCGCATTGGCAACCACATTTCCGATCGCCTGTTCGGCCAAGGTGGCGTCTGCCCGCACCAGCGGAAGGTCGGCCGGCAGATCGATCTCGATATGCTGCCGCGCGCCATGCCGCCGCGCCGCGCTGACGACGCGTTCGGCAACTTCCCGGAGGTCAATCCAGTCGCGGCGCAATTCCAGCGCGCCTGCATCAATGCGGGTGATCGCCAGGAGATTGCGCACCATTTCGTCGAGGTCTTCGGCTTCCTTCTTGATTTGACCGAGCAGGTCTTTTTTCGCTGCGGTATCGAGCTTGTCGCCGTAGTCGATGAGGCTCGTGGCCGAACCGAGGATCGACGACAGCGGCGTGCGGAAATCATGCGAAACCGAAGCCAGCAGCGTGTTGCGCACACGCTCGGTTTCAGTGGCGGTCTTTGCACTCACCATCTCACGGGCGAGCGAGGCGCGCTCCAGAGCAGCAGCGGTCTGCTCGACAAGCGTATCGAGCAAGGCGCGCGCCTCCGAGTCGAGTGGGCGGCGCAGTCCTTCTCTTTGGCAACACCGACCACACCCAGCGTCTTTGTGCCGATACGCAGCGGTACGAAATACCAAGGGATAATCGGCAATGTGCCGGTATCGGCCCCGGCCGGCTCGACATGGCTGTAAGCCCAGCGCGCGGCGGTCATCGCGGCAGCATCAAGAGTATCTTCGGGCGGCCACGCGGCGGTGAGAGCGACGTCGTCGCCATGCACCAGCAAGACCACGACCGAACGGCCCAGGCTTGCATGGATCTCGCTCGCCGCGCCTTCTGCCAGGGCATCGAGCGTCGCCAGGCCCGACAGTCGCCGCGTGAATTCATACAGCCTGCGCATCGCGCGCATGCGGCTCGCGGAAATTCTTGCCTGCTCGCGCACCCGGCCGGCCAGCGCCGAGCTGATCACGGCGACAACCAGAAAAATCACCAACGCCAGCAACTCATACGGCTCGGCAATGGTGAACGTGTAGATCGGCGGGATAAAGAAGAAATTATAGACGAGGAACGACAGGACCGAGGCATAGATTGCCGGCCAAATGCCGAAACTCATTGCGGTCACGAGCACCGCCAGCAGGAATACTATCGAGAGATTGGGAATCGGCGTGATTTCAGTGAGCACTTCACCAACCGCGAGCGCCGCCGCGACGGCAAGCGTCGCATACAGAAAAGGCAGCGGCGCAATCACCAGATTTTTCGGCCAGCGCAACAGCGATGCTCTTCGCGGGCTGCTTCCACTTCCCGCGTGACAAGATGGATGGCGATATCCTGCGTCCGGCGCACCAATTCGTGCGGCAGAGATCGCCGCAGCAATTCGCTGAAGAAACTACCGTGTGATCGTCCGATCACGATCTGGGTGACGTTCTCGAATTTCGCAAAGCGCAGCAATTCCGCCGGTAGATCGGCTTCCCGTCAGTGTCTGCGTTTCGGCGCCCAGGCTCTGTGCCAGTTTCATCGCTTCATCGAGGCGCTGACGCGACCGCCTCTTCGAGCGATGACCCCGGGCGTTCGACCGTGACTGCAATCCATGGCGCATCCATCAGGTCGGCGAGCCGCTTTGCTGCACGCACCACGGTGGGCGATATCGGATCGGGCCCAATACAGGCCAGAATGCGCTCGCCGGCCGCCCATGGCCCTTCGATCGCATGCGCCTGCATACGTTCGATCAGGTCGGCATCGATCCGCTCAGCCGCACGTCGCAACGCGAGCTCGCGCAGGGCGGTCAGGTTTTGCGGCTTGAAGAAACTCTCCACCGCGCGTGCGGCGGTGTCCTGCACGTAGACCTTTCCTTCCGCCAGCCGCTTGAGCAACTCGTCGGGGGGAAAATCGACCAGCACGATTTCGTCGGCTTTGTCGAACACCATGTCGGGCACGGTTTCGCGCACGCGCACCTTGGTGATCTTCAGCACCACGTCGTTGAGGCTTTCCAGATGCTGAATGTTCAGCGTGGTCCAGACGTCGATGCCGGCCGCCAGCAGCTCGTCGATGTCCTGCCAGCGCTTGGGATGGCGGCTGCCGGGCACGTTGGTGTGGGCATATTCGTCGACCAGCAGCAGTTTCGGCCGGCGCGCCAGTGCGGCGTCCAGGTCGAACTCCTTCATGACCTGGTTGCGATAGACGATCGGCTTGCGTGAAAGGATCTCGAATCCTTCAATCAACTGCTCGGTTTCACGGCGGCCGTGCGTCTCGATCAGGCCGGCCACGACATCACGCCCGCCCGATTTCTCGACGCGGGCGGACGTGAGCATGGCGTAGGTCTTGCCGACACCGGGCGCAGCGCCAAGAAATATCTTCAGGTGCCCCCGCCCTTCCTTCTTGGCGAGAGCAAGCAGTGCGTCAGGCGAGGCTCGTTGCGCTTCGTTCTCCGGGCATTCAAGCTCCTCGAAGAAGCCAATCTACGACTTCAGTCCATCGAGCGCGAGATTGAGATTGAGGACATTGACCCGCGGCTCACCCAGCAGGCCGAAGGTCCGCCCCTCGATCTGGCTTTCCACCAGAGTGCGCACACGCCCTTCCGGCAGGCCTCTCGCCTTGGCTACACCCGGTACCTGGAAATAGGCAGCCTCCGGAGAGATGTGCGGATCGAGACCACTGCCCGACGTCGTCACCAGATCGATTGGGACCGCCGCCGACGGATTCTCTTTCTTGAGTGTATTCCACGTCGCCCTTCACGCGCTCAGCCAGCGGCTTGCTGGTCGGACCGAGATTCGAACCCATGGAGTTGATCGCATTGTAGGGCGCGTCGACAGTCTTGGTGGAATCCTTCGGATCGGGCGCGTTGGTCGCTGATGGCCGGCCGTGGAAGTATTTGTCGTCAGCAAAAACCTGTCCGATCAAAGCTGAACCTACGACCTTGCCATCTTTCTCGATCAGGCTGCCTTGTGCCTGGTACGGGAAGATCACGCCCGCGATTCCGGTTATGGCGAGCGGGTATACCAAGCCCGTGATCAGGGTCAGCAAGACAACCAGGACAATGGCTGGGCGGATTTCTTTCAACATGACTGAATCTCCTGAATTCTACTTGCGCGTAATCTTTCCAATAACCGGTGCCCACTCTTCGGGATCGCGCGCTAGACCAGATGCAACGCATTGACCACGAGGTCGATCGCCTTGATCCCGACGAACGGGAAGCACGATGCCGCCGAGACCATAGACCAGTAGGTTGCGCCGCAGCAGCGCACCGGCGCCAATCGGGCGATAGGCGACGCCCTTCAGCGCCAAGCGGAATCAGCGCAATGATGATGAGCGCGTTAAAGATGATCGCCGACAGGATCGCACTCTGCGGCGTGGCCAGTTTCATGACATTGAGTACGGCCAGTTGCGGATAGAAGGCGAGGAAGATCGCCGGGATGATGGCGAAATACTTCGCTACGTCGTTGGCAATCGAGAAGGTGGTGAGCGCGCCGCGCGTCATCAGCAGCTGTTTGCCGATCTCGACCACCTCGATCAGCTTGGTGGGATCGGAATCGAGATCGACCATGTTGCCAGCTTCGCGCGCAGCCTGCGTGCCTGTTTGCATGCAGACGCCGACATCGGCCTGCGCCAGTGCCGGCGCGTCGTTGGTGCCGTCGCCGCACATGGCGATCAGGCGCCCATTCGACTGTTCACCGCGGATATAGCGCAGCTTGTCCTCGGGCGTGGCCTGGGCGATGAAATCGTCAACGCCGGCTTCCGAAGCGATCGCCGCTGCCGTCACCGGATTGTCGCCGGTGATCATCACGGTCTTGATCCCCATGCGGCGCAGCGCGTTGAAACGGTCCCGCACATCCGGTTTCACCACGTCTTTCAGGTGGATCACGCCGAGGATGCGGTCGCCGTCGACCAGTCCAAGCGGGGTCCCGCCGGAGCGCGCGATCTTGTCGACTGCCGCGCGGAACGCCGGCGGCTCGGTGACGTTCTGGCCAGCCTGGTCGCGCGCGAATTTGAGCACCGAGTCGATCGCGCCCTTGCGCACCTTGCGGGTTCCGATATCGACACCTGACATCCGCGTCGTGGCCGAGAACTCGATGAACCTGGCATTCGCAGGCGCCACCTGCCGGCGCACGTTATATTTTTCCTGCGCCAAGGTGATGATGGAGCGGCCTTCCGCAGTTTCGTCGGCGTCGCTGGCGAGCAATGCCGCCTCCGCGGCTTCGCGCTCGGTCACGCCCTGCACCACAATAATTTCGGTCGCAAGCCGGTTGCCGAAGGTGACGGTGCCGGTCTTGTCGAGCAGTAGCGTATCGACGTCGCCGGCGGCTTCCACCGCGCGGCCGGACATGGCCAGCACATTGAAGCGCACCAGCCGGTCCATCCCGGCAATGCCGATGGCCGAGAGCAAGGCGCCGATCGTGGTCGGGATCAACGTCACGAACAACGCCACCAGGATGACGACTGAGATCGCCCCGCCGGCATAGGTCGCATAGCTCGGTATCGTCGCGGTCGCGAATACGAAGATGATGGTCAGCCCGATCAGCAGAATGTTCAACGCAATTTCGTTCGGCGTTTTCTGCCGTTCGGCGCCCTCGACGAGCGCGATCATGCGGTCAAGGAAGGACGAGCCCGGTGACGAGGTAATGCGTACGACAATCCAGTCTGAGATCACGGTCGTGCCGCCGGTCACCGCCGAACGGTCGCCGCCGGATTCACGAATGACGGGCGCGGATTCACCGGTGATTGCCGCCTCGTTGACCGAGGCAATGCCTTCGACCACATCACCGTCGCCGGGGACCACGTCACCGGCCGCGACGACGACATAGTCGCCGGCTCGCAGATCAAGCGCCGGAACCTCCTTATAGCTGGTACGCTTTTTCGGATCCGAAAGCTTCTTGGCTTTCGTCTCGACGCGGCTACGGCGCAATGTATCGGCCTGCGCTTTGCCGCGGCCTTCCGCCACCGCTTCGGCAAAGTTGGCGAACAACACGGTGAACCACAGCCATAGCACGATCTGGAAGGTGAAGCCGGTGTCCGCGTGATGCTGCACCAGGTCGCGCACGAGCAATATGGTGGTCAGTGCCGTGACGATCTCGAGCACGAAGATCACCGGGTTCTTGATCAAAGTGACCGGGTTGAGCTTGACGAAGGCCTGGCCAATCGCAGGCCCCACGATCTTCAGATCGAGCAGCGTGGCAACCGGCATCCGCTTGCGCAATTTAGAGGTTTCCATAGTCGTAACTCCGAATTTAAATCCGCTCAGAATACGGTGCCTGCCTGCATCGCGAGATGCTCGACGACCGGGCCAAGCGCAAGCGCAGGGAAGAAGGTGAGGCCGCCGACGATGACGATCACGCCGACCACCAGGCCGATGAACAGGCCGCCCGTGGTCGGGAACGTGCCAGCGGACGGCGGAACTGATTTCTTGTCCGCAAGCGAGCCGGCGATTGCCATGGCCGGAATGATCATGAGGAAGCGGCCGACGAACATTGCGACGGCGCCGGTGATGTTGAAGAACATCGTGTTGGCCGATATGCCGGCGAACGCCGATCCGTTATTGCCGGTGCTCGACGTGTACAGATAGAGCATCTCGGAGAAGCCGTGCGGCCCCGCATTGCCGAGCTGGGTCAGCGCATCCGGATTGACGGCAGCCACGGCCGTCCAGCCGAGATACATCAGCGGCAGCACCAGGATGGCGAGCATGGCCATCTTGACCTCTTTGGCCTCGATCTTCTTGCCCACGTATTCGGGCGTGCGGCCGACCATCAGGCCGGCAACGAAGATCGAGATGATGACGAACAGCAACATGCCGTAGAGGCCAGCACCGACGCCGCCGACGATGATCTCACCGAGCTGGATATTGATGAGCGGGATCATGCCGCCGAGCGCGGTGAACGAGTCGTGCATGGCGTTGACGGCGCCGCAGGAGGCGGCGGTGGTGATCACCGCAAACAGCGCCGAGGCGACGATGCCGAAGCGGACTTCCTTGCCTTCCATGTTGCCGCCGGTGAGGCCAAGCGCGTTGAGCGTGCCGGTGCCGTTGGCTTCGGCCCAGTAGCAGACAGTCACGCCGGCGATGAACAGCACGCCCATCACGGCGAGAACGGCCCAGCCCTGGCGCTGATTGCCGACCATGCGGCCGAACACGTTGGTGAGCGCCGCACCGATCGCAAAGATCGAGATGATTTGCAGATAGTTCGACAGCGCGGTCGGGTTCTCGAACGGATGCGCGGCATTGGCGTTGAAGAAGCCGCCACCATTGGTGCCGAGCATCTTGATCGCGATCTGCGAGGCGACCGGGCCGACTGCGATGGTCTGCTTGGCGCCTTCCAGCGTCGTGGCATCGACATAGGGCCCGAGCGTCTGCGGCATGCCCTGCCAGACCAGGAACAGAGCGATAGGGTACGCAGATCGGAATCAGGATGTATAGCGTGCAGCGGGTGATATCGACCCAGAAATTGCCGATCGTCTTTGCTGACGCACGCGCGAAACCGCGGATGAGCGCGACCGCCAGCACGATGCCGGTCGCCGCCGACAGAAAGTTCTGATGCGTTAGGCCGAGCATCTGCGTGAGGTACGACAGCGTGCCTTCGCCGCCGTAGTTCTGCCAGTTGGTGTTGGTGATGAAGCTGATGGCGGTATTGAAGGACAGATCTGGCGCCACCGCCGATTGCTCGGCCGGATTGAATGGCAGCGAGGCCTGGAAGCGCATCAGCCCATAAAGGATGAGAAAACCGCCGACATGAAACAGCAGCATGCCGACCACGTAGGTCAGCCAATGTCTGCTCGCGCTTTTCGTCGACGCCGCCCGCCCAATAGATAGCGGCTTCGACCGGCCGCAGCACCGGCGACAGGAACGTGCGCTCGCCATTGAAGACGCGCGTCATATAGGCGCCGAGCACCGGCGTGATCGCGACGATAATCGCGCAATAGAGCAGGATTTGGACCCAGCCAATCGTGGTCATGACACGCCTCTCAAAATCTTTCGGGCCGCAGCAGCGCGTAGGTGAGGTAGAACAGCAGCCCCGCGGTAACGAGGCCGGCGAGTGAATAGTCAAAGATCATGGCTGTTCCCCTTAGAGCCGGTCGCAGGCATAGGCGTAGCCGATCGACAACGCGAAGAAGGCAAGGCCGAGGGCCAACAAAATGACGTCGAGCATGGTCGCTCCCTTTCAAGGGATGTTCCGGAGCAACCATCAACTATGTTTTGCGCAATAAAGATGCGATACGAATTCGAGCAGGGCGGTATCAAGAAGAAATAAAGACGCGACCGCTGGTGCGTTAGCTCGTTGCCGGGTAATCAGAGATTTATGTCGGCCCGTATACTTATCGTCGGCTGCGGCGCTATCGGCGGCCTGTTCGCTGCCGCGCTGTCGACTGTCGCCAAGGTCACCACGTTCGACGCTAACGCCGAACACGTGAAGGCTATTAACGCGCAGGGGCTGCGCGTCACCGGAAAAAACCAGCAAACGGTGCGCATCCAGGCGACCGGTGATCCCGCCGCACTCAAGGGCACTCTATTCGACGTCGTTATTTTCCTGATCAAGTCGAAAATGACCGCGGTCGCGTTGGCGCAACTGCGGCCGGTGCTCGCCCGCAATCCGATCCTGGTCACACTGCAAAACGGAATGGGCAATGCCGAAGTGCTGCTGTCCATGCCGGGCGCGATTGTCATCCGTGGCGTCACCATGAATGCCGGCCGCTATGTCGAGCCGGGCTGTATAGAGTGCCTGATCGCGGGCAAGAGCTGGCTCGGTCCTGTGCGTGGCGGCGTCGAGGCTGTGCGCCCGCTCGCCGAACTTCTCAACAAAAGCGGCATGGAAACCGAGATCGTCGCCGACCCGATGGGCGCAGTCTGGTCCAAATTCGTATTCAACTGCGTGATGAACCCGCTAGGCGCCCTGATGATGGGCGATAATGCGTCCCGTCACGACTCCCCCGAGATGCGCACGCTGATCGACGACATGGCGGCCGAATGCATCGCGGTCGTGCGGGCGCTTGGCGGCACATTCGCATTTCCACCCATGGAGTACGTCGACAACATCCGCAGCGGTCAAATTCCACTGTCTCAACATGCAGGCTCGATGGCTCTCGATATCGCGCGCGGCGTGCCCACCGAAATCGACGAATTGACCGGTTTCATCGTGCGCGAAGGCGAACGACTGAAAGTGCCGGTGCCAATCTGCAAAGTGGTGTATCGGCTGGTGAAAGGGCTCGAGCTTGCGGCCCAAAGGCGAGTTGCGAAAGCAAGATAATTCAATAAGTTAGGCGTTTCCCTCGTAGGCTTTTCCCCGGATTCCCCATTATACCGCCAGCACAGGATTCGGACGCTTCACCCGTTAATTGGTTAGGCCAAGGACTAGAATGAACGGGCGTTCCCTATGGCAGCCACCTCATTGCGATGGATGACAGCGACGAGGCGCTCATGGCCCGGGTTGCCCGTGGTGACGAACGGGCATTCCAGCTGCTTTCGCGCCGGCATTTGCCGGCCATGCTCGGGCTTGCCCGACGCATCCTTAGAAACTCGGCAGAAGCCGAGGACATCGCGCAAGAGGCCTTCATCCGCGTCTGGACGCACGCGCCGCGCTGGCAGCCTTTGGCGCAGTTCCGGACATGGCTCACTCGCGTGGTCGTCAATCTCTGCCTCGACCGCAAGCGGCGTGTCCCCTGGGTCGAACTGGAAGCGGCCGGTGACATCGTCGACCCGACGCCCGGTGCTGGTGAAAAGACAGAGAGCGATGAGCGCGCGCGTATGCTGGCGACCGCAGTTGACAAACTTCCTGCGCGGCAGCGTAGCGCAATCGTGCTCACCTACGGCGAAGGCATGAGCAATGCGCAGGTGGCGGAAATTCTCGACACGTCGGTGTCCGCCGTCGAGACCCTGCTGGTACGCGGCAAGCAGAACCTGCGCCGCGCGCTGGGCGATATGATTGATAAGGATGAGTGAGATGACCAACGAGCAGTTCGAAAATTTCCTCGAAACCGCGCTGAAGCGCCAAATGCAGGTGCCGCCGGCCGACGAGGCCGCTATCGACCGTGTGCTCAGGCAACTGAGCGGCCCCCTACCCCGGCAGAAACAGCCGCTGTGGCGGCTGCCCGCTGTGCTGCTCAATTGGGAGTTCGCACCGGCTTGGCCGCGCATGGCGGCGCTTGCCTGTTGCGCTGCCCTCGGCTTTGTCATCGGCATCGCCGGCCTCGACCGTTCGTTCGACCAACTCGATGCGCCATTTACCCTCGGCAACCGCGATATCGGTTCAATCGTATCAGAGCCCGACACGCTGACCGGAGAACGGCCATGAGCATCGCTCACGCCGTTCCCACGATAGAGCGCGCATCCTCGCGCTGGCTGCTGTTGGGATCGCTCGCGCTCAATTTATTCTTCGTGGGTGTCGCGATCGCCATGGCCGTGCGAGCGCCGGCGCCATCGTATTGGGACCGTAACGTATTCGTGCGGGTAGAACGGCTCGCCGCCACGCTGCCGGCGGCCGATGGCGATATCCTGCGCGGCCAGATCAGCGCCAACCGCGCCGCGATCGAAGGAACCCAGACCGAGTACCACAAGGCGCAAGATCATATTCACGAGGTTCTCCGGCAGGAGCCCTTCGACGTGGAGGCAATGCGCGCTGCTATGGCGAAGACCCGCTCGGCCCGGCAGGCCTTCGACCAGACTATTCAGGGTGTTTTTGCCGGCATCGCAGCGACAATTTCGCCCGCAGGCCGGGTGGCTTTGGCCAATTGGCCGCCGGGACGCAAGCCCGTTAGCGACAAACGGTAGTAGTATTGCCAAACCAAGTCGCTATTTGGCCGGGGTTTGAAAGTCTTTGGAATGCTTTGGGCGGGGAAGGAAAAGGAGGCGGGAACGAAAGCGCGGGGGCGCCCGTTTTGGATCATGCTCCAAAGTTTATGCGTGACGGCACCCCTTGGGGGCTGCCTGCTGACCGGCGACAGGCCGGAGCCAGGGCTCGATATTCCGGCCGCCTATAGCGCTGGCCCGCGCAATCCGGTGGCCGCGGAAGCAGCTGTTCCGCCGCTCGACTGGTGGCGCGCCTTCCGCTCGCGCGAATTGACCGAAATCATCGAAGCGGCACGCGAAGGCAATCTCGATATAGCAGCAGCGGTAGCTCGCATTGTGCAGGCGGATGCCAATGCGCGCATCGCTGGCGCCGCATTGCTGCCGATAATCGATCTCAACGGCAACGCCCAGCACAGTCAACAGTCCAAGACTACCGGCAGCACGAGCGTTATCAACGTTTCACGGTCGGGTGCCAGCGTCGCCATCATCAACAACAACCTGACGGCCACGCTCAATGCCAGCTACGAGATCGACTTCTGGGGTAAGAACCGATCCTTGGTACGCGCGGCCGAAGAGACCGCGGTCGCCACTCGCTACGACCGTGAGGTCGTCGGCCTGGCCACAGTGGTTGCCACCGCCAACGCCTATTTCCAGGTACTGGCTGCGCAGGACCGCTTGCGCGTCGCACGCGAGAACCTCGCCAGCGCCACACGCGTACTCAATTTAATTCAGCAGCGGTTGCAAGCGGGCACCGCCTCCGCGCTCGACACCGCACAGCAGGAAAGCCTGGTCAATACCCAGCGCGCCGCCATTCCACCGCTCGAGCAGACGCTGCGGCAGAACCGCGTGGCGCTCGGGGTACTAATGGGCCGTTCGCCAGAAAGCGTGACCATTCGCGGAGGAAGCTTGCGCAGCATTGCCTATCCACGCGTGACGCCGGGGCTGCCATCCGAACTCCTGACACAACGTCCCGATATCCGCGAAGCCGAGGCCAATCTCGCCGCCGCCGACGCCAATGTTGTGAACGCGCGCGCGCAATTCCTGCCAAGTATCCAACTCACCGGTGACGGTGGCTATGAGAGCGCGTTCCTTAAACTGCTGCTACGGCCGGAATCGGTCATCTACACGGCCGCGGCCAGCCTGACTCAGCCGATTTTCCATGGTGGTCAGCTTCTCGGCAATCTCGATCTGCAAAAGGGCAAGCAGGACGAGCTGTTGCAGACTTATCGTAAAGCAGTCATTTCCGGCTTTGCCGATGTCGAGAATGCACTCGACGCCATTCGCCAGACCGCAGAGCGCGAACGCCTACAGCGTGAAGTGGTGACGAGCTCGCGGCACGCCTTCGACATCGCAGAGCAGCGCTTGCGCGAGGGCACGGTCGATCTGGTCACCGTGTTGCAAACACAACAGACACTCTACCAGGCCGACGACGCGCTGGCGCAGGCGCGCCTCGCTCATGTGCAAGCAATCGTCAGTCTTTATCAGGCGCTCGGCGGCGGTTGGCTACCTAAGCCAGTGGAATCCGCCGATGCACGGTGAATTCTCCAAGCAACTTTTGGCGACAGCGCGCGGGAGCAAGCGCCGTACGCTCGCAATCGCAGTCATCCTGATCGGGGTCATCGCCGCATTTTACTACGTTTTCGGCGGCCCGGCGGCACAGCAGCGGCGGGCGAACCGCTTCGGCACCGAAGGCCCGGTGCCTGTTCTCGTCGCTGCCGTCACGCGCGCTGATGTACCGGTATATCTCAACGCCGTCGGCACGATTAAGGCACTCAACACCGTCACGGTGCGTCCGCAAGTGGACGGCAAGTTGCTCAGCGTCAATTTCAGGGAAGGCGACGACGTCAAGAAGGGCGACGTGCTGGCCAAGATCGATCCCGTCATTTATCAAGCGCAACTCGGCCAGGCGGTAGCCAAAAAAGCGCAAGATGAAGCGCAGCTCGCCAACTCAAAAATCGATCTTGAGCGGTACGAAAAACTCGCAGCTACCGCCGCCATCAACAAACAGCAGGCCGACACCCAGCGGGCGCTGGTTGCACAGAACACCGCGCTAGTGCAGGCCGACCAGGCCGCAATCGACAACGCGCAGGCAATGCTCAGTTACACCACCATCACGGCGCCGCTCGACGGCCGCACCGGCATTCGCATGGTGGACGAAGGCAATATCGTTCATGCCGCCGACACCAATTCTGCGATTGTGGTGATGACCCAGCTGCATCCGATTTCGGTGCTGTTCAATCTGCCGCAACAGGATCTGTCGCAGGTGAACGCCGCTTTTGAGAAGGGACCGCTCAACGTCGAGGCGCAGCGTTCGGACAATGACGTGGTGATCGACCGCGGCGTGCTCAGGGTGGTGGATAATCAGGTTGACCAGACCACTGGCACCGTGAAGCTCAAAGCCGAGTTTCCAAACACCAATCTCCAGCTTTGGCCAGGCCAATTCGTCAATATCCGCCTGCTGATCGATACGCTCAAACAGGTGACCGTGATTCCGACCGGCGCGGTGCAACGCGGGCCGAACGGCACTTTCGTCTATGTGATCAAGGACGACGACTCAGCAGCGATGAGGCCGATCGTGGTCCAGAAACAGGACGAGACGCAGACGGTCGTAAAGAGCGGTGTGGAGCCGAACGAGCGCGTGGTCACCACCGGATTCGTCCGCCTCACCGATGGCAGCAAAGTTTCGATCGGCAGCGGCAACGCGCCGGCCCCGGCGCCGCAAGGCACGCGGCCACGCGATGGACAAAAACAGCGGGGCGGCGGCAACAATCCGAGGCCGAACTCGCAGCAATGAGCGTATCGTCCCCATTTATTCACCGGCCGATCGCCACTTCTCTGCTCGGCGTCGCGGTGATGCTGGGCGGATTCCTTGGCTATTGGTGGCTGCCGGTTTCTGCCCTGCCGCAAGTCGATTTCCCGACCATTCAGGTCACCACGCAACTGCCTGGTGCCAACCCCGATACTATTGCCGCACTGGTGACTGCACCGCTGGAGCGGCAATTCGGCCAGATCCCGGCACTGCAGACCATGACATCGTCGAGCTCGTTCGGCATCAGCCAGGTTACGCTGCAGTTCGACCTCAATCGCGACATCGACGCCGCCGCGCAGGACGTACAGTCGGCGATCAATGCCGCCGCCTCCACGCTGCCGCGCAACCTGCCCTACCCACCGCTCTATTCGAAGGTAAACCCGGCTGATGCGCCGATCATAACGCTCGCACTCACATCCCAGACCATCGATCTGCGCACGCTCAGCGACATGGCCGACACCATCATGGCGCCTCGGCTCTCCGAGGTGACCGGTGTGGGCCACGTTTCAGTGCAAGGCGGCATCCGGCCGGCGATCCGCATTCAGGCTGATCTATCGCGGCTCGCCGCCTACGGTATTGCGCTGGACGATCTGCGCACGGCTATCGTCGGCGCCAATGTCGCCGGACCGAAAGGCGCGCTCGACGGCGCGCATCAGTCCTACACAATCGCTGCCAATGACCAGATAACCACCGCAGCTATCTACAAAGATATTGTCGTGGCGTTCCGCAACGGAGCGCCGGTCAAGATCAGCGACGTCGCCGACGTCGTCGACGGACTCGAGAACACCAAAGTCGGCGCATGGTATCGGGGCCTAGCCCTCGATCGTGGTCGATGTGCAGCGCCAGCCCGGCGCCAACGTCATCGAAACGGTGCAACGTTTGAGCGCCGAACTGCCGCGCCTGCGGCGCGCGATCCCAGCTGGGGCCAACCTGACCGTCGTAAACGACCGCACCACCACCATCCGTGCGTCCATCCATGATGTGCAATTCACGTTAGTGCTCAGCATTGTACTGGTCGTGCTGGTCGTGCTGATCTTTCTGCGCACCATCCGCGCAACCATTATCGCCGGCGTTGCACTGCCGCTGTCGCTGATCGCTACCTTCGGAGTGATGTGGTTCTGCGGGTTCTCGCTCGACAATCTGTCGCTGATGGCGCTGACCATCGGCACCGGCTTTGTGGTCGACGATGCGATCGTCATGATCGAGAACATCGTTCGCCATATGGAAAACGGCGAATCAGCGATGGATGCGGCCTTGCGCGGCGCGCGCGAAATAGGCTTCACGGTGATTTCGTTGACGCTATCGCTGATCGCGGTGTTCATCCCGCTGCTTTTCATGACCGGGCTGGTTGGCCGCATGTTCCGCGAATTCGCTCTCACCCTCACGATCGCGGTCGTGGCTTCGGCCATCGTCTCGCTGACGTTGACACCAATGATGTGCAGCCGACTGCTGCGACATGTTGGGCAAACCGGAACTGGCGGCGCGGCCAATGCATTTACCGCACGCTTTCAGGAGTTGACCGAGCGTACAATCGAAGCCTACCGGCGAAGCCTGGAATGGGTGCTGCGTCGGCAGCGCGAAACGCTGATCGTCACGCTGGCCACGCTCGTTGCCACTATCCTGCTCTATATCGCCGTGCCCAAAGGCTTCCTGCCGTTGCAGGACACCGGCCTGATCACTGCGGTGACCGAAGCCGGCACCGACGTCTCGTTCACTGAAATGCAACGCCTCCAACGCTTGGTGGAGGATGCCATCCGGACCGACGCGGACGTAACCGGTGTCGTATCGGTCATCGGCGTGAGCCCGATCAATGCCACACCCAATGCCGGGCGGCTCGCCATTACCCTAAAGCCGAGAGAC
Organism: uncultured Alphaproteobacteria bacterium; assembly: GCA_963742345.1. GTDB lineage: Bacteria > Pseudomonadota > Alphaproteobacteria > Rhizobiales > Xanthobacteraceae > Pseudolabrys. The sequence continues at coordinate 92,746 of CAVULO010000007.1, forward strand.
GACCGCAGCGCGCGAGTTGATGAGATCGTTTTGCGCCTAAAGCACGCGGTCGCCGGTGTCGCCGGCATGACCGTGTATTTCCAGGCGACACAGGACGTCCAAATTTCCACTCGGGTGAGCCGCGCGCAATATCAATACACGCTGGTGTCTACCGACCGCGCCGAAGTGATCGAATGGGCCGACAAGCTCACGCGCCGTCTGCGTCGTGATCCGGCCCTGCGCGAAGTCGCCTCGGAAGCCCAGGAAGGCGGCCCCCGTATGCAGGTCGACGTCGATCGCGAACAGGCCGGACGGCTGGGCGTATCCATGCAAAGCATTACCGATACGCTCAATGACGCATTCGGCCAGCGGCAGATTTCCACTATTTACGGCCAGGCCAACCAATATCGCGTCATCCTGGAAGCACAGCCGCGCTACCAGCAAGACCCCAATTCGCTCTCGAAGCTCTATGTCACCGGTGCCAGCACCTCGAACGGCACCGCTGCCACCGTCGCCAACACCGCAACCGGAACTACCAATACCAACACGACGGCTACGCCCAACGCTGTCACCAGCAGCAATCAGGTGCCGCTGGCCGCCTTCGCCAGCTTCGTGCCGACGTCGGCGCCGCTCGCTATTGCGCATCAGGAGCAGTTTCCCTCCGTCACGATCAGCTTCGACCTCGCGCCGGGCTATGCGCTTTCCGACGCCGTCTCGCTCATCCGCGCGACCGAACGCGAGATCGGGATGCCGTCCTCGGTGACGGGCAGCTATTCCGGCGACGCCGCCGAATTCGCCAAATCGCTGGCCGGCGAACCATGGCTGATCCTGGCCGCCGCTATTGCCATCTACATCGTACTGGGCGTGCTGTACGAGAGCTTCATCCACCCGCTCACGATTCTGTCCACTCTGCCCTCGGCCGGTGTCGGCGCCCTGCTGGCGCTAATGCTGTTCGGCTACGACCTGTCGGTGATCGCGTTGATCGGCATCGTGTTGCTGATGGGCATCGTGAAGAAGAATGCCATCCTGATGATCGACTTCGCGATCGAAGCTGAACGTCATCAGGGTCTCTCGCCGGAGGAATCGATCGTCCAGGCGGCTTTGTTGCGCTTCCGGCCGATCATGATGACAACGTTGGCAGCATTGTTCGGCGCATTGCCGCTGGCACTCGAGAGCGGCACCGGTTCGGAGTTGCGCAATCCGCTCGGCATTACCATCGTCGGTGGCCTGTTGCTCTCCCAATTGCTGACGCTCTACACCACGCCGGTGATCTACCTTTACATGGAGCGCCTGCGCGCACGGCTTGCGCCTGCGCCGCCGCCCGCCCCACGACGGGTGGCCCGCCCGGCCCGGGGCCGGCCATGAATTTCTCCTACCCCTTCATCCGCCGGCCGATCGGCACCACGCTGCTGGCAGTCGGATTGTTCCTGGTCGGTGCAGTGGCCTATGTGTTTCTGCCGGTCGCCAGCCTGCCGAGCGTGGAATTTCCAACCATCAATATCACAGCCAGTTTGCCCGGTGCCGACCCCAATATTATGGCCGCGACGGTCGCGGCCCCGCTGGAACGGCGCGTGGGTGAGATCGCCGGCGTTACCGAACTCACCTCGGTTACCTCGCTCGGTCAGTCTCGCATCACCGTACAGTTCGACCTGAGTCGCAGCATTGAAGGCGCTGCGCGCGATGTGCAGGCAGCGCTCAATGCCGCTCTTAGCGACCTGCCGACCGACATGCCGCAACTTCCAACATTTCGTAAGGCCAATCCCGCAGCAGCGCCGATCCTGATCCTGGCGCTCACCTCCAAGACCATGCAGCCGAGTGCCATCTATGATGCCGCTGACAGCATAATCGCGCAGCGGCTCTCGCAGGTAGATGGCGTCGCCGACGTCACGGTCGCCGGCTCCGAGCAACCGGCGATCCGCGTGCGCGTCGATCCGGCCCGCCTGTCGGCCATGGGCTTGTCCATGGAAGATGTCCGCACTGCGATATCCAATTCCAACGCCGCCGGCCCGCTCGGCACCTTCGATGGCGACAAACGCGCCGTCACCATCGGCATCAATGACCAGCTGCGCAACGCCAATGAATACGATCCGCTCGTGGTAAAAACCGTGAACGGCACGGTGATACGCCTTTCGACCATCGCCACCATTCGCGCGAGCGTCCGCAACAGCCGCGCCGCCGGCTGGTACAACAATGATCCTTCCGTTCTGCTCATCATTACGAAGCAGGGCAACGCCAACGTCATCGACACGGTCGATCGAATCTACGAGTTGCTACCCGAACTTCGGCAATGGGTGCCAGCCGGCCTCGACATTTCGGTGCTGACCGACCGCACGCAGACCATCCGCGCCAGCGTCCACGACATGCAACTCACGCTCGCTGCCACCATCGTGCTGGTGATGCTGGTGGTATTCCTGTTCTTGCGGCGGATAGCACCAACGGCAGCAGCCGGGGTTACGGTACCGCTGGCGCTCTCCGGCACTTGCGCGGCGATGTGGGCGGCCGGCTTTTCGATCGACAATTTATCGCTGATGGCGCTGGCGGTGAGCGTCGGCTTCGTCGTGGACGACGCCATCGTGATGATCGAAAACGCGTTTCGTCACCTCGAGCGCGGCGCATCGCCCTTGCGCGCTACCTTGAAGGGCGCAAAGCAAATCGGCTTCACCGTAGTGTCGATTTCGGTCTCGCTTATCGCGGCCTTCATTCCGTTGTTATTCATGGGCGGTATTGTTGGAAGGCTGTTCCGCGAATTTTCAGTGACGCTCGCCTTCGCGATTGCCATCTCTACAGTTGTGTCGCTGTCGGTGACGCCGGTGATATGCGCCTATTTCGTGCGTCAACCGCCGAGCCGTGACGCCACATGGCTCGACCGCCGGGTTGAGAGTCTGCTGTCGCGCATGGTCCGCTTCTACGATCGCACGCTGTCATTTGCGCTCGATCACCGCGCGCTCATGCTGATCGTATTCGCCGCGACGATCGCACTCACCATCGGGCTTTATATCAAGGTACCCAAGGGTTACTTCCCGCAGGACGATACCGGGCTGATCTTTGGAGGCACCGAGGCCTCGACTGACATTTCCTTCGAAGCGATGGAGCAATTGCAGCGGAAGGCAATGGATATTGTGCTCGCCGATCCCGCGGTCGCGGGCCTTGGATCCTCGGTCGGCGCTTCGCCGTTCAATGCTTCGGTCAACCGAGGGCGTTTGTTCATCAGCCTCAAGCCGCTGAATCAGCGCGGCAATGTCAGTACACAGCAGGTGGTGGCGCGGCTGCGCGCCAGGCTCAACCAGATTCCCGGCATTCGGGTATTCATGGTACCCGCGCAAGACCTGCGCGCCGGCGGCCGGCAAAGCGATTCGCAATATCAGTTTACGCTGTGGAGCGCCGACATCGACGAGCTGCAAAAATGGGTGCCACGCGTGGTCGATCGCGTGAAGCAGGTGCCCGGTATAGTGGACGTGACGACCGACCGCGAGCAAGGCGGCCTGCAGGCAAACGTCACCATTAACCGCGAGGCGGCCGCGCGTTTCGGTGTACGCGTCCAGGACATCGACAATGCGCTCAACAACGCGTTCTCGCAGCGGCAAATCTCGACCATTTATGGGCCGCGCAATCAGTATCGCGTGATCCTGGAAGTCGGTCGCCCCTACCAACGCGACCCGACCGATCTTACCCGTGTGTACGTGCCCGGCACCGGTGACGCGCAGGTGCCGCTATCGGCAGTGACGCAAACCGAACGCGGCATCGCACCGCTTGTGGTGAACCATCAGGGCCAATTCCCGTCGGTGACCATTACCTACAATCTGGCGCCTAATACCGCGATCGAGGACGCCACGGGGGCGCTCGAGCAAGCGGTCGCCGAGATGCATATCCCCGACAACATTCACGCCGACTTCTCCGGCGATGTGCAGGCCTTCAAGCAAGCGATCGGTGCGCAACCGCTGCTGTTGCTGGCGGCGCTGATCGCAGTCTACATCGTACTTGGCGTGTTATATGAAAGTCTCGCGCACCCGCTCACCATCATCTCGACGCTGCCCTCGGCAGGACTGGGCGCATTACTCGCCCTGGAGGTCTCGGGCACCGAATTGTCGGTGATCGCCTTCATCGGCATCATCCTGCTGATCGGCATCGTGAAAAAGAACGGCATCATGATGGTGGACTTCGCCCTCGACGGCGAGCGACGGCTGGGCTTGTCGCCGCAACGCGCAATTCACGAGGCGTGCCTCGAGCGATTTCGGCCGATTCTGATGACAACCCTTTCCGCCATGCTGGGCGCGGTGCCGCTGGTGATCGCCATCGGGCCGGGTTCGGAACTGCGGCGTCCGCTCGGCATCACCATTATCGGCGGGCTCTTGGTGTCGCAGGTGCTCACGCTCTATACGACGCCCGTCATCTACTTGCTGCTCGACCGGCTGCACCGCAAACTCGGCGGGGCAAGTTTTACCTTCGTCCGCCGCCGCGGCCCGCCGCTGCAGCCGGCGGAATAGAGTCAAACCCCCAGATACCGGTGCTGCACACCGGGCGCCGCAGCCAACTCCTGCGACGAGCCGCTCCACACCACGCGCCCGCGCTCGATCAGGAAATGCCGGTCGGCGGCGCGCAGGAGCGCCCCGACATTCTTGTCGATCACCAGGGCCGACAGGCCCGAGTTCTTCAACCTGGCAAGGCAGCGCCAAATTTCGGCGCGGATCAGCGGGGCGAGACCTTCGGTTGCCTCGTCGAGGATGAGCAGGCGCGGATTGGTCATCAGCGCGCGGCCGATCGCCAGCATCTGCTGCTCCCCGCCCGAAAGCTGGTTACCCATGCTGCCGTCGCGTTCCGCTAGGCGCGGAAACAGCTCATAGACCCTGGCAAGTGTCCAATCCTCACTGTTGCGTTTAACCGCCGTCGCCAACAGATTCTCGCGCACAGACAGGTTGGGGAAAATCTGCCGCCCTTCCGGCACGAGACCGATGCCGCGTTGGGCCACCTTGTATGACGGCAGGCTACGAATCTCTTCGCCCATGAATCGGATGGCACCCGCGCGCGCCATCGTCAGTCCCATGATCGAACGCACGGTTGTGGTTTTGCCCATGCCGTTGCGCCCCATCAACGTCACCATCTCGCCGGGAGCGATCGTAAGTGAGACGCCGAACAGGACCTGGCTGAGGCCGTAACAAGTTTCGATGCCATCGAGCGCGAGCACGGGTTCAGCCATGAACCGCCTCCTGCTCGCCGAGATAAGCATCGCGCACCTGGATATTGCTGCGGATGTCTTCGGGTTTGCCGGAAGCAATCACCCGGCCGTAGACCAAAACCGTGATGCAGTCGGCGAGCGCGAACACGGCCTCCATGTCGTGCTCGACCAGAAGGATGGTCAACTCTTTTTTGAGCTCGCGCAGCATCGCCACCATGCGCGCCGATTCTTCCGGCCCGAGACCCGCCATCGGCTCGTCAAGCAGCAGCATGCGCGGTCTGGAAGCAAGCGCCATCGCGAGCTCGAGCTGTCGATGCTCGCCGTGACTGAGCGCCGATGCGGGAAAATCGGCGCGAGCATTCAAGCCGACCCGTGCAAGCGCCGCGCGGGCTGGATCGCGCAGCTCCGGCTCGCGACGCGCGTTGCGCCAGAAACGGAACGAGTGGCCGGCATGCGCCTGCACTGCCAACGCCACATTGTCGAGCACGCTCAAATCAAGAAAGAGTGATGTGATCTGAAACGAGCGCGCCAGCCCGAGCGCGTTGCGGGCATGCATCGGCGCCATAGTAATATCGCCGCCGGCAAAATAGATGCGGCCGGAATCGGGCGCAAGCTGCCCGCTGAGTTGTGCAATCAGCGTGGTTTTGCCGGCGCCGTTCGGGCCTATCACAGCATGCAATTCACCCTCGGGGACACTGAAATTGAGATCTTCGGTTGCGACGATGCCCCCGAAACGCTTGGCGAGATTTTCCACCCGCAGCAAGTCAGCCATGGTGCACCTTGCCGAGCAGGCTATCGATTCCACCTCGCGCAAACAGCACGACCAGCAACAGCAACGGCCCGAGGATGATCTGCCAATATTCGGTAATCCCGGACAGCACTTCTTCAAGCACCAATAGGGCCACTGCGCCGAATAAGGGGCCGAATGTCGAACCCATGCCGCCGAGAACCACCATGATGATGAGATCGCCCGAGCGCGTCCAATACATCATGGCCGGGCTGACGAAATCGGTGTGATTGGCGAGGAGCGCACCGGCGAGTCCACACAATGTGCCGGCGATGACGAAGCAGGTGAGCTTGTAACGGTAGGTCGGGAAGCCGATCGCGCGCATACGCATATCGTTCGAGCGCGCACCCTGGACTGCCATCCCGAAACGCGAATTGACGACGCGCCAGACCAGATAAATCGATCCAAAAAGTAACACGAGGCAGATGTAATAGAACTGTACCTTATTGGAGAGATCGATCGGCGCGACAAACTGGCTGCGCTTGTAGATCGTAAGACCGTCATCGCCACCATAGCGCGCCAGACCGGCGACGACGTAATAGGCCATCTGTGCAAAGGCTAACGTAATCATGATGAAATAGACTCCGCGCGTACGAAGGCTGAGTGCGCCAATCACCAGCGCGAACAGCGCGGAAGCGGCAAGCGCCACCGGCCATTGCACGAACCCCGTAAAAACTCCCTCATGTGCCAGCATGCCGACGGCATACCCGCCGATACCGAGATAGGCGGCATGACCGAAGCTCATCATGCCGCCATAACCGAGGATCAGGTTGAGGCTCACGGCCGCGAGCGCAAGAATCACGATGCGGGTGAACAGGGTAAGCAGGAAGCGGTTGCCGGAAAATTCGACATAGACCGGCAACAGCACCAGCGCGAGCAGGAGCGCCACGATTGCAATTGTACGGACGGAGAGCCAGCCGCTCATTTGCCGCTCGCCGAAAACAGGCCTTCTGGCTTGACCACCAACACAATCGCCATCAGTAGATAGATCAGCATCGACGAGAGCGCGGGTGCGGCAGTCGAGGCCGCTGCCGGGCTCAATACCATCCGCAACAAATCGGGGAAGAACGCGCGACCGAGTGTATCCAGGAAGCCGACGAGAATTGCGGCCACCAACGCCCCGCGAATCGAGCCGATGCCGCCGATCACGGTGATGACGAAGGCAAGGATGAGGATGTTCTCACCCATGCCGATCTGTACGGTCAGAATCGGTGCCTGCATGAGCCCGGCAAGACCGGCGAGCGCCGCGCCCAGACCGAACACCAGCGTATAGAGAAGCTTGATGTTGACGCCGAGCGCGCCGACCATCTCACGATTACTGGCGCCGGCGCGGATCAACATGCCGATGCGCGTGCGCATCACCAGCACGTAAAGAAATGCCGCGACCGCAAGCGATACGACGATGATTGAGAGCTTGTAGGCAGAATAATCGACGCCAGGAAGAATTTGCACCGACGTGTTGAGCCACGACGGCAACGGCAGGGTAAGTCCTTCCGGTCCCCAAACCAGCCGTACCAATTCATCGAAAAACAAAATGAGCCCGAAAGTGCCGAGCACGTGATCGAGATGGTCGCGGCCGTAGAGCCTGCGCATCACGACCACCTCAATCACCATGCCGACCAAAAGTGTTGCGCCAAGGGCCAGGACGATGCCGAACACGAAACTGCCGGTCCATGTCGCAAACGTCGCAGCGAAATAGGCACCGATCATATAGAGCGAACCGTGTGCCAGATTGACGAGGTCCATGATGCCAAACACCAGCGTCAGCCCCGCCGCCAGCAGGAACAGCAGCAGGCCGAACTGCAACCCATTCAGGCATTGCTCGATGAAAAGCGTCATAGCCCGCCGCTCGTGAAATCTCGCAAAGCACCGGCACGCAAACGGCGGCAGCGCAGGTGCGCCGCCGCCGTCGCGGATTGCCGCCCGATCACTTCATCGGACATTTGTCGTGGAAGCGGTCCTGGCTATCCTTGACGATGGTAGCGACAGTCTTGAGAACGAAGTCGCCCTTCGCGTCCTTCACCACGTCCTGCAGGTAGAAGTTCTGGATCGGGACGTGGTTGTTGCCGAACTTGAAATTGCCGCGCACCGACTTGAAGTTTGCCTTCTCCAGCGCCTTTTGCACCGCCGCCTTGTCTGACAGGTTGGCTTTGGTGGCGGCGACGGCGGAGGCAATCAGATTGGCCGCATCGTAGGATTGCGCACCGTAGAACGACGGCTTCTTGCCGGGGTACTTCTTGATGTAGTCGGCCACAAACTTCTTGTTGGCTTCGTTCGGCAGGTCGTTGACCCATTCCTGCGCACCGGGCACGCCGAGCGCCAGATCCTTCTGCAAGGGCAGCGACAATTCGTCGATGGTAAAGGCGGTATAGAGCGGGATTTTGTCTTTCAAGCCCGCCTGCGCGTATTGCGCCAGAAATTGTACGCCCGCCTTGCCCGGATAGAACACGAAGATCGCGTCCGGATTCGCAGCTTTCGCCTTGGCCAATTCCGCGGAGAAATCGAGCTGCGCGGGCCAAGTGGTGAGTTCCTGTCCGATCACCTTGCCCTTGAAGGTGGAGGCAACTCCCGCAAGCATATCCTTGCCGGCAGCATAGTTCGGCCCGATCAGGAACACGCTTTTCACGCCTTTCTGATTCATGTACAGGCCCATCGCCTGCGGCGTCTGGTCGTTTTGCCAGGAGGTCGAAAACACGGTCGGCGAACACAGCTCGCCCGCAACTTGTGAAGGACCGGCATTGGCGATGACCAGGAAGGTCTTCGAATCGACGACCGGCTTAAGCGAAGCAAGCAGCACGTTCGACCAGATATAGCCGGCGATGAAATCGACCTTGTCGGATTCGATGAGCTTCTCGGTCTTTTGTTTGCCGACTTCCGGCTTGAAGCCATCATCCTCATAGATCACTTCGACAGGCAGGCCGCCCATTTTGCGGCCCATATGATCGAGTGCGAGCTCGAACGAATTACGCATGTCCTCGCCGATGACGGCAACCGGACCGCTGAATGTGCTGACGAAGCCGATCTTGATGGATTTTTGCTGGGCCACGGCCGGACCCGCTGCGAGCAGCAGCGCGGCGCTCGCGGCCAAAAGTGCTTTACGCATATGACATCCTCCCCAAGGGCCTTCGGACCCTATTGCTTATGGTAGTCTAATGTAGCGGCAGAGCCGCCAAAAGGTCCACCGGCGCGCAGAAGGCGAACTATATTTCGCAGTTGCACGGTAATTTCGATATCGCCGACATTTCCGGCTTGTCCGCCATGCGAGACCAGCCATTGACCGGTGCGTTGGGGCCCCGGCAGTCTATCGGCGCCGGACCCAGCCGTGGGCCCATCGATGGGAAATTCGACCTTTGTCCAAGGCACTGGAAAAAACCTATGACGGCATCATCATCGGTGCCGGGCATCATGGGCTGGTCCTCGGCAGCTACCTTGCCCGTGCCGGCCTCGACATTCTTTTGGTGGAGCGGCGGCTGACCTACGGCGGCGGCCTGTGCACCCGAGAAGTGACACTCCCGGGCTTCTACCACAACCTGCATTCGATCAATCATTTTCATATCAGCGAGACACCCTGGTTCAAGGATTTAAACCTGAGCGAGCGCGTCACTTACATCACGCCGCGCTACGAATTCGGCCAGGCGCATCGTGATGGCTCGGCACTTGTGCTCGGCCGCGACCTGGAAGAGTCGTTGGCCAATATTGCGCGCTTCTCGAAAAAAGATGCTGCGACCTTCCGTGAGTGGAATCGCAAGGCCGAAAAAATCACCGCGCAGATTTTCTTGCCCGAGCGCTATGCCGAGCCACTTCCGAAAGATGAGCGCGAAACGCTGTTATCGCAGACGGCGCTCGGCCGCGAATTCCTTGAGGTCTCCAACCGACAGCCACTCGATGTCGTGCGCGAATTATTCGAGAACGAACACGTGCGGCTGTTGTTTCTGTTCAAGGTATCGCTATTCGGCACATGGCTGGTGGACACGATGTCGAAGACATCGCCGATGGGCTCGGTCATCCGCGCTTTCGACTTGGAAAGCGGCTACCAGCTCTGCCAAGGCGGCTCATTCAATTTAGCGCGCGGACTAATGGAATCCTTCATCGCTGCCGGCGGCACTTTCCAGCCGCAGGTGAATATCGATCGTATCGTCATCGAGAACGGCCGCGCTACCGGGATCGAACTGACCGACGGCCGCACCGTACGCGCCAGGCAATTTGTCGCTTCCACGCTGGATGTGCATCAAACGTTCGAGACGCTTGTCGGGCGCGCGCAATTGCCTGCCGACTTTCTCAAAAAGCTTGAAGGCTTCCAGTACACCGCCTGGAGCTTGTTCGGGCTCCACCTAGCGCTGAATGAAAGCCCGCGTTTCGCGGCGGAAAAATTCGATCCCAATATCAATCGTTCCCTGAAATGGAGCATCGGCGCTGAGACGATGGAAGACCTGTTCTCTGCGCATCAGGATGTGCAGGCCGGCCGCGTACCCAAGCTCGTGCAGTTCGGCTCAGGACCGCTGAGCCTGCTCGACCCGACACAAGCACCACCCGGAAAACACACGACCTATTGCTGGCACGTGATGCCGCTTGATCCCGATTTGGGTAGACAAAGTTACGAAAGCTTCAAGGAGGAATTCTCCGACAAGATCGTCGAATGCTTCGCGCGCTACTGCCCGAACATGACGAGCAAAAATATCCTCGGGCGTTATGTGTATACCGGCCGCGAATACGTGCAGGAAATGGTCAACATGCGTGGCGGTGACATCTTCATGGGCGCCTTCAACGCCGAGCAAGTGATGTACAACCATTTCGGCTATCGATCGCCTATCCCGAACCTGTACAACGCCGGCTCCGCCGGCCATCCCGGCGGCGCAATTTCCGGCGGGGCCGGCTATATCACCGCCAGCATTATCGCAAACGACCTGGGGCTGAAGCCATGGTGGACGCTATGGGATGCGCGCGGAGCGCTTGAGCAACTACCGCAGCTGGAGCGGGGCGCGGCATGAGCGCCGACTTGCAGAACATTGTATTCCCCGGCCTCAAGGATCGCGTCATTGTCATTACCGGCGCGGGGCAAGGCATTGGCCGCGTGTTCGCAAAATCCTTTGCGAAGGCTGGTGCACGCTCAGTTATCGCCGAACTCAATGAAAAGAAGGCCGCCGCCGTTTCCGGGGAAATCATGGAGGCCGGAGGCCAGGCGCTGGCGGTCACAACCGACGTTTCTGATCCCGCCTCGATCGAAGAGATGATTGAGGTGGTCGAGGACGAATACGGCCGCATCGACGTTCTGATCAACAATGCAGGGATTTTCTCCACGCTGGAGATGCGTCCGTTTGATCAAATTTCGTTGGAAGAATGGGAACGGGTACTGCGCGTCAATCTGACCGGTCCGTTTCTTTGCGCACGCGCGGTGCTGCCCGCCATGCGTCGTGCCAAATGGGGCCGTATTATCAATGTCGCGTCCGGTGCAGTGCGGCTTGGGCGGCCGAACTATCTGCATTACATCGCCACCAAGGCGGCGCTCGCTGGCATGAGCCTGTCGATGGCACGCGAAGTCGGGTCCGACGGCATCACCGTGAACGCCATTCTGCCGGGTGCGACCTTTACCGAGATCGAACGCAAGACAGTTACGCCCGCGCAGAAGGAGCGCATCATCGCCATGCAATGCGTGCCGCGTGCCGAAGTGCCAGAAGACCTGGTCGGCGCTGTGCTGTTCCTTGCCTCTGAGGCATCTTCCTTTGTCACCGGCCAGAGCATCAACCTCGATGGTGGGGTGACCGGTTCATGACCCCCACGGTTGCCATCATTGCACCGGGTAATATGGGCGCCGGCATCGGCCAGCGCCTGACCGAAAATAAGGTGACCGTACTCACATCGCTTGCAGGCCGCAGTGCGACGAGCGCAAAGCGCGCACAGGAAGCAGGCATGCAACCGGTCGAAGAACGTACACTCGCGGAAGCCGATTTCCTGCTCTCGATCGTGCCGCCTGGGGATGCACTGGCGCTCGCCAAGCGCCTCGCGCCCATGCTCACCGCCGCCAACAGAAAGCCGGTCTACGTGGAGTGCAACGCAGTCAGCCCGCCGACGATGCTGAAAATAGCGGACGAGATTGCAACGACCGGATGCCCCTTCGTCGGCGCCGGCATCATTGGCCCGCCGCCGAAGCCGGGAAGCGCCAACACAAGGATTTACGCAGCTGGCCCGGCCGCCAAGGACTTCGCCAGGCTCAACGACCATGGGCTGATCGTGCGCATCCTCGGCGGCCCGCTCACCGCCGCCTCGGCACTGAAAATGTCCTACGCCGGCATCACCAAAGGCTTCACCGCGCTCGGCGCCGCCATGATGTTAGCTGCCACTCGCGGTGGTTCGGCCGAGGCGCTGAAGGCCGAACTCGCCGAAAGCCGGCCCGACCTCCTTCGCTATCTTTCGAGCCAGGTGCCGGCCATGTATTCCAAGGCCTATCGATGGGTCGCCGAACTCGACGAGATCGCTGCTTTCGTTGGCGATGAGCACCCCGAACATGAAATGCTTGCCGCCGCGGCCCGTTTTTATGAGCGCATCGCCGAGGACTTTGAGGGAAAGAAACAGGAAGTTGGCGAACTCGATCGCTTTCTCGACAAGTCATGACAGTCGAGTCCTCCATCCTCGTCGAACAGCGGGCCGGTTACCGCGTGATTACCTTGAACCGGCCGGACAAACTCAACGCCTTCAACGAGGCGATGCATCAGGATTTGCGCAAGGCGATTGAAGACGCGGAGACCGACGAACCCTGCCGTGCGCTGCTAATCACCGGGGCCGGCCGCGGTTTCTGCACGGGCCAGGATTTGACTGACCGGCTCGCCAAGCCCGGTGAAACGATCGTGCTCGGCGGCACGCTGGAGGCGCATTACAATCCGCTGGTCCGCAAGTTGCGCAACCTGCCCTTCCCTGTGGTCGCCGCGGTCAACGGTGTCGCCGCCGGCGCGGGCTGCAATATTGCGCTCGCCTGCGACATCGTTTTGGCGGCGCGTTCGGCAAACTTTATTCAGTCGTTTGCCCGCGTAGGGCTTGTCCCTGACTTTGGTGGCACCTGGTTTCTCCCCCGGCTAGTGGGCGAAGCGCGAGCGCGCGGGCTGGCCCTTTTGGCCGAGCCGCTTCCCGCCGAGAAAGCCGAGCAATGGGGCCTGATCTGGAAATGCGTCGATGACGCAGCGCTGGCCGGTGAAGCACAGAAACTGTGCGAACATTTTGCAGCTGCTCCGACGCAGGGCCTCGCGCTGATCAAGCGGGCGCTCAATGCATCCGCGGCAAACACACTCGATGCCCAGCTCGATCTCGAGCGCGATTTTCAACGCGCTGCAAGTCTGACACCGGACTACGCCGAAGGCGTGCGAGCCTTTATGGAAAAGCGCAAAGCTAATTTCAGCGGCCGCAAGAAATGACCGGGCTCAACACCAAACCGCCCTTGCGAGTCGGCCTTGCCGGTCTCGGCGCTGTCGGGCTGGATGTCGCAAAGCGGCTGATCGCCGGCGTGCCGGGCCTATCCCTTGCCGCGGTCGCCGTGCGCGATGTGGATAAAGCACGGCGCGCGCTACCGCAGGTTGGTCAAACCATTCCCGTGCGCAAGGCTACTGAACTGGCCGACGACTGCGATATCGTTGTTGAATGTCTACCGCCGTCGCTATTCCGCGAAATCGCCATCAGCGCCATCGACAAAGGCCGCATTTTTATGCCGCTCTCGGTCGCGCAATTGCTCGAACATGGTGATTTGATCGAACGCGCAAAACTTAAAGGTGCTCGCATCCTGGTGCCGACGGGAGCGCTGATCGGCCTCGACGCTGTGCGCGCCGCGGCAGAGGGCACCATTCATTCGGTCAAGATGGTCACTCGCAAGCCGCCCGCCGGCCTCGAGGGCGCGCCTTATCTGATTGAGCAAAATATTTCAGTGAGCAAGTTGAAAGGGCCGCTGAAGGTTTTCGATGGCAGCGCCCGCGAAGGCGCTCGCGGTTTTCCCACCAATGTCAACGTAGCGGCGGCGTTGAGTCTCGCCGGCATCGGTCCAGATCGAACGCGGCTTGAGATCTGGGCCGACCCGGCCGTGACGCGGAACACTCACACGATAACTGTTGATGCTGATACCGCCCGTTTTACGATGACCATCGAAAATATTCCCTCGGAAAATCCGCGCACCGGTAAGAGCGTGGCGCCCTCCACCGTCGCCGCATTGCGCGCGCTGGTTTCGGAATTGAAAGTGGGCACCTGAGGTTCAGACGCACAGGAAAATCTTTCGGCGATACAGTACGTTGCCACTAAGCGGCGCCTCGGCAGTTGCGTTTGACAATCCGGGAACGCGCTTTATCGTTTGTATACAAATAATTAGCTCACTGCTGCCGAAAGCTTTGCCGCATGAAACCCGCGCCCTTCGTCCGTCATGTGCCGAAGACGCTTGAAGAGGCGCTAAAGATTCTGGCCAAAGTCGCGCCGCAGGACGGCCGCGTTCTGGCGGGTGGACAGAGCCTTGTCCCGATCATGGCTTTCCGGCTCGCCAAGCCGGCGCATCTCGTGGACATCAACGAGGTTGCCGGCCTCGATAACCTGACCAGCGACGGAAAAACACTGACGATCGGCGCGCGCGTCCGTCACGCGGCATTTCATAAATCGGTGGTCGACAATCCGATTGGCCAATTGCTCAGCGTGGTGGTGCGGCATATCGCGCATTATCCAATCCGCATGCGTGGCACTTTTTGCGGAAGCCTCGCGCACGCCGACCCGGCGTCGGAATGGTGTCTGGTTACGGCAGCACTTGATGCCATGCTCGTTGCCAAGAGCATACATGGCGAGCGCGTGATTGCAGCGAAGGATTTTTTCGCAGGCATTATGTCTACGGCGTTGGCCGAGGACGAGTTGCTCGCCGAAGCAAGGCTGCCGTTGCTTTCAGACGACACCAAATTCGGCTTCAACGAATTCAGCCGCCGCGCCGGCGATTTCGCCATGGCCGCCTCGCTCGTCACGTATCGCTTGCAGGCAGGCAAGATCGCCGAGGCACGCGTCGGAATTGGCGGCGCCGAATCTTCTCCGCGTCGTATCGTAGAAGCCGAAGCCGCGCTGAACGGCAAAACACCGGGTGACGGTGTGTTTCGTGCCGCGGCCGAGGCCGCGGCAAAAGTGATCGATCCGCTGGAAGATCATCAAACCAACGCCGATTACCGGCGCGACCTGGTACGCGCGGTCGTGCGGCGCGCGCTGGAGCGGTCAATGTCATGACCGCGCACACCAAAGGTTCCGGCATGACCTGGGTCGGACGCTCCATCCGGCGGCTGGAAGATCCGGCGCTGATCACCGGCCAGGGGCGCTTTACGGCCGACCTTCCTGCTGTCCACTGGGTACGTTTCGTGCGCAGCCCCGTCGCCGCGGGAAAATTGATGAAGGTCAGCGCCCCGAGAGGCGCAACGGTCATAACCATCGCTGACCTCAAAGGCGTAAAGAAAATCACGCCGATGCTACACAAGTTCAACTATAGGCCGATCGGCCAGCCGGTACTCGCCGACGGTGTGGTTCGCTTCACGGGCGAGCCGATCGCGGCTGTTGTAGCGGCGGGCGAAGAAGAGGCTGAGGACATCGCCGATCAGGTCGAGCTATCGATCGACGAGACAACGCCTGTGATTGATGCGCGTGCAGCACTCGGAGGCGGTGCGCCGCAAGTGCACGCCGAAGCCCCAGGCAATGTCATTCTCGAAGGTAAGGTAAAAACACCAGACTTCGACGCGGTCTGGAACAACGCGCACAAGATCATCAAAGTTGAGGCGCGCTCACGCCGCCAGAACGCGACCCCGATGGAGGCGCGAGGCGGCCATGCTGCTTATGATTCCTCGACCGGACGCGTCACGCTCACGTGCACCACCCAGATGCCGCATCTGACGCGCACGGCAATATGCGACGTGCTCGACTTTCCGGAATCCGACCTGCGCGTAATTGCGCCCGACGTTGGCGGCGGCTTCGGACAGAAGATGTCCCTCGCCAGTGAATATGTCGTGCTGGTGTGGTTGGCACGCAAAATGAAAAGTTCGGTCGCATGGACCGAAGACCGCCGTGAAAACCTGATCGCCGGCTTTCATTCGCGGGATCAATACGTCACGCTTGAGGGCGCCTTCAATAAGGACGCCAAACTGATCGCGTTGAGAGCCGACATCATCTCCAACGTTGGTGCCTATTCCTGCTTTCCAACCACATGCGGGGTCGAGCCGCTGATGGCAATGGCGGAAATGCCGGGCCCCTACGACGTGCAGCAATATGCCTGCCTCGCGCGCGGAGTTGTCACCAATACCTGTACGATGGCGCCCTATCGCGGCGTATCGCGTCCGGTGATCACATTCACATTGGAACGGCTGATGGACAAGTCCGCGCGCGCCTTCGCAATTGATCCGGTCGATATCCGGCGGCGCAATCTGATCGACAAGTTTCCCTACAAGTCCGCCATGGGCCTCGAATACGACGACGCCACCTATAAAGAGACACTGGAAATGGCGGTCAAAGCGGCCGACGTGCCTGCTTTTCGCAAACGCCAGAAAGAGGCGCGAGCCAAAGGCCGCCATCTCGGCATTGGCTTTGCAACGTTCTCGGAGCGCACCGGTTACGGCAGCCCTGCGTTTGCGGCGCGCGGCATGGAGATTACGCCCGGCTGGGAGACTGTAATCGTTTCGGTCGACCCCTCCGGCTTTGTCGAGGCGCGTATAGGCTCTTCACCGCACGGCCAAGGCCTGCGCACAACGCTCGCCCAGATCATCGCCGATGAGATCGGCGTCACTCCCGAGATGGTCAAGGTGGTGCATGGCGATACTGACCGCGCGCCCTACGGCTGGGGCACTTTCGCCAGCCGCTCGCTGGTGATCTCCGGCGGGGCCACTTTGATTGCCGCGCGAAAGGTTCGCGCCAAACTGATCAAGATCGCGAGTCACCTGCTCGAAGCGGCCCCAGGCGACATCGTCCTTGCCGACGGATCAGCGAAAGTTGCCGGAACGGACCGTACCATCCATATCTCCCGGCTTGCGCGCGAGGCCTATACACAGACGCATCGATTCAAAGGCGAAATTGATCCGGGACTGACCGAGACCGGCCATTACGACCCTCCGGGTACCTTCTCCAATGCTTGTCACGTTGCCACTGTCGAAGTGGACGTGGAGACGGGCCACGTAATGGTCGAAAAGTTCGTAGTAGCGGAGGACGCCGGCCGCATCATCAACCCGATGATCGCCGATGGCCAGGTGCAGGGCGGCATCGCGCAGGGCATTGGCAACGCGCTGCTCGAAGAGATCATCTATGACGAGACCGGCGGCATTCTCACCGCGACGCTCGCCGACTATCTACCACCGACCGCGCGCGAGATTCCGCCGATCGAGCTGCATCACATCGAGACGCCAAGTCCTAATTCGATCACCAAGGCCAAGGGTCTCGGCGAAGGCGGTTGCATCGGTGCGCCGGCGGCCGTCATCAACGCGATCAATGATGCGCTCTCGCCCTTTGGTGTAGAGATCGACGAGATGCCGGCAACGCCGCAACGCATTCGCGCCGCCCTCCGGAATGCGGGGAAGGACGCATGAGCGAAAAAGCAGCGATCACACTTACTATCAACGGCCGCGATCACGCGATAACGGTTGAGGCGCGGCGTACGCTCGCCGATGCAGTCCGCGAAGATTGCGGGCAGACCGGGACCCACATCGGCTGTGAACACGGCATCTGCGGCGCCTGTACCGTGATCGTCGACGGCGAGCCGGTGCGTTCCTGCCTGATGTTTGCAGTACAGGCGGACGGCAAAAAGATCCGAACTGTCGAGGGCCTTGCCGACGGCGACAAGTTGCACCCAATGCAGCAAGCCTTCATGGATCATCATGGCCTGCAATGCGGATTCTGCACGCCGGGTTTTCTGATGCTGGCCGTGGGCGTGCTCGAACGCGAACCCAATATCAGCGACGATGACCTGCTTGACGTGCTCTCGTCCAACCTCTGTCGCTGCACCGGCTACCAGAACATCATCAAGGCTGTTCGCGCCGCGGCAAAAGAAATGCGGAAGTAAAATGTTGATCACGAGCCCTTGCCAGTTGCTCGTCCCCGCGAAAACGGGGACTGGGAAATAGCACCGAGCGCTGCGGTCGGGGCCCTGGACTCGCCCTTACGTGGGAATGAGCGGAGTGTGGATCAAAACGCCGTAATGACTGACCAGAAACAAAAATTCGTTGGCCGTTCGGTCCCGCGCCTCGAAGACCGGGCACTGCTTTTGGGCCAAGGCCGCTTTGCCGCAGATATCTCATTCCCGGGCCAATGGCATATGAGGGTGGTTCGCTCGAACATCGCCCGCGGCAAGCTCAAATCGATCGATGCATCTGCTGCGCTCAGGCTACCGGGTGTCCACGCGGTGTGGACGCACAACGACGTCGCGCAGATTCCACCGATCCCATTCCGGCTAACCGGACTGAAGCAGCTCGAACCCTATCGCCAGCCTGTGCTGGCGAAGGATGCCGTGCGCTATGTCGGCGAGCCGGTTGCAGTAGTCTTCGCGGACACCGCATATCTCGCGGAAGATGCAGCTGAGCTGGTCGTGCTTTCGATCGAACCCAAGCAAGCAACGATGCTCGCAACCGGAAAACCAGACACCTACGAAGGTGAACTCACGACCGAGCCGGGAGTCCTGCAGAAGGGGTATGGCGATATCGACGCCGCATTCCGTAACGCTGATGCCGTTGTCTCTCTTGAGCTTACGATCGGGCGCCACTCTGGCGTTCCGCTCGAAACGCGCGGCGCGATCGCACGCTACGACGAAGCGCGCGATGTCCTGGAGCTGTATGGTGCCGCCAAGGTGCCGCACTGAAATCGCGATACGATCGCGCAAATGCTGGGGCGAAAAAAAGATTCCGTTCAGCTCTACGAAGGTCATGTCGGCGGCGGATTCGGTGTTCGCGGCGAAATTTATCCCGAAGATATTCTGGTCTGTGCCGCCGCGCTAAAGTTCAGGCGTCCCATCAAATGGATCGAGGACCGGCGCGAGCATCTGATCGCAGCCAATCATTCGCGCGAACAGCATCATCGCGTCCGTGCCGCAATCGATTTACGGGGCCAAATCCTTGGTATCGAGGACGAGTTTTTTCACGATAACGGCGCCTACATGCGCACCCATGCGGCGACTGTCCCCGATCTCGCCGCTGCAATGTTACCAGGCCCCTATCGTGTCCCGGCCTACCGCGCAATCGGCCACATCCGGCTGACCAATAAAACGCCGTGCGGGACGTACCGCGCGCCCGGCCGCTACAAGTCCACGTTTGTTCGCGAACGGCTGCTGGACGCGATCGCCGCGAAAGTCGGCACAGACAAAGTCGAAATTCGCAGGCGCAACCTCATCGGCAAAAGCGCGATGCCCTATACGCTCGGGCTCGACACCTTAGGCACACAGATTGTCTACGACTCGGGCGACTACGCGCTGTTGCTCGACAAGATACTCCAAGCTGTCGGCTGGACCACGCTTCAGAAACAGCTGATCGAACGCCGCAAGACTGGCGAAAAAGTCGGCACCGGGATTGCAATGTTCGTCGAGAAAAGCGGGCTGGGGCCGTTCGACACCGTGCGCGTCGAGATCACGCCAGACGGCGCGGTTGAGGTCATCACCGGCGTCGCCTCGATCGGTCAAGGCGTGGAGACCGTCATCGCACAAATCTGCGCCGACGCCCTCGGCGTCGACTATGCCAATATTCGTGTCATTCACGGCCAGACCGATCGCATCGCGCGCGGCATGGGCGCATTCGCCTCACGCGTCACGGTGATGTGTGGAGAAGCAACTCGCCTTGCGGCCACCAGGCTGCGCGCTCGCGTACTGGATGCCGCGGCCGAGCAAATGCAAACCCGCCCGGATGCACTCGATATCGTGAATGGAGAAATCGTCCGCGCCGGAACTCCGGGGCCTTCTATGCGGTTGGCGGAGCTCGCCCGCACCATCCCCGATGGCTTGAGCGCCGAAGACACTTTCGAGTCAACTCACATGGTTTATCCGTACGGCGTGCATGTGGCCGTGGTGCGCGTCGACGCCGATACCGGCAATGTCGTTATCGAGCGCTACGTCATTGCCTATGACATCGGCAAGGCTGTGAACCCCAAATTGGTCGAGGGCCAGATCGCCGGCGGTCTGGCGCAGGGCGTCGGCGGTGCGCTGCTGGAGGAGTTCCTCTACGATGAGAACGGCGAGCCGCTTTCGGTCACATTCGCCGATTATCTGATGCCGACCGCGCGCGAAGTACCGGATATTTCCATCATCGTGTCGGAGGACGCGCCGAGCCCGCTAAACCCGCTTGGCTTGAAAGGCGCGGGCGAAGGTGGCGCCAACCCGGTCGGCGCCGCGATCGCCTCGGCAATCGACGACGCACTTCAGCGGCCGGGGGCTGTGACGCAACTTCCCGTTACGCCGCAGCGGCTGAAACAAATCTTGCAAGACACGCACGATCATTAGCCGGCCTGTCGGCGCTGTGGCACACGAACCGCGCTTGTCTGAGAACGGCATTGACAATGCCGGACCCGGCGACACACCCTTACAGGGCAAAGGTGCACTCTAGGCGCAAAAGCGTCACACGGCGATTTCGCCGCGCAAGGCGCAATATTAATCCGGGGAGGTCTTCATGCCAGCTACGCGTATTTCAATGCTGCACGGTTTCGTGTTCGGCGCCGCACTCGCAATGGCGTCCACCGCAGCGCTCGCTCAGAACCGACAATTCTCATTTGCCTATGACCAGCCGAAGGGCAGCGGCTACGATGTGGGCGCCGACATATTCAACAACAAGCTGATGGAGCTGAGCAAGGGCACGCTCTCCATCAACAAATACCCCGGCGCCCAGCTCGGCACCGAAGCCCAAACGCTTCAGAAAGTGCAAACTGGTGACATCGATTTCGTATTCCTGTCGACCGCAAACGCTTCTACCGCGCAACCGGAATCAGGCGTGTTCTCGATCCATTTTATCTTCCGCGATGAAGGACATGCCATCAAAGTGCTCAGCGATCCGACTGTGATCGCTGCGATGAGGGATTTGTATGCCGCCAAGATGACAGGCGCGCATATGATCGGACTCGGCTCTCAGGGCCTGCGGCACATGTATGGCAAGAAGCCCATCGAGAAAGTAGCCGACCTCAAGGGGGTCAAGATGCGTGTGCAGGCCACCGTTACCGAGGATGCGACCTTCCCGGCCTACGGCGCGCAGGTCGTTCACATGGCGTTTGGTGAAGTTTACACAGCGCTGCAGACCGGCGTGGCCGACATGGCCGAGAATGGCATCAATAACTACCTCATCAACAAGCATTACGAAGTCGCACCGGTGCTTTCGCTTACCGAACACGAAGCCAACAATGCCGCGCTATTCGTCAGCGACAAGGTCTGGACGAGCCTGAACGAAGAACAGAAGAAATGGGTGCAGGCGGCAGCCGACGAAGTCAGTAAGAACGAGCCGACAGCCGCGTTCAAGCTCGAACACGAGGCACAGGCGAAACTCGAAAAGATCGGCGTCAAGGTTGTCAAGAATGTCGACAAGAGCGGCTTCTCGTCCATTAGCAAGCCGATCCAGGACAAGCTCGCGTCGGATCTCGGGCCGAATGCGGTAAAAGTGCTCAATCTGGTCCGCAACGTGAAATAAGCGGTACCTCCGCGACCGCGGGGAACCGAAAAGCTCCCCGCACTCGTTTCCTGCCTTCGGATTTTCGGAACTAGGTGATGCGTCAATTTGACGGGCTGGTCTTGCAGGAGCAGCGCCATTTGAAATGGCGCGTGCTCGATCCCATCGAACAGATTCTGATGGTGCTGTGTGGGATCACCATCACCACATTCAGCGTGCTGGTTCTTTGTGACATCGTCACCCGCGCGATCGGCCATCCGTGGCTGTGGCTGCAAGAAACGACGATGGACTTCTTCATCTACGGTACTTTTATAGGCGTCGCCGCCGCGACGCGGCGGAACGACCATCTCTATTTGGCGGTGCTTGCCGAATCGATGACCGGCAATAAGCGTCTGTTTTTCGAGATCTTCAATCGCTTCGTCGTACTCTGTGTGGCGGTTTGTATGATCTATTTCGGCTATCTCAACGTTCTCGATGGCTTCAAAAGTCTGCGCATGCCATCGATGACGCCAATGGCCTGGCTTTATGTGGCGATACCGATTTGTGGCGCGCTGGTCGCTTTATTCACGATCGAGCAGATGGTGAATGGCTGGCGCAAAGGCTTCCCCAATATTCCGGTGGATGAGCGGAGGACATCGCTGTGATGTCCAACGGCACGCTCATCATCTTGATGGGCTTCCTGTTTCTGCTCCTGGGCTACATGGGCGTGCCGGTCGCCTTCGCGCTGATCGCCTCCGTGCTTTTGATAACCGCCTTCACGCCGGTCAGCCTCGCTTCGATGATTGCGCAGCTGTTCAACGGCGTCGACGTCGAAGCGCTCATGGCGGTCCCGTTTTTCCTTTTGGTCGGCGACCTGATGACCTCGGCGAACGTCACGGTCCGCATGATCAAGCTGTCGCAGACCATGGTCGGCCATTTTCGGGGCGGCCTCGCGCAAGTGGTGACCATCTTCAGCATGTTTTTCGCAGGCATTTCCGGTTCATCGGCTGCCGACGTCGCGGTACTGACGCGTACGCTTGCGCCGGAAATGAATCGTGAGGGCTATGACAAGGCTTTCACGGCGGCGTTGATCGCTTCGGCCTCTACAATGGCCAACCTCATCCCGCCGAGCATCATGGCCGTCGTCTACGGGGCGACCGGAAATGTCTCGATCGGCGGGCTATTCCTGGGCGGTGTCGTACCAGGGCTTCTCGTCGGCATCGGGCTGATGATCTACAGTCACTTCTTCGGGCCGGTCGGCTTGAAACACAAACGCGCGACATTCGGCCAGTTCACCACGGCGACCAAGCAAGCCGCTGTGCCGTTGATGATTCCGATCATCATCATGGGCGGCATTCTTACCGGCCAATTCACCCCCACTGAGGCCGGTGTGATCGCGGTGGCGTATATCGTGTTCGTCGCAATCCCGCTGCTCAACTGGCGGCATGTTACAAAGCTGCCACGTGATATGGCGCTGACGGGCCTGCTCTATTCGATTCCAATGATCACCATCGGCGCTGCTTCGGTTTTTGGCTGGATGCTTGCCTATCTGCGCGGCCCGGCGATGGTGTCGGGATGGATCTCGACCGCGGCGGGTGGCGATCCGTTTATGATCATGCTGTTGCTGGTCGTGTTATTCGTGATCGTCGGCGATTTCATCGACGCTATTCCGGCAATCATCATATTCATGCCGATCATTCTCGACCTCACCAAGAATGCCGATATCAATCCGGTCCATATGGGAGTGGTGATCATCGTCACGCTCGCGTTCGGACTAATCACGCCGCCCTACGGGCTCGCACTCCTCATGGCCTCAAAATTCGTCCACATAACTTTTTACAGGGCAATGCTGGCATCATTGCCGATCTACGTCGTATTCTTTGCGGCAATTGCGTTCTGCATTTTCTTTCCTGACGTCGTGCTGTGGCTACCGAAAACATTATTGCCGCAATCGGTCGGCTGCTTCCCGAACCCGAATGGCACCGGTTATATCTGCCCTTAGGACCCCACCATGCCCGCTGTCGACAGCACACTTAAGCCGAAGCTCAAGGCGCCGCCAGGCACCTGCGACACCCACATGCACATCTATAATCCCAAATATCCAAAAGCGCCGACGGCCAAGATCGATGCGCCCGCAGCGCCCGTCTCGGCTTACCGGAAGATGTGCGAACGGCTGGGCATCGAACGCACCGTGGTCGTGCAGCCTTCGACCTACGGCAAGGATAACCGCTGCACGCTGGAAGCCGTTGCCGCTATTGGTCCGAATGCCCGTTGTGTCGTCGTCGTCGATCAGAACGTGGCCGATGCGGAACTCGAGCGCCTGACGAGGCTCGGCGCCCGTGGCATCCGCTTCTTCATGTTAGCTGGCGCGCCGCTGCCTTGGGACATCCTCGAGACCATGTCGGCCCGTGTGGCGCCATTCGGCTGGCATGTGCAATTGCAGCTCGACGGCCGCGACCTGCCTGAACGAGAGGCCATGCTCAGGCGGCTGACCAGTACGCTGGTGATCGACCACGTTGGCAAATTTCTCGAACCGGTTTCACTCGATCACCCGGGCTTTCACACGCTTCACGCGCTGGTCGACGCGGGCCGTACCTGGGTCAAATTGTCCGCACCTTACGAAGTTTCCAAGGCGGGGCCGCCGAACTACGACGATGTCGGCAGGCTCGCCAAGGCACTCGCCAAAGCCGCGCCGGAGCGGATGTTATGGGCGACCAATTGGCCACATCCGACGCCCGGTGTGCCGGTCCCGGACGACGCCTGGATGCTCGACATTCTATTGGATTGGATCCCGGACGAAAGTGCGCGCAACAAGGCACTCGTCACCAACCCTAAAAAGCTTTACGGATTCTGACCGGTCACGGTTTGAAATTCGGCCGGTATCCTTTTTGCGTCGTCTCGACATGGCCCGCGAAAGGCATGCCGACGTGGCCCGGAAACACTAACGCGCCGCTCGATGCGCAATAATCGAGCACCTTGCGCCGGCTGACCCTCGCCTGCGCTGCGTCCGAGTTCTTCGGAAAATTCCAGTCGGGATAGTAGACCTGCAACAAATGATGCCAGACGTCGCCGATGAAAGCGGCACGCTTTCCTTTGCTTTCCAGCTTGAAGAACACATGACCGGGCGAATGGCCGGGCGCTGAATCGATCTCGATAAAGTCGTTAAGCCGAAAGGGACCCCCACTGACGAGATCGGCGCGGCCATATTCAAGTATCGGAACAACACATTCTCGGAACGTGCCCAACTCCGCCGGCCCCTCCTTCGGATCGACGTCGATTTTGGAGAAGTAGTCAACGTCCGGCTTCGAGAACACGTAACGGGCATTGGGGAACGTCGGCACCCATTTGCCGTCCTTCTGCTGCGTGTTCCACCCGACATGATCGTGATGCAGATGTGTACACATCACCAGATCGATTTCCTCAGGCCTCGCACCGGCGGCAGCGAGGCGCTCCAGATACGGAACATTGAGCATGTGCCAGAAGGGCCGTCCGGGCTTTGCTTTGTTATTGCCGCAGCAGGAGTCGATCAGGATTTTCTTGCCCCCGACCTGCAATAGCCAGCTATGGACGGCGAGCCTGATCAAGCCCTTCTCCGCGTCATAGTGGTGCGGTGCCAGCCACGACTTATGTTCGGTCATATGTGCGTCGGTAAATTCCGGAAAAATATCCCGGAGCGGATAGCTCGGAAGATTGGTTTCCTCGACCCTTGTGATGGTGGCTTCGCCTACGCTGAACACTGGCATGCTCCCGACTTATTTTTTCGGCAGAAATTCATTGGTGAAAGTCGACGGAAAATCCACTTCGGCCGGCCCCTTAGGCTGCAGATAGGCGAAGGTACCGCGCGCCTGCGCTTCGCTCATGTGGCCATCCCGGGTCCAGATTTGGCTTACAGTCTTGTAGGCTTCCGCATTGGTTTCCGGCGTCATGCTCGGATATTCCTTACCCATGATCGCCAGGCCGCGCTTGGGGTCATCCTTGAGAATCTTCTGCGCCTCCGCGAATACCTGCGCAACTTTGCGAAGCATCTCCGACTTCTCCTTCATGACATCGGGATGAGTCGCTAGTGTCATGAACAGAATGTCGCGAAATTCGGGTATCTCCCCGTTCATCATATTAAGATAGATCTTTCCCTTGCCCGACTGCTGCACAAGCACGCCTGCCGGCTCGAATGGCAGTGCGGCATCGACGAGGTCTTTCTGAAAGGCGGCAACATACGAAGGCGCCTCGGCGCCGAGATACACGCTTGAGATATCGCCTGGTAGTGTGAGCCCGTATTTCTTCGCAAGCACTCCGAGCATTTTTTCACCCGAACCGTTGGCTGAGGGCATCGCCACACGCTGGCCCTTCAGGCGCTTGATTTTCTCGGCAATGCTCAAATTCTCGGCGCCGGCCATCAACTTGTCGCTGGCGATCACGTTGTTGACCGGTCGATTGGCGATATTGAAGAACGCTACGATGCGCTTGCCCTGCACGGCCACGGTGAGCACGTGTTCGTACGACAAGATGCCGATGTCAGCCTGCTTTGTGAGCACTGCCTGTAACGCGAGTGGCCCGCCCTGCACATAGGAAATATCCGGTTCAAGCCCGTACTTCTGGAACAACTTTTCCTGTACCGCGACATACAGAGCGCCGGAGTAATAGCCATGACCGATATTGGCGATTTTCACAGTCTCGGCCGACGCCGCGCCTGTAAGCACCGTAGCTGCGGCAAGCGCCGCCATTCTCAACAATTTCATCGCGCGTCCTCCCGATCGTTTTTGGTTTTAGCGGCCAACGATCCGCCATTGCTGCATGCGATGTTGCACGATTTCGACCAGGAAATTAAGTGCAACGGCAAGTAGTGCAATCACGATCAGCACCGCGAAGACGCCGGCGGAATCGAATTGCGAGCCGGAGAATTGCACCAAGTAGCCGAGGCCGCGGTTGGCCGCGATCATTTCACCCAGCACAGCGCCGATCAACGCATAGGGCACCGAGATTTTTAGCCCCGCGAAAACCCACGACATCGCCGAGGGGATGATGACCTTGGAAATCACTTGGACGCGCGTAGCCTTCATCAATCGTGCGCCATCGATCAAATCCTGATCGACCTCGCGCACGCCGGCATAAGTGTTGAGAAAGACCAGGAACAGCACCAGCACAGCGGCAAGCGCAACCTTGGATTCAATGCCGAGCCCGAACCACAGCACGAATAGCGGCGCCAGCGCGACTTTGGGCAGCGCATTGAGCGCATTGAGATAAGGATTGAGCAATCGGGCGGTGAAAGGTGCCACACCGAGCCAGATCCCGAGAACCACGCCCCCGACCGCGCCTACGATGAAGCCCATGACGGTGGCATAGACCGTCGCCCAGATGTGCAGGAACAGTGACCCGTCGCCGATCCAGCCGACCAGCCGCGTCCCGACATCGATGGGATTGGAAATGAAGAAGCTGTCGATCAAGCGCCCCGATGCGCCTTGCCATAGCAGCAGAAGGCCGGCGCCAAGCGCTATCTGGCAAATGACCATGAAGCCACTGCCAAGCGCGGGCGAGCCGAAATTCGCGACGTCGTCACGAAGGCCGGCCGGAGAAGCCTCGGTATCGGGTGCTGTCATACCCTATCCTCGTGGTACTCAACGCGCAGGCGTTCCCAGAGCGTGTCATAGAATTCCTTGAACTCATTGGTAAAACGCACGTTGAGCACATCGCGCGGACGCTTGAGCTCAATGCGCTGCTCGAGTGCCAGCATGGCCGGGCGGCGGGTGCACACAAGCACACGGTCCGCAAGTGTCACCGCCTCCATGAGATCGTGGGTGACCAGCACCACCGTCTGCCCGGTTTCGGCGGCGAGCTTGAGAAGCAGGTCGTGCATTGCGAGCTTCAGTTGCGCGTCGAGCGCGGCGAACGGCTCATCGAGCAACGCAGTCTCCGCCCCGTAGATCAGCATGCGCGCAAGACAAGCGCGCTTGCGCATGCCGCCCGACAATTCGTGCGGAAAGCGATGCGCGAAACCGTCGAGACCGACATGCTTGATAACCTGATCGGCACGGTCGGCGCGCTCAGGCTTCGCAACGCCTGCAAGCTCAAGCGGGAATGCAATATTGTCCCGCACGGTACGCCACGGCAGCAGGTTATCCTTCTGCGTCATGTAACCGGCGTCGGTATTCACATCGGACACGCGGGCACCCTTGTAGACGATCGAACCGCTCGAAGGCGGATAAAGGCCCGCGACCATATTGAGCAGCGTGGACTTGCCGCACCCGCTTGGTCCGATGATGGCGACGATTTCCTTTTGCGCGATGGTCAGACTGATATCGCGCACCGCCTCGACCATTTCGTCCCGCTTCCGGAAGGTCTTGGAGACGTGTCGCAGGTCGATCATCGCCGGGTATCCCGCTAAAAAATCGACCGTTGGTGGCCGCCATCGACGTCGATATTGGCACCGACGATGAAAGTGGCGCGCTCGGAAGCAAGAAATGCGACCGCTTTCGCGATGTCCTCGGGCGCGCCCCAGTGGCCGAGCGGCACCTCAGCACCCCATTTGCTCTGCTGCTGCTCGAGGCTTCGGCCGTAATAGACCTCGTTGTGCAGGGTCCCTAGCGCGTGGGTGAGCGGGCTCTTGATGCGGCTCGGGCACACGGCATTGACCAGAATGCCGTGTGGCGCCAGATCGTCAGACAGCGATTTCACGAAAGCATGCTGGGCGGCGTTGACCACCGTCGAGGCGATGGCGTTGGCCTGCGGTACCTTGCCCGCTTGACCGATGATGACGATAAAGCGGCCGCCACCGCGTCGTTTCATCGCCGGTGCCACCTGGCGCGCCAGTTCCCAGGCGCCGATGATCTTGGTCTGGAAGTGATGCTGAAGCGCATCACTCTCGATCTCATCGAGGCGGCCCGGCAAATGTGTGCCGGCGTTACTCACCACGATATCGACCCCGCCGAAGGCTTTGCTGACATTATCGACGAGCGCGGCGACATCTCCTGGTTTGCAGATATCGGCGACGAAACCTTTGGTGTTCGGCGATTTGATCGCGGCCACGGCCTTATCGAGCCTCGCCCGGTCGCGTCCGCAAACCGCGACGCTGCAGCCTTCCGCCGCAAGCGTCTGTGCGATGGCCAAACCAATTCCGCTGGTGCCGCCCGTGATAAGCGCGACCTTTCCGGTCAGTCCGAGCTGCATGCCACTCTCACCCGAATACGTAGCGTTGATATCCGCCGTCGATGCTCACGGCGCTGCCGGCAACAAAACCAGCGCAATCCGAGACGAGAAACGCAACAAGATCGGCGACCTCGTCGGGGCGGCCGGTGCGACCCAGCGGATTGGCGCGGGTAAAGCCGGCTGCGGCCGTCGCCCGGTCGACACCGCGCTCACGCATCTCTTTATCGATCAGCGAGGCGAGCAAATCGGATTCGATATATTGCGGGCACACTGCGTTCACGCGGATGTTATCGCGTGCAACTGCATCCGCTACCGACTTGCTCATCGCCATCAGCGCGGCATTGGTGACGCCGGATGGAAAGCGGTCGGGGTGCGGATGACGCGCCGCCTGCCCCACGATATTCACGATGCGTCCATCGTGTTGCGCCTTCATCGTGGGCAGCACGGCTTTTATCGTCGTAAAGAAACCAAATACCTTGTCACGCAGCTGGCGTTCAAGAATGTCGAGCGTCGTGGTCTCGACGGTGCCGCGTAGATGCGTACCCGCATTGTTCACCAGAATGTCGACTCGGCCGAACTCCTTGAGCACTGCATCGATGAATTTCTTCACCGCGCTTTCGTCGGTGACGTCGGTTGGGACGCCGAGCACGCGGCCCTTGTTCGACAATTCGGCTACCGCGGCGTCAAGCTGCGCGGCATTGCGACTGCAAATTGCAACCGCGCAGCCCTCCTCCAGCAGCGCCTGCGCCACAGCTTTGCCAATACCGCGCGAGGCGCCGGTGACCACAGCGACCTTGCCGCGAAGGCCAAGCTGCATTGCGCTCCTCGTTTTCTTGTTGCATTGCTGCCGCACGCGATACTCTATGCTGCGCCTGAAGGCGTCAACGGGAGAGTGAGATGGATTTGGGAATCAAAGGCCGCCGCGCGATCGTCACCGGCGGAAGTAGCGGAATCGGTTTCGAGACCGCAAGGCAACTCCTCGAAGAAGGCGTGCGCGTACTCATCACCGGGCGCAATCAGCAGAAACTCGGCAAGGCTCGTGACGACTTGGCCAAGCGCACCGGAGGCGAAGTGCACGCCGTGGTCGCCGATATGACGAAAGAATCCGACATTGTGAAAATGGTCGCAGCCGCGAAAGGAAAACTCGGCGGGGTCGATATTCTGGTTAACAACGCTGGGCAGATGTATTCCGGCCGCTTCGCCGCCTTTAACGACGAAGACATGAAAACGCAGCTCGACACCAAGCTGTTCGGCTTTCTGCGGGCAATTCGTGCAGTCTATCCGATGATGAAGGCACAGAAATGGGGTCGTATCGTCAACACGATTGGTGGCGCGGGTAAAGAGCCGGATCCCTACATGTTCGGAAGCGGCATGACCAACAGTGCACTGCTCAATCTCACCAAATCGCTGTCGACCGAATTCGGCGAAGACAACATTCTCGTGAATGCCATCTGTCCGGGATGGGTTGCAACCGATCTTTGGATCCGCAATACCGAAGGCATGAAGAAGGAATTCGGGGTGGCGACAGAAGCAGAAGCCCGCAAAGTCGCGGCGAAGAAGAATTCGCTGGGCCGCATGGGCAAACCCGAAGAGCTCGCCAATGCCACCGTGTTCCTTTGCTCGGAGCGCGCGAGCTACATTACCGGCGTGTCGCTCAATCTCGACGGCGGACGGCTGAAAGGTCTCTGGTAACTATCAGCGACGGTGGACCTTAAGCAAGCTTGCGCAGAAGCCTTGCGACCTGCCGGCGTTCTTCCGCAGTTAGCGGCCCCAGGGTAGCAGCGGTTATTTCAGCAGCGACCAACATCGCAGCTTCAGTCACCTGCCGCCCCCGCTCGGTGAGCGTTACAGCGCGGCGACGCCGATCCTTCGGATCGTTGAGAGCGGTAAGGAAACCGCGCAAGTGCAGGCGGTCAACGACGCCTTTGATGGTCGCGGCATCGAGGTAGATGAGCCGGCCGAGATGATTCTGCGAGCAGGGCCCAACTTCATATAGCTTGGCGAGCGCGGCGAATTGAGTTTGCGTCAGGGCCTCGATCATACGCGAGGTAAAGATCGATGTATGACGTTGCATGGCAACACGCATGAGGAAGCCGGCCTGCTCGTCGAGTACATAACGCCCCTGTTCCGACGAATCGGCCTGGGCCGTTACGACCTTCAGTTTTTCCGGCCGCAATGTTTTCATGCTCTCATCCGTATAGACGTCATCTTATACCGTCAGGTAAGTCCTTTGCACGTCCAGGTTTGCATCGAGTTGAGCGACCGAACCCTGCCAATGAATTTGGCCCTTTTCCAGCACATAAACCCGATCCGAGACCAGTCGGGCGAAATGAATATTCTGTTCTGACAGCAAAATCGACAAGCCCTGTTTCTTCAATGCGACGATCGTGTTCGCCATTTGCTCGACAATCAGCGGCGCCACGCCCTCTGAAGGCTCATCGAGCAGCACAAGCAACGGGTTACCCATCAGTGTGCGTGCTACTGTAAGCATCTGCTGCTCGCCGCCACTCATGCGTCCACCGAGGCGGTCCGTCATTTCGGCAAGATTCGGAAAAAGCGTGAACAGTTGTTCCGGTGTCCAGGACGGCGCGGGCTGTCCATCGGCAAAGTACCGCGGTAGCTGGCGACCGATGTCAAGATTTTCCAACACGGTCAGATCGACAAAGATACGACGGTCTTCCGGAGTGAACCCCAGACCGCGGCGCGCAATCTCAAAAGGTTTACGGGCTGAAATATCTTCGTCGTTGAAGCGCACGGTACCCTGGCGTTTGGCCATGAGACCCATGATCGTCTTCATCGTGGTAGACTTGCCGGCGCCATTGCGCCCCATCAATGCCACCACCTCGCCGCGGCCAACTTCAAAGTTCAAATCGTACAAGATACGAGCGGCGCCGTACCAGGCGCTCAAGTTTTCTACCGTGAGCATTGCTTCGCTCATGGCGCCGATCTCTCGAAAGTTTTGCCCGTGCCGAAATAGACTTCGCGTACTTGCGCGTCATCGCGGATCGTTGCGGCATTGCCATTGGCGATCAGCCGCCCGCGCGCCAACACAATGATCCGGTCGGCAAAAGCGAACACCACGTCCATGGAATGTTCGGTGAACAGAACCGAAGTTCCGCGTTCCACCACCAGACGCTTGACGAGTGCAATGAGATCGTTGCGCTCACGTGGCGCCATGCCCGCGGTAGGCTCGTCCATTAACAAGAGCCGCGGCTCATTGGCGAGAGCGATGGCGAGCTCAACGCGCTTTACATCCCCATAGGCGAGTTCGCGGCTAGGCCGTTCGGCGGCCTCGCGCATGCCGACTTGGCTGAGGAGATCAAGCGCACGATCGCGATGCAGTTTCGAGGCTGGCCGCCAAAGATGATAGGTCTCGCGTGCGTGCGAAATCAGCGCCATTTGTACGTTTTCGACAACCGTCATTGAACCGAAAGTTGCGGCCACCTGGAAAGTTCGTCCAACACCGAGCCGCCAGACGTCGCGCGCCTCGAGCCCGGCGATGTCGCGGCCCGCGAAAAGTATCTCCCCGGAATCCGCTTCGAGCTGGCCGTTGATCATATTGAAGCAAGTGGATTTTCCGGCGCCGTTTGGGCCAATCATGGCGAGAAACTCGCCCCGCGCGATATCGAAGCTAACGTCGCTGACCGCACGCACGCCACCGAAGGTCTTGGACAATGAGCGAACGGCAAGCACGCTCATGGCTTCACACCCGATTTACGCCAGAGCGAGGAGAACGCACCAACGATGCCTTGCGGGAATGCAAGCACAAGCAGCAAAATGATGAAGCCGAGCAATGCCCGCCAATACTCGGTTTGGCGCATTACCGTGTCTTGTAGCGTAGCGAACACAGATGCGCCGACGATCGGGCCGGTGAGCGTCTGGATGCCACCAAGCAGCACCATGACCAGGCCGTCAATTGAGCGGCCGACATGGATCGTCTCCGGCGAGATCGAGCCCTTGGCAAACGCAAACAATCCGCCGGCAACACCGCAGACCCCGCCCGCGATAGCAAAGCCGAGCCAGTGCACGCGGTTTACGTCGATACCAACGGCCTCTGCGCGCAGCACCGAGTCCCGGCCCGCGCGCATGGCGTAGCCGAATGGCGCAAACAGGAAACGGCGCAACAGGAGCACGCCAATTGCGGCGAGCACGAGCGTGAGCAGGTAATAAACCCAGGCGGTGTCGAATGGCGGAGGTGGCCAAACGCCGATCACGCCATTGGACCCACCAGTGAGTCCCTCCCACTGGAAAACCAAAGCCCAGACAATCTGAGCAAAGGCGAGCGTCAACATTGCGAGGTAGACGCCGGATAGCCGCACGGCAAACCAGCCGAACAATAATGCCCCGCCGAGCGCGGCCAAGGGTGCTGCGGTCAACGCGACCCCCATCGGGATGGCCAGCCATTTGACCAGAAGTGCCGCGCCATAAGCGCCGAGGCCGAAATAGGCAGCGTGCCCGAAAGAATGCATGCCGCCAGGCCCCATGATGAAATGCAGTGAGGTCGCGAATATCACCGCAATCAATACGTCGATCCCGAGAATGAGCAGATAAGGCGATGTCTGTGCGAGGAGCGGCAGACATAACAGCAACGCAAGCACCGTGGCGCCGAGTACCTTGAGTGCAGGCGTCGCAGGACGGATGGGATCTTCCGGTTCGGCCACCGAACGCACAAAGGCTTGCGGCCGGCCGAGCAGGCCGTAAGGCCGCACTATCAGCACCACCGCCATGACCAGGAACTCGGCCACCAAGGTAAGTTTGGAAAAATTGACGCTGACAAAGCCGAGATCAACGATACCGATTGCGATACAAACAGCCTTCACTTCCGCAATGACCACTGCTGCGAGATAGGCGCCGGTGATCGACCCCATGCCGCCGACGACGACCACGACAAAGGCATCACCGATTGCCACCAGGTCAGTGGCAAGATTGGCGGGTTCGCGCGCAACCTGTAGCGCGCCGCCGAATCCAGCGAGCGCGGCACCAAGTGCAAATACCGAGGTGAACAGCACTGCCTGGTTCACGCCAAGAGCGCTAACCATTTCGCGATCCTGAGTCGCTGCGCGTATGAGGCGCCCGAAGCGCGTGCGCGCCAACGTGAAATGCAGTGCCAGCAACACAAGCGGGCCGATGACGATTAGAAAGAGGTCATAGCTGGGCAATTGGCGGCCAAGCACCTCGATCGATCCGCGCAAACCCGGCGCGCGTGGCCCGAGCAGGTCCTCCGGACCCCAGAGCCAGAGCACGGCATCGTTGATCACCAGCACCAGCGCGAACGTAGCGAGCAGCTGAAAAAGCTCGGGCGCGCGATAGATGCGCCGCAACAGCAGGATTTCGATCAGCGCACCAAGGGTGCCGACGATGAGGGCCGTAGCGACAATGCCGCCCCAAAAACCGAGCGCACCGTTGATATGGGTTGCAAATGAATAAGCGATGTAGGTCCCGAGCATATACAAGGACCCATGAGCGATGTTGATGATACGGGAGACGCCGAAGATCAGCGACAGTCCCACCGCGATAAAGAACAGGCCGGAGGCGGTGGATAGCCCGTTGAGCGCCTGAAATAGAAATGCGCTGAAAGTCATGACCCCGCCGCAAGCTTTCTGCCCCTCTCCCCTTGCGGAAAAGGGAAGCGCGCCGGTTGCTATCTCTTAGTTTGTTTCCGCCGGCCTTAGTTTCTTGACTTCGGCATCGTTCGGCAGCACCGAAGCGCCGTCAACATATTTGAAATCGGCCATTGTCCCCTTACCGTTTTCCAGGGCGATCTTGCCTACATAGGCGCCCATCGTGGCCTGATGATCGCTGGCGCGATAGACAAACGGCCCAAAGGGACTGTCCACCTTAAGGTCCTTGAAAGCTTCCACCAACTTCTCGGTATCGGTCGACTTCGCCTTGGCGATGCCGGCGGCCAGCGATTTCATCGTCACGTAACCGACGATCGAGCCGAGACGCGGGTAGTCGTCGTATTTCTTTTTGTAAGCCTCGACGAAGGCAACATGTTCCTTGGTCTTGATCTTGTCCCATGGATAGCCGGTGACGACCCAGCCGACCGGCGCCTCATCCTTGAGCGGGTCGAGATATTCCGGCTCACCCGAAAGCAAGCTCACGACCGCGCGGTTCTTGAATACGCCGCGGGTGTTGCCTTCGCGCACGAACTTGGCGAGATCGCCGCCGAACAGCACGTTGAAGATCGCGTCCGGTTTGGCGTCGTCGATTGCCTGGGCTACTGCGCCGGCGTCAATCTTGCCGAGCGGCGGCGCCTGCTCGGTGACAAATTCTACGTCGGGCTGCGCCTTTTTCATCAGCGCCTTGAAATTCTCGGCCGCCGATTGCCCATATTCGAAGTTCGGATAGACCAGTGCCCATCTTTTTTTCTTGGCCACAGTCGCGGCGGGCATCAGCATGGCGACTTGCATGTAGGTCGAGGCTCGCAGGCGAAATGTATATTTGTTGCCATTCTGCCAGGTAATCTTGTCCGTCAAAGGCTCGGCAGCAAGGAAAAACACTTTCTTCTGGCCGGCGAAATTGGTGACTGCCAACCCGATATTGGAGAGGAACGTTCCGGCGATCATCGACACGCCTTCGCGCGTGATCAGCTCTTCGGCAACGCGCACAGCTTCGCCGGGATTGGCGCCGTCATCTCGTGAGATCACTTCGAGCTTTTTGCCAAGGACACCGCCCTTGGCGTTGATCTCCTCAATCGCCATTTCCCAACCCTTCTTGTAAGGATCGAGGAAGGCGGGCTGCGCCTTGTAACTGTTCAGCTCGCCGATCTTGATGGTCTGTTGCGCCGAGGCCGGCGAAAAGCCTGCTGCGAGAATGGCAGCACAGGCAGTCGAGAACACGTAACGACGAGTGATCATGACAAGGCTCCTGCGTAGCTGTGTCCGGCGAGCTTGTTTGTGTGCAAATAGTCCGACCGCATCCCCGAGCTTGTCAAGCCAACGATAACGGCGCGAACGCACGGCTTACCCCGTCGGCTTGTCGCGGAACCGGTCCATCAGCGGTTTGTCTTGACCGCCGTCGATTTCGATCATTGTGCCATTGACCATTCCCATCAACGGCGAAGCCAACATAACGACGAGGTTTGCGACTTCGTCGACTTCGGCAATGCGGCCCATCGGAATCGAGGCAGGCGCCAACTTGTCGGCCTGTTCGTACGAAATTTTCATGTCACGCGACATCGCCTGGACCAGACCGGCCCACCGCTCAGTGCGCACCGGGCCCGGGTTCACCGCGACGAAACTGATGTTGTTTTTCCCGTACTGCCCGGCTAGCGACAGCGTGAGGTTCTGCCCCGCCGCGTTGGCGGCGCCCGGGCAAATTTCCCAATAGGATGGCTTCACGCCGTCGTTGCCGATCAGGTTCACGACACGCCCGCCACCTTGCTTGACCATAAGCGGCAGCACGTAGCGCAGGCATCGCACATAACCCATGAACTTGAGCTGAAGCCCCTTCTCCCAATCATCTTCGGTCAAATGTTCGATGACGCCGCCGGCCGCCGAACCGGCGTTATTGACCATGATGTCGACACGGCCGAGGGCCTTGGCGCCCTGCACGACGAAGTTCTTGGCATCGGCGTCCTTACGCAGATCAGCCGGAATGGCCACGATCTTGCGCCCGGTTTCCTTGGCGATTTCGGCCGCCGCCGCTTCAAGCGGCTCCTTGCGCCGCGCGCAGATCGCAACATCAACACCTTCCTTTGCCAGCATACGGGCAATGCCCTTGCCGATGCCTTCGCTGCCGCCAGTGACCAGCGCCGTCTTGCCCTTGAGCTTGAGGTCCATCGCGATACTCCCGGTTTTCTACTTTGACGGTTTGTGCGCAAGCCAGCTGCCGGCTTGCGCCGCAGCGAATAGATCGGCGAGCGCTGCATTGAATGCTGACGGCTCTTCCGTGGGGACATTGTGGCCGGAGCGCGGGATCACCAGTAAGCCTGCGGTGGGCACTGTGCGCTTGAGAAATACGCTGCCATCGATGCACGGCTCGTCTTCATCGCCGACAATGATGAGCAGCGGCACGGAAAACTTCTTCAGTGCAGTCTCCATCTCCCACAGCGTTGGCCGCTTGAGCTGGAGATTGAACATGGTTTGTGCTTGGCCTTCCGCGGAATGCTCGGACAACATGCGTGCGAATTCGGCGTGACCGCGCGGGTCTTTGTTTTTCTGCGCCTGCCGCATCGGCGCACCGGCGTATTTTGCCGCCGCAGATACGATGCCTTCCTCGGCGAACATCTTTCCGATCTCGGCGGCGAACGCCTTCATGTCCTCGCGTTTCTTCGCATCCGGGCTTGAGCCCCAGCCACAGCCGGCAGCAACCACCGAAATACAACGCGCCGGCGCATGAATGCCGACATGCAACGCCGTGTAGGCGCCCATGGAGTGGCCAACGACGTGGGCCTTATTGACGTTGAGAGCATCCATCAGCGTCAGCACGTCATCGCGGGCTATATCCTGGCCGTAGCGCGCAGCATCGGCCGGTACATCGGACGGCGGATAACCGCGCTGGCTGTAGGTGATGCAGCGATGCGCGCGGGAGAAGAAACGCATCTGCATCTCCCAGCTGCGAAAATCGCCCGCATATTCATGCACGAAAATCACCGGTGTGCCGCTTCCGGCTTCTTCGTAATAAAGCCGCGTCCCGTCCCGCGCGGTGGTATGCGGCATCACGCCCTCCGGTTACTGCCGATCGATTATTTGCACACAAACGAAAGCGGAGTAAAGTCGCGCTCGCCTTCAGGCCATGTGACGCGCAAGATCACAGCTGGGCGACCACGAGGGGGAGTGTCCATGCTCAGTTTATCTCGACGCGGTCTTGCCGCGATCGCCAGCGTTCTTGCGGTCGCAGTCATTGGAACTGTATCGCCGCCGGCGCGCGCCCAGCAAAAACCGGTGATCAAGGTCTCAAGCCTTACGCTGCCGGTATTCAACCCGTTGGTCTGGAACATAATGAAGGCGGAAGGCTTCGACGCGAAACACGGCTTTGAGCTTGATATTCACGCCTATCCCTCGATCTCGGCGTTTTATGCTGGTTTTGCCACAGGCGAAACCGACGTGCTGATCGGGGGGCCGACAATCCTTCAGAAGCTCTACCAGGAGGGCGTGCCGGTACGCATCATCGGCACTGGCTTCACGCTCGCCGATCTCGTCATCTTCACGAAGAATGACGCCATTAAGTCGTTGGCCGATCTCAAGGGCAAACAGCTCGCCGTCGACATGGGCGGATCGCAATTCCAGGTCATCAAGATGTACCTGGCCGCCAAGGGTATCGACCTCGGCAAGGACATCACCGTCGTCAATGCCAATTTCGCCGTTGCTCGCGCACAACTCGAGGCTGACCGCGTCGACGCCGCACTGGTGATCGAGCCGCTGGCCAGCATTATCGCCAAGCAAAATCCGAACTGGCACGTAATATTCAACGGCGCAGAAGGCTGGAAGGAAATCACCGGACAAGACGGCTGGGAAATTGTAACAGCGATGCGCGCCGACGCGATCGCGAAAAATCCAGATGCGCCAAAAATGCTGATCGCAGCGCTGCAGGATGTCGCCCAATTCATGCAAAGCAACACTGCGGAAGCCGACAAGATCGCCAACGAGACCCTCAAACTGCCGCCAGGCATTCTGGCTGCCGCGTTGGCGAGCAAACGGCTGCAAATGACCATCAGGCCGGCCTGGGAGCCGGCGACCCGCAAGACCATTACCGACATGATGGAACGCGCGGTAAAGGCTGGGTTCTACGAAAAAATGCCGGACGAGAAGATCATCTATGCGCCTTAAGCGCGTAAGCGCGTCTGTACGATGACCAACGAGTTTCGGGAGTCTGTTCCGGTCCTGACCTTTCCGCGTCAGACTCTCGTCTCACTCCTCGTCTTCGCCATCGTCTGGGAAGCGCTGTCTCACGTGGCGCCCTATTTGGGGATTCCGCCATTTGCGATCCCCAGTTTTGTACGCATCGCGAAAAGCGTCACCACTATCACGCCAATCGACATCGTGGTGACACTGGCCCGCGTGATCGCTGCTCTGATCGTGTCATTCGTGCTGGGCCTCGCTCTGGCCATGGCCATGTATCGCTCGGATTCGCTCGATAAATACCTGCACCCAATGATTCGCCTGCTGATGGCGATACCCGTGGTGTCATGGATTCTGTTTGCGGTGCTGTGGTTTCCCGGCGTCGAATTCCGCATCTGCTTCGTGCTGGTCGTAGTATGCGGCCCCGTCTTCCTGATCGATACGCTCGACGCGATGCACGGCGTGCCGCGTGAATTGCGCCATATGATGCAATCGTTCCGGCCAACGACCTGGCAGTACTTCTTCAAGCTGATGCTGCCCGCAATCGTGCCAACCATCTTCACCAGCTGGAAAGTCAACATCAGCCTGGCGATCCGTGTCGTCACCATCGCCGAGCTGGTTGGCGCAGTGACTGGGATCGGACATCAATTGTCGGTGGCACAGGAATTATTTTCGGTTGCCGACGTATTTGCCTGGACGCTGGTCCTGGTCGCGCTGCTGTTCCTGCTCGAAGCGATGGTCGCGCGCGCCGAAGCGCGAATATTACGGTGGCGCACATGAGTGGTCCGCCGCCTATCGAGGTGCGCGGCCTGCGCAAGGTGTTCCGCCAGACCACGACCGGACAATCCGTAGTCGCGATCGACCGCCTCGATCTAGCCATTGCGCCGCGCGAAGTTGTGGCAATCGTCGGCCAGACCGGCTGTGGCAAGTCCACATTCTTTGATCTGATGATCGGGTTGGAAGCTCCGAGCGGCGGGCTGATCCGTATTGGCGACAAAAGCCCGCACGCCGACTTCGATCATTTCCGTGGCAGGATCGCGACCGTCTTCCAGCAGGACCGGCTGCTGCCCTGGCGGTCCGCGCTCGACAATGCAAAACTGCCGCTTGAACTCATCGGTCTGCCTGAGGAAGAACAACGCGACCGCGCACTAACGTGGCTCGACCGCCTGGGCTTAGGCCAATTCACCAACGCCTATCCGCACGAATTGTCCGGCGGCATGCGACAGCGCGTGGCAATCGCCCGTGCCTTTGCAGTCCAGCCCGACATTCTGCTCGCCGACGAAGCTTTCGGCCATCTCGACGAGGTGACGGCTGCGGAACTGCGTGACACGTTTCTCGAGCTCGCGCGCGAGTGTGGTTCGACCGCGATCCTCATAACGCATCAACTGGAAGAGGCGATCGGTGTCGGTGACCGCATTGTGGTCTTCGGCAAGTCGGCGAAACTGCTCGCCGACATCCACGTCGTGCAGTGGCCTAAATCGAAATACGGATTGCTGCGCGAGGCGATCCAGTCGACGCTGCAAAACAATCGGCCCGATCCGCGGCTTAAGGACCCGAAATCAGCGCTGAAACGGAAAAAAGCCAAGCGCTAGGTCCGCATGATCGCCTTGGCGGCGTCGCCGACCGCCTCGACCGACATGTCGGTATCGAGAAAACAGACGATGCGGCAAGGGCAGCCCTCGAGGCCTTCGTAGCGCCACGGGAACGCGCCGATCAGACACCGCTTGCCCAGCATCATCTCGATGTCGCCACCGAGATTTTCTGCGTGCAGCAGCCCTTCCTGAAAGGCCCAGCTGTGGAACGGAAACATGTCTTGCTGCACCTTGCGGCCCGATTTTTTGTGCGTGAATTCAAACGTGCCAAAAAATTCTGCCGGCGTTTTTCCGAATTTCTTGGTGAACTCATCGGCGAGGTCGGGTCGCATGCGGCGGATAGACGTGTTCATGGCGTGGTCGCAAGAGCCGCAATCCATGCCCCACCACCGGATCTTCTTTTTCAACATCCAGTGCAACGTGTCGAGATTGGGTCCCGGGTGATAGCAGAAATATTTCACCAGATCCTGCCGCGGCTGGCCTTCGTAATGCTTATGCCAGCCGGTGTGCAAAATGAGGATGTCGCCCTCGCGAATATCGGCGCCAGCGCTTTCGAGCATCTCAGGCGTAATCACCGCCCAATCGTGCATGTGCTTCGAAATATCGACCACCACGCCGCGGTTGACCAGATAGTCGAGCGGCAGCGACGCCATGTCGCCTTTGCGATTGTCGGTTGCATGCATCGCGCCATCGAAATGCGTGCCGACATGCAGTGCAGTGTCGATGCGTTGCGCCACGATCATCTGTGTCTGCAAATTTTGCGCGTAATACATCTTGTTGCCGGCATAGCCGACCCAACCGGGCGTGTGCACATTCATGACGTGGGAGAGGTCGATGATTTTCATCACACGGGTCCTGATGACTTTATCGTCTAATCGATCACAAGAGCTCGCGTAGCGCCAGATGCGCGCCGAGCAGCAGCAATCCAACGAAGAAGCACAGCCGGAAGGTCTCCGCCCGCACCTTGCCGCGCACCAATTGCCCTAACACCATGCCGACCAGCGCCGCGCCGAGCGCAACCAGCGACGGAAAGGCGAGCGACGAGCGCACCTGCCCGGCATAGGCGAGTGCCAAAGCCAGCGTTATCGTAGAGACGGTAAACGACAGCCCGAGCGCCTGCACCATCTTGTCACGGTCGAACTGGAGGGATTGCACATAGGGCGTTCCCGGCATGACGAAGATGCCGGTCGCCACTGTAATCGCGCCGGTCGCCGTGCCCATCAGCAACCCGAGCCAGGTTTCCGCGCGGCGCGGTACCGTGAAGTGGCCCTTGACCAGACCGAGCGCGGCATAAAGCACGAGCGCCAGCCCAAGCCAGACGGTCGCCCGGCCACTGTCGTCATGCGGGAGCAGCACCGCGCCAGCAAAAGTGCCCAAACAGATACCGGCGAGCATCGGCCATAGCCGCCGCGTCAGTGCGAGCAGCCCACCGCCAATGGCAGCCTGCCAGATATTCGTGACCAGCGACGGTACGACCAGGATCGCCGCCGCCTGCGCCGGCGTCATCAAGAGCCCGAGCAGGCCAATCGACACCGTCGGCAAGCCGAGGCCGATCACGCCCTTGACGAATCCTGCAAGCAGAAAGGCGCCAGCTGTGGCGGCGAGAATTGTGGCTGAGTCCACTCCGCGTCCTCTTCTTAGGGCGGCGGACCTTGCGGGATAGCGCGCTCTCACACAATGCGGATAGCTGCAACCCTGGTATTGCTTTCCGCGAAGCTGCTTCGTTGCCGCGCCGTGCGGTTCGGTGCCATACTTTTCAGCTACTCACTAGGCCGGAGCCGGGCTGAATGTCAGAAGTATTTGTTGCCAAAGCCGCGCAATTTCCCGACGGCGAACGCCGGATAATCACTCATGGCGCGCATGAAATCGGTGTTTTCCACTGGCAGGGCAAGTTCTACGCTTATGAGAACTTGTGCGTGCACCAGGGCGGGCCCGCTTGCGAAGGCATCATGATGCACAAGGTCGAGGACGTGATTGGCCCCGATCGCGGCTGGCAAGGTCAGAAGTTTTCCTCCGACGAAATACACTTCGTCTGCCCTTGGCATGGTTACGAATACAATCTCAAGACAGGCGAATGCGCCGCCGACCGAAGCCTGAAGCTGAGACGCTTCGAAGTGGTTCGCCGCGGGGAGGACATTTATGTCGTCGCAAACTGAAACAATCACACGCACAAATGAACGCCCGAGCGACGCTGAAATTCAGAAAATGCTGGCGAATGCTGTACGGCTCTATGCCGAGCGCGCGGCTGAGCGAGATGACGCCCTACCTGCCTTTCCGCCTGAGGCGACAACTGCGACCGAGGTGATGGTGACGGTCACCGCAATGCTCAAGGCCGTCAACCTGCAAGTGTTCGAGCTTGGCATGTGGCAGGCCTGGTCGGGACAGTGATAGTGAATAAGAAGAAATCGAACGGGTAGACCGATGGAACTTCCGCTCAGCGATTTTCGCCGCATGGAGGTCGAGGAATTCGACACCAGCAAACTGCTGGCGCATGCGGCCCAGCAGGCAACAGAGCGCGGCTACAAAAATTTTCCGATCATCGACGTGGATTCGCACCACTACGAGAGCGAATCGATCGGAGAGATTCTCGACTACATGGACGACCCCGTGCTGCAACAGCTTGCGCGCAGCGCGCGGCAATCCAATGCCAAGAGCGTCGGCATGCTGCCGGCAGGCGTCGGCTATCAGGACATGGGCGGCCGCGTCATGCGCTACGCGGTTCGCGGCATGGAA
The DNA here is from genome assembly GCA_963742345.1 of uncultured Alphaproteobacteria bacterium. GTDB lineage: Bacteria > Pseudomonadota > Alphaproteobacteria > Rhizobiales > Xanthobacteraceae > Pseudolabrys. The sequence goes on from CAVULO010000007.1 coordinate 135,513, forward strand.
AAAACCGAAGCCGGCGTGCACCGGGATATCGCATTAACGCGGCGCTGGATGGATGCCATAGGCATCGATGTGGCCGTGATGTTCCCAACGCCTATGCTCCAGCTCGGACTGCACCCGCAAGTCGAAGTCGAGGTCGCGCTGGCGCGCGCCTATAATCGCTGGCTCACCGAACGGGTCCTGGCGCATGAGCCGCGCATCCGCTCCATGCTCTATCTGCCATTCAATGACGCAGACGCCGCCTTCCGGACCGTGCAGGAATTCGGCCAGAGCAAGGGTGTTGTCGGTTTTATGGTGACGTCCGCGCGTTACCGTCCGGTGCACCACAATTCCTACATGAAGACCTACGCGTTGATGGAAGAGATGGGACTGCCGCTCGCGTTCCACGCTGGCTACAATTGGAACGATCAGACCGTGGGTATGATGAATCGTTTCATCTCGGTACACGCCCTTGGCTTCGTCTTCTACAACATGGTGCATCTTGCCAACTGGATCACCAATGGCTTACCGGAGCGGTTTCCCAAGCTGAAGGTGCTGTGGGTCGAAAGCGGCCTTGCCTGGGTGCCCTTCATGATGCAGCGCTTCGACAACGAATACATGATGCGCTCGTCGGAGGCGCCAGCGCTAAAGAAAAAGCCGAGCGAGTACATGCGCGATATGTATTTCTCATCTCAGCCGATGGAAATGACCGATATGGCGGCGCTCGAGCAAACCTTCCGCATGATCAAGGCGGAAACGCAATTGCTCTATTCGTCCGATTACCCGCACTGGGACTTCGATTTGCCTTCGACAATTTACGATTTGCCTTTCCTGAACGAACAGGCCAAACGCAGCATACTGGGCGGCAATGCGATGAAGCTGTTCAACCTGAAACTGCCGGCGCAAAAGCTGGCGCGCGTCGCATAAGCCGAATGAGGGCTTGAGGAGGAAAAGGTGCGCATACTTCTGGCGTTGATTTCGTCCGTGCTGGTTATCGTGTCTTCTGCGCGGGCGCAGGATGCCGCAGCCACTTTTCCCAACAGGCCGATCAAGATCATCGTCAGTGTACCAGCCGGGGGTGGCGTCGACACGGTTACGCGCATTGTTGCCGAAGGGCTGCATCAGAAGCTCGGCCAGCCGGTCATCGTGGAGAACCGCGCCGGTGCTGCCGGCAATATTGGTGCTGAAGTTGTGTTCACCTCCGATCCCGACGGATACACGTTGCTGGCAGCGCAACCGGCGCCGCTCACGGTCAACCCGCTGCTTTACAAGAAGATGAATTTCGATCCGACGCAGTTCGAACCGGTAGCAATCATGACTTCGATCGCCAATGTGCTTCTGGTGCGTCCGGATTTTCCCGCTAAAACCGCGCAGGAATTTATCGCCTACGTCAAAGCGAACCCAGGTAAGGTCAACTACGCCTCACAGGGCATCGGCACCACGTCTCACCTGACGACAGCACTGTTCGAGCGCGTCACCGGTACGAAGCTGGTGCACGTGCCCTATAAGGGCACTGCCCCTGCGCTCAACGACATCATCGCCAGCCATGTCGACTTCATTTTCATGGAGCTTGCCTCAGCAATTAAACTGCACCAGGCCGACAAGGCGCGTATTCTCGCGGTCGCCACTGACAAGCGCATCGCTAGCCTGCCGGATATACCGACGCTCGACGAAGCCGGGGTGAAAGGCTTCGAGTCCGGCACATGGAACGCGCTCGCCGCGCCGCCGAAGACCCCGGCTCCGGTGGTGGCAAAGCTCAACAAGGCAGTGAACGATGTGCTCCAGAGCCCCGAGGCGCAGGACCATTTCGCCAAGATCAACCTGCACGCCGCCGGCGGCTCGCCAGCCGAGGCCGCCGCCTTCATCAAGAAGGAAACCGAAGTTTGGGGTAGCGTGATCAAGGACGCCAATGTCGAGGCGCATTGAAGGGCTTTTTGTCGCTTAGTGCGGGCCGGCCCTGCCTATGCGGGCAGGCCCAGCAGGTATCCAGAACTGGGTCCCCGCTGTCGCTGGGACTTGTTGTTGCCGACAGCGCCGCCGACAAGGCATATAATGCACCGACCTCACCGGCGATAAGGCCGGAAATCGATACCGCGTAAGGAGACGACCATGGACGAGAGAACGCGCGACCCCCTGCCGATCCGCGCCGAAGACGTTAACCCGCGCTACAACTGGGGACGCGCGCTGCCGGCTCTCGGCATCATGGGCGTCGATTTCGAGGAGCGCGTCGACTATCGCCGTATGCACCGCTACCGGCTCGGCCGCGCCAAGCAGGTACTGGAGAAATCTGAATGCGGCGCGCTACTGGTGTTCGACGTCAACAACATCCGCTACCTCACCTCAACCAAGATCGGCGAGTGGGAGCGAGACAAAATCTGCCGCTGGGCGTTGCTCACCCGCGACAACGAACCGATCCTCTGGGACTTCGGCTCGGCCGCCGTACACCACCGGCTTTACGCGCCGTGGCTCAAGCCCGAGAACTGCAAGGCCGGTTTACTCGGCTTGCGTGGCACCGTTCAGCCGTCGTTCGGATTGATGGCCAAGCACGCCAAGGAGATCTTCGCGCTGCTTAAGGACGCTGGCGTCGAGAAGATGCCGGTCGGGGTCGACATTATCGAGCCAGCGATGATGTTCGAATTGCAAAAGGCCGGCATGAAAATCGTCGACGGCCAGCAGATCATGCTGGAGGCGCGCGAGATCAAGTCTGCCGACGAAATTGCGCTGTTGAACCGCGCCGCCGCGATGGTCGATGGCGCATATCACATGATCAGCGAGGAGCTTAAACCCGGTGTGCGCGAGAACGACATCGTCGCCAAAGTGAACGAGTTCCTCTATCGCCACGGCTCCGACGACGTGGAAGCAGTGAACGCCATTTCCGGCGAGCGCTGCAATCCGCATCCCCACAATTTCAGCGACCGCATGATCCGACCCGGTGATCAGGCATTCTTTGATATCCTTCAATCGTTCATGGGCTATCGCACCTGCTATTACCGCACCTTCAATGTCGGCCGCGCCACGCCCGCACAGCACGATGCTTACAAGAAGGCGCGCGAATGGCTCGACCGCGCCATCGAACTGATCAAGCCCGGCGTGATGACCGACGAGGTCGCGCGCGCCTGGCCGAAGGCGCAGGAGTTCGGCTTTCCCGATGAGCTGTCGGCGTTCGGCTTGCAGTTCGGCCATGGCCTCGGCCTGGCACTGCACGAGCGACCGATCATCTCACGCGTCGTCTCGCTCGATCACCCAACGGAGATCCGGGAAGGCATGGTGTTCGCGCTGGAAACTTATTGCCCGGCGACCGACGGCTTCTCCGGCGCACGTATCGAGGAAGAGATGGTGGTCACCGACAAAGGTTGCCGTGTGATCTCCTTGTTCCCGGCCGAGGAACTGCCGATCAGTCATCGGTACTAAAAAGGCATTTCCGTAAGCGCCCGTCCCCGCGAACGCGGGGACCCAGCCCTTTTCCCAAACGGGAGTCCCGCTTGCGCGGGAATGAGCGGAACCGCTTTATCAAGTCTCCTTGCCGGCTATCCTACCCTGCGCCATCATTGCCGCCGGTAGCGCGACGCTCATGGAGTCAACCATAGAGGTCGGCATCAGGATTGTAGCGCCACGTTCCTTGGTGGTTTCATAAATAATGTTCATTGCGCGCAAGTGGAGCGCCGCCGGCTCGCCGGCATAGGTTCTCGCCGCCTCGACGAATTTGGCCGCGATCGCGGCTTCGGCAGATCCCAAGATCACACGCGCTTCCTTTTCCCGCTCGGCCTGCGCCTGGCGCGACATGGCGTCCTGCAAGGCAACGGGAATGGCGACGTCACGGATCTCCACCGAATTGACCGAGATGCCCCAGTCGGCCGTCTTGCCTGCGATTTCGGTGCGCAGCACTTCGTCCGCCGCCTTGCGCTCCGCCAGCAGAGCTGACAGGTGTGATGACCCGATCATCTCGCGCAAACTTGTCTGCGAGACGCGGTCGATCGCCTCACGGTAATTGGTGATGTTGAGTGCGGCGCGCTGGGCATCGTGGACGTGCCAGAACACGATCGCATCTACATTGACCGGCACGGTGTCACGCGTAAGTGCCTGTTCGGCGTTAAAGGCCGTGGTCTGGATACGCTCGTCGATGACGGCAGTCACGCTGTCGAGGACGGGAATAATCATGAACAGCCCGGGACCTTTCACGCTCGATAATTTGCCGGCGCGCAGGATCACGAAACGCTCCCAGTTGTTCGCCATCTTGAGCGAAAACGCGATAAGCACCGCGAGAACGCCGAAACCAATGCCGGCAAGCTGCAAGCCGGCACCGAACAGCAGAACACCGATGGCGGCGAAAACTATGGTGACGAGCGTGGTGATGGAATTCATGACAAAGCTCCGCGTTGCAATGATGAGCCGCGGCGCGGTCGGCGACAACGCCGTGCACCGGAGATACGGCTTATAAGCGAAACTACAAGACAGCGGTACGGAGTCGCCTCGGTTATGCCAGAAATTCGATTCCGTATTTGCCCGCAATCGCTTTGAAATCCGCTGCCGGCCCGCCTCGCCCGGCGGCTGTCATGGCGTCCGTCACTTCTTCGATGAAGGCATCAAAAATGCCGCCGGGTGACGAGATAAGCAGCTCACGACCTGTTTCCGGACCGATGCTCTTGATGCTGTGAGGCGTGCCGCGCGGCGCGAACATCATCTCACCGGGGCCGAGCATGAGTACGGCGTCTCCCAGCCGGCACTCGTAGTGGCCTTCGCAGACAATATGAGTTTCGTCATAGGTCGGGTGCCGGTGCAGGCTCGCCGCCGCGCCCGGCGGCTCAATGGCCTCGCACAGCGTGTAGGCACCGCCGGTCTCGGCAGCGCTCATCTTGACCGTCAGCGTGATGCGCCCGAGCTGGAAGGTCCTGCCCTCACCAGAACGAAAGTGCCGCGCCTCAATTGTCATGAACGGTCCTTTGCCGACAATGGCTTAGGCGGGTGTCTTCTCTCTCAAATGCGGAAATCGTTCGCTCAACAGTGAGCCCTGATAGTAGGTCGGCTTGAACGCCGGATGCGCGCGGATATTATCGAACCAGGTGACGACGCCCGGGAGATCTTGCCAGTCCGGCATGCCAAGATCGTGCATGCGCACCAAGGCCGGCATCGCCGCAACATCGGCCAGCGTGATCTGCTTGCCGAGCAGCCACGGGCCACCGCTTTTTTTAATCTCAGCATCCATGCGCTCATAGGCGCGCCGCAGACGCGCGAGCGCAGCGTCCATCTCTATTTTCGGAAATCCAGTCTGGCCCATAGTGAGCATGAACTCGCGGCGCAAGGGCTTGCTCTCCGCCATTGCCACGAAAGCGTCACGGCTCATCTTCTGGAAGCTCGGCAAAAAGGCGAGATTGAATGTCGGGACACGCACAGCCGCGGCCGGCATCTCGTCGATGAAATGCATGAGTGCGCGCATTCGCGCGCGCGCAACTGGATCTTCGGGCGTAAAGCTGTCGTCAGGAGATACCTCATCGAGGTATTCCGTTATGACCGTCGAATCGATGACGATCGCGCCATCATGGTCGAGCGTGGGCACGACGCCATTGGGATTGAGTTTGAGGTAGTCGGCCTTGAGCTGGTCGCCCTCAAGCAGATTGAGCTTCACCTCGTCGAACGGCAGTTTCTTGGCGTTGAAGACGAACCGAACGCGCTGGCTGCATGTTGATTGCGGGGCGTTGTAAAGCTTGAAGGTCATTTAGAGCTCCCGTTTCAAAGGATGCGTCAAATTCTGCCATGTGTTTCACGCATATCCATCATGAAATTTACGGCCATTTTACTTGTGATAGGCGCGCCGGACCACTTCAGTGGAGACGTGCGCAGCCGCCGTTTTCCTCCCTTCAGGCTTAGACGGCGGCGTAAATCCTCCACCTTATGCACACAGGGCCCCGCAAGGGGCCCTTTTTTTATTTGCATAGCGCGGGTCCACTGCTCCCGCTAAAGCAAGGCAATCAGCTCTCCAGCCCGGTCGGCACATTTTTGTTTTCCGGCGCGAGCTTCATGCCGGCGGCCAGCGCCATCGTTTCCATCAGTGCTGCGAAGTCCTTGCTCAGATAGGCCTGCGGATCGGGCTGCAACGTTGCATGGCCGAAGTGGCTTTGCAGCACCTCGCGCGTCGCCGCCGTCACGGGCATTGGCACGTCCATTTCGCGAGCGAGTTCGAGCCCGAGATCAAGATCCTTGCGCAGCAATTCCGGGGTGAACGTCGTCGTCCAGTCGAGATTGACCAGAGCCGGTGACTTGTAGCGGGTGAACATCGAGCCCATCACGCCGTTGTTGAGGAAGGCGAGGAACGCGTGGCGGGGCACGCCCATCTTGTTCACCAGCAACGTGATCTCGATCAAATTCTCGATGACCACGCCGAGCATGACGTTATGGGCGATCTTGCAGACGCGCGCGAGCTCGCCATCGCCCACGTAGGAAACGCCTTGTGGTGCGATCACCTCCATGAGCGGCATCATCATTTTGCACGCCGCCTCGGGCCCCGATACGACTGACGACAGCCGGCCGGCCTTGATCACCTTGGCATTGCCCGACACCGGCGCCGTGACATAGTCGGCGCCGCGCGCCTTCAACTTCTTGCGGATGTCGACCGATTCCTCGACCGAAATGGTCGAACAGTCGACGAACACGCCGGGGGTCTTGCCGGAGCCTGACACAACACCGTCCTTGCCGAACAAGACCTGCTCCAGGTCCTTGCCTTCGGACACGATCGAAAACACCACATCGCAGGACGCCAGGTCGGAGAGCTTGTCGACGATCTTGCCACCCTTGGCCGCCAGCGGCTCAGCTTTGGCGCGGGTGCGATTCCAGATGGTCACATCGTGGCCGGCCTTGAGAAGGCGTTCCGCCATGGGAAAGCCCATGCGGCCGGTTCCGACCCAACCGATCTTTTGTGCATTCTTCGACATCACGAAACTCTCCCATTGAAACCCTGGCGCCTTTAGACGCGCACGTGCGGGGGGCTTAGCCGTTCTGCCGTATTTTCGCCAGTGGCGGTTTGCAGCACAAAAATCCCAAACTGCGTGTGCTTGTGGTGGGCGAGCAAAGCGCTATCCTTTGAACAAGGCCGCTCAGAAGGCTGTCAACGGCTCGCTCAAAAAGCCCGGGTCATGGGAGGAAGTCAGGCGCCGATGCAGGATGCCGTCACCATCAGCGTGGCCGGGGCACCCGGCCCTTCGCAGCTCGGCGAGCGTTTGCGGCTGATCGCACGCAATCTGTTTCCTTTCGTCGTCGTTGGCGCGATTTGGGAAATTATCGCCTGGGCCGGAGTATTTCCGCATCTGCTGTTTCCGACGCTTGAGGAAGTGGCGCTTTCTTTCATCCAACTCACCATCGCCGGCATTCTGCCACATCACGCTATCGAGACGGTGATCCGCCTGCTGAGCGGGTTTGCCCTCGCCGCGCTCATAGGGGTGACCATCGGCGTATTGATGGGACGTTCGCGCCGGGCTGAAGATATCTGTCTGCCGTTGGTGAGCATTTGCGCGCCGATTCCCGGCCTCGCCTATGCGCCGCTGTTCCTGCTCTGGTTCGGCCTCGGCAATATCTCGGCAGTCCTGCTGGTCGGATTCGTGTCGGCGTTTCCGATCATCTTCAACAGTTGGACGGGCGTGAAGGCGGTCAAGGAGATCTGGGTGCGTTCCGCGCAATCCATGGGCGCCGACGATCGCCGGCTTTTCAGCCATGTGATTCTGCCGGGCGCATTGCCTTACATCCTCACCGGGATGCGGCTAGGGCTAGCGCAAGCCTGGCGTATCCTGGTGGCTGTAGAAATGCTTGCCGCCGTACCATGGGGGCTCGGCTGGCTGATCTTCGGCGCTCGCAAGTTCCTCAACACCGATGCCATGCTGGCAGGGATTGTCGTCATCGCCATCATCGGACTCGCGCTGGAGAAATTCGTGTTCCAGAAGATCGAGAATTACACGGTCGTGCGGTGGGGGATGATCTCCTCATGACCGAATGGCGAGAGCACCGGCGTTCTCTCCTGCGCGGCGCAGTTACGCTGCTCGTGGCTGCTGCGCTTTACGAGGCGACGGCGCGCAGCGGTTATTTTGCGCCGGCGCTGCTGCCGACAATTCCAGCTATCGCACAGGCGTTGTTTGCGAGCATTGCCGACGGCACCATGATCGAACACGCCGCCTTCACAATGTACCGGGTGATGTTCGGCTTCAGCCTCGCCGTAGTGGTTGGATTGCCGCTCGGCATCCTGATGGCGCGCTTTGCGGCTATCCAGAACTTCTGTCTGCCCTTGGTCAGCGCACTCATGCCCATCCCCTCGTTCGCGCTCGTGCCGCTGTTCATGCTTTGGTTTGGCATCGGCAATCTGACCACGATCCTGATCGTGTTCTATGCGGCGACGTTCCCGATGGTATTCAATACCTGGTCCGGCGTGCGCTCGGTCAATCCGCTCTGGTTGCGCGCAGCAGGCGCGATGGGGGCCGATGAGCACAAAATGTTCTGGAAGGTCATCATTCCCGGAGCGTCTCCCTTCATCATTACCGGCATGCGGCAAGCATTCCTGCGCTCGTGGATTGCAGTTGTCGGCGCCGAGATGATTGCCGCTTCTGATTGGGGGCTGGGCTGGGTCATCTTCGACGCCAAGGAGTTCCTCAATACGGATGTCATGCTGGCGTCTCTCATCGTGATCGGTCTGATCGGTTTTGTGTTCGAACGCTTCGTATTCGGCTCTCTCGAGCGCATGACAGTAATGCGATGGGGCATGATGCGCGCGGCCAAGGGCTAGCGTGGCAAGGCAAAAGCATGGTCCCCATTGAAATTCGCGACGTCTCGCTGATCTACGACACGCCCGGCGGCAAGGTGCCTGGCGTCAAGGACGTCAATTTGAATATCGACGCCTCGGAATTCGTCTGCATCGTGGGACCATCCGGCTGCGGCAAGTCCACGCTCCTTAATATCATCGCCGGTTTTTTGGCGCCGGCGGCCGGTGAAATCCGTATCGGCGGCAAGAAAGTTGATGGCCACGGTATGGACCGAGGAGTTGTATTCCAGGATTTTGCTCAACTGTTCCCCTGGCGCACCGCCCTTGGCAACGTGGCGTTCGGTCTCGAAATGAAAGGCGTGCCGAAGGATGAGCGCGATCGGATCGCGCGCGAACAGTTGCGGCTTGTGAAGCTCGATAAGTTTACCGGCTCCTTTCCGCACCATCTTTCCGGCGGCATGCAGCAGCGGGTCGCCATCGCCCGCGCGCTGGCGTACAATCCGGCTGTATTGCTGATGGACGAGCCGTTCGCGGCACTCGATGCACTAACCCGCGACGATATGCAGCGCCTGCTCGCCGACGTCTGGCGGGAAACGCGCAAAACGGTGATCTACGTGACGCACAACGTCTCGGAAGCGGTCTACCTTGCCGATCGGGTCATCGTGATGACGCCGCATCCCGGCACGGTGAAAGCGGAAATCCGCATTACACTACCGCGGCCTCGCGATCCGCTCAGCGTGGAATTTCTTGATTTTCAGAAGGAGCTGCTGCGCCATCTCGGTCACGAGACCGGCGCAGGCGAGCCGGCAAAAGCCAACGGCAAGACAAACGCATAAGGGAGGACATCATGACTCAGAAAGGCGGAATAACACGCCGTCACTATCTCGCGACAACCGGGGCAGGCGTATTTGCGGCCGGTTTTGGCGTGCGGCCAGCTGCGGCGCTGGAAACCGTGCGGCAAGGCTACCAGACCAATATGTGGGGCATGCCGACATATTACCTGCTGCGCTCGGGACTGTTGGAAAAGCACGGCGTGAAATTCGAGGAATTCGCCGTACCGTCCGGTAACCTCACGATGCAGCAGATGGTGGCGCGCCAGGTTGATATGGGTACCTATGCCGGCCCCTCTTTCGCCATCGGCCATGACAAAGGCGGCCTGCTCGCCATCGCCATGATCGAATATGTCGGCAAGACTGCGCGCGTGATGGCACGCAAGGACCTCAATATCAGCAAGGTCGAGCAGCTCAGGGGCCTAAAGGTGGCGAACCAGACGGGCTCCTCCACAGGCAACATTTTCGTCGACCAGATCGCGACCAAGGCTGGCTTGAAGAAAGGCGACTACCAGGAAGTGCGCATGAACGTGGACGACATGGTGGCGGCGATGGCGGCCAAGACCGTCGACGCCATGTGCAATGTCGAGCCTTATAACGCGATCGCCGAGGCTGACGGTCTCGCCGTCACGATCTCGGAATTCGACACCTTCGACAAGCTGCCGGTGTTCATGGCGGCGACACCGGAATTTGTCCAGAAGAGCCCGGAAACGGTGGTCGCCTATCTGAAGGCCTGGCTCGAGGTCGCCAAGGATTTCAAGTCCGACCCGAAAAAGGTCGCCGACACGATCTTCTCGTTCTACGAGTCAAAGGGCTACACGATGTCGCGGGACACTTTCGGCAAGGCGCTGGCGCGAGTGGAAGTGCAGCCGGGATGGCCATCCGACCTCGTCCCTTACATGCAAGGCAACAGTCCGAAATTCTTTTGAAGGAAAACAAGATCAAGGCGGTGCCAGACTGGAGCAAGGCGCTGCGCACCGAATTTCTCAAGCAGGCCGGCGCCTAGGACCCGGGACGGGCTAGCGTCATGGACAACTCAGGCCGGCGCTTTCCGCGCCGGCCTTTCTGCAAGAACAGACCAAGCCACGGAGCCGTGCATGTCTACTGCCAGCAATCCGCTCAGCAAGAGTGCGGAGCCCATCACCTGGAACTTCAAGCTGCTCGCGCAGAACGACCTCGGCGGCTTTGGCGGCATGGGTGAAGGCATGTCGGTGCAAATCGCCAAGGATGGCCGACGCATCATCTGGCTGGCGCACGAAAGCGCACCGAAGAACTTCACCGCAGTTGATGTATCCGATCCGCGCAATCCGAAAGGTGGTCGTGCAGACCGACCTGCCCAAGCCTCACATGCGCTCGAACTCGCTGGAATTGTCCGGCGACATTATGGCGGTGGCCTATCAGACGCAGAAGGTGGGACAGCAGCCGGCCGGGCTGGAATTGTTCGACGTGTCGGTGCCGGAAAAGCCGCGCTCGATTTCGTTCTTTGATACTTCAGGCCCGACCTCGCGCGGCGTGCACCAACTGTGGTTCTGCGACGGCGAATACGTGCACATGGCTTCCGGCTCGCCAGACTTCAAGCCGAGCCATCCGCAGGACGACCAGTTCTACCGTTGCATCGACGTACGCAATCCTTCGAAACCGGTCGAAGTCGGCCGCTGGTGGATGCCGGGAACGTCGGCCACGGACAACGTTGCACCGCCGCCGCGGCATCCGCTCGACAAGGGCTACCGCGCGCACAATACCAACGTCTACCCGCAGCGGCCGGACCGCCTTTATCTTTGCTACATCGACGGCGGGATGTTCGTGATGGACATCAAAGACAAGGCCAATCCGAAGGTAATTTCGCGCTGGACCAATTCGCCACCGTATACCGGCTTCATGCACACGGCCGTACCGCTGTTCGATCGCAATCTCATGCTGGTCACCGACGAGTCGACCGAGAACGCCGGCAAGGACTGGCCGAAGCTCATCTGGATTCTCGACATGCGCGACGAAACGCATCCGGTGTCCATCTCCACCTGTCCGCTGCCGCCAGTCGATACCTACAAGGATCGCGGCGGTCGCTTCGGCGCGCACAATATCCACGAGAACGTAGCGGTACCGACGTCGTGGCAATCCGACCAGATCGTTATCGGTACCTTCTTTAACGGCGGCCTGCGCGCCTATGATATTTCCAATCCGTATCAGCCGCAGGAAGTGGCGGCTTTTGTACCGCCACCGCCGAAGGGCACGCCGGCCGGCGCAGTGCAAATCAACGACGTCTTCGTCGACGAGCGCGAAATTGTATATGCCGTCGATCGCCACACCGGCGGGCTGTACACGCTGGAGATGGATTTTTAAGAGCTACTAGCGAGATCACCGGGACCTCGCGCTTCGCGCGGCCCGGTGACGACAGGTGTAGTATGCTTACTGCATGAACGAACTCTTCCCCTCACCGGCCGCTGGACGTTTTGGGCGCAGGCTCAAACGCGAACGCGGCCCGCGTGTGCCAGTGACCGTGATCACCGGCTTTCTCGGTGCCGGCAAAACGACCTTGCTAAAGCGGTTTTTAGGAACACCGGAAGGGCAAGGGACCGCCGTGGTCGTCAACGAATTCGGCGCGACCGGTATCGACGATGCCCTGGTGCGATCGAGCGCCGATGAGACGGTGTTGCTTGGCAATGGCTGCCTTTGCTGCATCACCCGCACCGACCTCCAGCAGGCTTTGCGCCGCATGGTGGTTGAACGCCAGCGCGGAGAACTGCCGGATTTCAAGCGCATTGTCATCGAGACCAGCGGCCTCGCCGACCCGAGCCCGATCCTGCAAACTTTCGCCACCGACCGCGCGCTCGGAAGCGTATTTCATATCGAGACGGTGATGACGGTGGTCGATGCTGAGGCCGGGCTCGATACACTCGGCTGGTCGGCGGAGGCGCGCAAGCAGGCGATCCTCGCGGACCGGCTGGTGATCACCAAGACCGATATCGCCGGCGAAGGCGCCGCCGCCGCGCTCGCCGCGCAATTGCGCGCGCTCAATCCTGGCGCCGAAATTCTCGAGGCCATTAATGGCGAACTCGATCCCAGCCGGCTGACCGAGGCGGCGCCCGACCAGCGCAACGCATTCGTGGCGGAGACTGCGCACTCAGACGGCATCGGTAGCTTCGTGCTGACAGGGAACGCGCCAATGCCATGGGCCGTATTCGCAAAAACGATGGACATATTGATGCACTTGCGCGGACCGGACCTGCTGCGCGTGAAGGGCTTTCTTGACGTGGACGGCTGCAAAGGGCCGGTGATCGTGCAATTTGTGCAGCACCTCGCGCATCCGCCGGTCGAACTGGAAAACTGGCCGGATGGAAAGCGGCAAAGCCGCGTCGTGTTCATCACGCGCAACATTTCGGAACAGCCGGTGCGCGATGTGCTAAAGGCCGTGTGGGCAGTCGCCTGATCCGCTTGTTCGAGCGGGAGTTGGGATAGCCCTACTCCCGATCCCGCCCCGCAATTTCTGCTTGCCAGGGTGCGACAGTGCGTTCCACGAAGCCGATCAGCCAATTCAATCCGACGGCCATTACCATCAGAATGATGATCGGGACAAACATGGTGGCAGTGTCGAAATTGTTGGCGGAATTGATGATCACCGCGCCTAGTCCGGAAATGGTCGTGAAAAATTCCGCAATAACCATGGCCACCACCGCGCGGCCAACGGCAAGGCGAATGCCAGCCATGATGTAAGGCAACGTCGCCGGTAACACGATACGCCGAAGGATTACGATGTCAGGTGCAACGAAAGATTTTCCTACCTCGATCAGCGTCTTCGGCACGGCGACGACCCCGAGCCAGGTATTGATGCAGATGGGAAACAGCGCCATCAGAAACACAACCGCGACCTTGACGGCAAAGCCGAGGCCGAGCCACAGGATCAGCAGAGGCACCAGCGCAACCAGCGGCATAGCGTAACCGGCGGTGACGTAGATGCCGAGCGCGGCTTCTGCAACGCGAAAACCGCCGATCAGCAGGCCAAGCGGTACGCCAATCAAGATCGCGAGGGCGTAGCCGAGCAGGAAGGGCCGCAAGGATTCATAAAGTGCCGACCACAATTGACCGGTGATCAGCAGTTCCCAAAAAGCAACCGCTATGGCCGATGGATAAGAGCCGAAAACAGGATTCACGCGGCGGCCGAATATCTCCCACAGGATCAACATGATCGCGATGGAAGCGAGCGTGATCACCCAGCGCGGCAGCGGCTTGCGCTCGGCCGGTTCGACCACAGGCGGCGCCTTGTTGTCGGCCAGATCCACCATTAGTGCACCGTGCCGCCGTCGTGTATTGCGCGCCAGACCTTGTAGCGCGTCTCGGCGAATTCCGGCGTGCCTCGCACAACACCAAGATCGGGACGCGGACGCTTGAGCGGCACCTCCATGATCTCGTGCACCCGGCCGTTCTTCATAACCACGATGCGATCGGCGATCAGCACCGCTTCGTCGAGGTCATGAGTGACGAACAGGATCGTCTTGCGGGTTCGCGCATGGATGTCCAAAAGTTCGCCCTGAAGCGATTCCCGGGTCTGCGCGTCGAGCGCACCGAATGGCTCGTCCATCAACAGGACCTTGGGGTCAATGGCGAGCGCGCGTGCAATGCCGACGCGTTGTTTCATGCCGCCGGATAGCTGATGCGGACGGCGATTCTGCGAATCTTTCAGTCCCACCAGCTGCAGATATTTCTCGGCGGTCTCGCGCAGCGGCGCACCCCGGACGCCCTTCATTTCCAGGCCAAACATCACATTCTGCAAAGCAGAGAGCCAGGGCAGCAACTCGGCATGCTGGAACACCATGCCACGATCGTAACCGCAGCCATTGACCTCGCGTCCGTCTACGGTGACTCGGCCGCCACTCGACGGATCGAGGCCCATGGCGACGCGCAGCGCCGTCGTTTTGCCGCAGCCGGACGGGCCGATCAGCGCGACGATCTCGCCGTCCTTGACCGTAAAGCTGACCCGGTCGAGCGCCTGCACGTGATGCAACTCGCCATCCACGCGCAGTGAAAAGCGTTTGGACACGTCGAGGAAAGTCACCTCACCCATTCAATTCTCCAATTTGCAAATTGCGCTCAGTGACCGACGACTTGCAGCGCCCTTTCGCGATACTCGGGCGCGGTGACGGTCTTCAGGTCAAGTGGCGCCTTCAGTCTGCCTGCTTTCACCATCTGATCCTGGATCCATTGGATTTTCTCCGCCGGCAACGGCAGCGTCGGATCAACAGCATGGTGCTGGACGGCATCATCATAAACGAAGGCGGCGCGTGGGTCATCGGCTTTCGCGTGGTTGAGCTCGCGTGTCAGAGCAATGGTCTCGTCCCGATGCGAGAGTGCAAAACGCAACGCGCTCATTTCGGCGGCAAGAAATTTCACGGCATCATCGCCTCGCTCGGCCAGGATCTTCGCGGTGGACACCATGCACACCCGCAGAAAATTCGGAACAGCGTCGCGGCCGGCAACCAGCAGATGAATGTTCTTTGGCACTACCGGCTGATATTCATTCGACACGACTGCGGCGTCGACCACCCCGCCGATCAGCGCCTGGTAACGGTCGTTATCGCTACCGATTGCGGCGAGCTTCACTTCGGTGTCGGAGATGCCGAATTTCGCCAGCGCCGACCGCGCCAGCATGTCGGGCATGGAATTCGGTGCCGACACCGCGATCTGCTTGCCCTTGAGATCCTCCACTTTGGCGATCTTTTCATTGGCATAGATGCCATGCGGCACCACCACCCAATGGCAGCCGAGCAGCTTTACATCGCCACCTTTGGAGTCCGCAGCAAACACGCCTTGCGGCCCGCCTTCGAAACTATCGAGCTCGCCGGCGATCAACGCCTTCAGGGCGAGCTGGTCGTCCTTGAATTGCGAGATTTCGAGCTTGAGGCCCTGTTTCTTAGCAAAGTCGCGCGTCGATACCATCAGGAAGATGCCCGCGTCCGACTTGGCGTTGATCAAACCGTGCTTCCAGACCTTTTCCTGCGCGGCGGCAGGAGTGGACAAGGCGGCAAAGATCGCAGCGACCACAGTTGTGCCAATAGCGACCTTCTTGGACGCAGCGATGCGCATGGGCGAAGTTCCTCCCTGGACGCCAGTTCCTTATGGCTTCTAATCGGGCCGTTATTCCAGCGATCTTAACATCAATTTTATCGCCGCGGGGCGTTCCCAAAACCAGTGTGCGGGACTAGCCTTTGGTCCGCAAGCGTCGGCACAAGACGCATCCGTGAGGGGCCGGTCGGCCGTAAGCCACCGGCCCCTACAATTGGTTCAGGGAGCTGAACGCTATGACCCAACGCTTCACACTTACTGTCAACGGCAAGTCCCACACCGTTAACGCCGATCCGGACACGCCGTTGCTCTATGCACTGCGCGACGATCTCGGGCTTAATAATCCGCATTTCGGTTGTGGGCTGGCACAATGCGGCGCTTGCACCGTGCATCTCGATGGCCAGCCGACGCGGTCCTGCATCACTGCGATCTCGGCCGTCGGCGAGGCCAAAATCACAACGCTCGCGGGACTTGGCACGCCCGAGAAACCGCACCCGCTACAGACCGCCTATATTGAAGAGCAGGTGCCGCAATGCGGCTATTGCATCAATGGCTGGCTCATGACCGCCGCCGCTTTCCTGCGCGATAAGAAAAAACCGAGTGACGCCGAAATCAAGGACGCGCTCTCCGGCTTGAAGTGCCGCTGCGGCACGCACATCAGCATTCTCAAAGCGGTCAAGCGCGCCGCCGAAATGATGGGTTGAGGGAGAACGCCATGACAAAATTTGAAAAAGCTTCTTCGGTCTCCCGCCGGTCGGTACTGCTCGGCGGTGGCGCGCTGGTGGTCTCGATCGGTGCGGCCGTCTCACTGGAAACTGTGCTGTCGATCGGCAAGGCTTATGCGCAGGGCGCAAAGCCGCCGCTGACGCCCGATCAACTGTCCTCCTACATCGCCGTCAACGCCGACGGCAGCGTGGCAGCCTATTTCGGCAAGATGGACATGGGCCATGGGCTGCATGTCGCTATCGGCCAGATCGTCGCGGAAGAACTCGACGTTCCGTTCAAGAGCGTCAAGGTCATCATGGCCGACACCGCCACGTCGGTGAACCAAGGCGGTGCCTCCGGCTCGACCGGCATTCAAAACGGTGGCAAGCAAATGCGGATGGCAGCGGCGGAAGCGCGTCGCGTGCTGGTCGAAATGGCGGCGAACCAGCTGTCCGTGCCGGCCGACAAGCTCGTCGTCACTGACGGCATCGTAAGCGCAATCAACACTGACATTAAAGGCGCTACCACTGGTTTATCCTATAAGGAGCTAGTCGGCGGCAAATACTTCAACGTTCAGCTCGACTGGAACAAGCAATACGGCAACACACTCTACGCGCCTGGTAAGGCACAGCCGAAAAAACCGAGCGAGCACAAAATAGTCGGTCAGCCGATCAAGCGCGAAGACGTTGCGCCAAAAGTTTTCGCTATCGAAGACTTTGTCACCGACGTGAAGGTGCCCGGCATGGTGCATGGGCGGATGATCCGTCCGGCCGTCGCCGGCGCAGTGCCAACAAAGGTGGACGAAAGCGCGATCAAGGATATCCCCGGGGCAAAAGTCGTCTGGGACAAGGGCTTCCTTGGCGTGGTTGCCGACAAAGAATGGGATGCCATTCAGGCCGCACAGAAGCTCAAGGTTGAATGGTCTCAGGTTGACGCACCGTTCCCCGAGCAGGCTTCGCTTTATGACCACATCCGCAAAGCGAGCGTACGCAAGCGAAGCGTCGATAAAGAAAACGGGAATGTCGACGACGCCTTCAAGACCGCCGCGAAAGTGATCGAGGCCGAGTACGAATGGCCATTCCAGTCGCATGCCAGCATGGGCCCGGCCTGCGCGCTGGTTGAGATCAAGGACGGTAACGTCACTTGCTGGAGTGGGACGCAGAAATCCCACTTTGTGCAGGAGGGGCTGGCCCTGACCCTCAATATGCCACTCGACAAAATTCGGGTGATCTGGGCGGGCGGCCCTGGCTCCTATGGACGCAACGATGCCGACGACTGCGCGATGGATGCAGCCGTGCTTGCAAAAGCGGTCGGCAAGCCGGTGCGGCTGCAATACATGCGCGACCAGGGCACTGGCTGGGATCCGAAGGGCCCGGCCTCCATCCACAAGGCGCGCGCGGCGCTCGACGCCCAAGGCAAGGTCATTGCTTACGAGTTCAACAGCAAGGGCTTCTCGCGTGTGGACGTCAATACCAACGGCGGCAAACCGCACGACACGCTGGCGGGACAAACCCTCGGCGTGGCGCTGAAATCCGGCGACGGCTTCGGCGTGCCGGCGGAATCCTACGCCTTCGACAACAAGCAGTTGTCATGGGAAACGATCCCGCCGCTGCTGGACCGCTCATCACCCTTGCGCAGCGCGCACTTGCGCGATCCGGTCGGACCGCAGATCCACTTCGCGAGTGAATCTTTCATCGACGAGGTGGCTGCTGCGGTAAACGCTGACCCGATCGAATTTCGGCTGCGCCACATCAAGGAGCCACGCGACGTTGCCGTGATCAAAGCGGCGGCGGAGACGGCGAAATGGGAGACGCGGGCCTCGCCGCGCCGCGACCAGAGCGGAAACAAGGTTTCCGGCCGCGGCATTGCGTATTCGCAAAGAAACGGCACACGCGTCGCGATCGTTGCCGAAGTCGATATCGACCGCTCAACCGGCAAGATCTGGGCGCGCAAGTTCACTGTGGCCCACGATTGCGGGCAGATCATCAATCCCGACGGATTGGTGAAATGCATCGAAGGCAACATCGTTCAGGGCGTGAGCCGTACGCTTTGGGAGGAAGTCACCTTTGACCGCAAATCGGTGACCAGCGTGGACTGGCTGACCTATCCGATTCTCGATATCACGGAGACGCCAGCCGAAGTAAACGTCGTGCTGATAAATCATCCGGAAATCGCGCCAAGCGGTGCCGGTGAGCCGTCGATCCGGCCCGTGGCGGCAGCCATTGCCAACGCCATCTTCGACGCCACCGGCGTGCGCATCCGCCGCGTGCCATTCTCACCGGATCGGGTGAAGTCGGCGCTGTCGTAAAATCTGCGCCGCGGCAATCGCGCTTCCCCCCTCCCTTGCGGGAGAGGGGAAGAATGCGTGGCAATGCTCAGGCCGGTGCCAGCCGTTTAATACTATCTCGCGCCGCCTTGATGATCTCTGGCACCGCGGCATCGTTACCCGGCGCCATGATGTGGACGCCAGCCACGAACGGCACGTCCGTCAGTTCCCGCACGATGTCGATGCAGATGCGGCGGCCTTCCGCTGCCGGATCGCTCGCGCGCTCCATGCGATCAATCAGCGCATCCGGAATCACGGCACCGAACAGCTTCTCCTTGATCCAGCGCGCTGACTTCGCCGAGCGCAGCGGCACAACGCCAATCAACACTGACAGCTTGTCGGTCACGCCGTGCTCGGCGAGGCGCGCCATGTAGCGGCGCACCACGCCCGCATCCATACAGAATTGCGTCTGCACGAATTGCGCGCCGGCATCGACCTTGGCTTGCAGTCCGGCCGGCCGCCATCCGGAGGCCGGATCGATCGGATTGTCGGCGCTGCCGAGGAAGAAATCGGCCCGGCCCGTGACCTTGCGTCCGCTGGGCAGCTCGCCAGCGTCACGAAGCCGCCGCGCCGTCTCGAGAAGGGAGCGCGGATCGAGATCAAATACCGGCTTGGCGTCCGGCTGGTCGCCGGCGCTCGGATCGTCGCCGCGCAGCATCAGCAGGTTGCGCACGCCTGAAGCCGCCGCGCTCAGTAGATCGCTCTGCAAGGCGATACGATTGCGGTCACGGCAGGTGAGCTGAAGAATGGGCTCGATGCCTTGCTCCACAAGCATTGCAACGGCGGTGACCGCGCCAAGATGAGGCCGCGCGCCAGCGCCATCGGTGATATTAACGGCATCGGCAAGGCCCTTCAGCGGCAATGCTTTGGCCAACAGTTCCGCGCGATCGACCGACACCGGCGGCGTCACTTCCGCGGTGATCACAAAGCGCTTGGCGCGCAGCATGTCTTGCAGGGTCGCTGGCATCTAACCCAAGTCGCAAAATCCAGTGGACGTTGCAAGGGCAACAATGGGAAAAGTGGGCGGTGACAGTACCGCGCAACCGAGCAGGCCACGATGTTTCAGCTGGCGAAATCAGTTGACGAGGTAATTGCGCCGATCGTCGATGGCTGCATGTTGGTCGTGCCGCGCGAAGTTTCCGGCGTGCCAATGGCGGCGACCCGTGCCCTTATAAGATGCGGCGTGAAGCGATTGCATCTTGTCGCACTACCGACATCGAGTTTGCAGGCCGACCTCCTGATCGGTGCCGGTTGCATCGAAACGCTCGAGACAAGTGCAGTGAGCCTCGGCGAGTTTGGTCCCGCCCCGCGCTTTACGGCTGCTGTTACCTCAGGCGCAATTGATATGAAAGATGCCACCTGCCCGGCGCTGCATGCTGCCTTGCAAGCGTCCGAAAAAGGCGTGCCGTTTATGCCGCTGCGCGGGCTCATCGGTTCGGATGTCCTGAAATACCGCGACGACTGGAAAGTAATCGACAGCCCGTTCGCGAACGGCGATCCGATCGTGCTGCTCCCCGCGATCAAACCTGACGTGGCGCTGATCCACGCGCCAATGGCGGACCGCTTCGGCAACGTCTGGATCGGGCGCCAGCGCGAACTGGCCACCATGGCGCATGCGTCGGTGAAGACCGTCGCAACCGTGGAAAAAATCCACGACGGCAATCTGCTGGACGATCCGACGCTCGCCGCCGGCACGTTGCCGGGTTTCTACGTCGACGGCATCGCACTCGCGGAGCGCGGGGCCTGGCCGCTGGGTCTGCCGGATTTTTATGGAGCCGATGCCGAATCATCTAACCGAATACGCGCGCATGGCGGCAACGAGCAGGGCTTTGCCGACTATCTGGACAAGTATGTGTATGAGAAAAAGGCGGCATAGCCCGAGCCGGGAGAACCGCGCGTGACCGCAAAACAATTCCGCGACGAGGAACTGCTCGCCGACGTGATCGCGCGTCTGATCGGCGACGTACACCACGTCGCCGTCGGCAATGCTTCGCCCATCCCGGCGACCGCGGCACTGCTGGCACGCGAACGCGGCAAAGGACGGCCTTATGTTTCGCTGCTGCAAAGCCGCAAGCACAATTTTTTCACCGATGGTGCGCGCGAGCTGTTCGACTGCGCCGGCCAAGGCCGCATTGACGTATTTTTCCTCTCGGGCGGACAGATCGACGGACAAGGCAACGTCAATCTCGTGAGCACCGGCGACTACGAGCATCCGAAAGTACGATTCCCCGGCTCGTTCGGCTCTGCCTATCTCTATTATGTGGTGCCGAAAGTGATCCTGTTCCGCACCGAGCATTCGCGTCGAACGCTGGTGCCCAAGGTCGATTTCATCAGCGCACCGGGCACAAGCAAAGCCAACGTCTATCGCCCGGGCGGACCGATCGCGTTGGTGACCAACCGCTGCCTGTTCAGCTTCGCGGACGGGCACTTCGTGCTGACAAGCGTGCATCCGGGCCATACGGTCGAAGAGGTCGTCGAAAACACGGGGTTTGATTTCGAAAGACCGGCCACAGTGCCGCAGACACCGGCGCCCTCGCCCGAGACACTCAAGCTCATGCGCGAGGTGGTCGCGCCACAGCTGTCGGAGGTCTATCCGCAATTCGCGGCGCAGGTGTTCGGTATAGGCCAGACTGCTTTCGCACGCTGAAAAACCACGCTCTTCCGGTCACTACACGCGTGGGCTAGTCTGCCGCCCGCGCGGCCAACCGGCCGCAAGCATCATAAGAAACGGAAGGAAGAAGTCCGGTGAAAACGGTTGAAGCTGCGGTGATCGGTGTTGGCTGGGTCGGGGGCACACGTGCGGATACGCTCTCGCGCACGGCGCTGGTAGACAAGTTGCACCTGTGCGAAATCCGGCCCGATCGCTTGGCCGAAGTGAAGGCGCTCTACAAACCTGCTACTGCGACGCTTGACTACAACGACATCATCAAGAATCCGAACATCTCGGTTGTCTACATTTCGACTACGCCGGAATCGAACCACTATCCGATCTGCCGCGACTGCCTGAAGTCCGGCAAGAACGTGATGCTGGAGAAGCCGATCGCACTGGAATTGTGGGAAGCCGACGAACTCATCCAGCTCGCCAAGCGCAACAATCTGAAATTCACGATCGGTTATTCACAGCGCTTCAACCCGAAAATTGCCTACGCCAAAAAGAAGATCGTTGACGGCACGCTCGGAAAGGTCGTGTCTGTACTCGTCAGCCGTCATCTTTCGCGCAGCCTGGGTAAAAAGATCGCCAGCCGCGTACGACTTTCTCCTGTCGTCATGGAATCGACGCACGACCTCGATTTCGTGCTCTGGCTACTGGAGCCGGCCAAGCCTGTGCGCGTTTATTCGCAGGGCGCTTACGGATACATGCAGCCGATCAACGGCTCCCACGATGTGATGTTCACGACCGTGACGATGGACAATGGTGTGGCAGTGATGATCGGCGGCGGCTGGAATCTGCCGCCGAGTTATCCAAACTATTGCGCCACCTGGATCGAAATCACCGGCACCGACGGCTCGCTGTTTCTCGATGACACCCAGCGCGACAATTGGCTGAACACTGAAAAACATGGCCAGGAATTTCCGATGTCGACGATGCCGGGCGAGTGGGTCGACAACGTGTTTGCCGGTGGCATGGGCCCGGAAACGATCCACTTCCTGGAAGCCTGCATCCGCGATACGCCAGTGATGGTGACTCCGGAAAGTGCGCGGCGCGTGATGGAAACCTACAGCGCCGCAGACCTGTCTGCCGATCGAAATGAGCCGGTGGATTTACCACTATCTAACGAAACGATTTCGGCCATTGCCGAATTCAAACTGAAAATTCGCGCGGGGGTGAATTAATGAGGAAGTCGGCCAAGGGTGTCGGCCTTGCGATCATCGGCGGCGGCCGCGTCGGATTGTTTCGCGGCGAAGTGGCGGCGCGCCATCCGGCGGTCGAGTGGATCGGACTTGCCGAGAAGAACCCCAACCGCGCCGGCGAAGTCGGTCCGAAGATCAGCGCCGATTTCGTCACGCAAAGCCACGTCGAACTGCTCAAGCGGCCGGAAGTAACTGCCGCCATTATCTGCACCGACGAGCATCTGCACGTCGATCCGATCATGGCTGCGGTCGAGCGCGGGATTCCGATGCTGATCGAGAAGCCGCTCGCAACCAATCTCGCGGAATCCGAGCGCGTGCTCAAGGCGATCAAAGCCGCAAAATTGGATGCCGTTGTCGGTTACACCCAACGCTTCCGCCGTCGTTGGCTGGCGGCGAAGGAGAAATGCCGCACCGGCGCGCTCGGCGATGTGACGATGGTAACGTCGCGCGCATTTATGAATCGCTTGGTCGCGATCGACAACTACAAGCGCACCGACGATCCGACGACCATCTCGCCGATGGTCATTTCCGGAACGCATGCGCTCGACATTTGCATGTGGTGCCTGGAAGGCAAGACCGCGGTCGAATGCTATGCGCGTTCGGTCGACAAGGTGCTCGGCCCTGCCTACAAGGGCATCGACGGCACCGCCGGCATGATCAATTTCTCCGACGGCACCATCTATCATCTCAACATGTCGTGGGCACTGCCGGTAACCTGGCCGGCCGCGGTGTATTCGCTCGAAGTCGGCATCATCGGTACGACCGGCGTGCTCACCATCGACGATACACACCGCGACATCGTGCTTGCGGTCTCGAAAGCCGCAGTCGGAGGGCTACAACCCAGACGCCACGCGGCTTGTCGATTTCATGGGCAGCTATCCGCCCGGCGACATGGCGCTCGGCGAACTACGCGGGCCTATGGCAGAGGAAACCGACTCGTGGCTCAACCGCGTTGCGCTCGGCCTGCCGACGGCGGCTGCGACGGTGGAAGAAGCGCACCGGAACCTGATGCTGACAAAAGCTCTCGATCTGTCAGCCAAGCGCAAACAGGCCGTAAAACTTCCACTCGATCCCGACGAAGTGCGCGCCGCCGCCTAGCGGCGCTTTATTGCTGCGGCCTGCGCGCGGGAGTGGCCGCCGGCGGCGTGGCCGGCGTCGTGCCTCCGCCGCCAAACAAAATGCGCTGCGGATTGTGCGCGAGGTCGGTAATCGCCTTGCCGGCAATTTCGATTTGACGGGTCGCTGTTGAAGTCATCTTGTTGACGCCGATCGTGATGTCATCGGTACGCTTGTCCAGGTTGTCGATAAGCGTGCGGGCCGACGCAGTCGCCTCCTTGGCGTTACTCATAGTTTCACGAGCGTTGACCATGATCGAATCGACATTATCGGTATTGCGCGCAAGCGACGCGCTAAACGAGGCAATATCCGTAATCGCTTGGTGTAGCGCCTCCTGATTGGCGGCGATCACTTCTTCCGCTTTGTTGAGCACCTCACGCGCGGCCTGCATCATGTCCTGACTGGCGCTTGGATCGGCCTTCAGGGTCGGCGGCTCGCCCTCTTCTCGTTCGATCAGAGGCGTGGTCGCAGAAACACCCTTGAGCGACACTGAGGCGACACCGGTTAGGCCGGCAAATTCGAGACCAACGCGAGTGTCGGAGCGAATTGGCGTTGCCTTGTTGACCGCCAGCAACGCAATGACCTGGGAAGGCTTATCGGGATCAAGCCGTAGATTGGTGACCTCTCCGACACGAATGCCATTGAACAGAACGTTGCCGCCAACCTGCAATCCCGACACCGAACTGTCGAAGATCACGCGATAGGCCACGGCCTGTTTCTTGCCCGACGAGTGATGCAGCCAGAAGATAAAGCCAAACGCGCCCGCGACCACGGCGAACGTGAACAACCCGATCAGTGCGTAGTGCGCTTTTCTCTCCATCACTCTACTCCGTTAGTTCCTCGCCGCAGCTTGCAGGCCTGCCCGGGCGCGCACGCCGTGGAAATAAGACCTCAGCCATGGATGCTGTGATGCGAGCATCGTATCCATCGTGCCGGCTTCAATGATCTTTCCGTCGCCGAGAACGGCGATCCGGTCGCAGATCGTGTGTAAACTGTCGAGGTCATGGGTTACCATAAAAACCGCCATCGACGAAGTTCGTTGTAAAGTCAGGATGAGCTGGTCGAAATCGCCGGCACTTATCGGATCCAGGCCAGAGGTAGGCTCGTCCAAAAAGAGGATTTCCGGATCGAGAGCCAGCGCCCGCGCGAGCGCGACGCGTTTGATCATGCCGCCCGAAAGTTCCGACGGGAATTTGCGGTATACGTCCGGCTTAAGACCAACCATTTCCAGCTTGGTGATCGCTATTTCGGTCATCAGGCGATCCGAAATATCGAGATATTCGCGGATAGGAAATTCGATATTTTCGCCGACCGTCAGCGAAGAGAATAGCGCCCCTTGCTGGAACAGGATGCCCCAGCGCCGCTCGATCTCCTGGCGCTGCATCTCGCCGGCCTCATCAAGATTGACTCCGAAAACGTCGATCCGCCCCTGCTGCTTCGGCAACAGACCAAGGATCGTGCGCGTAAGGACCGACTTGCCCGCGCCGGACGCACCGACGAAACCCAAAATCTCACCGCGATAGACGTCGAGCGTGACGCCATTGAGAATCCGGATTGCCTTTCAGGTCGACAACCAGATCGCGCACCTCGATGATCGGTTCATTTGCCATGTCACATCCCGATTGACGCGAAGAACATGGCGAAAACACCATCGAGTACGATGACCAGAAAAATGGATTTGACCACGGAATTGGTGGTTTTCTCGCCGAGTGACTCGGCACTGCCCTGCACCTGCAAGCCTTCGACGCAAGCCACGATACCAATGACCAGCGCCATGAAAGGCGCCTTGATCATTCCTACCTCGAACGTGGTGCTCGTGACCGCTTCACGAAGGCGCGCCAAAAAGACCTCCGGCTGAATGCCTCCGTAAAGCCAGGACACCAGTCCGCCGCCATAGAGCGCCGCCATGGATCCGAGGAATGTGAGAATCGGCACCGCAATGACCAGGGCCAGAATGCGTGGAAGAATGAGAACTTCGATTGGATCAAAACCCATGGTGCGCAGCGCATCGACTTCCTCGCGCATGCGCATGGCCCCAAGCTCGGCTGTGTAGGAGCTGCCGGAGCGGCCGGCAACCATGATGCAAACGATCAGCACGCCAATTTCACGCAGCACAAGCACGCCAACCATGTCGATGACATAGATGTCGGCGCCGAACTTGCGGAAATGGAAAATGCCCTGCTGCGCAAGAATGGCGCCGATCAATACGGTAATCAGCAGGATGATCGGCACAGCCCGCCATCCGACGCGCTCCAGCTGATGGATCATGGACGTGAAGCGAAAAGTCGTCGGCCGCAACGCCACGCGCTTGAGCGCGACGATCAGCGAACCGAGCATCAGCGCCAACATGGCTAGATCGGCACCCACCATCGCCATGGTCTTGCCGACGCTTTCGAGCGTTGCAATGATGCTATTGGGCTTCGGTGGTGGCGGTGACAGCGTCTGCGTACCGGCGTGAACCTTCTCGAAGAGGCCGCGATAATCTTCGCGCAGTCCGACAAGACGCGCTTCGCGTCCCTGGCTTGTCCAGTTACGCAGTGTGCGCTCGATGAGCCATGCGCCATACGTGTCGAGGTAATCGATACGGGCGATATTGATGGCGATGCTGCGCGCCGTGACGGTACGCGTGGCAGCGTCAACCTGCGGCTCGATCGCACCGGCATATTCGGCCGTCCACGACCCGGCGGCGCTGAGTTCGACCCAATCGCCCCGCGTTTGGCTACTGAGCAAGATTCCTGCCGTCACCGAGCCACTCCTTCATCCACGACACAGCATCGCGCGCCCGCGTTTGAACCTTCGCAGGCCGACGAGCCGAGACAGGACTGGATGCGTTGCGGCGGGACTTTGCGGTTGCGCCACTGGCCGATCGGCAGGCGTTGGCCGCAACTCAAGGGCCGCACTGAGCGCAATCTCCCGCCCCGCCCTTCACACTGTTAATAGTTAACAAATCGGTAGTAATCCTTAAATGTCGTTTACCTTTTTAGGTTAACGAAGGGTTAACTATAAATGCGCCCGTTTAGGCGGCCATTTTGAGCCGGCGTCTCCGCGTCCCGAATCCGCCGCTCGGACCGGTGACAGCGGCAGCACGCCTAACAGGCCGAAACACCCGCACAGTTGGCGTTGGCGTCGTTGACCGCAAACAAGCTTTCCACCACCGGCCGTTGCATATTCTTTATCGGCGGAATCGACAGGACTTCCATGTAGACGGTGCCCAGCCCCTGAAGCCCCAACAATGTGCCGGCACCGAGGCTGAGATCCAGATCGCGGTTC
Organism: uncultured Alphaproteobacteria bacterium; assembly: GCA_963742345.1. GTDB lineage: Bacteria > Pseudomonadota > Alphaproteobacteria > Rhizobiales > Xanthobacteraceae > Pseudolabrys. The sequence goes on from CAVULO010000007.1 coordinate 162,382, forward strand.
GCTATAAATGGTCCACGATCGTTGATCGTTACGTTGATCGACCGGTGGTTCTTGGGATTCGATACGCGGATCAATGTGCCAATCGGCAATGTCTTATGGGCGGCATGCCATCCGATCGGATTGAAACTCTTGCCGGTCGAAACCAGTTTGTCTTCCCAATACATCGACGCAACAACCCACTCGCCGGCTTGAATTCGATCGAAGGTATTTTCGCTCGAGACGCTGAGCAAAGGAATTGCGGACAACACGCTGCCCACGCCAAAAGGAGGCCGAGATGGGCCAACTTCCTTTTGACCCACGCCGACTATTTCTTTCTTTTCGACGCTTCATCAATTTGATTCGACAATTGATTTGCGCCAAATGCCGTATCGACAGGCTCGCACTAATCGAGGGCGGGCCGCGGAATGAACGGCGATTTATTCGATTTGTTCCCTTGAGCACCAAAAATGCGGCAGTTATGTGATTGGTGGCGTCGCGCCTAGCCGCGTTCGCGGAGCGGCTTGATCGATAATTCAGCCGCCAGTTTGTCGAGCTGCGTCAAGCAGCTCAGGCGCGAGCGGTAATCCGTTGCGCAGCCGGTCGGCGCGACGCTTGCGCGCGTTGCTCGCCCGGCAGTCGTACGCTCTGACCAGGCAGCGCTTTCGTGTTGCGCAGCTCCCGAATATGCCGATCGACCTCGGCCTTGAATTGATCGATCGGCTGGAAACGGCCGGATCGAGCGCGACCACAAACTGCCCCGTATTGGTCACTTTGTCCGGCTCGGCATTGAAATCGACGCAATCGCGACCAAACAGCGCACCGTTGAGTGTGCCGGCAAGCAGGCCGAGCGTCAGCGCGAGTCCCGCCCCCTTGTAACCCGCCATCGGCAACAGCAGCGCCTCCGCACTTTTGTGCGGATCGATGACGGCTTCGCCGGTTTTCGGATCGATCATCCAGTCGCCTTGCAACGGCTTGTTTTGCAGCCGGTGGTTCTTGATCGTGCCGTAGGAGACTATCGAGGTGGCGATATCGAGGACCACCGGCGCTTCCTTGCCGGCGGGAATCGCGATTGCCAACGGGTTGGTGCCGAGCAAGGGTTCGGCGCCGCCCGCAAGCGGCATGTGGTTGGCGTTCGCCACCGCCGAATAGAGTCCGACCATGTCGGCTTTGAGCGGCAGTGCGGCATAGACACCGGCCGCACCGGCGTGACCCGACATGCGGCATCCGACCCAGGCAACGCCGCATTCGCGCGCGAGTTCGATGGCCGTCTGCGCCGCGCGCGCAACAACCAGATGGCCCATGCCATTGTCGCCGTCGACAAGCGCGGTCGCCGGCGCGGTGCGGTTCACGGTGATGTTGGGCCGCGGATTGGTCGAACCGAGCTTAAGCCGCTGCACATATTGCATCAGACGGAACACGCCATGTGCATCGGCACCGATCAGATCGGCTTCCAGCATGAGTTCGGCGATTTTTGCGGCGTCATCCTTCGACACGCCGGCCTTGCCCATCGCATCGACGATCAGGCCCGTGACGGCCGCTGTCGGAATGCGGGCAGCTTTCGCGGTCTGGACGTTCATGATTTCCCCGCGAGCAAGGATTCGGCACGGCTGCCAAGTATCGTTGCCTTATCGGCGTCGGAAATCTTCAAGCCGCGGACGTGCTTCACGCAGTCCATCATGCCCATGTCATAAGGATAGTCGCTGCCGAGCATGACGCGATCGGCACCGACATGCCCGATCATGAATTCCAGAACCGGCGCCGAATGAAGGATCGTGTCGTAGTAAAAGCGTTTCGCGATGTTCGTCGGCTGCTTCGAAATGTTCTTCTTTGGGCTCGGGCCGCACTTGCCAGCCATGCTCCCAGCGCGCCGCCTGATACGGCGTGAAGCCGCCGCCATGAGCGAGCACCACGGTCAGCTTGGGATGGCGGTCGAGTACACCACCGAAATAGAGACAGGCCGCGCCGATCGTTGTGTCGAGCGGATTGCCGATCAGGTTGTTAAGGTAATAAGACTTCATCCGGTCGGCGCCGGCGACATTGTTCGGATGCACGAACACGAAGGCGCCAAGCTCCTCGGCGGTCGCCCACAGCGGCTCGAAGCTCGGATCGTCGAGATTTTTTCCCATGATGTTGGAGGCGAACATGGTGCCGCGCAGACCGAGCTTGGTCATCGCGCGCCTGAGCTCATCGGCGGCCTTTTCCGGCGCCTGCATCGGCAGAGTCGCAATGCCCATGAACCGCTGCGGATTTTCTTTGACCAGTTTCGCGATCTGATCGTTCTGGATCGCCGCCGTCGTAGCACCGAGCGCGGCTTCCTGGTTGTAGAGATAGGTCTGTGGCGTGGCGGAGAGCACGTGCACTTCGACGCCGGCCTCATCCATGTCGCGCAGGCGGTGTGCGATATCAAAGCCGCCGCGCGGGTACGGCCGGTACGCCACGCCGCCAACGTCGAGCGTCGCCGCGGCCGCGTCGATCGGGGTGATGGTCACCGGCACCGAGGGCGCTTCCTTGCGCAGCAGCGCGGCGGTTTCTTCGGTCAGCACATGGGTATGAGTATCGATCGTTCGCACTTTGCTCATTTCACCACCCGAAAGACGCCGCACGGCGCACGGCAAGGAGCGCCTGAGTGCCGCAGCCGGCGCGATGACGCAAGCCCCTGTCGTCGCCTTTCCTTTCAGCTATAAACAGAGGCCCGCAAGCGCATTATCGGATCTCCCATGACCGCAAGCCCCGCCCGTACGAACCACACGCCGCGCGTCGAGGACGATGCCCTCGTCCGCGGTACCGGCCGTTTCATGGACGACCCGCGACTGCCCAATACGGCCTACGCCGCTTTCGTGCGGTCGCCGCACGCGCACGCGCGCGTCGCTATCGATCAACGCAGATGAAGCGCGCAAGACCAAGGACGTGCTGGCCGTGCTCACGGCCGCAGGACATGAAGGCGGCCGAATGTCGGCAGTGTCTCGCCGACATCCGCCGGTGCCGGGCCGCGGTGGTGCCAAGATGATCATGCCGTTCCGGCCGTCGCTGGCAGGGGAGAAGGTGATGCATGTCGGCGATCCGGTCGCGATGGTGGTCGCGGAGAGCGCAGCAGTCGCGCAGGACGCGGCTGACCTCGTGCGAGGTCGAATACGAGGAATTGCCGGCGGTGATCGATCTGCACGACGCCATGAAAAAAGGCGGCACGCAACTCTATCCTGAAGCGCCCGGAAATCTTTGCGTCGATTGGCCGGGGCCTGTGCCCGACGAACAGAACGAGCGCGAGGTCGCCGAGATCATCGGCAAGGCGCCGCATGTCGCAAAAGTAAGTGTCACCAACCAGCGCATGGTGGTCGCCTCCATGGAGACGCGCGGTGCCACCGGCGTCTACGACAAGGCCAACGACAGCTACACGCTCTACGCCTGCTCGCAGAGGCGCGGATTCGCTGCGCGGCCAAGGTGCGGCCATCATGGGCGTACCGAACGAAAAACTGCGCGTGATCACCGAAGATGTCGGCGGCGCCTTCGGCATGAAGACACCGGTCTATCCGGAATATCCGGCGCTGCTGGTGGCCGCGCGCCAACTCGGCCGGCCGGTGCATTGGCAGTCGACGCGTTCGGAGGCTTTCGTCACCGACACACAGGCACGCGATACCGTCACCGAGGCCGAACTCGCGATCGACGAAAAGGGCAAATTCCTGGCGCTGCGTGTGCGGCACCGTGCAATCAGGGCGCTTATGTGAGCACCGCGGGTGTCGGCATCAACACCAATAATTTCGCGCGCTGCCTGCCCGGCATGTACCGGATCCCGAAGGTCGACGCTTCAGTTGCCTGCTACTTCAGCAACACCATCCCGATCGGTCCCTATCGCGGCGCCGGACGGCCGGAAGCAAACTACGCGCTTGAGCGTGTGGTGGAGGAAGCCGCGCGCGTCACCGGCATCGATCCGGTGAGGCTGCGCAAGAAAAACCTCATTCCGCCGTCGGCGATGCCGTTCAAGACGCCGATCAACACTTATGACAGCGGCGATTTCCCGGCGATCGTCGACAAGGCGCTGGAGCTTGCCGATTTCGACAATTTCAACAAGCGCCGGCGCGAGTCGGCACAACGCAAAAAACTGCGCGGCATCGGCGTGTCCTGCATGCTGGAACATGCCGGCGCAACTGCCGATGGAGCAGGCGTCGGTTTCGTTTCCCGGCGGAGACCAGCTCATCCTCGGCTGCAACGTGCAATCGACCGGCCAGGGCCACGCCACCGTGTTTCCGCGCCTGCTCGCCAACAAGCTCGGTATCGATGCTGCGAAGATCGAGCACCGCCATGGCGACACCGCGCTGGGATTGACCGGCTTCGCCTCCGTCGGCTCGCGCTCTGCGATGTGCGCGGGCAGCGCGATTGTGCACACGGCGGATGTCATGCTGGCCAAGGGCAAGAAGGTGGCCTCGGCGCTGCTGGAGGCTTCCGAGGCGGATATCCAGTACCGCAACGGAAATTTCGAAGTGGTCGGCACCGACCGCAAAATTTCGCTGTTCGAAACCGCGAAGCGCGCGAAAGAGACTGGCGAAAGTCTCGACACGAAAGAAAAGGCCGAGACGCCGCTGACATTCCCGAACGGCTGTCATATCGCCGAGGTGGAAATCGATCCCGACACCGGCGCCGTCGATCTCGTCACCTACACCGCGGTCGATGATTGCGGCGATCATGCTCGATCCCATGATCGTCGAAGGCCAGGTGCACGGCTCGCATCGCGCAAGGACTCGGGCCAGGCGCTGGTGGAAAATGCGATTTACGATTCCGGCAGCGGGCAATTGGTGAGCCGGCTCGTTCATGGATTACGGCATGCCGCACGCGCACACGATGCCGGTCGAACTGCGCGAGGCGGTGCATTCGGTGCCGGCGAAGAGCAATCCGCTCGGCGTGAAGGGCACCGGTGAAGCCGGGACCACGGCAGCGATTGCCGCGGTGATGAACGCGATTTCGAACGCAATTCCGAACGGCGCCGCCGACCACATGGATATGCCGGCCACGCCGGCGAAGGTGTGGGAGGCGTGCCAGAAGGGCGATGGCGGGGAAGTAACCCGTCTCGGAGATGCCCGGAGTTGTCTTTACGCCTGCGAGATGAACTTCGTGTTCATGTACGCCTGCAGGCCTTCGATGCCGCCTTCGGAGCCGTAGCCCGACTCCTTGATGCCGCCGAACGGCGTCTCCGGCGTCGAGATGGCGATGCTGTTGACGCCGACCATGCCGGACTGGATGGAGTCACCGATCGCGGTCGCGGTCGCGCCCGATGACGTGAACGCATAAGCCGCGAGCCCAAAGGGCAGCGAGTTTGCGCGCTCGACCACTTCGTCGAAGGTCTTGAACGGCACGATCGGCGCGACCGGGCCGAACGGCTCCTCGGTCATGATCTTGGCATCATCCGGCACGTCGGTAATCACCGTCGGCTGGAAGAAGAAGCCCTGGTTGCCGTGGCGCGAGCCGCCGGTCGCGATCTTGCCGCCGCGGCTCTTGGCGTCGTTGACGAAAGATTCCATGGCATCGAGCCGGCGCGGATTGGCGAGCGGCCCCATGGTGATGCCCTTCTCCATTCCGTCGCCCATCTTGATGCCCTTGGCGTATTCGGTGAAGCGGGCGACGAACTTGTTGTAGGACTGACTCCTGCACATAGAAGCGCGTCGGCGAAATGCAGACCTGCCCGGCGTTGCGATATTTGAACGCGGCGATGGTATCGGCGGCCTTTTCAGGATCGGCATCGGCGAATACGACGACCGGCGAGTGGCCGCCGAGCTCCATGGTGGCCTTCTTCATTCCTTTGGCGGCGAGGCCGGCGAGATGCTTGCCGACCGGAATCGAGCCGGTGAAGGAAATCTTCTTCACGGCTTTCGCCGGAATCAAATGCTCGGACACATTGGCCGGCACACCGAACACCAGATTGAGCACGCCCGCCGGCAAGCCCGGCGTCGGCGAAGCATTTGACCAGCTCGACGCAGCCGCCCGGCGTTTCTTCCGAGGCCTTGATGATGAGCGAGCAACCGGCGGCGAGCGCGCCGGCGATCTTGCGCACCGGCGTCAGCGTCGGGAAATTCCACGGCGTGAAGGCCGCAACCACACCGACCGGCTCCTGCAACACGATCTGGCGCACGCCCTTCTGCCGGCCCGGCACGACGCGGCCGTAGGCGCGGCGGCCTTCTTCGGCGTACCAATCGATGATGTCGGCGCTGGTGAGAACTTCCGCGCGCGACTCCGGATAGACCTTGCCCTGCTCCTGCGTCATCACCTTGGAAATGTGATCGTGGCGTTCGCGCACGAGGTCGGCGGCCTTGCGCATGATCTTGGCGCGGTCATAGGCCGAGGTCGCCTTCCAAACTGCGAAGCCCTTCTCGGCGGCGGCGAGCGCGGCATCGAGATCGGCCTTGCTGGCATGCGGCAGATGCGCCAGCACCTTGCCGGTCGCCGGATTGATTACGTCCTCGCCCTTGCGGCCTTCGCCGTTGAGCCATTTGCCGTCGATGTAAAGACCCAGTTCGGAATACATAGGAACCTCGTTGTTACCCGGAACATTCGTGGACGATGGATTAGCACTTAAGAGCGAGCGCGGCCACCCTGCTCGCCGCGCAGGGCAGGGACACTATGAGCCGAGATACGCGCCGCCGCTGACGTGAATGGTCTGCCCGGTGACGTAGCGGCCACCGGGACCGCAGAGATAGCGCACCATGGCGGCAACGTCTTCGGACTTGCCGCGCTCGCCGGTGATGGTGCCGTGGGTGAGGTGATGCGCCGGCTTCTGCGCCGAGGCCGGCCGCGTCGTGTCGATCGCGCCCGGCACCACGCAATTGGCGGTGATCTTGTCGGCGGCAAGATCGTGCGCGAGCGCGCGGGAAAAGCCGACCAGCGCGGCCTTGGCCGTCATCACATGGGCGCGGTCTTTCGAGCCGATATGCGCGCTCATGCCGCCGATATTGATGATGCTACCGCCATTCTTCTTCATCGCCGGCAGACAGGCATGCACGCAGTGGAAGGTGCCATCGAGGATGACGTTCATCACCTCGCGCCATTCGGCATAACTCATCTCGTCGATCGGTTTTTCGCGGCGCAGCGCGGCGTTGTTGACCAGGATATCGATGCGGCCGAAGCGCTTGAGCGCGGCCTCAGCAAGCGCAACAGCGGTCTTTTCATCGCCGACATCGCCGAGGACGGCGACCGCCTTGCCGCCGGCCGCTTCGATCTCGCGCACGACGCCGTCGGCTTCGGCCTGGTTCGAGCGCACGTTCACCACCACCGAGGCACCCGCCTGCGCGAGCGCGAGCGCGATGGCGCGTCCGATATTGCGTCCGGCGCCGGTGACGATGGCGACCTTGCCGGCAAGTTCCTTGTTGTCGGCCATGATCCTAACTACCCCCGTAAGAACGCCAGATCGATCTTGCCGTCGTAGAGCTTCGCCAGCCGTTCAAGCGCCGCAGCGGCGCGCTTGTCGTCCCAGCCGCCGTGGCGGGCGTTGAGCGCGAATTTCTCCTCGATGTCGGCGCGCGTGAGCGGCTCGTGCGCGCCGCCGCGAAAATGCGGCTGGCGCTCTTCGACCACGCGGCCGTCATTGAGCACGGCGCGGATGTGACCGGTGAAGTTGTTGGGATAGGGATTATCCGGGATCGATCACGTAACGCACCTTCGACGACGAGCGCGAGCACGTCCTCGTCGCGCACCGCTGCTCGGTGAAGGCATCGAGCCCAACGCCGCCGCGTACGAAACCGGTGGCGAGGATAAACGGCGTGGCGAATTTCGCCGCATAGCCGTTGGGCGGGCGCTGCTTGTCGGCGAGCGGCTCCCACAGCCGGTGCACGGTGCCTTCCGCCACTTCGCAGATCAGCTCCTTCACGTCGCCTGGCTTGATGCCGCGCGCGGCAAGGCGCTTGGCACAGTCGATGTAAGGATGCGCCATGGTCCCGCACGGATAGGGCTTGAATGCCAGCGTCTCGGTCACCCAGCGTTTGCCGAAGTCGCCGGTGAGCGCCTCATAGTCGCCCTCGCGTCGTGTGCGCGAAGCCGTGGAACAGCCCGTGCACGCCTTCGAACACCGTGCGCGGGCCGAGAAAGCCACCGCGCGCAAGCAGCGCGGCGCGGATGCCGGACTGCGCCGCCCAGCCGGGATGCAGCCGCTTGGTCCAGGCGCCCTCGGCCAGATATTCGATGATGCCGCCGGCAAAGCTTGCCGCGATGCCGAGCGCATCGACGATCTGCTTGGCGTTGAGACCAAGCGCGGCGCCGACACCGGCCGCCGCCCCCATCACGCCGAAGATGGCGGTCGGATGGAAGCCGGCCTTGTGCACCGCCTTCGGCACCACGGTGCTGAGGCGACACATGACCTCGGTGCCGACCGCAATGCCGAGCAAGCGCGGCAGCGCCATCCGGCCTGTGCCGCTCGCAGGCCGCCAGCACCGCCGGCACGATCACCGCGCCGGCATGAACCGGCCCGCCCTCGAAGGTGTCGTCGAAATCCTCGCCATGCGCGGCAGTGCCGTTGATGAAGGCGGCGCTTGCCGCGCTGAACGTGCGCGTGTGGCCGATCGCCGTGCAGGGACCTTCGTCGTCGCAGCCGGCGAGCGCGCTCTTGATGTAGTCCTCGTTGCGCGCGGTGACGCAGAGGCCGGCGACGTCGATCAGCAGATCCTCGCATTTCCGACGCACTGCCGCCGGCAGCTTGTCCGCGCGCAGCGCGGCAATGTGCCCGGCAAGAACCTCGGCAACCGCGGTGGCTGGAAGCTTCGCTGTCATGGACATCAGGTGCGGAAGCGCACGTTGCCGAAGCCGGGAATGCGATTGACCGCGATCACCACCGCGAAGGTGATCAACAGCATGCCGAGGCCGATCACCGAGATGGCGCCGAGATCGCCGCTTTCGTTGAGATCGTAGATCAGCACCGACACCACCTTGGTCTCCGAGGTGAACAGGATGATCGCCGCCGACAATTCGCGCATCACGCCGACGAAGATGAAGCACCAGGTCGCGATCACGCCGGTGCGCAGCAGCGGCGCGGTGATCTGCCAGAGCGAGCGCAGCCGCGTGGCGCCGAGAATGCGGCTCGCGTCCTCCAGCTCCGGATGGATGGTGCGGAACGCCGCTTGCAGCTGCTGATAGGCCGACGGCAGCGCGATGGTGACGAAGGCGATCAGCAGGATCCACAACGTGCCGTAGAGCACGAATGGCGGCCGCGTATAGCTCAGGAACAGGCCGACGCCGAGCACGATGCCGGGAATGGCGATCGGCGCGGTGGCGAGGAAGCCGAGGACGCGCCAGCCGGTAACCGCCTGACGCGCGGTGACGTAAGCGATCACCAGCGCAATCGCAGTGCCGATGGTGGCGGTGGCGGTGCCGAGGATCACGGTATTCTTGAGCGCGAGCGAAGCCGCCGACAATTCGAACAAAACGAAGTTGATGTTCTGCAGCGTGAAATTATGGACCGTCAATAAGGTGCACGCGACCGGCGAGAAAGCTGCGTTGAATAGCGCGGCATAAGGCAGAAATACCGGGTTGAGCAACACGACCAGGCACAGCGCGAAAGCCGGCCAGCGCCAGCGGTGCAGCGGGATCAACCGCGGCGCGCCGTATTTGCCGCCGACCACCGAATAGCCGCGGCGGCCAAGAATCATATTCTCGGCGCGCAGCAGGATGATCGTGAGCACGAGGAGCGGCAGCGAGGCGGCGGCGGCGAGTTCGGGCTTGGGCGGAAACTGGAACAGACTCCAGATCTTGGTGGTCATGGTGTGGAAACCGGCCGGCAGCGCCAGGATCGCCGGTGAACCGAACAACGTCATTGCCTGCAGGAAGGCGACCAGCGCGCCGGCAAGCAACGCGGGCAGCACCAGCGGAATGGTGACGCGCCGCGCGGTGTACCAGCGCCCGCCGCCGAGAATCGAGGAGGCATCCTCGAGTTCACCCGGCGTGCGATCGAGCGAATTGGCGACCAGCACGAACACGTACGGAAACGTGTAGCAGGAGATCACGAAGATGATGCCGGGCAAAGTGTAGATGTTGAACAGATGCTCATCCGGCGCCATGCCAAGCCACTCGCGCGCGAGCTTGTTCAGCAGTCCGCTGTTGGGCGCCGCCAGCAGCTCCCAGGCGATTGCGCCGAGAAATGGCGGCGTCACAAATGACGCCGTCACCAGCGCACGGATCACTCCGCTGAACGGCAGGTCGGTGCGCGCCACCAGCCATCCCATCGGCGCCGCCACCGCACAGCAGATGAAGGCGGATGAGGTCGCGAGGATGAAGGTGGTGATCAGCGGATCGATAAACGAGGATTCGGTGAACAGCCGATAGAAATTGGCGAGCGTGAAAGCGCCTTTGGCGTCGGTCAGGCTGTAGAGCAGCAGCCACGACAGCGGCAGCACGATCAGCACGCACAGAATCACGGCGAACAAATAGAGCACCGGCTTCGAGACATCGATCCCGAAGCGGCGTTCTGCGCGTGCAGGCAAGGCGATGGTCATGGCACCGGATTTCATTGCGGGCGCGGCAGATCATGCCGCCGCGCCCGGATGTCGGAATGATCCGACTAGACGTGGAAGATCTTGACGTAATGCTGCTTGATCTCGTCGCTCATTTTTTCGACCGCGGCCGGATCGTCCTTCATCACCTTGATGTCCTTGAACGGCGTGCGGCCGGGCTTTTCCTTGGTTTGCGGATGCATCGAGCGCAAGCCCCCGACGTCGATGATCAGCTGCTGGCATTCCGGCGTGAAGCTGTAGGCCGTGAACAGCCGCGCCGCGTTCGGATTCGGCGCCGCCTTGAACATGCCGGTCGGCCCGACGATCAGCGGCGAGCCTTCGGTGGCATAGACCGGCGCGACCGGCCCGCCCTTCTCGCTGATCTGGAAGATGTTGTACTCGTTGCCGTCGGCCATCACCGCGCGCTCGCCGAGCGCCAGCCGCTTCGGCGGATCGGCCGACGACTGGACCTGCATGATGTTCTGCGCGGCGAGCTTCTCGAAGTAGCCCCAGCCGAGATCGCGCTGCATCTGATAGGTCGCGGTCATGATCGTGCCGCTGTAGCCGGGATGCGCCTTGACGATCTTGCCCTTCCATTTCGGATCGAGCAGATCGGCGAAGCTTTTCGGCGCCTCTTCCTTTTTCACCAGATTGGTGTTGTAGGCGATGATCGAGACCCAAACGCGGAAGCTGGCGAAGATGCCGTCCGGGTCCTTGTGCTCGGCCGGATAGAACTTGGCGACGTCTTCCGGCACGAAGGCTCCAGCAGACCGCCTTTCTTCCAGACGATCGAATGCGCGGCGTCCGACGAATTGACCACGTCGCACGGCGTGGATGTTGCTGCCATATTCCTGGCCGATGCGCTGGAACACGCGCTCGGCGCCCGATGCGCTCGACCCGCGCCGCGACACCGGGAAATTTGGCTTCGAACGCTTTGGCGATCTTTTCGGCGAGCGGCAGGTCGACCGAGGTGTACCAGACGACCTTGCCTTCCTTCTTGGCCGCCTCGATCAGCGCCGGCGTGATGGCGCTCGCCGGCGGCGCGGCCGACATGACCCTGGTCGAGAACGCGGCGCCGGCGGCGAGCGCGCTCGAGCCGATCAGTACATCGCGACGTGAAATTCTTGAGCCCTTCATCGGCGTATCCTCCATATCCTGCTTTTGTTGTTTCGCCCCGCGATATTATTCATCCGCTCAGCGCGCGGCAGCGCTCGGGCGGCAGGTGCAGCCAGACCGCGCTGCCTTGCGGAATGCTCTCGCCCGCGGCGGTGAGCACGCGCAGCTGCGTGCCGTCCTTGACCTCAACCATATAGTCCCGGCTGCCGCCGAGAAAGACCTGCCGCACCACCGTCGCCGGCACGATGTTTTCGCCCTGTCGGTTGCGCCGCGGAAATCGCGATGTCGTGCGGGCGGATCGAAACCGGCGTCGGCGCACCGGCACTGATCTTTTCGCCGACACAGCGCAGCGCAGTGCCGGCAAAGTCGATCGCGGGAATCGTCCAGGCCCTTGCCTTTGATGACGTTGCTCGATCCGATAAAGCGCGCGACGAATTCCGAGCGCGGCCGGTCGTAGATGTCTTCCGGCGAGCCCGACTGCTCGATCTTGCCGTGCATTCATGACGCAGATCAGGTCGGCGGTGGTCATCGCCTCCGACTGGTCGTGGGTGACGTAGACCGTCGTGTAGCGATAGGCGTCGTGCAGGCGGCGCACCTCGAAGCGCATTTCCTCGCGCAAATTGGCGTCGAGATTGGAAAGCGGTTCGTCGAGCAGCAGCGTTTCCGGCTCGACGATCAGCGCGCGCGCGAGCGCCACGCGCTGCTGCTGGCCGCCGGACAATTCGCCCGGATAGCGCTGCGGCCAGCGGCGCAAGCTGCGTGGTGGCGAGAATGGCGTCGAGCTTCTTGGCGATGGTGTCGCGATCCATCTTGCGCAGCTTCAGGCCGTAGACGATGTTCTCGGCCACCGTCATGTGCGGCCACAGCGCGTAGCTCTGGAAGATCATCGACATGTTGCGCCGCTCGGGCGGCAACGTCTGCGCCGGCGAGGAAATCAATTTGTCGCCGACGCGGATTTCGCCGTCGCTCGGCTCGACGAAGCCGGCGATCAGCCGCAGCGTCGTGGTCTTGCCGCAGCCGGATGGGCCGAGCAGGCAGACCAGATGGCCGTGCTCGATGGTGAGCGATATGTCGTCGACCACCGCGACGTCGCCATATCGCTTGGTCAGGTTTCGCAACTCAACCGACGCCACGCGCTTCCTCCCCTACACCCGCCGCTTGCCGCGGCTGTATCATTTTGCACTCGTCGTATTAGCACCGCAGGCGAAAACTCTCATCGCCTTACTTGTTGCTCTAGGATCCGGTGAACGCCGGCTTGCGCTTCTCCATGAACGCCTTGCGGCCTTCCTTGTAGTCGTTGCTGGCGAAGCAGGCCTGCACCAAGCTCGGCGCATTTCTTCAGATTGCGCTTGCTTTCGTCGGTGACCGCCTGGCCGACGATGTATTTGACCGAATTGACCGTCAGCGGCGCGTTGCCGCGATGGTGTCGGCATAGTCCTTGACGTAGTTCTCGAGTTCGGCATCCGGCAGCACGCGATTGACCAGGCCCATCATCTGCGCCTCGGCGGCGGTGAATTGCCGCGCGGTGAAGAAAATTTCCTTGGCGAAGGACGGACCGACCACGTCGACCAGCTTCTTGATGCCGTCGAAGCCGTAGCCGAGGCCGAGCTTGGCGGCCGGCACGCCGAACTTCGAACCTTCCGTGCAGATGCGCATGTCGCAGCACAGCGCGAGCCCGACGCCGCCGCCGATGCAATAGCCGCGGATCATGGCGATGGTCGGCTTGGGAAACTTGTAGAACGCGTTGTTGGCCTGATCGACCGCGGCGTTGTAGCGGTCGACGCCTTCCTTGGTCGAGCGCTCCTTCTCGAACTTGGAAATGTCGGCGCCCGACACGAAGGCCTTGCCGCCGGCGCCGGTGACCACGACCACGCGAATATTCTTGTCGTTCTTGAAATCCTCGAGGAAGCCCGACGCCGCCTCCCACATTTCGAGCGAGACGGCGTTGTGGCGCTCCGGATTGTTGAAGGTCAGATAGCCGACCTTGCCTTCCTTGCGCGACAGCATCTTGTCGGTCTGCGACATTCCACTCCATCTCCTTAAACCGCCTTGGCCGCGTGCAACTCGGCGATTTCCTTGTCGGCGAAGCCGAATTCCTTGAGCACCTCGTCGGTGTGCTGGCCTGAGTCCGGCGGCGTCGCCACGATCTTGCTCGGCGTGCGCGACAGCTTCACCGGCTGGCCGACGAAGATCTGCTCACTTGCCGTCCGGCCGCTTTGCGCTTTGCGCGATGCCGAGATGCTTGACCTGCTCATCGGCGAACACCTGGTCGATCGAATAGATCGGCCCGCATGGCACGCCGACCTTGTTGAAGATGTCGATCCACTCGGCGCTGGTCTTGTCGCCGTACGTTTGTCGATCTCGGCGTTGAGCGCGTCGCGGTTTTTCGAGCGCAGCGCGCCGCTCTTGTAGTCGGGATGCTTGATCAACTCCGGCGCGCCGATAGCGCATTGCAGAGACGCTCCCACATCACCTGGCCAGTGGAGGCGATGTTGATATGGCCGTCCTTGGTCTTGAACACGCCGGTCGGGATGCTGGTCGGATGATTGTTGCCGGCCTGCTTGGCGACCTCGTGCATCTGCAGCCAGCGCGCGGCCTGGAAGTCGAGCATGAAGATCTGCGCCTGCAGCAGCGAGGTGTTCACCCACTGGCCTTCGCCGGAGACTTCGCGCTCGAGCAGCGCCATCATGATGCCGAGCGCGCAGAACAGACCGGCGGAGAGATCGGCGATCGGGATGCCGACGCGCACCGGACCTTGCCCCGGCAGGCCGGTGATCGACATCAGCCCGCCCATGCCTTGCGCGATCTGGTCGAAGCCCGGCCGGTCGCGGTAGGGCCCGTCCTGGCCGAAGCCGGAAATGCTGGCGAGCACGATGCGCTTGTTGACCTTGCGCAGAGCTTCGTAGTCGATGCCGAGCCGATCCTTCACGTCGGGGCGGAAATTCTCCACCACCACATCGGCCTTCTCGACCATGCGCTTGAACGCCGCGAGGCCCTGCGGCGATTTCAGGTCGAGCGTCATGCTGCGCTTGTTGCGGTGCAGGTTCTGGAAGTCCGAGCCCTCGCGCGGGCCGCCCGGCCCCTCGCCTTTCTCCAGATGCGGCGGCGTCTCGATCTTGATGACATTGGCGCCCCAATCGGCGAGCTGGCGCACGCAGGTCGGGCCCGAGCGGACGCGGGTGAGATCGAGGACGGTAAAGCGGGAAAGGGCCTGGGAGGCCCTGGGAAACGGCATTTCAACGGCTCCGAAGTGTCTTATTACGTCCCAGAACTGGATTTTCGGGGCCGACATTCCCCGATCTCCCGGCGGCTTGTCCATCGGGCGCAAGCGGCTGTCTGCGACCACTTTATTCATCATTCGGCGGAATAAGGGGCATCGCCTGCCTTGAAAAGGACCATCGCCGGCTGTCATATGAGCCGCCAGCGGATGAAAGACCCGATCTCGGGTTTGCGGGCTGCGTGCACGAAACTCTTTAAAACGAATTTCGCCCCGCCTCTTCCGTTTCTCCAACTAACCGACAACCCTGGCCACGCGGGATGTCTTTAAGAACCCCGCGATTCCGCCGGCTGCAAAGCGCGCCGGCCGCTTCGCCATATAAGAAAGAGACTCTTTGACTTCATTTAACGACTTCGGCCTCGCAGAGCCGATCCTTCGCGCCCTCGCCGAAGAGAAATACGTCACTCCCACTCCGATCCAAGACCAGACCATTCCGCTCGCCCTGCAAGGCCGCGATGTCATCGGCATCGCACAGACCGGAACCGGCAAGACCGCGGCCTTCGCGCTGCCGATCCTGAATCACCTGTTCAACAAGCGTCAGCGTCCCGCGCAGAAATCCTGCCGCGTGCTGGTGCTCTCGCCGACGCGCGAATTGTCCGGCCAGATCGCCGACAGCTTCCGCGCTTATGGCCGGCACATCCGCCCGCTCGAGATCGCGCTCGCCATCGGCGGCGTGCCGATCAACCGGCAGATCCGCGCGCTCGCGCGCGGCGTCGAGGTGCTGGTGGCCACGCCCGGCCGCCTGCTCGATCTGGTCAATCAGCGCGCGCTGCGCCTCGACCAGATCGAGGTGCTGGTGCTGGACGAAGCCGACCGCATGCTCGACATGGGCTTCATCCACGACATCAAGAAGATCGTCGCCATGTTGCCGCAAAGCACGGCAGACGCTGTTCTTCTCGGCCACCATGCCGCAGGAAATCACCCGGCTCGCCGATGCGATGCTGCGCGATCCGGCCCGCGTGGCGGTGACGCCGCAGGCGACGACCGTCGACCGCATCGAGCAACGCGTCATCCTCACCGACAAGGCCTCGAAGCCGTCGTTGCTGGTCGAGGTGCTCAAGACCGAAAAGACCGATCGCGTGCTGGTGTTCACCCGCACCAAGCACGGCGCCGACAAGGTCGTGCGCGGCTTGCAAAAAGCCGGCCACGCCGCCGAGGCGATCCACGGCAACAAGTCGCAGAACCAGCGCGAGCGCGTGCTCGCCGCCTTCCGCGACGGCAAGCTGCGCACTCTGATCGCCACCGACATCGCCGCCCGCGGCATCGACGTCGACGGCGTCAGCCACGTGGTCAATTACGACCTGCCGAATATCCCCGAAAGCTACGTCCACCGCATCGGCCGCACCGCGCGTGCCGGCGCCGAGGGCGTGGCGATCTCGTTCTGCGATCACGAGGAAGCGCGCCTATCCTGCGCGACATCGAGCGGCTGATCCGCATGTCGATCCCGGCGACCGACCGGCGCACCGGCAAGCCGCCGGCGCATTCGGCTCCGCAACAGGCGGAAGCCCGCCACGGCGGCCGGCCGCATCGCGGCAACCGCCAGCGCAGACATGGCGGCGGTCATGGCGGCGGCATGGCCGTCCCGGCAACAATGGCCACCGCTCCCATAACGGCGGCAACGGCCATCAGGCCCGCCCAAGCCAGAATGGCCACCAGGCTGCCCCCCGGCAGGAAGCCACTGCAGGGGAGCCAAGCGGCATCGGAAATGTTACATTCCTGCAGCGCCCGGGCGAGCCGCGCCGTAACGCCGGCCACCGCGCGCCACGTTAACGCGACTGGGAGAGGACTGGATGGCGAAGGAAGAACTGCTGGAGTTCGACGGTACGGTGACCGAGGTTCTCCCGGACGGCAATTTCCGGGTGAAGCTCGACAACGAACATGAGGTGCTGGCCTATACGGCGGGCAAGATGCGCAAATTCCGCATCCGCACCGGCGTCGGCGACCGCGTGATCGTGGAAATGTCGCCCTATGACTTGCAGCGCGGACGCATCAGCTTCCGCCACAAGGGCGACGCGCCGTCCCCGTCTCCGCAGCAACGCCGGCCGAACTTCCGTCGCCGTTAACGATTTATCCGGCCGGGCTGGCCGGGATCGGGCGTCGGGGGCACGCGTATCGACCGCTGGAGTGCCGGGCGTGCCATGAAAATCTTTCCATCTTATGCGTTTCGCGCTGGCGATCGTTACTCGCCGGCGCCATCGGCTCCGCCGCCGCCAGAGGAGCAGCCGCGGCCAGCGGCCGAGCAGCGCGAGCCGCCAAAGGCGTGCTGCGGCTGCTGCCGGCCGACTGCCGTCACCGAACATTCAATCGATACGCCGAGCGGCAAGCTCGCCTATACGGCGACCGCCGGCACGCTCGCCTTCTACGACCAATCCGGCGATCAAAGCGCGTCGGTGTTCTACACCGCCTATGTCGCGAAGAACGCCGCGCCCAACCGGCCGCTGACGTTCGTGTTCAACGGCGGGCCGGGCGCGGCTTCCGCCTTCCTGCATCTCGGCCTGGTCGGCCCGCGCATTCTCGATTTCGGGCCGGACGCCCATGACGCCGCGCGCGCAAGCTTGCGCGACAATCCCGACACCTGGCTCGCCTTCACCGACCTGGTGTTGATCGACCCGATCGGCACCG
Source organism: uncultured Alphaproteobacteria bacterium (assembly GCA_963742345.1). Taxonomy (GTDB): domain Bacteria; phylum Pseudomonadota; class Alphaproteobacteria; order Rhizobiales; family Xanthobacteraceae; genus Pseudolabrys. The sequence goes on from CAVULO010000007.1 coordinate 179,836, forward strand.
GCTGGAGCCGCGCGGTCAAAGCGGACGACGCCAAGCATTTCTGGAGCGTCCGCAGCGACGCCGACGCGATGGCCAAGGCGATCGCGCTCTATGTCGCCAAGAACAATCGCGCCGGCTCGCCGAAATATCTGTTCGGCGAGAGCTACGGCGGCTTCCGCGCCGCCAAGGTGGCGCGCGCGCTGCAAAGCGACCAGGGCATCGTGATTTCCGGCATCGTCATGCTGTCGCCGCTGCTGGAGGGCTGGCTCACCTTCGGCGACGACCAATCGGCGCTGCACGCCGCGCTGCAATTGCCGTCGCTGGCGGCCGCCGAGCTCGAGCGCAAGCACGCCTTCAGCCCCGACGCGCTGGCCGCGGCGGAAAAATTTGCGATGACCGACTATCTGGCGACACTGGCCGGCGCGCCGCCGCAAGGGCGAGGCGGCCAACGCGTTTTATGAACGCGTCGCGAAAATGTCCGGCCTGCCGCTGGACGTGGTGACGCAAGCGCGCGGCTTTGCCGCCAACGCCTACGTGAAGAACCTGCGTGCGGCCGACAGCAAGATCGTCAGCCGCTACGACGCGACCTTCGCGGTCGATGATCCCTATCCCGAGCGGCGCTCGTCGCGCGCACCCGATCCGATTCTCGACGCCGTCTCGCGCGCCTATGGCGGCGCCATGGCGTCCTACGCGCGCAACGAGCTCGGCTTCAAGACCGAGATGACCTATGCGCTGCTCGCGGGCGACGTCACGAGCCATTGGGATTGGCAGGGCGGCCGCCTGCAGGCGAGCGCCGAAGACGATCTGCGCGTGCTGCTCGCCTATCGGTCCGTCGTTCCGCCTGCTGATCGCGCACGGCTATTCCGACATGATCACGCCCTACGCCATGACGCGCTATGTGCTCGACCACATGCCGGCGTTCGATCCGCCCGGCCGCGCGCAGCTCAAGCTCTATCGCGGCGGGCACATGCTTTATCTCGACCCGGAATCGCGCAAGGCGTTCAGCGCCGATGCGGCGGCGTTCTATCGCGGCGGGGAATAAGCGTGCATCAGGCTGCGCGGCCGCCGTCGAATTCCAGCACGTCGAAGCCGACGTGGCGGTCGACCACATAAATCAGCCCGCGCTGATCGAGCATCACGTCGTTGCTCTGCGGCGCCGGACGCCCGCCCACCGGCTCTGGAATGAAATAGCCAACTTCGCGCGGCGCCGACGGATCGGCGACGTCGATGACGCGCAGGCCGCCGCCGAACCACACCGCAAACACCAGCGTGCCGGCCATGCGCTCGTGGAACTGGTGCGCGCCGAAGCGCGCGCCCGGCGTGCGGGCAAATGGCGAGTCGAGTTCGCTCACTTCGAATAGCGACAGCGGTTTTACGTTCGCATAATCGCTGACATCGAAAATCGAAATGCCGGCGTGCAGGCCGGCCGCGGCGCGCTTGCTCTTCATTGGCGCTCTGCGCCTGGTCTTCTTCGTCGATGGCAATCGCGATACGTTTGCCGCCAAGCTTGACCGGCACCGGCATCACCGTGTGGGTCGGCTCGGGAAACGGCGGATGATAGTTGTAGGACGCCACTGTTTTCGGCTTTTTCAAATCGGCGACATCGACGATGCGGAAGCCGCCGTGCCAGCAGCTCGCCCACATCTCGTCGCCGAAACGCAGCGCGTGGTGCAGGCGGTGTCGCTTGCCCGACCATGTCGGTTTTTCGCCGCCGGCGATGTGCTGGCCCGGCATCCACCAGCGCGAGACTTCCTCGGGCTTTTCGGATCGCGCAGATCGTAGATGACCAGGATGTTGCCGATGAAGCCGTCCATCTCGGTCGAGATGTAGGCGTAGCGCTCGTCCATATCGAAACGATGCACGCCGATGCCGCCGGTCAATTGATGGTGGATCAGCTTCGGCGCCGCGCGGATTGGCTACGTCGTAGATGCGAAAGCCGCCATTGCGATAGGGCTGCTTTTCCGCCGCCTCGATCGCGACAAGGTCAGCGTCTCGGTGACATTGAGCTTCTGCGCCAGTTCGGCGCGAGTTGGCTCGCGCCCAAGCGCTTCGCGCAGCTCGCGCCGCACGCCCGGCATTTGCTCGGCGCGCCGTCCGACCGGCGTCGGATTGCGCTCGTGGTTCACCACCATCAGATCGCCGGCGACGCGCACCTTGTGGCTGTGCGAGGTCGGATCGTCGAGCGTGACGGTCGCTACCACGCGCGGATTTTTCGGATCGGAAATATCGACGATCGAGGTTCCGAGATTGTGCTTGTTCGGGATGTGCCCGACATAGGCATAGTGGCCGGCGACGGTGACCTGCCCGGCACCGGGCAGATCGAGATGGCCGAGCCGCCGCACATTGCGGGCCAGCGCACCGTTCGGCCGTTCCACCTTGTTCATCGGCTATTTATCCATCGTGGCACCGGAGGCCTTTACGATCGCCGTCCATTTCGGGATTTCGCTCTTGATGTAGGCTCTGAAATTCCTCCGGCGTATCGCCGACGATATCGACGCCGAGCTTGCCGAGCGAAGCTTGCACGCCCGGATCGTGCAGCGCCTTGACCGCAGCATCGTGCAGCGTCGCGATCACCTGCGGCGGCGTGCCGGCCGGCGCGACCAGGCCGTGCCAGGTGCTCGCGTCAAAGCCTTTCAGGCCGGCTTCATCCATGGTCGGAACGTCGGGCAGGATCTGCGGTGCGCTTGAGCGTCGTCACCGCGAGCGCACGCACGCGCCCGCCCTCGATATGGCCGACCACGGACGCGGCGGTGGCAAACATCATCTGGTCATGACCGGCGATCACGTCCTGCAACGCGGGCGCAGCGCCCTTGTAGGGCACGTGCACGATATCGATCTTGGCTTCCGACTTGAACAATTCGCCGGCGAGATGCGCGGCCGCGCCATAGCCGGACGAGGCAAAATTGATCTTGCCCGGCTGCGCCTGCGCGAGCGCGATCAGCTCTTTCAGCGAATGCGCCGGAACGTCCGGATTGACCACCAGGATATTGGCCTGCGTGCCGATCAGCGTGATCGGAGTGAAGTCCTTCTCGGGGCTGTAGTTGAGATGTTTGTACAGGCTCTCATTGGTGGCGAGGATGCTGTTGTTGCCCATCAGCAGCGTGTAGCCGTCCGGCGCCGCACGCGCGACGACTTCGGCCGCAATATTGCCGCCGGCGCCGGGTCGGTTCTCGATCACGAATGGCGCGCCGAGCAACTGCTCCATTTTCTTGCCGACGATGCGGGCGAGCACGTCGCTCGGCCCGCCGGGCGGAAACGCCACCACCAGCGTGACCGGGCGGCTCGGATAGTCGGCCGCGCGCACGGGTATGCTGACCGTAAGCAAGACGGCGATGACGGCGGGAAGCGTCCACACCCGGACTGGCAGGAAAGACATGAAACTGGCTCCGAGCAGGCGCCCGCGTGGCGGTCCCGCGAGGGTCCCCTAAGCGAAGCAAAACATTGCCTTTAGGCAAGAGGGGGACGGCCAATTACCCCACACAAAGATTAGCTTTTTTCCTGCAAAGTCTCACCGCTGGCCCTTGTCCGCGTCATTCGCGGGGTCAGATAACCGTTCCGAAAATCTTCCCGATGCCGGCGGTGAGGGCCATCGCCAACGCGCCCCAGAATGTCACTCGGGCCGTGGCGCGCAAAACATTTGCACCGCCTGCTTTTGCCCCGATCGCGCCGAGGAGAGCAAGGAAGCCCAAGGACGCAGCCGATACGACCGGGACAAGCACCGCGGCGGGCGCCACGACGACCATAAACAAGGGCATGGCTGCGCCTACCGAAAACGTAGCAGCCGAGGTCAATGCGGCCTGGACAGGACGCGCGGTGGTGATTTCTGAAATGCCGAGCTCATCGCGTGCATGGGCGGTCAAGGCGTCTTTCGCCATCAGCTGCTGGGCAACCTGCCGCGCAAGCGCCGGTTCGACACCCCGCTTGACGTAGATTTCGGCAAGCTCCCCCTGCTCGAACCCGGCATTCTCGCTCAGCTCCTTGCGTTCGCGCGCGAGATCCGCCCGTTCAGTGTCGGATTGCGAACTGACGGACACATATTCGCCCGCGGCCATCGACATGGCGCCAGCCACCAGTCCGGCGACGCCTGCGATCAGCACAGCGTTCGGCGTCGCGGCCGCCGCAGCAACGCCGACAATCAAACTTGCAGTCGAGACGATGCCATCGTTGGCCCCGAGCACCGCGGCTCGCAACCACCCGATGCGGGTAACGAGGTGGCTCTCTGGATGCAGGCGAAGGCGGCTCATCCGGTATTCCGCCGAACGGGTCAGATTCGCCCAATCAGCATCAAAATGACGACGATGATCAGAATCGTGCCGATGAGACCAACGCCGCCGTGACCGTAGCCATAGCCGTAGCCGCCGAAGCGGCCGCTAAAGCCGCCGAGCAGGAAAATGATGAGGAGGATGACGAGAATAAGTCCCAGTGACATGGTGCTATATCCTTTGGCCAGATCCAATTGAGACGAACGCGTCGATGGCGAGATAAAGAGTGTTGCAATTCATAATTCAGTAGCCCCTCACGCCACGAGCGCAACGTCTCGTGGCCTCGTTATTTCTTAGAAGGATAAATGCCGACCGCAGCGACACATTGATCTAAGTCAATCTAATAACGGCTCATGCGGATTGCCAACGCGGCTACCAACGACCGCCTCGCCGGATCAGACGCACGATCACGAGCAGCAGCACAGCGCCGATGGTGGCGGCAATGATCGCGGCAACAATGCCCGCACCAAGATGAATACCAAGCTGGGGAAATAACCAACTTGCGATGAATGCGCCGACAATTCCAATTACAATGTCGCCAACTAAACCAAAGCCTGTTCCTTGCACGATCTGGCCAGCCAGCCAGCCCGCAACAGCGCCAATCAATATTATAACAAGCAGACTTTCAGCAGACATATGCATAACGGTTTCCTTTGATGAACGCGATTTTGCAGAAGGGAGAGAGCCCGGCCAAGCGAGGGTGAAGCCGGGCTCTCTGTGATCACGCTGTGCACGCGATCAATGCATAGGCCGGAACCGGCGGGAACCGGACTACGCTGGCACTCGGCATCGGCGTATCCTCGATGCCAAACGCCTTTAATGCTTGCTCATGGAGTTGAACCGGATCGCGCATGCCATTTTTGGCAGCTGCAATGATCCGCTTGGCGATGATCTCACGCACTGTTACTGCACGGCCGAACTGCCGGAGTGACTTGCAGGACTGATCGAACGCAGCCCCCATTGCCAGGGTCGCCGCGTCGTCGAAGAACACATCGCGGATAGGATTGAATTTCATAGTGACCTCCCGTGAAGCACGGGCGGGAGCGCGGTATTGCTACTGTCTCTCAGCCACCGAGGCCCGAAGCTGTTTCGGTGATGAATAAGGCTACCCCTCCGGAACGAGCGATGGCTGTTCCATACAGACCACTTTCATCCTTTTATCTGCCTGATCAATTCGCAGAAAACATTGGGAATTCATGCGCTTGGCGGCCCTTTACGCGGTCATTGACCGGCCCGCCCCGATGTAGCGGCGCTCGAATTCCCTTGGCCCCTATGTCGGGAAGCGTACACTGGCGCATCACCTGCAGCGGCCCTGTGCCAGGCGTCGGTGGCTGAGAGACAGTAGAGCTCCCGCCTGAATGGAAGGGAAGCCGTGATGCCTCATGCGCTCGGATCAAGGCCCATCAAGCAGAACACAGGGCGCAAGAAAGCTCGCGCCCCGCTGTTTGATCCTGCGGTGTTTTTAGCGACCGCGGCCGTTGGTCGAGATATTTCCAAGCATTTAAAGAGAGAAGTGATTTTTGCTCAGGGCGACGATGCGAATGCGGTTTTCTATATCAAGAAGGGCAAGGTCAAAGTCGCCGTCATATCCAAGCAAGGAAAGGAAGCCGTCGTCGCACTGCTGGGGCCAAACGAATTTGTCGGCGAGGGATGTTTGATTGGGCAGCCGAAGCGTTTGACGACCGCGTCTGCAATGACGGAATGCGAAACGATGCGGGTGGAAAAGACGGAAATCCAGCGGGTCCTTCATGACGAGCCCGCATTTTCGCAGATGTTTGTCTCGCATATTCTGGCGAGGAATGCCCGGGTCGAAGAAGACCTGGTCGATCAGCTCTTCAACTCAACCGAAAAACGGCTTGCGCGGCTGTTGCTGCTGTTGGCGAATTTTGGGAAGGAAGGCCGGCCGGAGCCAATTCTTGCGAAAATCAGCCAGGAAACACTCGCTGAGATGATCGGCACGACCCGGTCGCGCGTGAGCCACTTCATGAATAAGTTCCGCCAACTTGGGTTCATTGACTACAACGGACATCTCGAAGTCCATAATTCCTTGTTGGGTGTGCTGCTGGCGGATCAGCCACGCACAGTGATCGCGGCGAAGTAAGATCTCGCATGGCGGACATTCACACCAAGCCTGTGGACAATCAGGTCACGTGAGCAATTTTGTACAGATTTATTTTTTGAATTTGAGGAAACAGGATGGTTCGAGAGATCAAAGCCAAGCGCCCAGGTTTTTCGATTCAGCCTTAAGAAACATCTTTCTGATCGAGAGTCCTCAAACCGCGCCGGACAAGCGTCCGGGCGAAGGGAACTTACATGCGTTTTCAAGAAGCACCGCGCATGCTCAGGCCGCCCATGCTCGCGCCAATAGACCCGTGCCCGGTATGCGGCGCCGAGACCACTCTTGCAGAAATTGAGCCGCACCCATTGCACAATAATTTTGAAATTCACGGATACGTCTGTGACCGGTGCGGACCCACCAAATCCCTGGTGGTGGTTCGCTCACCACCACTTCAGTTGATTTAGGTTTTCGAACGCGGCTCGCATTTCAGGATTGGTCTCGGGATCCGGTTTTGAACTCGGCCGCCTGTCAAAACGGCGGCAAGCCGGCCACCGCATCCAGCCCAGACCTTTAGGCAGCCGGGGCTCGCGCCCCAGCTGCAACTCTCGACGCTGATGTTTCCGGTTATCGGCTATTTCAGGACGTTGAGCATCTTGGCGCAAGCTTCGGCGACGTTGTTGTTAGGCGTTTCCATGCCAGGAAACGTTGCCCAGCCGCCCTTCTCGATGAACGAGTTCTTGTTTCCAAGAATCCGTCGCCTTAAGTTCAGCCAAAGTCGCCTTGGCTGCGGTGGCGTGCTGAAAGTTGTCGACACAGATCGGCGCGAGCACAGATACAACCGCGTTTTTGGCACTTTGCTCCGCCATTTTCGTGGCCGTATGTCCGAGCATCCATCCGCCCCACCCGAAGCCGATGATGGCTGTTGCGAGGCAGCCCGCGAAGGCTCCCTGCATAAGACGAGTAAGTGACTCTCCCTGGAAGATTGCAGGCAATTGCATGACGTCTCCTTCCGCCCGACATGTTTCGGAGCGAGGGTAACGGACACCCCGTTGGGGTCCGATCACAAGGTGATGTGGAGGGCCGGCCGCTTTGAGCTGGCGTTTCGGTCGCAGATGTTATCCGCCCTTATCGGGCTAAAGTCGATGGTCAATGCGGTCACGGATCAAGCATCAAATCCGCGAATGCGTAAGCGTCACTGACATGAAAATCGAAATAAAAACTTCGTGCATATTACAGTTTCGATTGGTCGCGCATATGTCGAGACTTCACCCTGACGATCCGAGCAATGGGAAGTAACGGCCAATGACGGAGTCTAATCCGCATTACATCAATGAATGTCAATCCGACTTCCGCGCGGTCAAGGAAGGCTGGTACGCGATGGACGCACACGGCAACCTCCTATTTGGTCCATTTTCCGATCGGGAGAATTGCCTGACGAGAATCAATGAACTGGTCAGCGCCCATTGAGTCGCGGCCAAACGCACCGAACCCAGAGTCCACATGACCAACCGCCGCAAACGCCCGCACGATCCAAGCAAAAGGTCCATCGCAAGGTGGGAAAATGAGGGTGGCGCGACCAAAAATCGTCGCGGCAAGGGCCCGCTTCTGCCGATAGCTGACAGTGGTTTAAAAAACCGAAGAGCGGTGCGGCCAAAAAAAGAAGCCCGAGGGACGCTCGGGCTTCGAAAATGCATAAACTGAGTTGGAACAAGCTTACGAGAGCTGGCTAAATGCCTTAGCGGCACCCGCCTTGAGAGGCTCTGTGGTCGCAAGCGTAGTTTTTTGAGCCAGCATTGCGAGTTCCTTGGCTTGCTCGGTCAGCGTTTCGAACTGCTTGCGTGAATGAGTGGTCGACAGTTCAAAAAACTCTGAAGGCGATTTCACGCTCGTCAGTTTCTTAGCAAATTCAAAAGCTGTTTCGGTATTGGTGCGAGCGAATTCGATAGCTTTAGTGCAATACTCTTGCGCACCCTTAACGGACGTTGAATAGCTGTCGTTCATCATCGCACTGGCCTGAGCTGCAGCAGCACTCGTTTTCTCGAAAGCTACTTTGGCCTGGGCGGAACCGTTTTCGACCGTCTCGCGAAATGCTTGCGTGGCGTCCTTCCCGGAACCGGGCTTTGCTGTTGTTGTCTTGGTCTGTGAATCCATCATGATACTTATCCTTTAGGGCGTTCCGTTGCGGATTTCCGGAAGCGACACCCTGGGCGCTGGTCGGATCATCTTATTTGATTGTTAGATCGCGGGCAGCGCCGAGGAACTTTTCCTAACGCCAATACGACCTTCTATATCCGCACCTAGTCATCGCAATGGTAAAGTGCAATGCAATTTACCGCGCGGTTACAATTCGTGATCGAAGCAATGACAGTACGCGTTGTTCCAGCGCGCGTTCATTGAACTTTTTCCGAGATCCCTTCGGCCGGAACCAAAACCTTCTTCGTCGCCTGAGGTGGTTTAGCCTTGAACGTCGCGTGTGTCATGGACACTGCGGTGCCGTGACTATCGCTTATGATATTCACGTTGGCATCAAGCTGCCTCGCCAATGCCTGGATAAGGCTGGTGCCGAGCCCGGGCTTGCTTTGGCTCGCCTTTACGTCCGGCTTGCCGATGCCGTTATCGGAAATTGTCAGCTTCCAATCGGCCTCCGCGACTTTGTACGATACCACGATCGCCGCATCCGGCTTCGAATTTGGGAATGCATGCTTTAGTGCGTTCATGACCAGTTCGGTAACAATCAGCCCTATGCTGACGGCCTCGCGCGACGCGGCGGTGCCGGCATCGGCCTCGACCTTCAGTGATATCGGCCGGCTGTCGCCGATCATCGATTGCGCCAATGTTTCGCAGAGCTTCGAAAGATAGCTGGCGATTTCAATCCGCTCGCTTCGACCTGAGAGATGCAGGTGTTGCTGAACGGCGCTCACTGACAGAACACGCTGATGCGCGTCCTCCAGTTGCAGTCGCGCCTCTTCCGATTGGACAGTGCGCGCCTTGATGAGAAGAATACTGGCGATAATTTGCAGACTATTGGCCACACGGTGCTGCATTTCCTCCAGCAACATGTCCTTTTCCCGCAGAAGCTCCACCACCTGCCGCTCGATGGCGCGCCGGTCGGTAATGTCCTCGAATGCCAAAAGCACGGTGGTGTGGGGTCCGTTCTCGTAGAAAACCTCGCGCACATTCAGGAGCATGGTGCGCCGCCCGATCACCGGAAACTCTCGATCGACTTCGTATCCCTCAATAGCCGTCCTGTTCTTCGTGATCGTCTCCAAAAGGTGGCGAAGCTCGGGGATGTTCCATTGACCACCGTCAATCTCGTAAATCAGATGCCCGTGGACATTGTCACTCACGAGCCCAAAGGTTTGAAGGAAGGAGCGGCTGGCAGCAATGACGCGCAAATTCTGATCGAGAACCACGAGTGGATCGCGCACGGTATCGACGATAGCCTGCGCAAGCGTAAGTCCGTCCCGGATATCAACGAAAGGCGTGGTCTTCGACAGAAGCGAAGTAAGCATGTCAACCTTTCGCCCCGCTTTCGAGCAAGGGCAAGGCAGCGCTAATTTTCATAAAGGTGGCGCGAACGCCGGGGGACGCTTTCAATTGAGCGTCGAATGGCAGTCATGATGCGCCTTTATACGAGAATAGTCGAGCGTCTTGGTCGCGACGATAAGAGACCTCGCTATTTGCCCTCACCATCGCCACATATGTAGTTCCTGGCCGGTGTAAACCCCGGGACCTCGAAGAAAAGGCTCTTAATGTTCATTCCACCCGATAGCGCGGGAAAGCACACGAGTATTGGGGCCAAGGCCGAATTGAACGCCGCGGCTATCGCGCGATGGGATGACGAAGGCGGCGCTTCCAGGGGCCTCGCGCCACAGGACAAGCACCCAAATCCCGCGCCGACGGTCGACAGCGCGCGGGAGGTATTCCCAGCACTGCTCACCGGGCTTGCCGTTGATGAAGGGCCTCACTCCATGGACGGGATGTTGCTTCATGCCCGGCATGAATCCGAGAATGTTAGGGCATTCATCAGCAGGCGGGTGATGGATATCTGGGTCGAGCCTATAGAGCCTTTAGGACGACGAAAGAGTCTTCACCGCGTACAATACAATGCTCTCGGCATGCAAAATCTCGCCGCGATTGAGCGAATTGTTACCGCCAAATACGCGCGCGGTGCCGATTTCAACCGCCAGCACCCGTTCGTGGATATCCTGTACGCAGACATCATCGAAAGCGGCGAGACGCTGGACGTCGGTCAGCTGCTACGCGAACCGTCACCCTGATCAAATTCGTGGAACTTTGGCTCGCGAAAATCTTTATCGTCCGGCATTATGGAAGGTCTGAAGTTGAAAATTGCCCAGATTGCGCCCTTGATCGAAAGCGTCCCTCCGCGCCTTTACGGTGGTACTGAGCGGATCGTCTCCTACTTGACTGAAGAGCTGGTGGGCCTCGGTCATGACGTGACCTTGTTCGCAAGCGGCGATTCGATCACCTCGGCCAATCTCGTTCCCTGCGTACCCAAAGCGCTCCGGCTCGACACCAGCGTCCGCGATACAATTCCCTACTACATGTTGATGCTTGATCGCGTCCGTCAACAGGTCGACGACTTCGACGTCCTGCACTTCCATATCGATCAATTCCATTTCCCGCTTTTTCGGCCGATCGCAGGCCGCACCGTGACTACGCTGCACGGCCGTCAGGATCTGCCCGATCTGCTGCCGCTCTATCTGGGTTTCGATGACATGCCGCTGGTTTCGATCTCGAACGCGCAGCGCCGTCCGGTGCCGGAGGCGAACTTCGCGGGCACGGTCCACCACGGAATCCCGGCCCGCCTGCATCACGGCACCGCCGAAGCACGCGGCGACTACCTCGCCTTTCTCGGCCGCATCTCGCCGGAGAAACGCCCCGACCGCGCCATCACCATGGCCCGTGCGTTAGGCATCCCGCTCAAGATCGCCGCCAAGGTTGACCGCGCCGACGCGGCCTACTTCAAGACCGAGATCGAGCCAATGCTCGACGGCGGTGGTGTCGAATTCATCGGCGAGATCAACGACCATCAAAAGACGCAATTCCTGGGCGACGCACAGGCATTGCTGTTTCCAGTCGATTGGCCGGAGCCGTTCGGGCTCTCCATGATCGAAGCGATGGCCTGCGGCACGCCGGTTCTGGCTTTTCGCTGCGGCTCGGTTCCGGAAATCATCGAGGACGGCATCACAGGCGCTATTGTCGAAACGATGGAAGAGGCGATCGCGGCCCTGCCGCGCGTGATTGCGCTCGATCGAAAAAAGGTGCGTCAACGCTTCGAACAACGCTTTTCCGCCACACGAATGGCGAAAGATTATGTTGGTATATATCGGTCGCTGTTGGCGACATCTGCCGAGCGTGAGCAGCAAGATTTTACGCTTTCGCCAAACGGCAAGGATCTGAAAATTTTGAGGCCTCTCGTTGCTTAGCCATGGCTCGACCGCAAGACCGGTCGAGGAGGTTCCCGAAACACCGTTCTACATTCCGGGTACAGGATCCTCCACTCGGCCGCGCCGCACGCTCAAGCAAGGCGATTGCTTCGCCGTGTTCGACAGCCATGCGGACATTGGGGCTGCGCCGGGTGGACCCGACGGCATTTTCTTTTGCGATACACGCTATCTCTCTCACCTGGAGATGCTGCTGAGCGGCAGACAGCCTCTGCTGCTGGGTTCTGTCGTGCGCGACGACAACTCCTTCCTCACGGTCGACCTGACCAATCCCGACATCTATCTCAATCAGAAGCTTGTGCAGCCGAAGGATATGCTGCACATCGTGCGCACGATTTTCATTCTGAACGGCACAGTCTACCAGCGCCTGCGCTTACAGAACCACGGCGACCATCCCTTCGACGTCCGGCTTTCATTCGCCTTCGCCAGCGACTTCGCCGACCTGTTCGAGGTGCGCGGACTGCACCGCAAGCATCGCGGTACCGCAATCGCGGAGGTCGGCAAAGCCGAGGTTGCACTCAACTACCATGGCCTCGACGGCAGTCGGCGGCGCACCGTCATTCTGTTCGATCCGGTGCCGGACCGGCTGTCTGACAACCTCGCGGGCTACGCGTTCGAGCTGCAACCCAACGAAACCCGGTCGATATACGTGACGGTAAATTGCGATCGCGGCGCCGAGACACGCAGCGCGGTTCCGTTTCGAAAGGGACTCCGTGCGGCATTTCAAAAACGTCTGGCCGCGAGTCGCGGCATGGCCACGATCACCAGCTCGAATCATATTTTTAACGAGATGATGTGCCGCTCGATGGCCGATCTCGCGATGCTCACGACCGACACGCCGCAAGGCCCGTACCCTTATGCCGGCATTCCCTGGTATTCCACCACGTTCGGCCGCGATGGCATCATTACCGCCCTGCAAATGTTGTGGTGCGATTCCCGAATCGCCAAAGGCGTCCTGCGGCGGCTCGCCGCCTTTCAGGCCACCACATTCGACCCGCATGTCGATGCCGAGCCCGGAAAGGTCCCGCACGAGATGCGCGGCGGCGAAATGGCGGCGCTGGGCGAGATCCCGTTCGGCCTCTACTACGGCAGCGTGGATGCGACACCATTGTTTGTGATGCTGGCCGGACTCTACGCCGAGCATACCGGCGACACCGAGACATTGCGCGAACTATGGCCCAATGTTGAAGCGGCGCTGGCCTGGATCGACGGTCTTGGCGATCCCGACCGCGACGGCTTCGTCGAGTATTACCGGGCCAACGAAACAGGCCTGACCAATCAGGGCTGGAAGGACTCGCACGACGCAATCTTTCATGCCGATGGCACGCTCGCGCAAGGCCCGATCGCACTTTGCGAAGTGCAGGGCTACGTCTATGCGGCGAAACGTCTGGCCGCGCGTGGCGCGTACCGGCTCGGCAAGCACGCGCTCGGCGACGCGCTCGAGGCCCAGGCCAGGACACTGGCCGAACGATTTGAAGCCGCCTTTTGGTGCGAGGACATTGGCACCTATGCGCTCGCTTTGGATGGACAGAAGCAACCGTGTCGGGTGCGGACCTCAAACGCCGGACAGGTGCTATTCAGCGGGATCGCCGCGCCGCAGCACGCGGAAGCGGTGATGCGCGACCTGATGCGGCCGTCATTTTTTTCGGGATGGGGAATCCGTACGGTGGCCCGCGAGGAGCGCCGTTACAACCCGATGTCATATCACAATGGCTCGGTCTGGCCGCACGACAATTCACTGATCGCGGCGGGCTTCGCACGCTACGGACACAAGAGCGCGGTGGATCGCGTGTTCAAGGGCCTGTTCGACGCGGCAAGCTATATGGACTTGCGGCGACTGCCCGAACTCTATTGCGGCTTTCAGCGCGGACGCGAACGCGGCCCGACACTCTATCCCGTCGCCTGTTCGCCTCAGGCGTGGGCCGCAGGAACCCCGCTCATGCTTCTGCAATCTTCTCTCGGTCTCGAATTCAACCCGGACCGCCATGAAATCCTGTTGCACAAGCCCCAACTACCCTCATTCCTCGATGAGGTGACCTTGCGTAACTTGCGTCTTGGTCAATCGGCCGTGGACTTAAGGCTACGCCGGCACGGCAACGACGTGTCGCTCGAGGTGGTGCGCAACGAAGGGCAGATCAAGGTGGCCGCGGTTTATTCGTGACAGTCACGAAATAAGCTGAGCACAATAGAAAGACCTGGCTTACAAGACAGTAATCGACACTTAACCCGATGCATGTTTTCGACGAACCGAAGATCGACTGCCACGTCCATGTAATTGACCCAGCTCATTTTCCGTACGGCAAAGACGCTGCCTACAAGCCCGCCGCACAGGAGATCGGCACACCCTCGCAATTGCGCCAGGTGATGAAGTGCTTTGGTGTGAAGCATGCGCTGTTGGTACAGCCAAATTCCGGATACGGCAGCGATAATTCCTGCATGCTCGACGCGATCGCGAAAGACAAAGGCCGCTTCAAGGGTATTGCAATCGTCGATCTTGACGCCGGTATTGCGACGCTAAGGGAATTGCAGGCGCAAGGTATTGTTGGCGCCGCGATCAATCCGACATTCCATGGCAACGATTACTACAAGTACGCCGACGGCTTGTTGAAACGGCTTGCCGATCTCGATATGTTTTTCGATCTCCAGGTCGAAAACGATCAATTCCTGATGTACGAGCCATGGATCGAAAGAATTCCGGTGAGGGTTCTGATCGACCATGCCGGGCGGCCCACACCGACAGCGGGTCTCAGCCAGCCAGCCTTTGCAGCAATGCTGCGATTAGCGAAAACCGGACGAGTGAACGTCAAGATTTCCGGCTACTTGAAATTTGCCAAGGTGCCTTATCCGTTTGAGGACTGCTGGCCGTTTGTCCGTGCAATCGTCGACGCGTTCACGCTTGATCACTGTATGTGGGCTTCGGACTGGCCTTATCTGCGCGCGCCGGAGCGGCAGGACTACGGGCCGCTGGTACAATTGGCCGGGCAGCTGTTTCCGGACGCCGACGACCGACGCAAGCTTTTCTGGGATACGCCCAATCGCCTGTTTAAATTCGCGCCATAGTCAACGCTGCGCACAAGATTGGATCAAATGATAAAATAGGTACTCAACCCGCGCCTTTGCCGACGAATTTGCTGTGGGAGAAAAATTCCATGCTGATTACACGCCGCATGCTGATCGCGAATTTGGGATTTGCTTCCGCGCTGACGCTGCTTCCGCGCGAAGCCTTTGCAAAGTATCCCGACCGGACGATCCGGCTGATGGTGCCGTTCGCTGCCGGCGGTAACGCTGACATCGTAGGGCGCCTGGTCGGCGAGCGTATTTCAAGTGCTCTGGGCCAACCGGTCGTGGTCGACAACCGCGGCGGCGCTGGCGGCAGCATCGGTGCTGAGGCCGTGGCACGCTCGGCACCCGACGGATACACCCTGCTGGTAGGCTCGAACGGGCCGCTGACTGTCAATCCATTTGTGCAGGCCAAGCTCGGCTACGATCCGCTAAAGGATTTCGCGCCGGTAGCTCTGACCAGCTACGTACCGCACGTCATCATCCTCAATAACAAAGTCGAGGCCAAAAACATCGCGGAGCTGATCGCATTGTCGAATAAGGCACAGCTCAGCATCGCCACCAGCGGTGTCGGCAGTGCCACCCACATGACGCTCGAGCGCTTCAAGGCCGCTTCCGGTGCCAACATCGTGCACATTCCCTATCGCAGCGGCGGCGCGCTGATGCCGGATCTGATCGGTGGGAGCATCCAGGCAGCGATGACGGAATTTTCCACCGCATTGCCGCTGCACAAAGGGGGCCAGGCACATATCGTCGCGATCGCGGCGAGGCAGCCGCTCCAGGCTCGCCGCTGAAATCCCGACCTTTATTGAGAGCGGCGTGAAGGGCTTCATAGCGCAAAGCTTTATTGGAATACTTGCGCCCACAGGTACGCCGGGTCCGATCATCGCTGAGTTGCAAAAGGCAATCGCCGCAGGACTTGCCAGTGGCCCGACACCTGACAAACTGCGCGAGATGGGTTCGGAGATCGCCACCGACAGGCAGATGACACCTGACGGCTTCGCCGAATTCATCCGCACCGACTATGAGAATATGCGCGAGGCCGCCAAACTTGCCGGAATCTCGCCGCAATGAGCGGCGCGCTACCGCAAGGCGCCTGTGCCAGACGCAGCAGTAGCCGCCTTGCGCCGCTTTACGGTTTGATGTCCAACCGAAGGCCGCAATCCGGCTGCCCCTTTAGAGAGGGTGTAGGTCACGCAATCCTGGATGTGTTTGACGAGCACTGCCTGCGCCGTCGCGGCGTTGCGGGTCAGCGCGCAGTCCAGAAGTTGCCGATGCTCGCCCGCTGCAATTTCGCCGCGAAACACCACTGCAATCATCTGATACCGCAAATATTTGTCGTACACGGCCGAATGCGCCTCCAGCAGCGCCTTCGAGCCGCACGCCGACAACAACGCGTGATGAAATTCCCAGTCGTAGCGTTTCCATGTTTCAGGCGCGGTGCGGTCGCCGGCCAGCATGCGTTTTTCCATAAGCGCAAGCTTGTGGTGCGCCGAAACGACCCGGCCCTCCCACTCCATATCTCCCGCGGCAAACGATTGTTGGAGCGCGTGGCACTCGAGTAGTTGCCGTAAATTGGCGAGTTCTTTCAGGTTCTCGGCGGAGACCGCGGCAACTTCAAAGCCGCGTGCACTTTCCGCCACGATCAAGCCTTCGGACGTCAACCGGTTTAGCAATTCGCGCAACGTACTGATGCTGACGCCGTAAGCCTCTTTCAACCCGTCGAGCTTGAGTTTCTGCTCAGGCAAAAGACGGCCGAAAACAATGTCGCTCCTGATCCGGCGGTAGGCCTTTTCTCCCGCGGTCTCCGCATTCGCGATCCGACCGACCATGGATACGCCCTCATCTGACGGCTTCGATTTCCAGCACAATATCCTATCAAAAGGCGATCATCTGATGAAATCGTTTTTATCTATTGAATCGTCCTTGGTGGGACGCAATAAGTCGATCTCGCCTTCGTGACCTCAGCAGCGAAGCGTTCAGGGGAGGACCAGATGGGCTCATTATTCACGCGCCGCGCCGTGGTAGCCGGGGGCGTGTCGGCGTTCGCTTTGGCGTCGTCGGGCATCGCCCAGACACAGACAAAGCAGAAGCTCAAATTCAGTTGCGCGTTTACAGAAACCGATCCACGCGCTGAAGCGTACAAAGCATTCGCAGCGGCGATCAAAGACGACTTCGATTTCGAGCCGTACTGGGGCAACACCTTATTCAAGCAGGGCGCCGAGCTGGTCGCGCTGCAACGCGATAACCTCGACCTTTGCAATTTGGCCCCAGCCGATATCTCCAAGCAAATTCCCGCATGGTCGTTGCTGACTTCGGCATATCTGTTCCGCGATGCCGATCACATGAAAAAGGTTTTCAAGAGCGACGTCGGCAACGAGTTCATAAAAATGGCCAAGGACCAGCTTGGCATCCAGATCATAACTCCGGTGTATTTCGGCGCACGCAACGTAAATCTGAAGCCCGATAAGCAAATAAAAACCCCGGCAGACTTGCAGGGCATCAAGCTGCGCATGCCGCCTGGCGAATTCTGGCAATTCCTCGGCGAGTCACTTGGTGCCAATCCAACGCCCGTGGCATACGCTGAACTCTATACGGCTTTGCAGACCGGTACGGTTGACGGGCAAGACAACCCGCTGGTCAATAGCAAGCTTATGAAGTTCGACGAGGTCACTTCCCAATTCGTGCTCACCCGTCACGTTATTGGTTACGATGTGATGACGATCCGCTCCAAGATTTGGGACGCGATGAAGCCCGAGCAGCAAGCCAAATTCCGAGCGGCTGCCGACAAGGCTATGGACGACAACACGGCGAAATTTATTTCGCAGGAAGCCGAAGTCATAGCGTACTTCAAGAAGGAAGGGAAAAAGGTCTACGAACCAGATCAGGATGCTTTCCGAACCTTCGCACAGAAGAGGTACGTTGAAAAATACGGCAACGACTGGCCGAAGGGCGCATTGGAGCGGATTAACGCGGTCAAATAATTCCGGGCGCTAACGTGTCTTCTGGAAATTCCGGCCGTCGTTGCCACGACGATGGCCGGCACTACACGTGGGGCAATTGACTGGTTCGCCCGAAAAGGCGACCGGCAGACGGGGAACATCATGACATTCGAACAATCCACCGCGCTTGGCCTATGGCTTCGCCGGCGGGCGGAGAATGTCGCAGTCGCATTGCTATCGGTGATGTTTGCAACCTTCATCATTCAAATCTTTTTTCGGTATGTATTGAACAACCCCATTGGCTGGTCTGAAGAGGTCATCATCACGACCTGGCTCTGGACGGTGCTTTGGGGCGCAGCTTTCATTCTTGGCGAGGCGGAAGAAATCCGCTTCGATATAATTTATTCAAATGCCTCTGAAGGCACGCGGCGCGTGTTCACGGTTATAACCGGAGTTGCGCTCGTTTTCATATATGGCATCTCGCTGCCGGCCTCATACCGATACGTAAGTTTCATGAAGGTGGAGCGATCGGCGTACCTGCACGTACCGATCAATGTAATGTATTCGGTCTACATTATTTTCACCGTAGCCTGCATTGGTCGTTACTGTTGGCTGGTGCATCAAGCTATTCGTGGCGCGAAATCACCCATGACCGATCCTGCCAAGGTCGGTGACTGATCATGTCGATCAGTCCTTTTGCTCTTTGCATTCTGACGATTGTCTTCCTTGGGGCCCTCGGCCTGCCGATCGGGCACTCGATGATCGTCGCTTCGATCTTCTATCTTCTGCTATCGGGTCTCGACCTTGGAACAGCCGCCGAGCAAATCCTGAACGGTCTTTTCAACAGCTACGTCCTGCTCGCGATCCCGCTCTTCATCCTCGCCGCCGATCTCATGAATATCGGCAGCCTCACCGACCGCCTGTTACAATTCTGTCTGGTGCTGGTCGGACGATTCCGCGGCGGTCTTGGACACGTCAACGTTGTCGCCAACATGATCTTTGCCGGAATGTCCGGATCGGCCATCGCAGACGCCGTTGGAATTGGCCGCATCATTATCGGCATGATGACCAAGGATGGCCGTTATCCGATCGCTTACGCCGGCGCAATTACAGCCTCCGCCGCCATTATCGGGCCGATCATTCCACCATCAATCCCGATGGTTCTGTATGCGCTGATCTCCGACACATCGATCGGTTATCTGTTCCTCGGCGGTTTCGTTCCGGGCATCATGCTTGGGCTTGGTTTCATGGTCACGAACTCGATCATCGCGCGACGCCGGAACTATCCGGTCGAAGCCCCAATCCCGATGCGGGAGATTCCGAGAATTACGATCAGGGCGTTTCCCGCGCTGATGCTTCCAGTCATTCTGTTGTTCGGTATCTACGGCGGCGTCATGACGCCAACGGAAGGCGCTGCCGCGGCAGCCTTCTATGCGCTGTTCGCATCCACCGTCCTCTACCGTGCGGTGAGGTGGAAACAACTCTATGAAGCTATTCTCTCCAGTGGCAAGGCGACAACGTCCATCGGCATGCTCATCGCCGGAGCCATGGTTTTCAACTATGTGGTTACGGTCGAGAACATTCCCAATTCGCTGGCGCGCTTCATGGGAGGCTACGATCTGGCGGCAGGCGGCTTCCTGCTGCTCGTCAATATCGTTCTGCTGATCCTCGGGTGCCTATTGGAAGGCAGCACGATCCTGCTTGTCGTCGTGCCGATCTTCATTCCGACCGCCAAGGCGCTCGGTATCGATCTGGTGCATTTCGGCGTGGTCGTCGTGGTCAACATAATGATTGGGCTGCTGACACCGCCCTACGGCCTGCTCCTGTTCGTTCTTGCCAATATGACCAAGCAACCTTTGGGTGCGATCGTGCGTGAGGCTGCACCGTTCATTTCGATGTCAATTATCGTTCTCGCGATCATCACTACTTTCCCCGAAACGATCCTCTGGTTGCCGCGGATCTGGGGCTACAAGGGCTGAGCTGCCAATGAACAAACCAATCTATGTCCTCAACGGACCCAACCTCAATCGCCTCGGCAAGCGCGAACCCGAAATCTACGGGGCTACAACTCTGGCCGAAGTGGAGGCGTCGTGCCGGATCGAAGCTGAAGATCAAGCCATCGAATTCCGCCAGACCAATAGCGAAGCACAAATGATCGACTGGATTCACGAGGCGATCGACGAAGGCTGCGGAATCATCATCAATCCCGCCGCTTTTACGTTCACGTCAATCGCGATTCTTGACGCGCTCAAGATGTTTCCGGGTCCGATCATCGAGCTTCATATATCCAACATTCATCGTCGCGAGCCTTACTATCATCACTCTTATGTCTCCAAAGTCGCGACCGGGGTAATTGCCGGCCTTGGCACGAATGGATATCGCATAGCCGTGCGGGCGCTCCGAAATATGATCTGAGACAACGCTTCGTTCGGTAAAACGCGCCCGCCGCCTCTTTCCGCTGTGCCGCCCGTTGACTTAAGTTAGGTCCGGTCCATCCTGTTCGGCCTTTGGGGGCGACCATGAGGCGGCGCGAGTTCATCACGTTAATCGGCGGGACGGTAGCGTGGCCAGCCGTGGCGCTGGCCCAGAAGCCGGAGCGCATGCGCCGTATTGGCATGCTCGTCATCAGCGCCAACGATCCAGACATAAAAGCCTTCCAGCAGGAGCTCGAAAAACATGGATGGTCCGAGGGCCGCAATATTCATGTCGATTATCGCGTTGCGCCAGCTGCTGCCAATGTGCAGGCCCTTGCCAAAGAGCTGGTCGCTACGCAGCCCGACGTAATTTTTGCCCAATCGAGACCAGCCACCACCGCCTTGCAGAAGGAGACCCAAACGATACCGATCGTGTTCACCTACGTCATAGACCCGATCGGCGCAGGTTTGATCACAAGCCTGGCGCGCCCCGGCGGCAATCTCACCGGCCTTATGGCTTACGAGCCGAGCATGGTCGGCAAATGGCTGGGCATGCTCAAGGAAATTGCACCGCAGACCGCACGCGTGACGCTTTTAGGAAATCCAAAAACTGCTGTCTATTTTGACTACTTGCTCCACGCGGCTGAGGCCGCCGCGCCCTCGCTCGGAATCGAGCCGATCCCCGGCCGCATCGAGAACGACTCCGCCGACATTGAGCGCGTAATCGCCGCCATCGCCGGCACGCCAAACGGTGCTGTGATCGTGCTGCCCGAAAGCACGACCACCTTCAACAGCGATCTCATCATCACGCTCGCAGCTCGAAATCGCCTGCCGGCGGTTTACAGCTTTAAGTATATGGTCCGCGCGGGCGGGCTCATGTCGTACGGGATTGTCCCTGCTGACCATTACCGACAGGCGGCGTTATACGTCGATCAAATCCTTCGCGGTGCCAAGCCGGCCGACCTGCCTGTACAGACTCCCGCGAAGTACGAGACCGCCCTCAATCTCAAAACGGCCAGAACCCTTGGTGTGTCTCCGCCCGCCGGCCTGATCGTCGCCGCCGACGAAGTGATCGAATAAATACCGCCTCGCGTTGTTCGCAGGCACTGCGTGACTGTCGCCGATACATAATCACGGTCAGCAATAATTTCTGGCGGTCCCGAGAGTTGTGTCACGGCATGACGATTTCAATGCCGGCATGTCGCATATCACATCGGCAAAGGGCGCAGCCTGAGCGACGACACGCCAGCCACCACGTTCAATGCGATCGAGCCTTGAAGCGAAATCGGCTGAAGCGCGACGGTGCGGTTGGAACCGCCAAGGAGGACGTTCGCGCCTGCACCCAGGCCAATGCCAACATCTCCAGAAACACCGACATACTCGCCAGCGAGCGCTCCGAACGGCAGTCCAGTGGTCGGTGCGAACACGGCCCAGCCCAACACGCCACCGGCGCTGATGCCTACGTTCAGACCCACGGTGTTGAGAGCACCCGCGTAGGCTTCGCGTTCCTGCGGTGTGTTGGGTGTGAAGAGGCACCGCATCGACTGGGAACCGACGATGATGAAGCCGACACTCGGGTCGACCTGGCAAGAGAGCCCACCCACCTGCGTCCACGATTGCGGAGCCTGGGCCGCGGCTGGCATGGCAAGCGTCGCCACCAGCGCGAGTGGCGCGAACAATAAACGACAGTGATGCATGATCATCCGATCCTTTCGCCCCGAGAGGCAAGACAACCTCAGACTAGCACACTGCGGGCATGAGCGCATGCACGTCTGCCTTGACCCAAAGCGGACATAAATGGCCACGCAGAGTTAATCCAGAACTGGGCAGCGCCCCGATAGCCTCGAATTTGCGCTACGGCCATCGCCCACGCATGCAGCGTAAATAAGCGCGATCGTAGAGTGCAGATCTTTGAATACCGCGCGACGCGCCGCCGGCAAGCGCACCAATGCCGGCGCCCCGCCCCGCCCCTCTGCCGCCATTCACGATGCCGCCGACGACGGCGCCTCCGAGAGCGCCGCGCACAACGCCGCCCATGGCGCCGCCGGCCGAATAGCGGAGGGAGTAATCACGGGCATAGGCTCGGCAAAAGCTCGATGATGCGGCAAAAGCGGTTGGCATCGGCAGCACAAATCCAACTGTCAACAAACCAGCCACAACGACCAGCTTCCGCCACCCAACCAACAAGTTGTAGCGCTTCATTTTCTATTCTCCTCATCGGTTGTATGCATCGCTACAAGTATAGGGAGGCGATGTTTGAACCGTTAGTTAGACTTCGGTCCAACGTCAACGGATTGTCTGCTTTCGGGAGCAAAGCAGGCATCTCGATCACCTCAGTGGTCGCGGGTGAGCAACGATGGTGGCCGCCACAAACTTTCAATGAGGCAGGGTGTTTTTGTAGATCGTGCCATCTTTCATGATGACCAGAAAGTTCTTGTCGGGCTCTGCGACGAGTTGAAAGTTCTCTAAAGGGTTGCCCTCGACCAGCAGCAGGTCTGCAAGCGCGCCTGTTTCCACGACGCCAAGCTTGCCGGGATAGGGATTGATAAATCCGGAAAGCGCCATCAGCTCGCCGTTGTCTGCAGTGGCCATCTTGAGTGCTTCGGCCGGCGTGTACCAGCGGACCATCTTGGCGAGGTATGCTCCTTGCCGGCTGGCAGCCCCTGCATCGAAAAGGATGTCGGCACCAAATGCCGTCTTGATGTTGTATTTTTTCGCCAGTCTGTAGGCGTTCTCCGTTCCGGCGAACACTTCCAATGCCTTCCTTTGCGACGCAGGGGTCATTCGTGCAAATACATCCGCGTCGTATGTCAGAGGCTGCAAGCTCCACCAGATACCTTTGTCCGCCAGCAGCTTCGCGGTTGGCTCGTCGATGAGGTGACCGTGTTCGATGCATTTGACTCCGGCAGCGATCGCCTGCCGGATTGCACGCGGTGTGTATGCGTGCACGGCTACATAGGTGCCCCAATTTTCAGCGGCTTCAACGGCCGCATGGATCTCCGCTTCGGTGAACTGGGTCGATTCAATCGGATTATACTGTGAACTGACGCCCCCACCCGCCATAAGCTTGATCTGGCTGGCTCCCTGTCTCAATTGCTCTCGCGCTCGCAGGCGGACCTCATCCGGACTATCGGCAATGGCTGCGACGCCCTGCACCTCAGACTGGCTCAGCGGCCCGCCCGTAGTGCGCGGCAGCTCGAACGGAAAGCGAAAGTCTCCATGGCCGGATGTTTGTGAGATCATTGCGCCCGAAGGATAGATGCGCGGACCCTTAGCGACACCTTCGTCGATTGCACGCTTGAGTCCGAATACGGGGCCGCCCATGTCGCGCACCGTGGTGAAGCCCCGCATGAGCGTCGCTTCAGCCTGCCGCGCCGCCAGTAAATGCAAGTACGCGGGGTTGGCGGTCGTCAGCAGCGGCGTGGCTGTCGCTGCCATGAACGAATGCCAGTGCGCGTCAATAAGACCCGGCATCAGCACTCGCCCGCCCGCCACTATGACGCGGACATTGGCGGTCGCGTCGACGGTGATCGGGCTCACCGATATGCGTTCGATGACGTTTCCTTTGACGAGAACATTGGAGGGCGCCGACAGTACGGCGCTCTTGCCATCGAAGATGCGGACGTTCTGAAAAAGCGTTGCGCCGCTGCCAGTCGAAGTGGCCTGAGGTTCTGAGCCCGGCGCTGCCAAAATATAGTCTTGCGCCAAGCTCGCCTGGCAAAGCCCGATCAAGAGCGCCGAGACCAGCGTCGGACACACTACAGATTTCAACCTGGAAACCACGCCAACTCCTCAGTCGGTCAATCCCACATCTTACAGGCCCAAGCTGGCAGTGGAAGCGGCAGACACCGTCGTTGCTGCGGCCGGCCGCACGATACGGCCGGCCGCTGATCGTTCGCGTATATAGCGGTTACTTCGCCGAGCCTTCCTTTAGCTTTTGCATTACTTCATCCAGGTTGAAGGTGGCCGCCTTCTGCCGCTGCGGGTAGTCCCGGAACGTCGCCAGGAACTGGCCCACATAATCCTGCGCGGGGGTACCAAGGTAGGCGTGGTCCATAATCCAGTCCCAATAGGTGTTTGAGGTGATGTCCGCGCGCTCGTACGGATCCGTCCGCAGGTTGAACATTTTTGGAAACCGCAGGGTCGTGAACGGGTTTGCCCAAATGAGCAATGTTCCCGGGGTCCGTTGCTCCATGAATACAAGTTTCCAATTGTCGTATCGCAGAGCGACCAATTGCTGATCGTCGTTGACGTAGAAGAACGACTGGCGTGGGCTCTTAGGTGCCTGTTCGGTCAGGTAGGGCACGAGGTTGTCGCCGTCGAGGTAGACCTTGTAGGTCATATCGCCGACTTTGTAGCCCTTGAGCAGCTTGTCCTTGACCTGCGTATCGCCGCCAATGGCCGCGAGCGTAGGCAGCATGTCGAGGTGGGATACGATCTCGTTGGATACCTCGCCCGGCTTGATCTTGCCGGGCCAGCGGAATATGGCCGGTACGCGGTAGGCGCCTTCCCAGTTCGAGTTCTTTTCGTTGCGGAACGGCGTCATCGCTCCATCTGGCCAGGTGTTCATGTGCGGACCGTTGTCGGTCGAGTACATGACGAAGGTGTTGTTCGCGATGCCCAGGTCATCCAGCGCTTTAAGGACCGTACCGACATTCTTGTCGTGGTCGATCATGGTGTCGTGATACGGGCTCTGCCAACGCCCCGACTGGCCGATGCTTGCCGGTTTGGTATGCGTGCGTAAGTGCATGTGGGTGAAGTTGACCCAGATGAACACGGGCTTTCCGGCCGCGTTCTGACGCTTAATGAAGTCCGCAGCCCGGTCGGCGATGTCGTCGTCGATCGTCAACATCCGCGCCTTGGTCAGCGGACCGGTGTCCTTGCAAACCTGCTTGCCGACCTTTCCGAAACGCGGATCGACCGTCGGATCGTCAGTATTGGAGGCTTTGCAGTCGAGCACGCCGCGCGGCCCGTATTTCGCACGAAACGCCGGGTCTTTCGGATAGTCCGGTAACTCCGGTTCTTCTTCGGCGTTGAGGTGATAAAGATTGCCGTAGAACTCGTCGAAGCCGTGCACTGTGGGCAAGAACTCGTTGCGGTCGCCAAGATGGTTCTTGCCGAATTGGCCGGTCGCATAACCGAGCGGCTTGAGCATTTCGGCAATGGTCGGGTCTTCCTTTTGAAGCCCGAGCGTGGCGCCCGGGAGACCGACCTTGGTCATGCCGGTGCGCAAGCCCGACTGGCCGGTGATGAATGAAGCCCGGCCGGCGGTGCAGCTCTGCTCACCGTAATAGTCGGTGAACATCAAGCCTTCCTTGGCGATCCGGTCGATGTTGGGCGTCTTGTAGCCCATCAGGCCGCGCGAATAGACACTGAGATTGGATTGGCCGATGTCGTCGCCCCAGATGATGACGATATTTGGCTTCTGTTGTGCACACGCCGGCGCACTTGCCGTGACGACAGCAACGAGCGGTGTCATCAGAGCAATCGCTAGGTTTTTGATCGCACCCATCGCTTCACTCCCAACGTGTTGGCCGCCTGTAATTGGACGGCGGACCCCCCGCACACCCGTCGAGGCTAACAAGTCGCGATTTGGTCAGCTAATTGGACTGTAGGCCAATGTGATCCAACGTCGCGGTAGGGGTCACGGGACAACGGTTTTCCGTGATCCAACATTTTCGGGAAATGTTCCTGATTTGATTTCGTGAGTGGTCTAGTTTGTGACGGAGCATTCACCTAGACGTGGAAGTCGCAAAATGACCCCGGAGGAACAGCAGCGGACATTGATACAAGTCCAGACGATGTCTGCTTTACCCCGAAAGCGGACATACCGAGCGCCGAACGTAATGTCCGCTTTGTGCCAATAGCGGACATCGGTCTGCTTATTCGATCACCTCGTCGGCGCGAGTGAGTAACTCGCGCGGCAGGGTCAGGCCGAGCGTTTTGGCGGTCTTTAGGTTGATCAGGAGCTCGAACTTGGTCGGCTGATAAATCGGGATGTCGCCCGGTTTGGCTCCATTGAGAATTTGGTGCACGTCATCGGCCATGCGCCTGAGCAGCTCTGCGAGATCGACGGCGTAACCCATCAGCGCACCGGCTTCGACGTGATCGCGGTAAGGACACATCGCCGGCAAGCGTGTCTTCACGGAGAGCTCGGCGATCAGCTGGCGGTTCGCGTAAAGGTCGCCTTCTCCGCTGACCAGCAGGGCGTCCGGCCGCTGCTGCTCAATTTCTGCGAAGGCGCGTTCAATCTCCGCGGGAGTCCCCTTCTCGGGGAGCGTAAAAAGCAGCGAAATGCCCAATCGAGAAGCGGCGTCGCGCAAGACATGCCCGGAAGAACCTTCCCACCCGCCGCGCATCCCCAGAAATGCAGCCCTGGCTGTCGAAGGGATGGCTTCTTTCAGGATCTCCAGGCGCTTTCCCCAGACCTCGATCCCGGGATCGAGGGTGATGCCGGTGATATTACCGCCCGGCCGGCTCAGTTTGGTGACCAACCCCGCGTGCAGCGGATCAAGCATGAATGCGACAACGGGTATTGTCTTGGTTGCCGCGTTGAAGGCGGTCACGACGGGATTAGTTCCGGTGACGATCACGTCCGGCCTGCGGGTGACGATCTCCCGGGCTATACCTTCATAACGCTCATGATGCCCCTCGGCGGAATAGCGCTCGATGATCAGATTTCCTCCTTCGACGTAGCCCAGGCGGCGTAGCTCGCCGAAAAATGCGCGCCATGCACTCCCCCCACCAGTTTCGGTCAACAGGGTCGTCGGAATTGCCGGATGAAAAATCGCTATCCGATGTTGCGTTGCCGGCTGCTGCGCCCGCGCCGTCAGCGGCCATGCCGCTGCCGCGCCGCCAAGTAGTGTGATGAACTCGCGCCGTCTCATGGCCCACCGAGAGTGAGGACAAGACATCGTAGCGATTTAGACAAGGTTCGGTAAGGGACGAGCCGATGTCCGCTTTGGGTCATTAGCGGACATTCCGTCATGTCCGAACCATGTCCGTTTCACGCGGACATTCCGCTATTTATTCGATCACTTCGTCGGCGCGATCGAGCAGCGGACGTAATATGTTGAGACCAAGCACCTTGGCAGTCTTGAGATTGATCACAAGCTCGAATTTCACGGGTTGCTCGATAGGTAAATCGGCGGGCTTTGCTCCGTTCAAAACCTTTTGCACATAGCTCGCCAGACGTTTGGCCTCGAAAACCCGACTCGGCCCGTAGGACAACAAAGCACCGCTGTCCACAAACTCGCGCCACGAAGCAATAACGGGAAGGCGGCGTTCCTGGCCATACTGAGCGATTCTGCCAGCAACAACGCCGGTCAATCGCGACGAGATGATGAAGAGGCTATCGGCGCCACTCGCAGTCGCCGCATTCAGCGCGGCATCGAGATCGGCGGCGCTGTTTATGGGGTGGGTTGTTAACGCGATGCCAAGTGATTCAGCTCCGCGACGCGCAAATGTCACCTCGTCGTCGAAATGCTGGGGATTAAATATCACCGCAACGCGCCTTGCGCTGGGTGCCACTTCCTTTAGGAGCTCCATCCGCTTGGCCGCCATTTCATCCGTGAGATACGTGACACCGGTGAAATTCTTGCTTGGCCGGGCAAGCGACGCGGCAATTTCAGCCCGCATCGGGTTATCGCTGACGCCACCGACGATGGGTATGCGCCCTTTACTTGCCTCGAACAGCGGCTTGATAACATCACCGCCGATGGCGAGCAGAAGGTCGGGCTCTTGCGCGACAAGTTCGGCTGCTAGTTCCGCAAGTCGATCCGGTTTACCATTGGCATAGCGGAAGACAATTTCAATGTTGCGGCCATCAACGAGTCCGGTCTGAGCGAGTGCGTCCTTCAAGGACTGATCGATTGGACCCAATGTTACTCCGCCGTAGACAAGCCAGCCAATTCGGGGCAGCGATTTCTGCGCACGCGCGGTCAGTGGCCAAGCAGCCACCAGACCTCCCACAACCGTGATGAACTCGCGCCGCTGCATCGGTCCCAGGAACTCACTCTCTTCTCGCCCCTAAAGCCCGCGATTTGCGACTTGTCAGCGAGAAGGACACGCAACAGAACGCTTATTCCTCGGTAGGCGCAATGTCCGCTTTGGGTCAAAAGCGCACATGTGCAGCGCACAA
This sequence comes from uncultured Alphaproteobacteria bacterium, assembly GCA_963742345.1. Lineage (GTDB taxonomy): Bacteria > Pseudomonadota > Alphaproteobacteria > Rhizobiales > Xanthobacteraceae > Pseudolabrys. The sequence goes on from CAVULO010000007.1 coordinate 208,160, forward strand.
GCCGATGGTCGCTTTATCCCCAATAGCGGACATTTCGGCAAGCTGACGATCTTTGTTCAGTGCTCGCTAGAAGTAACGAGCTAGGACTTGATGAATCTGGTGAGGGGAAAAATCTTCGGCCTCACCCCTTGCATTCCGATCTTTTTCAAAATCGGCTTGAGCTTCTTACTGAATCGGTTAAAGGCCGCTTGCGATTGCCAAACATCGATCACGCGCCAGCCGCCCGGCATCGGCCCGGCAATGTGCGCGAGTAGCCCGTCGACCGGCCAGTCGGTGAGCCTTTTTCTTCGCCCTTTCAATATCATCTTGACGCTCTTTTCGTATTTAGCCCGTGACGTCGCACCGCGAAATTCAAAAAGGACTCCAATTGGCATGGGATACCTCGATGTTTCAGCTAATCTTGAAAGCGTATCAGGAAGTGGCGGTGATGTCCGCTAAGTGCCAATAGCGGACATTGATCGGCGGGCCAGAACGTGCCGACCATGACTGTGGGATCACGGACGATGTCGCCAGAAGTAAAGGTCGAACTTGCCCGGCTCTTGCCACGCGGTGTCACTTATCATGAGATAATAGGCGACCGTAAAATCGTACGTTAAGCAAAAGATACCGTAACCGAGTGGAATTTCTGTTATTGACAGGCCCGCAAGTGAAGTACCTGACAGGCTATGGGATAAATCCCAGAGCCCATGCATGACATAGCCAACTGCGATAGCAGGTCGGTAAAACAGCCCAACCACAGCGCAAGAAAGGAAAACGACAACGCCCCATACTTCAGTCTGCCAAGCACGGGTCGAGGCCCCGAAATAGGCAGCGAAACTTAGGTAAAAGGCGGCAATCACGATAAGAAAAGAGGCCCAGAATATCTGTTCCCATCGTCCTTGGAAGATTCGTCGAAAAATAAGAATGCTTCCAATCGCGCTGAGCAGACCGATGACTGCATACAACAGAGCCACGATTAAACCACCGATGAACTGACTGCTCGATCCAGCTCCGGCTATCAGATTTTGTAGCAACGCTTTTTCCATGCTTGTTGCTCCGACGCTACCGTCCCGGTGACACCAGCGCACAATTCGAGCAGTTCAGGCGGTCAGGAGCCCGATGGCGCCGATGAGTATCAGGCTGACTGCCCACACGAAGTCGAGATTGAACCAGCTTGTGGAGATAAATTTCAAACCGAACCAACTATAGACAAGAAGCGCTGTCACGCCTCCGGCAGTCACCATCGAAAACGTATGCGCAAGCGAGACCAGAATCGCAGTTACCGAGTTCTGCGCCATCAGGATGGACGACGCCTGATGGGCTGTATCAATGTCTTCGGTAGAACAGAGGCCGAGGTAGATCGGCAGCAGCATCAGACCAGCGCCGTGGGCGGTCGCGATTGCGAAGGACCAGAGCACAAGCTGCGTAGGCCTGATCCGGGCGAGCGCTCGCGGGTGTCGCCGGGTGACGAGGCGGAAGACGCCAAAGGCGATTACGGCAGCGCTCGCACCGATCCGGATTTCGCGCTGCCAGTCCAACAGTGCGATCATCAACGCAAAAGGCAGAAGAATGACGAGCATGGACAAAAGGTGCCCAGCCGCAAGCGGCGCTAACGCCGCCACTACGTCCCGTCGCCCACGGCCCATCAAGCCGGCGGAAACGGCCAATGGCCATCCCATTCCTGGATTGACGCCGTGATACAAGCCGCTGGCGACCACGGCCAGCCAAAGACCGGCCGTGGTCCATTGAATGTGATCCACCTTCAGACGGACGGATAGCAGAAGGAGTCGGTCGAGCAGTCGCCGCCCTCAAGCCGAATCTGATGCGACCTGTATCCCTTGGGGAACTCGACCCAGAAATTCTTGTCCAAGCTGATGCCCCCGGTGGCGCCAATGTCGGCCTTTACCATCGCGCCAGGCACACCACCCGGATAGAACTGATCGTCCCAGGTCGAATACAGCGAGTTAGTCCAGTAGACCCGCTTGCCATCGCGGCTGATCTCGACCATCTGTGGCCCCCCGCCGAATGCCTTGCCGTTTGGGTGAGCGGTTCGTCGCGCGATGCCGCCAATATGCACCGACCCGGCAAGCTTGGGCGCGTGCGGATTGCTGACATCGTACTGGCGCATCTCGCCGGTGCCCCAGCAGGCTACGTAAAGGAACCGGTCGTCGAGCGAGAGATCAATGTCGGTGATCAGCGGGGGCACGGCACCGAATCCCTGAAGTAGCGGTGGAAGCTGGTCCTTTTCCGCCGGCTCGGGTGCAATGACCGCGGTCTTTTTGCAATGGAATTTGCCGCCCTCGCGCCACCACGTCCAGATCGAACCCTCGAGGTTAGTTGTGTCCACAACAACGCCGACAAAACCGTATTCCTTAATCGGGTCGTGCGCTGGCCGAACCTCCAGAGCCATCTGATGGTTCGGGCCCAAGTCGATTGTTTGGACGTTGCGTCGCGCACGCAGATCCCAAAAGTGAATCCTGTGGCCATACTTGTTGCCGAGCAGGTCCTCGGGAACGATGCCCTTCTCGAATTGCGGTGGTAGTCCCCATTCGCTCGATACCATGTAGTCGCGCGGCAGGTTCCACCAGAAATCGTAGTGCTTGTCCTGCGACCCTCGCTCCATCTCCCAGCGACCGAGCACATCGAATGTCTCGCAATCCATGATGAAGATTCCGGGCGGGCCGATTGTCCCGTCTGGCCCACCACCGCCGAGCGTGGAGACATAGATGCCTTCCGGACCGCAATGAATCGTGTGGGGCCGGGAATAGCCCGTCTTGCGGAACACTTCTTCCGGCTCGATGATCTTGTGGATCTTTGCCTTTGTGGGATCCGGCTTGGTGTCGATCACGTAAATTCGCGAGGACCGAAGACCTGGGATGATCAGGTACCGGCGTTCAAGGAACGCGTGGCCGGTCAGCGGCGACAGCGCCGACGAACAGGCGTTCCAGCCGAAGTGGTGAAATTCGTCACCCTTGTTCGGCATCATCACAGTGTGAACGATCTTGTTGTAGTGCGAGGATTTAGGATCGACGTCGACGACCCCTAGGCCATCCGGCCGTGAGAAATCGGGGCTCAACATAAGGCAGTAGGCATATCTCTCGGCAGGCGCTTCCATCGCTAGCTTTGCAGTGGCGTGGAAGGTCGGGTCTGGACGGATTGTCATGTTTCCTCTCCACTATTCGCTGCTTCCAATTATTGCTCCGTAGACGAAGCGGTCGCGGTCGATGCCGCGGATTATTGAAGGCGCGTAGAAATGAGCAGAAATGAATTGATGCAAAAGTCTGACGCATCCCGACATGCATGGCAACGGGCATGTCCGCGACATACTGCTACGGTCGTAGAGGGTCCGCCGTCCTAAGAAGAGCGGCCACAAATGTCCGCTTTGGGTCATAAGCGGACATTTGCAGTGCAAAAAGGCATGTCCGCTTTGTGCCAATAGCGGACATCGCGCGTTACAAGGATGCAAGCAGGATGGTCCCGTCATTGTGCCGTAGGGGGAATTACCGCAGGACCTGTCCAATCTTTCGGAAGGATGTCTACGACTAATACCCGAAGCGGCACGTTCGCCTTGTTCTGAGCTGTGTGTGCGAGATTGCCCGTTTCAAAATAGTAGTCACCTGCTTTGTAGATTGTTTCCCGGCCTCCCTCGCTGAACGAGAGTTCGCCAGAAATAACATATCGGACCCCAGGCCCCGCATGGTGATGGACCCCGAGGTAGGCGTCCGGGGCAAATGTGAACTCAGTCACTCGCACTTTGAACTTGCCGTTAAGCTCAGTCAGATGGCCGAAGAGAACCTCCTCGATTTTGACTTCCGACTTAATGCCTCGTGCTTCCACTTTTTCTTGAGCCACCAAACGATCTGCTCCACCAAGGAGCGCGATAAAGAGCAGCAGTGTGAAGCGCATCATTGTCTTCTCCATAACCTCAATTTTGTTCGCGTAAATGGCGCGAACGCGTGAAACGCGATGTCCGCTTTACCCCCCGAAAGCGGACATTCACAGGCGCTGTCGAAATGTCCGCTTAGTGGCAATAGCGGACATCGCGTCGTTTATTCGATCACCTCATCGGCGCGGGAGAGCAGCGCGGGCGACACTTCGAGACCGAGGGCCTTGGCCGTCTTGAGGTTGATCACGAAATCAAATCGAGTTGGCTGTTCTATTGGCAGGTCAGCGGGCTTGCTGCCCTTTAGGATCTTGTCAATGAAATACGCGGCGCGGCGGTACAAACTGAGTATGTTCACGCCGTAGCCAATCAGACCGCCAGCTTCCGCGTACTCCTTTGATCCAATCGAAGGCAGTTTTTTTCCGGCCGCGAGCGTAGCGATTGTCTTGAAGCTAGCAGCAAACTCCCCGTCTTCTGTCACCGCCACAGCATTAACGCGGCTCTTGGCTACCGCTTCAAACGCACCAACGAAATCGCTTGGACCGTGGACCTTGAATACTTCAACTTCCAACTTTAAAGGCGTGGCAGCAGCCGTCATTGCAGAAACGATTGGTGTACTCACGGGATTGGCGGGATTGGAAAGCGCACCGACGTTAGTAACGTGCGGCAATACTTCCTTGAGCAGTTCCAGCCGCTTAGCATTTAGTTCCGGAAGGAAAAAAGTCGAGCCAGTTACATTCGCATCCGGTCGGCCAAGATTTGTAACGATGCCAGTCGCGACTGCATCACCGCTGATAGCCATGACAATGGGAATATTATTAGTGGCCTTCTTTGCAGCCTCGGTCCCTGGCGTTCCGTGCGTCACCAGAACGTCGACATTGAGACGAATTAAATCTGCTACCAATTCTGGCAGCCGTTCGTATTTCCCTTCTGCCCATCGAAATTCGATAATGATGTTTTTGCCCTCGACGTAACCAAGGGCCTTCAATCCTTCCCGCAGGGCCCTTACCGATTGCGAGGAGCCGGCGGCAGTAGCGGAACCTAGAAAACCAATTCGAGCGATCTTGTTAGTAGTTTGCGCACGCGTTGCGAGTGGCCACGTGGCTGCCAAAGCCGTGACAATCTCGATGAAGTCGCGTCGCCTCATGCTCGCGCCCCGAGGCTCAGAAGCGGCATAGTATCGAATGAAGTCAACGCCTTGAAGGGGCCCCGGATGTCCGCTTTGGGTCAAAAGCAGACACTTGCAGTGCAACTCGGCATGTCCGCTAAGTGCCAATAGCGGACATTCGGAGAAACTTAATTTGTCGGCTGCTCGATTACCTCGTCGGCGCGCGTGAGCAACGAAGGCGGAATGGTGAGGCCGAGCGCTTTCGCGGCCTTGAGATTGATTACCAGATCAAACTTGGTTGGAAGTTGAACTGGCAAACCGGCAGGTTTAGCGCCTTTGAGAATTTTTCCAGCATAGACTCCGGCCTCGCGATGTGCGTCCGCTGCGCTCGCCCCGTAACTGATCAGCCCGCCGCCGACGGCAAACTCGCGCGAAGCATAGATCGCCGGTAATTTGTAACGCGTCGCCAGCGCGACGATCTGATCGTACATCTCGTTGAATAATGGATCGGCAGCAACTAAGAGTGCGTCGACCTGCAATTGGGATAGGGCCGTGAAGGCACCGTCTAGGTCGCGTTCGCTACGGACGTTTTGAATAGAGATCTTCTGTCCGATTTCACTTGCCGCGGTTTCCACACCTGCCAATTGGCGGTCTGTATCCGGATAATCCTCGTTCGCCAACACCCCGATCATTGTACTTTTCGGTACCAGCTCACGCAGCAGCCCCAGTCGCTTTGCCTCTAGCGCTGGGGCAACCAGACTCATGCCGGTGACGTTCCCACCCGGATTGTTAAGGCTATCGACAAGTCCAATACTGACCGGGTCTCCGTCGATGACGAAGATGATAGGAATTTTGTTCGTTGCTGCCTTTGCCGCAAGCGCCGAGGGTTCGCTGCCCGTGGTAACGATCACCGTTGCCTGACGATTGACCAGATCCGCCGCCAATGCCGGCAGTCGACCGTGTTTGCCATGCGCCCAGCGGTACTCAATGGCTACGTTTTGGCCCTCGATGAAGCCAGATTCCTTTAAGCCGACACGCAGCGCATCCAAAACGCGGGTGGATTCATCGGCTGATGTGCTGCCGAGCAATCCAATAAGCGGCATCCGCTTCGGTTGCGCGCGCGCAGCAAGCGGCAACAGCACCGCGGCGCTCCCGAGTAATGAAATGAACTCCCGCCGCCTCATCTCATCCCCCAAGGCTCAGCGCAAGGCATCGTACGGGTCAGACTACCACATACCTGCCGCAAAAACAGCCGATGTCCGCTTTGGGTCAAAAGCAGACATGTGCGCCGCACTAGGCAATATCCGCTAGGTGCCAAAAGCGGACATCCGGGCAGAGCTCGATGTCTGCTATCGGGCAGAAGTAGACATTGCCGCTTATTCCAGAAGCGTGTCGGCTCGTATGATCAACGAATTTGGCAGCGTGATTCCCAGCGACTTGGCAGCCTTCAGATTGAGAGCTAATTCAAACCGGGTCGGCCGTTCCATCGGCAAGTCTGTTGGCCGCGCTCCTTTGAGGACCTTGTCGATGTATCCCGCGACGCGGCGCATCAGTTCGCTCGTACTGGGGCCATAGGTGAACAACAATCCATCCTTCGCCCACTCTTCCCAATTACCGACCATGATGATCCGGTTTTTACTACCAAATTCGACAATCTGCTGCCGCTGCTGCAGCAGAAGTCGCGCCGACACAATAATAAGCCCTTCGGCATGTTCGCGAAGCGCAGCATCGAACGCTCCTGCGAAGTCGCCCGCTGTCCGTACTTCGAGCGATTGCAGCATCACGCCCGACCTTGAGGAGGCGCGTTGTGTTTCGCGAAACTCCGGGTCGGCGTGGTTGGGATTCCAGAGAACGGCCACTCGCGAGATCGTGGGCACCGCCTCTTTAAGTAACTCGACAAGCTTTCCAGACAATTCGTCGTAGATCATCGTGACGCCCGTCACGTTCTCCCCCGGCCGTCTCATGCTCGCAATGAGGCCGCTCTGAACCGGGTCGTTGCTGACCATCGCGACAATCGGAATCGACGAAGTAGCCTTTTTGGCGTGCGGTGCAACGTCGCCTCCGTAGGCGAAGATTACGTCTGGTCTAAGCGATACCAACTCCGCGGCGAGGCTCGGAAGCCGCTCGAATTTGCCGTCGGCAAATCGGTAATCGATGACAACAGTCTTGCCGTCGGTGTAACCGAGCGTTTGTAAACCTTGTAGCAGCGGGCCGATTGGGTCGATCTGGGGAGAATTGAATAGCAGGATACCGATGCGCCGCGTCTTCGCGGGAATTTGCTGGGCGAGGACGTGAAGCGGCATCGCAAGCGTGCTGGCGCTAAGCGCAGCGATGAAATGGCGGCGCGCGATCATTCGATTACCCCTGCCTCTCATCGAAGACCTCTTCAGAAGGCCGACCAATGCGTTGGGACGGGGGATGCCCAGCGTCCTCGCAGTGACGCACTGCTCGACATTTCGCGGCCTGTTGGACTGCTGTTCGGTGGCCCCTGAAAAACACAAGAAACCGGGTCCAGAATAACTCCACTGTTATTTCCTTGGAAGTGGGTGTCCTCTCCGTTTTCTCCTCCAACCGAGCAAGACCTAACGCGCCGAGGCCAGTTGGCAACGGGAATTAGAGCTACAGTGCTTCCTCCGTTTCCGACACACTGCAATGTCCGCTTTGGGTCAAAAGCGGACATGTGCGGTGCAAAACGTCATGTCCGCTTTGTGCCGATAGCGGACATCGCCGCACTTACTCGATCACCTCATCGGCGGTGGTGAGGAGTGACGGAGGGACGGTGAGGTTAAGTGCCTTCGCGGTTTTAAGATTAATTGCCAGATCGAATCTAGTGGGCTGCTGCACGGGCAGGTCGGCGGGCTTCGCGCCTTCCAGGATTTTGGACACGTAAGTGGCGGCTCGTCGGAACATATCCTCGATGTTCGCTCCATAGGCCATTAAGCCACCATCGACGGCGAACTCCCTCGGCCCGTACATGGCCGGCAGCTGTCTCTTTGCGGCGAGCTCTACAATTCGTTTACGTAGAAGGAAGGTGAAAGGGTCGTCGATGACCAGCAGCGCGTCGCAGGGCCCCGTCGTCGCAGTCTGGAATGCACTCTCAAGACCCTCGGCACCTCGTGATTCCACGACTTGAACCGAGACTCCCAGCGCCCGTGCCGCGGCGTCTACTGCCTTCAGCTGGACCAGAGCAGCTGCATTTGGGGAAATCCAGAGGACGGCTATTCGGGACACCCCCGGAACGACTTCCTTGAGAAGCTGCAACCGTTTCCCGGTGAGGTCTTGGGAAAAGTAGCTCAGCCCGGTGACGTTGCCGCCCGGCCTCGCGAGGGTGGCCACAATTCCGGCGCCGACGGGATCGGTGTGAATCGGAAATACGATAGGGATCGTCCGGGTCGCTTGCTTTAGAACCAGGACTGTGGGCGTAGCCCCCGCCACAATGACGTCTACCTTGAGGGCGACGAGCTCGGTCGCCAACGCAGGGAAGCTATCGGGTCTGCCTTCCGCAGATCGGAGCTCAAGGGCGATGTTCTGGCCTTCCACATAACCGATGTCATGCAGCCCTCGCCGGAAGGCCTCAATGAGACGGGAAGCCTCAGGGCTGAGCGAGGGAGCTAGATAACCTATCCGTCGGACGATATCTGATGGACCGTTCTTCTGTTGCGCGTGCGTTGCTATGGGCCACGCCGCCACGGTAGTGCCGATAAGGGTGATGAACTCGCGTCGCCTCATTATGACCCCCAAGGACACGGGAGCGTACCTGCTCAACCTGTTCACCTGAAGGGGCCTATGTCCGCGTTGGGTCAAAAGCGGACATATGCAGTGCATCAACCCATGTCCGCTTTACCCCCACAAGCGGACATGCGGCGCGTTTATTCGATCACCTCATCGGCGCGTACTAGGAGTGACGCAGGTACAGACAACCCAAGCGCTTTTGCCGTCTTAAGATTGAGAATTGTTTCGTATTTGGTCGGCGCTTGCACCGGGAGGTCAGCCGGATGGGCTCCGCGTAAAATACGATCCACGTAAGACGCCGCATGTACAAACAAGTCGATCTGGTCCGTGCCGTAGGACATAAGACCACCGGTCGTGACCCAGAAGCGCGCCGAATAAACCGCCGGAAGGCGGTGCCGCGCTGCAAGCGCAATGACAAGGTCACGATGCAAGATCGTTGTGGATTCTGGCGGCAAAATCAGACCGCTGTTAGGCATCTTGGCGAACGACGCGATTGATTGCTCGATGTCTGCAGCGGTTGCGACTGGAATGGGTACGATCTCGATAGCAAGCGCTGGCGCAGCAGTTTGCGTCGAACGCACCAAGTAGTCATAGCCGGACAGCTTTGGGTTCGCCAGCAGGGCAACGTGCCGAATGTTAGGCGCAATTTCTTTTAGCATTCCCAGCCATTTGCCGAAGATGCCTGTCTCATATTGCAGCATGCCAGTCACATTGCCGCCGGGTCGAGCGAGACTTGCGACGAGACCTGCGCCAATTGGATCGGAAACATTGACGAACACAATTGGGATTGAGCGGGTCTTATCGTGCAGGGCGCTGGTGATTGGCGTCGTGTGTGCGAGTATGACGTCCGGTCGCAACGCGATTAATTCATCCGCTCGTTTACGCGCCTCAGCACCGGCAGGGGCAAAGCGGTATTCGACAGTAACATTACGACCCTCGAACCATCCCAAACGTTCGCACTCCTGACGGAATTTGGCGAACCGCGCCGTCGTTTCCGGGTCGTCTTTTGCCAAGCCAACCAGCACGCCCACCCGCCGCACCCGTTCCGCCTGCTGTGCACTCGCAGTCAGTGGCCAAGAGGCCACTGCTGCACCGGCCATACCTTTAATGAAGTTGCGCCTTTTCATCCCCGCCCCAAGATCAGAACAATGCATCGTATTGGCTAAAACTAGCATATCGAAAGGGGGCCAGCGTCAAACGCATCAATGTCCGCTTTCGTCATTAGCGGACATCCGACCCCGTCCAACGCATCCGCTTTACGCCCGAAAGCAGACATGGACCGTCGGAGCCGGGTTGTCCGCTTGGTGCCAATAGCGGACATTTTGCGATGCAGAAGCGGCGGTTCTCCGATGTCCGCTAAGTGCCAAGGGCGAACAATTGCTTATTCGATCACCTCATCCGCGCTGGCCAGTAACGTCGGGGGCACGGTGAGGCCGAGCGCCTTGGCGGTTTTCAGGTTGACCACCAACTGAAATTTGGTCGGGGCCTGCACCGGCATGTCGGCCGGCTTCTCCCCTTTTAGGATGCGGTCGACGTAGCCGGCCGCGCGGCGGAACTGATCGATCCGATCAGGGCCATATGATATCAGCCCACCGGCGGTGACGAAGAAGCGTTCATAGTAAACCGCGGGCAGCTTGTACCGCGCCGCAAGCGCGATGATCAGATTATGATGAAAAATTGACATTCCGCTCCCGGTCAGAATCAGGCCTCCGTTTGGAGAGCGCGCGAATGCCACGATGGCGCGCTCGATCTCGCCGGCGTCGCGCAAATTGACCGGGCTGACCTCCAACCGGAGCGACGGCGCCACGGCCTGGATCGCTCCGAACTGGCCCTGCCCGGAGGTGGCCGCGTCCCGAAGGACCGCCACTCTCGTCACGCCGGGCGCAATCTGCTTGAGCAACTCCAGCCATTTTCCGCCCAGACTGTATTCGAACAGAAGGAAACCGGTGGCATTGCCGCCCGGCCGCGCCAGGCTGTCGACGAAGCCTGCGCCAACCGGATCGACGACGGTCGGGAACACGATCGGCAACGTGCGGGTAACTTGTAACAAAGGCCCCACGGTCGAGGTGCCGGAGGCCAGGATGACGTCGGGCGCAAGTGCGACCAATTCCGCTGCTTGTTTGCGAATTTCGGCGGGATTGGCCGAGGCCCAGCGGGTGTCGATGCGCACGTTGTGGCCGATAGTCCAGCCCAATTGTGCCAGCGCTTGCAGAAACGCCCCGACCCAGGTCTGAAATTCCAAATCGTTTGCGGCTGCCGGCAGGATCACACCGATACGGCGCACCCGCTCAACCTGTTGCGCGCGCACGGCGAGAGGCCATGCAGCCGCCACACCGCCGATAAGCGTGATGAATTCGCGACGCTTCATACCTGCCCCCAACGGCTCCGAGCATCGTAATCGTAACTGTTCAGACTGGTATAGGCCTATCTCCCCGTGTCTGCTTTGTGCCAATAGCGGACATCGGACATTAATATGGCGGTCGAGTATTATATTGGATCGGGGGCCGCTTTATGGAATTGCACGCATCGGGATATTTTTACGCGTTGGCGACGCTATCAATGGCTTTTGTCGGCTTCAGTGCCATTGTAGCTGTGCTTCATCAGAACACCGGAAAGCCACTTTCCCGATTTCAAACGCTAATCACTAGCGTGTTCGTGGAACTCGGCTTGATGGCGACAGGCTTCGCTATGCTGGGACCCACCTTGGCCATATGTGGTCTACGTGAGGAACTCGTGTGGAGAGTATCCAGCGCAATAATGCTCGTCATCTTGACACCGTGGCTTCTTGCCTATCCAAAACGTCGATGGGCAGCCTCTCGTAGGCACAACCCACTTCGGGTTTACATCATGCTTGTCCTGGGAGCAGTGACGGTCGGAGTCCTCTGTCTTAATTTATTGGGGCCGATCACTGAGCCAGGTCCCGCACCGCTTGCCATTGCTACCGTCTACGTTCTGTCGTTTGCATCAGTAGCATTCCTTTCAACCTATACTTCCTTTTTGAGGGAATAGCGTGACGTAGATATTTGCGAAGCAGGTCACAGACCTTGCGATCGGGGATAGCCTTCCCGCTATTCTTGCGGGCGCGAGGTTGACGACATCGGGAGCATGCCATGAAGCTCGAAGGCGGATGCTATTGCGGCAATGTGCGCTACGTGTCCGAAGGCGAGCCGACATTGAAGGCGCAATGCCACTGTCGCGAATGCCAATATATCTCGGGCGGTTCGCCAAACCTGTTCCTTCTCATGCCGGTCAATGGCTTCAGTTACACTAAAGGGTCGCCCAAACAATTTACCCGCAGCGATCTTGAACGTGCCGTGACGCGGGAGTTTTGTGCCGACTGCGGCACCCACATAATCACGCGCCGGCCGGGGCTAGAGGCGGTGATTTTGAAAGTCGGCACGCTCGACGATCCTGGCCTTTTTGGCGGGCCGCAGATGGCGATCTACACCATCGACAAGCAGGCGTTCCATCACATCCCTGACGGCTTGCCGACCTTCGAGCGGCTGCCAAAACGATGATGCGCGTGTCGAGATCAGGACAGCACGGGTAATTCGCTAACCGGCCGGCTTTGGCTGTGTCCGATATTGGAATTTAGCCCCGGCCTATGATTTGGGATTTAGTCCCGGGCCTGTGATAAAGTCCGTTACGCCACGGTCCGGCGTCATGACGACGCCGAATTCATCGGAATGTGCATGGATTTTGCGGGAGGGAGTTCAGATGCGTTTGAAGGCGATGACTTTGAAGGCGATGACCATGACAATTGCTGCTGTCGGCCTGCTCGCCGGAACCGCAGTCGCGCAGGAAGGCACGCTGAAGAAAATCAAGGATACCGGAACGATCACGATTGGCCATCGCGAGTCATCGGTTCCGTTCTCTTATTACGACGACAAGCAGCAGGTCGTCGGCTACGCCATGGACCTCTGCAACAAGATTGTTGACGCGGTGAAGGCGAACCTCAAGCTCAGCAAGCTCGACGTCAAACTGCAACCGGTAACCTCCGCCACCCGCATTCCGCTGTTGGCAAACGGCACCACCGATCTCGAATGCGGCTCCACCACAAATAACGTCGAGCGGCAAAAGCAGATTTCCTACACCATCACCCACTTCGTCACGGCCAACCGCTTCGTGTCGAAGAAGTCCGCCAAGCTCAAAAAGCTCGAAGACCTCAAGGGAAAGACTGTGGTCTCGACCTCCGGCACCACCAACATCAAGCAGATCACCGAGCTCAATACCGAGAAGGGTCTCGGCCTCAACATCCTGCCGGCCAAGGATCACGCCGAGGCCTTCTTGATGGTCGAGACCGGCCGGGCCGCCGCTTTCGTGATGGACGACATCTTGCTCTACAGCCTTGTCGCGGGTCTCGAAGGCGCCGGGTGACTACGAAATCTCCGCTGATGCGCTGTCGGTCGAGCCTTACGGCATCATGCTGCGCAAGGACGATCCGGCCTTCAAGAAAGTAGTCGATGACGCCATGACCGCCGTCTACAAGAGCGGCGAGATCAACAAAATCTACGACAAGTGGTTCCTCAAGCCGATCCCGCCCAAGGGTGTCAATCTCAACGTGCCGATGGGCGCCGCGTTCAAGAAGGTCGTCGCCAAGCCGACTGACAGCGCCGACCCCAAAGACTACCAATAGCCTCCGAATAAACGCTAGACTTCGCGGCGCGGCCTCAAAACCGCGCCGTAATTGCGTCAGGGGACGGGGCACGGATGAGCTACAACTGGAATTGGGGAATCTTTTTCCAGCTTTCCCCGGACGGCACCTACACCTACGCGCAGCTTTTGTTGTTCGGCGCCGGCTGGACACTGGCGACGTCACTGCTCGCCTGGGTGATCGCGCTTTCGGTCGGCGCAGTCGTTGGCGTGATCCGCACCTCGCCGGTTCCGTGGCTGGTGCAGCTCGGCAATGCTTATGTCGAATTGTTCCGCAATATTCCCCTGCTGGTGCAGATGTTCCTGTGGTACTTCGTGCTGCCTGAAGTCATGCCGCAGGCGATCGGCGATTGGCTCAAGCAGTCGGCCAACGCCTCGTTCTACAACGCGGTGATCTGTCTCGGCCTCTATACCTCGGCGCGCGTCGCCGAGCAGGTCAAAGCCGGAATTCTCAGCCTGCGTAGCGGGCAACGTATGGCCGGCCTCGCGATGGGCCTGACGCTGCCGCAGACCTATCGCTACGTTCTGCTGCCGATGGCGTTTCGCGTCATCTTGCCGCCGCTGAGCTCGGAATTTCTCAACATCATCAAAAATTCTTCGGTGGCGCTAACCATCGGGCTCATCGAGCTCACCGCGGCAGCGCGCTCGATGTCGGAGTTTTCCTTTCAGGTTTTCGAAGCCTTCACCGGCGCGACTTTGATCTACATCATCATCAACATCATTGTGGTGAGCGGCATGCGCTGGCTCGAACGGCGCGTCGCGGTGCCCGGCTTCATCAGCATGGGCCAACCGGCGGCGGCGCATTAAGGGCGGACGATGTTCTCCAATATCGACTGGGACGTCATCATCCGCTCGCTGCCGTATCTGTTTTTCGACGGCATGCGCTTCACCATCATGTTGACCTTGATGGCGACCGCCGGCGGCATCGTGATCGGCACGCTGCTGGCGCTGGCGCGGCTCTCGAGCATGCCGGGCCTTTCCCATGTCGCGGGCGCTTACGTGAATCTGATCCGTTCGATGCCGCTGGTTTTGGTGATCTTCTGGTTTTACTTTCTGGTGCCTTATATCGGGCAATGGCTCACCGGCGCGGAGCGGCCGATCCAGGTCGGCGCATTCCTTTCGGCCCTGGTGACCTTCACATTGTTCGAAGCCGCATACTTCTGCGAAATCATGCGCGCCGGCATCCAGTCGATCCCGCGCGGTCAGGTCCAGGCGGCGCAGGCGCTCGGCATGCCCTACTGGACCGCGATGGGGGAAATCATCCTGCCGCAAGCCTTCCGCAACATGGTGCCGGTGCTGCTGACGCAAACCATCATATTATTTCAGGACACATCGCTGGTTTACGTCATCTCGGTCACCGACTTCCTTGGCGCGGCATCCAAGATCGCCCAACGCGACGGACGTCTGGTCGAGATGTATCTGTTCGCCGCAATCGTCTATTTTGTCATTTCGCTCGCCGCATCCTACGGCGTGCGCCGCCTGCAACGCCGCGTCGCCATCGTTCGCTGAGCACCCATGATTACGATCAGCAATGTCAGCAAATGGTACGGCAAGGTGCAGGTGCTCAACAAATGCAGCGCTGAGGTCGCCAAAGGCGAGGTCGTGGTGGTATGCGGCCCATCCGGGTCTGGAAAATCGACCTTGATCAAATGCGTCAACGGGCTCGAACCGTTTGAGGAAGGCACCATCACGGTGGACGGGGTTTCGGTCGGCGACCCGAAGACCAGGCTTTCGACGCTGCGGGCCCGCATCGGCATGGTGTTCCAGCATTTCGAGCTGTTCCCGCACCTCTCCGTCATGCGCAATCTGTCGCTGGCGCAGATCAAGGTGCTTGGCCGCGATCCGAAAACTGCCACGGAGAAAGGTATGAAGCTTCTCGATCGCGTCGGATTGCACGAGCACGCCAACAAATTTCCCGGCCAGCTGTCGGGCGGCCAGCAGCAGCGCGTCGCCATTGCCCGCGCCTTGGCGATGGATCCGATCGCAATGCTATTCGATGAGCCGACCTCGGCGCTCGATCCGGAGATGATTCAGGAGGTGCTCGACGTGATGGTGGCACTCGCCAAGGACGGCATGACAATGATCGTCGTCACCCACGAGATGGGCTTTGCCCGCAAGGTCGCCAACCGCGTTATTTTCATGGACAAGGGCGAAATCGTTGAGGATGCGCCGACTGCAGACTTTTTCGGCAAGCCGCGCAGCGAGCGGGCGCAACTGTTCCTGTCAAAAATCTTGCAACACTGAAATCACCGGCGACCGGGAGATCGAGCCCCCGGCCGGTGTGTGCGCTCGCACCAATATTCTCCTTTTTTATCCGCCCAATTTCCGATTGAGTGGCCCCCAAATCCAACTTGCGCACGGCATGGATTCCGCTTTGGGCCATTAGCAGACAAACAAATCTGCTGCGAACGCCATACTTGCAACTCCGATCGCCGCTGTAGCCGCGACGAAAAGGGTTGACGTCACTCGATTCGATTCTCTCCGGATCAGTCCCAGTGAACTTCAGGTAGTGAACATTGCGGTGCGGGCGCCCATTGCTGGGCGCCCGCAACGCTCTAACCATTATTATTCGCCTGCGTGACTGGACGTCTTCATGTCCTTAACCTGCTGCAGAACCTGCTCCAGATTGTAGCTCGCTGGATTTTGCAGCGGCGGGAACGGAATGTAGCTTTCAAGCTCCTTCAGCCACAGTGCCTGGCCGATGGGCAGCATGTTCCAGTCATAGACATAGGCGGTGGACGGTGAAGCAATTGCCCCGCCCATACCAAAGAGCGTCTTCTGCTGTTGACCAATGGAAATCTCGAACGGATCGCGCTTGACGTTGACGACCTGGGTCCAATGATAGGGAACCACGCCTACTGTAAAGCCCGCCGGCGCGTCGGACACCATCGCGAAGTACATCTTCCAGTTCTTGTAGCGGACCGCAGAAGGGTCCTTGCCGGAATAGTAGAAGAACACATCGCGCGCCGACTTTTGCGACTTGCCTTCCAGGAACTCGCGCTGGTCGACTCCGTCGAGCGTCGTCTTCACGATGCCGGTGTATTGGCCGGCCTCGATCTGCTTCTTCAGTCCGTCGCCCTTCGGGCCGCCCGCGATATCGACAAGGGTGGGCATCCAATCGAGAGAGGCGAACATGTCGTTCTTGACGGTGCCGGGCTTGATCACGCCTGGCCAGCGGATCACCATCGGGGCGCGCATGCCGCCCTCCCAGGTGGTGAGCTTGCCGCCCTTGAACGGGGTGGTGCCGCCATCCGGGAAGGTGATGGTCTCGGCGCCGTTGTCGGTCGTGAAAACGACGATGGTGTTGTTGGTCTGCCCCATATCGTCGACCTTCTTCAGAACGACGCCGATATTGTCGTCCATCTGCTTCATGCCGGCTTCGTTGACGCCCCAGTCCTTGCCGCCGGGCTCACCAACCATCGCCAGATATTTGTCCGGCAGCACGGTGGTAATGTGCATGCGGGCCGGGTTGTACCAGACGAAGAACGGCTTGTTGGTCTTCTTCGGGTCGTTGCGATCGAGGAAGTCGACGACCTTGGCAGAGATTTCCTCATCCACGGTCTTCGAACGCTCCAGGGTCAGCGGACCCTGGTCCTGGCAGGTCTGGTTCTTCGAACTGCCGTCGGAGGACTTGCACCACAGCACCGGCCGCGGCGGCATCAAGCAAAGTGTGGTCTTGGGATCGACGGCGCCCGGGACCTCGGCCAGGCCGGGGATCGGCGTGTTCTTGCACGGTGGCGCGACGGTCTGCTGCGTTGGAGTTTTGTTGATGTCGGGGAAGCTCACGCCTTGCATCGCATCGAGGTGATATAAATAGCCCCAGAATTCCTGGAAGCCGTGGGCGGTTGGCAACGCGTCAGTGTGATCACCCAGGTGGTTCTTGCCGAACTCGCCGGTGGTGTAGCCGAGATCGATCAGGAACTTGGCGAGTGCCGGCGTGCCAGGCTTTAGGTAGGACGGGCTACCCGGGAGTTGCGGAGGGATCATGCCGGTGCGCAGCGGATGCATGCCGGTGAAGAAGGCGTTGCGCCCCGCCGTGCAGCTCTGCTCGGCGTAATAGTCGGTGAACATCGCACCTTCATGACCGATGCGGTCAATGTTCGGCGTCTCTCCGACCATCAAACCGCGGTGATAGATGCTCGGTTGCATCCATCCGATGTCGTCACCCATGATGAAGACGATGTTCGGTTTACTCTGCGACTGCGCAGATGCTTGCTGAGGCAGGCCTGCTGCGGCAACCAATACCGCAATCAAACTGAGCCATAAGTTTCGATGGAAGTTCATGGCCGGTTTCTCCCTTACAAAGCTGGTCAACCACGGCTTTGCATTGAGTCACGAGGTGAATTTGATTCACCTCCGGCGTTTATCGTTACACCGGGTTGACGCAGGTTGAACTGTACTTAGGGGAAGGATCGGCCCCGGGTGGGCGGTATCAAGGGAATGATGCCGCGCAGCGGCGCTCGACAATTTCTCAATTTACCCTTGGCGCAACCTTCTCGATAGCTTCAAACAACTGACTCGCCAAAAACGGTTTGCTCAGGCAGGCGATGCAGCCTGCACTGAGTGCTTTTTGGCGCATATCCTCAAGCGCAGTCATGAAGATGACTGGAAGCGTAGGATGGAACGCCTTCAGCTGTTGGCGCAATTCGATTCCAGATAATCCATCGAGCTGAATGTCCAAGAGAAGACAATTGGCTTTGTTTGCGGCTCCACTTGCGAGAAATTCTTCTGCCGAGGAAAAGAGTGCAGTCATAAAACCACGAGCATTCAGCAACTCCTCAGCAGCCTTGAGCATGCTCGGATCGTCATCCACGACGGCCACGATTAAGCGCCGCTTTTGCATCGAGATCTCTAGCTGCTCTTGCCGGTCAAACCGGACCGGCTAAGCCTTTTCCCTCGACGCGCATTGTGACAGATTGAGTAGCGAAGTAGACCTGCCCCTTGGGGAAGGGTCGCTTGGAGATTATTCGCGCCGACCGTCGATTTGTCCGCTGGCGTTGGCCATTTTTCCGGTGCGATCAGGCAGCACTCCAAGGCGTTCGGCAATCACCGCGAGTTCTGCGAGCGAGCGAACTTTGAGTTTTTGTACCACCTCGTGTCGGTGCAATTTAACCGTTCGCTCCGATATGCCTAATTCAAATGCAATCTGCTTATGCGGCTTCCCTTGCACTAAAAGACCAAAAACCTCGTTTTCGCGTGGCGTAAGCCGGGCAAAAAGCGACCGAAGCACGGAAATCTCATTCTCCTGCGCCTGTGTTGCTTCGAAACGCGCAAGAGCGCGCTGGATCACAGGCAGCAGAATTTCTTTGGTCACCGGCTTTGCAAGGAAATCCTCTGCGCCGGCTTTTATGGTCTGGACGGTTGTCGGAATGTCCCCATAGGCGCTGATAAATACAATCGGCAATCTGCACCCGGAGGCGGAGAGCTCATCCTGCAACTGCAGCCCGTTCAAGCCTGCCATCTGCAGGTCCAGCAGGATACAAGCAGGGCTGCCGTTCAATGGAGTCTCGAGCAGTTTTTTTGCGGTTTCATACAGTCGCACTTCGTACCCACAAACGCTCAGCAGTTCGCCGATTGCCGAACGAAACGATTCATCATCATCAACAACGTGGATGGTCGCCGGCACGTCTGTCATGTCGCATCCACCCTGGACAACGGCAGCGTAAAGCAAAACATGGCGCCACCGCCCGGGCGATTTTCAGCCCATATCTTGCCGCCGTACGTCTCGATTATCGTGCGCGCGATGGGCAGACCAAGTCCGGTCCCCTGTCGCTTGGTCGTATAAAAGGCCTCGAATATTTTATTAAGCCTGTCCGGAGGAATACCTGTTCCGGCATCCTCGACCGATACTTCCACGGCGGAGTCGTCAATCAACGCCGTCTTGATCGCCATTTGGCCCGGGCCGGGACCACGCTCCTGCATGGCGTCAATCCCGTTCATGGCCAGGTTCATGATCACCTGCTGCATTTGAACGCGATCGCAGCGGACGGGCAAGGCGCCGTTCGCATTGTAGGAGTTGAGCTCGACACCTTTCTTCAAGGCTTCCGGACCAACGATCTGAATCGTATCGCTGATGACATCGTTGAGGTCGAATTCCTCCATTTCGATTTCATCTCTTTTCTTCAACAGACCCCGGAGGTGGGTGATGATCTGCGCCGCGCGCTGATCATCACGCAGGATGTTGCCAAGGATGTGCTGAGCACGCGTTACGTTCGGTGGTTCCGTTTTGAGATAGAGCAATGCAGCTTCCGCGTTGCTTTGGATGGCGCCTAAGGGTTGTTTCAGTTCATGGGCAACAGACGCGGACAACGCACTGGCGACAGCGATGCGGTTCAGATGAATGACTTCCATCAGGCGCTGGCGCACTTCCAACTCAGCGATCCGGCGGCGGCGGCGCTCCAGAAAAAGCCCCGCGATCACCACCGCCTGCACAAACATGATCGTGGCAAGCGCGATTATCTGCCAGCGATACCGCTGCCACAAAGTGGGCTCTCGGAACTGAACGACACTGCCGGGCGGCAACCGGGCTTCGCTGATGTCCCATCGCCGCGTTTCCCGCCAGTCGTATATCGGCGCGCCAAAGGCCACATATGGAGGTTTGATAGCGGCTGGCTTTTCACCATTCAGGATACGTATCGCTACGTCGGCTCCCTGCTGACCAAGAGCTTGGGTTTGCATTAAGGGGCCGCCGACGACCCCTCGTCCCATTTCAAAATCGCCCATACCGAAAATGGGTACACTTGCGACTTCGCGCATTGCTTCGAGTGCGCGATCTTGTGAATAGGGAACTCCCGAAGCATCCTCGGAAAGCAGAAACCAGAAGATGACAGAATTGGGCGGCATCGTCGCGGCGCGCGCCAGCATTTCGCCAAACGTCAAGTTATTCAGCCACTCGATCTTTAAATGTTCAGCAATCGGCGCAAAATCGCGGCGGAGCTCTGAAGTCCAATATCGTTCAACGGGTGAATTGCCGACCACGACAGCTATTTCGGTCGTTTCAGGCCGAAGACGCAAGATATTGTTGAGATAGGCGGGCAGATCGAGGTCCAACAAAACAGCCGTATCATGTTCTGTGAGGTCGGCACTGGAAATGCGCCGGCGGTCGGCCCCAAGGATCAGCATGGGCGTTGTGGGAAATAGCAGTTGCCGGTTGCGTTGCATGAAGAACGCCGCCGGTGCCCCAACGGGCACGATTAGATCGAGCTTGCGCTCGGAAAGGAGCGCACGGATATAGTCGACAAACGGCCCGTCGTCCCGCGGGGTCTTGATCCGAGCCGTATCAAGCGAAACCTCGTAGAGATCGATTGGCTCTGAGGTTTTTTTGATGAGCCCCTCGCGAAATCCTCCCGCCATATCGCTCCACGGGGAGTAAGCATGGCCAAACGCGTGAATCAAAAGAACGCGCCGCGAATCCGCGGCGGAAACGCCACTTGTTGCTAAAACGAGAATAGCGACGCACGCGACCGCAGTGCGTGTCCAATTCAGCATTAAAAACACTGCACTTTCCGAAATTGCGCGACGCGTCCACTCTGGAGCATGACGATTTACCGACAACCGCCCGAAGCCGAAGCAAAACCGGTCGATTCATTTTACTACCGGCGCATTTGGGCGGCATACCCGTCATTGGTCAGTCACGAACAATTGACAGGCGGGCCTGCCCCGAAGGGAAGCGGCGCAAATCAGTCTTTTGCCTCACGATGAGGGGAAGAGGCTCACATTCTGTGCCTCGCATTGCACCTGCTATCGCGATCGTCGGCTGCGCGCTTTGCACGCCGGGCGTGGCGCTCGCCCAAACTGGCACAGCTGCCCGGCGCATGTACCGCTTCAAAAAATCATCGGTGGTCCGTGATTTGGCGGTCCCGAGAGTTGTGCCACGAATAAGCGAATTCCATGAGTTACACTGTCAAACTATTCTAACGGCGCTTATAGTCGCTGAAGGCAATTTGCTGAACTGTAAAACTGGAAAATCGTAACGCGCAACGTCTGCATCTTGTCCTCTTTACCCCCGAAAGCAGACATGTGCGGTGCAAAAAGGAATGTCTGCTTTGTGCCGTAGCGGACATTGCGTCTGTGGCTTTAAACGAAATAAAGCCGTGACAGCAGCTATTCCTTAAATTGCGACGTGAAGGGCGAATTGCTTGACGCCGTCGCGATCAAGCTCGAACAGTGGGGTTACCCGGCGCATCTCTCCATCGTTAACCAGTGTCTGCCTGCGGTTATCGAGCATGATCCAGCCGCCCTCGAGCCGGACGCCAACCATGGCGTGAACTGCGTCGATGGCGAGGTCGTGTACGATGATCAACCGCACATCCTCGATAGCAACTCCGGCCTCCGTAAGTGCAACATATTTCGCGATGGCGTAATCCTCGCAATCGCCAGAGCCGGACGTGAGCGTCGCGAGTGGTGCAGTCCAGCGGTCTTCCACTCCCCATTGCGCAAGGTCGCTCTTGGCGCGAATTGAAAGATTGATTGCACGGTTGATCACACCGATGCGGGCACGACCTGTATGCGCGCGGCCTTCCGCGATGATGGCAAGGAAGCTTCGCGCGGCCAAAGGGCAATCCTCCGGATTCTCGCGACAATGAGCCAAAATTTCACTTTCGGCGCGGATATCGAGTTCGACGCTAGTCCACTTCGTCAAAAGCTCAGCGGTCGCGACCGGCATGGCATTGAGACCGAATGGTTCCGCAAGGGCAGACGATTTAGCGAACGGTCCTGTCTGATCGACCGCCGCCATCTTCGACTGCGATTGGAAGATGTCGTGCGCCTGAATTTTGATCTGATTTTCGGCTTTATTGTGCGTTGCTGCGATCGGGGCAGAAGTGCCCCGTGCATTGGCGGCGAATGCATTCGTGCCGCCACAAGCGGCCAGAAAGACCACAAGAAATGCAACAACGACGGCGTGGCCAAGCGCAGGAACTCCGGTTGAAATTGTCGGCTGCCATTCCGAAATCGGCCTGATCCGGAACCATGCAACGTACAGCGCTGGCAGGAATACAAGGGTCAGCAGCGTAGCGACCACGAGCCCGCCCATCACTGCGTACGCCATCGGTCCCCAGAACACAGTGGGGGCGATCGGAATCATTCCCAGAATGGCGGCCGCAGCAGTCAACAGGATCGGGCGCAACCGATGTTCCGTGGCCACGATCACCGCGTTCCATGGGTGCTGACCCGCGGCAATTTCGGTATCGATCTGGCCGATGAGGATCACCGAGTTGCGGATCACCATGCCAATCAGAGAGACGACGCCGAGGATCGCAACGAATCCCATCGGCGCTCTCGCGATAAGCAGAGCGGCGGCAACACCAATGAGAGCCAGCGGCGCGGTGGCAAGCACAAGGAACAGCCGCTGAAAACTTTGCAGCTGTACCATAAGGATCGTGATCATGATGAGGATCATGATCGGAAAGACCGCGAAGATGCTGGCCTCGGCCTTGGCGCTCTCCTCAACCGTGCCGCCGACAACCACGTCGTAGCCCGCCGGTAGTTGCGACTTAAATGCGGCAATTTCGGAAGAGAGGTCTTTGACAACAGTCGCTGCCTCAAGCCCAGGCGCCGTATCGGCTTGCACGGTGATTGTTGGCAGACGATGGCGGCGCCAGACGAGCGGCGGTTCGATCCCGTAGGAGAGTTTAGCGACCTGCTCAAGCGGCACCGACCGTCCGCCCGGCACGTTGATCATGAGGCTGCGCAGGGTCTCCAGCTTGGCGCGCTCCTCGGGAATGGCGCGGGCGACGATGTCGATCAAATAGATACCATCGCGCACCTGGGTGACGGTCGTGCCGGATAAAATGGCATTAATGGTCTAACTCAATGCTTGCGAACTGATGCCCAGCGCCCGAGCCCGGTCCTGATCCACCTCAACGCGGACGACTTTGGACGGCTCGTTCCAGTCAAAATTGACATTTCGCGCGTTTGGCGTCTTGCCCAGCG
>CAVULO010000008.1:0-582946 GCA_963742345.1 uncultured Alphaproteobacteria bacterium
CAGGCTGTTCTTGGCGCCAAGGATCCGGTGTGCCCAGATGGCGGCATCCTCGGACGAGGAGATTGCCGTGAGCTCCTCCACAAGCCGGTCGCGCAACGTGGCCGATGCCTCGGCGCCGAGCATCGACTTTGCGGGATGTGAGACGACTTTAGAACCGCCGCGGCCCGGAATGCTTTGACCGCCGTTCAACCGGCCATGCCTGTTCGGCGCCGGCTTTGCGGCCACCGATGCCGGCGGCACCGGGGCCTTGAGATCGGGCGCGTCAATATCGTCCTCTCCGGCAATTCCTACCAACGTGAAAAGTGCATAACGGCGAGCATAGGTCAGCGCCGCTCCCATCCGATGGGGCGTCGCCGTCTCGCTGACGGCGCAGACCGGCCAGTCCGAGGCGATCCATTCCCCCGACGAATGCGCCAGCACCGTCGTGAGATTGACGATGCCGGCGGTCTGGTCGATCGCCGTGGTTTGCACCGTCGCGATCTCATGCTGGCCGAGGGTCTTGCGCACGATGTCGAGCCCGCTGGACAGCGAGGCGTAGCGGAACGAGCGCTCGGCCTCACCGGGGCCATTTGGCTTGATGGTCGCGACCAGCGATTTCTCTGGATTGGTGAGCTCTGCCTGCGCCTTGGCCAACGCAGCCGCCAGGCAGGCGATGGATTCACTCGACCTCTGCATGGCTGCCCTCCTGGACGAGTAGGTCGAAGCTCACGGCGCTGGACTTCGACCGCTTCGCCCGGATGCCATGGCCGATCGCCTCCTTGGCATCCTCCGGCATTAGGCTCTTGAGCTCCGTTTTGGCGTGTTCGTGCTCGAGGTATGCCGCGCGGGTCCGGGCAAAGATGCCGGCGAATTCCGCCCAGGCGTTGGAGCCGCTCATATCGACAATCCGAACCGCCTGGATGCGCGGTTTGGGCGGCTCGACCCCAAATAGGCGAGGGGCCTCCCCGCTTTCTACGCAGCGCCAGAATTTCCGTTCTGCTGTGAGGATGAGGTGCTGGTAAAGCGGGTCCGCATGGGTGGTAATCTCGACCCACTTGCCACCGCCAGTGATCACCGACAGCACCGCAGTCCGGGTAGCTACGACCCACATGTTGTGCTGTAGCTGCGCCATATACTTCTCGGCCGCGGCTTCCTCCGAGAACGACCAGGGCAGCATAAATTTGGCCTCGAAAACCGCCCCCGTCGCCTCGACCCGGCCGTCGAGGGTTGCCGCCATCCAGCGGACTCCCGGGTGCCGGACCTGCCGCTGGATGTCCGCGATCACCTGACCGGTATTAGCCTCATACCAACGACGATTAAGATCCTCTGTCGCGAGGCCGAGCTGGACGATGAGGTTGCCGGAGAGGTCCTCCGGCTCGACTTCCCGGCGTTTTTCCCGCCACAGTCGCAACAGGGCGGCCTCGTCGCTTCCCATGATGATCCGGGCATCAGAGCCGCCGAGGAAGGAACAGCGGTTTTGGGTGCTTTTCCACATTTCGGTATCCATTGGCTTTCTCCACGACGGAAAATGACGTTTGATGGCGGCCCTCGGGCGACGATCTGCGCCAGACCGTATGATCAATGACATATCAGTTGGTATCTGGACTGTCAACATGAAGCTAAGGCTGTTGACTGGCGGCCAAATCCGCGCTGCCCGAGCGCTTGTTCGTTGGCGCGCCGAAGACCTGGCTCGCGCATCGGCTGTAGGGGTGGCGACGATCCGGCGGGCTGAGCTCGTCGAGGGAGAAACGTCGATGACGGTACCGAACGACATGGCGGTGCGCCGCGCCTTGGAAGAGGCGGGCATCGAGTTCATCGACGAGAATGGTGGCGGGGGCCCAGGGGTGCGCTTGCGAAAGCGCCAACAGAAGAAGCGTTAGGACGCCGCTGTCGCGACCGAAGCGTAAACTGTATCCGGGCTCGCGGGATTGTCGACCGCATCGCCTCTGGTCGCCGGGCGATCCGTTCGGGGACTTGTAACCGACAGTTGCCGCGAAAGACAGCCACCAGAGCCACCGCAGCGCCGCGCGCACTTCACTCAGGTGGTCGCTGCGGTCCTGGAAGTCGACGATGTGACGATTGAGCGGAATTGGCGGGGGATGCACCGCCAAGTCGGCTATGAAAATGGCCTAGGGCACACGACGCGAATTACGAAACGAACCCAAATGCGCGCCGGGAGACCGGCGCAGGGAGTACGGGGAGTCAGACCATATTGGCGGGAGATCGCAAGCCAGCCGAGCCTCCAAGGCGATTTCAATCCGCGATGCCGGGCGGAGGGGCAACATGGACGGACGCGATGGCGCGAGGTCCGGTTGGAATCCTGGTATGTTCAGAGACTGGGACGTGTATTAGCCGGAACTCGATCTGACAGTCGGTGCCTGGTTGAGGGTCGGGTTTTGTTTGTCCGACGTGATCAGGCTGCGATCATTTTCTCCTTTGCGATAGGTATGGCATCCAGGAAGGTCTGCATTGGCGTTTTGCCAAAGCACCAGCGTCCCTGATTTGGACGCTGCTCATTGAAGTCACGGACCCACAGATCGAGATCGGTCTGCAGCTCGTCGATCGAACGATACACCTTTTTGCGGAACGCGACACGGTAGAACTCGTTGAGCACGGTCTTGTGGAAGCGTTCACAGATGCCGTTGGTCTGCGGGCTCTTGGTCTTGGTGCGCGAGTGATCGATGTCCTCGACCGCACGCTCAACGGCGCCTGCAAGCGTAATGACTAAACGAGCCCATTTGATTGTCGTTCGGATCAAAAAGAAACGTAAGCATCCGGTGAAGCTTTCAATTACCCACAATTTCGGCTCCGACAGTGGCTCCCAGCGCGATGTCGGTCAGGCGCGATAGTCCGCGCCACATGACCGAGTTGCCGGGCGGTGGATCGCTGGCGCGGGCGAGATAGCCACCGAGCCTGGCGATCTTGGTCAGATAATGTGAGAGGGTTCTACGTCGCGCTTTCGGTCTATCATGCACGAGCCGATCGAGCACGGCGATTTCAGTCGGGGTCAACGCGAGGTTCGGCGGTGCCTCTGGGGTCGCCCGATTGAGCATCGTCATCCAGAAGACCCGCCAGCTCAGGATGCAGAAGACCGCGACCAAATTGGTCAGACGTTGGGCGGTCCTAAGCTTCAATTCCTCGGCTTTGCAGCCCGATTTGAGGATCTTGTGGAACACCTCGATCTTCCATCGCAAAGCATACCATCTGAGCTTCTCGATGGCGTCCGCGCGGGAGACAACAGGTAGGTCGGTGATCAGTTTCCACTCGACCTTCTTTCTGTTCTTCGGCGTCCCGCGCTCCTCGGCACGGATAACCGTCAATGTCAGAGCGGGATAATGTTTCTGTTTCCCGATCGGCGGCATGACGCAAATCTTGCGATATCTGATCTCAAGAACAGCTTCGTCGGGCTCTCCGTTGCCATCTCTGACGTTGATGCGATGCAGCCCTTTGACAGCGACCTCATCCATTTCGTCGGCAATCGTGTGATCCCCGTCTCCGGCCAGGCGGTCGACGCAGGTCCTGATCAGGAAGTGCGTTCCGGCTTCCCGGGCCGCACAGAACAGCTCGTATATGTCGCTCTCGCGGTCACCGATGTGGACGCATCGCCCTGGATCGGCCAGCAACGCCGTGGATTGCTGGACGTTCTCCAGCCACCGGATGCTCTCCTTCTTCTCGATCGGAACACGCGTTGGATTAATCTTCTTCTTGAGCGCGGCGGTCCCCTTGAACTTCTTCCGGGTCCAGAATTTTATTGCCGCCAGCCCAAGCGGCAAACCTTCGCTCGTCACCGCCAAGCTCGAGTGCATCAGGATGCCGCAGACCGTGTGCGATCTCAGGCGACCGGCCTTGTCCCGGCCGCTGTTGATGCTCTTGGTGATCCCGATCGCCTCTGTGTCCTCTCGTTGAAAGCTGAACTCGGTGGTGTCATGGAGCACAAAAACAGGGCCATCGGTCGCAACCGCGCGCTCAAAGGTCGACTGAAAATGACCGGCGAGAATGTCCGCCTCGCTGACCCGGTCGTTGGAGAAAAAACGATACGCGGCCTTGGTATTAGCCCAGTCTTGGCACACCAGAGGGATGCTTTGGCCCATGGCGCTCCCGATTTGCGCCACCAGTTTGCGGAGCCGCTTGTTCAGGCGCTCGTCCACAAAACTGCAGCCAGCAAGCTCGCGATCAAACCATGCGTCGTCTTCCCCGTCCATCGGCACCGCTCCTCCCGCGAATCGGTGCCAGACAAGGAATCACGGTCAATTCCTGTGACGCAACACTTTGTGCGCTCCTCAGACCATTCTGCTAAATGTGGGTAATTGAAAGCCGGTGAAGGCCGCGGGTTAGCGGCGTCGCGTGCGTTTGCTGGTGGGCTTCCGAGACCAAGCTTTGGCGAGGGCGGAAACTTCCGCGGAGAGCCCTTCGGCGTCGTCGGCGTCGGGATCGAAGTCGTAGCCGATCCATTCCGTGAGTTCGGCGTGGCGTTCGTGCTTGGGATTCTTGATGGCCTCGAGGAGTTCGGCATAGCCCCAGGGGCCGCCGCAATCTTCTGGAGGGCAGCGACCGCTGACCTCGATCAGGCGCGGGTAGAGCACGCCTGGCTCGGGATCGGCGAGATGCTCGATCTTGATCGTATGCTCCCAACCGTCGCCGAAGTCATAGAGGTACGCCAGCGTCTTTGTGCCGATGTCTTCGAGAATGTCGCCGAGCCGAGCCTTGCGGGCGTCGATGAAGTCGCTGGCCCAATCGGCGTCGGGATCGGGCGTGCTCCAGCCGACGTTGCCGGCGTGGATCTCATAGAGATGGCTGTTGGTCCAGCCCATGGCCGCCTGGATAGTCAGATGCAGCCGGTCGAGCCTGATGTCGAACGGCACCTCGACACGGCGTAGGACGGCAGGCTTGGCGTCGTCGAGGCTGATCTTGAGGCGGGCGATGGTGTCAGCGCTCATGCTGCCATTTTACGACGTTCCATCGTGGCGGCCCAGTTCCACGGCAGAAGTTCGTCCAGCCTGTGGATGACGAGATCGTTGATGCGGGCGAGCACATCGGCGAGCCAGGCCTGCGGATCGATGTCATTGAGCTTGGCCGTCATAATCAGTGTGGTCATTGCGGCCGCCCGATCGGCCCCGCGTTCGGAGCCGGCGAATAGCCATGACTTTCTGCCAAGTGCAAATCCGCGAAGCGCGCGCTCGGCCGCATTGTTCGTGAGGCAGACCCTGCCGTCGTCGATAAAGCGGGCGAACCGGTCCCACCGCTTGAGCATGTAGTCGATCGGCTTGACGACAGAGGCCGAGCGCGACATTCGGGATCGTTCATCACCGCCTGGGCGCAAGCCGCGACCGCCTCGGCTTCCACGCGTGCGGCTCGCTCGGCGAGGATCATCGCGTGAGCGGCTGCAAGATCGGACGGCAGAGGATCAAACGCCGATGTCATGTGATTGAGAAAATCATATTCGTCAGCAACTGCAAAGCAAATCCTTCATCCCACCGACGTCGGCCGCCATGTTTGTTGCGG
The DNA here is from genome assembly GCA_963742345.1 of uncultured Alphaproteobacteria bacterium. Lineage (GTDB taxonomy): Bacteria > Pseudomonadota > Alphaproteobacteria > Rhizobiales > Xanthobacteraceae > Pseudolabrys. Next base: position 5,482 of record CAVULO010000008.1, read on the forward strand.
ATTGCGCCAGTCAATTCCGGAGAGCAGATAGCCGAGCTGAGCCGAGGAGATTGTCACCGCGCCATCGGCCGGGCTTGGCCACAAGAACCGACCCCGTTCCAATCGCTTCGCGAACAGGCAAGCTCCCTGGCCGTCATGCCAGATCACCTTCAGAAGATCGCCGCGGCGCCCACGAAAGCAAAACAGATGACCGCTTAGCGGATCGCGCCGCAGCACCTCCTGGACCTGCAGCGACAGGCCCGGAAAGCCCTTCCTCATGTCGGTGTGACCAGTGGCCAACCACACTCGTACTCCGCTCGGGAGCGGAATCATGGCCGCTCCAGCACCGCCAGAACCCGCGCCAGCGCCGCTGAAATCGACGCCATTGTCGACGATCACACGACGCCCGCACCTCAGCACGATCTCGATCCGACCCGGCAACGACGGCAAACTACTCGTCGAAGGCGCGCTACTGATCAGTACCGGCGCAAATGTCGTGGCCTCGTCGTCTTCGAAAAGCCGACCCTCACGGGCCAGCCGGCACCACGTGAACAATTGGCTGACAGACAGGCTATACCGCCGAGCCGTCGCCGAAACCTGCCGCCGACCAGCTTGGCTCTCAGCCACTATCCGCTGCTTCTCTGCCAACGTCCAGCGGCGCCGGGCACCCGTCGAGATCACCTCGAGGCGAGAAACCTTCGAACTAGGCGTATGGTCAGTCATACGCCTATGTCTTCACCCCCACGCCGCATCACGCAAGACGGTACTCGGCGGAGGAATACAAAGAATCCAGCCGCCGAATAGAAACTCCAGCTGCAAAAGAAGTGTACTGTTTGGCCATGGACCCGCCAAAGCCGCGCGCCTAAGGCGCGCCGCCACGCGGGCTATGGGGCTTGACGGCTCGACGCACCCGACCACATGCGCCATGCGTGCCGCTAATGGTCCTGGCCGACGCGCCAGCCACCCTGGTGCATTTTTACTCCGGCCGGTGCAATTGATCCGGCGTTGACACCCGCCCTTTTGCCACGAGGCATAGGCGTCGCAAAACCAAATGGTCGTGGCGCACATGGTTCGCAGCAAGGCGCGCTGGGCGAAGGCGGTATCATTGTCGAAAGTGATGGACTTGCGCGGCGCCGGTTCGACGCGAGCCAACACTGCCAGCATGACCGAAATGGTCTCGGCGGCGGTCTTTCCGGCGAGCCGAGCTGCAAGCGTCACGCGCGATTTGCGCTCATGGAGAACGAGCACCGGCCGTGTGCCCTCCCAGTGGCCGCCTCGGTTTCTGGCCTCGACCGGCAGTTGTGAACCGAGAGTGCCCGCCGTGGCAGTGACGCCGGGAACACCGTGGATATGCCGATCCTCCGAATCAGTCGGCAATCTAAATCACCGTCGATCTGACCGCGGAATAATCGCAGGGGTGCTTCTCAAACTCACGGTGATAGATCCGTTGACCTGTGCCTGTAATGAGACGGACCGCGAAGGCGTTATTATGGCGAGATAATGCTCCGCCCACGTTTCGCGGCGCGGGTCTGCGATAGGTTTTCCTCAAGCAAATGGATCAATCGAGAAAATTCAAAAATGGAAAATCCCGTCCCTGGAGAGCTATACTTTTTCATGAACTGACCTAACTGAGGAATATTTCTGCAAATTGACGCAATAGTGCCTGTACTTTGACTATCAGCCGACGAGCCGGTGAGCTTTAGAAATATCAGGATTACCGGAGCGGTGCTGTAGAACGCTATCATACCGGGTTGGGCGTGAGCCCGGACGGCGTTTTGATCGAACAGCTCGCTGGGATCCTTCTCTAGTGTCTGCGCATGGGCAAGTTGCAGCTCGCTTCGAATCTGTCTCATCAATTTTACAACCGTCGACTGCGGCAGCCCGTGTTCCAGCAGCATGATTGCGGCTAGCAAAGCAAATGCCTCGTAGCTTGTGAATAGAATATCGACGCCGGTCCCAGGCGGGTCGTCGCCATAAAACGCGTAAACACGGTCCGCTTCGTTTGGCGACCGTGGTCGACGGCCTAGATTTCGGTCCGCGGCTCGAAGGCGCTGGAGCCGGAACCTTATTTCGTCGGTACGCTTACCGTCAGCACCTAAAGTCCGAAAAATCGCCTCCTGCACTTGATTCGCTTTGAGGCCGATCATAGAATAATATCTGTAGTTGTCAATTCAGCCAGTCTAACCATCAGCAGAGTGTGCAATGCGCCGCCAACTACCCCGCACAGAAACGCTCGCCTTGTCCTGCCAGCGCCGAATTGCAGGACAATACCGAAGTCGGCACTCAGCTGTGCGTGAAACGCGTAAAGGGCCGAGAACCCCTTTTTCTGCGAAACGACGTCAATGTGCACCGCGACAGAAACCCAATACTTCTCAGAGCTTCAGATGACCCGACAGTGAACGAAGCTCGCGGATCTCTCGGTGAGCTGCAGGGCTGTTTGGGAGTCTTTCATTGCGTAGAGGAGCGGTCAATGACTCATCGCTTGACACGGGGTAGTGAACCGAAACGCGCGCGCGAGGCCTCGCAGCGGCCCCATAGCTTCGAGAAGGGTCACGCAAAGGTGGGCGGGCGCAAGCAAGGCACGCCAAACGTAATGACCCGGGAATTGAAGGTGGCTGTCATCATGGCCGCTCACCGACTCGGCAGTGACCTCAGAGGGCAGGATGGGCTCGTCGGTTACCTCACGCATTTGGCAAAGACTGACATAAAAACATTCGTCACGCTTTTGCGAGCTGTGCTGTCGCTCCAGGTCAATTTCGATGTTTCAAATTCTAATGAGCAGCTGCGGCGCTACCCGCCAGATGACCTTGAACCAGTGCGGTATCCGACGACACAGGAAATCCGGGAGGAATGGCGCAAGAGAGGAGTGCCCGATAATTTACGCAAGCTTGAGTTTGTACAAGAGCTGCGCAACAAAGGAGTCTCAGCCTCGGAGGCGCTAGAAAGGTCCGGACTGAATACAAAACTGGAATTTGTTCGATCGATCCGCCCTAGTGGCTGAACTCGCAATTATCGGAAAGGGCGTGGCCAGGAATGAGCGATTCCCCACGACTAGGTTCGTCAGATCGCCAGCGCGGTGAGGGACCGCAGCTGGACAGCGGTAGAAAACGGCGTACGAAACATGGCGGCCGCAAGCTGGGCACGCCGAACAAAATGACCACAGAACTTAAGGAAGCGATCATCGAGGCTGCGCAGCGGGTTGGCAGCGATCTCAAGGGCAAAGACGGGCTGGTTGGGTATTTGATGCGCCTGGGGCAAGACGATACCAAAACGTTTGGCACACTCCTCTGCGCCGTGTTGCCGTTGCAAATCAACTGGAGACCCGAAATTGAAGAGAACAGTGAAGCGGGGACATTTGAGGAAGCTGAGGCGCATTTGCGCAGTAGGGGAATACCCGTGCCATTCTGGCTCGCCGCGTACTACAACGGGCAGATTGAGGAGTTGGCCGCGCAGCTCGAGAAAGAGCTGTCGCTGGAGATCGAGCTGTTGCCTGAAAACTACCGGTCTGTACGTCACCCATGAGAATGATGGGCGTCAGGGTCGGTCGGCTACACGTTCGCGCAATTGTAATTGTTAACTTATACGTGTGAACTCTATGAATGTGTAATCTATAGTTGCGACTAACCTAATTGCGCACTACTTTAGTTCGCGGCGACCATTTCAGGCCTGAGATACCATCCCGAGATCGTGGAGGTGGCGAGCAAAGGGGAAAATTTCACCGTCATCCACAGTATGCAGGGCGAAACAATTCGGCGGTTCGCCAAGCGCTTGAGTCGGCCGGCGTGGAGTTCATAGACGAAAATGGCGGGGGGCCGGGGGTACGGCTCCGCAAACGTCGACCGCGCTGAGACTGCCGCTGGAACCGGGGCGTACGCGTTCCTTTCCTAAAGAAAGCGTCACTGCGACAGCGGGAGGTTTTGTTACAATGCCAGGGCGGGAGGTGATTCGATCCCGATTAGGTAGGGAGTGTGTTCATGAGTAAGAGAAATAATAAGGTTTCTCCCGCGCTGAAACACGGCGTTTACTCGGGGATGAACCTTCTGCCCGGAGAAGATCGAGAGGCTTTCGAAAAACTGCATCGCGACCTGATTGCTGAGTTCTCTCCGGTGGGTCCTATGGAGAAGGATATTGTTGCGACAATGGCGCGGCTCCTCTGGCGAAAGCAAAATCTGCGGACTTACAGGTTGGGGGCGTTGGCCAAAAATCGATATTCGGCCATCAAAGCCAAGTACGGTCCTAGTTACGACTTTCCGGTCCTTTCCGAAGATCAACGCACCCCAGAGCAAATCCGCGCAGATGAGAAGGTCGCGGAGGAGGAAATTAGAAACGAACTCGGCGATGTAATGGCATTGGTCGAAATGGGAGAGGCCGTGACGATTGAACAGTTGTTTGAGGAGCTGGCACTCATCGACCGCATAGATGGAATGCTCGACCGATGCGATAAGCGACTTTTGATGGTAAGGGGAATCAAGTCGATGCCGTCAACCGCAATTACGGAATCCGCTTCTCGCAAGCGGCTTACTGCCGTTTAGAGTCCCAAGTGTACGCGCACCTGCATTGTGCCTCGCCGAATGCGAGCAAGCGCTTATAGTGCCTGCCTGGGTTGTAATTTTGCGAAATAGGTTTCGCCAAAAACTGTAGTGTTCGCGGCCTACGACTGCGACGGCGTCGAGGGGGTCGACTGCGTAATCGCCTCGTCCGAATCGACCATGATCTGCCGTCCAGCGCCAGGATCAGGCCCAGATGAGCTAATAATAAGCTATCCCGCTCGAATAAGCCGATCCGGGCCTCCTTCGAGATCGGCGCGGGCTCGGCGCCCATTGCTTCCGCCAGCAATTTCCCGGTCAGCAAGTCCCGGCTCTCTGCGACGAAACCGGTCACGCTATTGCGCCCTCATCGCGCCGATATCGAGCGTGGTAGAGAAGGTTGTTTCGGGGCTCGCCTCGCCGCTCCCACACAGCGAAGACATTGCGTATAAGTCGCTATGCGGTATGCGGTGAATCGCGATGTGCTCGCAGGTGGGGCGGGAGGATCGACAAGTGAAGCCCGTTCGAGACAACACAACTCGGGCAAGAGCGAGGACCCCTGGGCGGAGGACCCGCAGTAGGGCAGCAAGCGCCATGGGCCGGTGACCACCGCCGCGCCAGTGCCCGATCAGACCGATGGCAACCGACGATGAGTTAATGGATACCGTGAGACGCCTGGTCGAAGAGGCGCAGCGGGCGGCTACGGAACAAAAAGGCCGCATAATGCGCCTGAGAGACGCGGGCGCCGACACTTTTCTCGCGGAAGAGGCGCTTAGGGTGCTCGGAGCCAACCTCAAGAGGCTCCAGACGCACAAGGACTGGCTAGAGCTTCGTTACCAGGAGCGACGCCTCTCCAAGTAATCGCGCTGCGGGTGATTGGTTCTCGCGGCCGACCGGAACCACGCGCAGATGTAAAGCCAAGCGAACGGTGCGACGACGCGCGGCGGCCAAGTTGCTTCACCCCGGACGAGGCCCGGCGCATCGTCGCCGACGCCCGAGCTGCTTGGCGGTCCTGATTACGCTCGCTGATGGCCATCGCCACCGTTGGCGGGCGACCGGGCTCGGCGTGGCGATCAGGAAGGGCGCCGCCATGAAGAAGTCTCGCCGCAAATCGTGGGGACCATGAGCACGGAGGCGCTGCGCGCCGAGCTGGCGCCGCCATGGCGGCCTAGGACGGGCCGATCAGCCGCCTGCCGCCGGGCGGCAAACATCAGCCACAGCTTCGTCTTCACCGGGTTCGCCGAGCGGCGCCGGCGCCAGCCGCAGCTCGCCCGGAATGCCGTGAGTACGGAGGATACCAGGCCTGAGACCCGGCACTTCCCGCCGCCTCGGTCCGTTGAGGCCGCGCGACCTCAAGCTCCAACGGCAGTGCTTTCATTGTCAGCGACTTTTAACCTTAAAAAAACAGCTCGTTCATAACATGCAAGCGACGGATTGTTGCGAGCAGTACGGTGGCTGTTAAACTCTGGTTGATCGTCCTGCTGCTCACGTGCCAGCCAGCCATGGCTGGTCAACGACTCTTACTGATCTGTGGCTTGATGGACTACCTGCCCGGCATCTCACCGATGCGCTCCTTGCAGGCGCGCCTGACAAGCGAAGGCTACGATGTGACCATGATCACCCATCTGACTGATGGGTTCTACAAGAACGCATATTGGGATGCTGTCATCGGCCATAGTCAGGGGGCGATTGATGCCTTGCGGGATGCGCCTGAACTGGCGCGCTACAACCCACAACTCACAATCGTCACCATAGACCCACCGCGGACGAGCATCTTGTTTCGATGCGTCCCCGGTGCGCGTTACCTCAACCTCCATACGAGAGAATTTGGCCTGGGCGGTGGATCGCTATCGTGTCCACAAGCCCAAAACGTCGCGATGGGTGGGTTGCACATCACGCTGCCCATGCGGTCAGACGCCCAGGACCGAATCCTAGACTATTTGCGTCAGGATGAAGACCTCGAGGTACAGCCTACTCATGTGGCAGATCTGTCGATCGAGTCCGCACCTCTACCGCAAATTGCGGATGCCCCTTCACTGCAAAAGCCGAGCATAACCTTCGGCTCGGATTGGGACTGCATCAACATTCCACTGGGCGAAGCCGTTTGCATGAGAAAATTGCCGTGATGAGATATCGCTCCTCCGCCAGGAATTTCCCGGTCAGCAACGTCCCAGCTGTGTGCGACGCAAACGGATCACGCTATCGCGCCCTCATAGTGCCAACATCGGGCGCGATAGGAAAGTTGAACAATACAGCCTTGGAGGCGAGCCAGTGTCGCTGCTCTCTGGATTCGATGTCACTTTACCGGACGTCGTTCTTTTAGGTGAGGCTGCAATTGCAGCCTTTGCCGGCCGCCCGGTCCCAACCGGTTGGAACGTGATTACACCCCAACAACTAGGTGTTGCGTCGCAATACTGGGACGGGAACTATTTCACCAACAATGGCGCAAGTGCCGTTGTGTTGCAGCAAGGCAACACCTGGATCATCTCTTTCCGTGGTACCGACGGATCGAACGACATCCTCCAATATCCGGAGCTCGTCTTTGGCACGTACATTAACCAGTTCCAACCGCTACTCAATGCCGTGGCGTTGAACGCGCCAATAGGGACTAATTTTGAGTTCACCGGCGCAAGCCTCGGCGGAGGCGCCACCAATGAAATGGCAAACATCGCCGCCTCGCAATACGGCGGCAAATTCGCCTCAGCGACGTTTGTAGCCTTTGCCTCACCCGTCATCAGCACAGCGAACGGCATTCTCAATCTGGGTTTTGAAAACGATCCAATCTACAAGGCACTCAATGCGTACAATGATTCCTCTTCTACTCTCGACCATCTTGTGCTGGCCACCTCGCAGTACATGAACGGGAATTATGATGGCCTGCATCCGCTGGATGCTTATGCGCATGTCGCAGGGTTGGCGTCCGATGCCTTTGCTCAGCTGGAGAGCTCCATCTTCATCGACCAGATGAGTCCAGAACTCGGTCGTGATCTTTGACGCTTTTAATGGCCCCGTACAAGACATCACACCTGGGCGCGAGAATATCGGCGCCTTTTACCTTGGCCAAGACGTCGCAGACACCATCATTGGCCGAAACGGCGATGACCACATAGAGGGCTTTGCCGGCGATGACACCCTGCTGGGCGGAGGGGGGAATGACGTGCTTGTGGGCGGCAGCGGTTCGGACACGATTGACGGTGGCGCGGGCATTAACACGGCGGTCTACATGGGGGCGTCGAAAGACTACACAATCGTAGTCGGGCCTTCTTCGATAACCGTCCAGGACAAAGTTGGGACCGATGGCACCGATACTCTGACAAATATTCAGAATCTTTCCTTCACCGATACGACTCTAAGCACAACATGGTTCACTGAAGCCGCAACTTTGCCAGCGACGCAACTTGAGGACCTCACTGAGATGTACGTCGCTTATTTCAATCGCGCGCCTAACGCGGTCGGGTTGGATTATTGGGCGAGCCGTCTCACCGAGGGAATGACTCTTCAGGATATTGCCAAGAGCTTTTTTGCGCAGCCGGAAACAGTGGCAACGTATCCGCCCGATATGCCGGTAACTGAGTTTGTAACACAGGTTTATCACAATGTGCTCGCCCGTGCGCCCGACGCATCCGGATTAAATTACTGGGTTCAACAGCTAGAGAACGGGCAGCTATCAAAAGACGTTTTTATGCTTGCGATCATCTATGGTGCTAGGGCGGCGACCGGGGGCGCTGAGGATGCGCAGTATTTGGCAAACAAGGGTCTCATCGGGGAGCATTTTGCGCTCACCGATGGCCTTAACAACGTAGAGGAAGCGCATGCCGTTATGGCCTCGTTTGACGGAACCCCTCAGAGTCTGATCGCGGCAAATCAGCTTTCCGATAGCTACTTGGTGAAAGCAAGTACTGGCGCTAGTTCTGATTTGGTCGTTAAAATAGTCGGGATTGCAGCGGCCGACACACTCCAAAACAATCTGCATGTGTAGCGCGCTCCGGTCAGGGTGAAGGCAGGTTAGTTTTCAACCTGGCGCTCGTTGTTGTAAGTGTGCGTTTTGAGTAGCCGCCGCGCTGAGCTCGCAAAGTCCTTTGGGAGAAGTTCGGTATCTCTTGCTGCTTTCCAATGCGCCCAGAGGTATACGACGACATTGAATCCGGGTGCGTAGGCGACAGAAACTCCAACTGGATAGTTTGGCCAGCACTAAACTGGCCCACAAGGCCGAACCATTGTCTTCGCAGGCGAGTCCGGTGTGAGCGAGCGGCCGCATCGCGTTCTAACCAGGTTCGCCTTGGCACTTTTTGGAACCGACATTCGGGAGGCAACCGAAAATGGTGCCGCGCGTGATCTCCACAATCCCGATTTCTTCCAAATCGCTCTAGCCGCTGATCGCCTGCGGGAGAAGTGCGAGGTTATGGCCGATCTATGAGCATTTTGCGGTTTGCGCTTCCGAAAAACTTAATATGGGAAGCAGGCGGGAAGCAGCCGCTCTCGCCCCGGCCCAGCCGGACAGGCGGGGATGGCTACCCGTTCTCCTCGAACATACATTCGGCTATTATGGCCGGGAAACGTGTGCAAGCTGACGGAGGCGTCATGTGGGTTTTTGCAATCCTTATCGCAGCGGCCACGATCTCCTTCGGCGCGCATGAGGTTGCGCTGGCGCAGGCAACAACTCCAAACGTCACTCCTCCTTTGCAAGGGCTTTCAACTCCAGTCCTTTCGACGGTCACGAATTGCATGATGTCGTGCAACTCGCGGGCGGCAAACTGCCAAACCAGCTGCGTTATTCCCGCGGCGCCGACAACCGCTGGAACCGGGACCTTAAACGCGACATCGAACACGGCATGCGTGGTGGGTTGCACTTCGAGCCAGCTCGCATGTCATACGAACTGCTCCCTACTATCCTCCCAAATTGGAAGATAAAACGGGCCGCTCCGGGCCAGGTTGCTCATGTGTTGCCGGCGCGACAGGGAGAGCAATCCCGGAACCGCGCCAGCACTTTTTCGGATCAAACCGGATCATTGCGCGTTACGCCTCTTATGATGCCCCGTCATCATTGACGTGCTGAGCGGAAATGCTGGTCGAACCCACCAGATCGGACAACATCACGGTGAGGTAACGGCGCTCGCCGGCAGCTTCTGTGGCTGGCGCGGAAGCTGGCTGGGCGGCGGATGCTGGCGTCGTTGGCGCCGCCTTCCGGTCCGCGGCAGCACTCAGAGCGGCGATGGCATCGAGCAGCTTGAGGCGATGCCCACTGCTGTGACGCCAAGCTCCTTCAGGGTCTCGTGCGTCAGGCTCGGAAGAACCGCCTCGTCTATCTCGTTCTCGCGGAGAGCCGCCTCATAACGTTCGAGGCCAAGGCTCCGTAGCGAACCCCCGATGTCCATGATCGTGCCTTAACGCTTGTCCGCGATCATCTTCCGGGCCAGACGGCGTGTCTAGGGTGCCAGTCGAGGATCACCCGCGACCGATCAGCTCCTCGACCACGGCGATGATGCGGTCGGCGGCGGTGTGGTGCAGCAAATGGCCAAAGCCGGGCAGCACCTCCACTCTGGCGTCTGGTACGGCCGCGGCGAGCCGCATCGCGTGGTGCCGTGGCGACACCACGGTGTCGCGATCGCCGGTGATGATGACGATCGGCGCAACGAGCGTGTCATAGCGCTCGGCTTGCCGCTTGAGGAAAGCTTTAAGACCGGCAATATCGGCAGCATTCGCGAGCAGCGTCGCCGGCCGCAGCAGCAGCCGTGCGGCCGAACGTTTCATGTAGCCGGACGGCGGCGATTGCGGCAGGAACGCGCCGCGAAAACCTGGTCCGATCAGCAGAGCACCGAAAGGCAGCGTCAGCGTGTGGGCAAACACCCAGCCGACAACAGGGATCGCAAAAATCCAATAGAACCACGTCATCTGCCCGAGCCAGGGATGGGTCGGCGGCGCGATGACGACGAGCCCGGCAACCCGCTGCGGATAGTCGAGCGCAAAGGTCAGCGCAAGTAAGCCGCCCCAGGAATGGCCGACCAGAAAGACGCGGTCCACTCCGAGCCGATCGAGTACGGCGCTCAACATCACCGCCTGATACGCGGGCGAGCTTCCGTCGCCGCCTTTGCGCTCACTCCAGCCAAGGCCGGGCCGGTCTAGCAGAATGACGCGGTGGCGGGCGGCGAGGCGCTCGCCAAGCGCGAGACGCATGTCCTCCAGATTGCAGCCGGCACCATGGAGGAGAACAATCGCCGGCGCATTGGCTACTCCGGCGCCCTCGCCCAATTCGACGACGTGCTGACGCAAGCCGCCGATCTCAAGGAAACGCCCGCGTGGTGGGTGCGCCCGCTCGATCAGCCTCGCGCCGATGAAAGTGACGGCGGCGCCGCCACATAGGAACGCGGCGACAACGGTGAGCGCGTACATTCAAGTTCCGCTTGTCGGGCTGACTATCGGGATCAGGGCAAGTGGTTTGCGTAGAGCGACGATGTTAGCAGCTACGACCGTTTTTAACGACACCGACATCAAGGTCCTTCAGGTCTTCGGCAATAAAATTTGGGCAGGACCGCGTTGGCTCGTGCCTCGTGGAAACCGCCGCTGCGCTCGGCGCACTTCAATAGTGCGAGCATCCGATAGGGATCACTGTCTGCCTTGTGACAACAAAGCAGATTGAACACACCTCTCAATTTTTCTCGACGAGACAGCTCTCGCCGGCAGCTTTCAGCGAGCTGCACACTCGAGCCGCCGCTTTCATTGACACGAAGGGGCCAATCGAGGCGCGGTAATAGATCCCCTCAGGACCGAGATCGGTGCGGCGCACGATTGGTTCGCGCCCGCCAAGCTGGTTGGGGAACTTGGCCTGGAGACTTCGAAAGACCGCCTCGGCATCGGCCGCGCTGCGTTCGGAGGCCACCGCAACCGCGTAGCCTCCGCCGGAGGAAGCCTCCGCAGCGGTTCCCGTACCCTTAGGCATACGGGAGCGAGACGGCGGCGACGCCGCCGAATGGCCATGCGCGTCAGGAGCAAGCGACAGAGGCCTACCGACCGGAAGCGCCACTGCGGCAGTCTGGTTTGCCACGGGTGCCGCTGGTGCTCAGCTGCGTGATTTGGCAGTCGCGGCCGAGGTATCGGTTTGTCCGGACCCCACGGAGCGACTAATGACCGTCTGGATCTTCTTCGGCGTCGAGGAAGACGGTGCGGGTACCGGAGCCGGACCGGGGGCAGAGATGTTGCCGTAAGCGCCAGAGGGGCATTAGCGGGCGGAGGAGCCGCCGGCGCGGGCGCAATCGGCGCGACCGCCCAGATCCGCGGGCGCTGGGCGGAGAGGCGCTCGGGTTGGGAGAGATCGGTGCCGTTTTCGGCGGCTCCTGAATGTCGGCTGGCCAGCGTGAGACGAATTCTTCGCTCGAGCCAGCGCTCGCTATGGTCGTTTGGCTCAAATCGCTCGGCCGGTCATCGCCATAATTCGGGACGTTCTCGTTGGGCGCGTTTTCGGCTTTGATGATGGGTGGGAGCGCCGGCATTACAGTCCCTGCGAACACGGCGCGATAAGCAAATGCGCCAACGGCCCCCAATCCCGCCAAAGCTATCACAGCGATCACCATGACGAGACGATCCCGCCAGCGCGGGCTCGGGAGATCATCGTGATAATCATGGGCGCCGTAAGCTTCGCCAGTCTCGGTTGTCTGGATATCGTCATCGTGGCGGTCATCGGACGCGGTGAGCAGCAACGTCGGTCCCTCGGGGCTCGGCAAAAACCGATCGCCGATCATCTCGGCCGGGCGAAGCCGGCTGGATATAGGGGATGGTTGGGGCGAAGGGGAAATGGAGTGGTCCTCCCCCTGCTGGCGCTCGGGAGATGCTCCGGCAGCCGCGGCGGCTAATATCGCCTCGGGCGGGATTGGCAATGGCGTGGGGCGCGGTGCGCTTGCTGGCGCAAGTGCGCCGTCTAGCGCGGCAATCGCTCGCAATAGCTTACGGCGATGGCCTAGCAGGACCCCGAGCTTCTCCAGGTCTTGATCCGTCAGATCGCGCAGAACGTCGGCGTCGACCGCGTTCGCGTGGAAAGCGGCCTCGTATTGTTCGAGGCCCAGGCTCCGCAGCCAACCCCCGATGTCCATGATCGTGATTGTGGGCAGGCGTTAAGGCATCTTCCGGGCTAGACGGCGGCGTGGCCAGGGCACTAGCCGAGAAATGACCGGCGGCAACCGCCCATGTCCGCGGGCAGCAAAGCAGTTACGCGGCCGCGAGGCCACCTAACCGCACCGAGCAAGCGGTATCGTGCGCTGACCGTAAGCACTTGCACTTGTGGACGCCGCGCCTCCCTCGACAAAGGCCGTAAATCGCAATTCGGCACCCTCTCTTCTGCGCTTCATCCCAGCCCCTCCGCTGAATGAGGTGATGCCCGATCTTTAATCGAGCCAAAAAGGATTAGGTGCCAGGACGGTCGGCTCAAAGGGGAAAGTCCAATGAGCTTAGCAGTGGTGATAGCTTTCGAAATCTTGGCCGCGCTCGCGGTCGGCTTCGTAATTGGCCGCATCTGGCAAATCCGGCGTGATGAGTTAGACCACCGGAATCTCAAGGTGCCGCCCGTCGCGCGCGTTACGCGTCTTCAAAGGCCGCTTAGCGCGACGTAGGCGTCCGCAGCACGTCGCGCGGCGAATTAGAGGTAGCGCCCGCGTTCGTCGCGGACCGCCACGCCGATGGCGCGCACCCCCGATTACTACTCGACGCGATCGCCGTTCTGCGCACCGGCGCGGACGCAAAGCGGTGCGGCATCGGGCAGCATTATGCGTGCCGCATCATGCGCCTTTAAACTGTTTATTTGATTCCTGCGGAGGACGGACCTTCGGCTTCGACACGATGGTCCGTGCGCCAGTCGCGGCGCTGTGGCTTGCCCTCATATCGTGCCCAAGCCTGCGCTTCTGCTCGCCGCTCGGCTGGCGAGAGAGGCCTGATCAGCTTCGCTGCCTCATGCTGAGATTTGTTGCCGCATCGCGTGCATGTCAGCGTGCGCGGCAATGTCTTCGCGGCAGCGAACCCCACGTCGACAGCATAGCAAACAAGTCACCGCTGTGAGCGCCATGCGTCACCGGGTGTGAACTGTCGGACCCGAGTTACACCGTTAATTTGTTCTCAGGAACGATTCTCCGCCATCTGCGAGGCCGTGCGGCGGATGTGGCTCGCAATAGCGGCGAACGCTTTCCTCAAGCTCGTAGAGGCCGCGCCCGGCACGCACAGCAATACCGACCTTGCCTAGTTCGGATAACGTTTTTCCTGATACGCCGAGCCAACGCGCCAGCACCAGGCCGGTGGCGAACCCGTCGTCGACGTGCTTGTCCTTTTCACTTGTAGACGCGGGTCTTGGTGTGGGGACCGGCGTCGAAGTCATCGCGTGGTTTCCGTTATGGTTTGTCACCGTCGTGACGGCCGTAGGATGCGCCCCGCGATTCTTGACCAAGCGTTAAACAGGCGTTCGCGCCGTTTTCGCGATCCGCAGCGCTCTGAGGTGCGCCCGCGCCGTTGCTGCGTTCGGGGGCGGCCTTCGGCGCGTCGCTCCGGTACGGGGGGATCAGCACCCTTCCTGGCGTGCCCGGTCTGCAATTTAGGCGGTACCTTTAGAGCTTTTCGGCCAGCGGCTCCGATGAGCGCCCCGTGTCGCTCTTCCTTGAGGGCCTCGTACGCTCCCGGCGGATAGCCTCTCGGAGACCGTCCGACTATCTTGATGACCTGAGTTGTTCATCTTGCGGTCGCCCGATCGCCGTTCGAGCTCCCGAAGCCGACGCTCTCGGCGTACGCGATAATGGAGCGCGTCTTTGATGCGCCCGCCGGCCCGTCGAGGCAGTCCGCGCGTCGACGTGTTCCTTGACCACCGCGAGCTCCGCGCCTTCGGTGGCGTGGTCCACGGTCGGAGGCCGAACGGTGGGTGCGGCGTGCCGTTTCCTCGCTCCCTTCTTCACTTCGGATGGCACTCTCGCTCGCGTACCGAAGAAGATCGAAGCCCTCATTTCCGCATGGCGTGTCGTACCGGCCTCCGTCCGCCGGCAGGTGCAGGTATCACGTCACTTGGTCTCGAACCGCAGCGCCGGGAGCGCTCGCACGAAGAGGCGCGCCCGGCGCTCACTTCGACCGATCCGCATGCGAGTTATTGAGTTATTGGCAGGTCCGGCGAACAGCAACGCTGATGCCGCAATCGCTCATGAGCTAACCTCCGCCCCATGACTTGGCGAGCGTGTCCGGTGGCGGGGAAGAGGCGCCTTCGACGTCCGACTTTACACCTCGGAACCTGCACGCGGCACCGTTACGCATAACCAGGGGCGAGGGCAGGGCGAGCGTCGGCCCGCCGCGGCGAGCCGCGAAGCTTTATTCGGGCTAGGCGAGCTGCAAAAATATGGTAGGTTCACGCTGTTGAGCGGCCTAGCTGGGCGCGGCAACTTGGAAATCAGTCTAGGAGCGCTTGCCGAGCTGCCCGGACTTTGCAGTTCCCGTCACCGGAGTCGTGCTGCATTAATCCGCGCAATCGCCTAATGTAAATTCTGAGTACGAAATCGCGGCGCATAGACCAGGACTACTCACGTTTTCAAAGGCTTTTGCCTTCTTGGCCGTCCGCTCAGGCGTCATCCGTTGCTTGGTTTTCCAAACATCTGTAGCCGTTTCAATGACTTTTTCGGTGTTCCAGCCCGTGAAGCCAAAGATGCCAGCCGCGATATAGTCGAATTGAGGATGGGAGGAACCGAGATCATTCGATTTTGGGAGCGGAATTTTTAATCTGACAAACTTACCGCCATGGCAGGACACATTCATTATCTCCTCGCCGTCAGCGTCGTGCATTGCCCATAGATCATCGCCATTAATCTCTTGCAGTTCTCGATTTATCCGAATAGGCTTCATTTGTTTTAGGTTTAGCATACGATCAGCCGTTTCTAAGCGTCCCCGGAACTCGTCGCAGGTTGGCACATACGTGTTGGCCGTATTGGCGGCTGAACCGGCTCTTGCCACCGTGATAGTGGTGAATAGGGCGGCTGTGAGAAAAGTTATTACGCGCATCGTTTCAACGTCATGCTCGCTATCAGGATCAAGCTTATCTCTTTTGGTCAAGCAACATCTTGCCGCACCCCGGCTTGGGTTCCGATACCTGCGCAAATATGCAGGTGTAGCCGCCTACACTGTGGCTCTGTTCGCGCTGGGGTTCGCGCCCTAGCGGCGGAGGGCTGCCTCCGATGCACCAACCGGGCTCAAACATGCCCTGTTCTCGCATCCATCGCCGTCGCGCCCGCGCCACGTTTTTCAAGTTGAGTTCGCCGGCGCCGCCAGCCAGCGCCAAGCTGGGGTGAGGAATGTGATGAGCCGTCACCAATTGAATTTGTAGTTAACGCCTGCGCGGATGACATTCTCAGTCAGTGAGACGGCACCGGTGTTGCACACCGGCAGCGACACGTGGCAGGTGATTTTGCCGAAATCAACGAACAGATATTCGGCCTTGGCTGTCCAGTTGTCAGTGAAGGCGACCTCAACTCCCGCGCCAGCGGTCCAGCCGCCCTCTACGAAGTTGTCCGAGCCGGCCGGTTGCGACAATGCGATCTCGACGTTGGCGAGCGCCAGACCGCCCGTAGCATAAAGAAGGACGCGGTCGAACGCATAGCCTACTCGACCGCGCGCGGTGCTCAGCCAATCGCTCTTGGTCTGGCAAGTAGCGCCAGCGGATCCAGCAATCGCGGCGCAACCGGCCGAAGAGGTGCTGCCGGTCAGACCAGACCAGTCTAAGTCCGCCTCTAACCCAAACACAAATCGGCCGGTCTGGAAATTTCCACCCAACGTTCCGCCGAAAAGGAATCCATTGGTGTTAAAGCTGCCGCTCGATATACCGTTCAGGGTCCAATCGCTGCTTCCAAAAGCATAGCCACCGTTAAGGCCGAAATAACCCCCGCCCCAGTTGTAAGTGGCGGCAGGAAAATAACTTGCCCCAGGCAGCCGCGCCGGTAACGCAATATCGGCTGCGAGCGCTTGGCCTGCCCCCGCAAGTGAAAACATCAACGCAACAAAAACCAGCTTCATGGGACCCCTCAAGAAGATTTTCAGTCTATCGCGTTCAATGCTGCAATACTGTTGCAAACGAGCAACAGCTGAAATCAATCGGCTGACGAGAGTTCGAGCGATGCGTGGGGACTGCCGCTACGGGGGCCGGGCGGCTGCGGAAGCGAGGACGTGCGCCGTGCGCTTGCGGATGGCCATCGCGAAAGTCGGACAACCGCACCAGGCCCCGGGTATGCCATAGCGGCAGGTGGCGGCTCGGAAACGGGCCACCCCTTGCTTACGGATCGCCCTATCGCGGTGTCGGCCGAAGGGATGCCCCGTTTCCCGCCGCTGGTCGATCGAGGAGCCTGGCGCCTCCTATCGTACCTGGATGTGCGCTGTTCGCGAAGTCCGGCCGCCATCAAGGCGAAGAGGCTACGGGTCAAGAAACCTAATTACCGACAGCGCAGTGGCCGCCGCACCGTTGTCCATGACCGATAAGCTGAGGAAGAACGATGCAGTTGTGATCAACGCAGCGCCGGAAAGCACCAAAAGGATTCTCATGGGAACGCTCTGTTACAGAAAATTACGGCCAGGTTGGGCTGTGTCCGGGACGTTATTTCTGGCAGTTGCACATTGGAGTTAAAAGATTCTTAAGCGCCCCCGTGGATTCTGGAGCCAAGTGCAACAGGGCTATGCAAACCGGATTTGAACGTCTTTGCCAAGCTCTTGGAGGATTGCCTGAAAAGGGGTCTTGAAGCCCCGGTATTTTCTGGGCGTGAGATTGGCGGTAGTGATGATGTCCTGGATCTCCTCGTCGGACACTTTGTCGATGTCGATCTGACAGGGCAATCAGCGTCGTAGTCGGCCGTTAACGTTTTCGATCCTGCCCTTTTGCCACGAGGCATGGGCGTCGCAAAACCAAGTGGTCATAGCGCGCATGGTCCGCAGCATGGCGTGCTGGGCGAAGGCGGTATCATTGTCGAAAGTGATGGACTTGCGCAGCGCCGGTTGGCTCCGAGCGAACACCGCCAGCATAACCGAAATGGTCTCGGCGGCGGTCTTTCCGGCGAGCCGAGCTGCCAGCGTCACGCGCGATTTGCGCTCATGGAGAACCGAGAACCGCCCTCGGTTCTGGCGTCGACCTTCTTGGGCCGTTGGTGGATGGAGACGCGATCCTTGATGGTATCTTGCGAAGGTCTCGATCGGCGCGGGCGGCGGCGTTTGTGCCGGCGCGTGAGATAACGCCATACCGCTCGGCCTGCTGGCCTGCTCTGTAGATAAAGGCGTAGATCGTCTCGCAACCCACGGCCCGCAGGGCAGGTTCGTTTCCGCCCTTGAGTTGGCCTGAAATGTGCTCGGGGGTCCACCCTTCCGCGAGCCGGTCGACAACGAAGGTCCGTAAGGCTCGATCTCTTTCGATCCGCGGCGAGTAGCGCCCGCTCGGCAGCCTGTTGTGGGAGAGTTCGCGCGCCAGACCGTCGACTTCGGACGACCGATCGCTTGGGCGATCGCCCCGCGTACTACGCCTTTCTTGACATCCACTGGCAGAAGATCCGAACCAACAATCCACTCGAGCGGATCATGAAAGAGATTCACCGGCGGACCCGTGTTGTTGGAGCATTCCGCGACGGCCAATCATGCCTCAACTTGGCGGCCGCACGACTGCGCTACATCGCCGGCACAGCGTGGTCCGCCAAGTGTTACATGAACATGTGACCACTCTATCAGCAGCAGATCGTGCACACCGAAGCCGTCGCCTGATCAAATGTGCGAAAGATTCTGGACACTACTGTGGCGGCCGCTTCGACCCAGAAAAATGGACATTGATAGACCCTCACTGGTGCGGTAAGACGCCTGGAAACTATGCGGGGTGGCATTTGCCCGCCGTGAGCTCAACAACTACAGTATTAGCAATGCAGAGCGAAACGGCCTCCTCGGCTTCGGTCAAAGGCGCTGCAATCGCCGGCTTCGAAGAGCTCTTGGGCGGGCATTCGCTATTGGCGGGTATCGCATCTCATCGGGGTACGTGACTTACGGCATCGCTATGCGCGATCGAAGCTCGGCCAGCTTTGGCTGACGTTGTCGACTGCCGTCATGATCGGGATGCTGGCGGCTGTCTGGTCGCTGCTGTGGAATCAGCCGATCCGCGAACTGATGCCGTTTCTCGGCGTGGGCCTCATCATATGGAATTACCTGTCGCAAGTGCTCATAGACTGCACGTCAATCTTCATCGATCAGGGCAACTTATATCGAAACCAAAAGATGAACTTTTCGGTATCGATCTATTCTGTGATTTACAAGAACACGATCATGCTTGCCCACAGCCTGATCATCATCGTCGTTCTCATCGTCGCTTTCGACGTCCCCGTCAACTGGTATCTTTTGCAGATTGTGCCAGCGTTCGGACTCACCTGGATTGGAATGGTCTGGTTGGGATACGTTATCGCCATGACATGCGTACGCTATCGCGATATCATTCAAGTGATTACTACATGGTTGCACGGTCCTATTCTATATCACGCCGGTGATGTGGAAGCCCAATTTCCTTCCGCGCCAGTATCATTCAATCATTGAATTCAACCCGTTGGCCCAGTTCTTGGAGATTCTGCGCAATCCGCTCTTGGGGCAGCCAGTCAGCTCCTATGCCTGGCTTAGCACCACGGTGATCGCGCTTGGGGGTGGCCTCATCGCACTTGCTGTGATCGGCCGCTATCAACGCCGTATAATTTTTTGGATGTAAGTCGCGGATCGGCCTGATGGCTCGCATCACTCTGAAAAATGTCGTTGTTGATTTTCCGATCGTCAACGCGTCGTCTCAATCGCTTCAACTCCGGCTGTTCCAGTCACTGGGAGGCAAACTGACATCCCACCACAAAACGGTGGTAGTCCGGGCGCTCGACGGCGTCGATCTCACGCTCGGGGATGGCGATCGCGTCGGTATTATCGGCCACAATGGATCGGGCAAAACGACCTTGCTTCGTGTCTTGGCCGGGGTCTATCAGCCCGGGCAAGGTTCCGCGACGATCGAAGGTTCGATATCGTCGTTCACCGATCTCACGCTCGGGATGGATCCGGAATCGACCGGGTGGGAGAACATCATCTTCCGCTGCGCCTTTATGGGCATGAGCTTTCGCGAGGCAAGACGCCGTACCCCCGCCATCGCGGAGTTTTCCGAGCTTGGGGAATATCTCAATCTGCCGACGCGAACCTATTCGACCGGCATGTTTCTTCGACTTGCGTTTGCGATCTCGACGTCCATCGATCCGGAAATCCTAATCATGGACGAGATGATTTCTGCCGGCGACGCGCAGTTTATCGAGAAGGCGAAGCGACGACTGACTGAAGTAGTTGATAAGGCTAATATCCTAGTGCTTGCGTCGCATGATATGGATGTGATTCAAAAAATCTGCAACAAGGTGGTCTGGTTGGAGCGACGGAACTATCAAGCAGTTGGGACCGGCGGAGTGCGTCGTGCAGGCGTATCTGAGCTTCTACGGCAACACCAAGGGCTGAGCCGAGAGGAGCAGAAGGGGTTGGGCCGCTGCCCGACCACAGAGCAGCCTCGGAGTCCTTTTAGGATTGTCAGTTTGCAAGTTAGAGCTTGCTGCGGCGACATGCGCCCGAACTACAGTGGAGCCCATGTCGTCGGGCGTGCTTTGATCGGCGATGGTTGGGGATGCGTCCGCTGCAACGGTGTCTGATCGGACCGTCTCGTCGAGCTTCGCTTGAAATGCCCCCTCGACCACGAGGGCGGGTGGCCGAAGCGGAGGGGCCACAATTTGGGAATCCGCCCACGAAACGGCCCTTTCGGAGGATTCGGATTTTTGTTATTCTAGAGGAGATCTCATTGGAGGGACTGGTGAGCTTTCCAACAAGAGCACTCCTTTCGGGGCAAGCCGTAATCGCGGCGCTGTTGTTCCTGTCCTCGTCCTCCGCTTCGACTAAGGCGCAAACACCTCCGAAATTGCATAGCATGCGGGACATTGGTATGGCGCTGCGTTCGTGCATGAGGCCACCTCCGATCGCCTATCCCGGAATGCAAATGACGGCGTTTCAGCTTCAATGTCACTGGTGGAGTTGAGAATGGACCTCGGATAACGTATTCTACTCCAGGTGCACCTGAGCAGGTACGGGCAGCCTATGAACGTGCCTTGTTGGATTCGCTGAATCATTGCAGGCCGCTTCCATTCTCTCCTGATCTGGGAGCAGCAATTGCGGGCCAACCCTACGTCCTTCGATTTATTGAGAATAGGTCGCGGCTACCAGGCGTCCTCACGGAAATCACAGAACGATGAATGGGCGGTGCAGCGCGGCCGCTACATGAGCCTGGAAACAATCGCGCCTTTTGAGCGATGATCCGATCGTCAAGTTGCCCGCCGTGCAACCTGACAACCCCGGCCAAACCCGCCGGAGATCACGACGGCCTCGCCGCTGTTACACCACGCGATGGGACACGATCCTTGTGGCTACCGCCGTCCCAGGGCAAAATGGTGGATCGAAGGTCAGCGAACGTTTTGGACCATTCGAAGCCAGGAAGGCGCTTGGGGCGGTTGGCCCCTCAATCAGTCGAACGCGGGCAACCTAGCGCCGTTATGCTGCTTCACCGGTCGTGGGGCGGGGCGAGCTCCCGGCATCAACGCGACTAGGTGGAAGTCACTGCGCCGTTTAGGGGCGGACAAATCCTCGGAAGTCGCGCGGTTGGCGGGCCTTGCGTTCGGCATACTTAGCGCGTATCAAATTGCCCGTCTGGAGCGTGGGGAGTATCGTCGTCCAATTGACCCTCTGGTTTTGTTGACGAAATTTAAGACCCATGGCTGACGATCAACAAATCGAAAGGGTGGCCTCAATGATGTTTGCTGCCGCGCTCGCGTTTACTAATACCATTGGCAGGAAGGGTTGGGCTTGGGACGAATGCGACGACCGAACAAAGGAGTATTGGCGCAATATGGCTAAACATGCTCGGGATATTTTCGATGAACCGAATCAAAACGTAGGGGCATCATCATGAAAGTGATCGAAACCCGATCCATCTCTTTCAAGCATAATATCAGAGATGGCAACTTTAAACTACTCTTCTGAAACTTGCTAGGAAAAGCATATTGCGACCTCAAACATCAGGAGCCAGCTCTGCGCATCAACGATTTGGTTGTCCCATGGCCGTGTCACAGATTCTGGGCTGATAGAAATTCTCGATCGTTATGCGCGAAACATCCAGCCGATATAATCTAGCAACATACAACCTTAATAATAGGCCTACGTGTTAATAAGATATCTGCATGCATACCTCAGTAATCACGGGCGTCACCGGTCAGGACGGAGCATACCTCGCTCGGCAATTGCTCGAGCAGGAGCATATGGTTTATGGCGCATTCCGCAGGACGAGTTCCACCAATTTGTGGCGATTGGAGGAACTCGGGATACTCAATCACGCGAACTTCAAATTGGTCGAATTCGATCTGATCGACACCGCTGCGTGCCTTCGCTTGCTTGAAAAGGCCGAGCCGAATTTCGTCTACAATTTGGCAGCGCAAAGCTTCGTCGGTGTGTCATTTGAGCAACCGATCGCGACGGCTCAGATGACGGGAATCGGGCCTCTGCGTCTGCTTGAGGCGATCAAACACGTCAATAGCAAAATCAGGTTCTATCAAGCCTCGACTTCTGAGCTATACGGTGGGACCGGGGCCATTCCGCAAAATGAGGAAACGCCGTTCTACCCGCGGAGCCCATACGCGGTCGCTAAGCTTTTCGGTCACTGGATTACTGTAAATTATCGGGAAGCCTACGGCATATTTGCCAGCAGCGGAATCTTATTCAACCATGAATCACCATTGCGTGGACGCGAATTCGTAACGCGAAAAATCACAAACGCGGTTGCCCGCATTGATCTCGGTAAACAAGATTGGCTGGAGATTGGGAACCTCGACGCGCGGAGAGATTGGGGATTTGCCGAGGAGTACACGCGCGGAATGATTTTGATCATGGAGCACAGCGAACCCGGAACATTTGTGCTGGCCACAGGTAAAAGTGCGAGCGTTCGTGATTTCGCCGAAATGGCATTTGCGGCGATTGGAATTGATCTCGACTGGCGGGGGCAGGGTGTAGATGAGGAGGGAATCTGCAAGAAGACGGGCAAGACGCGAGTCAAAGTTAATCCGGCATTTTTGCGCCCTGCTGAGGTCGATGAACTCGTCGGTGATCCTTCGCGGGCGGAAAAACTGCTTGGTTGGAAAGCGCACAAATCGCTCGAGGATTTGTGCCATTTGATGGTCGAGGCGGACATCCGGAGAAACAAAATTGGGTTCTCATTCTGAGCGTGTCTTGATTACTGGTGGTGCTGGGTTTACTGGCCGTCCCTTAGCGGAGCGGTTGCGTCAAGACGGCAACGACGTCGTGATCTTGAGTCGCAAGGCCGGGGATGAATGCGAGTTTAATATCGACCTCTGTGACTTCGGTGCGGTATCGCGGGCGTTGACGCGAATCAATCCGGGCGCGATCGTTCACCTCGCCGGAATTGCGACTCCTACCCATAGCAAGATCGGTGAAATGTATTCCGCGAATGTTGTCGGAACGGCCAACCTATTCGCAGCTCTCGCGAGTGCGAAAGTCGAGCCGAGGGTCGTCATTATCGCCAGCAGCGCGCAGGTTTATGCAGAACCGGACACCAACGTGCCCCTCACCGAAGAAGCCCCGCTCGCCCCAAAGACGCATTACGCCGTGAGCAAGTGCGCCACTGAAAAAATTGCTGCGATCTATTCCCGCCATTTTCCCATTATAGTCGCCCGGCCATTCAACTACACCGGCCCGGGGCAAACGACCGACTTCCTTGTTCCCAAAATCGTCCAACATTATGCTGAGCGGCGCAGCGAAATCCGTCTAGGTAACTTGGATCTGTTTCGCGACATTTCCGACATAAAGAGGGTCGTCGAGGCTTATTCACGACTGGTGTCGCGATCGATAGGTCCCACGACAGTCAACATTTGTTCTGGCCGAGCCATCCGCCTCGCAGATATTCCAAGGATTATGGACGATGTATCGGGACACCCCGTCAAGTTGGTATTTGACTCCTCACTGTTTCGCAGCGACGAACCGCAGTATATTGTAGGCTCGCCATCGCGACTTGAGGCGTTGATCGGGCCTTTGCCAAACCCGGAATTACGAGACACTCTAGTGAGAATGTACGATGCATTCCGTACGGAGCATAGCGGTCGTTAGGGCAGATCTGCTACCATCCTTGATCGCACCGGACGAAATTCCGAGGTGTCAGAGGAGACTGCCTAAGCTGATGAACGTTCCCAATGAGATCAGCAATGGCGTGAGAGCGCGAAATATGCGGCTGTGACGGCCTTGATAGTGACACCCGTTGCACTTCGGCCCGCGCAATCCGAAAAGCGACCGGATGCTTGTTTTTGACTAGGGGTGGCCTGAAGGACCAGACGCGCCCTCGCGCGCCGTTTGGCTGCGGGTGAGTGTCGCGGGTCAGTCATTAATGATTTGCACGTGTGACCGTGTATGAAGCTGGATTTAACCTCAAGCGACTGGAAGGATTTGGCCGATTTGCTGGACAGCAAAGTTTTGATCAAATGGAGATACCGACACGCACTGGTGAAAATCTTGTTGTACCGGGTGCGTGAAGCTTTATTTGGATATGTCAGTTGGCGTCTACAATCGTGGCTCGCAGTGCTGAAACAATTGTGGCGGCAATTGATCGAGCGGAAATCAAGCCTGGATCAAGAAATGACGGGTCTGCCCCCGACCTCCCGCGCCCGGCGCAGGTGCAGGGCCCTGACGCCGGGCATCGGGCACTATGGTTTGTTTCGCGCCGAGATCGGCATCGGTCAGGCGGCGCGGATGTTGGCAGGTGCCATAAGGACCGCCGGAATTCCACTGTCGCTGCACAACATTTCGCTCGAGCAGTTCGAATCGAAGGTCGATTTCGACGCCCAGGAACAACTTGTTTCACCCCACGATACCATCCTGCTCCACTTCAATGCCGACACCTTCCTCGATTTATTCGATCGCTTCCCTCTGGCCGCGCTGTTTCGTCGCCGGCGCATCGGACATTGGGTATGGGAATTACCGGTATTTCCAGTACGATGGGTTCCGGCACTCGCAAAGGTGCATGAAGTGTGGACACCGAGCCGGTTCGTCGCTGAGACCGTAGCGAACGCGACCAACAAGATTGTTAGGGTCGTACCCTACTGCATCGCAGTAAAGGACTGCCCCCAGTCCGAGGCACGCGAGCATCTAAACTTGCCTCGAGACGCCTACATCTTTCTCGCCATCTTCGATTGGAATTCCTTTCCAATCCGAAAGAACCCGCTGGGTGCGATCCGCGCCTTTACGGATGCATTTCCCTATAATGGCGTCAGTTCGCCCGTCCTCGTAATCAAATGTCACGGTCGCGGCAATCGTGGCGAGGAATTTCAGAAAATCAAAGAGCTGTGTTCGCGCAATAAACGTCTGGTACTGATCGATCGTGTCTTCTCCGAAGAAGAGATGACGCTTATACAGGCCGCCTGCGATTGCCTGATTTCTTTACATCGGGCAGAGGGATTTGGCTTGAACATCGCCGAGTGCATGGGCGCGGGAAAGATCGTGATTGCCACCAATTTTTCCGGGAACACGGATTTCACTCGCCCTGAAAATAGCTTGCTTGTGCCGTACAAAATGGCTGAAGTTGGCAAGCAGGCCTACATACACGGGATGGGCCAATGGTGGGCCGAACCCGATCACGATGCAGCTGTCAGTGCTATCCAACGGGCTCACTCGAACCGGTCCGACATTCAACGTCTAGCTAGCCGTGCTCGCGCCGATATCGTGCAGCAATACTCCTTTGATGCAGTTGGCAAGATCGTAAGGGCAGCCTGGCAGGACGAGCTCGAGCCGTTTAGAACTTGACTGGGCAAGTTGCGCAGCGCCAAAAAAACTATGGACGTCAAGGTCACGAGGCTGTCCGGGGTGAAAGTGTTAAAGCCTCGCTATTTTCACGATCCGCAGGGGCTACTTCGTCGAGACCTATAACAAGCGAGCTGCCCAAGAGCTTGGACTGACGGCTTGTTTCGTACAAGACAACCAGTCGTTCTCGCTCAAGCAAGGAACGGTTCGCGCCATCCACTTCCAAGTGCCGCCGCAAGTCTCAGGCGAAGCTCGTCCGCGTCCTGCGTGGCAGCATCTATGACGTTGCGATAGATTTGCGTGTCGGATCTCCTACCTACGGCTCCTGGGTGGCGGAGACGCTGACGGCCGACGGAGGAGAGCAGATGTTCGTCCCGCGTGGCTTTGCGCATGGCTTCTGCACTCTCGAGCCAAACACGGAAGTTGCTTATAAAGTGGATGACTATTATGCGCCCGAATGCGAACGTGGTCTTGCGTGGGATGATTCAACGCTTGCAATCACCTGGCCAGTCTTGCCAGGGGACGCCGTCCTTTCGGAAAAGGACCGCAACTACGGGCGGTTTGCGGATTTTCTTTCGCCATTTCGGTATGATGGTCGTTGATGTCTAACCGATTTCTCATCACCGGAGGTGCAGGCTTCATCGGCTCCTCGGTCGTGCGGCACCTGATCGGCAAGACCGACGATCAGGCATTGGTGGTCGACAAACTGACCTATGCCGGCAACTTGGAATCACTTGCGCCCGTGGCCTGCGATCCGCGTTATGCTTTCGTGCGAGCGGATGTCTGCGACGCGGCCAAAATGAGGGATATCTTTGAGAGCTATCAGCCGGACATAGTGATGCATTTGGCCGCTGAGAGCCACGTCGATCGATCGATCGATGCTGCCGCTAGTTTCATTCAGACCAATATCGTTGGCACCTATACTTCTGCTCGAAGTCGCGCTTGCATATTGGCGCGCCTTGCCCAATCGCAGCCGTGATGACTTTCGGTTTCACCATGTCTCAACCGACGAGGTGTTCGGGTCACTGGGTGCCAGCGGTCATTTCTCAGAGATGACAGCCTACGATCCTACGGTCGCCCTACTCTGCGTCAAAGGCCGCATCCGACCACCTCGTGCGTTGCTGGCATCACACCTATGGGCTGCCGGTTCTCATTACGAACTGTTCGAACAATTACGGTCCCTATCATTTTCCGGAAAAACTTATACCATTGACGATCATCAACGCACTTGAAGGTGCCAAGCTGCCGGTTTACGGGGACGGCAGTAATATAAGGGACTGGCTTTACGTCGAGGATCATGCCCGGGCTCTCTTGGCGGTCGCAACTTGCGGGCGTCCCGGTGAGACCTACTGCATTGGCGGTCGTAGCGAAATGACGAACCTGTACGTGGTCAAGATGATTTGCGCGCTCCTCGATGAGCTCGCTCCGAGTAACGAAATCGGGTTTCATGAAACGCTGATCGAATTTGTCGCCGATCGTCCGGGTCACGATCTACGATACGCGATCGATCCGACCCGCATTTCGACCCAGCTTGGTTGGCAGCCCTGCGAAAGCTTTGAGATCCGGGTTGCGGAAAACAGTCGAATGGTATCTAGCCAATCGCTCCTGGTGGCAGCGCATCCGCAGTGGCCTCTATAGGGGCGAACGCCTCGGGATGCCCGCATGATCCTCTTATTCGGCAGTAACGGTCAACTTGGCCACGAACTGGTGCGAGCGGCGGCCCCGCTCCATACGATAGCGGTTCACGCGCTGCCTCGTGGGGAAGTCGATATTGCCGATCGCGCCGCTATTGCGGCGGCATTCATCCGCTGGAAACCCGCGCTGGTCGTCAACGCCGCCGCCTATACGAACGTCGACCAGGCCGAAACCCAGGTCGACGAGGCGCGCCGGGCCAATGAGATTGGCCCGGCGGTGATTGCGAGTGCCTGCGCCGATGCGCAGATTGCAATGGTTCATATATCGACAGATTACGTCTTTGACGGCACCAAGCGAGGCGCCTATCTGGAAACCGATGCTGTGTGCCCAATTAATGTATACGGTAGGACCAAGGCGGCGGGGGAAGAAGCGGTCCGTCACGCGCTGAGGTCGCACATTATTCTGCGCACAGCGTGGGTCTATAGCGAATTTGGGCACAATTTTCTCAAGACGGTCCTGCGCCTAGCCGCAACCCGGGACGACTTGCGGATCGTTGCCGACCAATACGGAAGCCCGACGTCGGCTCGTGACATCGCGAACGCAATTTTGCGCATTGCACCACGACTGATGCGCCACGAACAGGTCTGGGGCACATACCACTTCACCTCTGATGGTGTGACGAATTGGTACGAATTTGCAAACCGGATTGTCGCCGCTCAGGGCTCTTTTACCGGCCACAATCCGCGGGTGACGCCAATCAAGAGCGCGGATTATAGAACCGCCGCGCGGCGGCCTGCCAATTCCCAATTGGATTGCCGATTGTTTGCGCGCCAATTTGGTTTCTCAGGCCGTCCCTGGACCGAGGATGTAGATTCGACCACCATCGCGCTGGTCGCTGCTTCGCAGCAGGCTGTTCATGTCGCGTAAAGGAATAATCCTTGCCGGCGGCGCGGGCACACGGCTGCATCCATTGACGATCGTCGCTTCCAAGCAGCTGCTGCCTGTCTACGACAAGCCGATGATCTACTATCCGCTATCCATCCTAATGCTCGCAGGCATTAAAGACATATTGATCATCACGACGCCACATGATCAGAACGCGTTCAAGCACCTTCTTGGCACCGGCAGCAAATGGGGGCTCACGTTCGAATATGCGCTCCAGCAAGCCCCGAACGGTCTTGCTCAGGCGTTTACCATCGGCGCCGATTTTGTGCGCGGTCATCCGTCATGTCTGGTCCTTGGCGACAACATCTTGTACGGGCATGGACTAAGCGAAGCGTTGCGCCGCGCCAACTCCCGAACACACGGAGCAACCATTTTTTGTTATCGTGTCGAAGACCCCCAGCGATATGGTGTGGTTGAATTTGGTGCGAATAACGAAGTTCTCTCGATCGAGGAGAAACCTCAAAATCCGAAGTCGAGCTGGGCAGCAATTGGACTTTACTTTTACGATGAGGGAGTCGTTGACCTCGCGAAACAATTGAAGCCATCGGCCCGCGGCGAATTCGAGATTACCGATCTCAATATCCTTTATCTGCAAAGACGACGGATGACGATCGAACGACTTGGCCGCGGTTTTGCTTGGTTCGACGCTGGTACGCACGATTCGCTCCTTGAAGCGGCAGAGTTCGTGCGCGTGCTGCAACACAGGCAAGGACAGCTTGTGTGTGCGCCGGACGAAATCGCCTTTCACAATGGCTGGATCAATGCTGACGAACTGCGCAGTCTTGCAGAAAAACTCAACAAGACACAATATGCACGCCACCTATTGGACAATTTGCGCGACTGAGATCGCCGCGTACAGCTTCATCGCACACGCACGGAAGAATCGTGGCGCTCGTAAGTAAGGTTTGGTGAATAATACGGGTCATTGAACAATTTTCGTCCCCAGCGTCGAAATATCACGTTTGCCTCAGTCGCCGATCGCGCGGCTTTTGCAGGCGCATAGTCAAAGCCGCGGCTCGCTAACTCATGATGGACCAACTCAGCAAATGGGATCCAGACGTTGCGATACCCCGCGCAGCGCAGCTTAAGGCAGAAATCTACGTCATTGAAGGCAACCTTGAGCTCCTTCTCGTCAAGTCCTCCAACCTCGAAATACACGGATCTACGTACGACAA
The DNA here is from genome assembly GCA_963742345.1 of uncultured Alphaproteobacteria bacterium. GTDB lineage: Bacteria > Pseudomonadota > Alphaproteobacteria > Rhizobiales > Xanthobacteraceae > Pseudolabrys. Next base: position 34,616 of record CAVULO010000008.1, read on the forward strand.
GGCACGCTGCCGTAACTGCGCTGACTTCGTGCGTGAGGTACATTTGGTTCATGTAGCCGGGTGTGTCGCCCGGTAGAAGCCGATAGCTATGTCCCGCGAGTCCCCCGAGACCGATCGTCACTCCCCCATGTTGGATGCGGCCGTCCGGATAGACCAATTTGGCTCCCACGCACCCCACTCCCGGGCGCTCCGCTAGACCTACCATCTCATCCAGCCAATTTCCTTCGGTGACCTGGATATCATTGTTGAGCAGCGCGAGTAGGTTCCCCCTGGCTTCTAATGCCGCCAGATTATTGAGCGCCGAGAAGTTGAATTCGCCGGGAATGCGCAGAATTCGTACCTCTGGCTGTTGCTGCAAACTCCGGAACAGGCTGTAAGTAAGGGGATCCTTTGAGTCGTTGTCGACGATGATTATCTCAAAGGGTCTATAAAATGTTTTCTGAAGAATGGAACGAACACACAACTCCAAGAGATCGGCACGGTCGCGGGTAGGGATTACCACGGAGACAAGCTCCGGCGGCTCTGTAGGAAGGTATTGAAGTCGAGCAGTCCCTGAGGACGTAGCTTTGATAAGTGCGCGGCATCGCCGCCTGGCAATGATATCTCGTAGCAAGTCAACATCGGCCGTGGTTCTTAATCTGGGTACGGGTGAAGAGGGAAGGTGGACGAGAATTTTTGCCAGGTGAATAATGCCGCGAGAATTCACCTGTTCAGTGATGCGCAGCTTCAGATCATGATCACAGTGGTCATGAAGTTCAGATCGCCAGCCGCCGAGTTTTTGCAAAGTCTGCCGGCGTAGCAAAGTGATGTCTCCAATATAATCAGTTGCAACCAGATATTCCGGGGACCATGCTGGCTTGAATTGTGGTGCAATGCGGCGCCCATTTACGGCAATTGTGTCCTCATCCGAATAGATAACCTCCGCATCCGGATAACGGTGGAGAACAAGAGCAAGTTCCAGCAGGGCGTGCGGGCGCAGCGCGGCGCCAGGCGGAATCTTAATAATGAACTCCCCCGTCGCGGATTTAACAAGTGCATTCAACGTCGAGGCGAGGTCGGGTGCTGCCGGCATGAGCGTTACAACGCCTGGATCAATAGGACCCGATTTCAATTCCGCATCGATCGCTGACAATAACGGGGCGGGCGCTGCGATGAGGAGTTGCCAGTGGGGATAGATTTGTTCCACGAGGGTATGCAAAACTTGTTTGAGTGCATCGCCATCGATCTCATCGAAATTAGCGAGGCAAGAGAGCAATGGCCGGCGAAGAAGTGCTGCCATACGTTCTTCATGGCGCCTGCGGTGGTCAGCGGGATTCTCGTCAAAGACCCTGATCCATGTATCGTACGGCGCCTCGCCTGGGCAGGAAACTGAGTCGCCCGATATTGCGAGCATCCCGGGGCGCGTGTGTTTGATCAACGCGAGCGCAGCCGAAGGAAGGGAGCGGATCTGATCACGTTTGAGGACGTGCAGGGCGCGTTTTGCGATGGAAATAAGCCAGGCAGTACGGCTGGCCCGCGCAAACAAAAAACGGGTTGGGCGCCGCACGTGCCCTGAGCCGCCGACTAACAGAGTGATTTGCATCATCTGGTCCGTGACGCGAACGTCAGCGGCAAAATGGTTTCGATCCACTGCCGCTGGGCGGAGCCAGAATTGCTCGTTTCTGCCAAACGAGACATTCACGGCGAGATCGACAATTCCCTCCGGCGGAAAAGATAATTCGAAGCGATACCAGCCGCTTCTAACTTCAGCAGTAGGCTCTACAACCACGCGAATCCCGATTTCGGGATGATTGAGGCGAATTGGTATCTCGTCGAAAGGTTCGAAACTTTGACAGGAAACCACTCGGAAACCCTCTGGAACTTCTCGGGTATAGGTTTCCTCCACAACGAGGGTCTCCGTAATTCGCCTATAACGACTAAGGTCGGGGGGCGTAGGTATTGTACGCTTGTACGACATCGCGCTAGGGCTTGCATATTGCCGGCTGTGTGCTAGGAGGCTAGATCATATTTTCGGCGATGAAGTAGGGCTTTTATGATACCGGTAATTATGTGCGGAGGAGCGGGGACGCGATTGTGGCCGGTCTCGCGGGAGAGCATGCCTAAGCAGTTCGTTCCGCTTGTCGAAGACCGATCGACATTTAAGCAGGTCCTTGATCGGATTAACGATGATGAAATTTTCGATCGGCCGATCGTCATTACTAACTCAGATTTCCGCTTCATTGTCGCCGAACAACTTCGCGAATGCGGTATTCAAGCGGATATCGTGCTTGAACCGATGCGGCGCGATTCTGCTATGGCGGTTGCGGTCGCCGCGGCGCTGGCTTACCAGCGTAATCCGGAAGCACCGGTGCTGGTTCTTGCCGCCGATCACGTCGTGCGCAATTCCGTTGGCTTCAAAGGTGCATGTCGAGAGGCGAGCGCGGCTGTGAACGAAGGCCTCATCGTGACGTTTGGCATCAACCCAACTTGCCCAGCAACGAATTACGGCTATATCAGGCCCGGCGCCAAGGTGAACGGCGGAGCGGCGCTTGCGGTCGAGGCCTTCGTGGAAAAACCGGACGCTGAGACCGCTGCCAGGTACATAGCCCAGAGTTATCTTTGGAACAGCGGCAATTTTGCGTTTCGCTCTGAGATTATGTTGAACGAAATTAGTCGCTTTGAGCCGGAAATCGCTAACGCTGCTCAGTCGGTAGTCAGCGGGATCGAACGCGATCTGGATTTTCTGCGCCTGCCCGCCGAGCAGTTTGGGCGGGCGCCGAAAAAATCAATCGATTACGCCGTCATGGAACGTACAGAGCGTGCTGCCGTCATTCCGGTCGATCTCGGCTGGTCTGACGTGGGAAGTTGGAGCACCGTCTGGGACGTTGTCAGTCATGACATTAACGGCAATGCGGCGAGAGGTCCTGTCGTTTTCCATAACAGCCGGAACAGCATGGCTTACTCGGACGACATGATACTCACGGCGGTGGTGGGACTTGAGGACATCGTCGTGGTCGCGACGGGCGATGCGGTATTAGTCACCTCACGTGCCAGCGCGGAGCAGGTGAAGGGTCTGGTCGAGCAGTTGAAGGCGCAGAACAAACAGCAAGCCGTTCAGCATTTACGAATTTATCGACCATGGGGCTATTATCAAGGCGTTGATATTGGCTCCCGTTTCCAGGTGAAGCGTATCGTCGTGAAGCCGAATGCCAAGCTCTCGCTGCAAAGGCACTTTCATCGAGCCGAGCATTGGGTGGTTGTCCGTGGGACAGGTGAGGTCACGATTGGGACAGAAATCCGCATTGTTCGAGAAAATGAATCGACCTACATCCCAATCGGTAGTGTACATCGCCTTGCCAATCCGGGCAAAATACCGTTGGAACTCATCGAGGTTCAAGTCGGCAGCTATCTCGGCGAGGACGACATCGTGCGTCTCTTTGATGAGTATGGTCGGAACTGAGATCGGTCCATTCTAGCGGTGCTGGGGCTGAGTCGGCCGTGCAGGGCGGGTTAAACCCCTTTTGGTGGCTAACAATTTGCGGGGAGAGCCGCAGCGCAATTGTGATGCGAAATCCCGGCTCTTTTATTGAAGAGATCGGCGAAGCACGGGTGCGCCAGCCGCAGCTGGGTCCACTCGGCTCTCAAGCCTAAGCGTCAGTGGCCGAAAGGCCGGGCGGATTAGAGGAACAATGGCCGAACCGCAATGCGACGCCCTGCCGTTGACGTGATCATTGTAAATTGGAACGCTGGCGGTCAGCTCCTCGAGTGCTTAAACTCGTTTAAGGCTGTTGCAAAAGACGAAGTTAAGGTGGATTGTGGTCGATAATGCCTCAACTGACGGCTCGCTCAAGCTGCTCGATGGCCTTTTAGGCGATTTCCCGCTGAAAATCATCCGCAACGGCGAGAACAGAGGATTCGCCGCAGCGTGCAACCAGGGCGCCGCCGGCTCAAGGGCCGATTTTCTCCTCTTTCTCAATCCGGACACGCGACTCACCCACGGCTGTTTGGAAAAGTCCATTGCGTTTTTCGGCGCCATGGGCTCCGAAAGCGTTGGCATCATCGGCATTCAGCTTGTCGACACCTCAGGAAAGGTCGCGCGCAATTGCGCGCGCCGGCCGACGGCTACAGCGATGATTGGTCAAAGTCTCGGGCTGGATCGGCTTTTGCCAGCGTACTTCCCGCCGCACTTCCTTTCAGAATGGCAACATGACGAGACGCGGATCGTTGATCAGGTGATGGGAGCGTTCTTGATGATCCGGCGCCCGCTGTTCGAGCTGCTAGGGGGATTCGACGAGCGGTTCTTTGTTTATTTCGAGGATCTTGATTTGGCGCTTCGCGCAAGCGCACTTGGCTGGACCAGCGTCTATCTTGCAGCAGCCCAAGCCTTTCATCGCGGCCACGGTACCACAGACGCAGCCAAAGCGAAGCGTCTTTTCTACGTCACCCGCAGCCGGATTTTGTTCGCGTTTAAACATTTTCCGCGGCCGGCGGCGATCGCCGTTGCAACGACAACTTTAGTGCTTGAACCTATGGCCCGGACGATGGCAGCCTTAATAAGAGGTCCCTCTGCCGAGCTGCCGGACATCTTACGAGGCTTTTCGGAGCTGTGGGCCGAGCTGCCCAAAATGCTGTGTGGACGTGGCCGGGTCCCCAATGCTTAAGATACTCGTACTCACTCGCTATGGTCGGCGCGGCGCCAGCAGCCGTGTGCGCTTTCTCCAGTTTTTGACAGCGCTCGGCACGCGCGGCATGTCGTTTTCAGTGCAGCCGTTTTTCGACGACGAGTATGTCTCTGGGCTTTACAGAGGAGAGCGCACGAGGGCGGGGAAAGTTCTAGCCGCCTATTTCAGACGCTTTCGCGCGCTTTCGTTCACGCGGCGCTATGATTTGATCTGGGTGGAAAAAGAGGCGCTGCCTTGGTTGCCGGCTGCTCTTGAGCTCGCTGCGATGCGTGGTACGCCCTATGTGGTTGATTTGGACGATGCTTGGTTCCACCGTTATGATCAAAACCCATCCCCGATTATACGAGGGCTCATGGGCGGCAAGATTGATGCCGTGATGCGCAATGCTGCGGTGGTTGTAGCCGGCAATGAATATTTGGCGAATCGCGCCCGGCGTGCCGGAGCAAAACGGATCGAACTTATTCCCAGCGTAATTGATTTCGATCGTTACGATGGCGTCAATCCCGACACAAAGAGGCTCGAGTGCAAAATACCGATTGTAATTGGCTGGATCGGTACCCCAATTACCGTACACTATTTGGCGAGGATCGAGCAGGCTTTCCGCGCGATCTCAGCAGTCCGTTCAGTAGAGCTACGGGTGGTTGGGGCGTCCGCTCCCGCGGCGTTTGCCGGGTTGCCAGTCAGAGCCATCCCTTGGAATGAAGCGACAGAAATTGAAGCCATCCAATCTTTTGACATTGGTATCATGCCGCTCGACAACACAGAGTGGGAGCGCGGCAAATGCGCTTACAAGCTGCTGCAAGTCATGGCGGCTGGGCGACCTGTTGTTGCATCCCCGATCGGCGCAAACTGCAGCGTAGTCAGGGATGGCACTAATGGCTTTTTGGCTGATGGTACTAACAAATGGATAGAGGCATTGATTGCATTGATTGATCACCCCGAGCTGCGGGTAAGAATTGGCCGGGAAGCATTGCAGACAGTTAAGGATCATTACACGATTGAGCGCGTCCTACCTAGATTGTCGGCTGTCCTTTCGGAAGCGGCGGCAGCGCGATCCCGTTCCAGTTCGATTGGCGAAAGTCCTCGCAGGACGTCGACGCCAGGATCGTGAGCGACGGGAGTCACGGCCTGGTCATCCAAGCGGTCCGCGAAGCCGCCAAGAGGCTTGGTCTTTCCGCGTCTTGGCTGGACGAAAGCGTAGCCATGTACACCCGCCCGGGCGAGGGACATGTCGACCGCGTCTTGATCGGGCTTTACCCATCGCCCGAGCGGTTTGGGCTTCGTGTCATGGCGACCAAACCTGCCTATATTCTGGCAATGAAGCTGAAAGCCCTGGAACGCATGACTGCCGACGATCGCGACTACCGGGATGCGGTCAAGCTCGGCATCGCCTGCGGGGCGACCACGGCCGACGGGCTGCGCGACGTTTTCCGGAAGTTCTTCCCTGACGAGGCGCTGCCGCTGGTGGCCGAACTGCGGCTCGGCGACCTCGCGCAAGCGATCCAGGTGGAGGCGGGCTAAAGGCCCGGCCAAAGGATGGCGCGTCCCCAATCCCTGGCGGAGGTGGCCGCGGTGGCGCGGGCGAATCGGTCCGATTTCGCCATGGCGCTCGACGAGTTCGTCGACGAGTTCTATCTCGATCACCCGGACAAGGCGGCACAGCAGGTTCGCCTCGACCCTGTCCCTGAGCCGGTCGGCGTTCCGCTGGCCGATGCTTGGATCGGCGCGGCGGGCGAACACCTCGCGCTGCGCTGGGGGCTGCGCATTCCGGATTGGACGCAGCGCGCGGTGCATTTCGCGCTGGAAGAGCCGCACTTCCTGCCGGACGCTCGGGCGCTGCGCGGCCTCATCATCGTCGAAAGCCCGCCGGCCTTCCGCGCGCGGCTCATCTTCACCCGAGTAGAGCCACTGGCCCGCGCCCGCTTCCCGCGCGATGCGCCGCGGGCGCAGGTGCCGCTCGCATGGCCACCGTCCGCGGAGAGCGCAGAGAGCCCGCCCGGAAACCGCCCCGAATAGCCCCTCATGGTGCGAAAGACCTTCGAGGTTCCAAGCAACATCTCGCTCCTGTTCCGTCATCCAGTTCTGCGGCGGATGGCCGCCCCCTCGACGGTTGCGTTGAAAGAGGTGATCCCGCTTTGCGGGACAGAATGGCGACTTGGCTAGTGCGGATTCTGGCTTGGATTACGCCGCCTCCCATCGTCTGGGCAGGGTTTCCACACCAGGCCCCTTCAATTTTCACACGCCTACTTGAGGTCTGAATAGCCGCAGAATCGTCGACTCCAACGGCGAGACGATTAGGCACCTTGTGCCGCGCGCCGGCTGCGGACCGCGCGCGTCACTGTAGTGCGGTGATCTTGACCCTCCACAATCAGGGGCTTGCATTTCCGGGGTGATCTTCCATAAATATGGGTTTACGGTTTTATGCCAATTTGGGGTCGTGCGGTGAAGACCACAGTTGAAGTTTCGGATGATCTCTACCGCCGGGCCAAGTCGGAGGCGGCGCTGCGTGGCCGCAAGCTCAAGGATCTGGTTGAGGAAGGGTTACGGCTGGTGCTCGAAACTCCACGCGACACGCATAAGCGTCACAGCCTCGCGGAGCTGTTGAAGGGGGCACGGGGAGTGGTGAATTCTGGGATTGCGGACCTCGCATCCAATCCCGATCATCTCAAGGGGTTCGGTCGCGGTGCGCAGCGCCATCGTTGATACTGGACCATTGGTCGCTTTTCTCGACCGGTCAGAACAGCATCACCGCTGGGTAGTCGAGAAGATCGAGGAGTTGGATTCGCCGCTGCTCGTTTGTGAGCCGGTGCTGGCCGAGGCGATGCATCTGCTCGCACGGTTTCCGAGGGGGCAGGATGCACTGTTCAGACTTCTCGAAAATGGTGCACTACGGATCGCATTCCGCATAGAGCAGCATGTCCCCGCCCTGCTAAAGCTGCATCACAAATATCGGGACAGACCGATGTCTCTCGCCGATGCCTGCATCGTGCGGATGGCGGAGATCCACGAGCGTCACGCCGTGTTAACGCTCGATTCCGATTTCACAGTCTATCGCAAATCTGGCCGCGTTCCGCTTGAGCTCATTCATCCAGCGCAGGGTTAGTCGTCTATTTCCCGTGGTCTGCACGCGAGCCGCTGATGGCCGCCCGCATCGCAGGCGCCGACGTTGCGTGACAGCCCGATGGAAGAGCTTGGATGAGCGCTGCCCATTTTTCCGAAGTTGTCGGCAGCGGATGCGTCTCCAACCACGGCGCACGGGCAGTGACGGTCGGATCAATCCCAGCCTTTCTCTACCTTCCGACTTCATCGCCACAGCGGTGGACAGCGGTGGACCTCGCGATGATGGCCCGGCACAGCGGCACGGTGAACCCATCGCTGACCAGACGCCCAGCCCTTCGCCTCGCGCAGCACCCTGCGCTCGGGCGGCCGACCACTACACGGCTACCTTAAGTTTGAGCCCGAGCGCACGCATGACTTTCAGGACGGTTGCGAATTTCGGGTTTCCCTCGATCGAAAGCGCCTTGTAAAGGCTCTCTCGTCCAAGGCCCGCCGCCTGCACTATTTGTGACATGCCCTTGGCGCGAGCGACATCGCCTAAAGCCGCAGCCACCAAGGCTGGGTCGCCGTCTTCGAACACGGCTTCTAAGTAATGAGCGATGTCCTTATTGGTCTTCAAAGAGGAGGCAGAGTGCCAGGGTATGGTCTTGATCCTCGGTTTGAATTTTGGTCTGCTCATGCCTGTGCTCCTAAAGGTAGCGCGCAAGTGTGATCGCCATCGCGATATCCACGACGTACAGGACGCTAATACACTTGATACAAGTTTTCACAGCAGTCCGTGCCATATTTCCCGACGAAGATGAAGTCTGGCTAAAGGAAGACTTCTTCCGCAGTACCCAGCGCGGCTTCTTCGTGGACGTCGGGGCGTTCGAGCCGATCGAGGGCTCACAGTCCTATGCGCTCGAGCAACGCGGTTGGAACGGAGTACTGATCGAGCCACAACCCGACGTTGCAGCCAGACCGCGGAACCAGCGGCGAGTGCCGGTTTACGAGGTGGCTTGTTCGTCGCCCGCTAGCTCAGGCAAGCTGCTTCCGCTGCACGTTGGCGGCGGTATGCATGCCTCGCTGCGAGAGGATTACTACATCGCAGGCTTCAAGAATCGGAAGCTTGCGACCGTCCAGGTCAAGATCCGCACCCTCGACGATATTTTAACGGAGGTCGGGGCGCCGATACCGATCGATTTCGTCTCGATCGATGTCGAATTCCATGAGATCGAAGTACTGGACGGCTTCGACCTCGAGCGCTGGCGTCCACGTCTCATCCTGATTGAGGATGTCGCCGCGGGCCTGCAACTCCACCGATACCTGCGGAGACGTGGTTACAAGTGGGTGCGCCGCACCGGGCTAAACGGCTGGTATGTCCCGGAGGATATGCCCGTATCCGTGAGCCTGTTCGGCCGGTGGCAGTTCATCCGGAAGCACATCCTCGGCGTGCCGTTTCGCAGACTGCGCGATGCCAAGCGAAGATGGGTCCGCCAATAATGAAGTTACGCGGTCATCGCACGCAGGGGGCGAGATGGCCCGCGGAAGGGCACCAGGAAGGACCCGAACAATCATATTCGCATCGCGCAAGACCGACGCCCAGGTCGCCGGCGGGCGCGCAAGTGCTCACTTCCCAGACCATGCAGGAACTCGGCAAGAAGTTGCGGAAACAGGTGCAGCAGGCGACGGCGGGAAAAGAGGTCAACTGAGACGCGAAGATCTCAGTTTGACGAACTTCAATCACGGTTTAAGTATCCTGTAGGATACATAAGTCAATGCATCGACCGTACCCGGGTTTATCGAACCGAGGTATTGCCTTCGTTGTGGAATTCGAGGCTAGTTTGCTGACCGGCGGATCACCCTCGCCATTTTTTTGATCGGTACCGAAGGCGGCGCGGGAGCCGTGCCTTCCACTGTGTCCGAAATTGCTGGCAGCGGATGCGTCTCCAACCACAGCGCACGAGCAGTGACGGTCGGATCAATCGCCAGCCTTCCTCCACCATGCGACTTCATCGCTGCAACGGTGGACCTCGCGATGATGGCCCCGGCACAGCGGCACGGTGAACTCATCGCTGACCTTGCGCCCGAGCGCTGCGGTGCTGCGCGAAGCGCAGGTGGTGAGCATCCGCGGGTTGCCGGCCGCAAATCAGGCAGGGCTGCTTGGCCACGGCCTTGACGTGGGTTCGGTCGCGAAGGCGGCGCGGCTCCGGAACAGGCCAGCACGGCTCTTATCGATGCCTCGGCAGCGGCGGTCCGATGCGCTCCTGGCTGCCGCTTCGATGCGGACGACGTGCTGAGGCCGATGCTGCGTTCCGGCTGGGCGTGTACCGCGTCGTGCCAGCACCGCGCTTGCAAGCGTCGCCAGCTCTGGCGTGGAAGGCATCTTCGACGTGCCGGCGTCGGCTTCGGTCAAGTCTGTTCTTGGCGGCCAGGATTCCGATGCGCCCAGACGGCGGCGTCGTCAGCCGAAGCCAATTGTCGTTGAGTTCGCCGACAAGCTCGATCGCGCAATGCGGCCGATGCCTCGGGTCCGAGGATTGGGTTTGCGGGATGCGCAGGACGATCTTTCTGCACCGCGGACGAGATGTCGTTGAACGGGATGGCCGTTGGCCGCCGTTCAGCCGACCATTCTCATTCGCGCCGGCTTCGCAGGCCGCCGACGTCGGTGGCGTCGGCGTCGCCAGATCGGGCGCGTCGAGATCGTCCTCGCCGGCAATGCCGACCAGCGTGAACAGGGCATAGCGGCGCGCATAGGTCAGCGCCGCTCCCATCCGGTGCGGGGTCGCGGTCTCGCTGACGGCGCAGACCGGCCAGTCCGAGGCGATCCATTCCCCGGAGGCATGCGCCAGCACGGTGGTGAGATTGACGATGCCGGCGGTCTGGTCGATCGCGGTGGTCTGCACGGTCGCGATCTCATGCTGGCCTAAGGTCTTGCGCACGATGTCGAGCCCGCTCGACAGCGGGGCATAGCGAAACGACCGCTCGGCCTCGCCGGGCCATTCGGCCGGATGGTCGCCACCAGCGATTTCTCCGGATTGATCAGCTCGGCTTGCGCCTTGGCCAGGGCAGCCGCCAGGCTGCGCAATCGATTCACTGGACCGCTGCATGGCTGCCCTCCGCGTCGAGGAGGTCGAAGCTGACGGCGCCGGATTTCGAGCGCTTGGCCCGGATGCCATGGCCGATCGCCTCCTTGGCATCCTCCGGCATCAGGCTCTTGAGCTCGGCCTTGGCCTGTTCGTGCTCGAGGTGGGCCGCCGGGTCCGGGCAAAGATGCCGGCGAATTCCGCCCAGGCATTGGAGGTGCTCATGTCGACAATCCGGACCGCCTCGATGCGCGGCTTCGGCGGCTCGACCCCGAACAGGCGAGGGGGCTCGCCGCTCTCGACGCAGCGCCAGAATTTCCGCTCGGCGGTGACGATGAGGTGCTGATAGAGCGGATCGGCATGGGTGGTGATCTCCACCCATTTGCCGCCGCCGGTGATCACCGACAGCACCGCCGCCCGCGCAGCGACCACCCACATGTTGTGCTGCAGCTGCGGCATGTACTTCTCGGCGGCGGCTTCTTCCGAGAACGACCAGGGCAGCATGAACTTGGCTTCGAACACCGCCCCGGTGCCTCGACCCGGCCGTCGAGCGTCGCCGCCATCCAGCGGAGCGCCGGATGCCGGACGTGCCGCTGGATGTCCGTGATGACCTGGCCGGTATTGGCCTCGTACCAGCGCCGGTTGAGGTCCTCGGTGGCCAGGCCGAGCTGGACGATGAGGTTGCCGGAGAGGTCCTCCGGCTCGACCTCGCCGCGCTTTTCCCGCCACAGCCGCAGCAGGGCGGCCTCGTCATCGCCCATGATGATCCGGGCGTCCGAGCCGCCGATGAAGTAGCGGCGATCTTTGGTGGTTTTTGTCCACACGCTTGAGTTCATGACTTCCTCATTCGTCGAAAATGACGTCTGCTGACCGTTCGATTCCATGGACGGATCATATGATCTGAAACGTATCGTACGAGACCAATGAAGTCAACTGCAAAATCAAAGCCCCTGACCAGCCCTCAAATTAGGGCCGCCCGCGGTCTACTGCGGTGGAGCGCCGAGGATCTTGCTCGCGAGGCAGCTCTTGGACTCGCTACTATTCGCCGCGCCGAAGGTGCCGAGAATGAAACGTCGATGACTGTAGCGAACGATTTGGCGGTTCGCCGAGCGCTGGAAGCCGCCGGTGTCGAATTCATTGATGAAAACGGCGGCGGCCCCGGGGTGCGGTTACGGAAGCGGCCACAGCCGAAGAAGGGACCATAGGAGTAGCTCCACAGGCTCGGTGTCGCGAGAACCCGACCCTCGTTCGTCAACCCCGACCTGCATGTATTCCCTGCGGCTCTTACCGGTCGGGTCCATCCCACGGTCGGTCCCCGGGCACGTGCGCGAGACGGAAAACGCCGACAGACGTTGGGGCCCCCTGGTTTTACGAAACGAACCCAATGTGGCGAACCCAAATTGCTCGTCACGGCCCCCTTCGGTGTCTGGCGTCGAGTTGATCCACGAAAACGGGGGTGGCGGTCCGAACGTCGAAGTAGTCAACCAATCGTATGAAGCCGATCACGGCGCGCCGACCCCGACCATTGCATGGCACCATCGAGAAGGCACGGAGTGGCCGGCGGAAAAATTGGTGCTCGCAAGATCCTTTGCTTACGGCTTCCGAGCCGACCGCGCGCTGAAAGGATTGAAGACTGGTACGCCCGTCGGCTCGAAATCTGAGACATTTCGGGTCGCCACGGTGAGGCCGTGTTCGAGCGCAGTCGCGGAGATGGCCAGGTCGATCCCCTTATTGCCAATTAGATAGGACAGGCGACCCCAGCGGCGCGCAATAGCAACATCGACCGCAAGAATTCGGCTCTCATAGGTGCGCAAAATCATATCCAGCCAGGACGTAATCCTCTCTGCAAATTCTGGGTCTAGCTGCCGCTGCCGTTCGATGCCGCGCTCGATTTCGCCAATGGTGAGGACGCTGACGAAAAGATCCTGTGACGGCACCTCGCCGATCCAATGGACGAGATTGCGGTTGCGTTGCCGTGGCAGTTTACGCAGCTCCGAAAGAACGACCGTGTCGAGCAGATACATCAGAACCCCGGTTCGCGCATTCGCCCCTCAAGGCGCTCGAATTCCTCGCCGTCGGTGGGCATCGCTAGAAGGAGCTCGGCAAAACTCGGTGCCTTCAAATGCTGCAACTTGCGCAAGCGTTCGTATTCATCAACAGCAACCACCACTACGGCGGGCTTACCATGTTTGGTCACCGTCTGCGGTTCGCGCCGCGCCGCTTCGACAACCTCACTGAATCGATTCTTGGCATCCTGCACCGACCAATAGCGCCTCGTCATCGCTGTTGCCTTTCTAGCTAGAAGTTCTGTCTAGAATATGGAGTTACTCGCGCTGTCGTCAAGCACCTGGTGACGCTCCAGCCGCGGCAGGGCTTCGGTTTGGCCGGCAAAGCCACCGCTGTCCGCTCCCAAGCATCGCCGAAAGCCTTGCCGACTGGATCTACAGGCGCGCTTGATTGAAGCCGCCGGCATCGAATTCATCAACAAAATGGGGGAGGGCTAGGCGTAGCAGCGCGGGGGCTCCGTTACGGTGGAATGCGGTAGACTTCGCCAGGGCGTAGGCCCTGGGCGTTAGCACGGTTAGACCCCAACCTGCACTCCTGTCGAAATCCTGTCGATCCAACATTCAGCCGGCCTGGTCCGGCGCTTTCCGGAACGGGTCCGCCCATTCTTCAATAGCTTGACGTATTGTTCGGTCGTATATTGACGTATACCGGTACTCGGTATAGGATCAGGTTTTATGATCCGATCGTTCGGAGATGCGCGGACCAAGGCACTGTTTCGAGATCAGTTTGTGCGAGACTTTCAAGGTATTGCCCGACCGGCCAAGCGCCGGCTAGAAGCAATTAACGCTGCCCATCGGCTCGATGACCTTTTGGTTCCGCCATCAAATCGGTTGGAGAAGCTGAAGGGAAACTTGAAGGGATTTTTCTCGATTCGGATCAACGATCAATGGCGCGTGATTTTTCAATGGATCGATGGTGATGCATATGAGGTTCGAGTAGTTGATTATCATTAACAGGAGGAGACAATGACGAAGAAAGAGTTCACTCCTGTGACGCCTGGAGAAATGCTGAAGGAAGAATTCCTAGCAGAATATAGGCTGTCGCAGAATCAATTAGCAAAAGCGATTGGCATCTCGCCAAACCGCATTACCGAGATCGTCAACAATCGTCGACGCATTACGGCAGACACTGCGCTCAGGCTCAGCCTGTACTTTGGTAATAGCCCAGAGTTCTGGATGAACCTCCAGTCCCATTACGATCTCAAAATGGCGCGCGGCGATCTAAAGCCTGGTGATATCAAACGCATAAAGGCACAACGGGCCGCTTGAGGGCGGCCCGCCCAGCCACTCGAGCCTACTTCGGGTTCTTTGAAAGGATGCTGATTGCTTTGCAGGAGGTAGGTTCCCGCTCTGATTCTTGTTGGCGATGCGCCGGCCGCTTAGAGCGGGGTCACGATCAGCTGCCGAAAGTCATCCTCGGTGTAAAGGTCAACGACGGATCGAGGTCGTCAGATCGCAAGCTCAAACCGCTGCCGCCTGACCCCACTCGTCATCAAATTTCGACGATAGGTCCGGGATAGATCGCTTGTAGGCGATCAAGTTCCTCTTGCTCGGCAGCGCTCAGCCTGTGCGGCAATAAACCTTTAATCATTAAATTGAACATGCGGCATCGTGCGCGGCCTTCCGGGCTCTCAGAAAATGCATAAACCGCGCCTTCAACTGCGCTTCCTCGGCGTCTTCAGCGTCCGTCACACCAAACCCCCACGTCCGCTTGTTCCACAGCCAAGTGGTTCGCTTGTTATCTTCATGTGTCTGTACCACGCCATAGCCCGCCGGGCAGGCAATCGTCTTCGCGCGCTCCTTGATGCTTGCGGAAATCCTCTCTCTTTCCTTCATTATGTCAGCTCTTTCATCAGCGCTCATTGGTTTCTTCGTGTCGAGATCGTAACCGAGCCAGTACACGCGGTCATCGTCATCTCGCAGCGACTTCGCCAAAGTTGGGTCGATGTTGAAGCCGAATGGGTCTGCGACGGCAGTGCTGGCGACGCGCTCAAGGCGGGCCGCAGCCGCCAGGGGAGGGTGAGGTGCCGGTAACATCGGCGATTCACACAGGTACTGCGCCGGCGGACTCAAGGCGTTTCGTGAGCGATTTTGGTTCGATGCGAGCGCCACTCACCGCGCCAAGACGCGCTAAACGTGACGTATGTCAATAGCGCAGTTAAACTGACATATATGGAAAAGACCCAAATCTACCTCCGCAAGGAAGAGCTTGATGCCCTGCGCAAGGCCGCCGCGCGGTCGGGGCGCAGCGTCGCAGAGTTGGTCCGCGACGCAATCCGCAAGGTCGTGCTCAAACCACCGGCCGCAGGTCCGGTTGCTATCTGGGACGGCGAGCCAAAGCGTGCGTCCATCGACCACGATAGCGTCCACGATCAAACCTGATGCGGCAAGGGGAAGCGGTGTTCGTTGACAGCGGGGCGTGGATTGCCCTTGCCCTGTCACGCGATCCGCTACACGTCCAGGCGCGAGAGCAATGGGAGCTGTTGCACGGAGCGGGCGCGAAGCTTCACACCTCCGTTCCCGTTGTCATCGA
Source organism: uncultured Alphaproteobacteria bacterium (assembly GCA_963742345.1). Taxonomy (GTDB): domain Bacteria; phylum Pseudomonadota; class Alphaproteobacteria; order Rhizobiales; family Xanthobacteraceae; genus Pseudolabrys. The sequence continues at coordinate 49,998 of CAVULO010000008.1, forward strand.
GACATTCACATTTCTTGATCGCAACGCGAACCGAGACGTGGCGCTGACGTGGAAGGAAGCCATCTATAGGCTTGGCACCGTAAAGCTCCTTCCCTGCGAACTGCGCGATTTGGAGCAGTCGTGGGAATACTTCCGACGCGGAGATCTGCACAAATTATCGGCGGTCGATGCCACCAGCTTTGCGATCATGAAGCGCGCGCGAATTGGGCTTGCATATACGTTCGATCACCACTTTGCCGTTGTCGGGTTCAGGCTGGTGACATAGCAGTTGGTGCACTGCGCCCCTTACCGGGGAGCACAATATCCCGCCGTCATCATACCGATGCCGACTCAACACCACGCCACCGCCATCTCGAGGAAAAGCGGGAGGCATGCGCACCCCCGTTGAAGTTGCCTCAGCGCGCGCGAATTTGCCTGCGTCATGAGTGCTCGACAAAGAAGCCAATCGCCGTCGCGCGCGGGGTCAACGGCAATATTGGACTAGATATCGAGCTACTATGCTTCAAGGCGCCGTTGTCGTTAGCATGATAAGGAGAACCGGAATGCGGGGCGAGGCCGTCATTAGCACCATGAGCTCGCCTCCTACTACTACCAACAGCTCGGCGAGGTTTTCGTCCCCTCCGGCTTATATTAATCGTCCTCGGTTTTGTTAAATCACGACGATCGTCGAGACAATTTCATGCCGCAGTCGTGGCCGGCCGTGGCGACCGGGGCCTCCCGCTTGGTGCTGGCGATCGACGCTTCTTGGCAGGGAGGGGGGAGGTCGATCGGACCCTACCAGCACATTCCCCTAATATCTGATTCGTTGACAAATCTACTGTTGGTTGTGAAACTGGGATTATAGGCTGTGGAAGACGGACGACTGTGGTCTACCAACCTATGCCGCGTAATTTTTAAATGGATCGATGGTGATGCCTATGAGGTTCGGGTGGTTGATTATCATTGATGGGACAAGACAACGCTCCTGTGACGCCTGGCGAAATGCTGAAGGAAGAATTCTTAGCAGAATATAGGTTGTCGCAGAATCAATTAGCAAAAGCGATTGGCATCTCGACAAACCGCATTACCGAGATCGTCAACAATCGTCGACGCATTACGGCAGACACCGCGCTCAGGCTCAGCCTGTACTTTGGTAATACCCAGAGTTCTGGATAAACCTCCAGTCCCATTACGATCTCAAAATGGCGCGCAGCGATCTAAAGCCTGGTGATATCAAACGCATAAAGGCACAACGGCCGCTTGAGGGCGGCCGGCCCAGCCACTCAAGTTCTTCTTCGGGTTCTTTGACAGGATGCTGATTGCTTTGCATGGCACCACTGGAAGGCAAGGAGTGGCGGCCCCGGGGTGTGGAAGCGGCATTGAAGAAAGGGTAACGGGCGTGGCTCGAGGTAAGAATCTAACGGGGTCCCCGCTACCACCCGGGCGTCGAGCGTTGCCGCCGTCCACCGTAGGGCGGGGTGCCAGACCTGCCGCTGGACGTCCGTGATGACCTGACCGGTGTTGTGTTGGCCTCGCACTAGGCGCCGGTTTAGCGCTTCGGTGGCCAAGCCCAGCTGGACGATGAGGTTGCCGGAGAGGTCGTTTCTCCCGCCACAGTCGTAGCAGGGCCGCCTCGTCATTGCCCATTATGATTCGGGCGTCGCCGTGCGCTGTGCGCCCCGCTCATCGTAACTTTCGTCTGCGGGTGGGGAATCCCTGTCGGGCGAGGGTTACGAATTTGCTCTTCGCGGTAGTCAGCCGTAGGCCGCCCGCTGGGCCCTTTCAGCGACGAAGTCGCTGACGCGTTCGGGCAGCGTCGCATTGTCGGCCCGCTCGGCCGCCCGGGCTTCATCGGCTTGCCGCCGCTTCAGATCGGCGAGCTCGTGGACAAGCCGTGCGCGCTCACCATGGGCGCGATCGAGCACGGCTTGCAGTTGGGCCTTCTCGGCATTGAGGTTCTGGATGGCGGCATTCGCTCGGCCATCGATCTCGATGATGGCGATGCGCAGATCGTCTTCGGCTTTGAGCGCGATTTCGATCTCGCCGCGCAAATGCGTAAGCTCGGATTCGCCCTCGTTGAGCAGCCGCGACTGCTCGATGAGGCGGTTTTCCAGATCTTCCCGGGCGCGCCGGTTGAGAACTTCGTCGTCGGTGCGCTGCACCGTTAGCTGCTGTAAGAGGTCCGTGACGTGACGGTGGAAATTTTCAAACTTGCTGCGTTCTTCCATGGAGAGCTCCTTCCTCCCGGGCCGCCCGACGTCATGCCGATTCCGATGTCGCTTGCGCGGCCTGACCGGGCCTGGCGTTACGCCGTCATATGTACCTTGACGTCGGTTGCAGGCGGCATGCTCGGCGACCTCATCGGTGCCCTGTGGTCCACTTTTGATCGGACAATGGATCGTTCGCGTCTGGGGCTATGGCGACAAGATGGAGGCGATCCGACAAGCCTTCGCGGATTACGGGGCCTGGATCATCGTGGGCAAGGGCGTCACCCCGATTCCCTACAAGATCGTCACCATCGCGTCCGGATTTGCCGGCTACAATTTCGGCTGGTTCGTTTTGTTGTCGCTGCTGACCCGCGGCGTGCGCTTCTTTGCGGAGGCGTTCCTGCTCAGGCGTTACGGCGCGCGCGCCCGCGAGATCATCGAGAAGCGGCTGGGCCTCTGGGTGACGATCGGCGCCCTGGTCCTGGTAGCCGGCGTGGTGGTGGCGACGCTCTATCTGATCTGAGTTCTGCTTCGCCGCTTCATTCCAAGATTTTTCGTCACCCGCACGGTGTGCCAATAAACATCAATCGACGCGCTCGAGCGAAATGGTCAGCTCGTTGCTGCGCTCGCCCCCTACCTCCCAACGTCCCCACATCAACCCATCCGACGTGTCTCTGAACGGGTCGTGGCGCCCCCGAAGGTGACCAGCCAAACCCGCATCCGTGATCGTCCCGGCGATCGACCGGTAGCGCGCCGGTCTGCGGTCGGGGCCGGCTGGATCGGGCTGTGGTCCCAGCGCGAAGACCCCCACGGCGGTGCCCGATTTATCGATGCTTTCGATCACCAGGATGACGTGCCGGCCTTTCCCGTTCCATCCTTGATCGCCGCCCCAAGCGCCCAGATATCCGGCCAGGCTGGCCGGCACCGAAGCAGCCGGCGCCGTGACCCTGAGGTTGGGCGGCAGCGGGACATTCTGGCTGGCCGCGAGTGCCCGGATCTTGGTGTCGTCGAAACGCACGCTGGCTTCTCGGCTCACCACCTTAGTGGGGACGGCGGAAGAAATTTGCCGAAGCCTTGCGGACGCAAGCGTGATCGCGGCCGAGCCGACCGCCACCACGCCCAGCATCGCCCGAGCGGCCGAGCAGACACCTTCGGCGTCTTGCCGTGGCGACTTGCGGACTTCGTCCCGTCTGACCGACGGCAACCGGGTGCGGCGCGATGCTTAGGCATGAATGGGGTTCTTACGTTCTTTGACTTGTTGCTGGCCGAGATCGTCGAATTTCACCGACAGCTTGCTTGCGACCTGCTCGTAGACCGCCCGTGACACGCAGACGCCGCCCGGAATTGCAATGCCGCCCAGCCGTGCCGCGATAGTGACGCCGTCTCCCAACACATCGCCGTCGCGCTCCACGACGTCCGCGACCGTGATCCGATCCGATAGAGCATCCGACGGCTTGGCGGATAGGCAAGGTTGTGCGCCCGGATGCTTTCCTGAAAGTCGATCGCGCATCGCACCACATCGACCGAGCTCGGAAACTCGGCCAGCACGGCATCTCCCGCGGTGTTGAAGATGCGGCCGCCCCATCGCGCGACGAAATCGTCGAGGACAGCGCGGTAAATGGCGAGGCGGCGGAGCGTCTCCTCCTCGTCCTGCGCCAAGAGGTTGCTGTAGCCCGCAATGTCGGCGGCCAGAATGGCTGAAATCTTGCGTTTCACGGCTCGCCATGCCTCGTCGCTCGAGACACAAGCATCGTGGTCGCGTCGGAAAAAACGTGGGTTATGGCGTGGCCCGCCTGTTGGTTGGACGACAGCTCCAGGCCCCGATCATAGCCATTTTTCGGGCCTGTCAGAAGGCCAGTCCGGGCCTGCGGGACGGCGGGGGCGGGCTCGACGTTCGGCCCGCAACCCGCCGTGCTTGATGCAGGATGACATTCGCGGCCATCCGTTGGCCGCCTCCGCCGACAACTGCAGGGCCATTGGTGAATCCTCGTGGCTTTCGCTCCGCCTGATCAACCAATATTCCGACGGAATGTGATCTGCGTCACGTCGGTTATGCCTTGATGCGCTGGAATCCGGTGCGTCGGTCGCCTATGAATTTGACGCACCGACCTTCATCCAACGGAGTGATGACCATGCGCCAAATGCTGCTGCCGATCGGTGCCCTCTGCGTGTTGCTTGCGGTCGGCTTGGCGGCGCCCTTGGCGGCGCCGGCGCCGCGGGATCAAGATCCTTGCGATCAAATCAAGGCGGCCTGCGAGCGCCGGCTTTGCGCGCGGTGCGGCTCGCAGCGGCAGCGGGCTCCGGGGTGGACTGCGTCAATCCCATCATGCAGGGAAGCGATCAGCCGCGGCGGGCCGCGCAAGCCCTTGCCGCAGGTCGATCCCCAACTGGTGGCGGCCTGCAGGGCGAGCAATCCGGGCGCGGGAAACGGCAGGACGCCGGCAGCGGAACCGGTGGCGCAGCCGGTGCCGGCAAGCCCGCCGGCCGTCGGTGCCCTGGGCGCTGCCAACGCTGAGAAGCGGCCCAACATCGTCTTCATCCTCACCGACGACCTGTCCTGGAACCTGGTCCAGTACATGCCTCACGTCCTGCAAATGCAGCAGCAGGGCACGACGTTCTCGCACTACTTCGTCACCGATTCGCTGTGCTGCCCGTCGCGCTCCTCGATCTTCACCGGCACGCTTTCCGCACGATACCGGCATCTTCCGCAATACCGGCAGTGACGGCGGCTTCATGGTGTTCCACAGCCGCCATCACGGCAGTGCGCGCCGACTGGTCCATGTCGCCATGCAGCGCCGCAGCGTTGAACTTGTGGCGCAATAGCGAGCGGTGCAATTGCGCGACTTCGCGTTTGCGATTGCAGAACACGATGGCGTTTTTGAATCCGTCGGCAGAGCGAAGCAGTCTGCGCAGCGTCTCACGCTTTTCGGCTGGATCCCGGCCGGTGGAGACCAACAATTGGTTGATGGTTGTGGCTGCGGTCGCAGGCTTTGAGACTTCTACGCGCACCGGGTTGTGCAGGAAGGTGTCGGCGATGCGCTGGATTTCGGGAGGCATGGTCGCCGTGAAGAAAAGGGTCTGTCGCGTGAAGGGCACCATCTTACCGATGCGTTCGATATCAGGGATAAATCCCATATCGAGCATGCGGTCGGCTTCGTCGATGATCAGAAGCTCACAGCCAGACAGGAGCAATCGCCCGCGTTCAAAATGGTCGAGCAGGCGACCCGGTGTGGCAATCAACACATCGACACCACGTAGCAGCTTGGCGTCCTGATCGTCGTAAGAAACGCCGCCGATGATTAGGGCGACGTTGAGCTTGTGGTTCTTGCCGTATTTCTCGAAATGTTCGGCGACCTGGGCAGCGAGTTCGCGCGTCGGCTCGAGGATGAGCGTGCGCGGCATACGGGCGCGGGCGCGTCCCTTTTCCAGCATGGTAAGCATCGGCAAAACGAAGGCAGCGGTTTTGCCGGTGCCAGTCTGCGCAATACCGAGGACATCGCGTCGCGCGAGTACGTGCGGAATCGCCTGATCTTGGATGGGGGTGGGGGTCTTGTAGCCAGCCGCCTCGATGGCGGAGAGAACCTTGGCGGATAAGCCGAGATGAGAAAAGGGCATATAACCTCAGGGGCCGCCGAGATCGCGCCGGACTAAGAAAACCGATTGCTTTGCGCGGGGGGGCGACCGAATCTTTGTGTCTGACCGGTTGCACGGGAACATAGGGTGCAAAGGGCTAAAGTCAATGCTTCTGCGCTGCTTAAGTCGTATTAATTCTTAATCTTTTCGCGTCGGAGCGCACAAATGGCACCTGTTTTACCGCTCGTACTGGTCCCCGGCCTGCTGTGCAGCGCTCGACTTTACGCGCCGCAAATTGCGGCGCTTTGGCCGTTTGGCGCTGTTACAGTGGCCGACCACCGGCGCGACAGCACGATGGCTGCCGTTGCGACGCGCATTCTCGCTGACGCACCCCCGCGCTTCGCGCTGGCCGGTCTCTCAATGGGGGGGTACGTCGCTTTCGCCATGTTGCGCATAGCGCCCGAGCGCATAGCCAAACTTGCGCTGCTCGACACTTCGGCGCGGCCAGATACGGCAGAACAATCCGCAGGGCGCGAAAAATTCATCGTCATGGCACAGGCGGGCAAGCTGGACGATGTGGTGGAAGCGCTCGCGCCACGTTTTCTGCATCGCAATCGGCACAATGACGAGGAGCTCATGCGCGTCGTGCGCGATATGGCCGCCGATACCGGTTCAGAGGCTTTTGTGCGGCAACAAAAGGCTATCATGTCGCGCATGGATTCACGTCCATTGCTCTCGGCAATTCGTTGCCCGACCCTGGTGCTGGTTGGCGACGGCGATGAACTCACGCCGCCGGAACTTTCAAAGGAGATCTGCGCCGGTGTTTCCGGCGCGCGACTCGTCATCGTGCCGGGCTGCGGACATTTATCCACCATCGAGAAGCCCGATGTAGTGAATGGGGTACTCGCCGAATGGCTCAGCGCTTGAGCTGGCCAGTGAACCGGTCCGCTGCCCGTGCATTGGAAGGCCGATAGAGAGCATGGAGGATAGACGCGACAATCCTGGCGTGATTGCGCCACCGCCATTGCTGGCGGCAGCAGCGATCATCCTTGGCCTCATACTCGACTGGCTACTACCTGCCTATTTGCTGTCGGTACTTCTTTCGATCACCAGTCGCGTCTTGATAGGTACAGCGCTCATCGGGGCAGGTCTTGCGCTTATCATATCTGCCAATCTCGCATTTCGATCAGCCGGCACGCACGTCGAGCCCTGGAAGCCGTCGGTTGCTCTGGTTATAGACGGCATTTTCGTATGGTTGCGTAATCCGATGTATGTAGGCGGCACTCTTTTTCTTGCCGGACTTGCCATTCTGCTCGCGTCTGACTGGATGCTTGTAATGACCGTCGTGTTTGTCGTGGTCCTGCATTTTGGCGTGGTCAGGCGCGAGGAGCGCTATCTTGAAGCCAAATTTGGCGACGCCTACCGCAGCTATATGAATACCGTACCGCGCTACGGCTTGCCGTTCTGACTAAGACAATTGTGCAATGCTTTCCGAGCTTCGTCCCTTTGCGTTCGCGAGGGCGCGCGCTTATAGGGGGCGTTGGATTTATTCGCCGGGAAGAAATTTATGCGAACGCAGGTCGGAATTATCGGGGCGGGGCCCGCCGGGCTTATGCTGGCGAGGCTACTGCACCTGCAAGGCATCGAATCAATCGTCATCGAGAATCGCAGTCGCGACTATATCGAAAATCGCATCCGCGCCGGGTTGATAGAACATTGGGCCGCCGACCTGCTTGCCGATGTGGGAGTCGGCGAGCGCATGCAGCGCGAGGGCATGCTGCATTGGGGCATCAATATCGGGATCAACGGCGATCTTCACCGCCTCGATTTCAAGGCGCTGGTGAACAAGCGTGTCACGATTTACGGCCAGCAGGAGGTTGTAAAAGACCTGGTTGAACGCCGCCTCGCTGATCGGGGGGCACTGATGTTCGAGGTCGATGCCGTCACTGTCCACGACCTGAAAACGCAAAAACCGAAGATCCGGTTCAGGAAGGATAGCCGGCCTCAGGAGATCGACTGCGATTTCATCGCCGGCTGTGATGGCTTCCATGGAATTCTGTCGCCCGAGCATTCCCAACGACGTACTCACAATATTCGAGCGCGACTATCCTTTCGGCTGGCTTGGTATTCTGTCGGAGAGCCCGCCGCCCGATCATGAATTGGTCTATTCCTACACCGATCGCGGGTTCGCGCTTTATACCATGCGCTCGCCGACTTTGGCTCGGCTCTATCTGCAATGCGACCACGACGAAGACATCGAGAACTGGCCCGACAACCGCATCTGGGATGAACTGCACAAACGGCTTGGTGGCGCGCGCAAGCTTGAGGAAGGCAAGATGCTGCAAAAGGGCATTACGCCGATGCGCAGCTTCGTCGTTGAGCCGATGCAATATGGACGGTTATTTCTCGCCGGTGACAGCGCGCACATCGTGCCGCCGACCGGTGCCAAGGGCATGAATCTCGCCTTTGCCGATGTGATGATGCTGTCACGCGCAGTAACCACATTCTACAAGAGCAAGGGCGATGAGCTGCTGGAGAACTATTCGGCGACGTGCCTGCGGCGGGTCTGGTATGCGCAGCGTTTTTCCTGGTGGATGACACAAATTATGCATCGGTTTCCGAATGAGTTGGCTTTTGACCGTCGTCGCCAGCTTTCGGATCTCGACTATCTCACCAGCTCAAAGGCCGCTGCCACTTCGCTGGCCGAGCAATATGTCGGTCTGCCGTTGGACTAATTTATTGCGCGCATGATTTTTTTCTAAAATCGGTTCACAATTTTCATGTTCATGCGCTAGTCATGCAGCACCGAGCGCAGAGGGCGCTGCAAAAGCATGATTGCGATGCCGGATATAGCCGAGATGAGCGCAAGCATCAGAAAAAAATTGTCTTTGCTCATGCTCGACCAGAAGGTTCCGAGGTAGCCGGCTAGGAATCCGCCAACGAAGCTGGTCGACAGCCACACACCCATCATCATCGATAGCAATGACGTTGGCGCGATCTTCGTCACGAGCGAGAGGCTGGTTGGTGACAGATAAAGTTCGCCAACTGTGAGAACCGCGAAATAGGCGAAAAGCCACAGCCAACTTGCTTTTGCGTCGCCGGCGTTCCAGGCCGCCGCGACCATGATCAGATAAGCCAGCGCACTCAGCAGGCAGCCGATTGCAAGCTTCATTGGCGTCGATGGTTCATTCTTCCCTTGCGCGCGCCATAACGCGACGATGAAGGGCGTGAAAGCGAAGATCATGAAGGGATTAAACGCCTGAAACCATGTGATCGGGATTTCGCTTCCGAGGAAATGGCGGTCGGTGAACTGATCGGCCCAAAGCGTGATTGTGTTGCCCTGTTGTTCGAACGTCGCCCAGAACAGGCTAACTGGCGCGAATAGCAACAAAAGGGCGGTGATCGATTGCCCTGCGGTGCGGGCGAGGGGCCTGTGCGGCAACGCGCGCTTTGCAAATGCATCCTTGGGCAGATTTGGCGTCGCCGCGAGATAAATAACAAGGCTAAGGGTCATGCCGACACCGGCGGCCATAAACCCGTAGTGCCAGCCAAGCTCTTCGCCGAGCGTCCCACAGATGAGGGGGGCGAGAAACGCCCCGAGATTGATGCCGACATAGAATATCGAAAAGGCGCGGTCCCGGCGCCGGTCGCCCGGCGCATAGAGCGACCCGACTTGGGTCGAAATGTTTGGTTTGAACGCTCCGTTGCCGAGAATAAGGAAGGCGAGTGCAAGCAAAAATAATTGCTCAAACGCCATCATGAAGTGGCCAATGGCCATCAGTGTGGCCCCGATGATGACAGTGCGACGCTGACCGAGTACGCGGTCGGCCAACAATCCACCCAGAATCGGCGTTAAATAGACCAGCCCCGTGTAGAAGCCGTAGATTTGGGAGGCGAGCGGCTGCGGCGCCAGCGGTCCGAAGACGAATTCCAGCGCCCTCTGGAAAGCTGCAAGGCCAAGCACCTCACTGGCGCGTTGTGGCGCAAACAGATACTTGAGCATGTAGAGCACGAGCAGTGCCCGCATCCCGTAATAAGAGAAGCGCTCCCACATCTCGGTTGCGAACAAAAACGCGAGCGCGCGAGGATGGCCCAGAATATCGTCCCTCGCGCGGGGGTTGTATTCGGAAAATGCGCGTGTTGAACTCATATCAGTGCCAGCGCGATTGTTGATCGGCAAAACTGTAACACATCCGACAAAAGCGTTTTCCAACGGCAATACTCAGTGTACGCTTTTTGCAAGCGCGACCGTGGAGGGACGGCGCGAAAAAAGGGATCAATGTGATGACGAAGATTCGTGGCGGCATAATTTGCGCATTGGCTATGTTGCTGGCGGCTTTGGCTACTGGAAATGCGCGCGCGCAAACTGATTTTCCAAACCGGGTGATTCATTTCGTCGTCGGGTTTGCAGCCGGCGGCGGAAACGATTTGTTCGCCCGTCTGGTCGTACAAAAATTCCAGGAAAACACCGGGGCGACTGCCGTGATTGATAATCGGGTGGGGGCGGGCGGCCGCATCGCCGCCGAGTTCGCAGCGCGTGCTCCGGCCGACGGCTACACGGTGCTGGTCGGCGCCACGGGTCAGATGTCGATTGCCACTGCGATCTTTCCCGATCTCACTTATCATGCAAGCGGTAGTTTTATCCCGTTGAATATGATCGCTTCATTCCCGCTCGTTCTGGTTGTGCCGGCAGACCATCCGGTGAAGAGCGTGAAAGAACTTGTGGCCTGGGCGAAAGCCAATCCTGACAAATCGAACTACGGCACTTCGTCGCCGGCCTTCACCATAGCGAGCGAACTGTTGAAGCTTAAGACCGGGATGCCGGCTGTTGCGATCCCGTACAAAAGCAGCAATGAGTCCAATCTCAGCGTGGTTGCAGGACAGTGCCTGTTCACCATCTCCGACGGTCCACCGGTAATTCCGTTGGTCAAGGGCGGCAAGACTCGCGCGCTGGCGGTTACGGGCGCCGAACGCTCTCCCGAGTTGCCCGATGTGCCGAGCATGGCCGAAGCGGGCTTCCCCGAGGTCGATACCCAGTTGTGGAGCGGATTTTTCGTTCCTGTCGGGACTCCGGCGCCGATCGTAGCCAAACTTACGGCGGAACTCGGCAAGGCACTCGCCGATGCCGGGGTGCAGGAAGGGCTGAAGAAAATGGCCGTGAATCCCGGCGGGCCAACCGGCGATGCGTTCAAGAAACGCATTGATGATGATATCAAGTCCTTTGCCGAAGTAGTGAAGGCTGCCAACTTAACCTTTAAGTAGTCACCGACGTTAACGACAGCGCGACAAGGCGCGGCGCATTGGCCTAATTCAATTGCCGCCGCGCGTGTCGCTGCTATTGTCATTTGACAGGTGGAGTGGCGGTACCATGCGGTTGGTTACGATTTTTGCGTTTGTCGGGTCGTTTATCCTGTCCAATGCCGCAGGTGCCGCTTCGCTCGAGGAATTGTTCCAACAATTCGGTCTGTTTGGAACATGGGCGACCGACTGCGATAAGCCGGCTACGCCGGCCAATCCGCGTGTGAGCATCACCATGCCGAGTGCAGGATTGGTCCTTGAGGACCACAATCTCGGGCCCGACTTCGCAGTTAACCGGTATAGCGTCGTGTCGGCCGAGCGGCTGTCGGCAACCAGTCTGTCAGTTGATGTGATTTTCCAGCCCGGTACCGAGGTCGAAGAACGGCAAAAGCTCGTTTTTTCCGTGCGTGACAATACGCGGCGCACAATCTTCAATCAGACCACCGGTGGGGCAGTGCGGGTCAAAGACGGCATTGCGCTCGCGCGCGGGAGCAAGACACCGCTATTGCGGAAGTGCGAAGAAAGTGGCTTCAGCCACTGACTATTTTATACGTCCAGTAATTCCGCGCTCGCGAACTCCGCCTTCTCCTGGATAAATTCAAAGCGCGCTTCGGCCTTGGTGCCCATCAGGCGCTCGACGGCCCGCGCTGTCGATTTCATTTCTTTGTCTGCCAGGATCACACGGAGCAGCGTGCGCTTGCTGGGGTCCATTGTGGTCTCTTTCAGTTGTGCCGCCATCATCTCGCCAAGGCCCTTGAAGCGGCTGACCTCCACCTTGGCGTTGGCGTGAAACTCTTTCTTGAGCAATGTCTCTTTGTGCTTGTCGTCGCGCGCGTACATGATCTTGCCGCCGTGCGAGAGCCGATAAAGCGGTGGGACTGCGAGATAAAGTCTGCCGCCCTCGATCAGTTTCTGCATCTGCCGGTAGAAGAAAGTGATCAAGAGCGAGGCGATGTGCGCGCCGTCGACGTCCGCGTCGGTCATGATGATGACCTTCTCGTAGCGCAGGTCTTTCTCATGAAAGTGCGTCCCGGTGCCGCAACCGAGCGCCTGAATCAGATCCGCAAGTTGAGCGTTTTGCGCAAGCTTGTCCTTGCCGGCGGAAGCCACGTTCAAAATTTTACCTCGCAGTGGCAGCACCGCTTGCGTACGGCGATCACGGGCTTGTTTGGCGGAGCCACCGGCGCTGTCGCCCTCGACGATAAAAATCTCGGAGCCCTCCGACGCCGACGAGGTGCAATCGGCGAGCTTGCCGGGGAGGCGCAATTTGCGCACCGCGGTCTTGCGCGCAATATCCTTTTCCTGGCGGCGGCGGATGCGTTCTTCGGCCCGCTCGATGACAAAATCGAGCAGCTTGTTGGCTTGCAGTGGATTGCCGGCCAACCAGTGGTCGAACGGATCCTTGATCGCCTGCTCGACCAGGCGCTGCGCTTCGGCGGTGGCGAGCCGGTCCTTGGTCTGGCCCTGGAATTCCGGCTCGCGCACAAAAACCGAGAGCATGCAGCCGGCGCCGGTCATGATGTCGTCGCTGGTCATGGGCGCCGCGCGTTTTTCCTGTCCGATACGGGCGGCGTGATCTTTCAGTCCGCGCAGCAAAGCCGAACGCAGTCCGGATTCGTGCGTGCCGCCGTCAGGTGTCGGGATCGTGTTGCAGTACGAGTTGAGGAACCCGTCAGTGTCGACGGTCCAGGCCACGGCCCATTCAACCGCGCCGTGACGGCCGGTCTTGCCGGCTGAACCGGTGAAGATGTCCGGGTGCACCAGCGTGGCGCCGGTTAGATTGCTGGCGAGATAGTCCTTCAGCCCGTCGGCGAAATGGAAGGTCGCCTTCTCAGGCACGTCCTCCACACCTTTGAGGAGCGCCTTGTCGCAGTGCCAGCGGATCTCGACGCCGCCGAAAAGGTAAGCCTTGGACCGCGTCATTTTGAAGACGCGTTCGGCCTTGAATGCGGCCTTGGGTCCGAAAATCTCCGGATCAGGCCTGAAGCGCACGCGAGTACCACGCCGGTTGGGCGCGCGCCCGGCCTTTACCAATTTGCCTTTCGGCTTGCCGCGCTCGAAGGCCATCCGATAGAGCTGCTGCTCGCGCGCGACCTCGACTTCCATGCGTTCGGACAAGGCATTGGCGACCGAGACGCCGACGCCATGCAGACCGCCAGAAGTCTCATAGACCTGCGAGTTGAATTTGCCGCCGGCGTGCAGCGTGCACATGATCACTTCCAGCGCCGACTTACTTTTAAACTTGGGATGAGGGTCGACCGGAATACCGCGGCCATTGTCGGTCACAGTGACAAACCCGTTCGCTTCCATCTCGACTTCAATCCAGTCGGCATGGCCGGCGAGCGCCTCGTCCATGGCATTGTCGATCACCTCGGCAAAAAGGTGGTGCAACGCCTTTTCGTCTGTGCCGCCGATGTACATTCCAGGACGGCGGCGGACTGGCTCGAGCCCCTCCAGAACCTCGATGTGCTTGGCGGTATATCCGGACTCTGCGCTCGAGCCGCGTGCAACAGGCTTTGCGCGCGCGCTGGTCTTGGCGCGTGCAGACGGCTTGGGCGTCTTGCGGGCGGAGGATTTCGCCGCGCGCGCGTCGAACAGATCGGCCTGTTTCGGGGGCTTTTTCTTGGTCGCTGTCTTGGCCATTGATGCCTTCAAATAGGATCGCGGCGAATTAGTTGCCAGCCACTATGCATGGCTGAGTTGTCCCGGCCGGCGCAACCTGCGCCGCACCGCTTAAGAGAACGTTTAAGGGGGTTGCACTCACCAAACTCTAACCGCTTAATCTTACAGGATTTTCTTCGCAAATTCCAGCAATTGTTGGGATCGCCGAAAATTATCGCGGTGAAGAGTTGATTTGACGCTGAAGAGCTTCGACCAGCTCAGAAATCCGCCTGTCGTCCGGCGCCATCCGAGCGAGCTGTCGCGCATACTCCAAGGCTGAGCCGACATTTCCGGCATCACGATAGAAAGTGACCAGAGCGAGCAACGTATCGCGATTTGCCGGATGCTTGCTCAGATTTTCCTTGAGCACCGAAATCGCATCTTCGACGCGTCCAGCCGAATGAAGTCCGACGGCATAGACATAAGCATATTGCGCCTGGTCGGGCGCCAGCTCGGCTGCATGACGCAGTTCGGCGAGCGCCTCTTCGTTGTTCTTCTGACGCACGAGCGCCAATCCAAGGGCATAGCGTAGGCTCGCCTCGCGAGGCGCCTCGGCGACGGCGGTGCGCAATAGCGTCAATCCTTCGGGTTCGCGTCCCGACGCGCGGTACAGGTCGGCGAGGTTGATCGCAGCGGGTGCAAATTGCGGGTCGAGACGTCGGGCAGCTTTATATTCCACTTCAGCTTCGGCTGGCTTGCCCCGCTGCACCAGAAAATTGGCAAGCGTGGCGCGCGCCTCAGGCCGGTCGGCATTGAGACGTTGCGCAGCGACGAACTCGTCGGCAGCACGCGCAAAGCGGTCGCGATCCGCCGGCGGCTGGTTTGCGGTCGGGACCGGCGCGAGCAGCGAAGCGGCCCGAATGCGCACGCCGCGGACCGGATCGGATAACACCGGTGAGAGCAAGGGCCACAGCCGGTCGGCGGGGACGCCGTTGAGCATGTCGAGGGCGCCAAGCCGCACCACCGGATCGGGGTCGGAAAGACCCTTCCTTGCCAGATCAAGGTTGGCAGGCGAGACGTATGCATTCAATTCGACCAGCGCGCCAGCACGCACGTAAGCGGGCGTGTTGCCGTCGGAGGCGACTGCGGCGAGCAGGTTCTCCGCTTCGGGCCGGCCTGTCCAAGCAGCGTGGAAGGCTTCGGCGTAGTTCTGGAATCCCTCGCGTTGCGACCCGAACCATCGTTCAACTGCCGCGGCTGCCCATTGCGGCGACTGGTCGCTATGACAACCGTTGCAGGCATTGGGCGTGCCGAGTTTTGCAGACACATCCGGACGCGGGACCCGGAAGCTGTGGTCGTGCCGGGGGTCGACGACCATGTAGTTGCGCGCCTGCATGTGGCAGGACATGCAGGAGAGGGGCGGGTTCACGTCCGCATGATGATGGTGCGCGACGGCATCGTATTTGTCGGGAGCGTGACATTGCAGGCAGGCCCCATTGCCGGGCGCGCGCAACATGGCGCTGTGTGGATCATGGCAATCGCTGCAAGTGACGCCCTTCGCGAACATATGGCTCTGCTTGAACGGTTGATAATTATAAGGCTCCTCGACGTCGCGTATCTGCCCGTCGGCATCAAAGAGCCGGCGTTCGAACGGCGATACCCGGTGCGTATCGGACAACCACCGGCCCGGTATCCAATCCTCCGAAAACGAGCCACGCCGCGCGTGGCACAGGCCGCAGGTCTCCACTTCAGTGCGCACCAGCGCGGGGGCGATGCTCCGCTGCGGCATGCCGCTCCGCGGGTTGGGTAGCCAGGTCACGTTGGCGCGTTCGTCAAACCGGACCACGAGCCCCTTTGCTGCATCTTCGTGTTTGCCGAACGGCCACCAGCTCTGTTGGCTCTGCGCCCAGGCAACATGGTGCGATCCAGTCCCATGACAGGCCTCGCAGCCGACACTGATCTCCTTCCATGTCGTCGCGAATCGATCGGCCACGGCGTCGTAATTCTTGCGCACGCCGGTCGAATGGCATTCGGCACACATGAAATTCCAGTTCTGGTTCAGCCTGGTCCAGTGCAGAACGTCGTCGGCGCGGATGTTCTCGTTGGGATAGAGATGGAACCAGCGCTGGCCACCCTTGTCCTTCGGCCGCGCGTCCCATGCAATCGACAGCGCCTGGATGCGCCCGTCGGGAAACTCGATCAGATATTGTTGCAACGGGTCGAGGCCGAAAGTGTATTTGATCTCGAAAACGGCGAGCTTGCCGTCCGGACCGTCAGTCTCGACGAAGTATTTCCCGTCCTTGCGAAAGAAACGCGAAGTCACGCCAAAATAGTCGAAGGTCGTACCGGAGAAATCACCCAGCACCGATCTCTCGGTGGCGTGGTCCATCGCTTTCTTGTGCTGCGACGTTTGCCACAGCTTGGCCTCGGCCTGATGGCAACTGGCGCAGGTATCGCTGCCGACATACGCCGCCGCCGCGACTGGCTTGCCGGAGTCTCCCGCAATAAGCGTCGACCAGGTGCCGCTGCCGGTGATCAGCCAAGCCGCCGCAGCGACGGCGAATGCCGACACGATTCCAGCCGCGATCCACGGGCCGCGCCTGGGCGCGCGCACAGGCGGTCGGCCATCAGATAGTGGACTATCGGACGGCTCACTTCGATTTTTGATCGGCTTGAATCTCGACCTCGGCCTGCGGCCTTGTCTCGCCATCGATTAGCTTGCCTCCCGCGCGCAGCGTGGCACAAAAACTATCAGCTCGCGAGGCGCCGGAACGTCATCGCTCGGGCGGGAAAATGACCTTCCAGTCTTTCTTCATGTCCACCACCGTCCATTTATTTATGGCTGCGGCATCCAGAGCTTTGTCGAGGCGGCCGAAGGAAGTGTCCCGATCGTAGGCGTATTCGCGTTCGGCATCGGTGTGGTGAACGATCAGGCCAAGCCGTACGCCGCCGCTCATCGTTGTCCATTGCAGCATTTCGAGATCGCCGTCGGAATTGCCAAACGCGGCGATCGGACGGCGGCCGATGAATTCATTGATGCCGACCGGCTTGCCGGCCTTGTCATCGATAAAGTTGACCTCCGGCAGACGGAAAAGCTCGGGCCTGCCCTGGCGCATTTCGAATCTTGTCTTGATCGACGAGCCCACCACCTGCTCGGGCGGAACTCCGTAGACCCGTTCGCTCCACGGCCGCATGAACTCGATGCCGCCACCGGAGACGATGAAAGTCTTGAAGCCGTTGGCGCGCAGATAGGCGAGCAGTTCGAGCATCGGCTGGTAAACCAGCTCGGTATATGGCCGCTTGAACCGCTGGATCGCGCGCGGTGGCGAACCAATCAGTGACGATCTTCGAAAATTCATCGCTGGTCATCCCGGCATGGGTCACCATCATCAGTTCCATAAGGCCGTGCTCTCCGGAATCAGCCAGTGTCTTCATGTCGCCTTCCAGCACCGCCTTGAAGGGCTGCTTGTCCTTCCATTCCGGATGCAGCGGCGCCAGGGCCTTCACGCGATCGAGCGCGAAGACCAGCTGGACATACATGGGGTGCTCGGTCCACAGCGTTCCGTCATTGTCGAATGTGGCAATGCGTTGCGGCACCGGCACGAAATCCGGTGAACCCGCGCGCGTCACCGTAGTGACGAAATTTACGATCGACTGCTTCGAAGCGCCATCGTTCCAGGACGGAAGAGGGTCGCCCGTTGTTGCGGTTTGCGCTGGCGCGGATTTGGAAAAGAAGCGTTCCAGACAATACCGGGAGTGCCGCTATGGTTGAAACCAGAGCACGGCGGCTGATGCCGGATGAAGCAGCCTTTGATTTCATATTCTCCTCCTACTCTTCAATGCGCAACAGGCGGGCGACCTGTACTTGCAAGTCGCCCGCCTGAGTACCTGCCAAAGGCCTGAACGCGCCTACTTGCTCATTGCCGCTCTGGCTGCTTCGATTTTCGCCTTCACGGCATCGAGATTGAAGCTCGCGCCCTTCTGCATTGGCGGGAATTCGATCGCAGTCATCGCGAGCTTTTCAACCTGCTGCTGGACAAAAACGAAGCGCCAGAATTCATACTTGAACCAATCGAAGTATTGCTGTGCTCCGATCTTGGTTCCGCTGTCCGGCCAGCCCGTGCGCTCGAATGGATCGAGGCGCAGGTTGATCAGGTAGGGCACGTCCGGTTTGGTTTTATCACCCAACCAGCCGCCGGGTTGATCGATGAAGCGATACTTGTAGTCGTCGATACGCACCGCACCAAGTTCGCTTTCGCCGAAGTACCAGATCTCATGCCGGTTCGACGGCCCCTTGCCGGTGATCATGTCGGTCTGGTCGTAGCCGTCCAGATACACCTTGTAGGTCGTGTCACCGATCTTCTTGCCCTGCTTGAGTTCGGCAGCGATGTTGGGGTTGCCAGCCGCCGCCAGGAACGTCGGGAACCAGTCGAGCCCTGAGATGATGCCGTTCTCGACCTTGCCCGCGGGCACCTTGCCCGGCCAGCGGATCATCGCCGGCACGCGGAAGCCGCCTTCAAATACTGTGCCCTTGCTCTGCGCGAACGGCGTTTGTCCGCCGTCCGGCCAGGTGAAGACCTCAGTGCCGTTGTCGGTGGTGAACACGACGATGGTGTTGTCATCGACACCCATGTCCTTGAGTTTCTTCATCACCAGACCGACGTCGTCGTCGAGCTGTGCCATGCCGGCTTCATGGATGGACCAGCCGTTCTTCGAGTTACGCAGCGCCTCGTATTTGGGCGAGAGATGCGTGACGATGTGCATGCGCGTCGGGTTGAGCCACAGGAAGAATGGCTTGCCGTCTGCTTTTGCCTTTTCGATGAACTTGAGCGCGAGATCGCGGATCTCATCGTCCACGGTTTCCATCCGCTTGGGATAGAGCGTGCCGGCGTCTTCGATTTTCTGTTTGCCGACCTTGCCCCAGCGCGGATCCACAGTTGGGTCGTCTACATTGGTCGCATAGGTGTGGAGCATGTTGCGCGGGCCGACGACGTTCAACAATTCCTGCGGGTAGCCGGGGTGCGCAGGGTCTTCCATTGCGTCGAGGTGATATAAGTAGCCGAAGAATTCGTCGAAGCCGTGCACCGTTGGCAGAAATTCGTTTTTATCGCCAAGGTGATTCTTGCCGAACTGGCCGGTGGCGTAGCCCAACCCTTTGAGCGCGGTGGCGATCGTTACGGCCTGCGCCGGTATACCGATGGCTGCACCGGCCTGACCGACGGTGGTCATGCCGGTACGAATTGGGAGTTCGCCGGTGATGAAATTCGCCCGGCCCGCCGTGCAGCTTGCCTCGGCGTAGTAATCAGTGAACAGCATGCCCTCGGCGGCGATTTTGTCGAGGTTCGGCGTGCGGCCCGCCATCATGCCTCGGTGGTAGGCGCCGATATTCCACATGCCGATGTCGTCGCCCATGATGACGACGATGTTGGGCTTCTGCTGCGCGGCCGCCGGCACGCTCATGGCCCCGGCGGCAATGAACAACGCCAGCAGCGTTAGCTGCACATTTCTCAATATGCTCATTTATGAGCTCCTGTTGGGGTCTAAATGCACGTTTGCCGTCCAATAAAGGGCGGCAACCGGTATTCTGATAGGATCGTCAGCGGCTCTTCCGCGCGAGCCAAAACCATAAACGTTAATATGAGACGCTAAGCCACCGCGCTGTATTGATGCAAATCAATAGAGCTTGATATTGCGCATTCGGCCACAACCCTGGGTACCGGCAACCAAACGGTGTCTCACCCGTTATCAAGGCCATGGAACTGGGTGGCACCAAGGCGGGGCAGCGCCGCGTCGAGAAGCTGGATGTCGCGCGCAGCGCGCGCCGGCCGCAGTTTGCGCTTGCGGTCAGCGATCCGCAGCCGATGACCGAGGTCGCGCGTTTTTGGCGCACAGCCGCGCAATCGGCCACCATCGGTATGTTTGCAATTTCCTTGGTCGTGGCGCTCAGCCTGGCGCGGCCGCTGCTGCTGCCCGTGGCATCGGCCTTCGTAGTGACCATGATGCTTGGGCCGTTGTCCGCCCGGGCCGAGCGCTACAAAGTCCCATCCCTGGTGTCAGCGATCATTCTCTGGCTGCTTGTGATCGCTGTATTCTATGGCGTGATCGTTCTCCTCGCTGCGCCGGTCGTGGATTGGATCAGAAAAGCGCCGGATATTGGCCGCAACATTCAGGAAAAGCTGCACCTCCTCGATCGCCCAATAGCTGCGCTGCAGGAGCTGCGCGACGCGCTTTTGCCGTCCGAGAAAAAGGGCGGCCTGGGCGTCGACATCATGAGCTTTGTTCAGCCAGCGCTTCTTGTCGTGACGCCGGCGATCGGCCAGACGTTTATCTTTTTCGGTAGCCTTTTCTTCATGCTGCTCGGCCGCTCCAAACTGCGTCGCGTCCTGGTGGTGTTCTTCGACGAGCGCGAAGCGCGGCTGCGCACGCTCAAGATCATGAATGACATCGAACACAATTTGACCGGCTATCTGAGCATCGTGGTCGTCATTAATATCGCGGTCGGAATTTGTGGCGGGTTGGCCGCATGGGTGGCTGGGTTGCCGGATCCGGTCGCTTGGGCCGTGCTCGGGTTCATCCTCAACTTCATTCCCTATATCGGTGCGCTGATCATGGAGGCCGGATTGTTCATGGTCGGTCTTGTGACCTTTCCGACGCTCACGCTTGCGCTGCTGGCGCCGTTGCTATTCCTGGCGCTGGCGACACTGGAGGGGCACTTTATCACGCCAAGCGTCATCGGCCGCAGGCTTACGCTCAATCCACTAACCGTGTTTTTGTCGCTGGTTTTCTGGGCCTGGCTTTGGGGGCCGGTCGGCGCCTTCCTGGCAGTGCCGCTATTGATCATGGCTCTGGTCGTGGTCGATCATCTGTTTCCCGAAGACGAGCCGGAGCTGCCGGCCTAGTGTACTGGCGCGACGGACGCCGTCGGGCTACACACAAAAGGCAAGCTGCTCAGCCCAATTCCTCCCGATGGATCTCCAAGCTATTGCCCAGCAGGTCGTCGACTTCGTCCGCAATAACGAAGGTTGGGCGGTACCGATCGTTTTTGCGCTAGCATTCGGGGAATCACTTGCCTTCATTTCTTTGTTGATCCCGGCCTGGGGGGCGCTGGTTGCGATTGGCGCCTTGATTGGCTCGAGCGGTATCAACTTCTGGCCGATCTGGATTTCAGCATCGCTCGGGGCCGCCGTTGGCGACTGGCTGTCTTATTGGATCGGGCTCAAGCTTGAACATACGGTCGCGCATGTGTGGCCGCTGTCGCGCCACCCCGATCTCATTCCGCGTGGCGAAGCCTTTATGAAGAAGTGGGGCATGCCCGGCATTTTCATCGGCCGTTTCTTTGGACCGTTGCGTGCCTCGGTGCCGTTGATCGCCGGCATTTTTGAAATGCCGTTCTGGCGTTTTCAACTCGCTAATTTCAGTTCTGCCTTTGTGTGGGCGGCAGTGTTGCTCACCATTGGTGACGTCATATCGAGAGCAGTGAAATGGGTGTGGTAGCAGCGACATAAAAAATCCGCCGGGGGTGTGATCCGGCGGATTTTCGACGCAGCTATGCTTGTTTGGAGCTTACTGGCCGAGCTGGATCAAGCGGATCTCGCCTTTGACCAGGTCGGGCACCGCCACCAGCAGGCCCTGCTTGTTAGGCACCACACCGAAATCGGCGGGGCCCTTGAAGCCTGAGGCAAGTTTCTGCATGCCGTCCTTTTTGTTCCAGCGAAATAGCGAACCGGTCACCCAATCGGTGGCAAGGATGTCGCCGTTCTGCATTTGGTAGAGTCCGTCGAGCATGCCGATCTTGTCTGTCAGCGCTACCGGCTCTTTGCCTGGAGCCATCGAGTAAATGGCGCGCGGATTATCCTTGTCCTTGTAGCCGGCCATCAGCAGCGTGCCGCCCTTGCCTGGATAAACTCCGTTCGGGTTGATCGATTTATCCTTGAACAGCACGGTGACTTTCGGCGCGGCTTTCGATTTCAGAAAGTCGGCTGGTTCTATCCGGACGAGCTGATCGGAACGATTGTCGCTTATATAGAGCGCGCCACCCATTACAGCCGGGTCGTTGGCAAACGTGATGCCGGGCAGCTCCAGTTTTTTGCCTTCTTTGGTTTTTAGGTCGAATACCCAAACCGAGTCGATGTCTGTCACCCATAGCCGGTTGCCGGCGATCCAGATTCCCTTCGGCTTGTTGAGCGTTTGCCCCTTGGCCGGCAAGAACCCGTCCTCAAGGATTTTTCCATCGAGCGAAACCTTGGTGATTTTACCTTTGCCGTCTTTATCGGCCGGTTTGAGGTCGGGGCCAAAGTCGCCGGTGTAGAAAACTTTGCCTTTTGGATCGTACGCGACAGATTCGACATGTCCGAAGCCGGTGATCGTCTTGTCGGAAATGACCTTCAATTCTTTCGACGATGCGGCAGGCGCGCCGGCCAGTTGAAACGCGGCCAAACCTGCGAGCGCCATAGAAGTAGAAATTATTCTGTTCATGGTTTTCCTCCCGGTGCTAAACAAGAATCCGCCGGGATTTGAATCCCGGCGGAAGTTTGTTTCAAGCACGACGTTACTTCAATACCGCTGCGCCGGCCTGCGAGATTGTGTCGTCTTGCGCACCGCTGCCGCCGCTCACCCCAATGGCGCCAATGATCTTTCCGCCAACGACGATCGGATTGCCGCCGCGCGATCCGATGAAGCCATCGAGCGAGGGCAAGTAGGCGAAAAATGGTCCCTTGCCGAGCAAGCGTTCGAACACAACGGTGGGACGTCGATAGCGCGCTGCCGCGCGAGCCTTGTGCTGCGAAATCTCTACCGACGCGTATTGGCAATCGTCCATCTTTTCGAAATAGACCAGATCGCCAGACGGTCCGACGACCGAAATGCACATTGGCCAGCCGCGTTTGGTCGCTTCATCGAGTGCGGCAGCTGCCACCTTCTTTGCATCCGCAACCTTGATGGTTTCACCATAGGGCGTGAAGGTTGCCTTGTCCGCCACGGTTTCGTTCGGATTATTAGGGTCGGCGGCGGGTGCTTGCGCAAAAGCGCCCGAGTTCATCATCAGCGCGGTGCCCATGGCGACCGCCAGCACAGTCAAACGACGCATTGTACTCCCTCCCAAGTGATTGATTTCCCGGTTGATCCGGCTGGGCTCTTGTCCTGAATAGCGTACCGCAGGACTATCCCCATCCGGAGCTTATCGAACCGTTTTGCTTTCGCCTATATGGATGGGCCGTGGTTCGCGGCGTTGTCGGAAAGCCGAATAAGTCGGGATAAAGGTTACTGCGCACGCGCCATGATGGAAACTACCTTCGAAACAGCTCTTGCCGCGCGCACCACCGAGATGGTCGATGCCTGTACGCGCTGCGGAAAATGCGTCGAAGTCTGTCCAATGGCAAAGCCGGCTGGCGTCGGCAATGCGGCGCCTGAAAGTGTGATTGCCGGCATCCTTGATATCGTTCGAACGGGCGAGGGACCGGCAGTTTCAAAAGCCTGGGCCAAAGGCTGCGCGCTTACCGGCGATTGCATTGCGGCCTGCGAGGAGGCCGTCAACCCGCGCTTTCTGCTGGCGATGGCGCGCGTTGCAATGGCGAAGCAGTCGTCCGACCCGCGCGATCGCCGCAAGCAAGGCGTTCAAAACTTCCGCCTGGTCGCTGATGGCGTCAACGTGCTTGCGCGCATGCAGCTCAATGGAGACGAGCTTGCACGTCTCGGTCAGCATGTGAACGAACGCCTTCATAACGGTTCGACCGCGAAGCCGGGAGAGCGGCCGGATTTCGTTTTCTACACGGGTTGCAACGTGCTGAAGACCCCGCATATGGCGCTCATCGCGCTCGACATCATGGATGCGCTCGGCGTTACTTATAATGTCATGGGTGGTCCGACGCATTGCTGCGGTGTAGTCCAGCTGCGTACCGGCGACACGGAGATTTCCGGTCGTGTCGCGACCAATTCCCTCGACAAATTGGCCGAAGGAAAGACCGGCGTCATTTCCTGGTGCGCGAGCTGCCACGTGCAGTTCACCGAAACGACAATTCCGACCATCGAGAAGGCGAGGGGATCGCGACCGTTCGAAATGACGCCATTCATGCTGTTTCTGAAGACCCGGTTCGAAGATCTTCGGCCAATGCTGAAAAATCGGGTGGACATGCGGATCGCCTTGCACAAGCATCCGGGCGTCAAGGGCGTGGTCGAAGCCGGGACCGAACTCTTGCGCATGGTCGCCGGCATCGAGATCGTGGATCTGCATCAGCCCGCGGTGGGGCTCATGAGCAATTCGCTCAACGCACTGCCCGACTACAAGCGCGGCCTACAGCTTGCCGAACTGGAAGCCGCGGAGGCGGCCGGCATTGACGCGCTGGTTGCGATCTACCACGTCGATCATCGGGAACTGTGCGCGCATGAGCGCGACTGGCCGTTCCGTATCATCAATATTTTCGACATTGTCGGCGCCAGCATGGGCTTGCACCACGACGATCATTTCAAGCGGCTCAAGATCATGCAGGACGCCGACGCCATCGTAGCCGACTGCAGGGACATGATTGCAACCTATCGAATCGATCCCGCAGTAGCGCGCGATGTCGTGGTTAAAGCGATGCTAAACGAGCAACCGTTGCCACTCCGCGCATGATATCTAAAAGGGGTCCGGTTTTTCGGATAAGATCATGTGCGCCCGCCGAAGGCTTGAACGTAGAGTTGACGGGGCGGCGAGTGCAGCTTATATGCCCCGCCAATGACGACACTCGTTGCAGCAAGAATGCTCCGTCGCCGCCGTGCCACCCCGGCACGGGCGTAGCGTCGTCGTCACCGTGCCGCCGGACTTGAGGCCGCGGCACGTATCCTCAATCACGTCCGTGCTGTTGGCCTTCTTCCGGTAGTTCTTTAAGACTTCTGGACAAGGATCGATTCATGGCTACTAAAGCGAAGATTGGCGTGCTGGGGGCCTCGGGCTACACGGGGGGCGAACTTGTGCGCATTTTGCTGCGCCACCCGCGGGCCGAAATTGTTCTACTCACCGCCGAACGCAGCGCCGGCAAGGCGATGCGGGATGTATTCCCCCAATTCTCGCCCTTCGCTTTGCCGCAACTGGTCGCTGTTGATGGGCTGGACTGGATCAATGCGGCTCTCGACGGTGCGTTCTGCGCATTGCCGCATGCGACGACACAAAAGGTGATCAAAGAACTGCTGGCGAAGTCGCCCTCGACCAAAGTGGTCGATCTGTCTGCCGATTTTCGGTTGTCGGATACAGCGGCCTACGCGAAATGGTACGGCCATGAGCATCATGCGCCCGAGCTGCAGAAGGAAGCCGTTTACGGTCTCACCGAGGTCCATCGTCGCGAGATCAGGAACGCGCGACTGGTGGCCAACCCCGGTTGCTATACGACCTGCGCGCAGCTGCCACTCATTCCGTTGATTAAGAATAAGGCGATCGAGCTTGATGAAATCGTCGTCGATGCCAAGTCGGGTATGACGGGCGCAGGGCGAGCGGCCAAAGAAGCAATGTTGTTCTCGGAAGTTTCGGAAGGCTTTCACGCCTATGGTGTAGGGCATCACCGTCACATGGCTGAACTCGACCAGGAGTTCTCTGCTGCGGCCGAGAGGGAAGTCGTTGTCACCTTCACCCCGCATCTGGTGCCGATGAACCGAGGCATTCTCTCGACTATCTACGTACGTGGCCGGCGTGGCCGGACGCCTGAAGACCTTCATTCAATACTTTTAAAGGCCTACATGAAGGAGCCTTTTGTTCATGTCCTGCCTTTCGGCGAGGTGCCGCAGACCAGACACGTACG
This sequence comes from uncultured Alphaproteobacteria bacterium, assembly GCA_963742345.1. GTDB lineage: Bacteria > Pseudomonadota > Alphaproteobacteria > Rhizobiales > Xanthobacteraceae > Pseudolabrys. The sequence continues at coordinate 75,424 of CAVULO010000008.1, forward strand.
CGGTTCCAATATGACCTTTATAGGCGTGGCCAAGGATCGTATCCCGGGGCGCGCAATCGTTGTTTCGGCCCTCGACAATCTGGTGAAAGGTGCCTCGGGGCAGGCCATCCAGAACATGAACCTGATTATGGGTTGGCCGGAAACCATGGGATTGGAGCAGGTCGCCCTATTCCCCTGATTCAACGAGTACAATGAGAAGGTCGTCGCCGGAGACCGCGACCCATGTTCGAGGTCCAGAACCAGCCGCCGCCGCTCGAGCCTTATAATCTGTTTTCGAGCGATGCAGTGCTGCAAGAGGCAGTGCGGCGCGAAGGTGCCAGCTGGGCGGAACCCGAATTGTCCGCGCTAGGGGCGACGTTGGGCAAGCCGGAAACCGTTCAGCTCGGTTTCGATGCCAACAAATTCGTACCGCAACTACGCACGCTAGACCGTTACGGTCATCGCCTCGACGAGGTGGAATTTCACCCGGCTTGGCATGAGTTGCTCGGGATTGCGGTCAAAGCAGGCCTGCATTCCAGCCCGTGGGCGGAACCAAAGCTCGGCGCACATGTCGCACGTGCTGCCGGCACCTACATGCTCGGGCAGATCGAAAGTGGCGTCTATTGCCCGATTGCGATGACCTATGGCTCGGTGCCGACGCTGCGTCATGCGCCCGCAATCGCTACAGCATGGCTGCCGCGAATTTTTTCGCGCGACTACGATGGTAGCTTTCGGCCGGCACGGCTGAAAAGCGCGGCGCTCATCGGTATGGGAATGACCGAGAACCAGGGCGGCTCGGATCTGCGTACGAATACGACGCGGGCTGAGCCAACAGGCGACGGAAGTTTCCGCTTGTATGGCCATAAATGGTTCATGTCGGCACCGATGTGCGACGCTTTTCTTGTCCTCGCACAGTCGCCCAAAGGTTTGAGCTGTTTTCTGATGCCACGCTGGACATCGGAGGGTGAACGCAACACCATTCAAATAATTCGTCTGAAAGACAAGCTCGGCAATCGTTCGAACGCCTCGAGTGAGGTTGAATTACACGGTACTTATGCGCAGCTCGTCGGCGAAGAAGGGCGAGGCATTCCGACCATCATTGAGATGGGCAACTATACGCGGCTCGACTGCTGCATCGGCTCTTCCGCGTTGATGCGGCAGTCGGTCGCCCAGGCGATCCATCATGCTCGGCATCGCACTGCCTTCCAGAAAAAGCTGATCGACCAGCCGCTGATGACGAATGTGTTGGCCGATCTCGCACTGGAATCGGAAGCCGCGACCGCCCTCACGATGCGCCTCGCGCGCGCCTACGACGAGAGTGACGAGATGGCGCAGGTAATCCGGCGTGTGGTCACGCCGGCCGCGAAGTTTTGGATCTGCAAGCGGACCCCATTCGTGACCTACGAGGCAATGGAGGTCCTGGGCGGATCCGGTTACATCGAAGAGAGTATCATGCCTCGGCTCTATCGCGAGGCACCGGTCAACTCGATTTGGGAAGGCTCTGGCAACATTATGTGCCTCGACGTGCTGCGTGCAATTGAGCGCACGCCGAATGCCGTTGATGTTCTGCGGCGCGAACTTGGCGATGGCAAGGACGCGCGGCTGAAAGCCTTCGTAGGCCGATTGGACAAGCGTTTCAGCGCGCGCGACCGCAACGACGAGTCGCAGGCGCGCGCATTTGTGCGCGATCTTATATTGGCACTTCAGGCGGCGCTGCTTGTTAAGCACGGGCCACAGCCGGTGGCGGACGCGTTTTGTGCCTCACGGCTTGGCAGCGAGGGCGGTTCTGCTTTCGGCCTGTTGCCGCGTGGGGGCGATATGCGTGCGATTTCGGAGCGGGCGGCGCCAGTAGTCTAGAGTGCCCCGAGCGCGGCACAGCAACACGAGCGATGCGCGGCCGGTCTGGTTTCTATTTCGAAAAGACAAGAGCCAGAACTAGAGCTTCCCGAACACTGCGAGAACCAGCGCGGCTTGCGCCAAAAAGCCAACGGTGAAAGCGAGCGTACGCAGAACCGGCACGCCCATCGTATAGACAACGGCATGTGCTAGACGCGCCCAGAAATAGATCGCGCAAGCTGTCGCCGTGGCTTCAGTCGAATGGCCTTGCGCGTCGAGGATTAGCACCAGCGGTGCGAAGATCGCCAGATTTTCGACTGCGTTGGTATGAGCAAAATAGAGCCGCTGCGCCCAGGTTGACTGTGGTTTGTCGTTGCGTGAGGGGTTGGCCATGCTGCCCATCAGCCCGCGCACCATGACGCGATCGAGAATGTAAGGTACCCATAACAGTCCGGTCAGAATGACCGTGAGCGTCAGCCACAGCAGTTCCTTGGACATCGCTGTTCCCCCGTCGTGATGCTCTATGCTCTAAGATCAGTGAGCATAGGGGATGTCGCGGCCGCTGTCGCGCCCGGCCGACATCAAGAAGGGGTGAGCCCGATCAGGTCCAGCTCTTCACTTTTACGTACGAGCCGGGCGCGTCTTCGATTGGCTTGAGCTTGCCTTCGCCGATCTTGCGGGCTGGCACCATTTCGGCGTCCTGTGCTTTCAGCCATTCCAGCCAATCCGGCCACCACGAGCCGAGATGCTCAGTTGCCTTCTTCAGCCAATTTTCGACATTGGAGCCGCTGGGCTTTTCGCCCGTCCAATATTGGTACTTTGGCTTGCCGGGTGGGTTGATGACGCCGGCGATGTGGCCTGAACCGGCGAGCACATATGTAACCGGGCCACCGAAAAATTGCGAGCCGAACAACACCGATTTCGCAGGTGCAATGTGGTCCTCGCGAGTGGCGAGATTGTAGACCGGCACTGTCACTTTATGCAGATCGAGCATGACTCCGCCGATTTCCATCTCGCCTTTGGTGAGTTTGTTATCGAGATAACAATTGCGCAAATAAAACGAATGATTGGCGGCTGGCATTCGGGTTGCGTCGGAATTCCAGTAGAGAATATCGAACGGCAGCGGTTTCTTGCCGCGCATGTAGTTGTTGACGATGTACGGCCAGATCAGATCGTTAGAACGCAGCATGTTGAAGGTGTTCGCCATGCGCGAGGCTTCGAGATAACCTTGTTCCTTCATATGCGACTCGAGTTGTTTGATTCGCTCTTCGTCGACGAACACCATAAGGTCGCCGGCATAGGTGAAATCAACCTGAGCGGCGAAGAGCGTCGCCGATTTGACACGGCGCTGCTTTTTCGCGGCGAGATAGGCGAGGGTGATCGACAGGAGTGTGCCGCCGACACAGTAGCCGATGGCGTTGACTTGTTTTTCGCCGATCGCGGCCTCAACTGCATCGAGTGCGGCGAGGACGCCCTCGCGCATATATTGTTCGAAACTTTTTTGCGCGAGACTGGCGTCGGGATTGACCCATGACACCACAAAGACCGTAACGCCCTGATCGACGCACCACTTGATGAAGGATTTGTCCGGCGTGAGGTCGAGAATGTAGAATTTGTTGATCCATGGCGGGACGATCAATAGCGGTGTCTTCAGCACCTCTTTCGTGGTCGCCTCGTACTGGATCAGCTGTATCAAGTCGTTCTGGAACACGACCTTGCCGGGCGTGAGCGCGAGGTTGCCGCCGACGTTGAACATTGAAGGATCGGATTGGCGGATCTTGAGGGTGCCATGTCCGGCCTTGATGTCTTCCGAAAGCATATGCATGCCGCGCACGAGGTTTTCGCCATTCGACGAGAGGGTCTCGCGCAGCAATTCTGGATTGGTGAACACGAAATTCGATGGCGAGATCGCGTTGGCGATCTGCTTGACATAGAATTCGGCCTTCTTGCGGGTGAGTTCGTCAACTCCTGCGGCATCCTTGACCAGCCGCTCGCCCCATTGGGCGGTGAGCAGATAGGCTTGTTTAAGGAAATCGAAAAATTGGTTCTGTGACCAGTCCGGATCGGCGAAGCGCTTGTCTTTTGGATCGGGAGCGGCAACCGGTTCGGTCTGCTCGCCGGCCATCCGCTTGACCGCACCGGCCCATAAATCGAGATAGGCGCGACCGAGGCTTGTCTGTAGTTCGAGTGCGCGGCGAGGATCGGACATCCAGTACTCCGCCACCCGGCCAACGGACTTGACCGCGTCGGTGATGTCCTCGGCAAGTTCGCCTTTGATTGTGCCTTCCTCGCGCGGCTTCATATAGGCAGCGAGTGCTTTGCCGCCTTCCTCGATCAGGCGCGCAAGGTTCCGCGAGAATGCCTCGATGTCGACGTTGCCGCCCTTGGCAGATTCTGTGGTTGGCTTGTCCATCCGGATTTCGCTCGTGTGCCTGCCAACAGAAGTGGCGCGGACCGCGTCCCCTCGCAAGCTACGTTTTACCGCATGGTTTCGTCCGCCTTGCAGCGACTGAAAGCGTATCTTGCTGCGGCCACATTAGCCCGATAGCAGTTTATGTTATAATTCATTGAGTCTACATAGATTTCCGGTTCAATCGGTAGCCGTACGGAGCATGGTGCGCGTGTTCGGACGAACTTTATGGGCGCCCGGTTTGGCTTTCGCGGCCGCGCTTGCCGGTTGCTCGCCCAGTGTGATGATCGACAAGTTGCCCGCGGATATGGGGTTGCCCGCCAATACCCCGGCGCGGCCGGAGGCGCCGTATCAATACCCGGCAGTGCACGATATGCCGCCGGATCGCGCATCGGTGCCCATGTCCGAGGAAGAGCAGTTTAAGCTCGAAAAGGAGCTGGCCAATGTGCGCGACCGCCAGGAAGGACGCCCGACGCCGGGTAAGAAGGCCGCTCCAGCGACTAAAAAGTCCCCTAATAATGCCGAAAACGGGCAAACCGCTGGCAGCAAGGCGAACCCGTGATAAAAGCCAGCCGGGGTAACACCTGCGGGCTGGGTAGGGCAGCCGACCTTTAAGGTTTGAGCCTATGGAAGAATTTTACCGCGTTCGCCGTTTACCGCCTTACGTGTTTGAAGAGGTGAACAAGGCCAAGGCGAAGGCCCGCAACGCCGGAGCGGATATTATCGATCTCGGCATGGGCAATCCCGATTTGTCCGCGCCTCCGCATGTAATCGAAAAGCTTAAGGAGACCTTGGGCAAGCCGCGCACGGATCGCTACTCGGCTTCGCGCGGCATTCCCGGGCTGCGCCGCGCGCAGGCTGCGTATTACGAGCGCCGCTTCGGCGTGAAGCTCAACCCTGAAACGCAGATCGTCACCACGCTCGGATCAAAGGAAGGCTTTGCGAATGTCGCGCAGGCCATCACTGCGCCGGGCGATGTCGTACTGGTGCCAAACCCGAGTTATCCGATCCATGCCTTCGGCTTTCTGATGGCGGGCGGCGCCATCCGTTCGGTGCCTTCAGAACCGACCGCAAATTTCTTCCACACGCTCGAACGTGCAATCGTGCATTCAATTCCGAAACCGAGCGCAGTGGTGGTCTGCTATCCGGCCAATCCGACCGCGTATGTTGCGACGCTCGACTTCTACAAAGACCTCATCGCCTTCGCAAAAAAGCACGACATCCTGGTGCTATCCGACCTTGCCTACGCCGAAGTTTATTTCGACGATAACCCGCCACCCTCACTGCTCCAGGTTCCGGGCGCCAATGATATCGCGGTCGAGTTCACCTCGATGTCAAAGACATTCTCAATGCCGGGCTGGCGAATTGGCTTTGCTGTCGGAAACGAGCGTATCATCGCAGCACTTGGCCGAGTAAAATCCTATCTCGACTATGGGGCTTTTACGCCCGTGCAAGTCGCCGCGACCGCCGCACTCAACGGGTCCGAGGACTGCATCAAAGAGATGCGCGCGATTTACAAACGTCGGCGTGACGTACTGGTGGAAAGTTTCAGCCGTGCCGGCTGGCACGTGCCGGCGCCGCGCGCTTCAATGTTCGCCTGGGCCCCGATTCCCGAGCCGTTCAAGAGTCTCGGCAGCGTGGAATTTTCCAAACTGTTGGTGGAGAAGGCCGATATCGCTGTGTCGCCGGGTATCGGTTTCGGCGAATACGGCGAGGGCTTCGTGCGCATTGCTCTCGTGGAAAATGAGCAGCGTATCCGGCAAGCCGCGCGCAATGTACGCCGATTCCTCGAGCACGCACCTGAGCAGCTGCACAACGTCGTCCCGCTCGTTACGCGGCGCTAACCACGGACACACGCATTCATGGCCGCAGCCCTGAAAGTGGGTGTCGCCGGTTTGGGCACAGTCGGCGCCGCCCTTGTTGCCCAGGTTGCACGTCAGCGGGAGGCGTTAGCCGCGCGTTGCGGCCGCGCCATCGAGATCGTCGCGGTGTGTGCGCGCTCGCGCGCGAAGGATCGCGGAGTCGAACTCAAGAAGATGAAATGGTTTTCCGATCCGGCCGCGCTCGCGCGCGAGCCCGGCATCGACGTGTTCGTCGAGCTGATCGGTGGCGCTGGCGAGCCGGCCAAAAGGGCGGTCGAGCAAGCGCTTGTGTCCGGCAAATCGGTTGTGACTGCAAACAAGGCATTGCTCGCCAAGCACGGCGTCAAACTCGCAGCGATTGCGGAGAGCAACCATGCTGCCCTCAATTTTGAGGCGGCAGTCGGCGGTGCGATTCCGATCGTTAAAACGTTGCGTGAAGGAATGGCCGGCAATTCTTTCGAGCGCATCTACGGTATTCTGAATGGCACCTGCAATTACATCCTTACGCGAATGGAGCAGGACAAACTGTCATTCACCGATTGCCTGAAGGAGGCTCAGCGTCTGGGCTACGCAGAGGCAGATCCGAGTTTCGACATAGAGGGTCATGACACGGCACAGAAGCTTGCGATTCTGGCGAGCCTTGCATTCGGTACCAAGGTCGACCAAAGCGCGATCTATGTGGAGGGTATTTCCTCGATCACGCCAGCAGATCTTTCTGCGGCAGACGAACTCGGGTACCGCGTGAAGCTCTTGGGAGTTGCCATGAAGACGCCAAAGGGTATCGAACAGCGCGTGCATCCGACCATGGTGCGCAAAGATTCCGCAATCGCTCAGGTGATGGGTGTAACCAACGCGGTGACGATCGATGCTGTGGACATCAATCCGCTTACGTTGGTTGGCCCCGGTGCCGGTGGAGCAGCTACAGCGTCGGCGGTACTTTCTGATATTGGCGATATCGCGCGCGGCGTGCGCACGGCGCCGTTTGGCCGGCCGACAGCTCGGCTCACAAGCGTTCGTAAGGCGCCCATGCAGAGGCACGAAGGTGGCTATTACATCCGGCTGGTCGCGCGCGACAAGCCGGGAACCGCAGCAACCATTGCAAAACGGCTTGCTGAACAGGAAATTTCGCTGGAATCGATTGTGCAACGGCATGACCCGGCACACCTGGACCGAGACACCAAAGCGGGTTCCGTCCCCGTTATTCTCATTACTTACGCAACGAGCGAAGATGGGGTGCGTAAGGCTCTTGCGGCGGTGGGGCGCGATAGGGTGATCTCAGGCCGGCCACAAGTCATCCGAATCGAGAAGAACTGAGCGGCCCGCGTAGCGAGGCCCGCTTTTGTGAGGGAGCGTCAAATGGCGAGTATTACCGTCCAGCCGGAACTGCTGCTGGAACGCATTCTCACCCTCGAGATCGTGCGCGTGACCGAACGTGCCGCGGTGTCATCGGCGCGCTTGCGCGGCCATGGAAAGGACAAGGCCTCCGACCAAGCGGCGGTTGACGCCATGCGGCGCGAACTCAACAAGTTGCCAATTGACGGCACGGTGGTGATCGGCGAGGGCGAGATGGATGAGGCGCCGATGCTGTTCATCGGCGAAAAGGTTGGCACCAAAGCGGGCCCGAAAGTTGACATTGCTGTCGACCCTTTGGAGGGTACGACGCTCTGCGCCAAGAACATGCCCGGTGCAATTGCAACGCTTGCAATGGCAGATGCTGGGACGCTCCTTCACGCGCCAGACTGCTACATGGATAAAATTGCGATCGGTCCCGGCTATCCCAAAGGGACCATCGATCTCGACGCGCCTGCTGCGGACAACATCCATGCGCTCGCCAAGGCCAAGGGCGTGAAGCCCTCTGAGATCACCGCGATCCTGCTCGACCGGCCGCGCCATGCCGACATCATTGCGGCTGTGCGCAAGACCGGTGCCGCGGTCAGCCTGATCAGTGATGGCGACGTCGCCGGCGTGATCCATTGTGCGGAAGCGAAGACAGGTATCGACATCTATCTCGGCATTGGTGGCGCGCCGGAAGGAGTATTGGCTGCGGCAGCACTACGTTGCATCGGCGGGCAAATGCAAACGCGGCTCATCATCGACACCGAGGAGCTGCGGGAGCGCACGCTCAAAATGGGCATCAAGGATCCGAAGAAGAAATACCAGATCGTGGACATGGTGAAAGGCGACTGCCTATTCGCGGCGACCGGTGTCACCAGTGGCGCCATGCTGAGCGGCGTTAAATTTGGCAAGGACGTAATCGAAACGGAAACCGTGGTGATGCGCTCGGTCACCGGAACGGTGCGACGGGTGCTGGCCGAACATCGGCAATTCGATAAATTCCACCTCGACTGACATTCGCATGCGCCCCGTCCATCTCGTCGGTAGCGTGCCGCTTCGCGACGCGCGCGAGGTCTTCGCGACGGTGAGCGGTGTACTGGGGCCGCACCTCAAACGCATTCCCGATGGCGAAACCGGAGCGCGCTCCGACTGGATCACCTGGCTGGAGCCGGCCTTCGCCAATAATACTTCATTGGAGAAATCCAACGAGTTATTCCGCGTCCACGCAACCGGCACGGCGCGCATTCGCTACAAACTGCGTCCGGGTAAGGACGTACGTGACGTGCGCTTCGACAATCTTTTCTATGCCGATGTTGCCGCAGTTTCTTATGCGGAGTTTGCCAAGCTCAAACGGGAAGGCGTTGTGCCAAAGGAATGCCGCTTCCAGATTGATCTGGTGCCGGCGCACTCGGTGATTTGGCTGTTCCTGCAAGACGACCTGCATCAGCCGCTCGATCCAGTCTATAACGAGGCGCTTAAGCGTGAGATCGATAAAATCGCGGCAGTGCTGCCACACGACCAGATTGCTATCCAATTCGATGTGGCGTCGGCGGTATTCGCGCGGCTCCAGCGCGGCGAGCCCAATGCTTATGGCAACACACGCGGAGAGATGGTGGCCTCGTTCTCAGGCATCCTGACCGGCCTTGCAAATCATGTACCCGCCGACATCGAGCTCCTGTTTCACTTTTGCTATGGCGATTCAAACCACAAGCATGTGATCGAACCGACTGACATGGGCGATATGGTCGAACTCGCCAATCGGCTTTGCGCGGATATCGGGCGGACAATCCAACTTATCCACATGCCGGTGCCGCGCGATCGTGATGATGATGCTTACTTCGCACCGCTAGCGCGGCTCCAACTCAAGCCGGAAACCGAGCTCAGCCTCGGCCTTGTACATTACACCGATGGCGTCGCCGGCACACGCAAACGGCTGGCGACCGCCGAACGATATGCAAACGGCTTTTCGGTTGCGACCGAATGCGGCTTTGGGCGGCGGGACCCTATGACTATTCCGGATTTGTTGCGTATCCACGCTGATATCTCCCGCTGATGCGGGCTGGTATGCGCGCGCAGCCTTCGTCACTATATGGGACTTCCGACAACCGATTCTCGATGGGACAATCTGTTCCCGCGCAATGGCTTACGACGATGGCGCTGCCAGCAATACAGCTCAATCCTGGTGACCGCTCCTTCCTCGGCGTCGAAAAGTCTTTGACCGGGCGGGCATGGCGTGACCGCCTCGACGAGCGAGGGTCGACGCGGGCGCTGACAATTGCGCAGCGCCACGACCTCGACGAATTGCTCGCGCGTGTCCTGGCCGGCCGGAATGTGGACGTGGATGAGGTCCGAAGTTTCCTTGATCCCTCCATCAAACGGCTAATGCCGGACCCACATACATTGACCGATATGGAAGCAGCATCGGCGCGCATCGCGGACGCGGTGATGCGTGGCGAAAGCCTCGCTATCTTCGGCGACTATGACGTCGACGGCGCCACCGCTTCAGCGGTGCTCTGCCGTTACCTGCGACATTGCGGGCTGGATCCAATCATCCATATCCCGGACCGTATCTTCGAGGGTTACGGACCAAACGTGGATGCTATCCGGTCCTTCGCCGAACGCGGTGTGAAGCTGCTGATCACCGTCGATTGCGGTGTGACGAGCCTGGAGCCGCTGGCCGAGGCGAGAAAGCTTGGGCTCGATGCGGTGGTGATCGACCATCATCAGGCCGACGAAAAGCTTCCCGACGCTGTGGCCGTCGTCGATCCAAACCGCGCTGATGACTTGTCGGGCCTCGGGCATCTCGCTGCTGTTGGTCTGGTGTTCCTGACATTGGTTGCCGTCACCCGTGAATTGCGCCGGCGCGATTTCTGGACCAGCAATCGTGGTGAACCCGACTTGCTTTCACTTTTGGATCTTGTAGCGCTCGGTACCGTCGCGGACGTGGTACCGTTGCGCGGTCTCAATCGGGCCTTTGTGGCTAAAGGGCTCATTGCGCTCAGGCGCCGCGAGCATCCGGGTGTGACCGCGCTTATGGACGTGGCGCGCCTCAGTGGTCCGCCAGAGCCTTGGCATCTCGGATTTCTGCTGGGCCCACGCATTAATGCCGGTGGTCGCATCGGCCGAGCGGATCTCGGAGTACGCCTTTTGCTCGAGGAAGACCCGAGCGAAGCCGCACGCATTGCGGCCGAGCTCGACCGGCTTAATCGTGAACGCCAGCACATCGAGCAGGCGACGCTTGCTCAAGCCGAAGCCGAAGCGCTCGCAGCGCTTGGATTGGAAGAAAAAGGTGCCGTAGTCGTCACGGCCGGGGAAGGCTGGCACCCCGGCGTGGTCGGGCTGGTGGCAGCGCGTCTGAAGGAGCGCTATGGCCGTCCGGCCTTTGCGGTTGCATTGGAGCCCGGTGGCACGGGGACCGGTTCCGGGCGTTCCATCACCGGTGTCGACCTTGGCCGTGCTGTAAGGCGCGCTGTTCAGGAGGGGATCCTGCTTAAAGGCGGCGGCCATGCCATGGCCGCCGGCGTGACGTTGAAGAAGGGCGCGCTGAGTGCCTTTCGCGCATTTCTCGAGGATACATTGGCGGCGCCGGTTGAGGCAGCACGACGAGAAAGTGCGCTGCTGATCGACGGCGCGGTTGCCGCCGGCGGGTTCAATTTTCCGCTCGCGGATTTGTTGTCCCGCGCCGGACCATTCGGGGCAGGCAATCCAGAGCCGATGCTGGCGCTGCCGGCGCATACGCTTGCCTATGCCGATCCGGTCGGTGAGAAACACATCCGTGCGCGCTTTCGATCTGGTGACGGCAAATTCGTGAATGCGATTGCCTTCCGCGCCGTCGGCCAGTCGCTCGGCAAAGCGCTTTTGGAAAACCGCGGCCGCACTTTGCATGCCGCCGGTCAAATCGTTGTAGACCGCTGGCAAGGCGAGGAGCGCGTCCAATTGCGGCTAGCGGATCTGGCGGCAAGTTGAGTAGGCACCGACCGGCGAGACAGCCAAGCCGCAAAACAGTGTAATCTTGTCGTTTAGGGCGATTCGTGCGCCCGAGTTCGCGTAGGCGTGCTCGCGCACCATCGAAACGATGCCTTTTAAAGGGGGCGCCCATGTCATTGGATTTCCATCCAGCTGCATCGGAACTCGGCCGGCCACCAAGAGATTGACGCGCATGACGAGCGGCGCGAGCGGCTCATCTCCGTGCTCGCTGCTTCACTGGCGGTGCTGATCGTGGCCGTTATCGCCGTCTTGATGGGGATGGCTTGAGACTGCGCCGCTTTGGCGCCGGAGTCATTGGTTCGCCGCCACCCGTCTCAAACGCTTTGCGCGCGTCGGACGCGAATTGTCTCTGCCAGATCACAACCAGGATGCCGGCGGTGGATAGTGCGAAGGGCACCGGGCCGAGAAACCACCCCAGATAACCGAGCGCGAAGAAAAATGCGCGCTGGCCGCGATTAAAATGGCGACCGGCATCGGCGCACAGCCGTGCGGCGCGATGGGCAAAAGTCTGGGCTGCCGGGGTGTCCTTTTCGGCGGGCGGCGGCGCAGCTCCAACCATGATGGCGAAATAATTGAACAGCCGATAGGACCATGCAAATTTAAAAAACGCATAGACGAAGATGACAACTAGCCCCATCATCTTCAAATCCCACAACCCGCGTGATGGTGTGGCGCCGAACGGCAACAGCGACATGACCGTCATTATTTCTTCGCTTGACCGCAGCAACGTCAAAGCGCCGCCGATCGCAATCAGGCTGGTGGAGGCGAAGAATGCCGTGCCGTTTTGCAGCGCTGCGGTGACTTGTGCATCGACCATACGCATATCGCGCGCAAGCAATTGTTCCATCCATTCGTCACGGTAGCCGTTCATGAGCGCGTTGAGACTCGTGCGGCCTTTCGCGCTCCTCTCGATTACGACGGAATAGACAATCCAGGCGCCGAGAAACCAGGCGAAGGCGGCGAGGTCAGGCAGGGTGAGGGCTGTCATGGGCTTCGAGTCGCTCGTCTCGACCGATGGTGCCTGCTTGCACCGCGAGCTTCAACTGTCTGGCTTGAGTGCGGTAAAGGGCTCTGCCAGCATGCGTGCTCAGGGAGAAAGCAATGCCGCAGACCATCACGACCGGATACAAGGCCTTGTGCGAGGCAGCCGAGCGCGAAATAGAGACATTGCCGGTAGAGCAGGCCGTCAAATTCGCGGGCCGCGACGACACCGTGCTGGTCGATATCCGCGACATTCGCGAATTGCAGCGGGAGGGTAGGGTGCCCGGTGCCTTCCATTGCCCACGCGGCCTGTTGGAATTCTGGATCGATCCCCAAAGCCCCTATCACAAGCCGGTATTCGCCCAAGACAAGAAGTTCGTGTTCTTTTGCGCAGGCGGATTGCGCTCGGCGCTCGCTGCGCAGACGGCGCAGCATATGGGCCTTAAACCGGTTGCTCATATCGAAGGCGGCTTTGGCGCCTGGAAAAAAGCGGGCGGTCCTGTCGAGGCGCCGGAGGTAGCGACTGAGCCGGCGAAGAAAGCATGAGCGCCATTCGCGAGCCTGCACAAAGCGATCAGAACTATTGGCTTGTCGCGGCCGGTCGTCTCCGGCACTTTCGCGAGCGTGAAGGGATAGGCGGTCATGGCGTTGAAACTGATCATCGGCAACAAGAATTATTCCTCATGGTCGATGCGGCCGTGGATGGCGATGAAGGTCGCGAATATTCCTTTCGAGGAAACGGTGATTTCGCTCGACGCGTCGAATTTCAAGCACGTCGTTGGCGCGGTATCCGGTACCGGAAAGGTGCCGGTGCTAATCGACGGCGATGTGAGCGTGTGGGAATCGCTGGCGATCCTGGAATACCTGGCGGAGAAATTTCCCGACGCAGCTTTGTGGCCGGCTGACAACGCCGCTCGAGCAGTTGCGCGTGCCGTATCCAATGAAATGCATGCAGGTTTCTTGCCGCTGCGCCGGCACATGCCGATGAATATGTGGCGCCCGGTGAAGGAGCGCGAGCTGACGCCGGAAGCCGAGGCCAATGTCAAGCGCGTCGAGGCGATCTGGATCGACTGTCGCGCGCGGTTTGGCGCGAAGGCGCAAAGTCCTTTTCTGTTCGGTCGTTATGGCGCTGCCGACGCGATGTATGCTCCGGTGGTAGCGCGCTTTCACACATATGGCGTGCGCGTTGGCAAGGTGTCGCGCGGCTATATGGAGGCCGTGATGGCGCTACCAGCTTGGCGCGAATGGCACGCAGCGGCGGTCAAGGAGTCGTGGATCCTGGCCGAGGATGAGGTCGATTGGCCGTCCGTGCTTAAGGAAGATGTGAGAACTTAATTCAGCCGCATCGCGCGCGCCCGTTCATGGCGATTTTTTTTCTCTCAGGCGCTGCACCAGTTCTTCAATAAAGGGCCGCTGCCCCGGCAAAATTTTTCTGCGGGCGGCGGCAAGGCTGAAATAGGCGATACGATCAATCTCTGGGAATTTCTGGTGTTTGCCAGAGTGGGGTGGCCATTCCATTTCGAACATATTGCTGGAAAATGCGCCTAGGTCGAAATCGGCATCGAGCGTAAACGCATGCACCATCTTCCCGCTCTTCTGACGTAGCGGCGTGAGGGCGACAAACGGTCCGGCCGCCAAGAGGCCGGTCTCTTCATTGAATTCCCGTTTGGCGCAGGAAAGCAGATTGCCGGATTCGACATTGCCCTTGGGAATTGACCAGGCGCCCTCATCTCGGTTGTGCCAGTAGGGGCCGCCGGGGTGTGCAAGCAGCAGTTCGAGCCGCGGCTTGCGGCGAAAGGCGAGGATGCCGGCGCTGACTTCAGATCGGCGGGACATAAGCTTGTTTTTGGTACGGTTTGCGCAAGGCGCGGGCCGGCCGGCCGATCTACCAAGGCCGTTCGATCGAATTTGTTACGTGCTCGCGGTCAGGAGACGTGAAGCACAACCCGACACAGAGATAGGGCAGTTCGGGATGCGGATTATGCCCGCGGTGGAATTTGGCGATCGGCTCGGAATAGCATTCGCCTGCCTTGGCCTTGACCAGCACACCTTCCTGGAAGTGCGCCTCGAACAGGCCCTGAAGTGCTACGAAAAACGCCGCGCCGTTGTGGCAATGCCAGTTCGTATACCCGCCAGGCACAATCTCGGCGTTATAGATCTGCACCTTGACCTGTGGATCGCGTGGCAGCGAGCTGTAAAGCGCATCGAACAATAAATTGCGGTGAAAACCGCTGCCGGGGGGCACGATGCCGTCAAGTTTCAGCTTGAGGTCCTTGAAATTGTCGAGTCGAGCTTCCATCGGTCCCTCCGCGGTCACGAAGCGGCAAGCCTAGTCGCAGGCGGCGGCGAGGTGAAGCGCGCGAAACGAGAAACCCGGCGCAGGCGCCGGGTTTCTGCAGTTGAAGTGTGCTCCGCCAGCCCTCAATCGTCGAGGACTTCCTTCACGGCATCCTTCATTCCACCGATCGTATTCTGAATCTTACCCGCGGCTTTCTGTGCCTTGCCTTCGCTTTCGAGCTTGGTATCGCCAGTCATTTTGCCGGCGATTTCTTTCACTTTGCCCTTCGCTTGCTCGGCGCTGCCTTGAATACGATCTTTGTCCATATTGTCCTCATTTTTTTCTGATTGTTGGTGTCAACAACCCTAACGTTTGAGCACGACCGTGCGTTCCATTCGTTTAAATGGACGTTGATAATGCGGAAGGCCCGTGCCGGGGATTGCCAGCACGGGTCTCGATTGTATTCCGCTATGTTTTCTATTGCTTCGAACCGGTCGTGCTCTTGTTCGGGTTCGGCGAGCAATTCAGGTTCTGAGGCTTCGCGTCCGTTTCGCAGGCCGCCATGCTTGAGTACTTGCAATTGAGCCCGCCGCTCGCTGATGTGTTAATGCAGAACGGCGAATTTCCGATCGTCTGAGACTTTTGCATGCCGCTCCCCGACGAAGGTGTGCCCATCGTGCCTTGTGCCTGGGCGAAAGAGATGCCTGTGACGAGTGCGGCGACGGCGGTGAGTGTGGTCAACGTCTTCATAATCTAACTCCTTGGGTGATGCCGGCGTGTGGCAATCGGGACAACGGAAGCAGCGGAACGGTGTTCCCGGAACTCACGCGATTTTGGAAAAAAGTTTCAAAAGCGGCGGCGAAATGGCAAGCGGCCGGGAAAGTTCCCGGCCGCCGGCCTAAGACTGTCGCGATTGAGAGATTACGCCGCGACGATAGCGACGATCTCGTGCGTACGAGGATCAATGATCACGATTTGATCGCCCACCAGGATGTAGTCGTAACCGCGCCACTCGGGATAGATCACAATTACCTGTTGCGGCAACGGATAGAGATGCACGCTTGTCGGAATACGGGTTCCGACGTTCACCGACACGTTCAGATTTACCCGCTCCACCTTCTGTTCTCGAATGACCGAAGTGATCTTGGTGCGTTGCTCGGTTGAAAGCTTCGCCGCTCCGCCCGTCGCGCCTTGACCGGTGGTGGCCCGGTTCTGCTCGGAGGTCGATTGGGTTGATTTCGACGATGCACCATTCTGCTCGCCGGGCGAGCGAACATCGGATTTATCGTTGGTCGCACCGGATTTGCTGTTCTTATCCATAGACCGGCTGGGTGCCTGAGCCTTGTCGTCCGCGTCAGATTTTGGTGCCTGACCGGTTGTCTCTCTCGCTTTGCCGGACTTGGCGTCTGGCGTTGCCTGACCAGTCGTTTGTGGCGCCTTCTGTTCGCCGCCCTTTACCGCAGGTGCAACTTTTTCCGCTGGTGCGTTTTGCTGCGCTGCGGGCGCGCGCTCTGGGGTGTCCTTACTCATGCCTTGTGCCGATACGGCGCCAGCACTTAACAGCAATGCAATGGCTACGCTCGACAACAGTTTCGCTTTCCTCACGGGATGTCTCCTCTGGATGCCCCTCGAATGTCCCGACGATGTCGCGACCTTGATGACCAAACGTTTGGCCGGACCTATCGGTTCCGCAGGTTACTGAATGGCAACGTTGAGTGGGCGCCATTGCGTTCCGGGTTCCACCAAGGCAACTTTCCTCCCCACCGGGAGGGACCCTTGGCAATTCTTTCGACGTCGATCGACAAAAACGCCACCGAATTTAAGGCCAATGCCGAGCGCATGCGGGCACTCGTGTCTCAATTGCAGGCACGGCGCGCCGAAGCGGCTTTGGGCGGGTCGGAGCGGGCGCGCGAGCGACACGTGGGTCGCGGCAAGCTGTTGCCGCGTGACCGGGTCATGAATCTGATCGACCTCGGTTCACCGTTCCTGGAGCTGTCGCCCCTCGCCGCCAATAGCATGTATGACGAGGCCATTCACGGCGCAGGTCTGATTACTGGCATCGGCCGGATCGAAGGTCGCGAATGCGTGGTGGTGTGCAACGATTCCACCATCAAGGGCGGCACGTACTTTCCGATGACCGTGAAGAAGCATTTGCGTGCTCAAGAGATTGCGCGCGAGAACCGGTTGCCGTGTATTTATCTGGTTGATAGCGGTGGCGCCAATTTACCACACCAAACCGAGGTTTTTCCTGACCGGGAGCATTTCGGCCGTATCTTCTACAATCAGGCGACCCTGTCTTCGCTTGGAATTCCTCAAGTCGCGGTTGTCATGGGCTCTTGCACCGCGGGTGGCGCTTATGTGCCGGCGATGTCGGATGAGACAATCATCGTCAAAAACCAGGGCACGATCTTTCTTGGAGGTCCGCCGCTCGTAAAGGCGGCGACCGGTGAAGTGGTGAGCGCAGAAGAGCTGGGCGGTGCCGATGTGCATGCCCGCAAATCCGGTGTTGCCGACCATTACGCGCAAGACGATCATCATGCATTGAGTATCGCGCGGCGCATCGTTGCCAACTTGAATACGAAAAAGAACGTCGATATTGCGCTCATAAAGTCGCGCGACCCCGAGCTCGACCCGGCCGAGCTCGACGGAATTGTACCAGTCGACCTGAAGAAACAATATGACGTGCGTGAGGTCATTGCCCGCATCGTGGATGCATCCGAGTTCGATGAATTCAAGGCGCTTTACGGTTCAACCTTGGTTACGGGCTTTGCGCATATTCACGGAATGCCGGTTGGCATCCTTGGCAATAATGGCATTCTTTTTTCCGAAAGTGCGCTCAAAGCGGCCCACTTCATTGAGCTCTGCTGCCAGCGCCGCATTCCGCTGTTGTTCCTGCAAAACATCGTCGGCTTTATGGTTGGGCGCGACTACGAGGCCGGCGGCATCGCCAAAGACGGGGCGAAGATGGTGACGGCGGTAGCTTGCGCGCGGGTCCCGAAGATCACAATGATCGTCGGCGGCTCATATGGCGCTGGAAACTACGGCATGTGCGGGCGCGCTTATGGCCCCCGTTTTCTATTCACCTGGCCGAACGCGCGCATTTCGGTGATGGGGGGCGAACAGGCTGCGAGTGTCCTGGCGACCGTAAAGCGCGACAACATCGAGGCCGGCGGCGGCAAATGGTCGGAAGCCGAGGAAGAAGAATTCAAGCAACCGCTGCGCGAACAGTTCGAGGCCGAGGGTAATCCCTATTATGCAACAGCGCGGCTGTGGGACGACGGCATCATTGCGCCGTCCGAGACACGCCGCGTGCTGGCGCTGGCATTTTCCGCAGCGCTGAATGCACCGGTGCCTGAGACGAAATTCGGGGTTTTTCGAATGTAGGAAGTACGGGGGCCGCCAGTATCCGCGTTCCTTCTCTTCTCATCGCCTTGCGCAATGTGGCGTCTGCCATAAGGTTGCGGCATGAAATATACATCTGCCCTCATCGTCGGCGCCGGCTCGGGGCTGTCCGCCTCGCTCGCACGTGCGCTTGCGCAAGCCGGTATGAAAGTGGCGCTCGCCGCCCGATCCATTGACAAGCTTGCCGATTTGGCGCGCGAGACCAAGGCCAAGACATTCGCCTGCGACGCAACCAACAAGGCCGACGTGGACAATTTATTCGCCGCGCTCGACGCCGAAGGTTCGACCGACGTCGTCATCTATAACGCCAGCTATCGCACGCGTGGGCCGTTGCTCGAGCTTGATCCAGGGGAGGTTGAGAAATCGATCCAGGTGTCCGCTTTCGGCGGTTTCCTGGTGGCGCAGGCAGCGGTCAGGCGCATGCTGCCGAATGGTCACGGTGCGATATTGTTCACCGGCGCCTCAGCCAGCGTCAAGGGATATGCGCAATCGGTGCCCTTCGCCATGGGCAAGTTCGCGCTGCGCGGGCTGGCACAGAGCATGGCGCGCGAATTGGCGCCGCAGGGGCTTCACATCGCGCATTTTGTAATTGATGGCGGCATCCGCAGCGCGCGCCGAGCCGAGCCGTCGGATAAGCCGGATTCATTACTCGATCCCGACGCCATCGCGCAAAGCTATCTGCACGTGCTCAATCAGCAGCGCAGCGCATGGACCTGGGAAATCGAATTGCGGCCGTGGGTAGAGAAGTTTTGAATACTGCTCAGCGTCCCAACATCCCAATCACGGTGTCCCAATTCACGAACGGTTGCTTCGGCCCGGCCCGCACCATGCCAGTGTCGTGCATATAGGCGCTGCCGACCATTAGTGCGGCGCCGACAAAAACTCCAAAAATAAATCGCATAGGCCACCTCGGTCATTATCTGCGCTGCTGCAGTCTCGCATATACGTAGGAAGATCCTATATGGCTTCATGCCATCGGCGGCGGCAAGGCCAGCCCATCGATTGGCGGCGCGAGTGCGGCTGGCAAATGTCGAATTAGACAAATTCCAATGTCGTGGCCGCGGCTTGCATTGAAATCTGTGCGGTGACAGAGGTTCTACCCGTGCGTCAAACGAGGTTCGCCGATGCGTTACCGAACAATCGGGATTGTTTTAGCCGCCGCGCTGCTGCCACTCGCTGTCAAGGCCCAGGGGCCGACATCTCCGGCTAAAGATGCACCAAAAGAGGCGCGAAAGGACGTGCCGAAAACGTATGTGCCTGGCCTGGAGCAGTTCATGAATTTGATCTTGATCGAGCACAACAAGCTCTGGTTTGCCGGCAAGTCGCGCAACTGGCCACTCGCCGAATATCAGCTTGGCGAGATCAAGGAGATCATGGGTGACGTGCAGGATTTCGTGCCGACTTTCAGGAACCTGCCGCTTGCCGACATGCTCGACGCGGTCATTACGAAGGAAATCGCGACACTCGAAAAGGCGATCGGGGGCAAGGATTACAAAGCCTTCAGTGTCGGTTACGACAAGCTCACCGCCGCTTGCAATGCCTGCCATCAGGGCACCGAAAACAGCTTTGTTGTCATCAAACGGCCGACACAGCCCGCGTTTACTAATCAGGACTATCGATCGCACAAGCAGTGATCTTGGTCACGGCGTCGTCGAATTTCGTCACCGCGGCCGACAATACGCAACAGCCGTAGCCGGATCGTCCCGCCTAGTGCCGTAGCCCGCCCTGTCGCCGCATGCTAAATGCAGGCGTCATGACGAGCCCCGAAGACCTCAAGCAGCTTGCGCCCACGGGGAAACTTCGCGGCGGTGTCGTTGCCGCGCCGGCGGCTTCTGCCTTTTTCGCCATAAACGACGGCAAGGACGACGTGAAAGGCGTCACGGTCGATCTTATGCGCGGTTTTGCCACCGCGTTGAAGCTGCCGCTGGCCCTGCAAATCTACGATAACTCCGGACAAGTCACCGATGCGGTCGCGAAAGGTGAGTGCGATATTGCCTTCATGCCGCAGGACGCCGAGCGTGCGAAGCGTGTGGATTTCGGTCCAGCCTATTATTTCATCGAAAGCACCTATCTGGTGCCAGCAGGCTCCACCATTAAAAGCATCGATGAGGTCAATCGTCCTGGGCGACGGATTATTGCTATTTCCAACACGACGACCGCGCGTAGCGCGCGCCGCACTGCCCCGAACGCCAGCGTTGAGGAAGTACCGAGCGTCGACCAGATGACCGAGATGGCGCGGCAAGGGCAGGGCGATGCTTTCGCCCTTTCGCATGACTCGTTTGCCGGACTGTTGCCGAAGCTGCCCGGGGCGCGCGTGTTGTCGGGCAATTTCCAGCAAACCGGTATCGCGGTCGCGGTGCCGAAGGGGCGGCCGATTGCGCTGAAGATTGCAAGCGAACTGCTCGAAATTGCGAAGGCATCCGGTTTGGTGCGGCGCGCGCTCGATGCCGCTGGTTTTCCGGAGGCCTCGGTGGCGCCCTAGGGTGCCACCCAGCGTTTCACGCGCGCGGCCGCCAAATAAAGCAAGGCTGCGCCCGCGACCGTCCAGCATACAGTCGGCACCCATTGCAGCACGGTTTTGAGCGCCGGATCGGCGTTGAAGCCGGTGGCGACAGTCGCCATGCGCGTCAACGTGGCCAATGCCAGCGCTGAAAACAGCAATCCGGACATGCGGCCTTCGCCGCCATTCTCACCAATCGCAAACGCGACAGTAAAGGCGCTCATAAGGATCGCGCCCCAGGCGGCACCTGCGGCAAACTGGGCGACCACCATTTGCTCGAGGTCTTGTGCAAGATGCGCCGCGAGAATAGCGATCGCGCCGATCAGTGCGGCGCCGCCCATCACTTTATAGCCGCCGAGCCGATTAGTGATGAAACTCGCCGGAAACATCGAAATGTTGAAGCCCACCCAGAACACCGGCATCAGCCATTGCAGCGCACCAGCATTGGTGAACCGCAGGAAGAGCGGCGCACTATCGAGGGCAAAATGCATCTGATAGCCGAGTGCGAGCGTGATCATGCCGAGCGCGAATACGATCGCGGGTCTGCTCATTGTGCCGAAGGAGCGTACTGGCGGACTTGCGAGGCTCGGGTGCGAGTTCGCCGCCAATCTGCGTTCAGCCGTGATCATACCGAGTGTGACCAGCATCAGCACGAGGCTGGCCACCGCGAACGGAATCCGCGGGTCGATATCGCGAAGCGTAATGGTCAGATAAGGGCCCATCGCTCCGGCAATGCCGGTGCCGAGTAACGCAAGGGCTGACAGATAGGGGATCGATGGTTTGCGGGCATATTTGCCGAGCAACATGAGTGGTGGCGCCCGCAATGCGGAAGAAGTTATCGTCCACACGACGATGACGGCCATCAGCGTTGGCGTGCCGAGGCCCGCGATCAAAGGCATGATCAGAAACGCCGCGCAGGACAGCGCGGTTGCCGCGGTAACCCACACGCCAAGCCGGCCGAGTACGCGCGTCACCTTATCGGCGGCAATTCCCGTGAAGAAATCGCAGACCGTGAAGATGGCCTGATCGAGCATGAGCACCAGGATTACGGCCTTTGGTGCTATGCCGGCCGCCGCGGCAAGCTTCGGCAGATAGATGACATAGACTGTCCAGCACAGCGCGAAGAGCAACTGGAGTACAGCCAGGTACCAGCCGAAGCGATGTGATGTCGTGCCCATGACGTAGTCTCAGAAAGTCATAACGACATTGCCGATAGTGCCGCGTTCGACGGCTTCGTGGGCGGCGGCGATATCCGTCAGCGAAAAAGCGGGTTGCGCTACCCGGTTGTGCTGTTTGCCGGTTTTGAGCGCATCATTGATGGCTGCGACGGCCCGTTCGCGCTCGGTCGCGTCAAGTTCATAGACCAGGAAGAATTGCAGACGGATAGAATTGACCAGGCAAAAGGCAGCCGGCAGCATCGCTTCCGGTCCAGTGCCATACACGATCACACTGCCCTTGGGCCTCAGCACCTTAGGTATGAGATTGGCGTTAGCCGTGAGGTCCATCTCTATTGCGGTATCGACCCCGTGCTTGGCGGTGATCTCCATGACCCGCTCGCCAACGTTCTCACGCTTGTAGTCGACAGTGTAGTCGGCGCCCGCCTCGCGCGCGGCCTTGGCCTTCTCGGGCGAGGACACCGTGGTGATGACCTTCGCACCTTTGGTTTTTGCGAATTGAATGACGTATTGGCTGACCGCTCCGGCGCCGCCCGATACCAAAAGCGTCGTATCTTTGGCGACATTGGCGAGGATAACGGCGTGAATAGCCGTCATCGCCGGGATTCCAAGACAAGCACCGGCTTCGAAAGTCACATTCCCGGGCAAAGTCACAGCCTGCGCGGCCGGTAACACGATAAACTCGGCGGCCGTGCCAAAAGCACGTTTCCACTGGCCGTTCCATACCCATACCCGCTCGCCGATGCGGGACTTCGGCACGCCATCGCCGACATCGTCGATCACGCCGGCCCCATCGCTGTGCGGGATCACGCGTGGGAAAGCTATTTTGCGGGTGGAGCCCTGTCGCGATTTGACGTCAGAAGGATTGACGCCGGAGGTCACGAGCTTGACGCGCACTTCACCCGGGCCGGGACGAGGCGTTTGTACGTCGCCGACGTGGAGTACCTCGCGCGCGGAACCGTTGCGTTCATAGTAAGCCGCTCGCATAGGCCAACCCCCTTGGAACCGGCACGATAGCATGACTGGACGGTCAGTACCGGCCGCGTTGCGCTTTTGATCGAAGGTGATGGCGGCACGCGTGTGAACCGTCGTGCGATCGTTGATGCGCCGCGGATGGCTACGCGCGAACAGCCCGACGGCGAGTGGGGACCCGTCGGAGGGAAACGCGCGTCAGCCGGCGAGCCGGGTCCACTCGGCACGGGCCCGCTCGGTCAGGTGGTTCCATTTGGTGCTGACGACATCCCAGTTGACCATTGGCCGTTGTAGGCCGTTGGCGTTCGCGGCTGTTACCGCGTTGTGGGAATCATAGAGGTAGGCGCCACCGACGGTGAGTATGACGCCGAGAAGGATTCCGATGATGACGCGCATGGTGCAACTCCTCGTTCTCCGACCTCAAACGCGGCTGCCAAAGTCGAGTTCCGCTCCCTTTTGGGACATCTAGAGGCCAATTGTGACAGTAAACCGGACGATTTTCGGTCGCACACCGTTAACCTTATATAGTCATCAGTCGTATTATAACATATTGAAAATACAGGAGTTTTTGCCTAAAAAACTTTGCCCGCAAACAAAATTTGCTGCTATATTGAACTTATGAGCAGACATTCAGCAAAAACTGAGGGGCGGTCCGCCAAGTCGACACGGCGAACTGCAAAAAAGAGCGCGAAAAGCGACCGCGCCCCGACGAAAAAGGTGTCGAAATCGGCTCGTCTTCCAGTTGGCAAGACCACCCGTCCGACAAGAGCGGGGACGGTTGCTGGCAGCTCGGCGAAAACGACCAAAATGATCCGTACGCCGAGCCCGCCAATGCAGCCGGTGTCCGCACATGAAATTCCGGCGCGATTGCACAAGTACCATGTCGGTGAAACGGTCTACTACACGTCGCCGACCTTTGGCCGAGCCGCAGCGAGCGGTAGCTATATCGTGGTCAAACTGCTTCCTTCGGAAGGTGATGATTATCAGTACCGGATCAAAAGTTCCGGTGAAGCCTTCGAACGCGTCGCCAAGGAGAGCCAACTCGATCGCGCTTGACCGCGGCGCCGCTCCGCCGTCGCGATTTTGCCTTGGCTTTCCTTATGATGCTCTGGACAGCGCAGTTGCCGCGCCGCAGGAGACCAGGGCATGCCGATCTACATCACGCAAGGGCGTTATACCCGCGACGCGATCAAGGGGATGATCGTCAAGCCGGAGGACCGCGCCGATGCTGTGGCGCGTCTTTTATCGAAAATCGGGGGCCGGCTGTTAGGTTACTATCTCACGTTCGGCGAATACGATTTCCTGACGATCGCTGAAGCTCCGAATGACGTTCAGATGGCCGCGGTTCTGCTGGCGGCGGGCAGTGGCGGTGGCGTAACCGGCTTACGCACCACCGTGGCGCTGACGTCGGTGGAAGCCAAGGGCGCATTCGCCGGGGCGAGTGATCTTGCCCCGGGCTTCAAATCGGCCGGCGGGACATAAGCGGTTGTGGGGGAATAAACAAAAGAACTGCGACGTTATAATCAGCTTGAACAAACCACCGAAGGGGAGAGTTTATGCGCGCATTTTTGCGTCTGGCCGCGTTCGTATTGCCGATTTTTCTGACCTTGCCGGTTGCGGCACAAAACTACCCGAACCGTACCGTCAAACTCATCGTTCCATTTGGAGCGGGCGGCCCCGCTGACGTCTACGCTCGGGTGCTTGCTCAGCACTTGTCGGAAGAAACCAAGCAGTCCTTTGTGGTTGAGGATCGCCCCGGCGCCGGAGCGATTATCGGTACCGACGCGGTCGCGAAGTCTGCGCCCGACGGCTACACGCTGCTGGTCATGTCAAATACGCATACGACCAACGAGTCATTGCTGCCTAACAAGCCATTCCAGTTGATGCGTGATTTCGTCCCGGTTGCGACCATCAACTATTCCGATCTACTGATGGTTGTTCATCCGTCAGTTCCGGCCAAGACCGTGAAAGAATTTATCGAATTGGCGAAGAAGGAGCCGGGCAAACTCAATTACGCTTCATCCGGCCCGGGCACGCCTTATCACATGGCGGGTGAGCTGTTTAAGGCGATGAGCCAAACCGACATCGTGCACGTGCCGCATAAGGCCTCAGGCGACGCGCGCAATAGCGTAATCTCTGGGACTGTACAAATGATGTTCGACGCCGTGACAACGATGTCCGCACTGGCAAAGGGCGGGCAGGTACGTGCGCTTGGCACCACCGGTCTGACGCGCTCGGAGCTTACGCCCGATCTGCCAACGATTGCCGAAACCGTTCCTGGTTATGAGGCGACCATCTGGCTCGGTGTCATGGCACCAAAAGGCACCCCCAAGGAGATCATCACTTTCCTCAATACAAACATCAACAATGTCATCAATAAGCCTGAAGTTAGGGCAGTTTGGCTCAAGCAAGGCGCGATTCCGTTGGTGAAGACGCCGGAGGAATTCGACGCATTCCTGCGCAAAGACATCGAAAAATGGGCGAATGTGGTAAAAGTCTCGGGAGCCAAGATCCAGTAAGCGCATGAATTCCGAAAAAAACTTGCCTTCGGACTTGATCCGAGGGCCTGGCGACCGGCCTTCGGATCAGATCATGCGTAAGCAAATTGGTGTCCTATGCCAATCGTCGACAGCGCGTCCATAAACGGGCTGCTTTCAACGCCGCTGGTGCTGCCGGCTCCCTTGGCCGGCGCGCTGGCCGCATTGTTTTTTGTGATGGTCGTAATGGCCGTGCGGCGCGCCGCTCGCGGTGGCGGGCTGCGTCTGTTGCTTCCGTTATCTGCAATTGTGGTTTGCGCGCTCGCGGTGATTAGCATACTCGATCGCTTGGCGACTAACGAACGCACAGCTGAAGAGCGTGCGCTGCTTCAACGCGAGGCGCAGCTCAGTTTGAGCGCCGTTGCTCCGGGCTCGTCTCTCGCATGCCTTGACGGTGTCGCTGGCGAGCAGGTCGAAAATGCCTGCGAGCAAGCAGTGTTCGCGGACGCGCAAAGCACGGCAAGAGCGGTTGCCTACATTACCGCGCGTCTGTCCTTACTTTCCGACGTTTTCGAAGTTGGTCAGCGCCGCGACCACGATTTGCCGGCCGCCTTCGCCACCGCACGCCGCGCCATTGAACTGGATCGATATGGTATCGCCGCCCATGTTCTGGCTGTGCGCGACGGTTGCACCACAGAACGCTGCGCGGCATTCGCGATGTTCCAGGATACCGGTGCGCTCAAGGCCAATCTGAAAGTTCAGGCTTTCAACTCCTACGTCGCCCGCTACGCATCGGCCTGGGCCAAGTCCGAGCCCGCAGCCGAAAAGCAACCGCAGACTTCCGCCGCGCCGCTACCATCCGTCGCGAGCGCTGGGGAACCGGGAGTTCCTCATCCGGTCGACAGTCGCTACGATTTTCCGTCAGCCGCCTCGATTCCGGCGGTCAGCATCATGAACGCCGAGCCTCCCCCGCCAAAAGAGCAAACCGGGACGGCCAGTCCCCAGGCTACTGGCGCCGATAGGCCCACCGGTAATCCTCCGGTGCCGCCAAAACGTCCACAGGCCCAAGCGGCATCCCCTCCAGCCCGCTAGTATCGGGCCGACCGACCCGGGCGCGCATGTTCAAATCCGTCCTTATCGCCAATCGCGGCGAGATTGCCTGCCGCATTGCTCGCACCGCCAAGCGGCTAGGGCTGCGCACGATCGCGGTCTATTCGGAAGCTGACGCTCGCTCGCTTCACGTACGGCTTTGCGACGAGGCGTACGCCATCGGTCCTTCGCCACCTGCGCAAAGTTACCTCGCAATCGATAAATTGATCGCAACGGCAAGCGCCGCGCGCGCGGAGTGTATTCACCCAGGCTACGGCTTTCTTTCGGAGAATGCGGATTTTGCGCAAGCCTGTCTTGCTGCAGGCATTGCCTTTGTCGGGCCGCCAGCTCAGGCGATCCGCGCCATGGGTCTGAAAGACCGTGCCAAGACGTTAATGGAGAGGGCGGGCATACCGGTAGTACCCGGCTATCACGGCGAGCTACAGGAGCCAAAATTCCTCAAACAAAAAGCTTACGAAATCGGCTACCCGGTGCTCATAAAGGCAGTGGCGGGCGGTGGCGGCAAAGGTATGCGGCGGGTCGAGCGCCACGCCGATTTCGATTCCGCACTTGAAGGCGCACAGCGTGAAGCCAAAGCTGCATTCGGTGACGGCCGGGTCCTGATCGAAAAATATGTGGCAAGTCCGCGGCATGTAGAACTGCAAATCTTCGCGGACCGGCACGGCAACGCCATTCATCTCAACGAGCGCGACTGTTCATTGCAGCGGCGCCATCAGAAGGTGATCGAGGAGGCTCCGGCTCCCGGAGTGAACAATGAATTGCGCACCGCGATGGGAACTGCGGCAGTAGTGGCGGCGAAAGCCGCAGGCTATGTCGGCGCCGGAACGGTTGAATTTATCGCCGAGGGCGCCAACGGCCTTAAGCCAGGCGCATTCTGGTTCATGGAAATGAATACGAGACTGCAGGTCGAGCATCCGGTAACCGAAGCGATCACAGGGCTCGATTTGGTGGAGTGGCAGTTCCGAATTGCCGCCGGAGAAAAGTTGCCGCTGGCGCAACATCAAGTGAAACTCGAAGGCCACGCTATGGAAGCGCGGCTTTATGCGGAAGATCCGGAACGAGGCTTCCTGCCGTCCACGGGCCGTTTGATCGCGCTCCAATTCCCAAAGTCCGAGCACTTGCGTGTCGATAGCGGCGTCGAGGCCGGTAGCGAGGTCACTCCGTTCTACGACCCGATGATTGCTAAACTCATCGTCCACGAAAAGACGCGCGAGGCGGCGCTTGATCGTCTGGCCGATGCGCTCGACCACACAATCGTGATCGGCCCACGCAGCAATGCCGGCTTTCTGGCGGCGCTTTGCCGTGCGCCGGGATTTCGCGAGGGCAATTTCGACACCGGTTTTATCGACCGCAATCTGCTGGAACTTGGCGCGACGCGGCAGGGGCTCGATCGCTCTGCGGCCGCGCTCGGTGCGCAAAGGTTGCTTGAACAGGAGCAAGTTCGCGTAGCGGCGTCGCGCGAGAGTGAAACGGATCAGGCATCATCTCCTTGGGATGAGACCGACAGCCTTTCAATTGTCGGACACGCGAATGCTGAAGCTGCCGGTCGTCGCTGACGACGAGGCACTGATGGCGGAAGTCACTTATGGTCCCCAAGGCCATACCGTTGTCGTCGACGGCAGTGCCCCGGCACAAGATGCAGTCGTGGTCACGGAGCAGGGTGCGGTCTATGTTCTGCGCCATGGACGCCAGACTAAAGTGACATTGCGTGACTTCGCCCTCGACGAGGTTGGGGATCAAGATCGTAGCGGGATTGTGCGGGCGCCTATGCATGGCAAGGTGCTCAATATCTTGGTGGAGCAGGGCGCACGGGTCACGCGCGGCCAGCGTGTCGCCATTATCGAGGCAATGAAGATGGAACACACGCTTATGGCGCCAGTTGACGGCACCGTCGCCGATATTGCGGTCGCCCAAGATGCGCAGGTTGCTGAAGGTGCAAAAGTTATGCGCATCGCATCGGCGCAGAAATCAAACGAATAAGCTGGAATTCGGCAATGCCCCTGCATCTCATCAAGCTTTGCGTCGGCTGCGATTCAGTCTCCGACCTTGAGGACTGGATTAAACAGAAACTGAAAGAGAAGAGACGGCGTGGGCAGAAGCCCGAGCATATTCACACGACCCGCATGGTACCCAAACGCGCCGACGAACTCACAAACGGCGGGTCTCTCTATTGGGTAATTCGCGGACAGATCACCTGCCGGGAACGCATTCTCGATATCCGCCCTTTTACCGACAAGGATGGTATCGGCCGTTGCCGCGTCGTCCTCGACGGCAAACTGGTGCTCGTTGAGCCACGGCCGCGCGCAGCATTTCAAGGGTGGCGTTATCTGGAGGTGAAGGACGCACCGCGCGACCTTTCGCGTGCCGCGCCGGGTGCGGCCAGGATGCCAGAGGCCATGCGCCGCGAATTACGGGAACTCGGACTGCTTTAGACTGCGACGTTGTCGATCAGCCGGGTCTTGCCGAGTCTGGCAGCAATG
Organism: uncultured Alphaproteobacteria bacterium; assembly: GCA_963742345.1. Classification (GTDB taxonomy): domain Bacteria; phylum Pseudomonadota; class Alphaproteobacteria; order Rhizobiales; family Xanthobacteraceae; genus Pseudolabrys. Next base: position 104,208 of record CAVULO010000008.1, read on the forward strand.
AGCAGCCGGATCGGGCCGTCTTTGGGCCCGCCGATCGGGGCGAGCGTAAGCGCGTGACGGGCTTCAAGGTAATCGAGGCGGAAACCCGCAACGTCGATCTCGATTCGTCCCACGTTCAGGACATGGTCGACCTTTTCACCATTTTTTATACGACCGGCGCACCCCTTGAGAACGCGATAAAGCATTGGCGCCACCGCGCGCTCGGCCGCGGAAAGGTACGCATTGCGTGACGACAGCGCCAAACCGTCGGGCTCTCGCACGGTCGGAACCCCGATCACTTTCACCGGCAGATCGAGATCCTTGGCCATTTGCGTGACGACGCGCAGCTGCTGGTAGTCCTTTTGGCCGAATAGCGCGAAATCGGGCGAGACTTGCGTAAAAAGTTTGGCCACGACGGTCGTCAACGCCGCCAAAGAAGTGTGGGCGAAACTCATCCTCGAGACCGGCCTTTGGCGGCGCCTTCGGGGGTTAGACGCGTCGCAAATCCGTCCGGGTACATGGCTTCGACCGACGGAGCCCATACGAGATCGACTTTGGCTTCACGCAAAACTTTGAGGTCGGTTGCAAAACTGCGCGGATAGCTGGCGAAATCCTCGTGCGGCGCGAATTGCGTTGGATTTACGAAGACTGACACCACCACACGTTTTGCACGCCGTCGCGCTTCGCGCACCAGCGCCATGTGACCACGGTGCAACGCGCCCATGGTGGGCACCAGCGCGATGCGCTCGCCTGGCTTCCGGTGGAGTTCCAGAGCGCGGCGAAGCGGAGGGACTGTACGTACAACTTTCAGGCGGTTTGCCATAATTGTGGCCCTGTCATGCGAATTGTCGCAAAACCGGATCACGACCTACAAGGCGGGATGAATATGACCAAGCAAAATTCACGGTCAGGTCGGGTTTAACTTGACTAAGGCACGCTAATATTTTGAGAATTGACGGCCGGAGGGGGCGGCATGTTGATTCAACCGATTCAGGAAACAGCTCAATCCGCGCACGTGGTCGTGCTCGGCAACGAGAAGGGTGGTTCGGGGAAATCCACCACGGCGTTGCATATCGCGGTCGCACTCCTCAAGGCCGGGCAACGCGTTGCCACCATCGACCTCGACTCGCGTCAGCAGAGTTTCACACATTACATCGACAACCGCCGGGCCTGGGCCGCGCGCGCGCGCATCACGCTGGAGTTGCCTACTCACTATTGCATCGCGCGCGCCGAAGGCAACTCGGTCGAAGCAAACGAGGCGCAGGAGTTTACCAACTTCTCGGCGGCGATCAGTGCGATCGAGCACACACACGACGTGGTGGTGATCGATACGCCCGGTGCCGACACTTACCTGATGCGGCTCGCTCATTCGATGGCGGATACGCTGGTGACGCCGCTCAATGACAGCTTCCTTGATTTCGATGTGCTGGCCACAATCGATCCAACCAATTTCAGCGTCACAGGCGAAAGCCACTACGCCGAAATGGTCCGCGAAGCGCGCCGACAGCGGCGCCTGGTCGACGGCCAGCTCACCGACTGGATCGTGGTCCGTAACCGTCTCTCTACTCTTTCGTCGCGCAACAAGCGCTTGGTCGGCGACGGCATCAATGAATTGTCGAAGCGCATGGGCTTCCGCAGCGTCGAAGGTTTTGCCGAGCGTGTCGTTTATCGCGAATTCTTCCCGCGCGGACTTACCGCATTCGACGACCTCGATGAAGAGACTCTCGGGACTCGCCCGAGCCTGTCGCATGTGACCGCTCGAGAGGAAGTGATCGCGCTGCTCAATGCACTTCATCTTCCGCTTTCCGAAAATGGAAAACGACGCGCTGCTGCCCGCGCTGAATGGTACTCAGTCATGGACCAACCGCTACAGGTCCACGACATTATCACCTAGAGTCCGTCCAGCTTGCATCCGGGAGCCAATGTCGCCATCTGACGATGTGCGCGATAGAAGGCCGCGCAGCTGCCGCGATTTCAGTGTAGAATTTTCCTATGAGCAAGGACCCGCAACGGACCCCGGCGCCGGTCTCGTCCAAGCCGGATATCGAGACCTTCATCGAGCAGGTGCGCTCGCTGGGACCTTCGACCGCGCGAGGTGGTCGCGGCCGGCTGATTTTCGCCCTCGATGCCACGATGAGCCGCCAGCCCACCTGGGATACGGCTTGTACGCTTGCAGGCAGACATGTTTCGCGAAGCGGCGAGCATTGGTGGGCTCGACATTCAGCTCGTTTATTTCCGGGGCTTGAAGGAATGCCGCGCTTCCGGTTGGGTCGCAGACAGCGACCGCCTTGCGGAATTGATGTCGCGTATCGATTGCCGGGGTGGCCAGACCCAGATCAGTAAAGTTTTGAGTCATGCGCGCCAGGAGTATGCCCGTCAGAAGGTGCAGGCCGTCGTGTTCGTCGGTGACGCCATGGAAGAGCCGATCGACAATTTGTGTCAGGCCGCCGGTGAGTTGGGTTTGCTCGGCGTTCCCGTCTTTATGTTCCAGGAAGGCAATGACCCGGTGGCGGAGAATGCCTATCGCGAGATCGCGCGGCTGTCGCACGGAGCGTATTGCCGCTTCGATGCCGGCTCGGCCCATCAGCTTGGCGAACTATTGCGCGCCGTCGCAGCCTATGCCGCGGGCGGCATCAAGGCGCTTGTGGACCTGTCGAAGAAGCGCTCATCCGGTGCGCAGAAGTTATTGGCCCAGCTGAAGTAGCCATGCCCGCTCTCATCTTCGGCGTGCTTGTGCTGGTGCTCGTTTTGTGGGCTCTCAGCGTTATTTCCAAAGTCGATCCGAAAGTTGCCGCGCGCGTAACGAAAATCGGCGGCGGGCTGCTTGCGCTCGGGTTCGCCGTATTTCTTGGATTGCGCGGCGAAATCGGTATCGCCATTCCGCTTGGCGCAGTTCGGGCTTGGGCTGCTCGGATGGGTGCCGTTCGGGCCGGCCGGCTTTTCCGCACGCACGCAGAAAAGCTCAGGGCAGACCTCGCGCGTGCGTTCGGCCTATTTCGAGATGGAGCTCGATCACGATAGCGGCGCGATGCGCGGACGTGTTCTCGCGGGTCGCCATCAAGGCGCCGAGCTCGAGCGCCTTGACGTCAAGACGTTGGCCGCGATGTTCAGCGAGATCGATGACGAAAGCCGAGCGCTACTTGTGGCTTATCTTGACCGCCGGGATCCCGGCTGGAGTGAGCACGCGCAGGCGGACGCGACAGCGGGGCGGCGCGCGTCGAGCAGCGGAAAAATGTCGGAACAAGAGGCCTATCAGATCCTTGGCTTGCAGTCCGGCGCGACCGCCGATGACATCAGCCGCGCGCATCGCACGCTGATGAAGAAACTGCATCCCGACCAAGGGGGCTCGACGTATCTCGCGGCCCGTATCAATGAAGCCAAGGAAATCCTTCTTCGCCGCCATCGCTGAGGTACTCCACAAACTTGACCATCAGCGGCTCCTGGATATTGGCGCATCCCTGTTATTGTTTTTGTTCGTCAGTTTTTCAGCAGCATGCACGGAATTTCGCTGCGTTTCAGATGTTTGCAGACGGCTTCCGCCTGATCTTTTTCTAGCCCGGCAAAGCGCGCGCGAAAGAGCACCTTGTCGCCCTTTTCAACGCGTTCGGTGAAGGGATCGGCTTTGCCCAGCAGGTCCTTGGCCTTGCTCTGCGCCGTTTCCAGACGGTTCCTGGCTTCCTTTTCGTCGGGCAAGGCACCGACCTGGATGATCCAGCCGCCACGCATTTTCGCGGCGGTCTCGGCGGTTACAGCCGGCACCGGCACACTATCTCCGGCAGACGCGATCTTTGCCGGCAGTGGCCCGGGCTTTGCGGTCGGCGGTAAAGCGGGCGCAGGGGTGGCAGACGGAGGTGAAACGGGCGATGGGGCAGCAGCGATCGGCGCAGCAGGAGTGGGCGCAGCAGCGGTCGGGGGTGTCTCGCTTCTGACGGTCGCGATCGTTGTGACGTTTGCCGCGGTGGCGACTGCCGGCGCCGGCGTGAGTTGTCGGCTATCCGACGGTAACGGCGACAGCGAAGCTGTGTAGACGGTGCCAGGATGGACGATGACGGTTTTGACCGTGTTTGGTTTGATCGGTTCGGTGGAGCCGGGCGCCGGCCCATCCGTGGTCGATGGTGCCGCTGACGCAACGCGGACGGGCGCGGAACCGGTGCGGTCCTCTTCCTTGCTGTCCTTGCCGTCCTTTCGTGCTTGTGCAGTGTCCCATCCCTCGACGACGGGAGGGGCAGTCCGCTTGACTGCGGCGATATTGATGTTGTTGTCGATCAGGCTCCTGACCCGAGCGTCGCGAGCGTCAGCGGTGCGGCCGCCAAATACGACCGCCACGATATGGTGATTGGCACGACGGACTGACGTGACGATGTTGAATCCGGAGTCGTGAATGTAGCCGGTCTTGATGCCATCGACGCCGTCCATGGTGCCCAGCAAATGGTTGTGGTTTCGAATTGATTTGCCGCGAAAATCGAAAGTCCGGGTCGCAAAGTACTGGTAGTAATTCGGAAATCGATCCTGGATAGCGCGGCCGAGAATGGCCTGATCGCGCGCAGTCGTGATTTGTTGGTCCTCGGGGAGGCCGGAGGCGTTGCGGTAGACAGTCTGCGTCATACCGAGCGCGCGCGCCTTTGCGGTCATCAGTCGGGCGAAGCCCGGTTCATCGCCGCCGAGTGCTTCCGCCACGATGACAGCCACGTCGTTCGCCGACTTTGTAACGACGGCGCGGATCGCCGTTTCGACGCGGATCGATTCTCCGGGCTTGAGGCCGAGCTTAGAGGGGGCTTGCATGGCCGCATGGGGCGACACAGGCATTTCAGTCGTGAGCTTGATCTTGCCTTGCTCCAGCCGCTCGAACAGCAGGTAGAGGGTCATTATCTTGGTGAGCGAGGCCGGATGGCGCGGGCTGTCGGCATTGGTCGACTGCATCACCGCGCCTGAATTGGCGTCCACCACAATGGAGGAATAGGAGGGCTGATAGCTTTCGCCTGCGTCAGACCGATGCTGGCGTCCGCGGCGTGCGTCTGCATTGTCTGTGAGAGCGGCGACAGCAAAAAAAGCCGTTAGGCCCAGGGCGCCCCAGCGTAAGCCGCGATGGCCAACAACTCCCCCACGCAGCATTCGCTCTCCCAACCCCGTTTCTGCGGTGACGGTCCCCTAGGCCGCCATCGTGGCCGTTTTGTAGCGTCTCGGCAGTACGCTAATTTAGGACCGTAGGAGAACGCGGTTTACAAATTATTAAGGCAATCCACTGGATTTTAAGAGGTTTTCGCACTGCAATAATTTTGCTTGACTTTATTGTGCAGTGCGGTATAAGCAACACCATTCCCGGCGAGGCCGGGTCTGAGAGTTCAATACATTGGCGCCGCATTGCGGGCCGGGAGAGGATGTCATGGTGAAAAATTTCGAGGACCTGCAACAGGTCAGTAAAGAGAATGTCGACCTCACGCTGAAAGCCATGGGGGCGCTGTCGAAAGGCACCCAGGCGATTGCGGTTGAGGTTGCGGACTATTCGAAGAAGGCATTCGAGGACGGCACCGCCGCGCTCGAGAAGCTGTTCGGCGTTAAGTCGCTCGATAAGGCGATCGAGCTGCAGACCGAATACGCCAAGACCGCCTATGAGGGTTTCGTGGCCAAGGCTTCCAAGATCGGCGAGCTCTATGCCGATCTTGCGAAAGAGACTTACAAGCCTTTCGAAGGCCTGATCGCGAAAGCGAAGTAAGTAGCGTCGCGTAAAGCGTTCGTACTTGTTGCGTAGCGTCGCGTAAACTTTTTGGACTGCAAAGCCCGGCTCAATTGGCCGGGCTTTTTGTTTTGCTTGCGTTATTTTAATTTGCGTTACTTGATGATGCGGTGACGAGCGGACGAATTCGCCCGCTCGTCACGCTGCACGATCGTTACTGAGCCACACGCAACTTGGTCAGGTTGGTACCTATGGTGTTGAACGTCGCGGTCATCTGGTCTGCCGACGTCAGCAGGTAGAACTTGTCGAGCGTCGCTCGCGCAATTTTGCAGCAAGGTCGACGTCGGATCGCCGCCTGTGTTGACCTGGATCGTGTACAACACAATATTGGCCGCCTTGATGTTGTCGCAGGTCATTGCCTCGCGCGTGTCGATCGAGTTCTGGTCACTGTACCAGCGGTCCTGCGTATTCAAACCGTCGGTCAGCAGAATGATGACCTGGGTATACTGATACGAGGTGTCCATCGGCACCACCGGGAACGGCCCGCCGCCGACAAGTGACATCCAGCCGACCTGCAAACCAATCGCCTGGTTGGTATTGCCGGCCGGCGACATTGCGTTGACCAGCGAGTTCATACCCGGCCAGTCATAGCTCAGTGCCTTTACGGCCTGCGGGCAGGAACCGTATTGCTCGGCCGGATAAAGTGACGACCACCGTGGCGTGACCGGGTCTGGGGCGTCGGCATTGGTGTCGAAGTTGTAGGTGGTGTCGGGTCCGCCCGTGAGGCCGCGGTCCATGACGCAGCCATTCCACGTATTGTGGAGTGCTGGCTGCCACACGCCCGGCGTCCAAACGTAAGCCGTAAAGGTGGCGGGCGTCCAAACGCCGGCCGTCCAGGTCCCCGGAGTAGGGGTCCAGACACCGGCGGTCCAGGTGCCACTGGCATTCTGACATTTCGTTTGCGTATTCTTGCCCGATACCGAACAGGTGCCGCGCACTGGTGCAGCGTGTTCTGCGAAGTCTTGCCCGCGATGCTGCAAGTTCCTGCGTTAACGCAGGTGCTCTGCGTTGAGTAGCTGTTGTCGCTGCAAGTTCCCGCTGATGTGCAGCCGTTCTGCGAATTGTGGCCCGAGATGCTGCAGGTTCCGCTGGAGTTACACGTGTTTTGCGTTGTGTTTCCCCCGATGCTGCAGACGCCATGAGACAAGCAGGTGCTCTGCGTGGTGTAGTTTGTATTGCTACAGGTGCCGCCACGCGTGAAGCAGTTGTTGCGGTTGGTTTGGTTTGTGTTGCTGCAGACGCCGTTGAGGGCGTCCCAAGAAGCGTTGTCCGTCAGGCCGGGATCTTGCGTGGCCGTTCCCCAGTAGATCCAATCCGAATTCCAATTCGAGCCGCCAAGGTTGACGTCCTTGACGAACGGAATGATCGAGACATAGACGTCGCCCGGGGTGGTGACGGCACCCTGTAACTGGCCGAGCAGGCCGTGGGTCGCGGTCTGCAACGCGCCGATCTTTCCGGCGTCGGCCATCGATCCCGTGTTGTCGAGCACGAGCGCGACGCGCAGCCGCGATGTGCCCCACTTGGAAGTGGACGTCGCAGTCAGGTAGAAGGTGTCGTAGCCAATAATCTTCGTGAAATCGGCCTGCATCTGCGCATTGGCAGTGAGCACGATCTTGGAGCCGCCATCCGTGGTGTAGGTCACGTGGGTTTGGACGTTTTGGGCTTCTGACTTTGTGAACAGCGCGACGAAATATTTCTGCGCGTTGGTGTTCAATTGATCTACGGTGTCGGTGGCAGCTTCCTTTGCCAACATCAGCGCGGTGGAATCGAGCGCTGTTTGCATCGCCGACTTGACCGAATTGGCGCGGCTGTAGTCAACCGCGGCTCCGACGAAACCGAGGATTGGCAACGTGGCGACGGCAAAAGTGATGGCGACGTTGCCGCCGCGAGCAGACCGGAACGCGGACAGCGTGCGGCAAAGTTTCTTCCAGGCGTTCATCATGACGACGCACCAAGAAATGGTTGAACCCGGCTGCCGTGATAAGCCCCGGTATTAAAAGGCCGGTGTATGAGCAGGGACCGAATTCGAGGGTGGTGGTAAGGCTTTGAAGTGCGTGTTTGGCTTTGTTGCCATTCTTTCAAGGCCTTCGATGGTAAATGCCGTTTGCCGCAGTTCGCGCAAATGCCAGACATTCTTCTGAGGCGTCGTTAACGCACGGTTGGTGCGATGTTGGAAAGGCGGCGCCGAAAAAGCTTTTGCCGCGGCGTAACGGGTGCTCCCCGGACGCCGCGGCAAGATCGTTACATCGCCAAGCGCAGCTTGGAGAGCGAGGTACCAATCTGACCGAAGGTCGTGACGATCTGTCCGGCCGACGTGAGCAGGAAGAACTTGCCTGCGTCGGTGGCGCAGTTCTGCAACAGCGTCGAGGTCGGATCGTTGCCGGTGTTGACCTGCACCGTGTACAGGGTAATGCCCGCGGCCTTGATGTTATCGCAGGTCGTCTGTTGCCGCGCGTCGATCGATGAAGCGGTCGTATACCAGCGGTCCTGGGTATTGAGACCGTCGGTCAGCAGAATGATGACCGTCTGATATTTGTAGTCCGAATCGATCGCGGGGATTGTGAAGGGCGCGGCCGTCAACGTTTGCCAACCCAGCTGCAATCCGATCGCCTGATTGGTATTGCCGTTCGCTGTCATCGTATCGATTTTGGCGTTGAGCGCGGTCCAATCATTGATCAGCCCCACCACTGAAGCCGCCGGGCAAGACGAATATTGCTCGGCCGGATAGAGCGTGCTGCCGGCGACCGGCGCGGCATTTGTAGTATCGAAGTTCTGGTCGCGGTCGGTAACACAGCCGTTCCAGGTGTTATGTGCCGCATGCGTCCAGGTTTTGCTGTGCGAGACGCAGGTGGTTTTGGTGGTGTATTTCGTGCTGCTGCAATGTCCGTTGACTTCTTCCCACAAGTCCCAGCGCACCCAGCTTTGATTGTAGTTTTCGGGGCCGACATTGACGTCCTTGACGAAGGGAACGATCGGAAACATAGACGTCCTCGGGATGGACGGCCGCCTGTTGAAGTTGTGTCAGCAGATTATGAGACGCTGTCTTAAGCGCGTCTATCTTGTCGGCACTGGCCATCGACCCGGTGTTGTCGAGCACGAGCGCAACACGCAGCCGCGTGTTGCCCCAGGTCGAAACCGACATTGAACTGATGTCGACCTGACTGATGCCGATGACGCCGAGAAAATTCGTATGGACGACGGCGGTGCCGTTCAGCGTCAATTTGGATCCGCCGGCGGAGGTGTAAGTTGGCGTAACAGCGACGTCGGTGACTTCAGGCCGGCTGAAAAGTGAGTTGAAAGTGTTGGTGGCTTCGGTCTGGAGTGCACCGTTTGATTCGGTTGCTGCGTCCTTTGAAAGCATCAGAGCTGTCGCGTCCAGGGCAACCTGGAACGCAGTGCGGGCGGCGTTTACCCGCGTATAATCGACGGCCATGCCGACCGCGGCCATAACGGGGACGGCGACGACCGCCATGAGTGGGGCTACACCGCCCCGGGCGTTTGTCAGAAAACGGGCTAACATGCGGCTCACCCAATGTTGTGGAAACTACCTACTCAGCAGAGTTCCTCCATATGGGGGTACCCCCCTTGAAAAAGCGTGAGAGGTACGCCGCGAATTTGGGGGAAACTCGCCTCAATTTGCCCGGAAACGGGTTGCGATCGTTTAAGCAATAGTTATCTGGAATTGTGCGCGCAAAATCGCGGAAGTTTGTCCCTTGTCCCGGAACGGGGCAGCCTTAAGCGAATTGCCGACTTGGAATAACTGTGCCCGGGTCTCTATGATGGTGCTTGGCCACGTGCCGGCGCGGCCATCGTGCAACCAGGAATGCTACTTGCCTCGGCCCTACTATGACGCCCCCAGTCAGGAAGAATCGTCCGATACGCACGGCCTTACCGCAGGGCAACGCGCCCTGGATGGCCGATGACGATCGTAAGCGCCGGAATGAGCAGGGCGGGCCTGGCACAGCGGTCATTTCCAAGACCAAACCGCAGACCAAACGGCCAAATTTGTATCGTGTACTCATTCTCAATGATGATTACACGCCGATGGAGTTCGTCGTGCACGTGCTGGAGCGATTCTTCGGCAAAGATCATGAAGCTGCCACAAGAATTATGTTGCATGTACATCACCACGGGATCGGCGAATGCGGCATCTATACGTACGAGGTAGCGGAGACCAAGGTGACGCAGGTCATGGACTTTGCGCGCAAACATCAGCATCCTTTGCAATGTGTGATGGAGAAAAAGTGAGTTGGGGGCGTGCAATACAAATGAACTGGAAAGCTTGATGCCAACTTTCTCCCGCAGCCTCGAACAGTCGCTCCACCGTGCGCTTGCAATCGCCAACGAGCGGCACCACGAATATGCAACGCTTGAACATTTGCTGTTGGCCCTGATCGACGATCAGGACGCCTCTGCGGTGATGCGCGCCTGCAATGTCGATCTGGACAAGCTGCGTCGTAGTCTGACTGCCTACCTCGAATCTGAACTCGAAAATCTGATCACGGATGGCGCTGAGGATTCCAAACCGACGGCTGGATTCCAACGCGTGATCCAGCGCGCGGTCATTCATGTGCAATCCTCCGGGCGTGAAGAGGTGACGGGCGCCAATGTTCTGGTGGCGATCTTCGCCGAGCGCGAAAGCCATGCCGCTTATTTCCTGCAAGAGCAGGACATGACGCGTTACGACGCCGTCAACTACATCAGCCATGGCATCGCCAAACGGCCGGGCCTGTCGGAATCGCGCCCTGTCCGTGGCGCCGAGGAAGAAGCCGACACGAAAGGCGGGGACGAACCAAAGAAAAAGGGCGACGCGCTCGAAGCGTACTGCGTCAATCTCAACAAGAAGGCAAAGGACGGCAAAATCGATCCGCTGATCGGCCGCGATGCTGAGATCAACCGCACCATCCAGGTGCTTTGCCGAAGGCAGAAGAACAACCCGCTATTCGTCGGCGATGCCGGCGTCGGCAAGACCGCGATTGCGGAAGGGTTGGCCCGCCGCATCGTGCACGGTGATGTGCCGGACGTTCTCAAGGGCGCGACGGTGTTTGCGCTCGACATGGGCACGCTGCTTGCGGGCACACGCTATCGCGGCGATTTCGAAGAGCGTCTCAAGCAGGTCATCAAAGAGATCGAGGCCTACCCCGGCGCGATCATGTTCATCGACGAGATCCACACCGTGATCGGCGCTGGCGCTACATCCGGCGGCGCGATGGACGCATCGAATCTGCTCAAGCCGGCACTCGCGTCAGGCACAATCCGCTGCATCGGATCGACCACCTACAAGGAATACCGCCAGTATTTCGAAAAGGACCGCGCATTGGTGCGCCGGTTTCAGAAGATCGACGTCAATGAACCGTCAGTGCCGGATGCAATCGAAATCTTGAAAGGTCTCAAGCCTTATTTCGAGGAATATCACAAACTCAAATACACGAATGAGGCTATCAAGGCGGCGGTTGAACTGTCTTCGCGCTATATCCACGACCGCAAGCTGCCCGATAAGGCCATCGACGTAATCGACGAGTCCGGCGCGGCGCAGATGTTGCTGCCGGAGAGCCGTCGGAAAAAGACGATCGGCCTGAAGGAAATCGAGACGACCATCTCGACCATGGCGCGAATACCGCCGAAGACTGTCTCCAAAGATGATACAGCGGTGCTCCAGCATCTCGAGCAGACATTGAAGACGGTCGTCTACGGCCAGGACAAGGCGATCGACGCGCTTTCGGCATCGATCAAACTCGCGCGCGCAGGTTTGCGTGAGCCGGAAAAGCCCATCGGTTGCTATTTGTTTTCCGGTCCGACCGGCGTTGGCAAGACCGAGGTGGCAAAGCAGCTTGCCGTCTCACTGGGCGTCGAACTCATCCGCTTTGACATGTCGGAATATATGGAACGGCACACGGTATCGCGCTTGATCGGCGCGCCTCCCGGCTATGTCGGCTTCGACCAGGGCGGACTGCTCACCGATGGTGTCGATCAGCATCCGCATTGCGTGCTGCTTCTCGACGAGATCGAGAAGGCGCATCCGGATCTGTTCAACGTGCTGCTCCAGGTCATGGATCACGGCAAGCTCACCGACCACAACGGCAAGCAAGTCGATTTCCGCAACGTCATTCTGATTATGACAACAAATGCGGGCGCGTCGGACCTTGCCAAGCAAGCCTACGGCTTTACCCGCAGCAAGCGGGAGGGCGACGACCAGGAAGCCATCAACAAGATGTTCGCGCCGGAGTTCCGTAACCGGCTCGACGCTACCATCACCTTCGCGCATCTCTCGCAGGAGGTTATTGCCAAGGTGGTCGAGAAATTCGTGCTTCAGCTCGAGGCTCAGCTCGGCGACCGTAACGTCACTATCGAGTTTTCGGACGAGGCCAGCCGTTGGCTGATCGCCAACGGCTACGATGAATTGATGGGCGCCCGGCCGATGGCGCGCGTAATTCAGGAGCACATCAAGAAGCCGCTGGCCGACGAAGTGCTGTTCGGGCACTTGAAAACGGGCGGGCATGTGCGCGTGGTCGTCGACAAGGACGAGGAGGGGCGCGACAAACTGGGCTTCCAGTTCCTTGACGGTCCGGTGACGCCTAAGCCGGAGAAGTTGCCGGTACCGCGGCCAAAAGCTAAGCGTCGCGCTTCGCCCCGGCCCAAGCCGAAGCGCGGCTCGGTGCCGAAGGTGCCGTTCGCGAAGGTCTGACGCGCAAGCCTAGCGACTAAGTCCAAGGCCGGGTCACTCGCCCGGCCTTTGCGTTTTTGCAATTGACGCATGCGGTGGCGCGTCCGGGATCCGGTTGCGAAGGTGACGGCGCTATGAGACAGGTGGGCCGCCGCCATGTCGCCGCCCACCACCTTTAATTCCAACACGGCCGCCTTTTTCGGCGGCGTAAAATCCGCAATATTTTCGTTGTTCTTTCTGGTGCTCATGGGCACCTATATCGGCATCGGCGCGCTCGCGCATGATTTCGGCCTCACGTCGTGGTGGCTGGCGCTATCGACTATTCTGGTTTGGGCGGCGCCGGCCCAGGTGATCCTGATTTCGACGCTCGGCACCGGTGCGACACTGTTCGAAGTCGCGATTGCCGTGAGCTTGAGCGCAATCCGGCTGTTTCCAATGGTGGTCGCATTGCTGCCGCTACTGCGCGGCGAGCGCACACGGTTGCGCGATCTACTGCTGCCGACGCATTTCACCTCGGTCAGCATGTGGGTGGAGTCGCTACGGCTGTTGCCAGCAGTCCCGCGCGAGTGGCGCATCGCTTACTGTAACGGACTTGCCGTCGGCTACATGGGCACGGCGACAACATTCGGCTTTGTCGGTAATTACCTTGCCGCCGGCCTGCCGCCTCTGTTTGCAGGCACGCTGCTATTCCTCACGCCGATGTCCTTTCTGATGTCGACCGCGCGCAATGCTCGCATGATGGTAGACAGGCTGGCGCTGGTGCTTGGTCTCTCGCTCGGGTCACTGCTGACCTACTTGCATGTCGGCCTCGACCTGATGTGGACCGGCGTGGTCGGTGGCACGCTCGCTTACGCGGTTCACCGACTGCGCGAGGCGGCGGCGTGAACGCTATGGCTGAATTGTCACCCTATCTCGTGCTTATCTTGGTCGGATTTCTGCCGAATGAAATCTGGCGTGCGCTGGGGCTGCTATTGGCACGCGGACTTAATGAAGATTCGGAGATCGTCGTTTGGTCACGAGCAGTCGCGACCGCAATTCTCGCAGGCGTCATCGCCAAACTGATTCTCTTCTCAAGTGGCGCGCTGGCCACAATTCCATTGAGCGTACGAGTGGCCGCGGCAGTGTGCGGGTTCCTCGCCTTTGTCGGCATCAAGCGATCGGTTTTTGCCGGAGTTTTGGTCGGAGAGGCGGTGTTGCTGTTCGGCGGTCTTTGGCTCACAAACTAGTCAGGCGGCGGTGATGGCGGCGGCGAGTTTCTTGGCATTCTCGGCCAGCACGTCCGGCTTTTCCTTTTCACTTGCAGGCGGCTTCATCGCGACACCGGCCTTGCGTGGAATGACGTGAAGATGCAGGTGGAACACCACTTGGCCGCCGGCGCCCTCATTGAATTGTTGGATGGTGATGCCGTCGGCTGAAAACGCCTTGATCGCCGCCTTGGCGATCTTTTGCGCCGCTGCGGTCACATGTGCGAGGTCGTCGGCGCCGATATCGAGGATATTGCGCGCCGGCGCTTTCGGCAGCACCAGCGTGTGGCCTGGCGAGCGAGGCATGATGTCGAGGAAGGCGAGTACCTTGTCGTCCTCGTAGACCTTGTAGCAGGGCAGCTCGCCGCGCAGGATTTTGGCGAAGATATTATTCGGGTCGTAACTCGGCATCGGCTCCCCCGGTCACTCTTGTTCCACCAAATCCTTACGGAATGGCGCCGCCGCTGCAAGCTCTTCGGCCGCAGCCTGTACATAAACGCGCTCGCGAGACAGATAATCGGCGACGGCGCGGCGCAAGGCCGGATCAGCGATGAAATGGGCAGAATAAGTGGTGTACGGCAGGTAGCCGCGCGCGAGTTTGTGCTCGCCTTGCGCGCCGGCTTCGACCCGCTTCAGTCCGTGTGCGATCGCATAGTCGATCGCCTGATAGTAGCAGAGCTCGAAATGCAAAAACGGATGGTGCTCGATCGCGCCCCAATTGCGGCCGTAGAGCGTGTCAGCGCCGATGAAATTAATGGCGCCCGCGATCCAGCGCCCGGCTCGGCGCGCCATCACAAGCAGGATGCGATCGCGCATTTTCTGGCCGACGATTGAAAAAAACTCGCGGGTCAGATAGGGACGGCCCCATTTGCGTGAGCCGGTTTCCATATAGAAGGCGAAAAAAGCGTCCCACACGGCTTCCGTCAGATCGGTGCCGGTCAGCCAGGATACCTCAATACCTGCGCGCAGCGCTTCCTTGCGCTCGCGCCGGATGGTCTTGCGCTTGCGAGAGGCGAGGCGATTGAGGAAATCGTCGAAATTCGCATAGCCAGCGTTTTCCCAATGGAATTGTTGGTCGGTGCGTTGCAGGAAGCCGCGCTTGCCGAGCGCGCGCCATTCCGGCTCGGTCAGAAACGTCACGTGAGCAGAGGAGAGTTCGCTTGCGGTCGTGATTTCAATGAGGGCGTCGCCGAGCGCGCCGCGGACAGCGTCCGCCAGCGGGCCCGGAGCTGCAAGGAGGCGCGGACCCGGTTACCGGTGTGAATGGCACTGCGATCTGGAGCTTCGGGTAATAGTCGCCGCCAGCGTGTTCGAAGGCTTCGGCCCAGCCGTGATCGAAGACATATTCGCCGCGGGAATGGGTCTTCACGTAGCAGGGCGCGGCACCAAAAGAGTGCCGCGCGGGCCCTCCGCTAGCAGGTGGCGCGGTTGCCAGCCGGTGCGGCCCGCCGACCGAGCCCGACTCCTCGAGCGAAGACAGAAATTCATGTGAAATAAATGGGTTACTGAGCTGTCCTCGTGTGGATAACATCGGGGACAGAGTTATCCTCAGGTGTTAGTTTAACTTCTGTTCCGGTTTAATTGCGGTGCCCACCGCGCGGTCAGCACAAACGTTCCACACCGCGGCCGGAACCTCGGCGAGTGACTGCGCAATGCGAATTCGAAGTTCGACGTCGGTCATGGGGGCAAGCTTTTCTACCGCGACTTTACGCCCGATTTCGTTCGAAATTCATCGAACTTTAACGGCCGGCCGGCCGGGCGGGTCTTGCCCCGCCGAGGGGATAACGGCCGCCAGCCCTCGAATATGATCTGGTCGGCCCAGCGCGCGGCGAGCCTCCGATCTTCTTCGCTTCGTACAGTCCAGGTCAGCAACGGCAAACCGAACAGCGTGCGAGCCAGCAACGGCGGCACTGCCGGCAAATCCTCGACCGAATAGGCGAGGAATTGCGGACGGCTGTACGGCACATGCAGTAGCCAAGACATGCTCCGTTTTTGCGAGTTCGGTAGTTCGGCCCATTCGGGATCGGAATAGTGCCGTTCTGCAACGATGCCGCGCGTCAGGGTCGATGCCTTGTGACGGACGAACTCGATCAACGCCGGATCGAACGACATGATCGCGACCGGTCCCCGGATAGCCCGACAAGACATCAATAGCGCGCCGCGCCAATCGCATATCGCCATCGAAATCGACTTTTGAGTTCCAGCAGCAGCGTGGTTCGCCCGGCGACGAGATCGCACAATTCGCCCAGTGTAAGGATGCGTCCGGCGCTGGCCTTGAAGCGGACCGCCTTGATCTCCGCAGCACTCATCTGAGCAAGGAGGCCGCTGCCTTCAGTCAGACGGCCGAGCGCGTCGTCGTGGTGCACCATGGCTTCACCATCGGCGCTGATTTGCAGATCGGTCTCGATGCCGTAGCCGGCCGCAATCGCCGCTGAGAAGGCCGCAGCGGTGTTTTCGATTACTCCGCTCGATGCGTCATGCAGGCCGCGATGGGCGATCGGTCGCGCGGTGAGCCAATCGAGCTTAGACATTGGAAGGTCAGGAGACCTCGAACAGGCCTTCGACTTCGACTGCGGCATCCGCCGGCAGTGCGGCGACGCCGACCGTGCTACGCGCATGGCGGCCCTTGTCGCCGAAAGCCTCGACCATCAGATCTGATGCGCCGTTCATCACCTTCGGTCCGTCGGTAAAGCCGGGTGCGGAATTGATGAACCCGCCGAGCCGCACTACGCGTGCCACCTTGTCGAGATCGCCCAGCGCAGCCTTGAGCTGCGCGAGCAGATTGATCGCGCAGGCGCGCGCCGCCTTTTGTCCGTCCTCGATCGAGACGCCGGCGCCGAGTTGGCCCTTTGCGACCAGTTTGCCGTCGGCGCCGAAGCAAATCTGGCCGGAAACGACGAGCATGTTGCCGCTGCGCACGGACGGCACATAGTTGGCGATCGGGCTTGCAGGGGTCGGCAGAGTAACGCCGAGACTTGCGAGCTTCTTTTCGATCAATCCGGCCATGCTGTGTCCTCCGCGTCGTGGGAATGGGCGCGATCCTTGGCCGATTGGATGTCGCCGCGCAAGCAGCGTCCTTACCGCGGTTGCTGGAATCTGCAACGGCCTCTATCTTGCCCAGATCTTGCATCTTTGTGCTCTCGCGTGCGGCATTCATGCCGCGATGGAGAGGCCCAAATCGATGAACATCATTGTCGACGCCCGACGCTGGGTTCCTTCCGTCCTGGCTATGGGAATAGCCGGCGTGGCATTGCATTGTCCCGCTGCGGCTGCACCGCCTGCCGATCAGGTGTTACTTGCGCCACATCGGGCAGTTTACGACCTCAAGCTGTCCAAATCGCACGGCAGCCGCGGAATTGAGGCGGTTCGCGGGCGCATCCTGTATGACTTCTCCGGCAACGCCTGCGAGGGCTACGAGCTGCAATTTCGCCAGGTGTCGGAACTCAATTCCGGCGAGGGGCAGGCGGCTCTGAGCGATTTGCGCTCCACCACTTGGGAAGATGGTGATGCCACGAAATTTCGCTTTAGTTCGGAAAACCTTTTCAACGAGCGCCGCACCGACGTCGTCGATGGCCACGCCGAACGCAACACGAAGACAGTGGCCGTAAGCCTAAGCAAGCCGAAGGAAAAGACGTTTCAGCGTGCCCGCTGGTGCGGTGTTTCCAACCGAGCATATGCGCCGGATTATTGCCGCCGCGCGCGCAGGGAAATCGGTTCTCGAGTTTCCGGTTTATGACGGCTCGGAAACCGGCGAGAAACTTTACAACACGCTGACCGTCATCGGCCGGCCGATTGCGCCCGGCGAAAAAACGCCTAGCGACGCCGCAGCAAAAATTCCGCAGCTCGCCAAGCTGACGCGCTGGCCGGTGACGATCAGCTATTTCGATAAGAAGGACGAGAAGGCCGAGCAGAGCGGCGAGCAAACGCCGGTCTATTCGATCGGTTTCGAGCTTTACGAAAACGGAATTTCGCGCTCTCTCGTCCTCGACTACACCGATTTCACGATCACCGGCGAGATGACCTCGCTGGAGCTGAAAAATGCGAAGCCGTGTCCTTAGGTAACGGCCTGATCGTCGTCGAACGCCAGGCCTTTTACGACAGCGTCGCGCCCGAACTTCGAGCGTAGTCTGTCGACTGCGTGTTCGGCTTCCGCCGCTCGGCGATCGATGAGATCGGCGAAATCATCGCCTTCGACCTCTTCCAGATTGCTGACGCCTATGCCGATCAGGCGAAAGCGGGTCGTCCCCACCTCATGTGCGAGCAGGTCGCGGCCGGCGGCGAATATGCGGGCGGCGAGCTGCGTCGGGCTTCCCAGCGCGCGAGCGCGCGTGCGGGTTTTGAAATCAGCGCTCTTGAGCTTGAGCGTCACGGTTGAGCCTGCGAGTGCGTTGGCCTTGAGTCGCGTCGAAACGCGTTCGGTCAAATCCCACAGATAGCTGTTCGAGTGGACGAAATTCGCCGATGTCGCGCTCGAATGTGGTTTCTGCCGAAACGCTCTTGGTGTCACGTTCTGGATCGACCGTTCGACCGTCCAGCCCGCGCGCAAGACGCCACAGCCGCGCGCCTTCCTCGCCATATCGTCGCATGAGATCGCGCTCGTCGGCGCGCTGCAGATCGGCGATCGTGCGAAAGCCATCGGCTGCGAGTTTGGCTGCGCTTACCGCTCCAACGCCATAGATGAAACCGACGGGTTTGGAGGCGAGAAACGCGACTGCCTCTGTCTGTCCCAGCACGGCGAAGCCGCGCGGCTTGTCGAGGTCCGACGCAATTTTGGCGAGGAATTTGTTGGCGGAGAGGCCGATCGAAACCGTGATGCCGAATTCGCGCTCGACCTTGACGGCAAAGCGCGCCAGAACCTTTGCCGCGTTCATGCCGTGCAATCGTTCGGTACCGGTCAGATCGAGAAACGCCTCGTCAATCGACAACGGCTCGACCAATGGCGTGAGGGCAAACATCGCCTTGCGGACTTCGCGGCCAACCTGGACATATTTTGCCATGTTCGGCTTCACGACGACCGCATCCGGGCAACGGCGCTCTGGCTTCGAACATGGGCATCGCCGAGTGGATGCCGTAAGTGCGCGCCACGTAGCATGCAGCGGCCACCACACCGCGCTTGCCGCCACCAACAATCACCGGTTTGTCGGCCAGCGACGGATCGTCACGTTTCTCGATGGTCGCGTAAAAAGCATCGCAATCGACATGAGCGATGCTCAGTGACGCCGCTTCGGGATGTCGCACCAATCGCGGCGAACCGCAGGCCGGGCAGCGCGGCGGCTTGATCCGGCGTGTCGGCGAGACAATCGCGGCAAAAACTCATGGCATTTCGCGCTCCCAGCGGCCGCCGGCAAGCGCGATGCGGCTCCTGTCAATATCGGCCGGGTCGAGACCGCTTTCACCCGCGAAGGCGGCGATCAGCCGATCGTCGGAAGCCATATATTCGAGCACGCCGGCCAGAAATCCCGGTTCGCGCGCGGCGGTGCGAATCTCGGCCGGGCCTATGCCCGTGACGGCGAGAAAGCGCCCGAGCCGTTCGCCATCGCCCGGCGATGAACGTAAGAGCCTGAATCGCAAGCCCTTCTGCCTGTTCTCGTGTGAGCGAACGGCCTTGCTTCATCGGGTAAATTTGCCTTTCCGTAACAAATCGGCACTACCGTGCCGATCATGCCCGAGCGCGGCCGGACTGGCGACTGCGCGTGCGCGACTTAAGCGCATTGGGGACAAAAGGGCGGGAAGGGGATGCCAAAGACCGTCCTGATCGTGGAGGACAATGAGCTCAACATGAAGCTCTTCCACGACCTCCTCGAAGCACATGGTTACCAAACCGTCGGTACGCGCAACGGGATCGAAGCGCTCGATCTCGCCCGCAAGCACCGGCCGGATCTGATTTTGATGGACATCCAGTTGCCGGAAGTTTCGGGCCTCGAAGTGACCAAATGGCTCAAAGACGATCCCGACCTCAAAGCCATTCCGGTGGTGGCAGTCACGGCTTTCGCCATGAAGGGCGACGAGGAGCGCATTCGCGAGGGAGGTTGCGAGGCCTATCTCTCCAAGCCGATCTCGGTGGGAAAATTCATCGAGACCATCCGTCATTTCCTGGGCGCAGGCTGATGGTGCATCGATGACCGCCCGCATCCTTGTTGTCGACGACGTGCCGGCCAACGTGAAGCTGCTCGAGGCGCGGCTGTCGGCGGAATATTTCGACGTGGCGACGGCGTAGCAACGGTATCGAGGCGCTGGCGCTGTGCGAGCGGGCCGAGTGCGACATCGTTTTGCTCGATGTGATGATGCCGGAGCTGGATGGTTTCGAGGTCTGCCGCAAGCTCAAATCCAATCCGCTCACGCATCACATTCCGGTCGTGATGGTGACGGCGCTCGACCAGCCGTCCGATCGCGTTCGCGGGCTGGAAGCCGGCGCCGACGATTTCCTCACCAAGCCCGTGACCGATATCGCGCTCGTCTCGCGCGTGCGCTCGCTGGCGCGGCTGAAAATGGTGACCGACGAACTGCGCATGCGCGCGGTCACCTCGAGGGAGATCGGCATCCAGAGCCCCGAGCGCGAGGCGGTCATGGAAACCGGCCGCAATGGCCGCGTGCTCATTGTGGATGACCGTTCAAGCTCTTATCAGCGGCTCGTCGGCCACGCTATCGGCGCGAACACGTCGTCGACGTCGAGACTCAATCCGAATGAAGCATTGTTCCGTGCCGCTGAGGGCGACTATGACCTCGTCATCGTGTCGCTCGGTTTGCAGGACTTCGACGGCCTCCGTCTGTGCAGCCAGATCCGCTCGCTCGAGCGCACCCGAAATATTCCGATTCTTGCGATTGCCGAAGCCGATAACAGCGCGCGGCTCGCGCGCGGGCTGGAAATCGGCGTGAACGACTATTTGCTGCGCCCGGTCGACAGGAACGAAATGCTGGCGCGCGTCCGGACGCAGATCAAGAAGAGGCGGTATACCGAGCGGCTGCGCGACAACGTCCAGACGTCGATCGAGATGGCGATCACCGACGGGCTCACGGGCCTTTTCAACCGCCGCTACATGGAAACGCATCTTGGAACGCTGGTGGAGCAGGCGGCCGCTCGCGGCAAGCCGATCACGGTGCTTGTGGTCGACATCGATTATTTCAAGGCGATCAACGACGGCTACGGTCACGATGCCGGCGATGACGTGTTGCGCGAATTCGCGCTACGCATCCGCAAGGCCATCCGCAATATCGATCTCGCCTGTCGATACGGCGGTGAAGAATTCGTGATCGTGATGCCGGAAACCGACATGGCAGTAGCCACCATGGTGGCTGAACGTTTGCGCCGGCGCATCGCCAGTGAGCCGTTTCGTGATCCAGCAAGGTGCGCGCAGTCTCGAAGTCACGATATCGATCGGTATCGCCGCGCTGTCGGGCGCGGACGACAACGCGGCGACCATTCTCAAGCGCGCCGACCAGGCGCTCTATCGCGCCAAACGCGACGGCCGCAATCGCGTGGTGCCGGACGCCGCCTGAGATTTGCTGATTCGAGCGGCGAGGGGCGGCGGTGACCGCCAAAATTTCCAAGACATTCCAGCGCGTTAGTAAGCCGGTTTGGTCGGTCCGGGCGCTTGGTCTAGCTTTACCGTGTCGAACGTGTTTTGAGTCGTCGCGAGCAATTGTGAGCGCGCTCGAAAACGCGTCTGCGAATACCCTGCGGAGTGCTCAGGTCCGCCGCATCTCCTGGGTCCGTGGGGTTCGGCCGGCCCGGGAGCGGTGCGAGTGGCCTCCTCATGTCGCCGCTTCCGGCCGGCCACCAATTTTCCCGTGATCGCAATCCGTTAGGGCCGGACGATCGTCCAGCCTTTTTCGCCGAGTTCAATCAGCGTGACGACGCCTGCCTTCACGCGCTCGGCATTTTCGACCAGCGGCGGTTCCTTGCCTTCGCTGCGGGTCATCGCCTCGAGCGTATTCTCGCAGGCCATGAACGAGACGTTCGGCATGCCCTTGCTTGAAGGATTTCAGCCTCGGCTTCACCGGGGACGTGTCATCGCGCAGCATGTGGAGCCCGGCATTGAACGCCACGACCTCAATCTCGATCTCTTCGCCTTTGTCCGAATAATACTTCGACACGTTGGCGGCGACGTTGAGCACCGCATTCATCTTGGCGGGATCATTGTCGCTGATCTGGAGCGCGAGCTTATGCTTTTCGGCGGCGCTGGCTTGCGCGAACGCGAGCGGCACCAGCAACAGCGCGAGTAAAAAACGTGCGAAGCATCATGGATGCCTCCACGATTACTTGATCTTGGATTCGCTATATTCGACGTGCTTTTTCGCGATCGGATCGTATTTTTTCTTCTTCATTTTGTCGGTCTGTGTGCGCGAATTCTTCCGGGTCACATAGTAGTGGCCGGTGCCGGCGCTGGAGACCAGCTTGATCTTGAGACTGATGGCTTTGGCCATGGAATTTTCCCTTAAACTCAATCGTGCGGTGGCGGGGGTGCCTTTGGCGCGGAAACTAGCGCCGAAGCGGCAAATGTCAAGAAAAGCGCGCCATTTTGCAGCGGTTACAGCAGTTCCCGGAAGAACTGCTGTCGACCATGAAGTAAAACGGCACCGGCAGTTCGTGGCCCATGCCGGCCTCGACCCGGGCCAGCAGTTCCTCCAGAACAATGCCCGTAATGGTCGGCATGTCGAGCTGCGTCGCTTCCTCGATCGGCACCCAGGTGAGTTCGACCAGCTCGGAATCCGGCCCCACCACGCCCTCGATTTTATGGGCGATTGCCGATGCATCCGCGGTCAGAAAGCGCGTATCGAAGCGGCGCGGCCGGCGCGGCGGCGTGACGGCGCGCGCGACGAAATGGATCTGGCCGAGATCCGGATGCACGTTGGCCTTGGCAAATTCGGTCCAGATCTCGCCCGGCACAACCGGCGGCTGGTCGCGTTCGACGCCGAGCAGAAGGCCGGTTTCTTCGGCGGTCTCGCGCACCGCGGCGAGCGCAAATGCGCGCGCAAATTCGGTGTTCGGCTCTGCAACCCGCTCCATCAGTTTCTTCTGCGCGTCCGGATGCAGTTCACTCACCGCGGTCATCAGCCGGTCGAGCGGCTCGATGCGGCCGCCGGGAAACACGAACTTGCCCGGCATGAATTTGTGGCCGGCGTGCCGGCGGCCGAGCAGGACCTTCGGCTGTGGCGCCGGAGCGGTCGATCAGCATCAGCGTCGCGGCGTCGCGCGGTTCGCTGTCGGGAAACGACGTGTCGCGCTCGGACTTGGTCATGCGCTCGGCCCAAAGTTTTCCGAGGTCTTTCGTCATCGTGCCTTCCGTTGCTTGCCGCGTGAGCGGTACATAGCGTGCTCCGCGCTCGTGCCGCGCGCGGACGGTTCGGACGGCCGGCGCGCCCTTCCGACAAAAGCTCGAAACGCAGCGCTCCGGCAACCGGCGCGGCTTCCACGAGCTTGACCGTGACCGGATCGCCGAGCCGGTAGGTCTCGCCGGAGCGCGAGCCGACCATGGCGTGGCCTTTCTCGTCATAGCGGAAATATTCGTCGCCAATGGTGCGCGCCGGGACGAAGCCGTCGGCGCCGGTTTCGCGCAGCTTCACGAATAGCCCGGCGCGGGTGACGCCCGAAATGCGGCCATCGAAAGTCGCGCCGATGCGATCGGCAAGGAAATGCGCGATCAGCCGGTCGTTTGTCTCGCGTTCGGCCAACATGGCGCGGCGTTCGGTAGCAGAAATCTGCGCGCTGACTTCGGCCAAGTGCCTTCTGGTCGGTGCCCTCGGGCAGGCCGTCGGACCCGAGTTTCAGCGCGCGTATCAGGCCGCGATGCACGATCAGGTCCGCATAGCGGCGGATCGGCGAGGTGAAGTGCGCATAGCGGCGCAGGTTCAGATCCGAAGTGACCGTAATTTTCGGCGGCATACTCGGCCTGCGCCTGCGTGCGCAATACGACCTCGTTGACGAGTTGCTCGGCGTCCCGGCCCTTCACGCGCGCGAGAATGCGATTGAAGGCTTCGGGCTTGAGCACACCGCCTTTGGCGAGGGGGATGTCGAGGGTCGCGAGGAATTCGCGCAACGCCTGCACCTTTTCCATCGCGGGCTCGTCGTGCACGCGATAGATCAGGGGCACGCGCGCCGTTCGAGCGTTTCGGCAGCCGCGACATTGGCGAGGATCATGAATTCCTCGATCAGCCGGTGCGCTTCCAGCCGCTCGGGCGTCATCACGCGGTCGACGGTGCCGTCGCCTTTCAGCAGAATTTTGCGCTCGGGCAGATCGAGGTCGAGCGGCTGCCGCTCGACTGCGTGCCCGCGCCATCGTTTCGTAGGCGGCATAAAGCGGCGCGAGGACCGGCTTGACCAGCGTCTCGGTGTCTTCGTCGGGGCGTCCGCCGATCGCCAGTTGCGCCTGCTGATAGGAAAGTTTCGCGGCCGATCGCATCATGATGCGGTGGAACGTGTGCGAGCGCTTGCGGCCGTCGGCGCCGATCACCATGCGTACGGCAAGCGCCGCGCGGTCCTCGCGCGGACGCAGCGAGCACAGATCGTTCGAAATGCGCTCGGGCAGCATCGGCACCACGCGGTCGGGAAAATAGACCGAATTGCCGCGCGTGAGCGCTTCGCGATCGAGCGCCGAGCCCGGTGTGACGTAGTGAGCGACGTCGGCAATTGCGACGTTGACGATGAAGCCGCCATGATTGTTGGACGCCGTGTCAGGCTCGGCGTGCACGGCGTCATCATGATCCTTGGCGTCAGGTGGATCGATGGTGACAAAGGGCACATGCCGCCAGTCTTCGCGGCCTTGAAGGGTCGCCGGCTTGGCGGCGTCGGCTTCGAGTTGCGTCTCACGGCGGAACACGGACGGAATGCCATGCGCATGAATCGCGATCAGGCTGACCGCACGCTCGCTTTTGAGTGAGCCGAGCCGCTCCACGACGCGGCCGGTGGGCAGGCCGAGACGCGGTGCGCGGGATGTTTCGACTGCGATCAGGTCGCCGTCCTCGGCATTGGCTGTTGCACCGGCGGGAATGGCGAGCTCTTTGCCGAGCATCTTTTTGTCGACCGGCTCCAGCCGGCCGCCGCCGTGCGATGTTTTTCGAAAAATCCCGAGCACGCGGTGCTTGGGATGATCGATGATCTTGATGACGCGGCCGCTATGGCGGATCCCGTCGTCTTCTTCGATTTCCTCGATCCGCAGCAGCACGCGGTCGCCGACACCGGCGGCTTCTCCGGGCCGCGCTTTGCGGGGCAAATGAATGCGGATTTTCGGCGCTGCGCCATGCGCGTCCTCATCCCATTCGTCCGGAGTGGCGATGAGATCGCCGTCGCTGTCGCGCGACGTGACGTCGGCGAGGACGGTCGAGGGCAGGGCGCCGGCATGGTGCAGCTTTTTGCGCCGCTTTTCGATCGAACCTTCGTCGGCGAGTTCGCGCAGCAGACGCTTGAGGTCGGCGCGGAGCGCGTTCTTTAGCCCGAAGGCGCGTGCAATTTCGCGGGTGCCGACTTTGCCGGGCTTGTTGCCGATGAAGGCGAGGATGTCAGCCTTGGAGGGAAGGGAGGGTGTTTTCTTAGCGTGTGTTTTCAAAATAGCAGTCCTGCGCCGGGCGCATGATCCCGAAAAGTGGTTTCCGGTTTTCGGAGAAGATCATGCGTAATAAATTGAGGCGCGATTGAACGAAATGTAATGGCCGAAACTCGGCTTCGCCAGTTATTCGGCGGCCGTGATTTTGGCAGCCTTTTTCGCCGGCTTCTTGCGCGGCTTGGCGGCTTTCTCGGCCGTATCCGCTGTCTCGGCGGCCTTCTTCTTGCGGCCCTTCGGCGCTTCCGAAGGCTCGCCCGCCTTTTTGCGGCCGGCTGCGCGTCGTGGCTGTGAGCCGAGTTGATCGGCGCGGGCATCGAGCAGCACGATCGCCTCGGTCAGGGTGATCGTCTCCGGCGTCTTATCGCCGGTGATGGTCGCATTGATGCCGTTATGGCTCACGTAAGGCCCATAGCGGCCATTCTTGACGACAACCGGCCCGCCTTTGTCCGGATGTTCTCCCAAGACCTTGCCGGGATCGGCGCCGAAGCGGCGGCCTTTCTTCGGATTGGCTTTCTTCTCGGCGATCAGCGTGACCGCGCGATTGAGACCGATGGTCAGCACATCGTCGCCGTCTTCCAGGTTCGCATAGGTCTTGCCGTGCTTGACGTAAGAACCGAACCGTCCCATGCCGGCGAGGATTGGCTCGCCGTCCTCGGGCGACAGATCCGACTTCGCGCGGCAGGGCGAGCAAACCGAGCGCCTTTTCGAGATCGATGTCGTCGGGCGAAACGCCTTTCGGAACGCTGGCGCGCTTGGGCTTCTCGACTTCCTGTTTCTTCTCGCCCTTCTTTGGCTTCGGCGGCTTGATCTGCTCACCGAGTTGCAAGTAGGGCCCGAAACGGCCGCCGCGCAGCGTCACTTCAAGGCCGGAGACCGGGTCTTCGCCCAACACCTTTTTGCCCTGAACGCCGTCGGCGTTGGGCGTGATCTGCCGCGTGAAATTGCAATCCGGATAATTCGAGCAGCCGACGAAGGCACCGAAGCGTCCGGTCTTCAGCGAAAGCTGACCGGTGTCGCATTGCGGGCATTGCCGTCGCGGCACGCCGTCGGTGCGTTCCGGGAAAATATGCGGCTCGAGCAGATCGTTGAGCGCGTCGAGCACGACGCGATTGCGCACTTCCTTGATCTCGTTGACGGAGCCGACGAACTGCTCCCAGAACTCGGCGAGCACGGCGCGCCAGTCGATCTTGCCCGCCGAAATTTCGTCGAGCTTTTCTTCGAGGCCGGCGGTGAAATCGTATTCGACGTAGCGCGTGAAGAAACTTTCGAGGAAGGCGACGACGACGCGGCCTTTGTCTTCCGGAATGAGGCGCTTCTTGTCGATCCGGACATAGCCGCGGTCCTGCAGCACTTGCAGGATGGAGGCATAGGTCGAGGGACGGCCGATGCCGAGCTCTTCCATTCGCTTGACCAAAGCGGCTTCCGAAAAGCGCGGCGGCGGCTCGGTGAAATGCTGCGACGATTCGATCGCCTGCTTGCTGAGCGGCTCGCCCTCGGACATCGCGGGCAGACGGCGCGACTCGTCATCATCGGACGTTTCGTCCTGGCCTTCTTGATAGAGCGTGAGAAAGCCATCGAACTTCACCACTTGGCCGGAAGCGCGCAGCTCGATGTTGCGCGAACCCGCCTTGGCGACGATGTCGACCGTGGTGCGCTCGAGTTCGGCGGATTCCATCTGGCTCGCGATCGCGCGGTTCCAGATCAACTCGTACAGGCGCGCCTGGTCGCGATCGACATATTTGGCGACTTCGGCGGGTGTGCGGCTGGCGCTGGTCGGGCGCACCGCTTCGTGCGCCTCCTGCGCGTTCTTCGACTTGTTGTGATACTCGCGCGGCGAAGCGGGGACGTATTCCTTGCCGTAGTTGCGGCCCAGCATGGTGCGGATGTCGGCAATCGCCTCCGGCGCCATGTCGATGCCGTCGGTGCGCATATAGGTGATCAAGCCGGTGGCTTCGCCGTCGATCTCCACGCCTTCGTAGAGCCGCTGCGCGAGGCGCATGGTGATCGCCGGGGCGAAGCCGAGCTTGCGGCTGGCCTCCTGCTGCATGGTCGAGGTGGTGAAGGGCGGCGGCGGATTGCGCCGCGCCGGCTTCGCTTCGACCTGAAGTCACCTTGAAGATGGCGTTCTCAAGATCGCGGGTGAAGGATTCCGCCTCGGCGCCGGAGCCGATGTCGAGGCGCTGGATCTTCTGCCCGTCGGCGCCGACCAGGCGCGCTTCGAAGACTTCGTTGCGCGGGGTCGCCAGCTTGGCGACGATCGACCAATATTCCTTCGCGACGAATTTCTCGATTTCGAGTTCGCGGTCGCAGACAAGCCGCAGCGCGACCGACTGCACGCGGCCAGCGGAGCGGGCGCCCGGCAGCTTGCGCCAGAGCACCGGCGAGAGCGTGAAGCCGACGAGATAATCGAGCGCGCGGCGGGCGAGATAGGCATCGACCAATGCGCCATCGATCTGGCGCGGATGCTTCATCGCTTCGGTCACCGCCTGCTTGGTGATGGCATTGAAAACCACGCGCTCGATCTTGTGGTCCTTGAGCGCCTTCTTTTCCTTCAGCACCTCAAGCACGTGCCAGGAGATCGCTTCGCCTTCGCGATCCGGGTCGGTGGCGAGGATCAGCTTGTCGGCGCCCTTGAGCGCGCGCGCGATATCGTTCATGCGCTGGTTCGATCTGGCGTCGACCTCCCAGAGCATGCGGAAATCATTGTCCGGATCGACCGAGCCATCCTTTGGGGGGCAGGTCGCGGATATGGCCAAAAGAGGCCAGGACCTCGTAGCCGGAGCCGAGGTATTTATTGATTGTCTTCGCCTTGGACGGCGACTCGACTACGACAATATTCATGAAAATCCAGTGGGTTATCCGCCAGAACCAGTGAGAATCAGGGCGGAATCGGCCGCATCTTTGGCCCGGAACATGGGGAAGGTGACCCCTACTGTCAAATAAGCCCGTTAAGAAGCCGTGTCAGACCAGCGAAATGGGGCACGAAAGAGACCGCCTGTCGCGCATGCAACCATAAATTGTATATTTAATCCAGTCAATTTTCTACAAGACGGCGCGGTGACGGCGGCATCCGGCCGGGACATCCGGCTCACTGGGCTTTCACGCCGAGCTTGTTCCAACAAGACCGCTGTCGGGTTGCCGTCGGGCAACATTCCGAATTTTTTCTGCTCGGCGCGAATGTTGTCGCGCAAGATCAAAATCGATATGGCCTTCGAAGTCGTTCACCTTGTAACCGAGCTGCTGACAGTTTCTTCTGTAAGGCGATGCGGGCGTCGCGTGAAAGTTGGCGGTCGTCTTTCGGCCAGGCCGTCTTGATCAATCCGCCGCCATGAATGCGGTCGGCGAGGTGGCCGACCGCGATCGCGTAAGCATCGGAGTTGTTGTACTCCTTCAGCACATCAAAATTTTCCGTGACGATAAATCCCGGACCGTTTGCGCCGCTCGGGAAAAAAAGAATTCCCTGGCCGGAGGCCGGAAACGGTTTGCCGTCGGCGCGGCGCACTCCGAGCTCCTGCCATTCCGCGAATGTGGCGCGGCTGCGCATGTAGTCGAAGCCGTTCGGCACCGTGACCTCGAAGCCCCAGGGCAGCGCGGGATTCCATTTCCATTTGTGCAGATAGTTGGCGGTGGAACCGAGCACGTCCGGCACGTTGCTCCAGATGTCGGTGCGGCCGTCGCCTGAAAAATCGACGGCATAGTCGACGAAATTCGACGGCATGAATTGGGTCTGGCCCATGGCGCCGGCCCATGAGCTGACCATCTTGGTCGCGGGTGAAATGATTGTCCTGCATGATGCGCATCGCAACGATCAGTTCGTTGCGAAAATAAGGATGGCGATACTTCACGTAGCCGAGCGTGGCGAGCGATCGGAATACATCCCAGCGATCTTTTTCGGTGCCGAAATCGGATTCCATGCCCCACAGGCGAGCAGGACCCAGCGCTCGACCCCGAATTTCTTTTCAACGGCGTCGAAAGTTTTGACCCATTCGCGCGCCTTGAGTTGCGCGTCTGCGATGCGGCGATTTGAGACGATCGCATTCACGTAGTCGCCGACTGGCTTGCCGTATTCCGGCTGCCGTTTGGTCGCGGCAATCACTCGCTGGTCGGGCGTGACGCCTTTCAAGCGCGAGATCGAAAGTCGCGCGGGTAACGCCCTTGGCTTGCGCATCGGTCCACAGCTCGGCGGTGAAGGCAGCGAAGGATTGCTCCTGTGCGCGCGATGGTGCGCCTTGAAGCAGAAGAAGAACCGCAAGGGTCCCGAGGTATCGGCTGATCATGGAGAAAAATCCGGTGGGATAGGTTTCGTATCGCACGTTACAACAGCGATACCAACCCCGCGCCATGGCGCGCGAGACGGCCGGCGATTTCAAGTTCCAGCAGCACGCTGCGCACATTCGTGGCGGACGTACGCGACAGCCGCACCAGATCGTCGATCGATACGGGCGCCGGCCCGAGCAGTGCAATGAGACGGGCGCGCTCGTCGCATCAGGTTCGGCATCGGGCAGGCCGAGCGGCTCCTGCGACGGTTCCTGTGCGGATGGCACGTCGAAGCCGCGGCCGAGGATCGGTTCGATCGCTGCAATCACGTCGGCAGCCTCGGTCACCGGAATTGCGCCTTGCTTGAGTAGACCGTTGGTTCCTGCGCTGCGCGGATCGAGCGGAGAGCCAGGCACTGCGAACACTTCCCGCCCTTGCTCGCCGGCGAGCCGGGCGGTGATCAGTGATCCGGAGCGCCGCGCTGCCTCCACCACCACCACGCCAAGCGAGAGGCCCGAGATCAGACGATTGCGGCGTGGAAAGTCGTGCGCGCGCGGTTCCCAGGTGAACGGCATTTCCGATATGGCAGCACCTTCGGCCACCAGTTGGCTGACCAAACCGACGTGTTCGGCCGGATAGATCCGATCGTGTCCGCCGGCGAGCACGGCGATGGTGCCGGTGTCGAGGCTGGCGCGATGGGCTGCGGCGTCGATGCCGCGAGCGAGCCCGGACACAATGGCGATACCGGCCTCACCAAGATCGCGCGCGATGCGTTCGGCAAATTTCACGCCGGCCGCTGAGGCATTGCGCGAGCCGACAATCGCAACCAGTGGCCGCGCCAGCGTGTCGTGCTTGCCGCGCACCGCGATGACCGGAGGCGGATCGTCAATCATCTGGAGACGCGCGGGATACTCTGGCTCGCCAAGCGCGAAAAATTCAACGCCGGCCGCGCGCGCGGCCTTCAGTTCCGCTTCGGCTTGCGCGCGCGAGCAGATTCGTGGCGGGCGCGTCGAGCCGCCACGTCGCGCCAGACCGGGCAGGGCGGTCAGCGCCGGCGAATGCCGCCGTAGTAACCGACGAGATCGTGGAATGTGCGCGGGCCGACATTGTCGCTGCGAATGAGGCGTAGCCAGTCGAGCCGCTCCTCGTCGCTCAATCGCGTCCGATCGCTCAACGTCCACCCGCTCTCGCAAAAGCCGGCGGGAGGAGTACAACCGATTTTGCCGGAATACAATCAGAAGTTTAGTGAGGTTCAGCGGCCTTTGCGCCAATTTTGCCTTCGCTGCCGCTTGAGCAGGCGCGCGATGTTGGCCCGATGCATGACCCACAATAAGTACGGTGAGAAGCAGAAACAGCGCGGCGACGTTGGGAAGGCCAAAGAGCCACAGACCGAGCGGCGTGAGCGCGCTGGCGATCAAGGCGGCGAGCGAGGAATAACGGGTGGCCGCAGCGACCGCGAGCCAGATCGCGCAGAAGAGCAACGCTGCGGGCCAGTAGAGGCCGATGAGCACGCCGATATAGGTGGCGACGCCCTTGCCGCCTTTGAATTTCAGCCAGACCGGAAAGAGATGGCCGAGGAATGCGCCGAGACCGGCGGCGAGCGCCGCCTCGGTGCCGTAATGCGCCGCGCGAACACGGCGATCGTGCCCTTGAGCATGTCGCAGAGCAGCGTCGCCGCGGCGAGCCCCTTGCGGCCGGTGCGCAGCACATTTGTTGCGCCAATATTGCCCGAACCGATGGCGCGGATATCCGGGCCTCCGGCGGCGCGCGTCAACAAAAGCCCGAATGGAATTGAGCCGAGCAGATAGCCGAAGGCGAAAGCGAGCGCGGCGATCATACGTATTCGTAGACGGTTCGTCCGGAGACGATGGTGCGCACCACGCGGCCGGTGAGCCGCGCCTCGTCGAACGGCGTATTCTTGCACTTCGACTTGAGTTCGTTCGGGTCGAGGACCCAGGGCAGCTCGGTATCGACCACGATCACGTCGGCGGGCGCGCCGCTCTTGAGTGTGCCACCCGGCAGCCCGAGCAATTCCGCCGGCCGCGTCGACATGGCGCGCAGCAGGGTCATCAGGTCGATCTCGCCGCTATGGACGAGGCGCAAGCCGGCGGTGAGCATGGTTTCAAGCCCGATCGCGCCGGGCGCTGCTTCAGCGAACGGCAGGCGTTTGGTTTCGACGTCCTGCGGATTGTGATCCGACATCACCACGTCGATCAGTCCAGCGCCAACGCTTCGACCAGCGCCTTGCGGTCATCTTCGGCGCGCAGCGGCGGCGTCAGCCTTCAGGAAGGTGCGATAGGGCCCGATGTCGTTTTCGTTGAGCGTGACGTGATTGATCGACGCCGAGGCGGTGACATCCAAGCCGCTGTCCTTGGCGCGGCGCAAGTACCTCGAGCGTGTCCGCGCAAGTGACGGAGGCCGCATGATAGCGCCCGCCTGACAACGCGACGAGACGGATGTCGCGTTCGAGCATCACTGTTTCCGCCGCTTTCGGAATGCCGAGCAAGCCGAGGCGGGCGGCGAATTCACCTTCATTCATCACGCCGTCGCCGATCAGGTTCGGGTCCTCGGTGTGATGCACGATCAGCGCGTCGAAGTCGCCGGCGTAGGTCAGCGCGCGGCGCATGACCTGCGCATTGGTGACGCTTTTTGCGCCATCGGTGAAAGCGACGGCGCCGGCGGCCTTGAGCAGGCCGATCTCGGTCATCTCCTTGCCCTCGAGGCCCTTCGTGATCGCGGCCATCGGATGCACATGCACGATCGCGTTGTCGCGTGCGCGGCGCAGCACGAAATCGACGGTTGCCGGGTTGTCGATCGCTGGCGACGTGTCGGGCTGGCAAATGATGGTGGTGACGCCGCCGGCGGCCGCCGCCTGGCTCGCGGAGGCGAGCGTCTCGCGATTGGCCGCGCCGGGCTCGCCGATGAAGGCGCGCATGTCGACCAGGCCGGGCGCTATCAGCTTGCCGCGGCAATCGATCACGTCGGTGCCTTCCGGCACGCCGGCAGCGCCGATGCCTTTCTTGGCTTCGCGGATGACGCCTTCCGCGATCAACAGGTCACCGACGATATCGAGATCGCGCGACGGATCGACGATCCGGGCGTTGGCGAGCAGGATCGGGCGGCGGTCGGACAACATCATGTCACGCGTTCGGCAAGTTCCGCGACAGCGCTTCCAGCACTGCCATGCGCACGGCCACGCCCATCTCGACCTGCTCCCGGATCAGCGACTGCGCGCCGTCGGCGACGATGGAATCGATTTCGACGCCGCGGTTCATCGGTCCCGGATGCATGACCAGCGCGTCGGGTTTGGCGTAGGCGAGTTTCTTCTCGTCGAGCCCGTAGTAGTGGAAATATTCCGACATCGACGGCACGTAGGAGCCGTTCATGCGCTCGCGCTGGAGCCGCAGCATCATGACGATGTCGGCATCGGCGAGGCCTTCGCGCATGTCGCGCGCAACCTCGACGCCGAAGCGCTCGATGCCGGGCGGCAGGAGAGTGGAGGGGGCGACGACGCGCACGCGCGCGCCCATGGCGTTGAGCAGGATGATGTTCGAGCGCGCGACGCGCGAGTGCAGGATGTCGCCGCAGATCGCCACCAGGAGGCCTTCGATGTGACCCTTGTTGCGGCGGATCGTGAGCGCGTCGAGCAGCGCCTGGGTCGGGTGCTCGTGCGAGCCGTCGCCGGCATTGATGACCGAGCAGTCCACTTTGCGCGCCAGCAGTTCGACCGCGCCGGACGCATGGTGGCGCACAACGATGATGTCCGGGTGCATGGCGTTGAGCGTGATCGCGGTGTCGATCAGTGTCTCGCCCTTGCGCATCGAGGACGAACTGGTCGACATGTTCATCACGTCGGCGCCAAGGCGCTTGCCGGCCAGCTCGAACGAGGCCTGGGTGCGGGTCGAGACTTCAAAGAAAAGATTGATCTGGGTGCGGCCGCGCAGCGAGGTGCGCTTCTTCTCGACCTGACGATTGAGTTCGACGAATTCCTCGGCGAGGTCGAGCAGGCCGGAAATGTCGGCGTGCGAAAGCCCTTCGATCCCCAACAAATGCCGCCTGCTGAGGACGAACGAGGGTTTCGGCGCAATGGTCATTAAAGCAAGACCTATAGGCGCAACCCGCCCTCACGGCAAGGGCGTTGCCGGCCGATCCACAAGGCACTGATTTAGATCGTTAATGGCGCGCGAATGCCGGGGCGCTGTCGAATTGCGGCAGGTTCGAGTCAAATTTAGCGACAGCGCGGTGCGTGGTCGTTCCCCCAAATATTCGTGAATGATTTCGCGACCGATCGTCACGAAACGATGGGGTTTTCCAGGAACCACGTCGCTGTTCCCGTGTTGAGCCCGGATACGTCAAAAGCCGGTACAGAAAAGGAGGCCAACATGAAGACGATTTTCAAATACGCCGACTGCGGTGGCATTGACGGGCGCGCTCGCGCTCGCGGCAGCGTCACCGAGCGAGGCGCGCAATGGACGTAACGCGGCTGCGATCGGCTTCGGCGTCGGCGCAGTGGCGGGTGCGGCAATCGCCAGCTCGGCCTACAACAATGGCTACTACGGTTATTACGCGGATCCGGGTTACGCCTATGCACCGGGCTACGCCTATGCACTCGAGCTCCCGCTTATGACTCGTATGCCTACGACGAGTATGACACTATGCTCCCGGCACCGCGTTACGGCTATTACGGCGACAACTGGTCGAACCAGCACAACACAAACAACTTCTCGATCGACTCGCAGCGCTAGCTGAAGGAAAGTCGTAAAGGAGAGGCCGCTCTTCGGAGCGGCTTCTTTTTTACAAGCGCCACTCATTGTTATCGCCTTCAATCCCTCATCCTTCGAGGCGCGCAAGCGCGCGCACCTCAGGATGACGGAGAGTGTATCGCGGGGCTGAGTTTGCCACACGCTCCGCTCGTCCCGGCGAAAGCGGGGACCCAGGGCACCAGATTCCGGTGGTGCTGGATTCCCGCCTGCGCGGGAATGAGCGGAGTGCGGCTACAAGCGCGCCAGCCGATCGAGTGCGCCTTGAAGGATGAACACGGCGGCGTGCTGGTCGATCACGGCAGCGCGCTTTTTACGGCTGACATCGGCAGCGATCAATTCGCGCTCGACGGCAACGGTGGAAAGTCGTTCGTCCCAAAGAGCGATCGGCAGTTCGGTCAGCTTGCCGAGATTGCGCGCGAATGCGCGGGTTGATTGCGCGCGCGGGCCCTCGCTGCCGTCCATGTTGATTGGCAGGCCGAGCACGAAGCCGACCGCTGAACGTTCAGCCGCGAGCGCAAGCACGCGGCGTGCATCGACGGTGAAGGTCTTGCGCGCGACGGTCTCGACGCCCGTCGCAAGCTTTCGATCGGGGTCACTGGCGGCAACCCCGATCGTCTTGGTGCCGAGATCGAGCCCGATAAGAACGCCACGAGCGGGCAAGTGCGCGGCGGCTTCAACGAGCGGCAGGATGACGGACATGGGCAAGCGCTAACATGCGGCGCACCGCGCCGCCAACAGCACCGATCTAGGGGATCACGCCAGGTGACAGCCGCATCGGCGTGCGCGGCGATTTCACCGGCGGTGGTGAACCATACGCGCTCATCGGCGCGGCCGCACGATGTGCTTGAGCGCGCGCGCCAGATGTTTGAAGCGGTGTGGCCAGCCGACAATGTAGGCGTGCAGCGCGATTCCCATGACCAGCGGACGCTTCGCGCATTCCTCATGCATAACGTCAAAGGAATCCACGATCATATCGGCGAAGTCGGCGCCCTCGCGCTTGCGCGCGACGATCTGCGGAATGTCATTGAGCTCCTGCGGGTAGGGCACCGAAAGTATGCGGCCTTGGCGCGTTTTCATCCAGACCGGTTGGTCGTCGTGGCACCAGTCGAGCAAGATAGCTGTATCCGGCTTCCTGCAACAGATCGGGCGTCAGCGGCGATTGCGAGATCCAGGGCCCAAGCCAGCCGCGCGGGCGTTGGCCGGAATGTTTTTCGATCGCTGCGGTCGTTTCGTCGATCAGCAGACGCTCCTTGTATTCGGTGAGATCGCCCTGGCGCTCGGAATTGCTGCGGCCGTGCCCGATCAATTCCGCGTCGGGAAAGGCGGCGATCGCCTGCGGAGCGTGGCGATACATTTCGGCATTGACCAGGAGCGACACCGGCAGCTTTAGCTCGCCGAACAGCTCCGCCAATCGGAAGACTCCGACGCGGTTGCCGTAGTCGCGCCACGCGTAATTGAGCACGTCCGGCTGCGGCCCGCCGGGCGCGAGTTCGGCGCCAAGCCCTTCGCCGAACGAGAACCATTCGAGATTGAGGCCAATATAGATCGCGAGGCGTTTGCCGCCCGGCCAGTCGTAGACTGGACGCGCGGAGATGGGAGAGTAGGGGTATCGGTCGTGGGTGCGGGCGGACATCGAGTAATGGTAACCGGTTCCACGGTCTCTTGCTTCCTACTTTCTGCAATGCGGGCCGCGCGGCCTTCGCCGAAACGCTCGTCCGCGTTAAAGCCATGGCGAATTCATGCCGCAGCGGAACGCGATAGCGTTTGGCCTGGCTCATGCCGGGAGCACGCTGATGTGGCCGGATCGACGACTGCTGGATCTGTTCAAGATCGACCATCCGATCCTGTTGGCGCCGATGGCAGGCGTCATGGACGCGGAGCTTGCGATCGCCGTCGCCAAAGCGGGCGGGCTCGGCTGCGTTGCCGGCCGGCATGCTCAACGCGGAGCAGTTGCGTGCGCAGGTGCATGCAATTTCGCACCGCCACCGCAAACAAGCCGATCAATCTGAATTTCTTTGCGCACAAGCTGCCCGTGCCCAACAATGCGCGCGAGCATGCGTGGCGCGAGAAGCTCAAGCCTTATTATGTCGAATTCGGCATCGATCCGGCGGCGCCGGTACCCTCGGCAACTCGTGCGCCATTCGATGCCGCGATGTGCGCCGTCGTCGAAGAACTCAAACCGGAGGTCGTGAGCTTCCACTATGGTTTGCCGGAGGCGGCGCTGGTTGCACGCGTAAAGGCGCGGGCTGCAAGATGATTTGTTCTGCGACCACCGTTGCCGAGGCGCGCTTTCTGGAAGCGAACGGTTGCGACGCGGTGATCGCGCAAGGGCTCGAAGCCGGCGGCCATCGCGGCATGTTCCTGAGCGACGATATTGCGACGCAGGTTGGATTGTTTGCGCTGCTGCCGCAGGTGGTCGACGCGGTGAAGGTGCCGGTCATAGCCACCGGCGGCATCGGTGACGCGCGCGGAATGGTGGCGGCGCTGGCGCTGGGCGCTGCAGGCGTGCAGAGTCGGCACGGCGTTTCTGTTTTGCCCGGAAGCGAAGCCTCTGCCGCCGCACCGCGCGGCGTTGCGGGCGGCGCGCGACGACAGCACGGCGCTGACCAACGTTTTCAGCGGGCGGCCGGCGCGCGGATTGATCAACCGCGCGATCCGCGAACTCGGCCCGATCAGCGAAATCGTGCCGGAGTTTCCGTTGGCGAGCGGCGCGCTGGCGCCATTGCACGCCAAGGCGCAGGCGCAAGGGTCCGGCGATTTCTCACCGATGCTGGCAGGGCAGGCAGCTGCCCTCGGCCGCGAGTTGCCGGCGGGCGAACTGATTGAAGAATTGGTCTCCGAGGTACAGGGACTGCTGCGGCGGATGGCGTCCTAAGACGTATGAGCTGTGCCGGTTGTCGCGATGAAAGCCCTCTGCTATAGGCTGACGGACGCCAGTAGAACGCTTCCCGGAAATTCCATGTCCGTCGACGCTGATACCGTCCGCCGCATTGCGCATCTCGCCCGCATTGCCGTGGCGGAGAATGAAATCGAGCATCTCAAGGGCGAACTCAACGCCATGCTCGCTTTTGTCGAGCAACTTGCGGAGGTCAAAGTCGACGGGGTTGAGCCGATGACCTCGGTGACGCCGATGACGATGAAAAAGAGTGCGGACGCCGTGACCGACGGCGACATCGCCGGAGACATCGTCAAGAACGCGCCGATGAGCGAAGACAACTTTTTCCTGGTGCCGAAGGTGGTGGAATGACAACGGCGTTCCGCTATCCGGGGCGAGCGAAGCGAGACCTGGGATCGTCTTAACTGATGTGCATCGCCTGCGAGCTCGGATATTGGTCGATGGTCGACGCTCTTGAGGCGGAGCGGAGCCGCGTCCAAGAAAAAAGCCGCGCGCGCCGACGATGCCGGCTTTGCGTGCGAACGGCGCTGACCAGCCCAGCCCCAAAACGCCGGCGCAGGGCCACAATCGACGGATGAGCCTGCGCCGTGAGTGAACTGACTTCGCTCACTTTGGCCGAGGCGCGCGACGGGCTGAAGAAGAAAACCTTCTCCGCCGCCGAATTGTCTGCCGCGCATCTGACGGCGATCGAAAAGGCGCGCACGCTCAACGCCTTTGTGCTGGAAACGCCGGAGCGCGCCATCGACATGGCGAAAGCGTCCGACGCGCGCATCGCCGCGGGCAAAGCCGGGCCGCTGGAAGGAATTCCGCTCGCCATCAAAGATATGTTTTGCACCGCGGGCGTGCGCTCGACCGCCTGTTCGCACATCCTCGACAATTTCGTGCCGACCTACGAGTCGACTGTCACATCGCAGCTTTGGCGCGACGGTGCGGTGCTGCTCGGCAAGACCAATTGCGACGAGTTCGCGATGGGCTCTTCGAATGAGACGTCGCATTTCGGGCCCGTGCATTCGCCGTGGCGACGCAAAGGATCAAATACGCCGCTGACGCCCGGCGGTTCGTCCGGCGGCTCGGCTGCTGCGGTGGCTGCGCAGCTTTGTCTTGGTGCGACCGGCACCGATACCGGCGGTTCGATCCGCCAGCCGGCGGCGTTCACCGGCACGGTCGGCATGAAGCCGACCTACGGCCGCTGCTCGCGATGGGGCATCGTCGCCTTTGCGTCCTCGCTCGATCAGGCAGGACCGTTTGCGCGCAGGGTCCGCGATGCAGCGATACTCTTGCGCTCGATGGCAGGACCCGATCCGAAGGACACGACGTGCGCCGATCTCGCGGTGCCCGATTACGAAGCGGCGGTCGGGAAATCGGTGAAAGGCCTGCGCATCGGCATTCCCAAGGAGTACCGGCTCGACGGCATGCCTGCCGAGATCGAAAAAATCTGGGAGCAAGGCCGCGGCCTGGTTGAAGGCGGCGGGCGCAGAGCTGGTCGAGGTGTCGCTCCCGCACACGAAATATGCGCTGCCGGCGTATTACATCGTGGCGCCGGCAGAGGCCTCATCCAATCTCGCGCGCTATGACGGCGTGCGTTACGGGCTGCGCGTTCCCGGCCGCGATATCATCGATATGTACGAGAAGACGCGCAGCGACGGATTCGGTGCCGAAGTGCGCAGGCGCGTGATGATCGGCACCTATGTTCTCTCGGCCGGCTACTATGATGCCTATTACCTGCGCGCGCAGAAGGTGCGCACGCTGATCAAGAAAGACTTCGAGGACTGCTTCAAGGCCGGTGTGCACGCCATGTTGACGCCGGCGACACCGTCGGCCGCGTTCGGGTTGGGCGAAAAGGGCGGAGCCGATCCGGTCGAGATGTATTTGAACGACGTGTTCACGGTGACGGTGAACATGGCGGGACTGCCGGGCATCGCCGTGCCCGCAGGCCTCGACGCGCAGGGTCTGCCGTTGGGACTACAGTTGATCGGCCGGCCGTTCGACGAGGAGACGCTGTTTTCGCTCGCCGCCGTGATCGAGCAGGCAGCAGGACAGTTCAGTCCCCAACCGTGGTGGTGAGGCTACCTACTTGTCCGTGGTGGCGACCGGCGGCAGGTCCTGGTCGCCCTCGACGGTTTTCTTGCCGCCTAATTCGCCGCCAGCTGAGGATAAAGATCGCCGCGATCACGGCGACAACGCCGCCAATGATGATGCCGAATGTGCCGTTGCTATCTTTGTTCATGACATTATCCAACGTCTGCCGCGCTAGCGCTGTTCCGGTGCGATCTGCGCCGCGAATTCGGCAAAAATCGTTGCAGAATTCGGGCCATTTCGAGGAATAACGGCTGCGTCATTCGGCAATGCAGCGTTGCGAAAAAGTCAGGTCGAAAGCCGCCCTAGCGCGAGCGTCGCCAGCTTGGCGACTTCGGCGGAATCGGCGGCAGGGCCATGAGTGATCGGGATATCCATAGACGAAGAATGTGCCGATCAGCGCAGTGGCGACGAGGGCTTCGAGCAGCAGCGCCAGGGCCGGACGGTCGTGGTGATCACCCATGTTGATGACTCCCGGCTGAAACGAAGACGTGAGATCGTTGGTCGGTATTGCCGTTCCGCACTCAAATGACGTCTTGCAGCGGACGGGTGCGAGCCGCTACGAAATACGAAATGACGGCCGGCGGCAGCCGCAAAAGTGAAACAGAGTGATATGGACGTTCACCCAACGCTAAAAAGCTTCTAAAAGGCGCGACCGGCGACTGGGAAGTCGTCATCGGCATGGAGGTCCATGCCCAGGTCACCTCCAAGTCGAAGCTGTTCTCCGGTGCGTCGACGGAGTTCGGTGGCGCTCCCAACAGCCATGTTTCGCTGGTCGACGCGGCCATGCCGGGCATGCTGCCGGTGATCAACGAGGAATGCGTGCGGCAGGCGGTCCGCACCGGGCTCGGGCTGAAAGCTAAAATCAATCTCAAATCGGTGTTCGACCGGAAGAATTATTTCTATCCCGATCTGCCGCAGGGCTATCAGATCAGCCAATACAAATCGCCGGTCGTCGGCGAGGGCGCGGTGACCGTCGATCTCGAGGGCGGCGACAGCGTCACCATCGGCATCGAGCGGCTGCATCTCGAGCAGGATGCCGGCAAAAGCCTGCACGACCGTCACCCCACGTATTCTTATGTCGATCTCAACCGGTCCGGCGTCGCGTTGATGGAGATCGTGTCGAAGCCCGACCTGCGCTCGGCGGACGAAGCCAAAGCCTTCATCACGAAGCTGCGTTCGATCCTGCGTTACCTCGGCACCTGCGACGGCGACATGGAGAAAGGAAGCTTGCGCGCCGACGTCAATGTTTCGGTGCGCCGCCCGGGAGAGCCGCTTGGCACGCGTTGCGAAATCAAAAACATGAATTCGATCAGCTTTATCGGCGAGGCCATCGAGCATGAAGCACGGCGCCAGATCGAGGTTCTCGAGGAGGGGGGCATCGATCGATCAGGAAACGCGGCTTTACGATGCCGGCACGAAAAGAGACGCGGCCTATGCGCACGAAGGAAGAGGCGCATGACTATCGCTATTTTCCCGATCCCGATCTGCTGCCGCTGGAATTCGACGCGGCTTATGTCGAGGAGCTGAAGAAAAATCTGCCCGAATTGCCCGACGAGAAGAAGGCGCGCTTCATGCGCGATTTCTCGTTGTCGGCTTACGACGCCGGCGTGCTGGTGGCCGAGCGCGAGACCGCGGAATATTTCGAAGCCATTGCCAAAGGCCGCGACGCAAAAGCGGCGGCGAACTGGGTGATCAATGAGTTGTTCGGGCGCCTGAACAAGGAAGGCAAGGATATCGCATCGTCACCAGTGTCGGCCGGCCAGCTTGGCGCGATGCTTGACCTGATCACGGACGGCACGATTTCCGGGAAGATCGCCAAGGACCTATTCGAAATAATCTGGCAAGAAGGCGGCGATCCGCGCGTCATCGTCGAGCAGCGCGGCATGAAACAGGTCACCGACCTTCGGTGCAATCGAGAAGGTGGTCGACGAAATCATCGCCAAGAATCCGGACAAGGTCGCCGATGCCAAGTCCAATCCGAAAGCGATCGGCTGGTTCGTCGGTCAGGTGATGAAGTCCTCGGGAGGCAAGGCGAGCCCGCAAGCAGTCAACGATCTCCTGAAAAAGAAACTCGGACTGTGACGCGCGCGCGTTGCACGGACGTGGCGTCGAGTTTGCAAAATCCAATTCGCGGGACAGTCACGCGCGAACATTTCCGACCGCGCTGCGCTCGCTCGTCCATGCATCCTCCGTTCGGGTGACAAATTTGGTGCACTGCAAGACCGAATCACCGCGAATCACTCGGCACTGATTCGCTCATTTTTGATCGATTTCGGGTGTTCGCGAGCTGTCGCAAGCGTCATCTGTGCAAAATTATTTCGTCGCGCCGATGCGTTTGCTGCAAACAGCGTTAACGCAAAATGGAACGCGTGCCGCGCAAAAAATTTGCCGTCAAGACACGCGCGCGACAAATTACCGTCGCAACAAAAACCCTTATTTCATCGCAGCGTTTTTCAATTTCTGCGAGTGCGCGCATTCAACTGACATCGCGTGTTGCGCGTGCGTGCAATCAACTCGCAATTTTGATCGCGTGATCGCGTTGCAACGTGTCGTGCGTGACGTCGCGTACACGTTTCGTTAAGCGGTAACGCTGTTTTTTTCGCCGTGCTGTAGTAAACAGCGAATGCAGTGCGTGTCAATTCGCGACGCGTGCTGATGCGACACCCGCCATGTTTCATGGCTAGGAGGGCAGCAATGGCTAGACGTAGGAAGAAGGCAGCGGCGAAAGCAGCGAAGAAGACGAAGCGCCGGAAGCGGAAGCTTTAGTCTGACGCCGCTTCCCGATCTTCGGCCTTACGTGTCGGAGATTGCGTCATACGGGCCGGTGCGCGTCATGGAGTGATCAGCGCAATGCGGTTGTTCCGCGGCGCCCCGGTTCGGATGACATTAGAGGGCGTCGGCGAGACTTCAGGTCTCGCCGACGCCCTCAGTCTTATTTGGCGTTAGCGTAGACGTTCGTGTCCGCGCGTGAAAAGTTTTGACGCGCGTTAGTTGGACGCGGCCTTGAGACGCTTGTTGCAAGCGCTCCAAAATTTCGGCCAGGTCGTTCCCTTTTCAACCTTGCCGGCGGCTTTCGCTTCTTTCCATTCGACGGCGCATTTCTTCTGCCGCTCGCGCGCGGCGAGTCTGTCCGGCACTTGGCTCTTTTTTCGGTTTTGGCATTTTTGTCCGGCGTGCTCGCCTGCTGTTGCGCGGCGGCGGTCGACACGAGTTGCGGCATTGGCGCCGTGATCAATCCGACGGC
Source organism: uncultured Alphaproteobacteria bacterium (assembly GCA_963742345.1). Classification (GTDB taxonomy): domain Bacteria; phylum Pseudomonadota; class Alphaproteobacteria; order Rhizobiales; family Xanthobacteraceae; genus Pseudolabrys. The sequence goes on from CAVULO010000008.1 coordinate 146,608, forward strand.
GAGCGCGGCAGCAAACATAACTTTGTGCATGATTCACTTCCCTTTATTTCCAAAGGTGCGGGCGCTGTCGGCCGGCAATCGGCCGCAGTCCGCAACCTGCGAGACAACGATAACCCTCATAGGTTGTATGCTCCATCCTGCGATCGTATGAGGCGCATGGCCCCAAAGCTTCGCGGCGGTTGCGGAATTGATGTCGCCAGGCCTAGGTCTGAACGGTTGTCCGCAAAAACGATCGGGAATGGAGCACGACATGGCGCGCGGGAAAGGAAAGCGGTCGGTCTCAAGAGCGGCCAAGGCCAAACCGAAGAAGAAAAAGTCGGCCAGATCCGCAAAGCCTATTGAGCTCTACTACTGGCCGACGCCGAACGGCTTCAAAATTTCGATCATGCTGGAAGAGTGCGGTCTGCCGTACGTCTTGAAGCCGGTGAACATCTCCAAGGGAGAGCAGTTCAATCCGGACTTTCTGAAGATTGCTCCCAACAACCGCATGCCGGCGATCGTCGATCCGCAAGGGCCGGGCGGGCGGCCAATCTCGATTTTCGAGTCCGGCGCGATCCTGCAATATCTCGGGCGCAAGACCGGAAAGTTTTATCCCGCCGACGAGCGCGCGCGCGTCGAGGTCGATCAGTGGCTGTTCTGGCAAATGGGTGGCGTCGGGCCGATGGCGGGGCAGGTGCACCACTTCAAGAATTACGCCGTGGAAACACTGACCTACGCGATCAACCGCTACATCAACGAGGTGAACCGCCTCTACGGTGTCATGAACATCCGCCTCAAGGATCGTCCATTCATCGCCGGCAAATATTCCATCGCCGACATGGCGTTGGTCGGCTGGGTCAATGGCTGGGAGCGGCAGGGGCAGGACATCAACGAATTTCCGCACCTCAAGCGCTGGCTCGAAACCGTGAAGGCGCGGCCAGCGGTCAAGCGCGGCATGACGCTCGGGCTCGAACTCCGCCAGGGCATCGACATGAAAGATCCGAAGGTACAGGCGGTGTTGTTCAATCAACGCGCACGAGCGAGTTGATCGTTCGTAACACCTCCCGCTCTTTTCCGCTCATTCCCGCGCAAGCGGGAATCCAGAGCAACTTTGTACAGGACCACATTTTGCGCTGGGTCCCCGCTTTCGCGGGGACGAACGGAAAATCAATACGCCGGCCGAACTCACGTAGGTCAATTCGCGCGGATCCAGGTGTGACCCTTGCACAGTACGGACAGCACGCAACCTTCCACCTTGGCGGTGCTTTCGTTTTCGACCTTGAGGTGCGCCTTGTAGGTGCGGCCGTCGTCGGCGTTGTAGATCAGCCCGGACCAGGTATTGGGTCCGCTCGGGGCAAGCGCGCGTGCAACCTGCAATCCGATGAGCGGACGCTCGCGTTTGGCGGGATCGGGATTGAGTTTGTCGGTCTTCGGCTTGCCGGTCGCGGGATCGATCGGGTGTCCCAGCCAAACCACGGTGCCGCATAGCTTGTTAGGGCCGCAGGTTGAAATATGAACTTTGGTATCGCCGTCCTGGGAAAGCCAGGTGCCCACAGGCTGCGCCGCAAATGCTGCGCTCGAGATAAAACAAAATCCAATGACGGCTGTAGTCAGGAGCTTCATTTCAACGATCCCATCTGATTTGCAAAGTGTACCGACCAACGAAACGCAGGCAGAGCGTGGCCAGATGATGGCGAGATTGTTTGGTGGTTAGTTACGGCTGAATGAGTTCGGTTAGCGATCTCTCAATGGCCACCCAAACAGGCCATTTGCGGCAGTAATGCGGCGTCAAGCGGCGGCGGCCCGCCGGCATTCACATTCGATTCATCGCAACACTTAAACTGCCATTCAAATTTTATCCCGATGATCGCGGCGCTCGGACAAAGTTCGGGCAGCAGGGACACGAGCGTCCGATGGGTCGCCTGGGGCGCACCGATCGGGAATAAAACGGGGAGCCAAAATGACGAGTATGGAAATGGCGTCGGGGGGCGCCGAACCAGCAAGTGCCGAAGATTGCTTCGGCCTTGGCATGGTCTATTCCGCTGGGGCGGGCGTACCAGTTGATCTGGTGCAGGCGCACAAGTGGTTCAACATCGCCGCCATGCGCGGGCACAAGGACGCCGCGCAGTTCCGTCGCGAAATCGCCGAACAGATGAGCGACGCCGAGATCGGTTGTGCCCAGCGCGCGGCGCGCGACTGGCTCAAGGCGCATCCTCAGGCTCAGGCTCCGGCCGCGGCGGTTCGCGTCGCAGCCTGATCGGCAAGCATCATTCCTTTGCGGTGACGCGCATCAGCGCGTCACGTACTTTAGCGATTACGCTTGGCCAATCGCCGAGCGCAGATTGGCGAAACAGTCGCGCCTGCGGATACCAGGGGGTGTGCTCGCCGGCGAGCGTCCATCGCCAGTCCGGCGAAAACGGCAGCAGCACCCACACCTCGCGCCCCATGGCCCCGGCAAGATGCACGACCGATGTGTCGACCGCGATCGTGAGGTCGACGAGCGCGACGATGGCGGCGGTGTCGGCCATGTCAGCAAGCTTGTCGCCGACGTGAGTGACGTTGGGATGCCGCGCCAGTAGCGCAGGCATCGTCGTCGCGCAGGTCGCGCTGGATGCTGATGAAGGAAACGCCTTCGAGCGCGAACAACGGCTCGAGCAATTTGAGATCGATCGAACGGTTGCGGTCGTTGGGGTGACGGGCATGGCCGGCCCAGGCCAGCGCCACGCGTTTTCCCGGCAGCGCTTCGATCGCCGGCCGCCATTTCGCGATGTGCGCATCGTCGGCGCGTAGATAGGGGATATCGGCGGGGATCGTCGCCGGCTCGGTCTTGAGTGCCAGAGGCAGGCTGCCGAGCGGACAATAGATGTCATAAGCGGGCAGGGCTTCGCCGCGCGCGTGGCATGATGCAACGCCTTCGACACTCGCGAGCAGCGCTTTGAGCTCAGGCTGCACTTCGAGCATGAGCGTTGCGCCGGCGCGCGCCAGAAGCGGCGCATAGCGGACGAACTGAATGGTGTCGCCGAGCCCTTGCTCGGCCGGCAGCAGGATGGTCCGCTGGCCGAGCGGAAATTCGCCGAGCCAGAGCCGGCCGCGATAGCCGCGCCGCGTGTCGGCCATGCCCGCGCGCTTCCAGCGCCATTCGTATTCCGCAAAGCCGCGCTGCAGCTCGCCGAGCGTGAGCAGCGAGAGCGCCAGATTGGAATGGGCATCGGCGTAATCTTTTTCCAGTGCGATCGCTTTCTCGAAGCTCGCAACCGCGTCCTGGTGCCGATTGAGCGCCTGCAATGCGCGGCCGCGGTTGTTCCAGGCTCTCGCATGTTGGGGCGCATGCGCCAACATGCGGTCGAATGTTTCGAGTGCCTCGGGCATAGCGATCGAGATCGAGCAGCGCAGTGCCGCGATTGTACAGGGCTTCAACATGGTTCGGCGCATGCGTAATGATCGCGTCGAAATCGGCGAGCGCTTGCGTGTGGCGGCCAAGCTTGGCGAGCGCGGTGCCGCGATTGAGCAGAGCGTCGCCATAGCGAGGATCATGGCTGGGATTATGCGCCAGTACCGCGTCGAAACATGAAAGCGCTTCCTGCGTGCGATCGAGCGCAATCAAGGCATTTCCGCGATAGAGCAGAGTGCTTCCAAATCGCCCGGCCGCAGAGCGAGCGCCTTGTCGAGACAGTCGAGCGCTTCGGCGTCGCGTTTGAGCGCATGCAGCACATTGGCGAAGTTGACCAGCGCGTCGGGCACGTCTGGATTGATCTTCAACGCCGCCGACATCAGGCGATAGGCTTCGCCCATCTGACCGCTTTGCGCCTTCACGAGACCTAGCAGATGGAGTGCGTCGAAATTATCCGGCGCTGCCTTGAGCGCGCGCGCATAAAGCTTCTCTGCCTCGCGCAGGCGCCCCTGCTGATGCAGGCTCACTGCCTCTTGCAAGGCTTGCGCTATGTTGAACGGCCTCGACTGCACGGCGGCGCAATTGCGCACGACCGCAAAGGGCAGTCAATGCAGGCTAGTTCGCTTGCTTTTTGCGGGCACGCGCGGCCGGCCTCGGATTGTAGAATTGATTGGGCGTGCAGAAACCGCCGATACCGCTCACCGTCGCCCGGCATTGCTCGATGGTCAGGAACCCGCAATTCGTTCCACCGCCCCCGCGGCCGCCATAGACCGCGCACCAGGGATAGGGATCATAGGGCATGACGTAGGCCTGCGCCGGCGTTAACGCGAGCGCGAACAGGGCGACAAGCGCTGCGAACACGATGCTTGCAAAACGCATTGCAAATCTCCGTCGAGTTTGAAGCAACACGACGCGTCGCATATTAGTTCGTCCAGCGCTTGCGAGCGCGCCGGATGCGTTTCAAAAATGCGTGACCCGTTGAGCTAGCGTGGGGCGCGTTTTTGGGCGCGCGCGGCAGTTCCGCGCGGATTGTAGAACTGGTTGGGTTCGCAGGAGCCGCCAATACCGCTCACCGTCGCCCTGCATTGCTCGATGGTAAGAAATCCGCAATTCGAGGCGCCGCCTGCATCGCCGCTGTAAACGGCGCACCACGGATAGGGATCGTAGGGAAACTCGTAGGCGAGCGCGAACGATGGTGCGAGCACTGCGGGCAGCGCAAGGGCCGCAAGAACGGCCGCAAGAACGGCGGGACGGGTGAAGGTTGCCAATCGCATGGCGAGGTCTCCTGGTGTTTCTCGGACCAAATAAACCCCGGGCGATGCCTTTTAGTTCATCAACGCGTTCGGTCGCCCGGTAATCAGCTTTTCTGCACCCAGAATTGGTACATGGCGGAGAATGTATCGGGATACTTGGTTTCGACGTCGTGCCAGCGATCAAGATCGGCCATCGACCAGCGATTTTCCGCAAACAGCGTCTGGTATTTTGCTAAGCCCGCCGCGATCGAAAGCGAAGCCGATAAATTTCAGCTTATTTTCAGCAAGAAACGTTTTGATCTCGGGAATGGTTGTGCGGCTTTCCTGCACGTGAAAGAGCAGGTCGCGGCATTCGCTCATGCTGAAATAATCGTCGAACCTCGTAATGCTGCGCAGCGGAGTTTCCAGCAGGTCCTGCCGGCAGCGGCGGATTTCGGCCGGCGAGGGCGCAAGCCGTCGTTCGGCGATCAAGGCGCGCGTGGCCACGACGTCGTGTCGTCCGAGTTCGCTGTAAAGACACACGTGCATGAAGCCGCCGGGCCGCAAGCAGGGTCGAGCAAGGTGCGCCAGCCTTCGAACGGATCGGCCATGTGATGCAGCACGCCGCTGGCGTCGATCACATCGAAGGTGCGCCCGACGTGCCGGCAGCTTGAGGATGTCGGCTTGCGCCGTACGAAATGCGATCGGCGAATGCAGCCGGCGTCTTGCGCTTGGCAAAACAAATACTGCTGAGGCTGAGATCGACGGCGAGCAGACGCGCGCCCTGAAAACGTTGTGCGAGCCACGTGCAATGCCGGCCGGTGCCGCAGCCGGCAACCAGCATTTCGACGTCACCGGTTTTGTCCAAAGGCGTGAACGCGGCGGTGGGGAACAGGTCGCGCAGGTGCTGGTCGAGCGTGAACGGCTTCAATGCCGGTTGAGACGTCAACCCAGCGCGGGTAGGGATTTTCTTCGTATTGCTGCTGCACGAGTTGCGAGATTTCGTCCTCGATCGGAGTGAGACGTGGAATCGATGCGCGCAGCTCATGCTCCTGCAACGACCTCGCGCAGTTGCTGCGTGATCACGTCATCGAGAGCCGCCGGCCAAGCACGATCAAGCAAGGCCCGCGCGAACGACAGGCCATGCAACGGCTCGATACATCGCAATCGCCGCGAGCGACAAGGAAGGCACGGCTGCATTTAATTCCAGCGCGTTCGCAAGTGAGGCTTTGAGCTGATCCACCTGCGCGGTCTTCGGCGGCGTGGTGTCGAATACATATTCGTTGATGAAGCACTGCTTCGCGAGCGCGCAGCAGAACACGAGCACAGCCTCGTTGTCTGGCGCGCCGGTGACGGCATCGTTGAGGAGTGACACGCGCAGCGACGTGAGCAGGCGCTCGAGCGCGACCTCGCGAACCGAAGTCGACTGAAGCACGCATAGCAGCAGGGGATCGGCCGCAATGGCATCAAGGCCGGAGCTTCCCAGCAGCTGGTCGGCAGGCAACCGCTTCGGCCAGGCTGCGACGGCCCGCCGCATCGCCTCGTTGATCGGCGGCAAAACAGAAACCAGTGTCGCGCAAATGGCGGTGAATTGATCGAAGAGTTGCGGCGTCAGTTCGAGCGCACGCGCAAAGCGGGCCGAAGCTTCGGCGAGCTTGCGTTGCGCCAGCAGAACGACGCCGAGATTGTTGCTGGCCTCGGCGTGGTCCGGCTTGAGCAACAGCAGCCGTTCATAGGCGGCCGCGGCGTCGTCCAGTTTGTTCTGGTGCTGGAACCGCGCGGCGTCCTCGAACAATTGGGAGATGCTCGGAGCCGCCGCGCCAGCGCGCACGCGGCCGGCAGGGGAACTTTGCTTGAGCGCGGCCCGGCGCTGTTTACGATTCATGCGCGGCGTTTCCGAAATTATCAGCGCACCTTCAGGCGGCGCGTCATAGTGGATGGGGTGCGATGGTATCCGCTGCAAGCGGATTTCTCGATGACGCTGCTTTGTTTGACCACGAGTTGAGGAGCGCATAGGTATTTGCGCACGCGGAGCCGTGGCCGAGTGGCTGAAGGCGGCGGTTTGCTAAACCGTTATACGCTCCAAAGGCGTATCGAGGGTTCGAATCCCTCCGTCTCCGCCAGCTGAAATTCCGGTTCCGAATCACTCCCTTGGGCGCAGCTCGGCGCTGCCTGGAAATTAATCTCTGTGGCTTCGCGGGACACGGCTTCTGGTCCTAGCGCGTCACCCGTTTGAATGGCTGGGCGGCACGGGGAGGGCGTTTCCACCCTCATTTTCTACGCAAAGTTGTGGCAACGAAATAAGCCTAAACCATTGATACAAAATAACTATACTTAGTTTCTGTTACCCGGATACCAACCCGGTTGCATCCCCCAAAAGGCTGCGTGTTTTTTGCGCAACACTCGCCCGAAAAGCGCTCTGTAGACCTGTGGGAAGGGCGCTTCTTCATTGCTTAGAGGTGTCCATTCGTTAATGTCACACAGCGACGGAGGGGGGCATCCCCCTGTTGCGCTGCCCGGGTTACGGCCCGGTTAGCGGGGAGCAAGGGGAAGTTCCTTCGGTGTCTTCGCACTGGTCGGATACGGAACCCTCTCAAGAAACAATGTTTGGAGGTTCAAGATGAAGATGGTGAAAAGTCTTCTCCTTGGCTCGGCAGCGGGTCTCGTTGCGGTGGCAGGGGCGCAGGCAGCCGATCTTCCCGTTAAGGCCAAACCGGTCCAGTACGTGAAGATTTGTAGCCTGTATGGGGTGGGGTTCTATTACATCCCCGGCACTGATATGTGCATCAAGGTTGGCGGATGGGTCCGCGCCGAATACGCGTACGGCGATAACGGCAACATGAGCAACGGTCCGTGGGCTGCCCAGGCCGGCAACCAAGGTACCAGCAACAGCACGTTCCGCGCGCGCGGTTACATCACGGCTGATGCCCGCAACCAGACCGAATACGGCACGGTGCGCGGCTACATCGCGGTGGGTCTATCCACCAGCGACATCGGTCTCAACACGGCGGCGAACCAGTTCAGCGCCAACCGCGCCTTCATCCAGTGGGCGGGCTTCACGTTCGGTCTGGCACAGTCGTTCTACGACTTCTACAGCGTGCCGGCGACGTCATATTGGGGCAACTTCCTGGCCTCTGACACCGGCGATCCGGGCTGGTTTACGATGGGCTACACTGCGCAATTTGGAAACGGTTTCTCGGCTACCCTCGCAGCCGAAGAGCGCCGCGTTACGCAGATCATCAACGAGAGTGGTGGTGCGTCGCTCGCTGGCGGTTCGATCAATCCGGGAGCCTTCAACGCGGCTGGTGTTTCTCAGGCCGGTCTAACGACTGCAGGCGCTGGCGCCTACGGCGGCTTCCAATGGCCGGATATCGTCGGCAATCTGCGCGTCGACCAGACTTGGGGTTCTGCCCAGATCATGGGTGCCATCCATCAGGTCAACTCGCTCTACTACCTCGGCACCGGTTCTACGATTGCGAGCAAACTCAGCGGCCACCCGGATGACAAGGTGGGTTGGGTTGTCGGCGCCGGCATCAAGCTGAATGCACCGATGATTGGCCAGGGCGACTTCTTCCAGGCCCAGGTCAACTACACTGAAGGTGCACTCAAATACATCTTCCAGGCGACAAACTTCAACTACGGTATCATTGAGGGAAGTCGCGCCGGATGGGGTGTCGTGAGCGATGCGACTTATGGTGGTTCGCTCGCCATAGCTTCCGGTGTTAACGCTGCAACTGGCCTGAACCTGACGACTGCATGGAACATCAACGCGGCATACGAGCACTTCTGGAACCCGCGCTGGAAAACCTCGGTGTACGGCGGCTATGGCGCGGTCAGTTATGGTGGTCAATCCCAGAGCATACTCTGCAATGGCACGACCAACAGCGTGATTACCAACGGCTGCGACCAGGACTGGAACATCTGGTGGATCGGTTCGCGCACCCAGTGGAATGTCACGAAGGACTTCTACATGGGCCTCGACGTGCTTTACTCAAAGATCGACAGCGCGAACATGGGCAATGTAACGAACGTTGGCGCAACCGCTGTTGCGTCGACCACCTCCGGCGCCGGCATTGCGGCTCTCAACGGACAGCAAGTTCTGGCGAGAGAGAATATCGACGCCGTGCAGGTCCGCTTCCGCGTTCATCGCGACTTCTATCCCTGATCGCGTGATCATGGACCTCTGAACAAAGGCCCTCGGCGGGAAACCGCCGGGGGCTTTTTGTTAGCATACGGTCAAAAACTCGTGGCAATTCATCTTGCTCCTCAAACGCGTGGTCTCGACAGGGTTGTCCGGCTAGAGAGACATGCGTTTTCGGTCAAGGTGCGAATGGTGCGTGCAATTCTCGGCTGGAGCCAGACTGAGCTGGGCCGGCGTGTTGGATTGACGCAAAGAGCTATTCACAAGCTGGAGCGCGGCGAGACGGTGCCTCGGCGCACGACGGTGCGGGCGATCGAAGCAATCTGGCGCGAGCAAGACATCGAATTCGAGAATTTAGCCGATGGCGGTTTCCGCGTGAACATTGGCACTTCCGCGCTCGACCGCTCTGCCATGACCGAATCACAGCGGCCGTCGGCGCGAAGGCATAGCCGCATCCGTTCGGCAGATCGTTCGCGAGATAACCGCTCCTGAGAACATGCCAGGCTGCGTTTACAATCGTTTCCCATGCATCAGAATGGCTTGCTTTAATTTGTGGCAACAAATGTGGTCAGCTCTTCTTGCAAGCGACCGACAACGGCCGTCCAATCATCCATCCGCTGCTGCCTGAACAATCTTGCGGTCGGATACCAGGGACTATCTTCTCTTCCTCGCAACCATCTAAAGTCCGGAAAAAACGGTTGAACGCTCCACAGCGGCTTTCCCAAGGCTCCCGTCAAATGTGCAGCGACCGCATCTACCGAAATGACGAGATCAAGCTCTGCAATTAAAGCCGCGGTATCGGTAAAATCTTTTAGAGCCAGGGCGTGATCCTTAATGTCGGGCCTTGAATTTAAGATCGTGCGGTCATGCTCGCGCACGTCCTTCTGGAGGGAATGCCACTCTACATTTTCATTCAAAATCGGCAGAAGCGATTCCAGCGGAATATTTCGCCATGGGTCATTGCTAGACACGGGACTGCCGGACCAACAGAGCCCAATTCTGGGTCTGCTCTTTTTGCCAAGATTGTTCCGCCAAAGTTCAGTCTTGTCGGGCGGCGAAACCAGATATGGGACGAGCGCCGGTATCGTTTCCACCGTTGTCTTGAAGGCAAGTGGCAAACTCATCAACGGACAATGGACGTCAAAATCCGGAATTTGGCTCCCTGCCGCAATAATGCGAAACGTCGGTTTCTGCGCTGTAAATAATTCGTATAGCGCTGCCGGAGATTCAAAAATAATTTGACAATTCAACTTGTCGAGTTTGTGAATATATCTATAAAACTGAATGGTGTCGCCAAGCCCTTGCTCGGAATGCACCAGGATTGTTTTTCCGGCAATGTTTTCGTTCCCAAGCCAAAGCTTTTGTGGGAAACTTCGTGCTAAGAATGCCCTAATCCGAGTTTGCCATCGTCGCTCGTACAACGGCCATCCTTCTTCAAAATTGCCGAGCGACAATTTAATAAGTGCCTTAGTAAAATACGGCTCAGAAAATTCGGGATCGAGACTGATAGCTTTGTCGCAGTATTGCAGAGCGTCGTCGTCGCGGCCCGATTTAAAAAATATTCCGGCGCGGCCTGCCCAGCCTTGGGGAAGGTCAGGTCTCAAAGTTATCGCCTTGTCGTAGGCGGGAACTGCTTTGTCATCACGGTTTTTATTAAAGTAAACATTGCCGCGGCCAACCCAGGCAGCCGCAAGATCTGCGTCCAGCTCCAAAGCTTTGTCGTAAGCGGCGATAGCTTCGTCATAGCGTTTTGTTTCGTACAAGGTATTGCCGCGACCGACCCAGGCATTAGGAAGGTTCGCGTCTAATTCCAAGGCTTTGTCATAGGCAGCCAGTGCCTTATCGTGGCGTTGAAGCTGAAAAAAAATATTGCCGCCACCGATCCAGGCAAAAATATGGTCAGGCTGGAGTGCCAATGTTTTGTCATAGGCAGCCGCGGCTTCTTCGTAGCGCTTGAATTCATAGAGGACATTACCGCGGCCAAGCCATGCGTCGGCAAGACGAGGATTTAACGCTATTGCTTTGTCGAAAGCAGCCAAAGCATCGGCTTGGCGGTTCAAGCGGAAGGATGTTAAGCCGCGGCCATGCCAGGCAACAGCAAGTCCGGGATTGAGTGCCAGCGCCGCATCATATGCGGTAAGTGCTTGGTCCCACAATTGAAGTGCGGTGAGGGAAAATCCCTTGTTGCACAATGCGTCCAGGTATTTCGAATTTATCGAGATAGCCTTTTCAAAGTCCGCGATGGCTTCTTGGTATCGCCTTAATTGATTGAAGATTGCGCCTCGCGCATTCCATGTTTCCGCAACTGATGGATTTATGTCGAGAGCTTGACTGAATTTATCCAAGGCTTCGGCCGGTCTCTTCAGGGCCGTCAAAACAATTCCGTAATTGTAAAATGTGGTGTCCGATTTTGCGTTTTCATTCAATGCCAGACGTATGTAACGCTCTGCTTTCTCGAATTTTCCGAGCTGCGTTAACAAAACTGCGAATAGATTTAGTCCGGCTACATTCTTCGGATGAACGTCGAGGAATCTTTTGAACAGACGCTCGGCGTCATCGAAATTTCGGGCCTGAAGTGAGGCGAGCGCGCGCTGAAATATCTTGTCGTCAGACGAGGCCACAGCAAGGTCTTTACAGTGAGGCTTTCAATAAATCACGATTTATTATGCTCTGCCAGAGCAATGATAAAAGGAATAAGGGTTTTTTCGTTTTTGCGCAGGACTTTCAAGGAGCGCCAACGCTTCAGAAATGCCTTTTACTACATAGATCTTATGCGGCGAAATGGTTCTTTGAAGCTGGATTTGAATTTGCTGCCGAAGAGAACGACGCCACATTGCTATTTTAGGTTCTTGCGATTATACGGGGGCCGACCAAATCGGATTCCAGCATGCCAGCGCGTATATACATGCCATCCAAGAGCGCCATGCAGTCAGGCTTTGCAAAGACGAAGGCTTGGACGCTTGACTTTGAGCCGGAGTTGCCACGTCAGGTCGAACCATTGATGGGCTGGACGTCATCCGGCGACATGCGCCAGCAGTTGTCTTTGCGGTTCGGCAGCAAAGAAGAGGCGGCCGCCTATTGCGAACGCCACGGCATCGCTTATCAAATTTTCGAGGCCACGCCTCTAAAACGGCGAGCTATCGCCTACGCGGATAATTTTTCTTTCAAGCGGCGCGACGCCTGGACCCACTAACCAAAAGCAGCGGAATCGCGAGTCCTTCAGGCGGGCTGGCTCTCCGGTTTGCCGGCGGCGCCGTCCAGATTACGGCCCTGGGTCGCCGCGCGCTGGCGCAGCAACGAAATAAAACGCTCTTCCGGCATGGGCTGTCCAAGCAAGAAGCCCTTGGCCGTAGTCACACCCCATGCTCACCAAAGCCAACGCATCGGCAGCTTTTTCAATGCCTGCGGCTACTACGTAACGCCCGAAATTATGCGCGAGATCGATCACTGTCTTGCATAACGGCGCGTTGACCTTGTCGGTACCGCAGTCGGTGACGAAGGAGCGGTCAAGCTTGAGTTCCTCGAACGGCAATTCTTCGGCTTTAGCCAGCGATGAGTAGGCGCGACCGAAATTATCGATCGCGAGCCGTACATTGTGTGGCTCAAGTTTCTTGCTGAGCTCACTGGCGAGCCCGAGGTCGCTGACGATTTGTTCCTCTGGAACGTCGATGATGAAGTCCGGGCCATTTGTCACTGCTTGGATGGTATTTCTTCACGATCTCTTCAATGGAAATTTTCACGAGAGCAGGCACTGGAATATTGACCGCAAGCCGCAAATTGACCCCGAGTTTCGAAAAATGGTCGCTTGTCTTGAGCGCGCTCTCAAGCGCGAGTTCGGACAATTTGAGCGTAGCCGATTCAGAGGCGTTGGCCGTAAATGCGCCCGCCAGCACGACGCCATGTTGCGGATGGCGCACGCGCGCATAGGCTTCCGCGCCCGCCAACTGCTTCTTGCGTAAAGCAATTTTCGGTTGATACCAGAACTCGATCCACTTGTTATTAATCGCATCATCGAGATCAAGCCGCGCAGCGACGGCTGGCGGCATACCGAGCTTGAGTTCCTGAATGATCTTGACGATCGTGTCCGTTTCGAACGGCTTCTTGAGTATCGGCATCATCTGAAGCTTGTGCTGGGCGCCGATCGCCTTCACGTGCTCGAGCACGGCTGCGCCACGCGTGCTCATCAATTGCACGGCGCCGCGATATCTGATCTTGCCGAGGGCCACGACCGACTCGATTGCGTCGGCGGATTCGAGAGAAACGTTATGAAATACCAGAGCAGGCGCGCGGGTTTCGATTGCCTTGCGCATTGCAGCACCGTCGGGAAATTCGACGGTATCGATGCCGGAGCCGTGCAGCACAAGCGAAAGAAAATGACGGATGCTGGGCTCTTCATCCACCACATAGCAGAGGGGCGCGCCATCCGGCGCAAGCGGAGGCGATTCGACGGCGGGGTGTGCGCCGTCGGCTACAGCCGACGATGGGGCAGGCGTCTCGGTCATGCCGTTTTGGCGCGCTCAAACCGAGGGAAATGGAAGGTCCCCCGGCACTATTCGTGTGCCAAACTTGTTAATTATGCGTTTCCCATAGGGCGTTGCGCGCCTTTGACAGCTTAAAATCACGCGAGACTTCTGGGATTTTGACGCCTGGCTAAACCGGCCGAATCCTCCCACTGGTGGATTTGCGCGGTTAGATAGAATGTAAAGAAAAAAGCTATCATAACTGCGGCGTGTCATTCACCGCTCCTTCGTTGGCGCGAGCGTCGTAGAGCTGAGGATCTTAAGGATTGGAAATGAGGATTTTAGTTGCCGGAGGCGCCGGCTATATCGGTGCACATACTTGCAAGGCTCTGGCAGGTGCTGGTTACACTCCAGTTACGTACGATAACCTTTCAACCGGTCACGCCGATTTTGTGCGATGGGGCCCGCTTGTTGAAGGCGACATTGGGGATTCCGCAAAGGTGACGGCGGTGTGCCACGCGTATGGCGTCGTCGCAGCAATTCACTTCGCTGCGAATGCTATTGTCGAAGAGTCCGTGATCGATCCGGCAAAATACTATCGAAACAATGTGGCCGGCTACGCTTTCATTCCTGGACGGCTTACGAGCCGCGGGTGTTCAAAACATCGTATTCTCGAGCAGTTGCGCGGTGTACGGCGCGCCCAAAGAACAGCCAATTACCGAAGAAATCCCGCCAAATCCCATTAACCCATACGGTATGTCCAAACTGATGGTGGAGCGCATACTTTCAGATTACGAACGTGCCTACCAACTTCGTTGGATTGCACTCCGATATTTCAACGCCTGCGGGGCCGATCCCGACGGCGATATCGGCGAATTCAGAAGCTATGAGACCCATTTGATCCCACGAGCAATGATGTGGTTGCAGGGTTACGTCGACGAATTTCGCGTGTTCGGAACCGACTATCCGACGCCGGATGGAACGGCTATTCGCGATTACATCCACGTCTGTGACCTGGCGCAGGGTCACATCCTCGCATTGCGTAAATTACTCACTCAGGGGGAAGGGGGTGTGTTCAATTTGGGCAGTGGCTTGGGCTATTCCGTTAAAGAAGTTTTGGATGAGATTGCAAAGACAGCCAGGTCTAAAATCCCAACGATCGCGGGCTCCCGTCGTCCTGGTGATCCACCGATCCTGCTCGGCGACCCCGCTCGCGCTCGCAACCACCTCGGCTTCATGCCGGTGAATTCAAAACTTTCCAATATTATTGGGACCGCCTGGAGATGGCACCAGAGGGCTCACCCCTCTAGGAATTAAATTCGTGTTTGTCTCCGGCACAGGGCGACCTGCCGCAGGATACCCAGCTTGATCATTACGCCGTCGAAGGCCAACTTGAATAATCGTATTTGTCAAATCGTTCGCGGGCGTAGAAGGACGGAAAGAGACGCGTTACTTTCTCGGCCCCAAGAATTGCATAAGCGCTTTTTTGCAGTACTTGGACTGTTTGCGTCTCATTTGGACGGACAAAGCCACGCCGCAGAAGCGTGCGCGTGAATTCAGAAACGGCGCTGGTTTTCCACGCTATCAGGTCTTGCTCGTTTCGTGAAAACTCCGGCAGCCCATAAGATTTAACGAGTCCACCAGATTGCGCATCGTGCCTCAGCGAAATAACCGGCGGATAATGTGCTTGCAGCAGGCACTCGAACATCGAGTACTGGGTCCATTCAGGAACCGATTGAAAATAATAGAACTTGCCTGCGTCTTTTCGCTCCGCAAGGACACGCTTATGCTCGGGTGCCAGCAACTTATCCAGAAACATAAAGACTGCAAAGATTTTGCCGGAGGCACCCGTTCTGTCGGCAAACATGAAGAATGAGCGGCCAGTAGAAATGATATCCACTACCACAGTCGATGCATCGATGCGGCTCGCAAAGAAGGCGTCGAATTGTCGATTGTGAAGCAACCGGCGGCTGAGATCGATGTTGAACGACGTCACGCTTGGAAACAGCACGCGAAAAACACGGGAAAGATCGTCACTATCCCGACTTAAAAAAGCAAAGCGGGCGCGTTCGCCGAATTTTTGAACTAGATGGACTGCGTAACATACGAGAAAGCTGAGGTATGGCCCCACAACCAATCTGTGGAACAATTCGAAATCCGACACGACGGACCGCAGCCTTACTTCCCGCTGAATTCGCGCCAGGTGTTCGAGACCTATTGTGCGCAGAGTTGTTTCCCAGTCCGTCAGCTTGGCGTCTCCATTCAATTCGCTTTCGATGCCGTGCGATAGCGGTATGTCGCAATCGGACTTGGGATTGTCGCCATGATGACGCCGAATGACATAGGCTTGCTGTAATTCCTTCCAGATCGTACCGGTTGCTTTGCCCCAGTTGGAAGCAACAATAGGGACGTTGGCCACGGCCAACTCGCCGACTTCAAAAAGAAATGAGTTGATTAGCTCCGGTGGAAGATACATGTCGGAAACGATGAGATCCTGCGGAGCAACCCGTATAACATTGCGCTTGATGGGATAAAGATTTTCTCGTTCTGCGGAAATCTCATCGCTGAGAAACTTGCGCGCAAGTTCAGGCGACAATCCCTTTCGAACCATTTCATCATAAATGTCGTAGATGACGTACGGTGCGCCGATACGGTCGAGGTCGCGCTGCGCGGCTAGCCGGCGCTCAACAAAATTGCTGCCCAGATTGCGTGCTTCCACAAGATCGAAAATCTCTTTCGGATCGACAAAGCGAGCGAGCAATGTGTCAAATACATCCCAGGTCGATACAATTGGCTTGAGGGTATGCGACACGCGAAAATCCTGACCCAACACAGCTCTTTAGTTTGAATGAGACGGTACTCAATATCAATTGCTAGGGCAAAAAAAGCTTTCATCAGGCACTCGACCAGATTGGGGCGCGATTTTTGTAGCCGTTGGGTTAGCGATCTGAGCCGTGCTCTTGTGGCGGCATTTTTTTTGCAGGACCGCGCTGGCCCGTCTCGGTCATCACGTGGGCATACCAAAAGTCGCGCCAAGCAATCTCGTCGGCGATTTGACGAATTTTAGCAGCAGCAATTTCGGTTTTGCTCACGGTACGACTCCCAAAACTACGCAAATGCAGCCAGCCAAGCCAACAGCACAGAGAGCCGAAGAGGCCAAAACGACGAGTTCAATACCGACCATAATACGCCCCCTTCAAACACCCTCAGTGCGGGTAGGTCAGAGACATCAGCTCGCCCAGCTCATAAGGACGATTTAATCCGCGCGTCGCCTGTTTGGCAGCGCGCTGCTCGCAATCGAAATGATGTAGTTCGATTGTTTGATCCTCCGAGACATCTTCAAAGAGATATCCAACATAGGCTGCTATACGACCCAACGTGTCGGAGGCCTGATTGGTGGTAGTCATCGTCATCTCCTGATCTCTACCCACATGGGCGAGTCATCCCGATGACGGAAGACTAGCGAAGACGGTTTTGGCCGCTGTGTTGGCCATCACAAAAAGACGCATTACCACTGGCGAACCTGCGAAAAGTCGGCCTAACCAGCGATTAGGAACCTTGCGCTACCATCATTGAATGAAAATGCTGTTCTGGATTGCAGGCTCTTTGGCCGTGGCGGTTTCGCTGGATTCTTGGTTCAATGACGGCCTTTATAGTGGCGCCTTTTTGCAGATGATTTCGGACGCGGCCTACGGCTTCGGGCTGCATTAAACGGGCCAGCCCTTGTTGCATGCTTGTCGCGCGGAGTTGCCGACAGCCATTGGAAATCATTGAAATACAACGACTATTGCGATGCGCGCAAAAGGGCTCACGCATTTGGACCCTTAGTATTGGCGCCGGCACCACTGCGAGCGCCCTAGCCAGTTTGGGCGGGACATACAGTTATGCCAACGCCATCAACGATGCAGCAAATAGCTTTGCCTTAGGGCATCAACGATGCGTGACAAGTCGTGGGGTATAGCGCCACTGGCGGCCCCGCTGGTGCGCAACTCGCGACAATCGATAACCGCTCGACCTATCACATGGAGCCAACCGCCACAGGTTGGGCTTTATCGATTTGATGTGCTGAGGGTCAAGCGTTCCGAGCGACCAAAGCTCGTGGCGCTCTCTTTTTAATCCTAGCGAGGATTAAGCTGGCGCGGTGGCTTAGACGGCTGAGGGACTGATTTAGGCGTAATGGTCCCGGTCACGTCGTTCGAGACGGCGCGGGTTTGTTTGTATTCGCGGGCAAACAGGAAAGACCCGATGATGACGCCGCTTAAAAAGATTGCGACGAATGCCAAGCCAGCGAGGCTTGGAGGTGTCGGATTAACTCCCCACAGTTGCTTGTCCAGGAGGGACTTGTCGCGCCGGTCCATCGGAGGCACTCGAAAGGCTGTTACCGCTTCGAGGTTGAAACAATGTTCTTAAAAACATCTGAATCCACCAAGAGCCACGATGGAGGCGCTTGCCTACCGACGCGAGAAGACCCGGTTTGTTCTAAAAGCGCTTCCCAGGGCGCTTCCCAAGGCCGTTTTTCTGGGAAGCAAAGGAGGGCTAAGTGTTGGCGACCCCGGCTGGATTCGAACCAGCGACCCTCAGCTTAGAAGGCTGATGCTCTATCCGGCTGAGCTACGGGGTCGGCCTACACGGTTTAGCCGCAGGCAACCACTCGTGCAAAGGTTCGGCACTAAGATGCGGTGCAAGCCAGGGAGCAAATTTGCAAGTCCCTGTTTTGCCTGTAAAACTAATGCCTTACAGTAGTTTCTTAGAACGCTCATGTTAATTCTGAAGACAATGACCGAGCCTTTTGATCGTCGTATCAATTTTAGCGGCTGCGCGGCATGCTCGATCGCGATCATACGCGCCGGAGGTCAGTCCGCATGATTTGTGTCGTTCGAACCGGCCTTGCGGCTGCACTTCTGGTCCTCTCCTTGGGTCCCGCGATAGCGGCCGAAAAGCCCTTCAAACAAGGCGTGCTCGACGAGTCGGCAATCAAGCTTGGGGCGCAGATCAAAAGCGACGCTGGCACGGTGACCAAGCCCGCAACGGCGTTGCGCAGGGATGCCGATGCCGCCTTCCAGAAGAATGACTTCCGGACGGGCATGCTTGTTCTCGGTCAGCTTCTCGCGGTGGCGCCGGATGATGCGTCAAGCTGGCTGCGGCTCTCCCGTACCATTCTTCAAATCAAGCCACGCGATGACCGCGAGAAGACGCTGTTGCTCGATCGCGCCTCGACGGCCGCTTATATCGCCTACCAGCGGGCAGGCGATCGCGCGCTAGAAGCAGACAGCTTGTCGGTTCTCGGGCGGACACTTGCCGACCGTCAGCAGTGGCGGGCAGCGCTCGATTCCTTGCGCCTGTCGCTCGAATTGCGCGAGACCGCCGAATTGCGTGGCCAATATGAAAAGCTGAGGGCCGAGCATGGATTCCGGTTGCTCGACTTTACCGTCGACTCCGATTCGATTTCGCCGCGGGCCTGTTTTCAGTTTTCCGAGGAGTTGCCTGGCCGCCGCACCGATCTATCGCCCTTTGTCGCGGTCGCGGGCTTGGACCGGCCGGCGATTTCCGCGGGCGAGAAACAGCTTTGTGTGGATGGCCTCAAGCACGGCGAACGCTATTCGGTGACGCTGCGCGCCGGTCTTCCGTCCGTTGTCAAGGAGACGCTCGCGAAGTCGGCTGACTTCACCATCTTTGTGCGCGATCGCAAGCCATTTGTACGTTTTTCCGGAAAAGCCTACGTGCTGCCGCGCATCGGCCAACGCGGAATTCCGCTGCTGAGCGTCAATACCAACGCAGTCGTGCTGTCGATTTACCGGATAGGCGACCGCAACCTTATCGATACCCTCCTTGGCTACGATTTTCAGCGCAATTTGAGCCGCTATCAGTCCGAGCGCCTGGCCAACGAGCGTGGCGCCAAGATTTGGGGCGGTGAACTGGCTGTTGAGCCCAAGCTCAATACAGAAGTGACAACGGCTTTTCCGCTCGATCAGGCGATTAAAGATCTCGGACCCGGCGTTTACGCCATGACCGCCGAGCCCAAGGATGTCGTGTCCAATGAATACGGCCAGCAAGCGACACAATGGTTCATAGTCTCCGATCTCGGGCTTACCGCTTACACCGCTCATGACGGCATTGATGTCTTTATCCATTCGTTGGCGAGCGCCGAGCCACGGGGTGGCGTTGAGGTGCGCCTGGTTGCACGCAACAACGAGGTGCTTGCGGTACGCCAGACCGACCGCAACGGTTTCATCCACTTCGAGGCCGGACTTGCGCGCGGGGAGGGAGGCGTTGCACCAGCCGCAATCGTTGCAACGGAGAAGAACGACTACGCTTTCCTAAGCCTGAAATCACCTGCGTTCGATTTGTCGGATCGCGGTGTTGCCGGACGGCCGGTTCCGGCCGGACTCGATGCTTTCGTTTATACAGAACGCGGCGTCTATCGCACCGGTGAGACAGTCGCCGTGACCGCATTGCTGCGCGATGCGCGCGGCTCTGCGGCACCGAATGTTCCTCTGACGTTGGCAATCGCGCGACCCGACGGCGTCGAATATCGCCGCGCGCTCGTCGCCGACCAGGGCCTCGGTGGCCGTTCCCTGAGTGTGCCCATCGTCGCTTCGGCCGCGACCGGCACCTGGCGGGTCGTGGCCTACACCGATCCCAAGCGTCCACCGGTGGGCGAGACCACTTTCATGGTCGAGGACTATGTCCCCGACCGCATCGAATTCGAGCTCACCTCGGCTGCGAAGACAATTTCTCGTGCTGCGCCAGCCCAGCTCAGCATCGAGGGACATTTCCTCTATGGCGCGGCTGCCGCAAATCTGGAGCTATCAGGCGAGGTGACGATTGCCGCCGCCAAGGAGCTCCCTGGTTTTCCCGGCTATACATTCGGCTTGTTCGATGACCAGGTCACGGCGGTCCGTCAGGAACTCGACGACTTGCCAAGCACGGATGCCGCCGGCAAGGCGACGTTTCCAGTCAGGCTCGACAAAGCGCCCGCGAGCGGCCGGCCATTGGAAGCACAAATCACAGTGAGCATGGCGGAATCGGGCGGTCGCGCGGTCGAGCGCAAGCTCACGCTGCCGGTCACTCCCGATGCTGAGATGCTCGGAATAAAACCGATATTCTCTGGTCGCTCGCTCGCCGATGGCGCCAATGCCGATTTCGACGTGGTCCTGGTCGCGCCCGATGGCAAGACGCTTCCGAAAAGCGGGCTGCGTTACGACTTGCTCAGGGTCGAGAGCAACTATCAATGGTTTCGGCAAAACGGCCAATGGGAGTACGAGCCGATCAAGCGCACCGAGCGCGTCGCGAGCGGGGCGGTAGATGTTGCCGCCGACAAGCCGGCGCGGCTGTCGATGCCCGTGAAATGGGGCCGCTATCGATTGGAGATTTCGACCGGCGCGGCGAATGGTCCGATCACGTCGGTCAGTTTTGATGCCGGCTTCTATGCGGAATCGAGTTCAGACACGCCAGACCTTTTGGAAGTCGCGCTCGACAAGCCCGACTACAAGCCGGGCGAGACGATGAATGTGGCGGTAACCGCTCGCACGGCCGGTCGTCTCACAGTCAGCGTTTTCACCGACCGTCTCGTCGCCAGTCAATCGCAAGAGGTAAAAACCGGCGTCGCCCGGATTGGCCTGAGCGTCGGCCGGGATTGGGGTACTGGCGCCTACATGGTTGCTACCTTGCGCCGCCCGCTCGACGCGCCGACGGACCGCATGCCCGGCCGCGCCATCGGCGTGCAATGGTTCTCGATCGACAAATCTGCGCGCACGGTTTCGCTGGACATGAAGCTGCCGGCAACGATGCGGCCGAGTTCAAGGTTGACGGTGCCGATCAAACTCGCCGGCCTTGTTTCCGGCGAGGAGGCGCGCGTTATCGTGACCGCGGTCGACGTCGGCATTCTCAATCTCACCAATTACAAGCCGCCGGCTCCCGATGAGTATTATCTCGGGCAGCGCCGGCTCACAGCGGAGATCCGTGACGTCTACGGCCAATTGATCGACGGCATGCAAGGCGTGCGGGGACAAATTCGTTCGGGCGGCGATGCTGCCGGTTCCGAATTGTCCGGCTCGCCACCGACGCAGGCGCCGCTTGCGATCTATTCCGGCATTGTTGTCGTCGGCCGCGACGGCACCGCAGAGGTGCAATTCGACATTCCAGCCTTTGCCGGCGCCGTCCGTGTGATGGCTGTAGCGTGGACTAAAGACAAAGTTGGCAAGGCTTCCGGCGACGTGGTCGTGCGCGATCCGGTCGTGTTGACTGCCACACTTCCACGCTTCTTGCGTACGGACGACAAAGGTGCGGTGCAGCTTGAACTCGACAATATCGAAGGCGCAGCCGGTGAATACACTATTGCGGTTATAGCCGACGGTGCCGTCAAGTTCGATGAAGACAAATCGCAAGTCCTTAAGCTCGCAACGAAGCAGCGCGATCGGATTTCGTTGCCGGTTGTCGCGGCTGGCGTCGGGCCAGGCATGGTCACTGCAAAGGTGAGCGGGCCGGACAATTTCGTCCTCGAACGCAGCTATCCGCTCGACGTACGGCCCGCTACGCAAATTCTTATGCGTCGCAGCGTGCGCACGCTCGCCAAAGGCGAGACGCTCACGCTCTCGAAGGACCTTTTCGCTGATTTTGTGCCAGGCACGGGGCGTGCCGGCCTATCGGTTGCGGTGTCGACCTCGCTTGATGCCGCTACGTTACTCAACGCCCTCGACCGCTATCCGTTCGGTTGTTCCGAGCAAATCACCAGCCGCGCAATGGCGATGCTTTATGTCAACGAGCTAGCTGCACAGGCGCGGTTGGTCTCGGATGATGAGATTGATCAGCGCATCAAGGATGCCATTCCGCGCTTGCTGACGCGGCAGGACTCAAATGGTTCTTTCGGCTTGTGGACGGTCGGTGGCGAGGATCCTTGGCTCGATGCCTATGTCACGGATTTTCTGACGCGCGCACGCGAGCGTGGGTTCGATATACCAGCGGCAGCGTACACGCTCGCGGTCGACCGTCTGCGCAACTACGTCGCAACCGCTCCCGAGCCAAGCAAAAATGGAGGCCGGGAGTTAGCCTATGCGCTCTACGTGCTGGCGCGCAACGGTGCGGTACCGATCGGTGACCTGCGTTACATCGCCGACGTCAAGCTTTCGGACGTCGCGACGCCAATTGCAAAAGCACAGATCGCGGCGGCGCTGGCGATGGTTGGCGACAAGGCGCGTGCCGACAATGTCTATCTCGCGGCGCTTAATGCAATATCTCCCGAGCCGAAGCTTGACGTCGGGCGCGGCGATTTCGGTTCTGCCTTGCGTGATGCGGCGGCGTTGGTGACGCTGGCCTCCGAAGGCCGGGCGCCGCAAAAGACGATCGACGACGCGGTGCTGCGGATCGATGGCGCGCGAGCATTGAGTTCCGGCACTTCGACCCAGGAAGACGCGTGGCTTGTGCTTGCCGCCCGCGCGCTCGCCAAACAGCTCAACGCGATTTCGCTCCGCGTCAATGGCGAAACGCGCCAGGGCGCTTTTTATCGCAGTTTGCGCACCGACGATCTCGCCGGACCGGTAGCCGTCGCAAACCAGGGGGATGGCAATGTCCAGGCGGTGGTATCAGTGAGCGGATCGCCACTGACACCGGAACCTGCGACTGAACAAGGATTCAAGATCGAGCGCAGCTATCACACTCTTGATGGCGAAACGGTCGATCCAAGCAAGGCTAAACAAAATCAGCGCTTCGTGGTGGTGCTCAAGATGACTGAACCGCAGCCGCAATTCGGCCGGGTCATCGTCGCCGACTATTTACCCGCCGGTTTCGAGATCGATAATCCGCGGCTGGTGTCCTCTGGAGAGACGGGCACATTGGCATGGATCGCCGATGCGGGAGAACCGGTCAACACGGAATTCCGCGACGACCGGTTCACGGCGGCGTTCGAGCGCCATAAGGATTCGTCGTCGGTATTCACTGTCGCCTATGTGGTTCGCGCCGTTTCACCTGGACACTATGTGTTGCCGCAAGCGAAGGTCGAGGACATGTACAGGCCCGACCGGTTTGGGCGCACCGCAACCGGCACGCTCGAGATCACGCCGAAATGAATCGCCGGGGGCTAACTTTCGTGAGCGCCGCCGGTGTAGTCGGCACGCTGTTGCTCGCATGCGCCGCTTGGATTTATTCGCTCGGACCTGCGCCGATCGGCAAGAATCTAGAATATTCGCATGTTGTCCTTGACCGCGAGGGTAGGCTCTTGCGCGCCTATGCGACCGGTGAAGGGCGCTGGAGGCTACCGGCGACCGAGGAAGATGTTGATCCGCGCTTCGTAAAGTTACTCTTCGCATACGAAGACAAGCGGTTCCGCAACCATCGCGGCGTGGACCCGCTGTCCCTGGCGCGCGCAGCGATTCAGTTTGCCGTTAGCGGCCGCATCGTCTCGGGTGGCTCGACGATCACCATGCAGGTGGCGCGCCTGCTGGAGCCTCGTGAGCACCGCAGTTTGGGCGCCAAGCTGCGGCAAATCGTGCGCGCATTTGAACTTGAGTATGCACTTGGCAAGGACAAAATCCTCAGCCTTTATCTGACGCTCGCGCCTTACGGAGGAAATCTGGAAGGTACTCGCGCGGCCGCTTTGGCCTATTTCGGTAAAGAGCCCCGCAAGTTATCTTTGGCCGAAGCCGCATTGTTGGTGACTTTGCCGCAGTCTCCGGGGTTACTCCGGCCCGATCGCTTTCCTGATGCCGCCCGTGCTGCACGCGACCGCGTGCTCGATCGCGTCGCGTCGACGGGTCTGGTGCCAAACGACGAAATCGCGCGCGCGATATCTCAACCAGTGCCGGAAGCACGCAAGCAACTGCCGATGTTGGCGCCGCACGCCGCCGACCAGGTTGTATCGCTGGAGTACGATCGCCGCGTGCATAGGCTCACGATTGATCTTTCCTTGCAGAAAACGTTGCAGGAGCTCGCGCGTGAGCGCGCGCAGGCGCTTGGGCCTGACATGTCGGTCGCTATTCTTGCGGTCGACAACGGAAGCGGCGAGGTAAGGGCGCGTGTAGCCTCCGCTGACTATTTCGATGTACGCCGTGCCGGGCAGGTGGACATGACGCAGGCCTTGCGTTCGCCCGGCTCGACGTTGAAGCCATTTATCTATGGCCTCGGTTTCGAAGATGGGCTCATTCACCCGGAAACGCTGATTGACGATAAGCCCAGCCGTTACGGCAGCTACACACCTGAAAATTTCGATCTAACCTTTCAGGGCACCGTTACTGTGCGCCGTGCGCTGCAAATGTCGCTCAATGTTCCGGCAATTGCAGTGCTCGGTAAGGTCGGCGTCGATCGTCTGAGCGCGCGGCTGTCGCAGACCGGCGCTGCCCTGGTATTGCCGAAAGGCGAGGCCCCTGGTTTGGCCATGGGTCTCGGTGGAGTCGGAATCCGGCTATCGGATCTGGTCATGCTTTATTCCGGCTTGGCGCGGCTTGGCGCGGCGCTGTCATTGACCGAGCGCCTGGACACGATCCCGCAAAATGCCCACCGGCTGCTTGATCCGGTTGCCGCCTGGTATGTCGGCAATATTCTTATTGGTGCCCCGCCGCCCGATAACGCGCCGCACGGTCGCGTCGCCTTCAAGACTGGCACGTCGTACGGCTATCGCGATGCCTGGGCGATCGGGTTCGACGGACGGATGACGATTGGTGTCTGGGTCGGACGGCCGGATGGTGCGCCAGTGCCTGGCCTTGTCGGTCGCGCTTCCGCGGCGCCAATCCTATTCGGCGCATTCGCGCGTTCGGGATTTGCGCCCTCGGCGTTGCCGCGCGCCCCTAGAGGGACGATTTTCGCCGCAGGCAACAAACTTCCACCGCCACTCCAACGCTTTAGCGTCATCAGCCCGGGCGAGGCGATCGAGCCGCCGCGCATCATGTTTCCTCCCGACGGCGCACGCCTGGAGGTCTCCGCCGGCGGCCAGATCGACCCGGTCGCACTCAAGATTGCCGGCGGTCGGGCGCCGCTCACCGTCATGGTCAATGGTGTGCCCTTGGCCGCGCAGAGTGGCCGGGGCACCTTGTTCTTCCAGCCTGATGGTCCCGGCTTTGTGCGCCTGACGGTGATGGACGCACGTGGTGCCGCCGATAGTGTCACAGTACGGCTGCAATAGCGCCGAATGACAGCGCGGGGGCTTGGGCTTATTGTCCGGCCAAAGTCGCGGGTTCAGGGCGTACTAGGGTGAGCATTACCACTGACGAGGCACGGCCTTCGATTGCTCCGGCGCGCGGGCTTGCCGCGGCGTTGGACTACGCCACAGGGTCGCATCGCCGCGCAGCAGTGTTGCTCGTGGCATTCTCGCTGCTCGCCTTTCTCCCGGGTTTTTTCCAGATACCGCCGGTCGACCGCGACGAAGCACGCTTCGCGCAGGCCACTAAGCAGATGCTGGAAACGCATGAGTATGTCGACATCCGTTTTCAGAATGAGGTTCGCTACAAAAAGCCGGTCGGTATTTACTGGCTGCAAGCGGCAGCGGTGAAAGCCGGTGAGGTACTCGGCGTGCCGCAGGCACGAACGACCATCTGGCTCTATCGTTTGCCATCGCTGGCCGGTGCGATCTTTGCTGTTCTGTTGACCTATTGGGCTGCGCTCGCCTTCGTTGCGCGTCGTGGTGCACTTGTTGCTGCGTTGATGATGGCAAGCTCTGTCCTGCTCGGCGTCGAGGCGCGCCTCGCCAAGACCGATGCGATGCTGCTGTTCACCTCCGTCGCAGCGATGGGGGCGATGGCGCGCATTTATCTCGCGAGCCAACGCACACCTGAGGTGAAAATCGGCTGGGGCCAACCTGCGATCCTGTGGACGGCACTGGCCTGCGGCGCGCTGCTCAAAGGGCCCCTGATCCTGATGTTCGTCGGCCTTACAGCCATCGTGCTCTCGATTGTCGACCGCTCCGCTCGTTGGCTGTGGTCGCTACGGCCCTTTGCTGGTTTTGTCTGGCTGTTACTCTTGGTGTCGCCGTGGTTTGTGGCAATCGTTGCAAAATCCGGCGGAAACTTCTTCGTGGAGGCGCTCGGCCACGACATGCTCGACAAGGTGACCAGCGGGCAGGAAGCGCATGGTGCGCCGCCAGGTTTCTATTTTCTCCTATTCTGGGTGACGTTCTGGCCTGGGTCGATACTGACCGGGCTAGCCGCGCCAATCGTGTGGAAATCGCGGCGCGAGCCGGGCGCACGATTTCTGCTCGCGTGGCTGATCCCGTCCTGGCTGGTCTTCGAAGCGGTGATGACCAAGTTGCCGCACTACGTGCTGCCGCTATATCCCGCCATTGCTATCTTGATTGCTGGTACTCTCGAACCTGCCGGTTTGTCCAAGCTGCGTTGGATGGTGCGCGGGACGGTTGGCTGGTTTCTGTTTCCGGTTGTCATCGCAATTGCGGTGTTGATCGCATTCATTGTGTTCGGCCGCGATCTTGGTCTCATTGCGTGGCCATTTTCCGCGATCGCTGTGATCTTTGGTTTGTTCGCCTGGTGGCTCTATGAGGTGGACGGCTCTGAACGCTCCCTATTGCGCGGTATGATGGCCTCAGTGTTTATTGCGATCACTGTCTATGCGGTCACGTTTCCTCTTCTACCGTCAATGTTTCCCAGCGCCATGATCGCCGAAGAAATAAACGCGACCGATTGCAAACAGCCGCACGTCGTCTCGACGTTCGCTTATCAGGAGCCGAGTCTGGTGTTTCTGCTTGGTACAGAGACGCGCTTTACTGATGGTGCGGGCGCGGCCGATTTCCTGCGCTCGGGATCGTGCCATTTCGCTTTGATCGACCCTCGCAGCGAGCGCAGTTTCGTGCAACGCGCCGAATCGGTCGGATTGCGCTATTCGCTTATCCAGCGCATGGACGGCTACAATATCAGCATCGGAAAGCCGGTATCGCTGACCGTCTTCCGCTCGCAGGCAAGCCCATGACCGTGGCGAACGGATTTAATCGTGTGGAAGGCGAGGCGGTATCGGCGCTGCGGCGCTGCGCGGCCAATATCGTGAGGGCGGTGAGTTTACTGGGCCGCCCCGTGCGCGTGCACGCGCGGCTCCATCTGCTTTCGCCTCGCGTGGCAATCGCGGCCATTGTCGCTACCACTGCATTTCTGTTTTTGATGATGGCGATAGATGCCGCAGCCATTCGCGGAGTCAGCCACTTTCCACGCTGGATCGTTTCTGCTTTTGATGACATCACCGACTTCGGCAAGTCTGGCTGGTTTCTTTGGCCCCTCGGGTTGCTTTTCATAGCGCTTGCCGCATTGCCGCCAGTTTTGACGCCGTTCTCGCAGCGGATTCTGGCGACAATTATGGTGCGCGTCGGATTTCTGTTCACGGCGATTGCCGTACCAAGCCTCTTTGTCACGATCATCAAGCGTATGATCGGGCGCGCGCGGCCAATGGTCGGCGGCAGCCTTGATCCGTATCTGTTCAGTCCATTCGCATGGAGCCGCGGCCTATGCTGGCCTGCCATCCGGTCATGTCACGACGGCATTCGCTGTGCTCGTCGCCGTTGGTACGCTGTGGCCGCGCGCCCGCACGGTCCTATTGATCTATGCGCTGTTGATTGCGATGAGTCGGGTGATGGTGACCGCGCACTATCCGACCGACGTGCTCGCCGGCGCACTGGTCGGGATAGCAGGCGCGGCAATGGTGAGGCGCTATTTCGCGCAGCGCAGACTTGGTTTTGCTATCGAGGAAAACGGTACAATCCACCAATATCCCGGACCCTCGCTCAGGCGCATTAAAGCGGTTGCCCGCGGGCTTCTGGCCTCATAAGACATCGCGCCATGAATACGATCGATCCGGCGATTTCCGTTGTGGTGCCGGTGCGCAACGAGGCCGGCAATATCGCACTACTGGTGGCCGAAATTGCCAAAGCGCTGGAAGAGCAATGGCGTTTTGAGGTCGTCTACGTCAACGACGGTTCAAGCGACGACACCGACATAGAACTTAAACGGCTGATGACGCAGCACGCCTGGCTACGGCGTGTTCGTCACAAGCAGTCTTGCGGTCAATCGGCGGCGGTGCGCACTGGTGTTGTTGCATCGCGCGCGCCCGTTGTGGTGACGCTTGACGGCGATGGTCAGAACGATCCTGCGTTCATTCCGGCGCTCATTCGCGCATTGGAGGCGGGCGGGCCGTCTGTTGGCCTGATCGCGGGCCAGCGTGTCGGCCGCAAGGCTAGCGGCTTCAAGAAGCTACAATCGAGGATCGCCAATGCAGTACGGGGTGCGGTGCTACGCGACGGCACTCGAGATACGGGTTGCGGCTTGAAAACATTTCGTCGCGACGTGTTCCTGGCGCTGCCGTATTTTGATGGCCTGCATCGCTTCCTTCCGGCGTTGGTGCGCCGCGAAGGTTATGACATTGGGTATGTTGATGTGGTCGACCGGCCACGGGCTCACGGTGTATCGAACTATGGAATGTGGGACCGGCTATGGATCGGCATACTCGATCTCGCCGGCGTGTGGTGGTTGATCCGCCGCAAAAAACGGATTCCGGAAATTTCGGAGGAGTAAATGCTGATCGATATCACGAATGCCGTCGGCGGCTACCTGCACGACGTGTTCATTGGCAATGCAAATTGGGGAATTTTAATCGGCTACGTCGCGCAGGTGATGTTCGCCATGCGTTTTGTCGTGCAGTGGATTGCCTCCGAACGTGCCGGAAAAAGTGTAGTACCGACTGCGTTCTGGGTGTTCTCCATTGGCGGCGGATTGATGCTGCTCGGTTACGCTCTTTACCGAAAGGATCCCGTTTTCATCATTGGGCAGGCATTCGGTGTATTTGTGTATTTGCGCAATCTGCAATTCGTCATGCGTAGCGGGGGCACGGCAGCGGCGGCTTAGCCGGCGGGATTTTCGTATCGGCCGATTGCCGATGAGTGATCAATGAAACTTAGCGGCCTTGGCCGGCGGCCAGCGCGTTGAAGCCGCGTTCGAGGTCGGCAATGAGATCTTCAGGATCTTCTAGGCCGATATGAAAACGTACGGTCGGCCCGCCGGGCGCCCATTTGGTGGCGGTGCGGTACTCGCTGCAATCGAACAAGATGGCCAGGCTTTCGAACCCGCCCCACGAATAACCCAGACCGAACAGTGCCAGCTCATTTAGGAAAGCGTGCACCGATTTTTCGCTGGTAGGCTTTAGGACGATGCTGAACAGACCGCAGGCGCCGGTGAAATCGCGCTTCCAGATGCCGTGGCCCGGATCGCGTTCCAACGCCGGATGCATCACGCGCTGGACTTCCGGACGTTGTTCGAGCCATTGCGCCACGCGCAGGCCCGATTGATAGTGACGCGCAAGCCGTACACCGAGCGTCCGTAAGCCGCGTAACGCGAGATACATGTCGTCTGGACCGACGCACAACCCCATCGAATAGACGGTATCTTTCAGCGTCGGCAATGTGGCCGCATTCGCCGATACGCAGCCGAACATGATGTCGGAGTGGCCCCCGATATATTTGGTGCCGGCCTGAATTTGCAGATCGACGCCTTTCTCGAAGGCGCGGAAATAAAGCGGAGTCGCCCAGGTATTATCCATCATCACGATCGCTCCTTGCTCGTGTGCGGCCTTGGCGATGGCTGGGATGTCCTGCATTTCGAAGCTCTGCGAACCGGGCGCCTCGACGAACACCGCGCGCGTGTTTGCCTTGAATAGTTTAGTGATGTCGGCGGCGATCACAGGATTATAGTAACTTGTTTCAACGCCCAGCCGGTTGAGCACGCCGTTGCAGAAATTACGGGTCGGCCGGTACACGCTGTCGGGGACCAGGACATGATCGCCGGCGCGGGCGGTGGCGAGGAGCGCTGCTGCGATCGCAGCCAGCCCGGATGGAAGCAGCGCGACGCCCGCACAACCCTCACCATCGAGGTCGCGCAGGGCATTTTCCAGCGCTTCGGAGGTGGGCGTGCCGCGGCGGCCATAATTGTAGCGGGCGCGATGGGCAACCTGATCTTCGGCAGTGGGATAGAGCAGGGTCGACGCATGATAGACCGGTGGATTGACGAAGCCGTGATAGGCTTGCGGGTCGCGACCGGACGTAACTAGCCGGGTGTCAGGTTTGATCGGGCCTTTGAGCTTCTTCGTCATCCGAACGGAAGGCCTTGTTTGGGGCTATAGCAGCGCAATACCGCGCGGAGACATATACGTCTGCATAACGCGCGAGCGTCAACCCCTTGACCCGGCAAGCCGATCGTCCTGAGATGCCACGCGCTAAAGGGGCCATCCGGCCAGAAACCGTTGATTTGGAACCGCCGGACCCAGGCCCGGCGGCGGAAATGTTTGGCCAATCTCGCCAGGCCGTATCCGAACTAGTTTGAAGGAATTGTCACATGAAGCGATTTGCCACCATTCTCGCGCTCGTCGTCGCTGTTGCCGCGCACGGCGCCTCCGCTCAGACGCTGAAAGCGGTAAAGGATCGCGGCATGCTCAATTGCGGCGCCAACGGAACGCTCGCCGGCTTCGGGCTTCCCGATGCGCAAGGAAATTGGACTGGTCTCGACGTAGATTTTTGCCGGGCAATTGCTGCTGCGGTGCTAAACGACGCTAGCAAAGTAAAGTTCGTACCATTGTCGACCAAGGACCGCTTTACTGCGTTGCAGTCGGGTGAAGTGGACGTGCTGGCGCGCAACACGACGTGGACGTCGTCGCGCGATACTTCGCTCGGACTCAACTTTGTTGGCGTCAATTACTATGACGGCCAAGGCTTCATCGTACGCAAGGCACTCAAGGTGAATTCAGCGCTTGAACTCAACGGCGCAGCCATCTGCGTGCAGCAGGGCACCACTACCGAACTCAATCTCGCGGACTACTTTGCAGCCAGCAAGATGCAGCTCAAGACAGTGACCTTCGCTACCGCCAATGAGGCGGTAAAGGCCTACGATGCTGGCCGTTGCGACGCCTATACCACCGACGCCTCTGCGCTATACGCCGAAAGGTTGCGCGTCGCCAATCCGAATGACCATGTGATTCTACCTGAGATAATCTCGAAAGAACCACTTGGTCCGGTGGTGCGCCATGGAGATGACCAATGGTTCGACATCGTGAAGTGGACCTTGTTCGCTATGCTCGATGCTGAAGAACTCAACATTTCGTCGAAGAATCTTGACGAGGCGATGAATTCGAGCAATCCGGAAATCAAGCGCTTGGTCGGCACCGAGGGCAACTATGGCGAACAACTTGGTCTGACCAAAGATTGGGCGGTCCGTATCGTCAAACTTGTCGGCAATTACGGCGAGTTGTTCGAGCGCAATGTTGGTCTGAGTTCGCCGCTGAAAATCGAGCGCGGCTTGAACAAATTGTGGAACAAAGGCGGCATTCAGTACGCGCCCCCCATCCGCTGACCCGGAATCTAAACGGGGGGCCGCGGCCGGCAATTCCGCGGCGCTTCGGTCAGAAGGAGTTGCCGCCGCCGCGAGCCCGACGAGGGGTGCATGTCGAGTGAGCTTTCGGCGCCGTCGCGCCCGCGCAGGTCGTGTTCTACAACGACCCCAAGGTCCGCAGCATTGCCTATCAGCTCGCTCTATGCGCGGTGGTCGGCTTTCTGGTCTATGGCGCCGCCAGCAATGCGATCGAAAATCTCGCTCGCGCTCACATCGCATCCGGATTCGGATTCTGGAATAATACCGCCGGCTTCGACATCAGCCAGACTTTGATCGAGTATTCGGCGCGAGGCTCCACTTACGGCCGTGCCTTCTGGGTTGGCCTGCTCAACACCCTGTTGGTCGCCGGGGTTGGCATCATCTTCGCGACTATTCTCGGCTTTGTCGTTGGCATATCGCGATTGTCGCGCAATTGGTTGCTGGCGAAAGTTGCCGGCGGTTATGTCGAGATCATCCGCAATCTTCCGCTGCTGTTGCAATTGTTGTTCTGGTACAACGCGGTGCTCAAGGCGCTGCCGGACATTCGTGATAGCATCGCCGTTGGCGGCGGTCTCTTTCTCAACAATCGCGGTCTCTTTTTGCCGCAACCCATTTTCCAGAGCGGGTTCGGCGCGGTAGAGATCGCTTTACTTGTCGGCATTCTCGGGGCCTTCGCGTTTTATGTCTGGGCGCGCAAGCGGCAGGAGCAAACCGGGCAGCAAGCGCCGGTCTTGTCGGTCACGCTTGCGCTGGTGGTGGGCCTTCCGTTTGTCGTGTTCGCGATCAGCGGTTTCCCTCTTGGCTTTGAATTTCCACAAGCCGGACGTTTTAATATTACCGGTGGCGTCGAGATTTTGCCGGAATTCGCGGCGCTGCTGTTCGGACTGTCGATTTACACTGCGGCATTTATTGCCGAAGTTGTACGCGCCGGCATCTTGGCGGTGTCGCGCGGCCAGAGCGAGGCGGCCTATTCACTCGGGCTTCGGTCTGGACCGACGCTTCGGTTGGTCGTGGTACCGCAGGCGATGCGGGTGATCATCCCGCCGCTGACGAGCCAGTATCTCAATCTGACCAAAAACTCCACGCTGGCGGTGGCGATCGGCTATCCGGATCTGGTGCAGGTGTTCACCGGCACCGTGCTCAATCAGACCGGCCAGGCGGTGGAGGTCGTCGCTATCACGATGCTCGTGTATCTCGTCATCAGTCTCGGCACCTCGCTGCTGATGAACATTTACAATAGTCGCATGGCCTTGGCTGAGCGGTGAGGGCACCCACATGACCATGGCCGAAGGCGATCTTGCCGTCACCGAAATAGCATTCGTGCGCCGCGCCAATATTGCGCCACGGCCGCCGCCGGCCGCGATGACGGGCGCGCTTGGCTGGTTGCGCGCAAACCTACTGTCGACACCGTTCAACATCGCGCTCACGATAATTATCGCGCTGCTGTTTGCCTGGGTTATTCCGGAGCTGGTCAAATTTTTGTTGATTGACGCTGTGTGGAGCGGCAATGACCGCGACGCTTGCCTTGAATCCGTGCAGCATCGCGAAATTGGTGCTTGCTGGCCGTTTGTTTGGGAACGGCTGCCTTACTTCATCTACGGCTCCTATCCGATTTCCGAGCGTTGGCGAGTCGATGTTTTCTTCGCGATGTTGGCGATCGGGATTGTCTGGCTGTTGTGGCTGAACGCTCCCAGGCACGATCTCGGCGCCATTTATTTCTTCGTGATATTGCCCGTCTCGTCGTTCATTCTGCTGACTGGTTGGGCTGCGATCGGGCTGCAGCCCGTGGACACGGTCCTGTGGGGCGGCGTGCTGGTGACCATCGTGGTTGCCTCGGTCGGCATCGTCGTCTCGTTGCCGCTCGGAATACTTCTGGCACTGGGCAGGCGCTCGCACATGCCGGTGGTTCGGTCGCTGTCGGTCATCTTCATCGAATTCGTGCGCGGCGTGCCGCTGGTGACGGTGCTATTCATGGCGGGGGTGATGTTGCCGCTCTTCGTTCCGGAGCAACTATCGCCCGACAAGTTGGTACGCGCGCTCGTCGGCATCGCAATCTTTGCGTCCGCCTATATGGCGGAGGTTGTGCGCGCGGGCCTGCAAGCCATTCCGAAGAGGCCAATACGAGGGTGCCATGGCGGTGGGCCTGCGTTATTGGCAAATGATGCGGCTGATTATTCTGCCGCAAGCGCTGAAAGTGACGATACCGAACATCGTCAACACGTATATCGGGCTTTTCAAGGATACGACGCTCGTTTTCATCGTCGGAATATTCGATCTTCTGCGCACGATCGAAGTGGCGCGTATCGATCCAAAATGGGCGACGCCGGTCACCAGCACGACCGGCTATGCGGTCGCCGCTATCTTCTACCTGGTTTTCTGCTACGGAATGTCACGTTATGCGCGCGCGATGGAGGCTCGTCTTGCCAAAAGGCGATCGACGCTAGAGGACAGCCATGAGCGCGGCAGCAAACCACGGACCATTGCTCAAGCCGGCGAAGCTCAACACGGCAATCGCCGTAGAGATTGCCGACGTGAACAAATGGTACGGCGATTTTCACGTTTTGCGCGATATCAATCTGAAAGTCATGGGCGGAGAGCGCATCGTTATTTGCGGACCATCCGGATCCGGAAAATCGACCATGATCCGCTGCATAAACCGTCTTGAAGAGCATCAGGCCGGCCGCATTCTCGTCGATGGCGTTGAGTTGACCGCGGACCTGAAGAAAATCGATGAGGTGCGGCGTGAAGTCGGCATGGTATTTCAGCACTTCAATCTGTTTCCACATTTGACTGTGCTGGATAATTGTACGTTGGCGCTGATCTGGGTGCGCAAGATGCCGAAGAAACAGGCCGAGGAGGTGGCACTCCATTATCTCGAACGCGTGAAGATCCCCGAGCAGGTCAATAAATACCCCGGTCAATTGTCCGGTGGTCAGCAGCAGCGGGTCGCCATCGCGCGCGCGCTGTGTATGAACCCAAAGATCATGTTGTTTGATGAGCCGACCTCAGCGCTGGACCCGGAGATGGTCAAGGAAGTGCTCGACACCATGGTGGAACTCGCCCACGACGGCATGACCATGCTGGTGGTAACTCACGAAATGGGTTTTGCCCGTCAGGTGGCGAACCGCATCGTATTCATGGACGAGGGACAGATTGTCGAGGCCAACGAGCCGGAGGAATTCTTCGCTCATCCGAAGCATGAGCGGACAAAACTGTTCCTGAGCCAGATTTTGCGCTGACGGCGCCGCGCTTAGTCTTTCTCGACCGCCAGGTCGGGGCGCGCGCCCCATTCCGACCAGGAGCCGTCGTAGATGCGCGGCAATTTCTTGCCGATGGCATCGAGCCCCATTGCAAGGATGACCGCGGTGACACCGGAGCCGCAGGTGGTGATGATCGGCTTGTCGGTATCGACGCCTGCCTTCTCGAACGCGGCGGCGATCTTTTCGGGCGAGGCGAGACGCCCGTTCTCCACGATCTCCGTCGAAGGCACGTTGCGCGCGCCCGGCATGTGACCTGACCGCAGGCCAGGGCGTGGCTCCGGCTCAGTGCCGGCGAAGCGTCCGGCCGAACGAGCATCAACCACCTGGGCGCTTTCGTTGTTGAGCGCCATCTGCACGTCGCTGACCATCGCAACAGCGCCGGTGTCCATGCTGGCGTTGAATGTGCGCTTCGCCCGTTTCACCTCGCCAGCCTCGATTGGGCGCCCTTCGTGTTTCCAAGCCGGCAAGCCGCCATCGAGAATAAATACGTTGCGTGCACCAAAAATCCGGAATGTCCACCACACGCGCGGCGCGGACCAGAACCCACTGCCATCATAGACCACGATGGTGTCGTTTTCGGTGATGCCGAGGGCGCCGGCCGCCTCGCCGAATTGATCGGGCCCGGGCAGCATATGCGGCAGGTCCGTGGAATCGTCCGCGACCGCATTAATGTCGAAAAATACTGCGCCCGGAATATGCGCAACGAGATATTCCGCCTTGGCGTCGCGCTTCTGCGTCGGAAGATAATAAGAGGCATCGACGATGGCGACGTCTTTTTTGCCGAGTTGGCCGGCGAGCCATTCGGTCGACTTGAGCCAACGGTTCGTGGGGTTCGTTGTGTTCATGGTTTCTGCCGATCGACGATGTCAATGCGCACCATTGCCCAATCGTTCCTTGGGGGGCAACTAGACGAGGGCAAGCCGCACGCGACGGTTTTGTTTGCCCTTCTTTTCGATCTGCGTGACGCGAACCGCGCCAATTTCTCCTGTGGCGCGCACGTGGGTACCGCCGCAGGGTTGCAAATCGAGGTCGGCGATTTCAATCAGCCGCACACGGCCGGTCCCTATCGGGGGCTTTACCGACATGGTCTTGACCAGGCCGGGGTTGGCATCGAGTTCGGCGTCGGTGATCCACCGGCTGCTGATCGCGGCATCGGAAGCGATCATCTCGGCAACTTTTGCGGTGATCGTATCCTTGTCGAGGCCGGCTTCGGGAATGTCGAAATCGAGCCGGCTTTCGCTGTCACCAACCGAACCACCAGTCACCGCGTAGGGCAGCACCGCAGAGAGGAGATGCAGAGCCGTGTGCATGCGCATACGGGCGTAGCGTTTATCCCAGTCGATCATAGCAGTGACGGTATCACCGACCTTGAGTGCCGGCGCGCCAGCAGCCGGGACATGGGCAATCTCGCTCTTGGCAACGTCGGTATAGATGGCCGTCTCGATCGGAATGCGCGCACCATCTTCCGTCGTTAACAAGCCGGTGTCGCCGGGCTGTCCACCCGAGGTCGCATAGAAGACCGTGCGGTCGAGCACAATGCCGCCTTGTTCGGTCAGGGCGACCACGCGCGCGTCGCAGCTCTTGAGGTATGAGTCGTCGCGGAATAGACACTCGGTTGGCATCGTCAGCTCTTTTCGAGAGGCGGTTTGATGTCCGATTGGCGCTCAAGCCAATCCGGCACCGGCAGCTTCTTTGAACGCAGGAATTCCGGATTGAAAAGTTTCGACTGATAGCGTGTCCCGTAGTCGGCGAGGATCGTAACAATTGTCCTGCCCGGCCCAAGGTCCTTTGCCAATCGGATTGCGCCTGCGACATTGATGCCGGAGGAGCCACCCAGGCAGAGACCCTCGTGTTCGAGCAGATCGAAGATCAGAGGCAGCGCTTCCTCGTCGGAAATAAGGTAGGCCTTGTCAACTTTTATGCCGTCGATGATTGGCGTCACGCGGCCTAGACCAATGCCTTCGGTTATGGAGCCGCCGTCGGTTGTCTTCGCCTGGCCGTCCTTGAACAAATGATACATCGCAGCGCCGCGTGGATCGGCGACGCCGATTGTGATGCTCTTGCTCTTTTCTCGCAGAAAGCTTGAGGCGCCGGCAATTGTGCCGCCGGTACCGATGGCGCAGATGAAGCCATCGACTTTTCCGTTGCACTCTTCCCAGATTTCCGGGCCGGTCGAGACGTAGTGTGCCTTGCGGTTGTCGAGATTGTTCCATTGATCGGCGAAGATTGCGCCGTTCTTTTCCGTCTTCTTCAATTGTTCCGCGAGTCGCCGGCCGACGTGTTGGTAATTATTCGGATTGGAATAGGGGGCAGCCGGTACTTCCACCAGCTGGGCGCCGCATAGGCGCAGCATGTCTTTTTTTTCCTGGCTCTGCGTCTCCGGTATAACGATAAGGGTGCGATAGCCCCGTGCGTTGGCGACCAAAGCCAGACCGATGCCGGTGTTTCCGGCGGTGGCCTCGACCACAAGGCCGCCCGGGCGCAATTCGCCGCGTTTCTCCGCCTCCAGGATCATTTGCCGGCCGGCGCGATCTTTGACCGAGCCGCCCGGGTTCATGAATTCGGCCTTACCGAGAATGGTGCAGCCGGTCGCCTCAGAGGCGCGCTTAAGCTTGATAAGGGGAGTATGACCGATGGCTTCGATGATGCCGTTGCGGATTTGCATGCCCGGTTCCAGGGCTGAGGGGGGATATTGAACCTAGTGGAGGCCCATTGGCCCTACAAGACCGGCCGGAACGCCACCTCGGTGAGAAATTAGGCCTGAAATTTCCGTCGATTTAGGGCGATTGAAATGATTTTGGAAAGGTCTCCGAAACCATAACAGCGCAATAGCCGGCTCCGGAATACGTAGATTCATTAGTTCTTTTCCGCGGCAGGTCTATTCGTGGCAATCGGGGACCAATACCCAGACCAGGGCCCCGGCAAATTGGCTACCAACTGATGACCCTCGACGTCCACACGCTGTTCCTGGTGACGATTTACGTAGAAGCCATCCTCGGCTTGCTGCTGCTTTTCGTGTGGGCACAGAATATGGCGCTTCGCGCCGTCTGTTGGTGGGGCTTCGCCCATCTGATCCGACTTACCTCGATCGGGCTATTCGGAATGTACGGGGCGGTGCCGGATCTGATCAGCATCGACCTCGCCAATGCGTTGCTTTTCACTGCCTTCGCCATGACCTGGACAGGCGCGCGCGTTTTCGATGGACGCCCGATCGAGCCGGTCTATCTGGTGACAGGCGCCGTACTTTGGCTGTTGATCTGCCGTCTTCCATTGTTGGCTGACGATATCAATCTGCGTTCGCTGATCGCCTCGGCGATTATCTCGGCCTATACGTGGCTGACAGCTTACGAATTCTGGCGCGGCCGCGACGAACCATTGGTGTCGCGCTGGCCGGCTATTATCATGCTGTTCGCTCAAGGTGCGTTATTCTTGCTACGCACGCCAATGGTTGCACTGATACCGGGCTCGGCTAGCGACAGCGTGTTCGGCAGCGTGTGGATGACCGTCCTCAGCTTCGAGGCGCTGCTGTTCACTATCTCGGGTGCCTTCATCTTGCTTGCGATGGCAAAGGAGCGCACGGAATTGCGCCATCGCACAGCCGCCATGGTCGATCCTCTCACCGGTATCGCCAACCGCCGCTCCTTCTTGCAGGACGCTTCGCTGCTCGCCAAGCGTCATATCGGCAATCCGCGACCAACGGCTGTTCTGCTAATTGACCTTGATCATTTTAAATCGATCAATGATCGTTTTGGCCACGCGGTCGGCGACCGCGTGCTGGGGATCTTCGCCGACGCTGCGCGGAAATCGATGCGTGGGTCGGATCTGTTTGGTCGGCTGGGCGGGGAGGAGTTCGCCGCAATGCTTACCGAGACCAGCCGCGACAAAGCGATTGAAGTGGCCGAACGGATTCGTGAAAGTTTTGGGCAGATGTCGCAAGATGTGGATGGTCATCCGGTCTGCGCGACGGTGAGCATTGGACTGGTTCATTGCCAGGAACGAACCCTCGATATTCCCGATCTCCTGACTCAGGCCGACCACGCCCTTTATTACGCCAAGGAGCGTGGCCGCAATCGCGTCGAGGTGGCTTCGTCAGACATGCTCGAGCGCAG
This sequence comes from uncultured Alphaproteobacteria bacterium, assembly GCA_963742345.1. GTDB lineage: Bacteria > Pseudomonadota > Alphaproteobacteria > Rhizobiales > Xanthobacteraceae > Pseudolabrys. Next base: position 185,515 of record CAVULO010000008.1, read on the forward strand.
AGAGCACGGGACACCGTCTACCAGTTCGGTGGCGGCAATCACCGCCAAAAGCGCCGCCTGAACAGCGCCTCTGGCGTACCATCGCGCCGGTTTCGATTACCAACAGCACTTCGAGCTTCTCGCGGTTCGCCCATCGTCGCTCACGATAGGCCGCCAAAGGCCTTTCCCGTACCGTGTTCGCTCTCATCGCTAATGTTCACGGCGGCACGGTCCCGCTCACATGCGCTAGGCGGGCCTTTGCGCTTTTTGACGGCGCGACCTTGGGGCCAAAAAGAGGACGCCCGAGGTTAAAAAAAGTGGGCAAGATATTGGACATTGCGGGCCAAATTCGGCAAAGGTGCCAAACCTTGGGACGAAAACGGGCGCTAAACCGTTTAGCTAAAGGGAAAGTGGGATTCCAAACCAATTCAAGGATGTAGGGAGGATGAAAATGCGCATCGTTGGCCGGCTCGCGTTAGCCGCCTTGGCTTTCACGATGGGCGGAGCCGCCCAGGCTGAGAGCGTCAAAATCGGCGTGGTTCTTCCGTTCAGCGGTGCCAATGCCGACTTGGGTCATCAGATCGACAAGGCCTTTGATCTGTACGTCAAGCTCCACGCCAAGGACATCGCGCCGCACACGGTTGAGATCATCAAGCGGGACGAAGGCCCGCCGACCGGCGCGGTTGCCAAGACCGTCACCACCGAGCTCATTACCAATGACAAGGTGCAGCTCGTTACCGGTTTCGTTTTTTCACCATCGGCCATCGCGCTTGCGCCGGTAATCACCCAGGCCAAGGTTCCGATGGTAATTGCCAATGCCGGGACCGCCTGGATCACCAACCTGTCGCCTTACATTGTACGGCTGTCATTCAGTATGTGGCATCCGGCGTTCCCGATGGGCGCCTATGCCCACGATAAGATCGGCTGCAAGACAGCGGCGATGGCCTATACCGACTTCCCGCCCGGCAAGGACTCCACAGAAGCCTTCAAGACCGGTTTTGAAAAAGCCGGCGGCAAGATTACTGACTCAATTCCGATGGGCAGCCCGGTGCAGGTGCCCGACTTCACGCCGTTCTTCCAGAAGATCAAGGACGAACATCCCGACTGCATGTACGTGTTCATTCCGTCCGGTGCGCATGCGGCCGGCGTCATGAAGGCCTATGGCGAACTCGGCATGCGTAAGGCCGGCGTCAAGCTGATCGGCCCGATGGACCTGATCCCCGACAACAAGCTGCAGGACATGGGCGATGCCGCCATCGGCACCGTCGTGATGGGCCACTACGCGGTCGATCTCAACAACGCGCAGAACAAGAGCTTTCAACGAAGAGTGGCACAAGGCGTACGGCAAGGACTCCTATCCGGACTTCATGTCGGCGGCAGGTTGGGACACCATGCACGCCATTTTCGACACTATCAAAAAGCTCAACGGCAACTTGTCGGACGGTGCCAAAGTGGTCGATGCTATGAAAGGCTGGTCGACCGACGGCCCGCGCGGTCACGTCATGATCGATCCGGCCACGCGCGACATCGTGCAGGACGAGCACGCCATGGAGGTCTATCGTAAGCCCGACGGCAAACTTGGCGAGAAAATCCTTGGTACAACCAAGGCGGTGAAAGACGAATGTAAGGAGCTTAAGATCGGTCGCTGCGGCTCCTGAACGCTCGACTGATTGACACTTAACGGCGCCGCCGCGCATAAAGGCGCGGCGGCGTTTTCTTCAACACGAGGTGGGGCTCGTGCCGCATTTCGCCATCGTTGCCGTCAGCATTCTGTTCGACGGCTTGGCCTACGCGATGTTCCTGTTCATCACCTCCGTTGGCCTTTCGGTCACGATGGGGCTGATGGGCTTTGTGAACCTGGCACATGGCGCCTTCGCCATGGCCGGCGGCTATGTCGTCGTCACACTCACGCGCACGCTCGGTATCGGCTTCGTACCATCGCTCGTCATCGCTGCGGTGGTGGTCGGTGCGGTCAGCGTCGTGTTCGAGCGCGGTCTCTATCGCCGGCTCTATAAGTCTACTGACCTCGAACAGGTTTTGCTCACCATTGGTCTGGCGTTCATGGCGATCGCCACCGCCACCTATTTTTACGGGCCAATCCCGAAATCGGTGCCGCTGCCGGATTGGTTGCAAGGCGACGTCAATCTCGGCTTCCGCTATTTTCCCAGCTACCGCGCCTTTCTGATCGTCGCTCGGCGCCGTGCTCATTGCGGTTCTTTGGTACGCCTTCGAGCGCACCAATATCGGCGCCAAGATCCGCGCCGCGGTCGACAATCGGCGTATGGCGGAGTCGGTCGGCATCAACGTCGATCGGCTGTTCACGCTAACCTTCGCGGTGGGGTCGGGGCTTGCCGCACTTGGTGGCGGGCTCGCAATTCAGCTCTTTGGTCTCTCGCCGAGTTTTGCGGTGCTCTATCTGGTGTTGTTCCTGATCGTGGTCGCGGTCGGCGGCCTGGGCAGCCTTAAGGGCACGTTGCTTGCCGCGCTGGTGCTCGGCGTTTTCGACACCGCCGGAAAATATCTGCTTGCCGACGCCGGCGGCTTTTTCGTCTACGCGGTCACCGTTGCCGTTCTTCTGATCAAGCCGGCGGGGTTCTATGGCCGCGAGTGACGCCATGAGCGCAACGGAACGCGGCCAGGCGCGCGAACGCGCGGCTGAATATCTGCTCAAGCGCCATCGGTTTCGTCCGGCGGAAGCGCTGCCATGGCTGATCGCCATCGGGGTCTTTTTTGTTTTTCCCGACCGCATGACTTTCGGCAGCCAAGTGCTGGTGATGGTGATGTTTGCACTTTCGCTCGACCTGATCCTCGGCTATGCGGGAATTGTGACACTTGGTCATGCCGCCTTCTTCGGCATCGGGTGCCTATACCGTCGGCCTCGCAGCCGCCCGCCTGCAATGGACCGAGCCAATTAGCGGGCTATTTGCTGCTGCGATTGTGGCAGGCCTTGTCGGCTTCATCACCGGATGGTTCCTGCTGCGGTATCGCGGCCTCACGCTGCTAATGCTGACACTTGCAACGGCCATTATGTTGCAGGAAACCGGCAATCTGCGCTCGGACATTTCGGGAGGCTATGATGGGCTGCCCGGGCTCACCTTCAAGCCGCTTTTAGGCGTCTTCGATTACGATCTCTATGGGCACACTTATTACCTCTACGCGCTCGCTGCGCTGGCCGTTGTGTTCTATTTCGTTCGCAGGATTGTCTATTCGCCGTTCGGGCAGGCCCTCACCGGCATCCGGGAAAACGTGCGTCGTATGCACGCGATCGGCTCCCCGGTGCATTGGCGATTGGTGACGGTCTACACCATCGCGGCGGCGATCGCGGGCGTTGCAGGCGCACTGTTCACGCAGACCAACGCTTACGTCACGCTGACCGTGTTCGACTTCGACAATTCCGCCAAGGTAATGGTCATGCTGATCCTCGGCGGGACAGGGCGGCTCTATGGCGCTTTCGTCGGCGCGACGGTCTACATGGTACTCGAGGATTACTTTTCGAAATTGAGTCCGACCTTCTGGCAATTTGGCATCGGCCTGATGCTGGTGCTGGCGGTTTTATTTGCGCGCCGTGGCGTTCTTGGGCTGTTCGAAAGCCTTGCCGAATCTGTGGCCGGGAGGAAAAAGCCGTGACGGCCGCGCTGCAAGTCGAAGGATTGAACCGGGCCTTCGGCGCGCTGCCGGTCACGCGGGACGTGAACCTTACGCTCGAACGCGGGGCGCGGCGTGCTCTGATCGGTCCGAATGGGGCCGGCAAGACGACGCTGGTAAATCTGATCACCGGGGCACTCAAGCCGCAGTCCGGCCGGGTGCTGCTCAACGGTGAGGACATCACAGCGTCGAGCCAAGCTGATCGTGCACGGCGCGGGCTCGCTCGAACCTTCCAGATCAATCAACTCTTCCGCGGGCTCACGGTTCTGGAAAATCTCTGTATGACCATCGGCGAGCGGGACGGCAATTGCAATAATCTGTGGCGCTCCGCAGGCTCCAAGCGGGTGGTCATCGACGAGGCCCTTGATCATCTCGATTCGCTGCGGTTGACAGATGACGCGCTCAGGCTAGTTCGCGAATTGCCATACGGCCGCCAACGGCTGGTGGAAATCGCCATTGCGCTCGCGCAAAAGCCGCGCGTTCTCTTGCTCGATGAGCCGGCGGCCGGTGTGCCGTCCTCGGAGAGTCATCTCATCCTCGACGTCGTCGCAGCTCTGGATCTCGAACATTGCGGTGCTGATTATCGAGCACGACATGGACGTTGTGTTCCGCTTTGCCAAGGAGATTACCGTGCTGGTGCAAGGCGCGGTGTTCACGCAAGGCACACCGGCGGAGATAATGAATAATGAGCAGGTGAGGGCGGTCTATCTCGGCCAGGAAGGCCACCGTGGAGACCGCCATGGCTGAGCGTGCGCTCGTGCTCGACAATGTCCGCGCCGGCTATGGCGAGACCGTAGTTCTTGAGGATATTCGCCTCGAGCTTGGTGCAAGCGAGACCGTGTCGATCATCGGCCGCAACGGCGTTGGCAAGACAACGTTGCTTGCGAGCATCATGGGACACACCACATTGCATGGTGGCCGGATATCACTGCATGGCGGCGATATATCCAGCCTCGCGACCTATCGCCGTGTAGTTGCCGGGCTAGGTTATGTACCGCAGGAACGGGAGATCTTTCCTTCGCTTACGCTGCGCGAAAATCTTGAGGTCGCCGCGCGGCCCGGACAGTGGACAATCGAAACAGTATTTGAACTGTTCCCGCGGCTGGCCGAGCGTACCGAAAACCGTGGCAATCAATTATCTGGCGGCGAACAGCAGATGCTGGCAATCGGCCGGGCGCTGATCGGCAATCCGACTGTGTTGCTAATGGACGAGCCATCGGAAGGCCTTGCGCCGGTGATCGTCGAGGAATTAGCGCGCGCGGTGAAGCGGCTCACGCACGCAGGCGGGCTAGCGACCATATTGGTCGAACAGAATTCGCGTCTCGCGCTCGATATCGCTCCGCGTGCAGTGGTGATGGACCGCGGTCGTATCGTCTTTGACGGGCCGAGCGAGACCTTGCGCAATGATCCGGCCAAGCTCGAGCAGCTTATCGGTGTGGTGAAGGCGTAAACTGTGCATTGGGCCATCGCCCATGCATTGTGTTCCGTTCCTGTCGCTGGCATAGAGCCCGCATGAAACGCAGCAGCAATCGCATCCTTTCCACCCACGTCGGCAGTCTTATCCGTCCGCAGCCTTTGCAAGAGTTTCTGCGCGCCAAACAGGGTGGCAAACGCTACGACGAAAAAGCGTACCAAAAATGCCTGACTGATTCTGTCGCCGACGTCGTGCGTGAACAGACGCAAGCCGGTATCGACGTTGTCAGCGACGGTGAGTTCGGAAAATCGATCAGCTGGGCGCAATACGCGCTGGAGCGGCTCTCGGGCTTTGAGCGCCGGCCGATCAAGCAGGAGGCTGCTAATCCGTTCAAGCGCGGCGCCGACCGCACCAGGTTTGCGGAATTCTACGCGGAGCTCGATGCCAAAGAGGCGGTCTCGACGACGACTGAGGCTATATGCGTCGGCCCGATCAAGTACACCGGACAAGCCGAGTTGCAGCGAGACATCGACAACTTTAAGGCCGCGCTGAAGAACGTGAAGATCGAGGAAGCGTTCTTGCCGGTTGCCGCGCCGGCAAGCGTGATCCCTGACCGCAAAAATGAATATTACAAAAGCGATGAGGATTTGCAGTCGGCCATCGCAGAGGCGATGCGCACCGAATACAAGATGATCGTCGATAGCGGTTTCCTGGTGCAGCTTGATGACGCGCGTAGCGCTGTCACTTTTGATCGCATGGTGCCGCCTGCAAGCTTTACCGACTACCGGCGCTGGTTGTCGCAACAGGTTGACATTCTCAATCACGCTATCGCCGGCCTACCCGCGGATCGCATTCGTTATCATGTTTGCTGGGGAAGTTGGCCAGGCCCGCATACCAGCGACGTGCCGCTCAAGGACATTGTCGACTTGATCCTGAAAGTGAAAGTCGGCGCCTATGTGATTGAGGGCGCCAATCCGCGCCACGAGCACGAATGGCAGGTCTGGAAGGATGCCAAGCTCGGGCCGGGTCAGGTCCTGATCCCCGGCGTCATCAGCCACGCCACCAATGTGGTCGAGCATCCTGAACTGGTGGCCGAACGCATTGTGCGGCTTGCCAGGGCCATCGGGCGTGAGAACGTGATCGCCGGAACTGACTGTGGATTTGCGCAGGGGCCGTTCTATCGCCGCGTGCATCCCTCGGTCATGTGGGCCAAGCTGGAGGCGCTCAGCGAAGGCGCCCGGCTTGCGAGCAACGGACTCTGGCCATAGTCTTCGGGTTTCACGTCGAGACCGGGAGTAGCGACTATGAACGTCAACGCGCAGCCTGCCAGCGGCCTGGCGATTCCGTTTGACCATCACCGTCTCGACCGCCTGATGGATGAGGCCGGCATCGACGTCGTAGTCGCGACGTCCAAGCACAATGCGCAATATTTGCTCGGCGGCCATCGCGCCAATTTCTTCGACTACATGGATGCAACCGGCGTCACCCGCTATCTGCCGGTATTCGTCTATCCCAAGGGCGCGCCGGAGAAAGCGGCCTATATCGGCCACCGGCTGGAGAAATTCCAGACGCAGGTCAAGCCACTGTGGACGCCTGAAACGCAGACCAACACCGCCGGCTCGGTAGACGCCATGCAGAAGGCGGTTGACCACATCCGCAAGGCCGGTGTGAAGACCAAACGCATCGCAGCCGAATTTGGCTTCCTGCCCTATGACGCATCTGAAGTGTTGCGCAAAGCGTTCCCCGATGCCGATTGGGTCGACGCGCTGTTTGTGCTCGAACGCCAGCGCGTGAAGAAATCGCCTGAGGAATTGAAACTGCTCAAGTACGCGTCTGAAGCCGTAATCGATTCCATGCAATCAGTGATCGCCGCAAGCAAACCCGGTGTTACCAAAAGTGACGTGGTCGAAGCACTGCGTCGCGAGGAGACCAATCGCGGGCTGACCTTTGAATATTGCCTGATCACCGCCGGCACCAGCTTTAACCGCGCGCCCTCCGAACAGAAATGGGAGAAGGGTGAGATCATGTCGATCGATTCGGGTGGCAACTATCACGGATATATCGGCGACGTTTGCCGCATGGCGATCCAGGGCGAACCGGATGCCGAGCTCAACGATTTGTTGGCTGAGATCGAGCAAATTCAGCGAGCGGCGATGAAACCGATCCGCGCCGGTGCCTTGGGCAAGGAAATCTATGCCGCAACTGCGCCGCTTGTCGCAAAATCCAAGCACCACAATCATATTGAATTTCTCGGCCACGGCATGGGCATGGTGAGCCACGAGGCGCCACGGCTCACCGAGCGGGGACCGGTGCCTTACCCGGCCGAGGACGCCAACCGGCCGCTTGAGGCGGGTGCGGTGATTTCGGTCGAAACCACGCTGATGCATCCAACCCGCGGCTTCATCAAGCTCGAAGATACCGTCGTTGCCACCGACACCGGCCACGAGGTGTATGGCGAAGGTGCACGGGGCTGGAACCGGGCAGGATCGCGATAGCTGCTCGGGACACAGTCGTCAGTCGCGCGCGTTTGCGTCCATCTGCGCGACAAGCGCGCTAAGTGCTTTGGAAATTTGCACTGGATAATCCGTGCCAGCTTCAAGCTTTCGGAGCGGCTCCGGCAATCTCTCTAATTCGCGCACCGCACGCTCGCGGATTTGCCCCAAAGTTGGTGCGGGTGCGAGACGTTTGCCGGCGCGCATCACGGGCGCGATGAGCGCTTCTCCCGCCTGGCTGTCAGTTTCCAGGGACAAAATGTCCCCGCGCATTCGGCCGTCGGGACCGTAGCTGCGCCAAACTTGCTTGCTTCCAGGCCATGTGACCTTGCCCTCGGAGAGTTTGCGCCGCGGCCTGCCGGCGTATTCCTGTAACTTATAAGCGCAATCCAGCGAGGGCGCATCAATCGACGCATCAAGGTTGACGCCGATGCCGAATCCATCGATTGGCGCCTTTGCGGTCATCATCGTTCGCAGCACGTCTTCGTTGATGCCGCCGCTCACCAGGATAATGACATCCTTGAGTCCGCCGGCATCGAGAATGCCTCTTACGTTTTTTGCCGTCGCCGCGAGGTCGCCGCTGTCGATACGCACGCCGCGAATTGCGATGCCGTCCGCTTTCAATTTCCGTGCAAGCTGTACCACTTTGCGCGCTCCAGCCTCAGTGTCGTAGGTGTCGATCAGGAGGACGACACCCTCGGGCCGCGCGCGCGCAAAATTCTCGAACGCGGTCAGCTCGTCGTCGTGCACCTGCACGAAAGAATGCGCCATGGTGCCGACCACCGGAATTCCGTAGCGCTCGCCGGCAAGCACATTGGCCGCGCTGGAAAATCCGGCGATATAGCTCGCGCGCGCAGAGAACAGGCCGGCCTCGGCGCCATGGGCGGTCCGCAGCCCGAAATCGGAAAGAATTTTGCCGGGCGCGGCGAGCACCATGCGCGCCGCCTTCGAGGCGATCATGGTTTGGAAATGCAGAATGTTAATCAACCGCGTTTCGACGAGCTGCGCCATCGGCAACGGTGCCGTGATACGGATCAGCGGCTCGTTCGGAAAACAGACCGTGCCTTCCGAAATCGCATGGACCTCACCGGTGAAGCGAAATCCGGCGAGATAGTCGATCAGATTGCCGCGAAAGCGTCCGGTACTCTTGAGCCAGTCGATCTCGGCGGACGAGAAGTGCAACGTTTCAAGATAGGCGAGGGCATCCTCAAGTCCGGCCGCGAGCAGAAAGCCGCGGCGCGCTGGCAGCCGGCGCACGAAGAATTCGAACACGGCCGTCTTGTCCTCAACATGGTCCAGATAGGCCTGGACCATGTTGAGTTCGTAGAGATCGGTCGTGAGCGGACTGGTAGAGGGCGTCATGACGGTTGGCGGACACTATATAATGTAAACAACGCTCTGCCACGTCATCTGCCGGACGCAGTCGGGTCGAAAATCAGTGCGCCCATCCATAAGCTCACTGGAGCAGGCTTAAGCAAGTGGTAACTTCCTTATTGTAGCAGACCTCGCCCATATTTTTTTAACGTCGTCGGCGCGAGGCTGTGATGCGTAAAGGGTTGGAAGTTATAGGCGTTGCCGCGCTCATTAGCGTTGTCGCATTCAAGGCACTTGTTGGCCCGGGCAAGCTGCTCGCTGAGACAAAGGCGGCCATGGGGCAGAAGTCGTTCTTCGGGCTTCATATCGCACAGCCTGAGGCGATGAAGAGCTTTCCGGCGGAGCCGCCTCTGCCTTGACGGCGCAGCCTCGTCTCTAGCGTGAGCATGAGAGCGGCAGGCTAGCGGCTGTGCTGGTTTTCAATCCATTCGTCCGGCGGTATGGCATCGACCAACTTGGCCTGTCGGGGCAACCAGGAATGCTCTGTCTTGCAATAGGGGCAATGTGTGTGGGTCAACTCTTGCGGGACGCGCGCCAGTGTTTCCACGTCAACCTGAATGCCGGTCGAAAACTCGCGCCCGGTATTGGGACATTTGATAAGTAGCACGCCCATGGCGCGACCCTAATATTTTCTAAGTCGAGGTTCTTTTAGCTAGGCCTTGCCAGTTTCCAGTAGCCAGCCGAACTGTGCTGCTGTGAAAACAACAGCTAGAAAAATCAGGCCAAAGACTTCAAAGCCGAGCACTGTTTTTCTCCGTAAACGCCTCTTTTCTATGGTTGGGAGACTAAACACTACAGCCGGATCTGCTGTGTTCGTCGTCACAAAAAGGCGGATTGGCTATCCCCATCTGCCGGCAATCCGATCGGTGTTTTTGATCAGGCGTGATTGTCACAAGGGCGGACTTCCGCTTCTTACGTGCCAGTAGGCCGCTGTTCGACACTGGCGGTACGTGTTTAAATATGCCGCTCATAGGAGGCGCCCAATGGAACGGAAAAATTCAACGCAGGTCGCAATCATGGCGGGCGTGTTCGTTGGGCTAGGCGTGCTGTTGGCGCTCGCAACGCGCTGGCCTTTTCTTGCCGGTTTTGTAGGTGGATCGACAGTCGCCGGATATGGGGGTCTGGCGGTCACTTTCCTAATTTATTTGGGCCCAACGATCGCGGCTATCGTGGTCCAAGAGCCAGCGCCAGCACCGCGCATACCCAACGCGTCTTGAAAAGAGGGCGAGCTTGCGAGGCCCGCCCTGTTTTCTTCGTGGCCCTCAGTAGGTACGGAGCATTTCATTGTAGCCGCGGTTGCCGCCGCCCGTGGCTGCCGGACCGTCGGAATTGAAGGCCGACCCCGGCGTCGGAACCATGGCGAAAGAGTCTAGCCCGCTCTGCTGGACTGCAATTTTGTTGTTCGACGGAGCGGCGGGTTTATTGGCAAAGGCCAGCACGCTGCCGGTGCCGTCGCAGGCGCAGAACGACTGGGCAAATGCCGGCGTCGCGAAGGCGGTCAGCACAGCCAGCGTGGTCAGAAACATTTTCATCGTACTTCTCCTTTGATTTGACGCTACACAGGAGATCGAAAAACGCGGCCGGTTATTCCTGGCAGCTCAAGGCCAAAGCTTCATTTCAGATAACGTTTTTCTGAACATAGATTGAACGGTCTACCCGGGAATAAATTTCGCCTAGCGTCGGCTTCGGCCAAACGAACGGGCTGCCGGTCTCCGTTGCGGGTCGACGTCGAGCAGAAAATCAATCATGATCCTCGCTGCTTCGGTTCGCCCAAGAGCTGCTTTGATACCTTTCCAGTACACGGCGCCATGCACGTGCCCATTCAATTGACCAAAGATCGTGCTCGCCAAATGCAGGAGCGGTTGCGAGACCCGCTATTGACCGCCCTGACGATCGTGCTCGCCGTCCTTATGTTTGTGATTGCGCCAATGCAGGCCGCCGGGTTCCTTGCGGCTCACAACTTCGGGATCTTGTTCGCGCTATTGCTGACCGTCGCGGTTTTCATTGTGTCGGGCAGTCCGGCGGCAGTCGTGGCCATTTTGGTTGCCGTCGTGCTGGTCGTCGTTGCAACCACACTGCGGTTGCGGCAGCCCTCGGTCCTCGACATCTATCTCGATGCCAGCGCATGGATGATCAGCAGCCTGACTGTGGGCTTCGTAGTCGCCCGTGCAGTATTCGCACCGGGCCGGGTAACGTTCCACCGCATCATTGGCGCGGTCCTCGTCTACCTGAACGTCGGGCTAGCCTTCATGTCGCTGTACTGTTTTGTGGCGCTCATCGTGCCCGGTGCGTTTTCCGGTCTGGGGCAATTGCAGGATAATCTTGCTGTTGCCAGTAACCTGATCTACTTCAGCTTCGTAACCCTGACGTCGGTTGGCTACGGTGACATCGTTCCGGTACACCCGGTCGCGCGCAGTCTTACCAACATTGAGACAATTATCGGTCAGCTCTATCCGGCAACGCTGCTGGCGCGGCTGGTCACCCTCGAACTCAAATGGCGGCACAACAAATAGGAGCCGCCGCCGCTGTGTCCTATCGGAGCAGCGGACATTACGGGCGGAAAGTGCTAGCTTTTAAACCTTGCCATAAGGCGTGGTCCGGGCACGTGCCACAGAAGAATTTACCAGCGCGGCTGAACCGGAACAACGAGACCTGCAAAGGAGGAGGAAGTCATGGCTGAATCCGTCTACAAAGTCATCGAGTTGGTCGGCACCAGTACGGAATCGTGGGAGAAGGCCGCTAAAGCCGCGGTTGATAGGGCCGGGAAATCTTTGCGTGACCTTCGGGTTGCTGAGGTCGTGCAACAGGACATGCAGCTCAAGAATGGAAAAGTCGAAGCGTATCGCGCGAAGGTGAAAATCTCATTCAAGTTCGAGGGCAAGGCTTAGGCCCGTCGGACGAGCCCCACCACCCAAACAAAAAGCCCCGGGCTATGCCGGGGCTTTACGTTGGAATTTCAATCATGGGAGGCGCAATTTTGGGTGCCTAATCGGTCGTCTAGATAATTTGTGAGTGGAAAACCGCTTTTCGTTCTGCAGCGGGTGGCTATGATTGTGGCATGGCCAGAGCACCCACTGATGCCGATTTGATGCGCCTCCGGCATTTTTTGAAAACATTGCAAGCCGAGGCACGGATCGGAGATGTCGACCTGCGTCGCCATGAAATTGAAATGCTGAAACGTGAGATTGTTTATCTTGAGGGCATTCTCTACCGTTCCAAGGCGATCTTATTCCGGATCGCAATAGACTACGGCGCATCGCAGCGTGAATTGCAAACCGGTTGAAAGCCACAACGCCGCGTTGATCGCGCGTTTGGGCCAGGAAGCCTGCGGCGCTTTGCTCGAGTAGGGGGCATTGTTACCGCTATCGTCCGCTGTGCGATGCTACCGCCCTCTTGGAAACAACTCATCCATAGTCGGTATCGGCGATGGCGCGGGTTCGCCTGTCGACAAATGGGCCGTATTCACCAGCTTGGCATCACGCGGTTCATTTCCCACTCGTGTCATCGCCACCCGCCTCGGGGCGTCTGCTTCGATAGCGCAGAAACGCGCTGTGGCGTAAACGCACACCCGTGATCGCGATCACATCTTATAGGTAGCCTCGCTCTTAGATTGCGAAAACCAGACGGGTAACCGCGGTGAATGCCACGCACTGAGGTCATCCATCCGGGGAAGGTCGCCTTACGGCGGCCTTTCTTTTTACGGGTGGGTGCGTGGACGATCTTTTGGCGCGCAATGGCAAGGATAATCAAATTCTTGTCGTCTAATGCCAAGACAGAATTGTCCCCAGACTTTAAAGGGGCGAAAACCTTTTGTTTGCCAAACAAACACGAAAGGGCGTCGGGAGCTTCTCGCAGCACTCGACAACTTGCGGGGCCGCCGTGAGGTCACTCTGGCGACCCCACACTTCTAGGAACTTCTGTCCAACTATGTGTGGCAATGCTGGGCAGAAGGGGCCGCGCCGAGGCGGTATGCCGGTGCGCGGCCCACTTTGTCGATTTGATTAAATACGAAGCGGTCCAGCTGCACCGCCTTGCGACAGCCTCGATGCATCACAAACGTCTTTTTGTGATGCACAACACTGCAGGTTCGGATTGGGGCCCGTATCCTGACAATAACAGAGAACGAGAACGCGGCGGGTTAGCCATGAAGACCGAAAAAGATATAGCGCCCCTGATCGAGCTGTTGAAAATGGCAGAGGAACAATGGCCGAGTTCTGAAGCCGGTGAGGTTTCGCAAAGCGAATTGTTTCGCCGCGATCAAGCACTACTCAAAATGTGGCCCGAAGCCTGCCGTCGCGTTGGCCTCGAGGAGCGTGAATTTCCGGCCGGGGTAATCAAACGCTGGCAATATGAAATGAGCGGGGGTCGGGCAAACTGAAGTCGTCGTCGCAAAGCTTGTCATCCGCCGAGCTGTGAAAAGAAATAGAGTGCGGCAGCCAAAAACGCTGCCAGCACGGTAACGGTGAACCAGAAGCCGCCGATCCTCATGGCCCGCACTCGGAGTGGACTTTCGAGTTTTACTTTTTACTGTCTCAGATGTTGCCCAAGTGCCGATTAGATCACGCACAAAGTAACCTGAGCTTTTTTGGAAATGACTGAAATTTTTGGCTCCCCGGGCCGGATTCGAACCAGCGACCAACCGGTTAACAGCCGGTTGCTCTACCACTGAGCTACCGGGGAACACGCCGGTGCTACGGCAACGCGCTATAACAAAGCTATACCGCTTTGCAAAGCCGCTGGAGGCCACGGCCGGAATCGAACCGGCGTGCACGGATTTGCAGTCCGCTGCGTCACCACTCCGCCACGTGGCCAATTGCGGGAAAAGGGCGTCGGCTGCCCAAGCCTATATAGGAGCGAAAGCCTTACGACAATCGCAAGCGGAACCTTGCGTTTTGTCCCCCGTTGCCGCAAAACGACCCGCCTTTCGCTGCTCCAGTCGAGGACCTAGATGATCGACTTCGTCGCCGCGCGCCGCAACATGGTGGATGGTCAGGTCCGCACCGCCGACGTCACAGATCTGCGGATCCTGTCGGCAATGCTCGAAATTCCACGCGAGAATTTCGTGCCGCCCGGCGCTGCCGGTCTTGCATACCTCGATCTTGATCTGGCTGTGGGCGGGGCTGGGTCCCGTCGGCTGCTCAAACCGATGGTACTTGCCAAACTGATCCATGCTGCAGACATCGCATCGAGTGATCGGGTTTTGGACGTCGGCTGTGGTACCGGGTATGCAGCTGCTGTGCTTGCCCATTTCGCCAGCCAGGTGGTTGCGCTCGATCAGGATGCTGGCCTTGTTCAGGCGGCACGGTCGGCGCTCGCTGGGCAGCCGAATGTTACCGTGGTGAACGGCCCGCTCACCGGTGGTTGGCCCCAAGGTGCGCCCTATGACGTTATTCTGCTCGAGGGTGCGACCGAGATCGCGCCCCAAGCCTTTTTAAGCCAACTCAAGGATGGGGGGCGGCTGGTCTGTATTCTGGGTGGCGGTCCCAGCGCCAAGGCGATGCTTTATGGCCGGAGCGGGGAAGAACTCGGCGGCCGCCCGATTTTCGATGCCAACGCCACCGTACTGCCGGGCTTTGCCAAGGTACCGGCATTCGCCTTTTGATAGCGGTTTATCCGAGCGTTGCGGAAATACCCCAGTTCTCGCGCAATTTGTAGGGGAGGCCCCCGAGGGGGTTTTAACGCTGGTACAGTACGCATATTGTTCCCGGTCCTTCGGCGGCGCGAATCTGGCACGATACCGGTCGCGTGATTGACGGGATGTGGGATGACGGGTTGGGGTTCTGGCAAATGGACGCGCGGGCTTGCGGTCGGCACGATCGCGTGCGCCGGGTGCTCGTTCGCGCCGCTTGCGTCTGCCGACACCCTTGAAGGGTCTTTAGTGCAGGCCTATCAGAACAATCCGTCGCTGAATTCGCAGCGTGCCGCGGTGCGCGCGACCGATGAAGGGGTGCCGCAGGCACTGGCGGGCTATCGCCCGCGAGTGACGGTCAACGGCTCGATCGGCCAGCAATATTTTGACACGACGACACGGTCGCAGACGCTCGGGGTCGGGAACAACTATACGCAGCTGTCCGGCAACATGACGCCGAGCAACTACGGCATCACGGCAACGCAGACGCTCTACAACGGCTTTCAGACCTCCAACAAAACCCGGCAGGCTGAGAGCCAGGTGCAGTCAGCGCGCGAGACCTTGCGGGTGACCGAGCAGACGGTGCTGCTCAACGCGGTGACCGCCTACATGAACCTGCTGCGCGACAGCGCGATCCTCGACCTGCAACGGCGCAACGTCGAGGTATTGCAGGAACAGCTGCGGCAGACGCGCGACCGCTTCAATGTCGGCGAGGTGACGCGCACCGACGTGGCGCAATCGGAATCGCGGCTGGCGGCGGGGCGTTCGCAGGTGCTCAGCGCGGAAGCCGCCTACAAGGCCTCCGTTGCGACCTACCGCCAGGTGATCGGGGTTGAGCCTGGCAAGCTCGCTCCGGGCTCACCGGTCGACCGGTTCTCACCGCACGATTTGCCGCAGTCGATCGGGGTTGCGACCGCGACGCATCCTGCGGTGTCGAGCGCGCAATACAATGTCGATGCCGCGCTGTTGCAGGTGAAGGTGGCCGAAGGCGCGCTTTATCCGACGCTGTCGGTGCAGGGCAATGTGCAGCAGAGCTACGAAAGCAGCCTGCTCCAGCTCAAGACCTTCAACGCCTCGGTGATCGGCCAGCTCAGCGTTCCGCTTTATCAGGGCGGGGCGGAATATTCGCTGATCCGGCAGGCCAAGGAGACGCTCGGGCAGCGGCGGCTCGATCTCGATACCGCGCGCGACCAGGTGCGGCAGACGGTGGTGCAGTCCTGGGGCCAGCTCGATGCAGCCAAGGCCAATATCGAGGCGACGCAGGCCAACGTGCAAGCCTCCGAGATCGCGCTCAACGGCGTGCGCGAGGAAGCGCGCGTGGGCCAGCGCACCACGCTCGACGTCCTCAATGCGCAGCAGGAACTGGTCAATGCGCGGGTCTCGCTGGTGACTGCCCAGCGCGACCGGGTGGTGGCGTCCTACACGCTGCTCGCGGCCGTTGGCCGGCTGTCGCCGCAGGTGCTCGCCCTGCATGTTCCGGTCTATGACTCCAACGTGCACTACCAGCAGGTGCGCGATACCTGGGCCGGCGTGCGCACCCCGGACGGGCGCTGATTCGGAGCAAGCGGTCGGCGCGTCCCGTGTCCACAGTTCATTGTGCGGCCACGACTTTCCATCTGCCAAACCGGTCATGCTCTGGCGTATAAATGGTATGCGACAGCGATTCGCGCCTTCGATGTCTGAGCGTCGCGGCGCGGAACGTAGGGAGTGTGTCGGGATTTTTAGGGAATGACGCAAACGGCGAAGGCGCAAGAGCCGTCGATGGAGGAAATCCTTGCCTCCATCCGGCGTATCATTGCCGACGATGACGCTACCAAGCCGACCAAGGCGCCCGAGACCACTGCGCCGGCTAAGCAGCCGGCGACGGCTGCCGCTCCGAACGGTCCGGCGCCGCCGGCGTCACAGGCTGCGGCACCGTCACCACCTGCTGCGTCCAAGCCTGCTGCGCCCAAGCCTGCAGCGCCACCGCCGGCGGCGGCCAACAGTCAGGACGAGATTGACGCGATGCTAGCGGAACTCGATGGGCCGCCCAAGGCCGCGCCGAAACCGGTGACGCCTCAGCCTGCTGCGTCGCAAGCGGAGGTGCTCGATCTGACTGAGGCGATGGCAGCGTCGGAAACGCCGCCGCCTGGACCTGCGCCAAGCTTCCGCACTATCGACGGGACATCCGACGTTGTGTTCTCCACCAAGCCCGAACCGCCACCCGATCGTTCGCTGATTTCGAATGAGACTATTGCAGCGGTCGACAGCGCTTTCAACACGCTCGCGCATACCGTGATCGGACAAAATGCTCGTACGCTTGAGGATCTCGTCAAGGAAATGCTGAGGCCGATGCTCAAGTCATGGCTCGACGACAATCTGCCGAGCATGGTCGAACGCATCGTGCGCGCGGAGATCGAGCGCGTCTCTCGCGGCAGGCCGTAAGCGCACCTCGCTTTTTTATTCAGATGGATTTCCGCTTGCGCAGGAATGAGTGGAGCCGGCATCGAGGTCGCGGCTAGAGTCTAAAAACCTTCGTCGCGCCGTCGCCTGAGCTTGTGCGCGAACCAGAGGCCGAGCGTCATCAGGCCAATCGCTGCGATCAAAAACACCGGCACCGCGGTGAAGCGGTCGAAGATAACGCTATTGGCGGCAACGCCAGCGGTCTGCCCGAGATAAAGTGCGGATGAAAAGATCGCGACCGCGGTGCCACGCGCTTCCGGTGCCATCTGCGTTGCGTTGGTTTGCAACGTGTTGTGCAGCATATAAAAGCCGAGACCGATGACGGTAGTAGCAAGTGGTGCAATATATGCGTGCGGCTCGAACGCCAGCCCAGCAAAAGCGAGCCCGAGCAACGTGCCACCGCCGGCAGCGAGTCCGATTTGGCCAAACCGGGCGACGAGCACGCGCACCGAGAGGCTGTAGAGCAGGCCGCCGATGGCGAAGGCTGCAACGTACAATCCGACCAGCGTGAAGCCCACACCCAAACGCAAATGCAAATCGGCGCCGACATAAGTGAAAGCGCCAAACATCAAGCCGCTTTCGACGAATGCCAGGACGATCAATGCGCGCGCCCACGGCGACCGCAACACCGTGGAATAGTCGGCGATGAAACCGCGACCCGGCCGCGCCATAGAATGGCGCGCATGCGTGATAGGATTGCGCAACAGCTCGTACCACAGCCCGGCAGCGGCTAACGCGAGTAGCCCCGCGAGCAAGAAGAATACGTTACGCCAGCCAAACCAATCGCCAAGCACGCCGCCTGCTACCTGACCGAACAACTGACCGAGGATCTGCCCGGACAGGAACCGGCCGATCACCTGCTGCCGGCGCTCGTAGGGGATGACGTCACCGACGAAGGCGAGTGCGAGTGGAATGATCCAGCCGGTGGCAAGCCCACTGCCGAGCCGTGCCGTCACCAGTATCGGCAACGACGGAGCAAGCCCGCAGATCGCTACCATCACGGTTGAAATAGTGCCGGCGAGGGCGATGCAACGGTATTTGCCGAAGCGATCGCCGATTGGTCCGATCACCAGCTGGACCGAACCGTGGGCCAGCAAATAGACCGTGACCACGATCGACGTCGCGCCGACCGTAACGCCGAGGTCGGCAGCCATTTGTGGGAGCAACGAATCCGTCACCCGCACCATGGCCTGCGCGGCGAAGGCGGCGATTGCCAGAAGCGTGATGGCCGAAGTGGCGCTGGCGCGCGGCGGGGGTGGCGGGCGGTGCAAAGTTGACTCTTCGTTGCGTGGCAGGCTTTCTAGCCCGCGTTTACTTGACTTAACCGTTCGCCCCCGCGAAATCGGGGGCCCTGCGCGCGAAGGTGCTCATGATGCTGGATTTCCGCTTGCGCGGGAATGAGCGGAGTAGGGTTCGACGCAAACAGGGCATCCTTTAGCGCGCAAAGCGATCCAAGCAAAACGATGACAATCGACAAGAACTATCAGCCCTCGGAGGTGGAGGGCCGCATCTACCGGACTTGGGAGCAGGCGGGTGCCTTCCGCGCCGGCCGGCCCGAGCGTGCGGGCGCGAAGCCGTACTCTATCGTCATTCCGCCGCCGAACGTGACCGGCTCATTGCATATGGGCCATGCGCTCAACAATACGCTCCAGGATATCTTGTGCCGCTTTGAGCGCATGCGCGGCAAGGACGTGCTCTGGCAGCCGGGCACCGACCACGCCGGAATCGCCACCCAGATGGTCGTCGAGCGGCAACTCATGGAGCGCCAGGAGAAGGGCCGCCGCGAGATGGGCCGTGATGCCTTCCTCAAGCGCGTTTGGGAATGGAAGGCTGAAAGCGGCGGCGCCATCGTGAATCAGCTGAAGCGCCTCGGCGCCTCCTGCGACTGGTCGCGCGAGCGCTTTACGATGGACGAAGGCCTCTCGCGGGCCGTTCTTAAAGTTTTTGTAGAACTTTATCGGGCCGGGCTCATCTACAAGGACAAGCGGCTGGTCAACTGGGACCCCAAGTTGCTTACCGCCATTTCCGATCTGGAGGTTTTGCAGGTTGAGACCAAGGGGCACCTGTGGCACCTGCGCTATCCGATCGAGGGCAAGACATTCAATCCGGACGATCCCTCGACATTTATTGTTGTGGCAACGACGCGGCCGGAAACGATGCTGGGCGATACGGCAGTGGCCGTGCATCCCGACGATGAGCGCTACAAGAAGCTCGTCGGCAAGAACGTGATCTTGCCGCTCGTCGGGCGAAAGATTCCGATCATCGCCGACGAGTATTCCGATCCCGAGAAGGGAAGCGGCGCAGTGAAGATCACGCCGGCACATGACTTCAATGACTTCGAGATCGGCAAGCGGCACAACTTACCGCAAATCAATATTTTCAGCGTTGAAGCCAAGCTCCAACTCAAAGACAACGCCGATTTTGTCATGGGCGTGCCAAAATCCGACGATCTCGATGCGACGCTCGCGATGCATGGCAAGGATCGCTTTGCCGCGCGGAAGGCGATCCTGGCGCGGTTGGAAGAAAGGAAGCTCGTCGAGAAGACCGAGCCGCAGTCACACGTCGTCCCGCACGGTGATCGCTCGAACGTGGTGATCGAGCCGTTTTTGACGGACCAGTGGTACGTAAATGCGAAAGAAATGGCGAAACCTGCCATCACTGCCGTGCGTGAGGGCAAGACCAAATTCGTTCCGAAGAATTGGGAGAAGACCTATTTCGACTGGATGGAGAACATTCAGCCTTGGTGTATCTCGCGGCAGCTCTGGTGGGGGCACCAGATTCCCGCGTGGTACGGGCCAGATGGAAAGGTGTTTGTCGCGACGACCGACGCCGATGCGCAGAGTGAGGCCGACAAGCATTATGGCAAAAAGAATACGCTCAAGCGCGACGAGGACGTGCTCGACACCTGGTTTTCATCTGCGCTGTGGCCGTTCTCGACGCTGGGTTGGCCCGACAAGACGCCCGAACTGGCGCGTTTCTATCCGACGTCGACTTTGGTGACGGGGTTCGACATCATCTTCTTCTGGGTCGCGCGCATGATGATGATGGGAATTCACTTCATGCAAAAGGAGCGCCCCGGTGCTCCGTCTGAACAAGTCGTGCCGTTTGCGGACGTCTACATTCACCGTCTGGTGCGCGACGCTTCCGGCGCCAAGATGTCGAAGTCGAAAGGCAATGTCGTCGACCCGCTTGGCGTCATTGACGAGTTCGGTGCCGACGCGCTGCGCTTTACGTTGGCGCGCAATGTTGCGCCCGGTCACGATATCAGGCTCGGCCCGCAAGACGTCGAGAACAACCGCAATTTCGCGACCAAACTCTGGAACGCGGCGCGCTTCGTCGAATTCAACGGGGCCGCGCGGGTTGATGGCTTCGATCCGAAATCGGCGAAACAAACGCTCAACCGCTGGATCGCTCATGAAACGGCGAAAGCGGCCGCCGAAATTACGCGGGCGATCAAAGCCTACGATTTCGGCGAAGCGGCCGCGGCGGCCTATCGCTTCGTCTGGAATGTCTATTGTGATTGGTATGTCGAATTGTCGAAACCGCTTTTGACCGGTCCGGATGGTGTGGCGAAGGACGAGACGCGGGCGATGGCGGCGTGGACGCTCGATGAGATCCTCAAGCTGTTGCATCCCTTCATGCCCTTCATCACCGAGGAATTGTGGGCGGTGACGGCAGAGCAGGGGCCGAAGCGTTCCCATTTGATCGCACTCAGCGGCTGGTCAAAGCTCGACGGCCTCACGGACGACAAGGCCGAAGCCGAAATCGGCTGGGTGATCGAACTCATCACCGCCATCCGCTCGATCCGCGCCGAGATGAACATCACCGCGGCGATCCCGGTGGTGCTTGCCGGGGCGTCCGACGAGAGCAAGGGGCGCGCTGAGCGTTGGTCGGAATTCATCAAGCGGCTTGCGCGTGTGTCGGAGATCTCCTCTGCGGCAGTCGCGCCGCAAGGTTCGGTGCAACTTGTCGTGCGCGGCGAAGTGGCGGCGCTGCCACTGAAAGGCGTGATTGATCTTGTCGCCGAGCGCGCGCGGCTCGACAAGGAAATGCAGAAGGCCGAGGCTGACATCGCCCGCGTCGATGCCAAGCTCAATAACCCGAATTTCGTGTCGCGAGCGCCGGAAGAAGTGGTCGAGGAAGAAAAAGAAAAGCGTGATGAGGCGGTCGGCCGCAAGGCGAAGATCGCCGAGGCGCTGGAGCGGCTCAAGGGCGCGACATGATCGACGCGAACAACCGGCCCGGCGGCGCGACGTTGATTCTTACTGCCAAGAGCGCCAACAAGATTCAATGGTTCGATGCCGGGACGCTCGCACACCTTTCCGATCTCGAAATGCCGGCTTCAACCCACGAGCTGATCCGCTCGCCTGACGGCAGCAAGGTCTACGCGTCGATCTATGGCGGCGGCATCTTCGGGAAGAACAGCGAGCCGGATCGCCGCATCGCGGTGATCGATCTGGCGTCTAGGTCGCTCGAGCGCACCATCGACGTTGGCGCCAATATTGCCCCGCATAGCGTCATGATGGATGCCTCGGGCACGCTGTGGTCGACAGCCGAGCTCGGCAATGCCGTTCTGGCAATCAACCCGGCGACGGAAAAGGTTGATCGTACCGATATTGGCGGCTCGCCGCATTGGATTGCGTTCAGCCATTCAACCGGAAAACTGTTCGCTTCCTTCAAGACAAAGGAAGCGGTAGCGGTGCTCGATACCATTTCGCGCAAGGTGCTCACCACGATCGCTATCCCGCACGGCGCCGAAGGCATCGCAGTGTCGCCCGATGGGGAGACGCTTTTTGTCTGCGCGCACTGGAAGGGTGTTGTGCATGTGTTCGATACGCGCACGCACGCGCTGCGCAAAACCATTGCGATCGATGGAGCGCCCGGTGAGGCCAACCAGCTGCGGCGCGTACGGGTTTCTCCGGACGGGCGATACGTCTGCGCGTCGTCACACGTGGATAGCTTTGCGGCGGTCTACGAGGCCGCATCGCTGAACCAGATCGGCGGCTTTGCCACGCCCAAAGCGCCCATGGGTTTTGGTTTTGCCGCTGACGGCAGGCACGCATTCCTGTGCTGCCACGATGCTGCGGTAACACTTGAGTTCGAACTGGCGGCGGCACGTATCACGCGGCAATTTTCGACTGCGGCTGGGTGCGAGTTCGTGATTTCGTATTAGGCGACCAGGCAATAAATCTGGCGTCAAGCCCGGCAATGACATCGGAGGGCACGTGCAGGTCGTTAACGAAACGGCTTGCTCAAAAAACGCGATCCCTTCAGGCCATAGCGCCAAGGTTTTTCCGCGGCCTTGCTGATGCCAATGCGCACCCCGGTGACGATCTGCGGCTTCGCGTTGCGTGCGCGCAATTCGAAAGGCGCGCGGTCGAGCGGCAAGCTGTCGTGCTTGAAGGTTACACCCAACGCTTCGCACAATTTCCCCGGGCCCGAACACAGCGCGTGCTCCTCGCGCAAGCCGCGCCGCCGCTGCATTGCCGCAAGGCCCTGCACCGGCTCAAGTGCGCGGATCAACACGGCGCTGGCGCTGCCTTCTTCCTCGCAGACAAAGTTGAGGCACCAGTGGATGCCGTAGGACCGGTAGACATAGGCGTAGCCTGGTGGGCCGAACATGATGGCATTGCGTTCGGTGCGGCCGATGTAGGAATGAGCGGCCGGATCGGTGTGGTGATAAGCCTCAACCTCAACGATCGTCCCGCCGACGCCATCGACGAACAATGTTGCGCCGATCAGGTCTGGCGCGACCCGATGCACCGAGCGGTTGAAGAAAGATCGGCGAAGGCGAGGGGACGGACGCATCGGAGGCCCTGTCTTAGCCTTTGCCAGGCCGTTATTACCTGCGAAAAACCGGCAATAGCCGCAGCCGACCGCCGCTGTGTCCAGTTTGCAACACTTTTAGAACATTTAAGCATAGCACCCGATCATCCCCGCTGGTGCCGCGATTCGGCCATACCATTCAACGACATCGAGGCCCGCCTGAGGCGGGTATCGCCTCGAAAGACGCCGGCGGGCCACCCGGCAACAGCAACCCGGGTTGGGGCGACAAGGGACTATGGACGCCAAATCCAGTTTGAAGTCGAAGCTGCCGAGCCGGCACGCCACCGAGGGGCCGGATCGCGCGCCGCATCGCTCCTTCTATTACGCCATGGGTCTGACGACAGAGCAGATCCACCAGCCTTTCGTCGGCGTGGCCACCTGCTGGAACGAAGCGGCCCCCTGCAACATTGCTCTCATGCGCCAGGCGCAAGCGGTGAAGAAGGGCGTCGCCAGCGTCGGCGCCACGCCGCGCGAATTCTGCACGATCACCGTTACAGACGGTATTGCGATGGGTCACGCCGGGATGAAATCTTCGCTTCCCTCGCGCGAGGTCATCGCCGACAGCGTCGAACTCACTGTGCGCGGCCATTCCTACGATGCGCTGATTGGGGTTGCGGGCTGCGACAAATCGCAACCCGGCATGATGATGGCGATGTGCCGCCTCAACGTGCCGTCGATCTACATCTATGGCGGCTCGATCCTGCCCGGCAAGTTCAAGGGTAAAGAAGTCACCGTGCAGGACGTCTACGAGGCGGTCGGCAAGCATTCGGTCGGCGAGATGTCCGATGCCGATCTCTCCACATTAGAACAGAACGCCTGCCCGTCGGCCGGCGCCTGCGGCGCGCAATTTACCGCCAACACAATGGCGACGGTATCGGAAGCCATCGGCCTGGCGCTGCCTTATTCGTCCGGCGCGCCGGCGCCTTACGAGATGCGCGACAAGTTCTGCATGCTTGCCGGCGAGATGATCATGGACTTGATTGTCAAAAACATTCGTCCGCGTGACATCGTCACGCGCAAGGCGCTTGAGAACGCCGCCGCGGTGGTAGCCGCGACAGGCGGTTCCACCAATGCGGCGCTGCATCTCCCAGCCATTGCGCATGAATGCGGGATTGAATTCACGCTTTTCGACGTCGCGGAAATCTTCAAAAAGACTCCTTATGTCGCAGATTTGAAACCGGGCGGCCGTTATGTCGCCAAGGATATGTTCGAAGCTGGCGGTGTGCCGCTTTTAATGAAAACCCTTCTGGATCACGGCTTCATGCACGGTGACTGCTTGACGGTAACCGGCCGCACGATGGCCGAGAATATGAAAAACGTGAAATGGAATCCGGACCAGGATGTTGTGCGCCCTGCCGACAAGCCGTTGCTGGCAACCGGCGGCGTGGTTGGTCTCAAAGGTAATCTCGCACCCGAAGGCGCAATCGTGAAAGTTGCCGGCATGAAGACGCTGAAATTCAGTGGCCCGGCGCGCTGCTTTGACGGCGAGGAAGCCTGCTTCGACGCGGTGAAACACCGAAAATACAAAGATGGCGAAGTGCTGGTGATCCGCTACGAGGGGCCGCGCGGCGGCCCCGGCATGCGCGAGATGCTTTCGACGACAGCTGCGCTTTATGGCCAGGGCGCGGGCGAAAAAGTCGCGTTGATCACCGACGGACGTTTCTCCGGCGCGACGCGCGGCTTCTGCGTCGGCCATGTCGGCCCCGAAGCCGCGATCGGCGGCCCGATCGGGTTGATCCGCGACGGCGACATCATCGAGATCGACGCGGTTAAAGGCACGCTCGACGTGAAGCTTTCCGCCGACGAACTCGCCAAGCGCAAGAGCCAATGGAAGCCGCGCGAGAGCGAATTCGGATCCGGTTATTTATGGAAATACGCCCAGCAGGTGGGTCCAGCCGTTAACGGCGCAGTGACGCATCCGGGTGGGGCGGCCGAGAAAGAGTGTTATGCGGACATTTGAAAGCCTGTTGCGCGTGCTGCTGATCGGCGCCGGCTTGATGGCGGCCGCGCCCGCGCTCGCGCTCGACGGCAGTAAGACCGACGGCAGCGTGGGTCCGCCTCCGATGACGCCGATGGAAGCATTCCGCTCCGGCGCGAATTGGCTCAAGGCAGGCGAGACCGTCAAGGCTGTGAACTCGCTCGAATACGCCGCCGAGAAAGGCCACGCGCTTGCGCAGTGGAAACTCGGCCGCATGTATGCCGAAGGTGACGGCGTCGCGCAGAATGATCTCAAGGCTTTCGAATATTTCCGCCGCATCGCCGACAGCCACGCTGACGACAATCCGGACACACCGCAGGCACGCTTCGTCGCGAATGCTTTCGTCGCGCTCGGCCACTATTATCTTGAAGGCATCCCGAAAACCGACGTCAAAGCGCGATCCCGCACGAGCGCGTGAGATGTTTGCGTACGCTGCGTCGTATTTCCGCGATCCCGACGCGCAATATTATCTGGCACGGCTCTATCTCAAGGGCACCGGTGCCCCGCACGACCCGCGCACGGCAGCGCGATGGTTTGGCCTCTCCGCACAGAAGGGCCAGTGCGAGGCGCAGGCCATGCTTGGCGCCATGTTGTTCGAGGGCGATCATGTGCCGCGCCAGGCCGCGCGCGGGCTGATGTGGCTGGCGCTTGCGAAAGACAGCGCGCGCGCCGATCAGGCTTGGATTACCAAGCTCTATGACAGCGCCATGCAGCAGGCGAGCGAGGACGAGCGCGCTCTCGCCGCCGTCTATCTCCGCCACTGGCTGGAGACGCGGCGCGAGTAATTGCGCAAGCCGCTCGTCCCCCGCTTGCGTGGGAATGAGCAGGAATGGTGCTAGCGCGCCTCAATGTCCAGATCGACATAGACCGGCACGTGGTCGGACGGCTTGTCCCAGCCGCGCACATGGCGATCGATACCGGCATCGATCAGCCGATCGGCGGCTTGCGGTGATAGCAGCAGGTGATCGATGCGAATGCCGTCATCCTTGGCCCAGGCGCCGGCCTGATAGTCCCAGAAGGTGTAAAGGTCGGAGCGTCGCTCACCGCCCGTATTGCGTCAGTCAGTCCGAGATTGACCAACGCGCGGTATTTCTCTCGCGTCTGCGGCAGGAAATAACGCGTCGTTTTTCCAGGCTTCGGGCCGTCGGACGTCTGCGGCAGTCGGGATGACGTTGTAGTCGCCGGCCAGCAACATCGGTTCTTCCAGTTTAAGTCGTTCATGTGAGAAATTAATGAGCCGGGTCATCCAATTGAGTTTGTAGGTATATTTGTCGGTCTGCGGCGGGTTTCCATTGGGCAGATAAAGGCTGATCACACGCAGCGCGCCGACCTTGGTCGAAACGATTGCTTCCAGAAAGCGAGCCTGAACGTCGGCATCGTCGCCGATCAGCCCAGGTGCGACCTCGTCGAACGGAAGCTTTGACAACAGTGCAACGCCGTTGAAGGTCTTCTGGCCATGCACCGCTACGTTGTAGCCGAGCGCCTCCAGCGGCTCGCGCGGGAAGGCCTCGTCCGTGCATTTGATCTCCTGCAGGCAGACGATGTCGGGCTGTCGCTCCTTGAGCCACGCCTGCAGGTTGTCCATGCGCTGTCGCACTGAGTTTACGTTCCAGGTGGCTATTCGCATGGTTTTTGGGCTCCGGGCGGCCGAATAATGCGGCATTCACCGTGTTTCTCTGCAAGCGCAGGTATATGCACTGGCAAGCGTTTATATGCTAGGAAAGCCGCCAACGCGGCCCCAAACTGGTGCGAAGTAAGCCATTCCGCGGATTAGGGAGCGTCCGGGCAGGCCCACATGAGTCCGGACCGAAAATTGCCGATGATCAAGCGAAAATGGCTCATTGGTGGGGCGGCTCTCGCCCTGATCGGTATTGCCGTGCTTGTGCGCGGGCTCTGGACGCACGGACGGCGTTGCGGCCCGGCAGGCGCAGGTCCGGACGGTTCCGGTCGAAACTGCGGTTGCCGAGCGCAAAACCATGCCGGTGCGCCTCACGGCCCTTGGCAATGTCACCCCCATCGCCGGCGTCGCCATCAAGACGCAGGTCGACACGACAATTACCGCCGTGCATTTCCGCGACGGCGCCCACGTCGAAAAGGGCGAACTACTGTTCACGCTCGATTGCCGGCAGATCGAAGCCGACATGAAGCGCGTTCAGGCGATTATCGATGGTGCGCAGGCATCGCTCGAGCAGGCGCAACGGGATGTCGAGCGCTACACGGATCTCGCCGCCAGAAACGCGACGCCCATTGTCACGCTCAACAACGCGCAGACCGCAGTCAACATGTCGCGTGCGACTGCTGATTCGAATCGCGCGCAGCTTGATAATCTGAAGGTCCAGCTCGGCTTTTGTGGAATCCGCGCGCCGATTTCGGGCCGCATCAGCATGGCCAACGTCAAAGTCGGAAATTTTGTGCGCCAGGCCGACACCTCGGCGATGGCGACCATCAATCAGATGGTGCCTGTCTACGTGACCTTTACGGTGCCGCAGAAAAGTCTTCCGGACATCCGGAAGGCCATCGCCGCCGAAACCGCGACTGTGGAGGCGATCATTCCCGGCGACCAAAATCGCGCGAGTGGTCAGGTCACCATGATCGAGAATACTGTCGACCCGGCGACCGGCATGGCGACAGTGCGTGCGACCATGCCAAACAAAGACGAATTACTCTGGCCCGGCACCCTGGTCACCACTGACATGACTTTGCGAAATGAGGAGGGCGTCGTCGTGCCCTCGCAATGCGGTGCAGGTCAGTCAGACCGGTACTTTCGTGTTCGTCGTCAAAGACGGCGTAGCTCAGGTCCAGGAAGTCAAGGTCGAGCGGCAGGTCGGGACCGAAAGCGTGATCGCTTCCGGGCTCAACGGCGGCGAGATCGTCGTGACCGAGGGGCAGTTGCTGTTGTCGAGCGGTACTCGCGTCAACATACGCAACGCCCAAGGTCGCCGGTAGCTGAGCCATGAATATCTCGGAAACCTGCATTCGCCGGCCGGTGCTGACGACGCTGATGACGGCGTCGTTGATCGTTTTCGGCGTCTTTGCGTATCGGCTGCTGCCGGTGGCGGCCCTACCGGCGGTGGATTTTCCGACCATTCAGATCACGGCGCAATTTCCCGGCGCCAGCCCGGAAACGATGGCATCTTCGGTTGCCTCACCGATCGAGCGGCAGCTGTCGACGATTTCCGGCATCTCGTCGATGAATTCGTCGTCCTCGCTCGGCCTGGCGCAGATCACCATCCAGTTCGATCTTGGCCGTAATATCGACGGCGCAGCGCTCGACGTGCAGACCGCGCTTGCGACCGCGGCACGCCTGTTGCCGATCGAAATGACGATACCGCCGTCATTCCGCAAGGTGAATCCGGGCGACTTTCCGGTGCTCTATGTCAGCCTGCGATCCGACACCGTGCCGCTGTCGACGGTCGACGATTATGCCGAGACCGTTCTGGCGCCACAGATTTCGCAATTGCCCGGCGTTGCACAGGTGCTGGTCTATGGCGCGCAGAAATTCGCTGTTCGCGTCCAGGTCAATCCGACTGAGGCAGCTGCCCGCAATATTGCGCTTGAAGACGTGCGCAGTGTCGTTGCCAAGGCCAATTCGAGCACGCCGGTCGGGGTACTGACCGGGCCGAAACAGAGCGTGACACTGGCAGCAACCAGCGCGATGCCGCACGCGTCCGACTATCGCGATGTCGTCGTGGCCTACCGCAACGGCGCGCCGATCAAACTTAGCCAGATTGCCCGCGTGATCGACAGCGTCGAAAACGACAAGGTCGCCACCTGGTTCAACGATGCGCGCGCCGTCGTGCTCGCGATCCAGCGCCAGCCGGATGCCAACACCGTGCAGGTCGTCGATCTCGTGCGTCAAGGTCTGCCGAACATGCGCGCGCAGGTGCCGCCTTCGATCCAGATGGAGCCTTTGTTCGACCGCTCCCTGTCCATTCGCGCGGCGGTGACTGACGTGCAGGAGACGCTGGCGATCGCAGTCACGCTCGTTATCTTGGTGATCTTCCTGTTCCTGCGCAAAGTGTCGGCGACCATCATTCCGGCGCTGGCCGTGCCGGTGTCGCTGGTCGGCACGTTCGCCGCGATGTATGCCTTCGGCTTCTCCATCAACAATATGACGTTGCTCGCGCTCACGCTGTCGGTGGGCTTCGTTGTCGACGATGCCATCGTGATGCTGGAAAACATCGTGCGCCACATTGAAGGCGGTATGCGGCCATTCGAGGCTGCGCTGAAAGGCTCGCGCGAAATCGGCTTCACCATCGTGTCGATTACGTTCTCGCTGATCGCGGTGTTCATCCCGGTGTTGTTGATGGGCGGCATGGTTGGCCGCGTTTTCCGCGAATTCGCGGTGTCGATCGCGGTCGCGATCGTGGTGTCCGGCTTTGTGTCGCTGACGCTGACGCCAATGCTGTGCGCGCGCGTGCTTGGCAGCCATCACCGACGGCGAGTGAAAAGCAATTCTTTGTGCTGCGCATGTTCGAGCGGCTCTTCGAAGGTATGCTCAATACGTATCAGTGGACGCTCGACCGGGTGATCGCATTCAAGTCGATCATGCTGATGGTTACGCTCGGCACTTTTTTCGCGACTATCGCTCTCTACGTGATTGTGCCCAAGGGCTTCTTTCCGACGGAGGACACCGGCTACGTCATCGGCATTACCGAAGGTGCGACCGACGTTTCGTTCCCGGCAATCTCGCAGCTTCAGCGCAAGGTCGCTGACGTCGTGCGCGCGGATCCGGCTGTTGCATATGTGAATTCCACGGTCGGCACCGGTGGCCCCAACTCGGTCGGCAATAGCGGACGCATGCTGGTCGCGCTTAAGCCGCGCAGTGAGCGCGACAGTCTACAGACTATCCTGGCGCGTCTGCGCCGGACGGCCAATGTCGTGCCTGGCCTCGCCATCTATTTCCAGCCGATCCAGAACATCAATCTCGGCGGCAAGCTCTCCAAGAGCCAATATCAATACACGCTGCAATCCAACGACACCGCGTCGCTCTACCGAATTACGCCGGAACTGCGCGACAAGATTTCCAAGATCGACGGTCTGCTAGACGTCACGACCGACCTCTACGTCACCAATCCACAGGTCACGATCGACGTCGATCGCGAGAAGTCGGCGGTCTACGGGCTCACCGTCGATCAGGTCCGGCAAGAACTCTATAACGCGTTCGGCGTGCGGCAAGTCGCGACCATCTACAGCCCGGTGAATTACTATCAGGTCATTCTCGAGACGCAGCCGGAGTTTCAGGTCGGGCCGGATGATTTGGCGCGCGTCTATCTGAAGACAACGAACGGCACCACGGTGCCGCTCTCGGCCGTCACCCGTTTCGAGCGCACTGTCGGCCCCTTGCAGGTCAATCACCAGGGCCAGCAGCCGGCGGTGACGATATCGTTCAATCTCGCGCCCGGCTTCTCGCTTGGCCAGGCAGTGGATGCCATCCAAAACCTGGAACGCGAAGAGCGGCTGCCGGCGACCATCACCACCGGCTTCCAGGGTACTGCACAGGTGTTTCAGGATTCGTTGCGGGGGCAGGGGATATTGATCCTGGCTGCTATCTTCGCCGCCTATGTGGTGCTCGGCATTCTGTATGAAAGCTTCATTCATCCGATCACCATCATCTCCGGCCTGCCGTCGGCCGGTATCGGCGCGATTTTGACGCTGATGCTGTTCCGCATGGATCTGTCGGTGATCGCGATGATCGGCATTGTGATGCTCGTCGGCATCGTCAAGAAGAATGCGATCATGATGATCGACTTCGCGATCGAGCGCCGCCGCGTTGGCCTTGTCGGCGGAAGCAGCGATCCGCGAGGCCGCGGTTCTGCGCTTCCGCCCGATCATGATGACGACCTTCGCGGCGATCTTCGGAACGCTTGCCGATCGCGCTCGGCACGGGTGCCGGGGCCGAATTGCGTCAGCCGCTCGGCGTTGCGGTGGTCGGCGGTCTGGTGCTCTCGCAGCTCCTGACGCTTTACATCACACCGGTGATTTATCTCTATCTCGACCGCTTCGACCGGCTCATCAAACGCCGGCTCGAGCCACAGCTAACGGAAGTCGAAGAAGCGCCACCGGCGGTCGCCGCGGAATAATCGATCAAAGCGCAAAGCTGGTGCCACAGCCGCACGATGCTTTCGCTTGCGGGTTCTTCACTTTGAATGATGCGCCGATCAGATCGTCGACGAAGTCGATCTCCGAACCGGCCATGTAGTTGACCGAGACAGGATCGATGAGCACCACGGCACCGTCGCGGCTGATCACTAGATCATCGGCTGCCTTGGCGCGCTCCATATCGAATTTGTATTGAAAGCCGGAGCAGCCGCCGCCTTCCACGCTGACGCGCAGCATGGTGCCGGTCGGCTCTCCTTTGAGGATGTCGCCGATCCGCCGCGCTGCCCGTTCGCTGACCGTGATGCTCGTGCTCATTGCCTGCCTTTTCGGACCATCCTATTGGCAGAAGGCCCAACGGATAGTTAAGTGCGCGGGCCAGTGAGGTCAATGCATGGCGGTCGAAACAGGGCGCGAGCGGGCGGTTTATGCCTCCGATCCGGCGCAAAGCCGTGGCCGCCGCTTTAGCCGAACCGGCGAGCCCGACCCGAAATGCTTTCCGCCGCGATTGCGACAGGATTATCCATTCGTCCGCATTCCGGCGCCTGGCTCACAAGACGCAGGTCTTCGTCTATCACGAAGGCGACCATTACCGTACGCGTCTCACCCATACGCTCGAAGTTGCGCAGATCGCTCGCTCGATTGCGCGCGCACTTGGCCTGGACGAAGACCTCGCTGAAGCGCTGGCGCTCGCTCACGATCTCGGCCATCCGCCGTTTGGACATGCCGGCGAACGTGCACTCGACGAATGCCTCGCCGGCTGCGGGGGCTTCGATCACAATGCACAAGCGCTGCGCATCGTGACGGATCTTGAGCGCCGGTATGCCGCCTTCGATGGCCTCAATCTCAGTTGGGAGACGCTCGAGGGTCTGGTCAAACACAATGGGCCGCTCGTTGGTCGCGATGGCGCTGCCGTTGGCCGTTATGTCAGGCACGGCGTGCCGACGCCGATTGTCGCTTATTCGAAGGTTCAGGACCTGGAATTGTGGACCTACGCCAGCGCGGAAGCGCAGGTCGCAGCCTTATCGGACGATATTGCATATGACGCACACGACATCGACGATGGCCTGCGTGCCGATCTGTTCACGCTCGACGATATTGCCCAGGTGACGCTCATCGGAAACATCTTGAGCGCGATAGAAGCGCAATATCCGGGCATCGAACCAGGTCGCCGCGCGCACGAAATCGTGCGCGCGCTCATCACGCGCATGATCGAAGACGTGATTGCAGAGAGTGGAATGCGCATCGTAATGCTCAGCCCGCGCACGGCTGCCGAGGTGCGAGAAGCGCCGCGGCCGGTGGTGGGATTTTCGCCCGCGATGGAAAAGACCGACCGCGACATCAAGGGCTTTTTATACCCGCGCATGTACCGCCACGAGCGTGTCGTGCGGGTGATGGCCGATGCTGAACGCGTCGTGCGCGACCTGTTTGCGCACTACACGGCATCGCCCGCTGACTTGCCGGCAGAATGGGGCGAGGGGATCGGCGACTACATTGCGGGCATGACCGATCGCTACGCGCTCATCGAACACGCGAAATATTTCAAAGGGACGCCGGAGCTGCGGTAATCACCTGAGGGCTGGGTGCGCAAAAATCCTCGTATCGCCAATTGCGAAACGTTGGAGCGTATCCGGATCGGCTTGGACGGAAAGTGCGCCGGACAGAGTCACTGTGCGGCGCGAATGCAACGCATCCGGATGACAGCGTCGTTGCAGCATGACATCCTCCGAACGGAGGATGGATAATGTCTCATGTCGTAACGAGCGCGGGTGTTTCCGTCGCTCCGGAAGTCGATCTCATTATTGCAGGTGCAGGCCCCGCCGGCATGACCGCTGCGCTGGTTGCCTCGCTCGAGGGTCTCGACGTGCTCTTGTGCGAGAAGTCCGATCAGGTTGGTGGCACCGGCTCGACCTCAGCGGGCACGCTTTGGATTCCGGAAAACAGCCAAAGTCGGGCCGCCGGCTTCGCCGATAGTAGCGAACAAGCCGACCGTTATCTGAGCGCCCTGATCGGTGAAGCGACCAACCGCGAACTCAGGAACGCCTATCTTCAAACCGGACCAACGGCGATTGATTACTTGTGTGCCCGAACAGACGTGCAGTTCCTTGCTTGCGGAAAACACCCGGACTATCGCAGCAACATGCCGGGCGCCGCCGTCGCTGGCCGCGCCATTATGCCTGAGCCGTTCGATGGACGGCTGCTCGGCGCGGAATTCCGGCGCATTCGCCCGCCAGTGCCGGAGTTCATGCTGTTCGGCGGCATGATGGTCGGCAAGGCCGATATTCCCCGGTTGATTGGCCGCTTCCGTTCGTTTGCAAATTTCATTTATTCCGCAAAGCTGTTTGCACGTTATCTCGCCGACCGCCTGAAATATAAGCGCGGAACGCGCATCATGATGGGCAATGCGCTCATCGGGCGGCTGTTCTACAGTTTATGCAAACACAAGGTGCCGATCCTGTTTGACGCGCCGATTGTAGAGCTCACCGGCGACCGACGCGGCGTCAAAGGTGCGCGCCTGAACATCGGCGGCAGAGAAGTTTCGGTCAAAACCCGCAAGGGCGTCGTGCTTGCGACAGGTGGTTACGCACACAATAAACGCTTTCGCGAGGCGTTCATGCCTCAGCCCGTTCCCGAATATTCTATGAGCTATGACGGCAACCACGGCGACGGTGTCGACATCGGCCAGCGTCTGGGCGCAGCGATTGCGCCCGAGCGCTGCACGAGCGGGCTGTGGACACCGGTGTCGATTGTGCCGCGGCCCGACAGCACGAAGGGTCTGTTCCCGCATCTTGTGCTTGACCGTGCCAAGCCCGGATTGATCGCGGTAAATTCGGCTGGCTGCCGTTTCGTCAATGAAGCGGCATCGTATCATGACTTCGTGCTGGCGATGTTCGAGAGTCACAAAACTGCGCCGTCGATCCCGGCCTGGCTGATCTGCGATGCGGACGCCCTCGAAAAATATGGTCTGGGTGTCGTTTACCCGGGCCACCGTAATCCCGAAAAATTCGTCGACAGCGGTTACCTCATGAGCGCGCGCACGCTCGAGGAACTCGCCCGCAAGATTGGCGCCAATCCTGCGCAGTTGCGCGCCACGGTCCTGCGCTACAACGGCTTTGCCGGCAAAGGTGTCGATGTCGATTTCGGTAAGGGTGAAACCGAACTCAACCGCTTTAACGGCGATAGCGAACATAAGCCCAACCCTTGTATCGGGCCGGTCGCGACCCCACCGTTCTATGCACTTGCGGTCTGGCCAGCCGACATTGCGGTCAGCACTGGGCTTGCGACTGACGCAGACGCACGCGTGCTCGACAACGATGGAAAGCCGATTCCGGGACTATACGCCTGCGGCAATGACATGGCTTCTGTCATGGCAGGAAGCTATCCCGGTCCAGGCACCACGCTCGGCCCGGCCATCGTGTTTGCCTACCGCGCGGCGATGCACGCCAAGAGTGCCTTGCTTTAATGGCGCCTTGCGCCGCGGGGCTTCAGCTCAATATCATCATCGTGTGGAGGGCTTCCATGGCGCGTCTTGCGGGTAAAGTTGCATTCATCACCGGTGGTGGCGGCGGTATTGGCCGCGCCACCGCCGAACGCTTTGCCGAGGAGGGCGCGAAAGTCGTCATCGCCGAGATCGATGCCGATCGTGGCGCCGCCGCCGCTCAGTCTGCCCGCGCCCGGGCCAAGAATTCCGGCGGAGATGCCCACTTCATTCAATGTGATGTCCGCGACAAGACGAGCGTTGAAGCCGCCTTTGCGGAAACCATCGAGCGGTTCGGAAAGCTGACTATCCTTCACAACAACGCGGGCGGGTCGACCCCGCAAGATGGTGCGGTTACCGAGGCGCCCGAAGAAGAGTTCTGGCGTGTCATCACGCTTGACCTCTACGGCACGTTTCTTTGCTCCAAGATTGGCATTCCGCACATCATAAAATCCGGCGGGGGTGCGATCATCAACATGACG
Organism: uncultured Alphaproteobacteria bacterium; assembly: GCA_963742345.1. Lineage (GTDB taxonomy): Bacteria > Pseudomonadota > Alphaproteobacteria > Rhizobiales > Xanthobacteraceae > Pseudolabrys. Next base: position 220,353 of record CAVULO010000008.1, read on the forward strand.
TCGTCGCTCGCGTTGAGCGCGGTTCCGGGGCGCGACTGCTATACCGCGGCCAAGGGGGCTATCGCCTCGCTAACTCGATCGATGGCGGTGGAATACGCGAAGCACAAAATTCGCGTGAACGCGATTGCACCGTCCGTCACATTGTCAGACCGCGTCAAGAAACTGCTCGAAGGTTCCAAGGATATCGAGAAGCTCGCCGACGATGCATTTGCTTGGGCTTGGCCTGCCGATTCACATGGCCGATATGGCGGTCTATCTGGCGTCGGATGAGGCGGCCATCACGACGGGACAGATCTTGGTCGTCGATAGCGGAGCAACGGCTTGGTAAGAAAGGCGCCGATCGTGCTGCGCCATTCGTCAAATTTGCTTCGATTGTTTTGACTCCCCTTCCAAATTGCGTTAGCCGCAGCCCACTATGCCAATCGCATCCAGGCCCCAACATTTGTTCGCTGACATGCTCGCGCGCGTGTGCGTGGCGACTACTGCGGTGCTTGGGACCCCGCGTTGAGCTTTCGCGCATTGTGGTCGAGCCCCCACGCGATCCGACCCATGGTGACATGGCGACCAATGCGGCGATGGTGTTGGCAAAGGACGCCGGCAAGAAGCCGCGCGAGCTGGCAGAAAGTATTGCCGAAGAACTGCGCGCCGACGACAAGGTGGCATCAGTCAGCGTCGCTGGTCCGGGCTTTATCAATCTCAATCTGAAGCCACATGTCTGGAGCGAGGAACTTCGGCTTGGTGCTGGGAGCGGGTAGTGAATATGGCCGAAGCAACATCGGCGAAGGCGAAACGGCCAACGTCGAGTACGTTTCTGCCAATCCGACTGGCCCGATGCACGTCGGCCATGGCCGCGGCGCGGTGTTCGGCGATGCACTTGCGAACTTGCTAGCCTTCGCCGGCTACAAGGTGACGCGCGAATACTACATCAATGATGCGGGCGCGCAGGTCGATGTATTGGCCCGTTCGGTGTTCCTCCGTTATCGCGAGGCGCTCGGTGAGGATATTGGCGAGATTCCTGAGGGGCTTTATCCCGGCGACTATCTCAAACCCGTCGGTGGTGAACTTGCCGCCGAGTATGCGGCCAAGCTCAGCACGATGAAGGAGGCCGAATGGCTGCCTGTTGTGCGCGCGAAGGCCATTGCCATGATGATGGACGGAATCCGCGATGACCTCGCCGCGCTCGATATACATTTCGATGTGTTCTTCTCCGAGCGTTCACTGATCGAAGGTCGGCGCGACGAAGTAGGCGCCACAATCGCGGGCTTGCGTAAAAGCGGTGAGGTCTATGAAGGTAGGCTTCCGCCGCCAAAAAGTGGTGCGATCGAGGATTGGGAAGACCGTGAGCAGACGCTGTTTCGCTCAACAGAGTTTGGTGACGACGTCGACCGCCCACTGAAGAAGTCCGACGGCAGCTATACGTATTTTGCTACCGACATCACTTATCACAAATCGAAGCTGGACCGCGGCTTCCACCACTTGATTGATGTCTGGGGCGCTGACCACGGCGGCTATGTCAAGCGCATGCAGGCGGCAGTCAAAGCGATTAGCAGTGGTAAAGCCGATCTCGACGTGAAACTTGTGCAGTTGGTCCGCCTTCTGCGCGCGGGTGAGCCGGTGAAGATGTCGAAACGGGCGGGGGAGTTTGTCACCTTGCGCGAGGTGGTAGAGGAAGTTGGGCGTGACGCCGTTCGCTTCGATATGCTTTACCGCAAGAACGATGCTGTGCTCGATTTCGATCTCGCCAAGGTGATCGAGCATTCGCGCGACAATCCGGTTTTCTACGTCCAGTACGGTCATGCTCGCGGGAAGTCCGTGTTCCGCAATGCGAGAGAGGAAATGCCGGACCTGCCGGAGGCGGCGCCGGCGCGTGCGGCGCTACTCAAGCAGGCGCCGCTCGAGCGCCTCAGCGATCCCGGCGAAATTTCCCTGCTGCGGCGGATTGCGCTCTACCCTCGCACCATCGAAGCGGCCGCGGCCGCCCACGAGCCTCACCGGATTGCGTTCTATCTGTATGAATTAGCAAGTGAATTTCACGCGCATTGGACGCGAGGAAAAGACTTGCCTCATTTACGCTTCATTATCCAGAATGATCGAGAAACGACGGCAGCCCGGCTCGCCATGGTGGAGGGGATCGTCACCGTTATCGCCTCGGGTCTAGCATTGCTCGGGGTCAGCGCGCCGGAAGAAATGCGGTAAGTTTCGTCCATCGAAATCTGCGCTTGGCCTGCACCGCCAACGATCATAAGAGTAAGCAGGGACGAACTCATTAGCCGGGGAACGAATGGCGGACGACCAATTTCAACGACCATATCGTGCAAGTGAACCGCCGGTGCGTGGTGCAGCCAAAACGCCTGGCAGCGATCCGCTTGCCGAACTCGCTCGGCTCATCGGGCAAACAGATCCATTTGCAGAATTCGGCCGCGAGTCCGCGCGTCGTGCGCCTGCGCCGCAACCGGGCGAGGGCTCCGATTGGAACACGCAACCGACCGGAACTCCGTACCGAGCACAGGCCGAAGCCGATGCCCGCGCGCCGGTGCCACCGCAGAGATTAGGCAATGGCTACTACGCCTCGCGGCCTGTGCCCGCTGAACAACAGGCGGATGCGGCAGCAAGTTATTATGGCGGCCAAAACTATGGACGCCAATCTTACGCCGCTACCCCGCCGCCGACCGATGACGGTCTTTATGAGGCCGACCATGAGGCGCGCAGCTATCCGCCGAGCCAGGCCGACTTTCCGCATGACCCTTACGAACAGGACACGGCTCAGCACGTTGAAGAGGAATACTACGACGATGTGCCATCCTCCCGTCGTCGCCTTGGCGTTATGGCGATCGCCGGCGTTTTTGCTTTGGCAGTGATAGGCACTGCCGGCGCTTATGGCTATCGCGCCCTGTTTGGTTCATCCGGATCCACCCAACCGCCGCCCGTCATCAGGGCCGATGCGGGGCCAAGCAAGATTGTTCCCGCGACGACCGGTAAAGACACGCAATCGAACAAACTGATCACGGATCGTCTGAACGAACGCGGTCAAAGCGAAAAACTGGTGTCGCGTGAGGAACAGCCGATCGACAAGCCGGCAACAGTTGCGGTCTCGCAGATCGGCTCCTCCGCCGACGTTGGGTAGTGGCGTGGTCGGAAGTGAGGCGAAAGAAGATCCGCACTATCGCTATCCATCCCGATCAACCAGTGCGGCTGACGCCACGCCCCCGTCGGCGCACGCCTCAGCCGCAGCGCCTGCTGCTCGCGGGCGACCGCCACCGCCCCCGGACGGCACCTGCGGCTCGCGCCGCCGGCACGGATCGCCGATAGTGCGAGCGCCGATGCGGAAGAGGATGCCGACGCCACCGCCAGCTACACGTTCGGCACCGCCCGTACGTCAGGCCGCCCCAGCGGCTGGCAATGCGCCACTATCACTAAACCCGAATGCACCATCTGCGCGCGCCGCTACAAGGGCGCCTGCTGCGGCTCGCGGCCCTGCCGCGCCGACCCGGCACTGCTTCGGTAGCGCCAGCACCTCAGGCCACTGGCACCAGCGCCTGCGGCGAGCGCTGGTGCTGGCGGCTCGGGAAGCTATGTGCAGGTTTCGTCTCAGCGAAGCGAGGCTGAAGCTCAAGCTGCGTTCCGGAGCCTTCAGGCCAAGTTCCCAGACCAGCTCGGCGGGCGTCAGCCGCAGATCCATAAGGCCGACCTGGGTACAAAGGGAACCTATTATCGAGCCATGGTAGGGCCCTTCGCCAACGCCAATGAGGCCGGGGAGTTGTGCTCGAACCTCAAGGCAGCGGGCGGCCAGTGCCTCGATCCAGAGGAATTAACAGGCCAAAACTTGACCCTGCCGGCGGGCACGGTCTAATCCGCGCCGATGGCGGCACGCGCGTTCATCACCGGATTGGCAGGGTCGAGCGTATCCGCCGGCGAACGTGCGTTTCTCCGCGAGGCACGGCCTTGGGGGCTGATCATCTTCAAGAGGAACGTGAGCACCCCAACACAAGTGACGGAACTCATTCGGTCATTTCGCGACATAGTCGGCTGGAATGCGCCCGTGCTCGTGGATCAGGAGGGAGGTCGGGTCCAACGTCTCGGGCCTCCGAATTGGTCTGCCTATCCGCCCGGGAGACGCTATGGCGAGCTTTACGACCGAGAGCCGGCTTCAGGTATCGCGGCGGCGCGACTTGCGGGTCATTTGATCGCTGCCGACCTCAGGCCGCTTGGCATCGATGTCGATTGCCTGCCTCTCGCCGATGTGCCCTCGGCAAGCGCCGATCAGGTCATCGGCGATCGCGCCTATGGCAGCGAACCCAGCAAGGTTGCGGCAATCGCCAAGGCAATTGCGGAGGGCCTACAGGCCGGGGGCGTTCTTCCGGTGCTCAAGCATCTGCCGGGCCATGGCCGAGCCGCTGCCGACAGCCATCACAAGCTGCCGGTGGTCGATACCGACCGCGCTACCCTCGAGGCGACAGATTTCGCTGCATTCCGCCCATTGGCCGACTTGCCGCTCGGCATGACTGCACATGTTGTGTTTAGTGCCATCGACCCAGTCGCGCCCGCCACCACTTCGGTCACAATGGTGAGGCAAGTGATTCGCGGCTTTATCGGATTCCAGGGCCTGCTGATGAGTGACGACGTCTCGATGAATGCTTTGTCCGGCACCATCGCCGAGCGGAGCCGAGCCGCGCTGGCGGCTGGATGTGATGTCGTGCTTCACTGCAATGGCAATTTGAGCGAGATGACGGCCGTCGCCAGCGAAGCGCCGGAACTTTCAGGCGATGCCACGAAGCGCGCTGACGCGGCGCTCGCAGCGCGAACGGCACCCGAGGAATTCGACACGGAAGCTGCACGCAAGATATTCGCACAGATGGTGACCGACGAGCGAACGCCCCAACGGAAGATCTGGTCATGAGCAGCGAGGAGTTCGACACCACGCTCAGCGCTGAGCGAGGCACCACCGAGCCGGCAATGATCGTCGATGTGGAGGGTTTCGAAGGCCCCCTCGACCTGTTGCTGATGCTTGCTCGCCAGCAAAAAGTGGATTTGGCGAAGATCTCGATACTGGCGCTCGCCGACCAGTATTTGTCCTTCATCGAAGCGGCCCGGCAATTGCGGCTTGAGCTTGCCGCCGATTACCTGGTGATGGCGGCCTGGCTTGCTTATTTGAAATCGCGGTTGCTGCTTCCCGACGTAGCGCCGGGTGACGGGCCGAGCGCAGAGGATATGGCGCTCGCGCTGGCCAATCGCCTGCGCCGGCTGGAGGCGATCCGAGATGTGGCAACCCGGATGATGGAGCGGCCGCAACTCAATCGCGACGTTTTCGCCCGCGGATTGCCCGAACCCATCGCCGAGATCAAGCAGCCGGAATGGTCGGCGACGCTCTACGATTTGCTATCAGCTTATGCCACGCAACGCTCGCGCAGCGCACTTTCGCGTGTACGGTTCAAGCAGCGCTCGGTCTGGTCGCTGGCGGAGGCTCGCGCCGCACTCGAGCGCTTGATCGGACAGTCAACGGACTGGTCGCGCATCGATCAGTTCCTGATCAGCTATGTGGTGGAGCCGGCGCTAGCGGCGACGGTGTTTGCCTCTTCATTCGCCTCCGCACTCGAACTGGTGCGCGAGGGGCTTGCCGAAATTCATCAGAAAGAGTCATTCGCGCCGATCTACATGCGCAAGCGCGTCGGCGCGATTGGAAATGTAACGACGCATGACGCGCAAGAAAACGCATAAGGGGAAGGGGACCATGCCCAGCGCGGCCAAGAAGCTCGTGGTGGTACAAAACAATGAGCCGGCGACAGAGACTGCGCCGGCACCGGTCGTGCGACCGGAGGGATTGCGGCTGCTCGAAGCCTTGTTGTTCGCGGCGGGCGAGCCCCTCGACGAGGCGACCCTGGCGCGCAGACTTCCAAACGGTGTGAATGTGAAGAATACGCTGGCGCAGCTCAAAGACGAGTACGCCACGCGCGGAGTCAATCTCGTGCGCGTCGGCAAAAAGTGGACATTCCGTACTGCCAACGATTTGTCGTGGCTGCTCACGAAACAGATCGTCGAAACCCGCAAGCTCTCGCGTGCGGCGGTCGAGACACTTGCGATCGTCGCGTATCACCAGCCGGTGACCCGCGCGGAGATCGAAGAAATTCGCGGTGTTGTGGCGGCAGCGGGCACACTCGATGTGCTGCTCAAAACGGGCTGGATTCGCCCGCGCGGCCGCCGCAAAGCTCCGGGGCGTCCGATTACCTATGGCACAACAGAAACGTTCCTCTCCCACTTCGGGCTGGAGGAGGTCGGCGACCTGCCAGGCCTCGACGAGCTCAAAGGTGCCGGGCTGATAGAGGGCAATCTGCCTCCCGGTTTTGCCGTGCCGCTTCCGTCTGATGATTTAACATTGCGCGATGACGAAGACCCGCTTGAGCCGGGCGATCTCGATCTGGGCCTGGCACCGCCGTCCTCGCATTCCGAGAAGTGACGGCGCCGGATTAAGGTAAATTCCGCGATTTCAAGGGACTGCGCGGCTCTTTGACCGGGTCTGAAGTCCTTGTTTTTGCCGCCTGCGGAGCCTAGTTTCTCTTTCAAATCATGGCGGGACGAGCCGAAAAGCCCGTCGCTGCGGAGGATTTGCCGATGGGTTCCCTAAGTATATGGCATTGGATCATCGTCCTGCTGGTCGTGATGGTCCTGTTCGGAGGCCGTGGAAAAATTTCGTCGCTGATGGGCGACTTCGCCCAAGGCATCAAGGCCTTCAAGAAGGGCATGTCCGAAGACGAGAAGTCGGCGGACGCCAAGAACGAGCCGGTCAAGACGATCGAGGCTGACAATGCAGCCAAGACAGAAGCCGAGCGACGCGCCGAGGGCGTGCGCTCCTGATCGCTGCGCCGGTGCGTAAGGGAGAGACGACCGGCACGGTTGTCGCAGCGGCGCCGCAGCGCTTCGGAGTTGACTAATCCATGTTCGACATCGGTTGGGGCGAGCTCGTCGTCATCGGCATCGTCGCGCTGATCGCGATTGGGCCGAAAGAGCTGCCGACTGTGTTGCGCACACTCGGCCAGTACATGGGCAAAGTCCGGCGCATGGCCGTCGGAATTCCAGGGTCAATTTCAGGAAGCCATGCGCGAGGCCGAAATGGCCGACCTGAAAAAACAGGCAGAGGATCTCAAGAGCTCGGTCAGCGATATCGCCAATTTCGATCCGATGGCGAACACGCAGAAGGAAATTGAGCGCGCCTTCGAGATGCCTGAGGCGGCGAAAACGAACGAGCGATCCGCCGAGACCGCGCCCGCCGCGCCATCGGCCTTGCCCGAGCCGGCGCAGCAGCCTGAAGTGAATGTGCCGCTGCCGGAGCCGCCGTCGCCAGTCAGTGAAAAAGATTTTGCAGCCGTCGAAGTGCCGCCGCCTAAACAGGCCGGAGGCGGCACATGAGCCACGAGGATATCGAGGCCACCAAAGCGCCGTTGATGGATCACCTGATCGAGCTGCGTTCGCGGCTGATCAAGGCGCTGATCGCATTCGGAGTGATGTTCGCGGTCTGCTTCGTGTTCGCCAAAGACATCTACAACGTTCTGGTGTGGCCGTTCGTGTGGGTGGCGGGGCCGGAAAATTCCAAGTTCATATACACTGCGCTGCTCGAATATTTCGTCACGCAACTGAAGCTCGCCATGTTTGGCGCCGCTTTTCTGTCGTTCCCGATCGTGGCCGCGCAGATTTACATGTTCGTCGCGCCCGGTCTCTATCGCAACGAGCGCAAAGCGTTTCTGCCGTATCTGATTGCGACGCCGATCTTCTTCGCGCTCGGCGCGGCAGTTGTCTATTTCCTGGTGCTGCCGATGCTGGTGCGCTTCTCGCTTGGCATGCAGCAGACGGGTTCGACCACCGATGCATCGATCGCGCTGATGCCGAAGGTCGGCGAATATCTTTCGCTGATGATGGCGCTCGTGCTGGCCTTCGGCGTGGCGTTTCAGCTGCCGGTAATCCTGACGCTGCTCGGCCGTATCGGGCTTGATCACTGCCGATCAACTCAAGGCCAAAGCGGCGCTATTTCATCGTCGGTGCGTTTGTGCTCGCCGCCGTGCTCACGCCGCCCGATGTCATCAGCCAGATGTCGCTCGCGGTGCCGCTGCTCATTCTCTATGAGGGCTCGATCTGGTCGGTGCGCATGGTCGAGAAAAAGGCGAAGGCCGAGGCGACCGCCAAAGCGGCGGCTGACGCCGCCTCGGCGACCGCAAAGCCGGCGGAGTAACCTGCATCGCTCATCCCAGCGCAAGCGGGGATCCAGCGCTTTAAAAAGCAAATTCCAGGGACTGGATGCCCGCTTTCGCGGGCATGAGCGGAGAAGCCTCGCTTTAACTTCCTGCCAATTCCGACTAAGAAGCCGCCCGCCATGTACGACATCAAATGGATTCGCGAGCATCCTGACGCCTTCGACCGCGGCCTGAAACGGCGCGGGCTGGAGCCGCTGTCGAAAAAGCTGATGGCGCTCGACGAAAAGCGGCGCGCGGCGATCACCAAATTCGAGCAGACGCAGGCGCGGCGGAACGCGGCTTCCAAGGAAATCGGCGACGCCAAAAAGGCGAGGGACGAGGCCAAGGCCAGTAAGCTGATGGCCGAGGTGACTGAGCTGAAGACTGCGCTGCCTGCACTGGAGGAGGAGCAAAAGACGCTCGCCGTCGAACTCGACAAGGAGCTTGCACAAATTCCGAATATGCCGCTCGACGATGTGCCCGACGGCGCCGACGCGAGCGGAAATGTCGAGCATCACGTGTTCGGCAAGAAGCGCGACTATGCGTTCAAGCCCAAACAGCATTTCGAATTGGGCGAAGCACTCGGCCAGATGGATTTCGAACTGGCCGCCAAGATTATCCGGCGCGCGCTTTGTCGTTCTTGCAGAAAGGTTTGGCGCGGCTCGAACGCGCACTCGGGCAATTCATGCTCGATGTGCATACGGGCAAGGAGCACGGCTATACCGAAGTCAACCCGCCGATCTTGGTGCGCGACGATGTTATGTTTGGGACAGCACAACTGCCGAAGTTTGCTGACGATCAATTTCGAACGACGAATGACTTTTGGCTCATCCCCACCGCCGAAGTGCCGCTCACCAATCTCGTGCGCGAATCCATCGTCGAGGAAAGCGCATTGCCGATGCGGCTGACCGCCTGCACGCCATGCTTCCGCGCGGAAGCGGGCGCCGCCGGCAAAGATACCCGCGGCATGATCCGCCAACATCAGTTCACGAAGGTCGAACTGGTCTCGATCACGACACCGGAGAAATCGAAAGAAGAGCACGAGCGCATGCTCGCCTGCGCCGAGGAAGTGCTCAAGAAGCTCGAGCTGCACTATCGCGTGGTTACGCTCTGCACCGGCGACATGGGCTTTGCCGCGCAGAAAACCTACGACATCGAAGTCTGGCTGCCGGGCCAGAACGCCTATCGCGAAATTTCGTCCTGCTCGGTCTGCGGCGAATTTCAGGCCCGCCGCATGAATGCGCGCTACCGCGCCAAGGACGGTGTGCGGCACGTGCACACGCTCAACGGCTCCGGTGTTGCCGTTGGCCGCGCGCTCATCGCCGTGATGGAAACTTATCAGGAGGAGAATGGCTCGATCGCGGTGCCAGCGGCGCTCGCGCCTTATATGGGCGGAATAACGAAGATCGAGCGGGCGTAATGCGTATTCTTATCACCAATGACGACGGCATTCATTCGCCGGGGCTCGCCGCCTGCGAGAAGATTGCTCGTACGCTTTCCGATGAAGTGTGGATCGTGGCGCCGGAAACGGACCAGTCCGGTGTGTCGCATTCGCTGTCGTTAAACGATCCGTTGCGCATGCGCGAAGTCGGCGAGCGGCATTTCGCGGTCAAAGGTACGCCGACCGACTGCGTCATCATGGGCGTGCGTCATCTGATGAAAGACAAACCCGATCTCGTTCTCTCCGGCGTCAACCGCGGCCGCAATTGTGCCGAAGACGTCACCTATTCGGGCACGGTCGCCGGTGCGATGGAAGGCGCGGTGCTCGGCATTCCGTCCTTTGCGCTTTCGCAGGCCTACGCCTTCACCACCAAGCATCAGCCTTACTGGGACACTGCGACCAAATTTGCGCCGGATCTCATCAGGCGCGTGCTCGATGCCGGAATGCCGCGCGATGTGCTGGTGAATATAAATTTTCCAGACTGCACGCCTGACGAAGTTGCCGGCGTTTCCATCGCCGTGCAGGGCAAGCGCGACCAGGAACTGTTACGCATCGACGCGCGCCACGATGGACGCGGCAATCCTTATTATCTGGATTGCGTTCGGGCGCGGCGGAATTGTCGGCGCGGCGCCGGGAAGCGACCTCGCGGCGCTGACCGAGAAACGCATCGCGGTGACACCGCTGCGACTCGATCTCACCGACGAGCCGTTTATGACTAAGTTGGCTGAGGTGTTCGGCTAGGCAGTGAACTCGGCGAGCGTGCGCTTGAGTTGCTCGGCCTGAAATGGTTTCTGGAGGGTAGGGCGGCCGCGATAGGGCTCTGGCAGACTGCGCTCGCCATAGCCGGTGACAAACACGAACGGCAGGCCACGTTTCGCCAGAATGTCGGCGACTGGATAAATTTCCTGGCCGTCGAGATTAACGTCCAGAATGGCAGCGTTGAATTCGCCGCTGGTGGCAATCTGGCTGGCTTCCGAAATCGTGCCGACCGCCGCAAGCACTCCGTAGCCCAGCTCGTCCAACATGTCCTCAAGTAACATGCGGATCAAATACTCATCCTCGACCACGAGAACGCGTGGCGCAGCCGCCGATGAATCTGTCATTGCTGTCTCCCGCCCTACAACTCAGGATTAGCCACAGAGTTCCAGCTTAGCTCAGCTTCTTGGAAACATGCTAATAATGCCGATGAAGGGGCCTAAACGTGTCGAAAACGCCGCGCAATCACCAGCAGGACGACGATCACATGGAATTCCTGCTGACCTTGCGCCGGCGGGGCATTGCGGACCAGGCGGTGCTGCGTGCGATGGACGAAGTGCCGCGCGAGCAATTTGTCGAAGTGTCCTTTGCGGAGAGTGCCTATGCCGACCGGGCGTTGCCAATCGCCTGTGGCCAGACCATCAGTCAGCCCTATGTGGTGGCTTATATGACCGAGCAACTCGGCTTGCGCCCGCACCATCGCGTGCTGGAGGTCGGGACTGGGTCCGGTTATCAGGCCGCGGTGCTATCGCGGCTTGCGCGCGAAGTGGTGAGCATCGAGCGCTATCGGACGCTTGCCGAACAGGCGCGGGAGCGTCTGAGGTCGCTCGGCTATGACAATGTCGATCGTTGTAGCCGGCGATGGCTTCGCGGGCGTACCGGGTAGGGCGCCTTATGATCGCATTATAGTCACCGCTGCCGCGGAGACCTTGCCACAAACGCTGCTCGATCAACTCGCCGAAGACGGCATCATGATTCTGCCGCTCGGCTCCCACGACGGGTCACAACATATTATCAAGCTTACCAAGTCCGTAACGGGAACCCGTCGCGAAAATCTTATTCCGGTGCGTTTCGTGCCGATGCTGCCGGGACAAGCGCAAGAATTATAGCGTCGCGTATGGGCTTTTCCGAAAACGGGTACCCGCTTCGCGGGATCAGCTGACACTGTGGTATTCTTACCGGGTCAAAATGCGCTGGTATCCGCGCGTTAATTCTTAAAGCCTTGTTTACTCGCGGCTGGTTTATTTCAAACTCTACGTTTCCTGCGTACGAGTGAGTAACCAAATGCCGCGTTCCATGGTGGAGTCCCGACCGTGTGCTTGGCCGCGCGTTATAGTTCTCGCGCTGATCGGTATCGTGGCCGCTGGTTGTTCGGACTCCGCACGCTTCAACTCCAGTTCCTACAACGCCGATCGTCCCGCGCCGCCGCAGAACGTCAGTTCGATCCCGGCGCCTCCAGCGTCCACCCGCGTCGAAGCCCAGCCGCTGCCGGCGCTGAGCCAGCCCGCCACTGTTTCAGCTGCGCCTAGCACCTACGGCACACAAAGCCCGAGCATCTATCGCACGCCCAAACAATATTCTGACGTCACTGGGTCAGCCGCCGCTGCTTCAGCGCCATCGGGTCATTGGGCGTGGAATGGCGGCTCGGCCGTGACCGTGGGTTACGGGGAAACGATCGACACGATCGCACGCAACCATCATGTACCCGCTTCGGCGCTCATGCAGACCAATGGCATCCGCGATGCGAGCCAGATCAGGCCGGGCCAACGTCTCGTCATTCCGCGCTATGTCTCGAACGCGCCCCAAACAGCGGCCGCGCATGCGCCGACACAGGTCGCCGCTGGCGGCAATGTTCATGTCGTTCAGTCCGGCGACACTCTCATGAATATCGCGCGTCGTAGCGGCGTGACGCTGACGGCGCTGGCACAGGCAAATCACATTCAGTCTTCTTCGAAGCTCAGTATTGGTGATCGTCTGACGATTCCCGCGGGCGCCCATCCGATAGTCGCGGCTGCGCATCCGGCGCCGACGCCTCAAGTCGCGCAGCCGCGCGCAGTGGCGACGGAGAAGGTTGCGAGCGCGCAGGTGCAAAATGCGCAGGTCGCCAAGGAAGAACCGCACACAACCGAAACCGTAGTCAAGACGGCGGAACCGAGCGGGGCCATGCCGGCGTTTCGGTGGCCAGTTCGCGGCCGCGTCATCGCCGGGTTTCGGCAGCAAGCCGAACGGCACGCAGAACGACGGAATTAATCTGGCGGTTCCGGAAGGTACCCCGATCAAAGCTGCCGATGACGGTGTGGTTGCTTACGCCGGCAACGAACTCAAGGGCTACGGCAACCTTGTGCTGATCCGCCATTCGAATGGCTACGTGTCGGCCTATGCACACGCGAGTGAGTTGATGGTCAAGCGCGGTGACACGATCAAGCGCGGGCAGGTGATTGCGCACGCGGGACAAACCGGCAATGTGACGTCGCCGCAATTGCATTTCGAGATTCGAAAAGGCTCGACTCCGGTCGATCCAACCCAATACCTCGGCGGCGCCTAGCGTGGCCGTTCGTTCCCGCGTAAGCGGGGACCCAGCGCAATATTTTTGTTCTGGATTCCCGCTCGCGCGGGAATGAGCGGTTGGAGTCAATACTTCAACGCGACACCAAGCCGTCCGGCGAGATCCTGCACAAACTGCCAAGCGACGCGACCTGAGCGCGAGCCGCGTGTGGTCGACCATTCCAGCGCCTCGCGATGCAGCGCTTCGCCGCGCGCCGGAATTTTGAAGTGCGTCACATAGCCGTCAACCATCGCCAGATATTCGTCCTGACTACAGCGATGGAACCCTAGCCACAGCCCGAACCGGTCGGACAGCGATACCTTTTCCTCGACCGCCTCGCCCGGATTGATTGCCGTCGAGCGTTCGTTTTCCATCATGTCGCGCGACATCAGATGGCGGCGGTTCGAGGTGGCATAGAAAATAACATTGTCTGGCCGGCCTTCGATGCCGCCTTCAAGTACCGCTTTAAGCGACTTGTAGGTGGTGTCTTCGGCATCGAACGATAGATCGTCGCAGAACACGATAAAACGGTGCGGTGAGCCGCGAGTTAGCGTCATCAGGGCCGGCAGACTGTCGATATCCTCGCGGTGGATTTCGATCAGCTTAAGGGGCCGGCTCTTGCTATTGCGCGCGACAGCGGCATTGACACCGGCATGCGTAGCTTTCACCAACGAGGACTTGCCCATGCCACGGGCACCCCACAGGAGCGCATTGTTGGCTGGCAAGCCCTTGGCGAAGCGCTCTGTGTTCTCGACCAGTACGTCGCGGACGCGATCAATGCCCTTGAGCAGTGACATCTCGACACGATTCACGTGCGCGACGGGCGCTAGCCGTCCATCCGGGTGCCAAACGAAGGCATCGGCGATGCGGAGATCGGGCAGGGTCGCGCGCTGCGGGGCCAGCCGCTCGAGCGCGGTGGCGATGCGTTCGAGTACGTCGCTCTGGCCCGGTGGAGCGTGCGCCGGTTTTCGGTTTGGGCGTGGAGCGCCGCGACAATTTGGACTTTGATTTGGCCATTGGATGTGTCCGCAAATCGCGCTGCTCTTAGCGGGGCAGCGTTGCCCCCGCAAGCGGTCTTGCGGGGAAATGGCCGAAAACGGCCGGTTTTAGCAGGCTGAGGCGGCGTTGCAATTGGTCGGGCGGCCGCTATAGTCCGCGCGAAATTCAAGCGCCGCCGAGGCGCCGGGAAACCACGCAAGGGACAAGCTTCGATGTTCATAACGCCTGCGTTTGCGCAAGGATCGCTGTTCGGCGGGGCAGGTGGCGACGGCGGCATGCTGATGTCGCTGCTGCCGTTCGCGCTGATTTTCGTCATCATGTATTTCCTGATCCTGCGGCCGCAGCAAAAGCGGGTGAAACAGCACCAGGAAATGGTCAAGAACGTGCGGCGGGGCGATACGGTCATCACCAACGGCGGCCTTATCGGCAAGGTCACCAAGGTGATCGACGACGACCAGATCGAAATCGAGATCGCGGACGACGTGCGCATCCGCCAGATGCGGCAGATGGTCAGCGACGTTCGCGCCAAGGGTGAACCTGTCAAGGAAGAGGCCGCGGCCGGCTAATCGCCGGCAGCCTTGGCCCCTTAAGCCGCAAGTCGGGACGTCATGCTTTATTTCACGCGGTGGAAGGCGGCGGCGATTGTGCTTACGGCATTCGTCGTTTGCTTGTTCGCCGTCCCCAATTTCCTGCCCGAGAAAATGGTCCAGAGCTGGCCAAAATGGGCACAGCGCCATGTCGTGCTGGGCCTCGATCTACAGGGCGGCTCGCATATCCTGCTCGAAGTCGACACCAATGCGGTGCGCAAGGAAAAGCTTGAGAGCTCTGCGTGACGATGTTCGTCGCGTGCTGCGCGATGCGCGTGTCGGCTATACCGGTCTGGTGGTGCGCGGAAACAGCGTCGAAGTGCGTATTCGTGAGGGCAGCAATTTCGATCAGGCCGTCGATAAACTGCGGGAATTGTCGCAGCCGCTCGGCGGCATTCTCGGCAGTAGCACTGGCCAGCGCACACTCGACATAACGACCGAGGCTGGCAGTCTGGTGCGGCTGACGGTCACCGAGCCCGCACTTGTTGAACGGATACGGCAGTCGGTCGAACAGTCGATCCAGATTATCGAGCGGCGGGTCAACGAACTCGGCACTGTTGAGCCGCTGATCCAACGTCAGGGTACTGACCGCATCCTGGTGCAGGTGCCAGGATTGCAAGATCCAACACGGCTGAAGGAATTGCTCGGCAAGACCGCCAAGCTCGATTTCCGCATGGTCGATGTCTCGATGCCGGCAGAGCAGGCGGCACAGGGACGCGTACCGCCGGATGATGAAATTCTCTACAGCGCGACGCAGCCGAAAACCCCGTACCTGGTGGAAAAGCGCATTCTGGTTTCGGGTGGCGATCTTACCGATGCTCAGCCGGGCTTCGACCAACGTACAAGCGAGCCAATCGTTTCGTTCCGCTTCAACACGTCAGGCGCTCGCAAATTTGCGCAGGTGACGCAAGAAAACGTCGGCAAACCTTTTGCCATCATCCTCGACAATCAGGTGATATCAGCCCCGGTTATTCGGGAGCCTATTCTGGGCGGCTCCGGCCAGATTTCAGGAAGTTTCACCGTCGAGAGCGCCAATGATCTCGCCATTCTCTTGAGGGCCGGCGCTCTGCCGGCCCCGCTTACCATCATCGAAGAACGCACGGTCGGTCCGGGTCTCGGCCAGGATTCGATCGCAAAAGGCAAGGTTTCCTCTTATGTCGGCGCGGCGATGGTGATTGTCTTTATGCTGGCCACATACGGGCTGTTCGGCCTGTTCGCCAATATTGCGGTGGCTATCAACGTAGCCATGATCTTCGGCGTGCTATCGCTGCTAAACGCGACGCTCACTCTGCCGGGCATCGCCGGCATTGTGCTAACTGTCGGCATCGCGGTCGACTCGAACGTGTTGATCTATGAGCGCATTCGCGAGGAGGTGCGTGGCGGCCGAACTCCGATCAATGCTATCGATGCAGGATTTTCGCGCGCTCTCGCTACTATTCTCGATTCCAACATCACCACATTCATCGCGGCGGCCGTGCTGTTTTATATCGGTACCGGTCCCGTCCGCGGTTTTGCTGTTACCTTGGGCATCGGGATTATCACGACCGTTTTCACCGCCTTTACCCTGACGCGATTGATCGTCGCATACTGGGTGCGCTGGCGGCGCCCGCAACGCGTGCCGATTTAGGGTACGCGCATGATCCCGAAAAGTGGAGGCTGGTTTTCGGAGAAGATCATGCGCAAAGGAAAATAATTCATGCGCCTGCTTCGCATTGTCCCTGATGATACCAAATTCGATTTCATGCGCTTTCGGCGCATCAGCTTTCCCTTGTCGGCGTTGCTTTCGATCCTGGCGATCTCGCTTTATTTCTTCCATGGGCTGAATTTCGGCATCGACTTCAAGGGCGGCACGCTCATCGAGGTTCAATCGAAGGCGGGGGCTGCCGATCTTGCCAAAATGCGCGCTGCACTCGGAGCACTTGGTCTCGGTGAAGTGCAGTTGCAGCAGTTCGGTGCACCAAATGACGTACTCATCCGTATCGCCGAGCAGCCGGGCGGAGAGGTGGCGCAACAACAAGCAGTAACCAAGGTGCGGGGTGCTCTTGGTAATGAGGTCGACTACCGCCGCGTTGAGGTGGTTGGACCGCGCGTATCGGGCGAATTACTCTCCTATGGCGTGGTCGGGCTGATGCTCGCGATCCTTGCGATCCTGATTTACCTTTGGTTCCGTTTTGAGTGGCAGTTCGCGCTCGGCGCCATGATCGCCAATGTGCACGACATCGTGCTGACTATCGGCTTTATGTCGATCACGCAGATAGATTTTGATCTCACAAGCATTGCTGCGCTGCTCACCATCTTGGGCTACTCGCTCAACGATACGGTCGTTATTTACGATCGTATTCGAGAGATGCTGCGCCGGTACCGGAAATTGCCGATGCCCGATTTGCTCAATGCCTCGGTCAACCAGACGCTGTCCCGCTCGGTGATCACGCACGTCACAGTATCGCTCGCTTTGCTGGCGCTACTTTTGTTCGGCGGGCAGGCAATACACAGCTTCACCGCGACGATGATGTTCGGTGTGGTTCTCGTCGGTACTTACACGTCGGTGTTTATTGCTTCGCCGATTCTGATTTACCTCGGTGTTGGCACCGGGCGCGATTCTCTTAGCTCGCCAGATCGGGACAAGTAGACTGTGCTCGGCGGCCGCGCCGATGCACCGCATTTACCGCGCCCGGCGCTAATTGACGCATATGGCGACGGTGGCTTCCGTTTTGGTGGAATGTCGCATCGCGGCTCGCTGTTATGCCTTCCCGACGGCATCTGGGCTTGGCCGGTCAAAAACGTGGCCGAACTGACGCCCGACGGGCTCCGGGCAGTCTTTGACCGTGCCGAAAGCCTCGATTTTTTCCTCATCGGTGCGGGCCGCGACCCGTGGGCACTGCCGGAAACCATCGGGAAGCGGTTCCGTGAATTGTCGCTGTCGGTCGATACGATGGCGACCGGCGCCGCAGTGCGGACCTATAATATCCTTCTGGCGGAAAGCCGGCGTGTCGGGGCGGGTTTAATCGCGGTCGGATAGCCAGCGCGCTGGATTGTTCGAATGAAAGATCATTTCAAGCATTGCGCCGCGCTGGTGCGCGAGGTCGATCGCGACCGCTATCTCGCCACGCTGTTCGCGCCCCCCGTTGAACGCGAGGCGCTATTTGCCCTTTACGCGTTAAATGTCGAAATGTCGCGCGTGCGCGATCTCGCGCGTGAGCCGTTGCCGGGCGAAATCCGGCTGCAATGGTGGCGCGACGTTCTTTCAGGTGAACGCAGTGGCGAGGCTGCGGCAAATCCAATTGCGGCTGCGCTATTGGAGACGTTAGGGCGGTATGATTTGGCACATGAGCGCCTAGTCGGCCTGATCGATGCGCATACCTTCGATCTCTACGACGAACCGATGCCGACTTTGGCCGATCTTCAATCATACGCAGTGAAAACCGCTGGTTCGGTATTCGAATTGGCCGCACGCATTCTTGCCGGCGATGCCGGTTCCGCGGCCGTCGCCGCCGCCATAGAAGCGGGGCAGGCACAGACGATTGCAAATACGCTGGCGTTATTGCCGCGTTATGCGGCGCGCCGTCAGCTTTATGTGCCACTGGAACTGCTTCGGCACTATGGCGCGGAGCCCAATGACGTCTTCGCTTTGCGTGCGACACCCGAGGTGAGGGCCGCGCTCGCCGAGCTTCGCCTGCGTGGCCGTCGCCATCTTGCGCAGGTCGGAGCTGCCAGTACTGAGATTCCAAAAACTGTTCAGCCTGCCTTTTTATCGTTGGCGCCGCTCCGGCGATGGCTACTCGATATGGAGGCGCCCGACTATGATCCGTTTCGGCCGCCCCAAGTAACATCGTGGCGGCGACAATGGCGCATCTGGCGGGCGGCAAAGCTCTTTCGGCGAATTGGCGGCTAGCAACTACTCGGCTGCAACCGCGGACGGCTCGCCAGCGATCCAGCTGTCGAGATCAGCGAGCGCGCGCCGCGTCAGTGCGCTTTTGCGCGCCCGCGCCTTGGCGGTCGCACGACCCAATTTGCTGTAGCGATCAAATGTAGGCTCTTCACGCAGCGGCGGAAACAAACCGAAATTCACATTCATCGGTTGGAACGAGGACGGCCCTGCATCGATAGTCTCGATATGGCCGCCGGTAATGTGCGCGAGCAGGGCGCCGTGCGCTGTGGTTGCGGGCGGCAATACAATCGTCTCGCTGCGGCGCCCGGCAGCGGCAAAGCGCCCGGCGAGCAGGCCGACGGCGGCGGATTCAACATAGCCCTCACAGCCGGTGATCTGACCGGCAAAACGCCACAGCGGATTTGCCTTGAACCGCAACGTTTCATCGAGGAGCTTGGGCGAATTCAGGAACGTGTTGCGATGCAGCCCGCCCAGGCGAGCAAATTCAGCGTTCTCTAGGCCGGGAATAGTTCGGAAAATACGCACTTGCTCACCGTGCTTTAGCTTTGTCTGGAAGCCAACCATGTTGAACAACGTGCCCAACTTGTTGTCTTGCCGCAGCTGCACTACGGCATATGGCTTTTTGTCCGGCTCGTAAGGGTTGGTCAGGCCGAACGGTTTCATTGGGCCATGCCGTAACGTCTCGGGCCCGCGCTCGGCCATCACCTCGATTGGTAGGCAGCCATCGAAGTAGGGCGTAGACGCTTCCCAGTCATGAAAACTGGTCTTGTCGCCAGTCAGTAAAGCGGCGATGAAAGTTTCATACTGCTCGCGCGACATCGGACAGTTGATGTAGTCGGCGCCGGAGCCGCCAGGCCCTGCCTTGTCGTAACGCGATTGGAACCAGCTTTTTGTAAGGTCAATGCTGTCACGCTGCACGATGGGCGCAATGGCGTCGAAGAAAGCGAGTTGCTGTTCGCCTGCCAGTCTGGCGATCGCAACGGCAAGATCAGGTGAGGTAAGAGGGCCGGTCGCGACGATAACGCTATCCCAGTCATCGGGAGGTAACGCAATCTCTCCACGTTCAAGTGTTATCAATGGGTGGGCGGCCAGCTCGGCGGATACCGCCGTCGAAAACCCGTCGCGGTCGACCGCAAGTGCGCCGCCCGCAGGCACTTGGTTCTTGTCAGCGGCACGCATGATCAGCGAATCAAGCCGGCGCATTTCCGCGTGCAGGAGACCGACCGCATTGTGCTCGCGGTCATCGGAACGAAATGAATTCGAGCAGACGAGTTCTGCATAGCCGTCAGTTTTATGTACGGGTGTAGTGCGGAGTGGCCGCATTTCATGTAGAACAACCGGCACCCCGGCTTGCGCAAGTTGCCACGCCGCCTCAGAACCGGCGAGCCCGCCGCCAACCACATGCACGACTTGAAATTGTTCGGATGTCATTGAATGATCATTAGGCTGACGGGTGGTAATCTGCAATGGCGATAAAGGGTTCCGTATGCGCCTGAATGCAACGCTTTATAGTATTATGTGCTGTATTGTTTTTGCGGCGAGTATTTCGTTTAGTTTCGCTGCAACAATGCCTGACGTCATCGATGCGGCCTACGACGGTTTCTCGGTCGAGCCACCCACGCCCAGCATCGTTTTCGTTTGTCACGGCTTTGGCTGCAAGTACCGCGCTGAATTGGATCTGACGGCGAACGATCGAGCAAAGCTTGCACAGTTTTTAGCAGCAGGCCGCTCGTCGGCAGCGGCAGAGCGAAAGGCAGTCGCAGCGGCAGGCGCCTGGTTCGATCGGCGCGTCGGCCCGGTAGCCGGCACGGAAAACCATGTGGCGCGCGCTGGCGCCAAATACATGTATGACATGCATCAGTTCGACTGCATCGATTCCAGCCGCAATACCACCAGTCTGCTGCTGGTGCTCGATCAGCTCAAATTGTTGCGCTACCACGACGTCGACGTCCCGGAGGCGCGGGGTTTCTTTCTCGACGGACGGCCGCCACATGCCACCGCGGTGCTCATTGAAAAGGCGAATGGCATCAAATGGTCATTTGACTCCTGGACGGTTGGGTACGGTCAGGTTCTGGAGGTCATGCCGTTGGAGCGTTGGAAGTCGCTCGAGTAGGAGCAGGCGTGCGGAAAGCGAAACGCCCGCGATTATCCGCGGGCGTTATCGAGCGAAACCGGCGAGCGGCCGGCAATTAGCGGTGCGCGGCGTTCCAGGCAACCCGTGGAATGTCGGATCGGCTGATGCCGATGTCGGCAAGCTCTCGGTCGCCCAGGCGCGACAGTTCATTCAGGCTTTGGTTGTAGCGCTTCCACTCTCGGAGGAAGCGAACGAGTGCGGCAAACATGGTGTCCTTCTTTCCCATACGACCTGGCCGAGGCCGGTCAGTCATTTCAAAGCGAAAATAGGGATATTCCGGCGATTGAAAAGCAATAATGTTGCGCTGCAGCTAAGCGGAAAACGCATAGCTAAAGTAACTGAAAATTAGGCCAGAAACGGAGTTTTCGACCAAATTCATCGAGATTTCGAAGCAGGATTTTTGTTGCTCCGCAAAATGAGGAGATGCAGGGCTAAATTGGGATCAGATCGTGTAGGTTATCTACTGACACCCGGGAGGAGCCCCATGAATTCGCATATCTGCGCGAGGCCTCATCGCCGCCGCGTTGGGCCTTTCGGTCTCGTTTCGTCAGCTTCCGCGGCCGAGGTCAAGGTGCTCACCGCAGGCGCCTTCAAGCAGGTGGTACTGGCGCTGGTGCCCGATTTCGAAAAGCAAACCGGGACCAAGGTCGTCGTCGACAATGACACCGCGGGCGGCCTGAAGAAGCGAATCGAGAGCGGGGAGGCATTCGATGTCGCGGTTATTACGCCGGCCGTCGTCGACGATCTCGCCGGCGCCGGTAAAATCGCCCCCGGCAGCCGCGTCAATCTCGCCACGGTCGGCGTTGGCGTTGTGGTGAAAGAGGGTGCGCCCAAGCCTGATGTGAGCTACGGTTGAAGCCTTCAAGCGCGCGCTGTTGGCGGCCAAGTCGGTCGCCTATATCGATCCGGCGAGCGGCGGCTCGAGCGGGGTCTATATCGACAAGCTGCTTGAGCGACTTGGCATTGCCGACCAGATACGGCCAAAGGCAAAGCTCAAGAACGGTGGTCATGTCGCTGATCTCATCGTCAGCGGTGAGGCCGAACTTGGTCTGCACCAGATCAGCGAAATTGTGCCCGTGAAAGGCGCGGCACTCGTCGGGCCGCTGCCGAAAGAAATTCAGAACACGACGACCTATGCGGCCGGCTTAAGCGCTTCCACCCAGAATAAGGACGCGGCGCAGGCCCTCATCAAAATGTTTTCCGGCCCTGCCGCCGCTGCGGTGCTTAAATCCAAAGGCATGGAGCCGGCGAGCTAAGGACCACCCATTTTGGAATTGGCAGCAGACGCGCGACCGCTCGATCGCCGCGTTGTCATTACCGCGTTGGGCATTGCGCAAATCCTGGCTTGGGGGACCTCATTCTATTTTCCGGCGGTCTTTGCCGAGCCGATCGTCGCTGAAACAGGTTGGTCGCTTGGTTTCGTCGTTGGCGGCACGTCGATCGGCTTGCTCACCGCCGGTCTGATCTCGCCGCAGGTCGGGCGTATTATCGACGTGCGGGGCGGAAGACCGGTTCTGCTGGCGAGTTCTTCATTCTATGCCGCAGGCCTGGCTGGCGTTGGCCTCTCGCATACGTTGCCGATCTATCTGTTCGCTTGGGTGCTGATCGGAATTGGTATGGGCACGGGCCTTTACGATGCGGTGTTTGCTGCGCTTGGCCGCATGTATGGCAGTGATGCGCGTGGACCGATCACCAATCTCACGCTGTTCGGTGGCTTCGCCAGCACGATCTGTTGGCCGCTCAGCGCATTCATGATCGATCATGTGGGATGGCGCGCCGCGTGTTTCATCTATGCGGCGCTGCACCTCTTCGTGATGCTGCCGTTACAAGCGTCAGTAGTACGCGCGCCGGAGAAAACGAGGTCCGAAAACAGCGGAAAAAGTGTTTCCGGCGAGACGCCGCGCATCGACAACGAAACGCTGATTTTTGCCTTGCTCGCCGTGGTGCTATCGATCGCCGCCGGCATCGGTTCGATTGTGGTGGTGCATTTATTGATTTTTCTGCAGGCGAGGGGAGTCGACTTCGCGCTTGCGGTGACCCTCGGCACCATTTTCGGACCCGCGCAGGTCGGAGCGCGCGTGGTGGAGCGCTTGTTCGGCAACCGCTATCACCCGATCTGGACGATGATCGCGTCCTGCACGCTTATGGCGATTGGCCTGTTGCTGCTGTTTGGTGCGGTGCCGGCCCTCGTGCTTGTCATCTTGCTCTATGGCGCGGGCTACGGAATTTCCTGGATCGGACGCGGGACCCTGCCTCTTGCTTTGTTCGGGCCGGTGCGATTTCCGCGTTTGATGGGCAAACTTGCGTTTCCGAGCCTTATTGTTCAGGCGCTGGCGCCTTCGGCCGGTGCGCTTCTGATCGAAGCCAGCGGCTCGAATACGACCATCGGCTTATTGACGCTGCTCGCGTTGATCAATGTGGTGCTGATAGGCGTGCTTTGGTGGGTTTGCCGCAAGCCGGCTATCGATAGCTACTAACGATCGCCGCTTCGGCGCGATTGTCCTGTTGGCTTTGTGCTGCGCTCAGCGAAATGGCTAAACCGAGCAGTGTGAGAGCGAACACGCTGATGGCAAGACGAATGAGGATCATGGCACGTATCGCATCCTGAGAATGATTATGTCGTCAGCAAATATGGCGGTCCGTGCACAGACCTTTTATCTACACTGCTGTCCAAGCCCAGCCGCCGTTTAGTAACTCGCAGGGTCGGAAAATGTTGCCGCTACAGATGCTTTATTTCGAGGACCTCTCGGTCGGCATGACCGAGGCCCTTGAAAAGATCATCGCCTCTTCAGATGTGGTCGGTTTCGCGGAAGTCACGGGCGACCGCAACCCAATCCATCTGTCCGAGCATTTTGCTGCCAAGACACCCTTTGGCACCCGCATTGCGCACGGGCTCTACACCGCCAGTCTGATTTCGGCGGTTCTCGGCACCAGATTGCCCGGCCCAGGCGCTGTCTATATTTCGCAAACCTTGAATTTCCGCGCGCCCGTGAAAATTGGCGACACTGTCGAGGTGAGCGTAGTGGTCGCAGAACTCATCCCTGAGAGGTTCCGCGCCCGTCTCACTTGCACCTGTTCGGTCGGCGACGAGGTTGTGCTTGACGGAGAGGCTTGGGTGAAAGTGCCGTCAAAGGACGCCGGCGGGCGTCCGCTCCCTCGTATTTAACGTGTGCAGGCAAGCAACCGCCTGCGCACAACCGGCGGCGCAAGGGCACGCTGACACTCGCGAGTTGTTATAGGCCTGGCTTCAAACCGAACACGCAGCGCCGCGTTCCGTCAGGCCTTCGGCATATCGTGACTTGACCGTCTGGCGGAGCAACCGGCATCGCTTCGTCGAAAGGTACCAGCTCACCGTCGATCATCCAGCCGCTCGCTGTCGACGATGTGCGTGTGTAGCTTTTGCAATCGTAGTCGCCGCAGCACCATTCGCCGGCGCCATTCTTGAAGGCGCCGCGATTGACCCAACTGTCATGCGCAAACGCGGTGGTCGCAATGAGAAGTGTGGGTACAAAGACAAGCAGAAAGCGGACCAAAGTTCGCGACATCGGTGGCCTCCATAAAAATCCCCCGGCGCGGCGTTACTGTGGCGTCCTGGACTGCTCCTCCGTCTCCCGTAATAGTCAGCCGTCGAAATTTGTTTCGTTACGGCTGATTGTTTGCACGCAAGCTTTTGCTTTTGACGAATCAAGCTAACGCTAAAATGTTAGCACGAGGCACAATTTATATGTGTAAATTGTGCGCTGCGATATGGCAGCTATGCGTCTGATGAAGTGCGGAAATAACGTCAAACGAGAGATGAGACGAATGTTTGCATCCCGCGCTATGAGGCGTGCGCGATGACGACTTCGTGGCAGCTTTGGCGCGATCGTCGCGGCCGGCTGTCGCCGCTGCGCGCCGGCACGCTTGCACTGTTGTTGTTGCCGCTCGCCAAGGCGCTCGTTCAGGCAAACGAAATTGCGCACGGCGCGCGCCCGCTCAATGAATTGATTCACCGCGCCGGTTTCTGGGCGCTGGTGTTTCTCGGCGTGACACTGGCAGTGACGCCATTCCGGCGTGTTTTCCGCTACGGCAATCTGGTCGACATCAGGCGAATGCTTGGTGTCGGGACTTTTTGCTACATCGCCGCGCATCTCACGCTGTTCTTTGCCGATCAGAGCTACGACCCCGGCAAATTCATTCACGAAATCAGCCATCGCGTTTACCTGATTGTGGGGGCGACCGCGTGGGTTGGGCTTGCCGTGCTGGCGGCGACTTCGACCGACGGCATGGTGCGCAGGCTCGGCGGGCTGCGCTGGCGGCGCCTGCACCAGATCATTTACGCCATCGCGTTGCTCGCGCTCATCCACTATTTCCAGCAGACCAAGGCCGATGTGACGGTCCCGACCTTCGCCGCCAGCCTGTTTCTCTGGCTGATTGCCTATCGCCTGTTTGCCTGGTGGCAGGCGACCAGCGAATTGTCGACGCTGAGCCTGCTCGCGCTCGCGTTTGTCTTGTCCATTGTGACGTTTGCGGGCGAGGCCATCGGCATTGCCATCGCCTTTCACGTTTCGCCTATGCGTGTCCTCAATACGATATTTGATTTCGACGCGGGCATCCGACCGGGCTGGCAAATCCTTGCCGCCGGTCTGTCGGTCGTCGCGGTCGATGCCGTGATGGGGCGATGGAAAAGCCGTACGCCGCGCACACGCGCGGTCGCGGCGGAATAAGACCGGCACTAGCGCACGCCACCCTTCTTCTGCACCGGCCCGGTGAGCGCTTCGAAGCGCTTGCGCAGGTCGGCAACCTTCTTGGTATCGCTCATAAAGGCCGGGTAATTGTTCGCGAGCTTGAGCGAAAACAACGGCGGCAAACCGGCGGGAGGCGGAACATCCTTGCGCGGCGACCAGGTGTCGAGTTTGCTCTGCTGCTCCTTTTCCAAAAACCAGCTCAGGAAAAGACGCGCCGCGTTCGGATGCGGTGAAACCTTGAAAGTGGCCGCGGTTTGCGCCCAAACCGGTGTCGGATCGACCTTCGAGAACGAAATCTCGACGGGCTTGCCGGCGCGCTGTTCCCGCAACGACAGGTTGGGATTGGAATCGATCGATACGACGGCTTCGCCGGA
This sequence comes from uncultured Alphaproteobacteria bacterium, assembly GCA_963742345.1. GTDB lineage: Bacteria > Pseudomonadota > Alphaproteobacteria > Rhizobiales > Xanthobacteraceae > Pseudolabrys. The sequence continues at coordinate 246,024 of CAVULO010000008.1, forward strand.
CGCCAGGCCGCGCGAGACGCCGAGATGGCCCTGAATAAATTGCGCGCCATTGGCGATGTATTTGGTCATCCAGTCCCAGCCGTACTGGTCGACGAGCGTATAAAAAAGATAAAGCGTGATGTCGTCGTCGTGCGGATAGCAGGAAACCATCTTGCCCTTGAATTCGGGCTTGAGAAAATCCTTGGCGGATTTTGGCGCGTCAGCGGGCTTTACGAGGTCCTTGTTGTAGGCATAGGACACAGACGTCACGAACACGCCGATATAGTAGCCGTCAGGGTCCCTGAACGATTTGTCGATCGCGATCCAGGCGGCAGGCTTGAATTGTGCCAGCACGCCTTCCTTTTTCCATCGGATGTAGTCCTGCACCGTCTGCAGAATGGCAAGATCGGCATCCAGCGTTTTGTCCTTGAGCTGTTGATTGATCTTCGCGTCATGAACGTTGCTGAAACCCGAATGGATAGTGACCTTGATGCCGGGATATTTTGCCTCAAAGGCACGCGCCGGCACTTCGTAAAGCGAAGTCGGCCCGCCGCCGTAAATGATGAGCTCTTTTTCAGCCTTGGCCTTTTCGTAGAGCTGCTGCATATCCTGCGCACGTGCCGAACCGGTGATGACGGCAGTGCCGACGAACAAAATGGCGATGTAGCGAAACAGTTGCATCACAGCCGTCCCCCCAGACAAATTTTTGCAACGTTGATTGGATAAAAGCGTAACGCGCGCGGGCAGGGTAGTAAATCGGCGGTCAGATCCTGCGGCTGTCGTAGGCCCAGTGCAGCAGCGCCTGCCGTTGACGTGGCCGGCAGAGCAGGTCGCCGGGCTCGCAATATTTCTCGACTTGCCGCACGTGCCGCCGGATCGCCTTCCAGCGCTTGATCTGCCGCCGGTCCTCGTCCGGCATACGACGGCCCATATAATAGCGGCAGTACCATTGAAACCAGCCGCGCGGATCGTCCGGGTGAATCCAGCCTTTGCGTTTCCATTCCGAGAGCGGCTGGCTCGCGTGCACGCCGAAGAAATTGCACGCACGGTTGCGCCCATCCGGCGAAAGTTTTGCGCCTGCAAACCAGCTCCTGGGAAATTCGCGGCGGCAGTCGGTCATGTATTTGCCGCCGAACACGCCGAGCTTGAGCATTTGCGCTGGCGTCAATTGCGGTTTGAACTCGGGATCGAAGCCGCGGCCGGGCGCCACGCTCAACACGTAGCGATAGCCCTTTTGCATTTTGTCGGTGACAGTGACGGTGCGCTTGCGCATCAGCGCAATTAACTAGGCCCGCTTGCGCTCCGCAACAGGCAACGGGGCAATATCGGCAGGCCGTCTTTGCCACAGCGGCTTGAGATGACCGGCGGCGTTGATCAGCGGGTCGACCAGCTCGCCTTTCATCGTGTGTGCGTCCGGTTGATCGGCAAAGCCGAAGGTGAGCGGCTCGCGTTCTTTCCCCGGCACATAAAGCGTGCCGAACATCCAGTCCCACAGCGCCAGGCACGAGCCGAAGTTCTTGTTGAAGTGCTTCGGGTTGGACGAGTGATGGACCTGATGATGCGCCGGGCTCACGAAGATGCGCCCAAGCGCGCCGCTGAACGAAATCCACATATGCGAATGCTGAAGATGCACGTAGATGTGGATAAACAGCACCAGAACGATGTTGGTGTCGTTGAGTGCGTATTGATGGGCGGTCTCGCCGAACATGTAATTGCCGAGACCGTTGGCGACCGCCACCGCGAAAGCGAGAATGTTGGCGAAGATCCAGGTGTAGACCGGGTGCACGCGGAAATTCGTGAGCGGGGTCAACACTTCCGCGTTGTGATGCACCTTGTGGAATTCCCACAGGAGCGGGACCTTGTGGCTGAGCCAGTGATTGAACCAGTAGCCGAGCTCGTAGGCGAAAAACAGCATCGCGGTGATGACAGTGCGCGTCACGTAAGCCGGCAAGGCCGACGGCTGGACCGGACCGAACATCGCGACCAGTCCTGCGATGATGCCGTTGGAGATGAACTGGTACGACAGGATGGCCCAGCCGAACACGACGCCAAATACGAACACGTTGAAGATCAGGTAGCCGATGTCGGCTTCGTTGGAACGGCTGCGCAGAATCCGTTTGGGAAACAGCGCGCGCAGGATCGTTTTTGCGCGCACGCGGCGGCCGCGTTTCACACGCTGCCACGCGAAAAATATCGTGGCGACCAGCAGCGCAACTGCGAGTGAGGTCAGCGAAAAATGCGAGCCGGACTCCAACAGCAGCTTGCCGAGCTGGTTGAAGATGTACGTAAGGCCCTTCACAAAATCCAACGCGGTCTCCTGTCGCGACAGGCAATAGAGGTGCCGCTACAGGCATTAAATTCATCCTCGGCGGTAAATATTGCGTTAGGCGACTATGGAAAACGGCCGGTTTTGCGGATTTTGGGCCCCCGGGACGGGGGTTATTGCAGCAGGTCGGCGTATTCGGGGTGCCGCTCGATATAGGCTTTTGCGAACGGGCACACCGGATTGACCTTGAGCCCCTGGGCGCGGGCGCTATCGAGCACGCCGCGCATCAGCGCCGAGCCGATGCCGCGGCCCTCGAGCGCCTTGGGCGTTTCGGTGTGCAGGATGGTGAGCACGCCGCCGGCACGCTTGTAGTTCGAGAACGCGACGTGCCCTTCGGCGTCGAGTTCGAAACGGTGGAGTTCGGTGTTGTCGCGAACGTTACTGGCCATGTCACGGTCTCTGCACAATCATGATTTAATCGTAAGTCGGTTCCCGCCGCCAATCTTGCAAGGTGTTCCATGCCAAATCTGACGCTGTATCACGCTTCGCCCTCGCGCTCGTCTGTCGCGCTCTGGATGCTGGAAGAAGTCGGCCAGCCTTACGACATCAAGCTCATCAGGCTCAGTGCGGGCGACAACATGAAGCCCGATTATCTTGCCATCAATCCGATGGGTAAGGTTCCCGCGCTCAGGCACGGCGATACGGTGATCACCGAGCTGGCTGCGATCTGCACTTATCTCGCCGACGAGTTCCCCGACAAGAAACTGAACGTGCCGATCGGCACGCCCAGACGCGGCGTCTATCTCAAATGGCTGTTCTTCGGGCCGGGCTGTCTGGAGCCGGCGATGATCGACCGCGCTGCTCCGCGCAAGGAGGAAGCGCGCCGCGCCATGCTCGGCTATGGCGACTTCGACACCACGATGAATGTCATCGCCAAGGCGGTCGAGAAAGGTCCGTGGCTGATGGGCGATCAGTTCACGGCCGCTGATGTCGTGATCGGCGCCAACATTCGTTGGGGAATGATGTTCAAGATGATTCCCGAGCGGAAGGAATTTGCCGACTACGCCGCGCGCATCGCGGCGCGTCCGGCGGCCAAGCGCGCCGAGGCTAAAGACAAGGAACTGGCGGCGAAGGCGGCGTGACCTCTGCCCGACGCGCGGAATAGTAGCGCCGTCATCCTGAGGTGCGCGGCGTGAGCCGCGCCTCGAAGGATGAACGGCCGCCACCCTTCGAGGGCCGCCTTCGGCGGCCACCTCAGGGTGACGGAAAAAGAAATGTTTTGTCATACTCGGCATCGGCCAGGGCACGACACTCACAAATTGGGCCGCGCCGCTCGTCGATAGCGCATGAGCGATGCGATCAACCCCCAGACGATCAGGATTACCGCCGGCCAGAACGTGAAGAACGCGAGCAGGCCGGGACCGATCGGATTGGGATTGGGATCGCTCAGCAGCCCGAGCGTGGCCGCGATCCCGATGGCGAGCAAGGGACCGGTGCCGAGAACTAAAAGCGCAAGCCCGATCCAGAACAGGCGTGTGAGCTTGAAGCGCGACGGCGAATCCATCGCGGCGTAGGTTAGCTCTCAGCGGAACGATTGTCGCGCCGTAGTCCCAGTCGAGCACCATCAAGACGCCTTGCGCAATCGTTCGCCGCCGCCGCGCAGGTCATTGAGAATGGCGAGTGCGCGCGCCATGGAAAATTCGCGCGTCTTTTTGCTAAACGCCGCGCCGGCATCCGGCATCATGTAGGCATGCTTGATGCCGGGAAAAATGTGGAGCTCCACATTGCTCATGCGCGGGGGCACCGCGCGGTAGGCATCGAGCACCTCCGGCGGCGCCTGGTTATCTTCATCGCCCCAGATGATGCAGACCGGCGCGGTCACGCCGTCAAGTTCGCCGATGTAATCCTGCAACCGGGTGCCGTGGCATGAAATGCCGGCGGCATAACCGAGGCGCTTGGGCCCGAGAATGGCGTAGGGGCCGCCGTAGCAGAAGCCCATGACGGCGGCGCGGCCATTGAATTCCGGCAGCTTGCGCAATTCATCGAGCGTGTCGGCCATGTCGGCTTCGCCGGTTTTGATCTTTTCGGGCCGCGGCAGTCCGCGCTTGGTGGTGAGTTCGCCGTCGGCGCGGGTGAGGGGCCCCGGGATCGTGCGCCAGAACAAATCGGGCGCGGCAGCGATAAATCCGTGCGCGGCGAATTCGTCGGCAAGATCGCGCAGGTCCTTGTCGACGCCGTGAATAGCGCTCGCGAGCACCACGGCCGGCACCGGGCCGTCCGCTTGCGGCATGGCGAGATAGCAATCGAAATCGCTGTCCGCGCGCCCGTGGATCTGAATGGTCTTGCCCGCCATGTGGTGTTTCCCCGTGAGTGATTGCGCTTAAGAGTCTGCCATGGCCGGGATGGTCCCGGCCATGGCAGTGGTCGGTGTGGATCTGCTTCTACTGCTTGGCCGACGTCTTTGTGTTGTTGCGTGGATCGTCGGCCGGATTGACGTAAGTGATCGCGAACGGGCCCATGCCATGGATCTGGATGACGGTCGGGCCGGTCGACCAGCCATAGTGCTGCATGCCTTTTTGGGCGCTGAAGAAACCTCCCGCCCTCAGCGTTTCGCCCTTCTTGGCGTCGAACTTGTCGCCCGTCGCGATATGGAAGGTGCCGGACAGGATGGTGACGTTCTCGTCGGTCGGGTGCGCGTGCGGCGGTATCTTGTAGCCCGACGGCAGCTTGGCGCGGACGACATAGGGTCCGTCGCTGCCTGGATTGCCGCTGACGACGGCGACCTGTGCACCGGCCGGCAGTCCCGGAGGCGGCGGGCCCCATTTCAATGCGTTGGGTTGAACGGCGATATGGTCGTCCATCGCGAGTGCGGCGGCAGGCAATGCGGCAAGAAATAGGGCCGCGACGATTGTCTTTCTCATGGTCGTGCTCCTCGTGTCGGGCCGGGTGTCCCCAAACAACACGTCATCGTAGCTCCGGGGAACGCCGGAGGCGATTCAAAGAAACTGAAGTCATGCATCAAAGAAGATCACGAAGACGCGAGGCCGGGCGGTGCTTTTTTCGCCTTCGGCCGCGGGGCGGGCGCAGACTCGAGCTTCGATTCATCGATCTTTCCGATCCGGTCTTCCCAGGCGCCGACTTCAAAAGGTGAATTGGCGCGCACCTGTTCGTACGAAAGGCCGTCGAATTTGCCGAGGACCAGCGCATTGACACCGCGGCGGACGTCTTCGGGCACAAACGGGAGGAGGCGTCCCATGCAAATGTCGGGATCGGCCGAGCAACTGCGGGCGCGGCGGCAGACGGTTTCGACACAGAGATGCGAGAAACAGAGGAAGTTCGATCTGGCGCGCTGAATGGAAATGTCCAGCTTTTCTGCGACGTCGGCGGGTAACGTAGTTGGTTTTTCAGTTCGTATGATCATGGGTGTTCCCGTTTGTCTGTTGCGGGGCGTGGCGAACGCGTTGAATTGACCGTCATCCAGCCTCCATCGTTCTCGCGGCGCGGATGCGCCCGAGTTTTGTTTCGTTTCGCCTCCCTTTCGAAAAAGGGAGGGGACGGCGCGCCAGATGGCGCGACAGTCGGTATGTGCACGCCTCCTTGCGAAGGCGTGGCGCCTTCCGGCGCGCCGTCCGGCGTTCTCCTTCGGCGTCGGGCCGCGCTTTGCGGGGGCCGCTGGTCTTCGCCTTCGTCTCCGCCGGGCTGCCCCTTGTGGGAAGCAGCGCTGGCGAAGCCTCGGGCGAGCCTGACGGCCGCCGTCAGCCATGCTCCTGGCAGGCAGCCCGTAGTGGCCGCCGGGCGGAGCCCCGACGCCGCCCGAGTGCGTGGCCTGCTCGCCACGCCCGCAGGCGCCGGCCCGCTCCACACGAGCCGGCGCAACCGGTTCGCGTCCCTCATGGGAGCGGACAACTATAGGGATATTATCCTATAGGAATATTGTCAAGAGACGGATTGTGGAAAAAGATGGCGCGTGAAGCAAAGAGCAATGCGCCGCCAGCACAGGAAAAATCGAAAGCATCCGCGCAGCGTGCTGTTGCGTGCGCTGTCGATCGTTTCGCAGGGCGCGGCGATCATCGGCACGATCGTGGCGATCGTCGACGCACTGCATCGCTGGTGAGGGGGCCTGGACGAAAACCGCGTTCCGACACTGAATGCTACGTGGCGCCAGCCAATTTTCCGCTCATCCCCGCGCAAGCGGGGATCCAGACTTCCAGGCATAGCAACTGGATGCCCGCTTGCGCGGGCATGAGTGGAGTTTGTTTGCGTTAAGGAGAAGCGGGCATGAGCGGAGAAGGGAGCATGAGCCGAGTTTGTTTGCGCGAGGAGGCGAGCCGCTTGGCAGTGCCGGTGTCTCGCATTACGGTTGTCGAGGCTGACCTAACAGGAGTCAATTTGGCCGATACCGCTTTGAGCGCGCCGCCTGTCCGTGTCGCAGCTCCGCTGCGCGTGTGGTACCTCGTGGCCGCAGCGGCCGCCTTCGCGGTCATGACGGCAGCGATCGTGAGCCCCAGCCTTTGGTTTCTCAACTTCGTGCACGTGATGACGGGCGCGTTATGGACGGGGATCGACTTGTTCATGGGCTTCGTTATCGGCCCGATCATGCGCAGCGTTTCCTTCGAGACCCGCCGCGCCATCATCGCCGGGCTTATTCCGCGCACGCTCATTCTGATGCCGACGCTGTCCATCATCACATCCACCGCCGGCTGGTTCCTGGCGGTGCGGACGGGCTTTCTCGACCTCGGCTATCCCGAATTCTGGTGGGTGATCGCCGCCCTTGCCATCGTCACCGTGCTCACGGTGCAGGGGCTTGGCTATCTGCTGCCGACCAATCTGCGGCTCTATTTCGAGGTGCAGAAGCCGCAACCCGACGCGCAGAAGATCTCGCGCTGGATGAAAACTTATGTGCGCGTGGTTGCGGTGCAGGGGACCATGCAGGTCGCAATCATCGTTGTCATGGCGCGCTTTGCCACGGGGTTCTAGGCGGCCATCGCGAAAACACAATAATGGGCCCCGCGTATGACAGGGGTTTTTAATGGCCGCGGCGCCTTGCTATGCTCGTGTACAAAGGGAGGGATCAGCATGAAAGCCATCGTCACAATTCTCGGCGTTATTCTTATCGTCGTTGCCGCGGTCTATTTCCTGGTGCCGGCGGACTCGCTGCCGGGCTTCTTCCCCGGGCACGTGGATGGGTTGGCACGCATCCGCGCCAAGCACGGCATGGTGGCGGGCGCTGCGGGCATAGTCTTGCTGGGGGCCAGCTGGTTTCTCGGCCGAAGGTAGCCGCGTGCGGAGAAACAGAACGGGTGCGTAACAGTTTCAGACGTCAACACGTCGCATGATCTCCGGCTACGACATCTCCCTCGCCACGCTGGATGATATTCCGGGAATCCTCGCGCTTCAGGAGCCAAACCTGCTCGCGCAAGGCGGCAGCCTGTCGGTTCGCCAATCCGCGGACTGGTTCGGGGACGCAATACGCGAGAAGTCGATTGTCGCGGGCCGGCGCGACGGCAAGGTTGTCGGCTATGTGCTGGGCACGTCGTTCGCCGTGAAAAGCCACATCCCGATCGTTCAGGCGATGCTGCGCGCTTACCCCCCGCCGCCCGATTGTTATCTCTACGGTCCGGTTTGCGTGGCCGAAACCGAGCGCGGCAAGGGCCTCGCCGGCGCAATGTTCAAAGAACTGCAAGCGCACATGAGCGGCCGTCCTGCTATGACATTCGTGCGCGCCGACAACGCTCCCTCGTTGCGCGCGCACCGAAAAATGGGCATGCGCGAACTCGGCACCTTTATGTGCGACGGCACGTCCCACGTCGCACTCGCCTATACGGCCTGATCGTTCAGGAGTGGTGCGGGTTCGTTATTGCCGGAGTGCCCGGCCTTATCGTGCGGTATCGGACGGCGCTGCCCCGGACGTCTGTCTCCGCGCATTGAGCTTTGCAGGCTGTGCCGGCTTGGCCGTCGACGTTTTCTGCCATTCCAGGAACTGCTCAAACAACACTGCATTCTGTTCCGGCGTCACTGCGGCGGACTTACCGGGCTCGGATGCACGCGCTGCCATGAACTGATCGAACTTGCGCCGCGTGTCCGACGCCGTATTCGCGTGCTGATCGAGCCAGGTCTGCGCGGCAGGAAAACGCTTCCACCCCTGCAAGGGCGCACCAAGCGCAACCTCTTTCCACTTGGGATGGAACGGCGGCTTCTGGAAATCCTCGAACTTGTCGAAGAACGCCTGCACAAAACGTTCGACTTTACGATATCGCTCGTTCCCCGGGCTCCAGTTATACGCGGCAAGAATTGCAGGCACCGCGATCGTATCGACGCGCTGCCCGGCCGGTATCAACGCGGGATAATCTTCCGCCTTCAATTGAGATGGCAGGTAGTCTGCTTGAAGTGCCGGCGCGTAGTCGATCGGGACGAGGTGAAATCGTTCATCCTTGATTGTGGTGGTAAACTTCGAGGGCACGCCCTGAACGGCGACCATCGCATCGATTTCGCCCTTGCGCAGTTTTTCATAGGCCAGCCGCTGTTCGATGTAGACAAACTTCGGCTTGATGCCGAGCCGGTCGAAAACCGTGATCGCGGTAATAAATGTGCCGCCATTGGGCAAGTCGACGCTGACTGTCTTGCCATCGAGGTCGGACATTTTTTGAACGGCCTTTGCCGCAACGACGTGCATCTCCTCGTTATAGAGTTTGGTAATGTAGGAAAGCTGGTTTTTGAGATTGGTCGCGTATCCCTTCTTTTCGAGATAATCGAGGGTGTCGGACCGGATGATGCCGAGATCGACGCCTTTCAGATACAGAATGTCGGCGATGCTCTGAACCGATCCGCGTCCCACAATGGGAAGAACGCGAAGTTTCTCGCCATCATCGAGCATCGAGGCGAGGTCGGCGCCAATCTGCACATAGGTCCCGCCGATCGTGCCGGTAATAACCGTGGTCGTATTGGCGTTGAGGTTATCCTTTGTCGTGTGGCTGGCGCGCCCATAACTGAATATCGCCTTGAGGCCTTCGCTCACCTGGCCAGGATCAACTTCACCTTGTTCGGCCATGCTCATTGAGCTCACGGTGAGGAGCCCCGCGGCCGTTGCCGCCAGGCATGCGAAACGAATGAATGTGGTCATGGATGATTGTCCCCCTGCGTAACGATGAGCGATGGCTATCGGTCTCGGCTTGCGAGCGCTTCGATAGAACCGGACGCGTCTGAAGAGCCCCAATCGCGCGCCCGCTGATACCAGAACTGTGCGAGCGCCGGATCGGCCGCGACGCGATTGCTGCCAAACTTTTTGATCACGATCGGGTCGTAGGTTGATGCCAGCTGGAATGCCGCACGCGCATTGTTCGTCTCAGCGACTCGTTGCAACAACAGCCTCGCGGCCGCGAGATCGCCGTTCGCCATCAGCTCGTCGGCTCGCTGCAACAATGCGGCGACTTCTTTTGCGTCCATCTTTCGCGGCGCGGGTGTTGCGTCGGCCTTGACGACGGCGGGCGGTTGGGCGGGCGGTTTGGCGACGGGTGTGACGGCCGGTGCATGAACTTCCGCCGCCTCGACAGCAACGGGAGGGCTTTGGCGCCAGATCAATCGCAGCGGACTGCGCACAATCGCCTGACCGTTGCCGGTTCGCACCTCGGCCGTGACCGTCATGAGGCCGACAAAGCCGGGCGGAGGAGTGACCCGGGTCTTGGGCAAATCATCGACGGCGATGCGCCATTGCCCGTCGCCTTTCGCGGCGCCGGTGCTTAACAGCGTACCGGCGGGGAGGCCGCTGAGATCGATCGTTGCATCGGCGGTGTAGTTCTTGACTTCAACACCAAGCGGCAACGGTGCATTCATGTCGCCGCTCGCGTCTGTCACGGTCAAGAGCGGCGCCATCACGGGCTGCGACACTTTCTGAAGCTCGGCGGTGGCCGCTTGCAAGCGCGTGGCAAGCGAGATCACCGGCGTATCTGCGGACAGCGATCCGTTTCGCCATTGAAACAGTCCGATCCCCACCGCAATACCCAGGGCCGCAGCACCGGCGACAACAGCAAGCGCCTTTGTGCGCACATAACCGGCCGGACGTATCTGGTATTCCGGTGTCCGTAACGGTTCGTGCGACGTGCGAAACGCATTTGGCAATGGCGCAATGTCGTAAGAATCGTTGAAGGCCTGCGGACCTCGCGGTTCATCCAACTTCGGCGAGGGTTGAATTGGTGGCGCATCGTTCACGCCATCGCGCGACTTGCGTGGCGCATAATATTGCAAATCTTTTGGACTCAGCGCGTCATGCCGGATCGGTGTCCCCATACGCTTTGTTCCCCACCGTAGCACCCAGACTTAAACAAACGGCTCGATCGCTGTCTGATCGTCAAATTCTCCGCGGAAAATTTTTCCCCATCCATGAAATGCTAACAATATTTTCTACTGCCCGGAGGTATCGAGGCACTCCCGGCGTCGCAATCGCGCTTTTCGACTGAGGAAGTTCCCGGCCGCGGCGTCGTCAATTGTGGCGGCGTGATCGAAGCTGGGGACAGCTGCAATTTTGTCACAAAAACAACGCGACGATGCTTTTTTGGTAATGCGGCCACCGGCGTTCACCCCGCCGGTGGCCTTTTCGGGGCCGCCGTTTGCGTAAACGGGCGGCCCCTTTTTTCAGAGCGCCGATGGCGACGCTCCAAAAAATCCAATGTCTATAAATAGGACGGCACCGGCGTTTGAGCTGTGACGCCAGTCACAGGATGAGCGTTTTTTTGTTGCGTTTGAGCGAGCCGCCCGGCGCACGAAAACCGGAAACTGTGCCCAGGTTGGCGGCCGGACTTACTGCGCCGCTGTCTGCCGGATCGAGACGATGCGCGCGCCGTCCTTGCCGGGCGTTGCCTTCACGACGATCCTGTAATCCACTTCCGGATCTTTCTTCATCACAGACATGATGGCGTTGAAACGGAATTCGCCATCGTTGCCGAGCGTGGCGCCCTGGTTGCTCACCGAGAACAGGTAGTCCTCGGGGTTGCGGCCGAGTTTCTTGAGCCGCGCGCGCAGGGCCGGCTCGACGATTGCGAGCAGATCGGTCTGCCCGGCGAGCGTGCCGTCGGCACCGATGCGATAGAGCGTAAAGGCGTCGGTCGTCCAGCGCGTGTTGTATTGGCGCACGACCATGCGGCTGTTGCGCGACCAGGTCGCGGCCTCATAGCGCCGGTTGGCGTGCATCCTGGGATTGCTGAAATAATCGGTTTCGGCTTTCGCCAGCACGGCGCCGTCGGCGAGGCGGATCAGCAGAAACTCGTTGTCGAAGTCCTCCACCTCGTCGGGGTCGCGGTCGGGGTCATGCCAGGCCAGCGCATATTTCTTGTCGGGCGAAATGGTGTCGGGAATGACCCGCGCGGCGCCCTTGCCGGAGCCGCACAGCAGCATCTCCTGGTCGGGCTTGCAGGGGCCGGTTTCGGCGCGGGCGGGCCCGGCCAGCACGAGCGCAAAAGCGGTGATCAGCGCGCAGGCGGCCGCCGACACCGCGCGATCGCGCCCGGGATTGATGCTGTCGGCCATGCCGGCTCCCCCGTTGAATGGAAGCAGCTCTCAGGGATTTTGTCGCCGGGGCCCAAAAGAAGGTTCACCTGGCCGGTTGTGCGGAAGGAACCGGAACTCTGCTCAGCCGTTAAGTCCACTGACGCGACGCTTTTTTCCTGCCTTGAGCCTGCGGTGCCTGCGCGGGCTCGATGTGCCTTGAGGAGGCCCCGATGGCGACGAAGAACAAAATTCCGAAAAAACTGTTTGGCGTGAAAATCCCCAAGGTGTTGCGCAGCGACACTTTGATAAAGAGCCTGCTCAACAGCCCAATCGGGCGGCAAATCATCGCCAATGCGCTGGTCGCCGCGGCCGGTGCTGCCGCAGCCGCGCTGGTCGCGGGCACCGATCGCCCGCCAAAAGGCCGTTCGGCCGCCGCTGACGCGGGCGAGGAAGCCGCCAAGTTGGCCAAACGCGCCCTCAAAAGCGCCGCCGGCGCCCTGACCGACACCCTGAGCAGCGCTGCGAAATCTGCGCTCGGTGACGATACGCAGCCGCGTCCGAAACTCCAGCGGGCAGCGCGCACGCATTGACGGAAATCAGCACCGTGAGCAGGCTCGATAAAATTCTCGGCCTGGACGACGAGGTGGCAAGGCGCGAGCGCGCGCCGCTGTGGAAGCGTGCGGCGTGGCATGCGCTCAAGAACCTGGTGCGCAGGCATCCGGGCGCGGCGCTTGCGGCGACGGCCTCGGGCGCCGGCTATGCCGTGAAACAGGGCGTGGAGGAAGGCGCCGAGGCGATCAAGGAAAAATTCGACGATGTGCGCGAAGCGCTCACGCCCGATAAAACCGACGTACCGGAAAACAAACGGCTGATGACGGAGGAAGCCGCGCTTGTGATCGACGGCGAGGTGACCGGGCCGGAGGACGATGCCCCTCACGTGCCGGATGCGGCCGACCCTCTGCACGACCTCAGCGCCAAAGAGAAGAAAGAATTCGTGGAGTCACTGGCGCCCGCGGATCGGCAAGCCTTGGCGGAGCTGGCGAAGCAGGCCAAGTGATTTCTCTCCATCCCCGCGAATTTCTCCCCGCTCATCCCCGCGAAAGCTGGCGAAGAAAGCCGAGTGAATTCTCTCCGCTCATCCCCGCGAAAGCGGGGATCCAGACTTTTTCACAAACACTGGATGCCCGCTTGCGCGGGCATGAGCGGAGGAACGGTAACTCCCAGGAATCATTCAAACCTCAGGCTGACGCCTTCCAGATCGATGCCCTTGAGTTTCGTCGTCCAGGTCTCGCCGGCCTTCACCGGCAGTGCGCGCGTCAATGTGCCGGTCGATATGATTTCGCCGGCCGCGAGCGGCGGGTTGTTCGGGTCGTGCGCCAACATCTCCACTATATAGCGAACGGCCGAGAGCGGACCTTCGAGCACATTCGAGCCACGCCCGCGCTCCATCAGTTTTTCATCGCAATAAAGTTCGACTTCGAATTGCGAAAGCGTACGCAACCATTCCTTCGCGTGCGTGCCGATATTACGGCGCGGGCCGATCAGCAGCGCGCCGTGCATGGCATTGGCGGCGGTGCAGTCGGGCAAGGAAAATTTCCAGCCCGGAAAGATCGATTGCACGATCTCAAAACCATGCGCGACCCAGGTGATGCACGACAGCAGCGCGGCGTCGTCCATCCCGGGTGAGGGCGCGGCGGAAAGCCCGAACATGATTTCCGGCTCGATCTTGGGCTCGGCATAAAGCGCGAGCGGCAGCGGCACTGCGAGATCGTGCAGCGTGCGGTCATAGACATAGCCCCAGTTCGGGGCGCGCACGCCGTATTCGTCCCACATCTGGCGATTGGTGAAACCGGCCTTGCGGCCGACCGGCTTATAGCCCTTGGCGACGCGCAAGTCGTTTGCGAGCGCCGTCACGTGATAGGCGTCGTCCAGGCTGAAGTTCGGCTGGTGCGCGGAGAAAGACTGGACCTGCCGACCGCCACTGTTGAACGCGGTGAAGGCTTCGTGCGCGATTTTGCGGAGGGTGGTGTCGACAGCTTTGGTTGCCGCGGGAGCCTCGGTCATGATGGATTGAGCTCCAATATTTTTGGGGCGGGTTAGGCTCGCGTAGTTACTCCGCCGCCTGCACGCCCTTCTTCCGCTTCTGCGCGGCGCGCGCCAGCACCGGGGCGAGAAACTGCCCGGTGTAACTGCGCTTGGCCTTCACAATGTCTTCCGGCGTGCCTGATGCGACGATCTCGCCGCCGCCGTCGCCGCCTTCGGGGCCGAGATCGATCACCCAGTCGGCGGTCTTGATCACTTCCAGATTGTGCTCGATGACGACCACCGTGTTGCCTTGCTCGACCAGCTCGTGCAGCACGTCGAGCAGCTTGGCTACGTCGTGAAAGTGCAGGCCGGTGGTCGGCTCATCCAATATGTATAAAGTGCGGCCGGTGGCGCGCTTGCTCAGCTCCTTGGCGAGCTTGACGCGCTGCGCTTCGCCGCCGGAGAGCGTCGTGGCCTGCTGGCCGACATGGATGTAGTCGAGGCCGACGCGATGCAGCAGCGCCAGCACGTCGCGCACGCGCGGCACCGCCTTGAAGAATTCCAGCGCCTCTTCCACCGTCATGTCGAGCACGTCGGCGATCGACTTGCCCTTGAACAGCACCTCCAGCGTCTCGCGGTTGTAGCGCTTGCCCTTGCAGACATCGCAGGTGACGTAGACATCCGGCAAAAAGTGCATCTCGATCTTGATCACGCCATCGCCCTGGCAGGCCTCGCAGCGGCCGCCCTTCACGTTGAACGAGAAACGGCCGGGCTCGTAGCCGCGCGTCTTGCTCTCGGGCAGCGCCGCAAACCATTCGCGGATCGGCGTGAAGGCGCCGGTATAGGTCGCCGGGTTCGAGCGCGGCGTGCGGCCGATCGGCGACTGGTCGATGTCGATGATCTTGTCGATGTGCTCGAGCCCCTCGATGCGGTCGTGCGGGGCGGGCGCGAGCGAGGCGCCGTTGAGCTTGCGCGCCACCGCGCTGTAGAGCGTGTCGACGAGCAGCGTGGATTTGCCGCCGCCGGAGACGCCGGTGACGCAGGTGAACAGGCCGAGCGGAATCTCGGCGGTGATGTTCTTGAGGTTATTGCCGCGGGCGTTGACGACCCTGAGCGCGCGGCGCGTGTTGCGCGGCTTGCGCTCGGGGATCGGCACGCTCAGCTCGCCGGAGAGATATTTGCCGGTCCATGACCGGGGCGCCTCGATGAGGTCCTCGACCTGGCCTTCGGCCACGATGTGTCCGCCGTGGATGCCGGCGCCGGGGCCAATGTCGAGCACATGGTCGGCGGTGCGGATGGCATCCTCGTCGTGCTCGACCACGATCACGGTGTTGCCGAGGTCGCGCAGGCGCTTGAGGGTTTCGAGCAGGCGCGCATTGTCGCGCTGGTGCAGGCCGATGCTCGGCTCATCGAGCACGTAAAGGACACCGGTGAGGCCGGAGCCGATTTGTGAGGCAAGCCGGATGCGCTGGCTCTCGCCGCCGGAGAGCGTGCCCGATGCGCGCGAGAGCGTGAGATATTCGAGCCCGACATCCACCAGAAACCTGAGCCGTTCGCGGATTTCCTTGAGAACGCGCACGGCGATCTCGTTTTGCTTCGGCGTGAGGTCCTTGGGCAACGTTGTGAACCACTCGCCCGCGCGCTTGACGCTGAGTTCGGCGACTTCGGAAATGTTTTTGGTGGCGATCTTGACGCAAAGCGCTTCCGGCTTGAGCCGCGCGCCGTGGCAGGCCGCGCAGGGCACGTCGGTGAAATATTTTTGCAGGTCCTCGCGCGCCCACTCGCTTTCGGTTTCCTTGAAGCGGCGCTCGAGATTGGTGATGACGCCCTCGAACGGCTTCTTGGTCGTGTAGCCGCGCAGGCCGTCGTCATAGACGAATTTGATGTCTTCTTCGCCGGAACCGTAGAGGATCGCGTCCTGCGTTTTCTTCGGCAGGTCTTTCCATTTGGTGTCGAGCGTGAACCGGAAGTGCCTGGCGAGCGCATCGAGCGTCTGGGTGTAATAAGGCGAGGTTGATTTCGCCCAGGGCGCGAGGGCGCCCTTGCGCAGCGTGGCGTCGCGATCGGGGATCACCAGGTCGGCGTCGATGTGTTGCTCGACGCCAAGACCACCGCATTCCGGGCAGGCGCCGAACGGGTTGTTGAACGAGAACAGCCGCGGCTCGATTTCCGAAATCGTGAAGCCGGAGACCGGACAGGCGAATTTTTCGGAGAATATCAGCCGTTCGGCATTGGCGTTGCGCCCGCGATTGGCGGTGGCGCCGGTCGCTTTCGTGTCGGCAAGCTCGACCACCGCGAGGCCGTCGGCGAGTTTGAGGCATTGCTCGAGCGAATCCGCGAGCCGGGTGCCGATGTCGTTGCGCACGACGAGGCGGTCGACCACCACATCGATGTCGTGGGTGAATTTCTTGTCGAGCGGTTTGACGTCGCCGATCTCGTAGAACGCGCCGTCGATCTTCACGCGCTGGTAGCCCTTGCGCAAAAAGTCGGCGAGTTCCTTTTTATATTCGCCCTTGCGGCCGCGCACGACCGGCGCCAGCACGTAAATGCGCGTGCCTTCCGGCAGCGCCAGCACGCGGTCGACCATCTGCGAAATCGTCTGGCTCTCGATCGGCAAGCCGGTCGCCGGCGAGTAGGGCACGCCGATGCGCGCCCACAGCAGGCGCATGTAGTCGTAGATCTCGGTGACGGTGCCGACGGTGGAACGCGGATTTTTCGAGGTGGTTTTCTGCTCGATCGAAATCGCCGGCGACAATCCGTCGATCTGGTCGACGTCCGGCTTCTGCATCATCTCGAGGAATTGCCGGGCGTAGGCGGAAAGCGACTCCACATAGCGGCGCTGGCCTTCGGCATAGATGGTGTCGAACGCGAGCGATGATTTGCCCGAGCCCGACAGGCCGGTGAACACGACCAGCTGGTCGCGCGGAATGGTGACGTCGACGTTCTTGAGATTGTGCTCGCGCGCCCCGCGGATGGTGATCTGGCGGGCGTCGCGGACAGACTTGGCGGATCGTTCGGCCATGTGACGTTATTTGGGACCTGAGTAGGGGACCTGAAGTGGGACCTGTAAGGCAAAATTACCCCGCCAAACCCGCGAAGATGCGGGGCCGCTCGGGCCTGCGCGAAGGAACATAGGAAGAACGGGGCGTTTCCGCCAGAGCGAAAACCCTGGGCTGCCGGCCGCGACGGTGTTTTACACAGGCGGTATACTTGATCGCATAGTTGCAAAGGATCTGAACTCCAAAGGATCTGCTCCAAAGGACCTGCCTCCAAAGGACCTGCCATGACCGGCACTGACGATGTCAAAATCATCGAAGGCGTAATCCAGTGCTACCTCGACGGACTTTACGAGAGCGACGCCGGCAAGATTGCCAGCGTATTTCATCCGACAAGTGCGCTGACGAGTGTCACGGACGAAGGCGAACTGGTTGTCACGCCCCGCGACAAGTGGCTGGACAAAGTCCGGGCACGACAGTCGCCGAAGCAGCAGGGCCTGTCCCGCCACGATCAGGTGCTGACCATCGACCTCATCAGTCCGACAATGGCTTACGTGAAGCTCAAATGCGCAATTCCGCCGCGCTTCTTCACCGACCAGCTATCGCTGCTCAAGATCGATGGCCGCTGGCAAATCGCGCAAAAGGTCTTCATGACCGAGGTGCGAGAATAATCTGCCGTCACATGGCGATCGCCATTCGATAGCCGTGGCGTGCGCCGCGGATCGTGATCGGGCGGGCATTGCCAAGTCAGCCCGCCGGACCCGCAAAAGACGGGGCCGCCCGAATATCACGCTATGTAACGCCGGGAACGCCGCGAGAACACGGCGATTTTGCCGGTGTAACACCTGAAAAACACTTGAAAACGGTGGTGAAAGGGACTAGAACATAACAGGAACGATGATTTAAGGAGATCGGTGCAATTCACTGTATCGGCGCGTCGCATGCCCTGTGGATTAGGGGCAAACGCGCTTGCCGCCCTCGGGCTGAAGTCTAGGGTGAGTTTTGTCATTCAAAGGGCGCGCGCGGCACGCGGCCCTCAAACGGCGAGCGTCGGCAACTTCGGCTGAAGCGGCACGCGCAAATCGCCACGCGGAGAGCACGGAGAGCACCACCATGGCAGGTAGCGTCAACAAGGTCATTCTCATCGGCAATCTGGGCGCCGATCCGGAAGTACGCCGCACCCAGGACGGCCGTCCGATCGTCAATTTGCGGGTGGCGACCTCGGACACCTGGCGCGACAAGACCACCGGCGAGCGCCGCGAAAAGACCGAATGGCATCGCGTGGTGATTTTCAGCGAAGGCCTCGCCAAGATCGCCGAGCAATATCTGAAGAAGGGCTCGAAGGTTTATCTGGAAGGCGCTCTCCAGACACGCAAATGGCAGGACAAAGACGGGCAGGACCGCTATTCGACCGAGGTGGTGCTGCAAGGCTTCAATTCGGCGCTGACCATGCTCGATCGGGCAGGCGGCGGTGGTGGTGCAGGGGCCGATAGCGACTTCGGTTCGGCCGGTCCGACAGCGTCACGCGAGCGCAAGCCTGCAATGGCAGCTGCTGGCGGCGGCGGCAAGAACGACGACATGGACGACGAAATTCCGTTCTGACGTTTTGCGCGCCGCAATTTTGCCCGGTCAATCTCCTGCCGCTCCTCCCTCCGAATGCGGGGACCCAGGTTTTTTGTTGGCTGGATTCCCGCTTGCGCGGGAATGAGCGGGTGGGGCAAGCGCTCGTTATTTTCCGCTCACCCCCGCGCAAGCGGGGGTCCAGCTCTTTAAGACTGGATTCCCGGTTGTGCAGGAATGAGCGGAGAAACTTTCTAACGTCCGCCAAACTGCAATTACTTCCGCTCACCCCCGCGCAAGCGGGGGTCCAAGTCACAATGCATGGCCTTCTTTGTTTACATTCTCGCAAGCGAGCGGAACGGTACGCTCTACACAGGAATGACCGACGATTTGGTTAAACGCGTCTGGCAGCATCGCAACAATGTCATTCCCGGCTTTACGCAGCGACACGGCGTAAAGATGCTCGTTTGGTACGAGCCACATCACTCGCGGGAGTCGGCATTTATGCAAGAACGCCGGCTCAAGAAATGGAATCAGGGCTTGGAAACTTGCGCTGATCGAGCAGAAAAATCCGCACTGGCAAGATCTTTGGGTTGAAGTCTCCGCGCCATAAGGCACGCAAGCAAGAACTGGATTCCCGCTTGCGCGGGAATGAGCGGGTGGGGCAAGCGCTCGTTATTTTCCGCTCACCCCCGCGCAAGCGGGGGTCCAGCCGGACAGTGCATTGCGAGTTCTTTGGGTTGAGGTCTCCGCACCGTAAAAGCACGCAAGCAAGAACTGGATTCCCGCTTGCGCGGGAATGAGCGGAGTAAGGCTTACCCCGCCAGTGCAGCGCGCACACCGTCGATGACAAATTGCACGGCCAGTGCAGCGAGCAGCACGCCGAGCAGACGCGAGGCCACGACGTTTGCGGTGGTGCCCAGCATTTTGCCAATGCGGCCGGCGAGCGAAAAGACGACAAAGCAAAGCGCGAGCACCACCACGATGACCGCGAGCAGGAGCGTGAGCTGCGTGGGGTCGCCGCCACTGCGGCCGGCAAGCAGAATGGTGGCGGTGATCGCGCCGGGGCCGGCCATCAACGGAATGGCGAGCGGGAACGCGGCGATATTGCGCACATGCTCTTCGAGCGCCTGTTCGGCCTGTTGCGCCTGCCGTTCGATGCGCACGCCGAACACCATTTCCGACGCGATCGAAAACAACAGCAGGCCGCCGGCGATGCGAAAGGCCGGCAGACCAATGGACAGTGTGCGCAGCAACCAGTCGCCGATCAGCGCGCTGCCGGCAAGGATCGCCGTCGCTATCAGCGTCGCGCGCAAGGCGACGCTGCGCCGCGCGCGTTTGGGCAAGCCATCGGTGATCGCCAGAAACGGGGGGACGAGCCCGACCGGGTCGACCACGACCACCAAGGTGACAAACGCAGAGATGATAAATTCGAGCGGCATGAGCGGCGCTCAAGGTACTCTTTTTGAGCCCTTTCGGCGCGCCGAAATGGCCCTCATCCGGAACCCGGCATAGACCTGTAACATATTGAATTAAATGGCAATATTAGCCTGTATGGGGCGTCATTTCGGTTGGCAAAGCGGGCGTGAATCAGCTAAAAAATCACAACAAAATCCAAGCAGGACGACGTCTTGGCCGACACCGAACCTCCGAAATCGGGGGACGCAACTCCCTCCGATGTGCGCCCGGTTTCAATTACCGAGGAAATGAAGCGCAGCTATCTCGATTACGCCATGAGCGTGATCGTGTCGCGTGCGTTGCCGGACGCGCGCGACGGCCTCAAGCCTGTGCACCGGCGCATTCTCCACTCGATGCACGAGCAGGGCCATACGCCCGACAAGAAATACGTGAAATCGGCGCGCGTCGTCGGCGACGTGATGGGCAAATATCACCCGCACGGCGACCAGGCGATCTACGACGCACTCGTGCGCATGGCGCAGGATTTCTCGATGCGCCTGATGCTCATCGACGGGCAGGGCAATTTCGGTTCGGTCGACGGCGATCCGCCGGCAGCCATGCGCTACACCGAATGCCGGCTGGCGCGGCCGGCGATGTCGCTGCTCGATGACATCGACAAGGACACGGTCGACTTCCAGGCCAACTACGACGGCAACGAGCGCGAGCCGGTGGTGCTGCCGGCGCGTTTCCCGAATTTGCTGGTCAACGGCGCCGGCGGCATCGCAGTCGGCATGGCCACGAATATCCCGCCGCACAATCTCGGCGAGGTGATCGATGCGACCACCGCGCTCATCGATAATCCGGCACTCACCATCGATGACCTGATCAAGATCGTGCCCGGCCCGGATTTCCCGACCGGCGGCATCATCCTCGGCCGCGACGGCATTCGCTCGGCTTATACTGAAGGGCGCGGCTCGGTCGTGATGCGCGGCAAGGTGGAGATCGAAACCGTCCGCAAGGAACGCGAAGCCTTCATCATCACGGAAATTCCGTACCAGGTGAACAAGGCGTCCATGGTCGAACGCATTGCCGAACTGGTGCGCGACAAGAAAATCGACGGCGTCGCCGATCTGCGCGACGAGAGCGACCGGCAGGGCTATCGCGTTGTGGTCGAGCTCAAGCGCGAAGCGGTGCCGGACGTCGTCCTCAATCAGCTCTACCGCTTCACGCCACTGCAATCCTCGTTCGGCTGCAACATGGTGGCGCTCGACAGCGGCCGCCCGCTGGTGATGACGCTGAAGGACCTGCTCACCGTCTTCATCGCCTTCCGCGAAGAGGTGGTGTCGCGTCGCACCAAGCATCTGCTCGGCAAAGCACGCGACCGCGCCCATGTGCTGGTCGGCCTCGCCATTGCGGTCGCCAATATCGACGAGATGATCAAGCTCATCCGGGCCGCCAAGGACCCGAACGAGGCGCGCGAGACATTGATGAAGCGCGACTGGGCGGCCAAGGATATGGCCTCGATGGTGACGCTGATCGACGACCCGCGCCACAAGATTACGCCCAAAGGCACGACAAAGCTTTCCGCCGAACAGGCAAAGGCCATCCTCGACCTGCGCCTGCAACGGCTGACCGCGCTCGGCCGCGACGAGATCAAGGAAGAGCTGGACAAGCTTGCGACCGAAATTGCCGACTATCTCGACATCCTGCGCTCACGCTCACGCATTCAAAAGATCATCAAGGACGAACTTGCGGCGGTGAAGAAGGAATTTGCCACGCCGCGCCGCACCGTGATCGCGGAGGCGACTGGCCATGTGGAAGAAGAAGACCTGATCACGCGCGAGGAGATGGTCGTCACCGTCTCGCATCAGGGCTACATCAAGCGCGTGCCGCTTTCGACCTATCGCGCGCAGCGGCGCGGCGGCAAGGGCCGCGGCAGCATGCAGGTGCGCGAAGAGGATTTCGTGTCGCGGCTGTTCGTTGCGTCCACGCACGCGCCGGTTCTCTACTTCTCGTCACGCGGCAAGGTCTACAAAGAGAAGGTCTGGCGGCTGCCGATCGCGGCGCCACAGGCGCGCGGCAAGGCGCTGATCAATATTCTTCCGCTCCAGCAGGGCGAGACCATCACCACCATCATGCCGCTGCCCGAGGACGAGGCGACGTGGGCCGAGCTCGACGTGATGTTTGCCACCACCAGCGGCACGGTCCGCCGCAACAAGCTTTCCGATTTTGTCGACGTGCGGCCTTCCGGCATCATCGCCATGAAGCTCGAGAACGGCGAGTCGATCGTCGATGTGCAGATCTGCACGGAAAAGGACGACGTGCTGCTGACCGCCGATGGCGGCCAGTGCATCCGCTTTGCGGTGCCGGAGGTGCGCGTGTTCCAGGGCCGGACATCGCGCGGCGTGCGCGGCATCACGCTCGCTGAAAAGGACCACGTGATTTCGCTTTCCATCTTGCGCCATGTCGACGTGACGGCGGAAGAACGTGCCGCATATCACAAGCGCGCCAGCGCGGTGCGCCGCGGTTTGGGCGACGAGGAGGCGGCGCCCGCCGATGCCGATGAGGCAGTCGGCGCGATCGAATTGGGCGAGAAGCGTTACGTCGAACTATCGGCGGCGGAGCAATTCGTGCTCACGGTGTCCGAGCGCGGCTACGGCAAACGTTCGTCGTCGTACGAATACCGCACGACCGGCCGCGGCGGCAAAGGCATCGTCGCCATGTCGCTGACCAAAAAGACCGGCCGCATTGTCGGGTCGTTCCCGGTGGAGGAGGCCGACCAGGTGATGCTGGTCACCGACGCCGGCAAGCTGATCCGCACGCCCGTATCCGGCATCCGCATTGCCGGACGCTCGACCCAGGGCGTGATCGTGCTCAACACCGCTGACGACGAACGCGTGGTGTCGGTCGAGCGCCTGAGCGAGGAAGAGGAAGAGTAGCGCCTGTTCCCGCCGGCCGGCCGGCCCCGAACACTGCTTCATCCGGATGTGGTTTCAAAGCTGCCTGGGTCAAAGGCATTCTCGCGTCAGCGCGCGCAGGTGTGGATGTTGTCGTAAAAGACAAATCGATTGTCGCTTTTGTCCAAGTTTTTGGTTTTGTCCCCCGGCAGGTTGTCGCCACAGTCATTAATCCTGCGGAGCGAGCAATGTCAGCGACACACAAAGGCACATGTTTTTGCGGGGCCGTCCATGTGGAGGTTTCCGGCGAGCCCCAGGCAATGGGATATTGCCATTGCCAGTCATGCAGGTCGTGGTCGGGCGGCCCGGTCAATGCTTTCACGCTTTGGAAGCCGGAGACCGTGCGGGTTACCGCCGGCGCCGAACACCTCGCCACGTTTCAGAAGACGCCACTCAGTCAACGGCGATATTGCAAGAAATGCGGTGGTCACCTGATGACCGATCATCCGCCGCTCGGATTGGTGGATGTGTTCTCCGCGACGTTACCGACGCTGAAATTTACGCCTGGCGTCCACGTCAATTACGCCGAAACGGTTTTGCCGGCGCGCGATGGGCTGCCCAAGCTGAAGGACTTTCCCCAAGAGTTCGGCGGCTCAGGCGAGGTTATGGCGGAGTAGCGCGACCATAAATTCCGAAATCCTGAACAGGAAATGCAACGTGGCAAATTGTTGCTCTGGGTCCCCGCTTTCGCGGGGACGAGCGGCAGGACGTTAGCGCATGGCCAGCCATCTTACTCCGCTCATTCCCGCGTAAGCGGGAATCCAGCCGAGTAAAACCGCCCGCTCAATCCAGTTTCAGGTTGAGCGACGCAACGATGGGTGTCCATTTTTTCTGTTCGTTGGCGATGTGATCGGCGAGCATCCTGCGGCGTGCCGCCGCGCGGCTGCGCGCCAAGTTTGCCAAGCGCAGTTTTCATCGCTTCGCCATTGAGCGCTGCATTGGTCGCGGCATTGAGTTTGGCGATGATCGCGGGCGGCGTATCGTGCGGCGCCATCAACGCGGTCCAGGCGCCGCTGGTCACCGCCGGAAAACCGATCTCGGGCATCGCCGGCACGTCCGGCAATTCCGGCGCGCGTTTCGGCCCGACGATCGCGAGCGCGCGCAATTTGCCGTCCTTGATCAGTTGCAGCGAGGTGCTGACGGTGTCGAAGGTCATCTGCACTTCGCCGGCCACGACCGCCGTGAGCGATGGCCCGCCGCCTTTGTAGGGCACGTGCAGAATATTTGTGCCGCTCACCGATTTGAACAGCTCGGCATTGAGATGCGGCAGCGTGCCGATGCCGCCGGTCGAATAATTGAGCTTGCCGGGATTGGCCTTGGCATAGGCGACGAGCTCGGCGACGGATTTGAACGGCAGCTGCGGATTGATCACCAGCACCTGCGGCGTCTCGGCGACAAGCGCGATCGGCGCGAAGCTCGAGGCGTCATAGCCGGCGTTCTTGTACGATCATCGGGCTCATGATGAGCCCGCTCGCAGCCGAAACCATCAGCGTGTAGCCGTCGGGATCGGCGGCGGCGGCCTGGCGCGAGCCGATGGTGTTGCCGGCGCCGGGCTTGTTCTCGATGAACACGTTCTGCCCGAGCACCGGCGGCAGCGCATTGGCGAGCACGCCGCGCCATCACATCGACCGGGCCGCCGGCGGGCGTCGGCACGATGATGCGGATCGGCCGGTTCGGATAATCCTGCGCGAAGGCGGACGCCGCCCACAGCAGCGCAGCGGCAGCGAGAACGACCCGGCGCATGATGTGCTCTCCTCAGGACAGTGTGTCCTGAGGAGAGCCTAGCGCCGAAGTGGGGACCGGGGTAAGGCGCTAGTGGGCCAGTCGGTCGAAGCTGACCAGGCGAACGTGCGGATTGCCGAATTCGGTGCCGACGCAATTGAGGTAGGGCCAGGGACGTTGCTTGCAGGCTGTGATGGCGTCGGCGGCGGGCTTGCGGGAGCGGGCTCGCGACGACGTCGGTGATCGGCGCGGAGAGAACGGTGATGGTGGCGGCGATGGTCGCGGCGACCATGATGGCGGCGATTGTTTTCAACATGACAGCCCCCTGTTCAGGCTTACCGCTGGAGCGTTTTCGCTCTCGGTACGGTCACACTAGGAAAAGCCCCTTCCGCCGCTGTGACCGGGGTCACAGAAAGGCGCATTTGCCGCGCCCTTCTGACATGGGTCGCGGCAGCCGGGGAAAAGGTTCAAGGCCCAAGGGCGCGGCCTTGCGGGCGGTCGGGGGCGGGGTAGACCCCGCCCATGCCGCGAACTGCCCTTTATGCCGGGTCATTCGACCCGGTCACCAACGGCCATCTCGACGTGGTGCGCCATGCCGTGCGGCTCGCCGACCGGCTGGTGCTGGCGGTCGGGGTCCATCCCGGCAAGGCGCCGCTGTTTTCCGCCGACGAGCGCCTGGCGATGCTCCAGGAGATCTGCGGGCCGCTCGCGCGCGAGGCCAAATGCGAGCTGTCCTGCGTCACCTTTTGCCGATCTGGTGGTGGAGACGGCGCGCAAGGCGGGCGCGACGCATGCTGATCCGCGGCCTGCGCGACGGCACCGATTTCGACTACGAAATGCAGATGGCGGGCATGAACGAGGCCATGGCGCCCGAGCGTGCAGACCGTGTTCCTGCCGGCTTCGCCGATGGTGCGCCCGATCACCGCCACATTGGTGCGTCAGATCGCCGGCATGGGCGGCGACGTCTCCGCCTTCGTGCCGGGCACCGGTCGCCGCGCGTCTGAAGAAGAAATTTGCGACGCTGGCCGCTGACCTAGCACCTGATCCGCATTCCGCAACGGGGAGAATCAATGACCAGCCGCCGATCGATCCTCACGCTCGCTCACTCTGGCGCTGTTGCAGCTCTTGCCGCAGTTCCTGCCGCGCCGGCTTTGGCGCAGTCGCCGCTCGACAACCCGGCCGCGCTGCGCGAGCAGGCGCCGGCGACCTACAAGGTGAAGTTCGATACCAGCAAAGGCGCGTTCGTCGTCGAGGTCACGCGCGCCTGGGCGCCGAAGGGCGCCGACCGTTTCTATAATCTGGTGAAGAACGGCTTTTACGACAACGTGCGTTTCTTCCGCGTGATCTCCGGCTTCATGGTGCAGTTCGGCATCAACGGCGATCCCGCGACCATGGCGCGCTGGCGCGCGGCGCAAATCGCTGACGATCCGGTCACGCAGAGCAACAAGCGCGGCACGATCACGTTCGCTACCGCCGGCCCGAACACGCGCACGAGCCAGGTGTTCATCAATTTCGCCGACAACAGCAATCTCGACAGCATGGGTTTCGCGCCGTTCGGCCACGTCGTGTCCGGCATGAACGTCGTCGATGCGCTCAACGCCGAATACGGCGAGGGCGCGCCGCGCGGCCGCGGCCCGGACCAGAGCCGCCTTCAGAACGAAGGCAATGCCTACCTCGCGAAAGAATTCCCGCGCATGGACTACATCAAGAAGGCAACGATCGAGCGCTGAGAACTCTTGTCGTCATTCGAAATTTTGTTTTGTGAAAGGGAGTGGGAGTGAGATGGCCAAGCCAGAAGATACGCTGACGCTGGAGACCACCAAGGGCAAGGTGGTGATCGACATGCGGCCCGATCTCGCGCCCGGCCATGTCGCGCGCATCAAGGAACTGGTGAAGGAGGGCTTCTACGACGGCATCGTGTTCCACCGCGTGATCGACGGCTTCATGGCGCAGACCGGCTGCCCGCAGGGCACCGGCACCGGCGGCTCGGGCAAGAAGCTCAAGGCCGAGTTCAACAAGGAGCCGCATGTGCGCGGCACGGTGTCGATGGCGCGCGCCGGCCAGCCCGGATTCCGGCGACAGCCAGTTCTTCATCTGCTTCGACGACGCCCGCTTCCTCGACAACCAGTACACGGTCTGGGGCAAGGTGATCGAGGGCATGGAAAACGTCGACAAGATCAAGCGCGGCGAGCCGGTGAAGGACCCCGACAAGATCGTCAAGGCGACGATGGGGGCGTAGGAATTTGTCATTCCGGGACGGGCCCCGCAGGGCCGGACCCGGAATCCAGATGCAAGCACCGAGCATGGCTCTGGATTCCGGGTTCGTGCGCTGCGCGCAGGCCCCGGAATGACGGTGATCCATTGCCATGCGCACCGACCTGTTCGACTTCGACCTGCCGGCGGACCGCATCGCCTTGCGGCCGGCAGTCCCGCGCGACGCGGCGCGGCTTCTGGTGGTGCGGCCGGGGGCGGCGCCCTGAGCTGGACGACCGCAGCATCGGCGACCTGCCGGATCTGCTGCGGGCCGGCGACTGCCTGGTGGTCAACGACAGCAAGGTCATCGCGGCCCGGCTGCACGGGCCGGCGGATCGGGCGGGGAGCGACCGAACCCGCGATCGAGGCGACCCTGCACAAGCGGCTGGACGGCTCGCATTGGCGGGCCTTCGTCAAGCTCGGCGCCAAGAAGCTCGAGGTCGGCGATACGCTGCGGTTCGGCACCGAGGGCAAGGTCTGTTTCCTCGGCGAACTCGATGCTCAAGTTTCACATAAAGATGAGGGAGGGGAGGTAACCCTTTCATTTTCCTTCCATGGTCCGGTGCTCGACCAGGCCATTGCCGAGCGCGGCGAGATGCCCTGCCGCCCTATATCGCCTCCCGCCGCGCGCCCGACGAGCAGGACCGCGCCGACTATCAGACCGTTTTCGCCCATGACGAAGGCTCGGTGGCGGCGCCGACCGCCGGCCTGCATTTCACCGACAAGCTGCTGGCGCGGCTGCAAGGCGCGCGGCATCGGCCTGCACAAGGTGACGCTGCATGTCGGCGCCGGCACCTTCCTGCCGGTGAAGGCCGACGACACCGAAGGCCACAAAATGCACGCCGAATTCGGCACCGTTTCCGGCCGAAACGGCCGACGCGCTCAATGCCGCGCGCGCCAAAGGCGGACGCATCGTGGCGGTCGGCTCGACCGCGCTGCGGCTGCTGGAAAGCGCGGCCAGCGACGACGGACAAGCTGCACGCCTTCGCCGGCGAGACCGCGATTTTCATCACGCCCGGCTACAAATTCCGCGCGGTCGACCTGATGCTGACCAATTTCCATTTGCCGCGCTCGACGCTGTTCATGCTGGTCGCGGCCTTCAGCGGGCTCGACACGATGAAACGCGCCTATGCGCATGCGATCGAGGCCGGCTATCGCTTCTATTCCTATGGCGATGCGTGTTTGCTGTATCCGGAATAGCCTTGTGTCCCGGCCGCAGGATATTTCCGCTCGTCCCCGCGAAAGCGGGGACCCAGAACAATAAAGTTCGAGCGTGTAAATCTGGATTCCCGCTTACGCGGGAATGAGCGAAGTGTGTGCTGCGCTGCGCCCGGGACACGGGCCAGAGCAGTCGCCCGGGATACGGGGTCAGTGCTGTTCTGATATGAGTGCGTAATGTCCCAACCGTTCTCCTTTCACCTGATCAAAACCGACGGCGCCGCGCGCCGCGGCGAATTCGTCACGCCGCACGGCAACGTGCAGACGCCGGCCTTCATGCCGGTCGGCACGCAAGGCACCGTGAAGGGCCTGATGCCGGACGACGTGCGCGCCACCGGCGCCGAGATCGTGCTCGGCAATACCTATCATCTGATGCTGCGGCCCGGCGCCGAGCGCATCGCCGCGCTCGGCGGCCTGCACACATTCATGAACTGGCCGCTGCCGATCCTGACCGATTCCGGCGGCTTCCAGGTGATGTCGCTGTCGGATCTGCGCAAGCTCGACGAGCAGCGGCGTGACCTTCCGCTCGCATCTCGACGGCGCCATGGTGGAGCTGACGCCCGAACGCGCCATCGAGATCCAGGCGCTGCTCGGCGCCGATATTTCCATGCAGCTCGACGAATGCCTGAAGCTGCCGGCGACGCGCGAGGAGATCGCGCGCGCAATGCAATTGTCGCTGCGCTGGGCCGAGCGCAGCAAGCGCGCCTTCGAGAGCCACGCGCGGGCGGGCTATGCGCTGTTCGGCATCGTGCAGGGCGGCGACGACATCGGCGCTGCGCGCAGGAAAGCGCGCGAGGCGCTGGTCGACATCGGCTTCGACGGCTACGCCATCGGCGGCCTGGCGGTCGGCGAGCCGCAGGAGGTGATGCTCAAGATCGTCGCGGAAACCGACGCCGATGCTGCCGGCGGAGCGCCCGCGCTATCTGATGGGCGTCGGCACGCCGCACGATCTCATTGAAGCGGTTGCGCGCGGCATCGACATGTTCGATTGCGTGCTGCCGACGCGCAACGGCCGCCACGGCATGGCCTTCACCCGCTATCGGCGCGATCAATCTGACCAACGCGCGCCACGCCGACGATCCGCGCCCGCTCGACGAGCGAGAGCGCGCATCCGGCGGCGCGCACCTATTCGCGCGCCTATCTGCATCATCTCACCAAGGCCAACGAGATGCTGGGCGCGGTGCTGCTCTCGACCATCAATCTCGCCTATTACCAGACGCTGATGGCCGGCATGCGCGAGGCAATCACCGCCGGACGGTTTGCGGATTTCCAGGCTGCAACCGAGGCGGAATGGGCGCGGGGGGATCTGCCGGCGCTTTGAAGGCGGCAAAACGGGGGATTGTCTCGCCCGCTTCGCTTGGCTAAAGCGCACCCGATGAACGTCCAGCCGGATCTCCTCGCCATCGCCGCAAGCCACGCTTCAAGCTGCCGCCAGGCAGCTGCGACGCACATTGCCACGTGTTCGGCCCGGCGGCGAAGTTTCCCTATGCGCCCAACCGGCGCTACACGCCCGCCGACGCACCGAAGGAGATGCTGGCGGCGCTGCACGCGCATCTGGGCGTCGAGCGCGCAGTGATCGTGCAGGCGAGCTGCCACGGCACCGACAATGCCGCGATGCTCGACTGCATCGCCTCGGACCCCAGGCGCTATCGCGGCGTCGCCATCGTCGACGACAGTTTCACCGACAAGGATTTCGACACGCTCGACCGCGGCGGCGTGCGCGGCGTGCGCTTCAATTTCGTCAAGCATCTGGGCGGCGCGCCCGACATGGCGGTGTTCAATCGCGTCATCGACCGCATCAAGGGGCGCGGCTGGCACGTCGTGCTGCACGTCGATGCGCCCGACATCGTTCCGCTCTCCGGGATGATCGCGAAAACTGCCGTTGCCTTTCATCATCGACCACATGGGCCGGGTGCCGTCGGCGGCCGGCGTCGATCAGCCGCCGCTGCGCGCGCTGATCGAGCTTTCGCGCCTGGAAAATTGCTGGATCAAGGTCTGCGGTTCCGAGCGAATTTCCATGCCGCCTTATGCAGCGGCGGTGCCGATTGCGCATGCTTTGGTCGCGGCCACGCCCAACGCGCGTGTTGTGGGGCACCGATTTTCCGCATCCCAATGCGACCCACGAGGCTGACGAGGCCGATCTGGTCGATCTGGTGCCGCAATTTGCACCCGATGCGCTGGCGCAAAAACGACTGCTGGTGGACAATCCGGCCCGGCTTTATGGTTTCGACTGAACAATAATAAACCGAACAAGAATGTGGAGGAGATGCGCTATGGGGGAATGGGTTTTTGAAATGATCGCGCGACGGACCGCGCTGTTGATGCTGGCGGCTTTTGTCGTGGCGCTGGCACCGCAGGCGCAGGCCGCGTGGCCGGAAAAGCCGATCAAGTTCGTGCTGCCGTTCGGTGCCGGCGGCGTTGCCGACGTCACGGCCGCGTATTCTGGCCGACAAGCTTAGCGCAGAAACTCAACCAGCGCGTCGTGGTCGAGAATATGCCCGGCCCCGGCGGCATCGCTGCGGCGCGCGCCGTGATCACCTCGCCGCCCGACGGCTACACGATGGCGCTGGGTCACCAACGCCACCGCCATCAGCGTGGCGACATTCCAAAGCCTGCCGTTCGATCCGGTGAAAGATTTCGCGATGGTCTCGATGGTCGGCACCTTCGACCTGGTCTTCGTGGTCAACGGCCAATCGGAATACAAGACGCTGGGCGATTTTATCAAGGCGGCGAAGGCCAGCCCCGGCAAACTCAACGTCGGCACGATCGCGGCCGGCAGCACGCAAAATCTCGGCGGCGAACTGTTCAAGTCGGTGGCCGGTCTCAACGTGCAGATCGTTCCGTACAAGAATTCGCCGGACATCGTGGTGGCGTTGCTGCGCAATGACGTGCAGATCATGATCGATTTTCCGCCCGCGGTGGCCGGGCAGGTTGCCGACAACAAGTTGCGCATTCTGGCGACGTCCAGCCCGCAGCCGTCACCGCTGCTGCCCGGTGTGCCGACCGTCGACCAGGCCGGGGTCAAGGGTTATGAGGTGGTGTCGTGGAACGGCGTCGGGGTGCCGAAAGACACGCCGAAAGAGGTCATCGACACGATGAACAAGGCGATGCGCGAGGTCCTCGCCATGCCTGACGTGATCGAGCAGCTTGGCAAAGTTGGCGTCATCGCGAAGGCGAGCACACCGGCCGAACTGATGACGCGGCTTACAGCCGACATCAAGAAGTGGAACGAGGTGGTCGACAAGGCGGGCATACCGAGGAAGTAAGCAACTCCGGGTGGTCCGCACGCCGGCCAGGGAACGAACAATGAGCGCCGCGCCGCGAGATTATCCCGATCTGCACGAGCATCTCGCTGCGCTCGAAGAGCGCGGGCTCCTACAGCGGATCGACCGGGCGATCGACAAAGATGCGGAAATGCATCCGCTGGTGCGCTGGCAATTTGTCGGTGGCATCGACGAGGCCGCGCGCAAGGCTTTCCTGTTTACAAACATCGTCGACGGCCTGGGCCGGACATACGACATACCCGTCGTGGTCGGCGCCATCGCCGCCAATGCCGAAATTTACAGCATCGGCATGCGTGCGCCGGTCGCCGACATCCAGGCCAAATGGGATCATGCCATCGCCAATCCGATCGAACCGCGGCTGGTCAATGACGCGGTGTGCCATGAGGTCGTGATCGAGGGCGAGGCGTTGAAGGGCGTGGGCCACGGGCTCGACCGGCTGCCGATCCCGATCTCGACGCCCGGGTTCGACAGCGCGCCGACTTTGACCGCGACCAATGTGATTACGCGCGATCCGGACACCGGCGTGCAGAACATGGGGACCTATCGCGCCGCGCTGAAGGCACCGGACCGTCTGGTGGTGCGTATGGCGACACGAGTAGGCGGCGCCGGCGGCTACCAGCATTATCTTAAATACCAGAAGCGTGGCGAGCCGATGCCCTGCGCCATCGTACTCGGCTGCCCGCCTTATGTCGCTTTCATGGGGCCGCAGAAGTTGCCGATCGGCGTCGACGAGATGACCGTCGCCGGCGGCCTTGCCGGCGGGCCGATCAACATCGTGCGCGCGCGCAGCGTCGACCTGACGGTGCCGGCGGAATCCGAAATCGTCATCGAGGGCTTGATCGACACTGAATATCTCGAGCCGGAAGCGCCATTTGGTGAATCGCATGGCCATGTCGCGCTCGAGGAATTCAACATGCCGATGCGGGTGACCGCGATCACGCATCGCAGGAAGCCGGTGATCCCGTCCTATATCAGCCAGGTGGCGCCAAGCGAATCGAGCGTGATCAAGCGCGTGGCCTACGAACCGCTGTTCACCGCGCATTTGCGCAACACGCTCGGCATCAAGGGCGTCAAGAAAGTGGCACTGCATGAACCCTTGACCGGGCTGTTACGGGTCACCGTGATCACGCTGGAGAAAGGCGTCCCGCGCACGGAAGTCTGGCGCGCGCTCAAAGGCGCCGCTTTCTTCAAGGGCGATTGCGGCAAGATCTGCATCGCCGTCAACGAGGATATCGACGTCGACAATGCCGACGCGTTGCTCTGGGCGATGGCCTACCGGATGAACCCGGTCCAAGACGTGCAATTGGTGCCGCACCGCGGGCAGGGCCACGGCCCCAAGCGCGAGCACGACCAGGAAGAAGATTCCACCATGCTCATGGACGCCACCATGAAAGGCGATCTGCCGCCGCTGGCGCTGCCGAAGCAGGAATATATGGAGCGCGCCAAGGCGATCTGGCAGGAGCTTGGCTTTGCACCGCTGCGGCCGCAGGCGCCGTGGTTCGGCTACTCGCTGGGCGATTGGCTGCCGCAATGGGACGAGGCGGCCAAACGCGCGGCCCAGGGCCGCTATATCGACAACGGCAAGATCAGCGAAAAACTCAAGCGCAAAGGGCTCAAGCCGGAGACCAAGTACCGGCCCGACAGGGAGCCGTCCAAGTAGCACATCGAAGTAGCGATCGAAGTAGCGGCGTGTGGCGCTACGGCCCGCCGTAAAGCCAGGCGATGCTCTCGTAGCTTTCTGCTGCCGTGCGCGCGCCAAGCGCTTGCGCGCGCAGCTCCGCGGTGACGCCGCGCGCGTGATAGACCTCGCCATAGACGCGCGCCATGATCTGCGTGCGGGCGGTCCGCAAATACCGGTCCTGTTCATAGGCCTTGAAGGCCTTGGCGGGATCATCGGGTGAGGCCGCGACTTTTTCCGCCAGCACCACTGCGTCTTCGGTCGCCATGCAGGCGCCTTGTGCGAGATACTGCAACATCGGATGGGCGGCATCGCCCAGCAGTACAATGCGGCCGGACGTCCAGTTCCTCACCGGCTCGCGATCGCACAAGACCCACATGCGCCAGGTTTCGATGCGCTCGAGCATGCGCAGCACTTGCGGCACCTGCATCTTGAAGTGCTGCCACATGACGTCCTTGCTGCCTTCGGCGTTCCAGCCTTCCTCATAGTGATCGGAGTGGAACACGGCGACCAGATTGTAGAGTTCACCGCGCCGCAGCGGGTAGTGCACGAAATGGGTGCGCGGGCCGGCCCACAGCACGACGTCGGGACGCCAAAGATCCTTCGGCACATCCTCGCGCTTGAGGACGCCGCGATAGGCAATGTGACCCGAGACTCGCGGCTTGCCGTCGCCGATGATGCTCTCGCGGATCTTCGACCACATGCCGTCGCAGCCGATCAGCGCGCGGCCTTCGGCGATTTCGCCGTTGTTGAGCGTGATGCTGACGTGATCGCCATGATCCTTGAAGGCGTCGACCCGCCGGCTCGTTTCCAGCGTGATCAGGTTGCTGCCTTCGCAGGCTTTGAGGAACGTGCCGTGGATATCGGCGCGGTGCGTGACGCCGTATGGCTGGCCGAACCGCTTCAGGAACGCCTCGCCAAGCGGAATATTGGTGATCAATTCGCCGGTGAGCGCATCACGCATTTCCTGCGCGGGAGGCCGATGCGCATCGGCAAGGACCGCGTCCTTGAGTCCGACCTTCTCCAGTACGCGAAAAATATTCGGCCCGAGCTGGATGCCGGCGCCGACTTCCCGGAATTCCGGCGCTTGCTCGAATACCCGGACCGGAAAGCCTTGATGGGCGAGTGCGTAGGCCGCAATGAGCCCGCCAATGCCGCCCCCCGAAATCAGGAAGGGAGCGGAGCCGCCATTCGTACGCGCCATGGACCAAACCTCACTTCACGAAAGACCGAGCCGGATTTGTCAGGACCATAAAACCTGAAACGGCGCAACGCAAAGCGGGTTCTCTCGCAAATGAAAACCCGCCGGCAGGGCGCCGGCGGGTTATTGCAAAAGCGGCTCGCGGTCGAAAGTTTTCAGCCCCGCATCGTTTGGCCGCCTACTTGCTTATTTCGTCACTTTATTTTGTCACCTGGCCGCGGACCTCGCCACCTTTGTTGGCAGCGGTGTGGACGTTGACGTACCACTTGCCGGACATAAGCTCCTCGGCCTGCGCGTCTGTGAGCGTCGCCGAGCCTTCAAATGAGCCCTTGTCGGCACCGGTAATTGGCACCGCCACGCCGCCGTTCTTGCCGGATTCGCCGGCATGGAAGTGCGCCGCAGTCGCCGGGCCGCTCAGGCCGGTAACGCTGCCCTTCCAGGACAATTTCTTGCTGGCTGTATCGAAGGTTGCGGTCACCGAACCGGCACCCTTACTGTCTGTCGGGGGCACTTCGCTGGCGCCCTTGAGATCGGCCTTCAAGTTAACATTGGCAGCCATCGCCGGGCTGGCGAGAGCAAGTACGGCAGTGCAGGCGAGAGCGGCCAGGCTGGACCGCAGAATTGTCGTTTTCATGTATGGCTCCTCCTAGGAGTGCTTTTGCGCACCCATGCTGCAAACACCGCACCCTACCACCTATTCCAGGGGTTGCGGGATGTCTTGGCCCTGATGTTTTGGCTCAGTGGGTCGTCAGCGGGATGGAGGTGCTGGAGGGTTCGCCGCAGGCATCGCATTCCCAATGATGGCGGATTTCGCCGCCCTCGATGAATTCCGATGCGATGGGCGCGACCATCAGGTCACCGCATTGGGGGCAGCGCGTGGGTGCGGCGAAGGCGCGGATAGCGGAGAACTTCGCGCGATGTTGATGAAGCTGCATGTCACGGCCTCCTTCTGGACCCGACCCGTAGCGGCGCATCATGGCAACGGCGCGACGCTTTAGTGAAACTGTGGTGGCCGGAACGCTAAACTTTTGCGACAGATCGTAACGCATCGAGACCCTATTACGCCTTGAACAGATGTTGTTTGACTTCTTTGCGCCGCTATCAGTAACGGCTGGTGCGCTGCAGCGAACAAATTTTCGACGATTTTGTGGAACTGCCG
Source organism: uncultured Alphaproteobacteria bacterium (assembly GCA_963742345.1). Classification (GTDB taxonomy): domain Bacteria; phylum Pseudomonadota; class Alphaproteobacteria; order Rhizobiales; family Xanthobacteraceae; genus Pseudolabrys. Next base: position 281,200 of record CAVULO010000008.1, read on the forward strand.
CCCAAAAAATGAAAAGGGGACCGCCGTGCAAACAATCCGGCGGTCCCCTGCGGTCTGCTGAAATTTGGGGACACCCTGGTTAGGGGATCAGCATCCCGCGCAGACACCATCATCCGGCCCGGCCGTTTTCTCTGTGAGGTAGCTCACATTGAGCGTGTCGATTTTTGCAGGCGTCGGGCGGAGCTTGGCAAGCCTGCCAAGTCAGTCCAGAATTTGCCGCGGCCGACGGGGGACGTTCGGCGGGGGACGCGATGAATTGGAAACTTGGGTTTTTCAGAATTTGGGTCGTTGCCTGTATTTGTTGGGCGGCCTTTGTCGGCTGGCTTTTTTATAATGCGACAGTGGTGTCATCGCGTATGACGGCCACCCAGGAGGCTTGCGTGGCGGATCGCAGGGCCGACCCCTCGCTTGGCAATGTTTTTGATTGTTTCGATAAGGGAATACGCTTCGAAGATCTCAGTACTTTCGGATCGCTCGTCACAAAACATCTGGCGCTTGCCATCGGCCCGATGATTGGCGCTTTGGTGCTTTGGTTTGTGGCGGCCTGGGTCGTGGCGGGCTTTAATCGCCGCCGTACTTAATGAGTGCCAAAGGCTTGCGCGCGTCAGGAGAGGGACGAGGGCAATGACCGACGAAGCTAAAAAGCGCACCGAGGCGCTCCAGCGGGCGGCTCAATGCCGCGAACGAGCGGCCCAGTACGATGCGCTTTCCGCTGAAGCCAAACAGCGAGGGGACAACGAAATGAGCAGCAAGTTCGCCAGCAGTGCACACGAGGAGCGGGTCGAGGCGCGCCGTATCCAAGAGTTGATCAACAGGTTTGGTGAGTAGCCCGCAAACGCGACAAAGGCTCGAGCCCCACGCGGCGGCATCTCTCTAACTAGGAGCGCCTCATGCGAGTCATGTTTTTATGTGTAATTTTGCTGTTTGGGACCACCGCATACGCGCAGCAATGTGCGGAGTGCATACTGGCCGATGCGTGCATCAAGGAATACACGCGAGCGACATCAAAAATAAAAACAGACTACAAAAAGAGTCTCGCTGATCGGCGGAAAGGGCGCGAGCAAACCTTGCGCGAACGCTATTCGCAGCGGGGAGTCGTGGCTGATGAAGGTGTTGGAACGGTCATCAAGCTTGAGATTGACAAGCTCAGAGATTGTCTCAGCAGGGTTAGGTGAGCGCACCCGGCCAGGCCTCGCTGCCGCTCATAAACAACATCTTAATTTGAGCGATCCAATTGAACGGAATATTTCGAACGCCTTAACTACTAAAATCCAAAACTAAAAATCGTTAGAATCAATAAATGCATAAGTGTGAACCTCCATCCATCTCGACATTCGTATGTTTGTCCTCCAGCGGGACCGCGACAGTCAGTCGGAATGGGTTGACGAGATGTCTTCTATTATTCCTTTCCTCACCGCCAGACAGATCGCTGGTCTTTCGACCACGACAATCAGCGGGCTAAAAACCACCAGCATCGCAGCTTTGGCCGCGACCCAGGTGGCTGCCTTGACCACGGCTCAGGCCAATGCGCTTACATCGACCGATCTGCAATACCTGGCGACGACGCAGGTGCAGGCGATCTCCTCGACGACCATGCGCGGTCTGATCGAGGCGCAGATCCAGGCTTTCACAACCACCCAGATCACCGAGCTGACTTCGACCCAAGTGAGCGTGCTGACCGCCACCGAAATAGGCGCATTGTCGACGACTGAGCTGCAAAACCTGTCGACCGCACAGGCCAGAGCCCTGACCGCGGCCCAGATCGGCTCGCTGAGCACGACGGCGCTCAATAACCTGACCTCCACGCAGGTGGCAGCGCTGACCACGACGCAGGTGCAGGGCCTAACCACGACGCAGCTCAACGCGCTGTCGACCACCAACCTGAATGCGCTTGACGTCACCAGGCTCAAGACCGCGCAGGTGGCGGGCCTGAGCACGCTGGCGATCGGCGACCTGACCACCACGCAGGTGGCGGCATTGGTGGCCACTGAGGTGGCGGCGCTCAATGCCAGCCAGATTGGTCAGCTGACCACGACCGAGCTGCAAAACCTGTCGACCACACAGGCCAAAGCCCTGACCGCGGCCCAGATCGGCTCGCTGAGCACGACGGTGCTCAATAACCTGACCTCCACGCAGGTGGCAGCGCTGACCACGACGCAGGTGCAGGGTCTGACCACGACGCAGCTCAACGCGCTGTCGACCACCAACCTGAATGCGCTTGACGTCACCAGGCTCAAGACCGCGCAGGTGGCGGGCCTGAGCACGCTGGCGATCGGCGACCTGACCACCACGCAGGTGGCGGCATTGGTGGCCACTGAGGTGGCGGCGCTCAATGCCAGCCAGATTGGTCAGCTGACCACGACCGAGCTGCAAAACCTGTCGACCACACAGGCCAAAGCCCTGACCGCGGCCCAGATCGGTTCGCTGAGCACGACGGTGCTCAATAACCTCACCACCACGCAGGTGGCAGCGCTGACCACGACGCAGGTGCAGGGCCTCTATTGGACGCAGCTCAATGGCCTGTCGACGGACAATCTCAATGCATTGGACGTTGCGAAGCTGTTGCCCGTCCAACTGGTCGGGCTCAACACCACCGCCGTGACCAGCCTGGCCTCGGCCCAGGTCGGCGCGTTGACCGCGGCAGAAATCGGCGCGTTGACGGTGGCCGGGATCAACAGCCTCACGACAGACGAAATCGCGGCGCTCACGACGACGCAGGCTGCCGGCCTGACGAGCACTCAGATCGCTGGAATGACGACGACCAACTTCAGTGCATTGTCGAGCACGAGCGGCATACCCGGTTTGAGCACGAGCGCGATTGCCGGGCTCACGACCGCCGAAATCGATAGCTTGACCACGACACAAGGGAACGCATTTGTAATGACTCAGATCTCGGCCATGTCGATTGACGTGGCGGCTGCGTTAGCGATCCTCATTCAGTAGAGCCCGCTATTGGTCCAAAGCAGACGTGCAGGAATGAGCCCAACCACAATCATGCTTGCCGCTATTCGCAGAATTTGCAGGGCGGGAAATCTCGGCTGTAGACCGGCTGAGCCAAGAACTTCGCCTTGTCATAGGTCCAGAACGTGCCGACGGCGGGGTAGGTCTTGATGACCGTGTTCCAAAGCTCGTCGTTCTCGTAACCGAACATTTTCTTCTTTTCGACCTTCTTGATGTAGATGTTCTGAATCGGACTCTTGGTCGACAGATCGAGACGCACCGGGCCGCGCGGCGCGTCGAGCTCGATCGTGGCCATGCTCTTGATAAACTCGACCGGCCCCGGATATGCGCCCTCGTGCTTTGCGAGTGTGAGGTCGATCCATTTTGCGGCCGCGTAGTTGACCTCGGAATAGTAGGACGGCACCTTGCCGTACTTCGCCCGGTACTTCTTGACGAAGGCTTCGTTGGCGGGCGTCTGCAGCGCGGCGCTGTATTGCAGCGCCGAGACATCACCGATCACCTCGTCGCCCATGAAGGGCAGGGCGAACTCGTCATAGCTGGTGCCGCCGCCGACGATCGGCGTCCTGTTGCCGGAAGCACGAAGCTGTTTGGGGAATTGCAGCGACATTGGGCCAACCATCAGGGTGAAGATGGCGTCGATGTTGCTCTTGAGCGTCGGAATATACGGCCCAAAATCCTTGGTGCCGATCGGCACCCAGATCTTCTGCTCGACTTTGCCGCCGCAGTCCTCGAACCCTTTCTGGAAGCCGCCGAGCTGCTCGTAGCCAAAGGCATAATCGGCGGCAATCGCGGCGACGCGCTTGTAGCCCTGGTCGCAGGCCCATTGGCCAAGCGGATGGTTCGGTTGCGAGGGCACCCAGCCGGCGAGCACGAGATACGGATATTTGTCGACCTGCCGCTGCGCAAGGTCGTCGGCGGTGGAGACGGTGCCCATGTAAAGAATTTTTTCGGCGGTTGATACCGGCGCCAGCGCATAGGCAGAAGAGGCGAGCACGGCGCCGACCAGCATATCCACCTTGTCTTGCAGGATCAGCTTCTTGGCCTTAGCCACGTCGACATCAGGCTTGCCCTGGTCGTCTTCGACGATGAAGCTCACCTTGGCGCCGCCGAGCATGCCATCGTGCTCGTCCAGATACATCTGAAAGCCGTTGACCATGTCAGTCCCGAGCTGGGTAAAGATACCCGTGCGCGGTGCCAAGAATCCGATTTTGAGCTCTTGCGCTTGCGCGGGTGCCAACGCACCGAATGCACACGTGATGGCCAGGCCCAGCGGCGGCAATATTCGCGAAAGGTTATTCATCATCATTCCCTCCCGAACGGGCTGCCGACTGTTTTTGCGATTATTTGCGCAACGCCGATGCATTCTTCGTCAGTTACTTTAAACGCGCTCCTGCCTCCTTAACGATGCTGAGATCGGCATATTTGCTGACGATAAGGCCGGGCTTAAATACGCCGAGGTCGGCGGCGGCATCCACATTGCGCTGAAGCGCTGCAAGATCCGGCAGACCGTTCGGGTCGCGATAATAGTCCTGTTTCGTGAAAAGCCAGCCAAAGCGTTCCGGCGGTACTTTAAGAAAGCCCGAGGCAATTTTAGCGACCTCGTCGTGGTTCTTTGGATCGAGATACCAGCGCTCAATCCGCAGCACGTCCTCCATAAAGTCGACGACTGCGGCACGGTGCTTGTCGATAAAAGACTTGCGCATGACCCAAAAAATAAACTGCGAGCGGCCAAGCCCGTCTTTCTGCTCGAACAGAACCTTGCCGTTTTGCCTGAGAACGGGATTCAACGAAAAGGGCATTACGCCAGCGACGAGGTCGGCTTTCTTTTCAGAAAGGATAGCCGGCATTGTTGGAAACGGAGCTTCGATAATTGTGACATCCCGTTTGTCATCGAGGCCGCTCTGTTTAAGAGTAATCCTCATACCGATGTCCACGCCGCTCCCGCTTGCATTGACAGCCAGCACCTTGCCTTTCAGGTCTTTGATGGAGTTGATCCCGCTGTCTTTGCCAACAAAAAACTCGCTGCTGTAATAGCCGGGAACGCCATCCTGAAATTCATCTGCTACGATCCGAAGGTCGTCCAGGCCGGCGTTCTGAATTGCCAGTCCAAGCGTCGAATAAGCAAGGTTGGCAATTTCAAGCTCATTGTTGGCGAGCGCAGTGATCATTGGCGGCGTGCCTTGATAGCGCACGGCTTCCATCACGTATGATTGGCCCCAATGTTTCGCGAGATCCTTTTTGGCTTCGAGCATCGGCGCCCAATTAGCGACAGGAACGGCGAAGGCGTTGCGAATTTTAACGGGCTCACTTTGCGCGGAGCTTGTGGGCAACAGGCTCAAGCTTCCAAAAATACATAGTACGAACCTTAAAATCCGCATCGTTACCTCCCTAAGCGATCGTTTTGCCAATCATTTTCTAGCAGCTCTATTTTGCGCGATATCGGCGCACCCCGCCGGGCCGGCCGCCGTTAAGGCTACAACGGTTTCCGAATTGCGCAAAAGGGCCGCGCTGTGTCTGCTCTTGACCCAAAGCGGACATCGGACAGTCAACGACCTATGTGCTATTTTGAGGTGGTCCGACGCCTGTTCCTGAGCCTCGGGAGGCCAATGAGACGGCGCGAGTTCATCACGCTTGTCGGCGGCGCAGTGGCGACTTGGCCGCTTAAGGCGCGCGCGCAGCAACCACCGATGCCGGTAATTGCTCTGCTCGCCGGCGGGTCGCCTGAATCGTTCGAGCCGGGCGCGGCCGCGTTTCGCCAGGGCCTGAGTGAAGGCGGCTTCGTTGAAGGCAGGAACGTGTCCCTCGAATACCGCTGGGCGGGCGGTCAGTTCGACCGGTTGCCCGGGCTGGCCGCCGAACTAGTCAGCGGCAAGCCTGCCGCCATCGCCACCGTCACTTTGCCCGGCGCCCTGGCCGCGAAGGCGGCGACCGGCACGATCCCGATCGTCTTCGTCATCGGCGAAGACCCGGTCAAAGCCGGTCTGGTCGCAAGGCTCAATCGACCCGGTGGCAACGTCACCGGCACGAGCAATTTCATGAACGTGCTCGCCGCCAAGCGGCTGGAACTGGTGAGCGCGGTCGTGCCGGAGGACACCGTGCTTGCGCTACTGGTCAATCCGAACAATCCCAATGCCGAGCCAGACACCAAAGACTTGCAGGCGGCGGCGGACGCATTGAGGCGCCGCCTTGAGGTATTGCCGGCCAGCAGTGAACGAGAGATTGAGAACGCGTTCGTCAGCGCTGTTGAACGGAAGGTCGGTGCGCTGTTTATCAACATCGATCCGTTCTTGTTCAGCCAGCGCGAGCAACTAATCGCGCTTGCGGGGCGTCACCGAATTCCAACGATCTACCCCTTTCGCGAGATGGTCGTGGCCGGCGGGCTGATGAGCTACGGTGCGAGCTTCGCCAAGGCATGGCGTCAAGCCGGCCTCTACGTCGCCAGAATTCTCAAGGGCGCCAAGCCGGCCGAGTTGCCGGTCGTGCAGCCGACAAATCTGGAGTTGGTCATCAATCTCAAAACTGCCAAGGCACTTGGCCTCACGATCCCCAACACGCTCATCGGGCGTCGCCGATGAGGTGATCGAATAGGGTTGAGATGTCTGCGTGAATGCCAAGGACCCGACATGCAGGTTTTAGGCCTTTTTTGTGCTCTATTGGCGCATGGCAAAAAGCTCCATATTGTCGCGGAAGAATAAGGCGTGACGACTGGTAAATAGTTCTGCGTGTGGGTTGGCCTGATGACACAGTATTCGCTGGGGCAAGTGGACGACGGTCAGTCCGTTTCTCTTAAATTGTCACGCGGTTGGATTTATTCATTAGTCACGACCATTGCGCTAGCCATCGCCTATTTCCTGGCGGCGCGCCTTGGTCTTTTCCTTCTCACCGAGCCTGATGGCGTCGCTGTTTTTTGGCCGGCCGCTGGCGTTTCTGCTGGCGCGTTGATCGGTCTCGGGTCGGGGGCACGGTTGCCCGTAATCGCTGGCACGATAGCGGCGACGGTAGCGGCCAATCTTCTGGGCGATCGCAACATCGGCAGTGCCATCGTTTTCGCCCTGAGTAACGCTGGCGAAGCGGTGCTCGTGGCCGCTCTCATCGAACGCTACTTTGGCGCGTCGTTCAGTCTTGACAAGCCGCGCAACGTTTTCGGATTGCTTGCGGCGACCATCGTTGTAACTGCCATTTCGGGGATCGCTGGAACAACGGGCTTTAAATTATTCCATAGCTCGCCTGCGCCAGCTCTGACGATCTGGCACCATTGGTTTGCGTCCGACGCACTTGGTATCATCACGGTTGCACCGCTGCTGATCGGGTTGGCTCAAGCGGTGCGCGATCCGCCGCCACACAGCGAGGTTTTCGAAGGCGCCGTGGTATTGGGCATACTGACCTTCGTGAGCGGACTCATTGTTCTATTGCCACGGGAGCTATGGGTGACCGTGGTGCCTACCGCATTGCTCTTCCCGCTGCTGCTGTGGGTTACCGCGCGCTGCAGACCGGTCTTCGCCGCAGCGGCCGCAACCATCGTTGCGCTGACGGTCGTTTCGACGACCACGTTCGGCATTGGCATTCTCGGTGATCCAAACCTTCCGATCATGCAGCGGGTCCTGTGTGCTCAAGCCGGTCTCCTGACGGCATCGCTTTGCGCATTGGTTCTTGCCGCGTTATTCGCAGAGCGAAGGTCAAACGAGGCTCACCTTGCTCACTCGAACACCATGCTGGAGCGCGAACGGGACAACAAATTGATGAATGTCCAGGCGGCTACTGCCACGATGGCTCATGAGGTCAAGCAGCCTCTCGCAGTCATCTCATTGAAGGGCGAAGCGGCGCAACAACTTCTCAAGCATGCGCAGCCCGACCTCGAAAAGGTGCGGTCAGCTTTGGTCAGCATCGTTGCCAACAGCCATCGTGCCAGCCAGCTATTGAATAACACGCGTGCCTTGTTTGCGAGAGCCGACAAAGGACACGACTCAATCGACGTAAACAAAGTTGCTTCGCAGGTGTTGCGCCTTCTTCGGGAACAGCTGAAAGCTCACGGTGTTATGACCCGCGTTGAATTTGCGTCCGATCTGCCGATTGTCGTGGGTCACAAGGGTCAATTGCAGGAGGTCGTGATAAACCTTTTCCAAAATGCAATTGAAGCAATGGGAGTCATCAAGGATGGCCCCAAGATGCTGCAGTTGAGAACGAAGCGCCGCGGCGATGATGCGATTGTTGTTGAAGTTGAGGACTCAGGGCCTGGAATTGATCCGGCAGACCTGAACAGCATATTTGATGCATTTTTTACAACGAAATCGCACGGAATGGGGTTGGGATTAGCCATTTGCCGCATGATTATCGAGCGTCACGGTGGCCGGCTTTTGGCGTCGTCGGACGGCATAAACGGTGCGCTGTTTCAGGTCATTCTGCCCGTACGCGAGCTCCAGGCGGATAACGCTCGCGCATCGCCCATGGACGATCACGTCACGCCGGCGAAGTAGCAGCCACCAAAGGGGCGGACATGCGAAAAGTCATTTTGGTCGCCAATGCGTTTTTGGCAGTGCTTTGGTTGATTTTAATAATCGTGTCGCGCATGCCCGGACAGGGATATCATACGGAAAATCTGCACGGCATCTTGGTTTTTATTGTGCTGCCTACCATCGCTATCGGCCTTTGGGGGCGGTGGCTGCCGCTCGGCATGGCTCTCACCGTCGTCTCGTTGTTCCTGTTCATGTCATTTTCGGTTTTCGCGGTGAACTATTAGAGTTGGCGCAGCCGAGGTGAAAACCACTTCGTCGCCGCTAACTACGAATAGCGATCGCGCGGGACCAGAATTCGAGGCACAAAGATCCAATGAATCCATCGGGACGTATTGACCTGCTGATCGCAAAACTTACCGACTGGCGTGGCAAAGCGTTCGCCAGCATGCGGAAGAGCATCCTTGCGGCCGACCGGGAGATAGTCGAGGAATGGAAGTGGATGGGAAGCCCGGTTTGGTTCCGCCACGGAATGATCGCGGTCGCTAACGCCCACAAAGAGAAAGTGAAGCTTACCTTTGCACACGGGGCGAGGCTCCCAGATCCTGACAAGCTGTTTAACGCGGGCCTCGAAGGCAACGCGTGGCGAGCGATCGATTTTTTCGAGGGTGACAAGATCAATGAGCGTGCTCTAAAAAAGCTCGTCCATGCCGCTGTTGATTACAATCGGATCAAATTTAATAAGAAAAAAGCGCCTGCGGGTACTCGAGCGAAAGTGCACAAACGTAAAAAGACATGAAGCTATAGCTTTTTCTCGCTAATTCTCGCTGACTCGAGTTCCGCCGCAAGCCCGCTATTGGCTGGCGATAAGCAAATATTGTCGGCTTGTCCGCTTCTGGCCACTTCCGAAGCACCATTTTAAGCAGTTAAGATCGCTTGGCCGCAATGCATGGGACGCCCCATGGCTGAAGACCGTCAGCAACGCCGACTTGCCACGATCCTCGCCGCCGACGTATTCGGCTACAGCAGGCTCACGGCCGAAAATGAGGAAGATGCGCTGCGTACGCTCAAGGCGCATCGTGCTGTGATTGATCGGCTGATTGAGCGCCACGAAGGTCGCATCTTTAACACCGCGGGTGACAGCGTCCTCGCCGAATTTGGCTCGGCGGTGGAGGCGGTACGCTGTGCGATCACGATCCAGGAGGAGTTGCGCGTTCGCAATGCGCAGATCGACGAGAATAGGCGGATGGACTTCCGCATCGGCATTAATGTTGGCGACGTGCTCGTCGATCGCAACAATCTCTACGGCGATGGCGTCAATATCGCAGCACGGCTCGAAAGCATCGCCGCGCCGGGCAGTATCTGCATTTCCGGCAGCGTCTTCGCGCTGGTCAAAAACAAGCTGTCCTACGGTTTCGAAGATATCGGCTTGCAAACGATGAAGAACATTCCGGAGCCGGTGCCCGCCTTTCGGCTCGCTCCAAGCCTGATCACAAAACAGGTACCGAGTGCGGCAAAGTCCGTCCGTAACTGGGGCTTGCCGATTGCGATGACGGTGGCAGTTGTCGCTATCGCCGGCGCCGGAATTTTCTATTCGAGCGAGCGCGGCAAAGACCGAATCGCAGTGCCTGTCGCGGCGCCTCCGGGAACATCCGCTCCACCGAGCCTACCAACTTCGCCTGCAGCACCTGCTGCGCCGACGCCCGAGCCTTTTGTGCCTGCCTTTACAACTCAAATCCTGAAAACCGAGCCAGCCATCGGTCAATTGCCGACCGGTGCCACAGTTCTGATCGATGACGGTACTTGCCCGACCGGACAAATTAAAAAGATCGTTGGCGGCAACGTTACGACCGGTCAGCCGCGGGTTCGTTCATGCGTGCCACGTGCTGTCGATGCGCCACCGGTAGCTGCGCCGCCCGCTACGCCTGCGTTGCCCGCATCCACGCCGCCCCAATTGGACGCCGCCGCGCTTGAGCGCATGCGGCCCTACGTCGGCAACTCTGTGGAGGGCATTTCAATTGGCACGGGCAAGCCCTTTGTGATGACGCTCAAGGCGGACGGCGAAGCGGAGGTCAAGATCGAGCTCGCCACCGCCGGATTTTCCATGGATCGCGGGAGTTGGTGGATCGAACCCAACGGGCACTTCTGTGTCCGCTATGTGCGCTTTGCCGGCGGTAACCTCGTCTGTCGCGCGCTTGTGGTCGAAGGCGGCGGGGTCAAGGCCTACACTTGGGATCACCGACCGAATCCGTGGGTGTTCAAGAAATAAGTATCGCGTGGTCTACGACGTGACGAGCACGCCGCCGGGCACGATTGAGCGGGAGCAGGGACGCTTGTAACGTCCGGGGCCGCCGCCTAGCCTCGGCTTAAAGCCTGCCCCGACGGTCAGCCGACATGAACAGATCACTTCTGGCGAACGTCGCGGCCTGCTGCGCCGCGCTGTGCGCCGGCACCAGCGTCGTGGTGACGCGTTTTGCCGTCGGCGAAATCGACCCAGTCACGCTCGCGTTCTATCGCTACGCGATCGCGATGATCTGTCTTTTGCCCGTGTTGCCTTTCGTCTGGCCGAAGGCGCGCGTTCCGGCCGCCGACGTCATTACCATCGCGTTGCTGGGCGCGGTGTTCTTCGGATTCTTTCCTTGGGCTTTCAGCGCGGCGCTGCAATACACGACGGCAGCGCGCGGCGCGATCGGCATTGCCACCATCCCGATCCAGACCCTGATCGTTGCGGCGATTTTCGGCCGCGAGAAGCTGACGCGCCGCAATCTTCTCAGCGTCGCTCTCGGATTTGCCGGCGTCGCGATCGTGTTCGGCCCGGAGGCGTATCGCGGCGAAGTGTCGCGCCACTGGCTCGGCGACGGGCTGATGCTTCTCGGCGGACTGAGTGCAGCGATCTATTCCGTCTTCGGCCGGCCGATGTTCGGCAAGCATGGCGCCATGTTTGTCATGGTGCTGGCCGTCGTCTTCGGCCTGTTCACGCTGACATTGCTCGCCGCCGCCAGCGGCGTCCTGACGAGCTGGCCGATCGTTCAGTCGAAGCGGCTGGATTGCCGTGATATTTCTCGGCACGCTCGGCGCCGCCATTCAATTCTCGCTTTTCACCTGGGCGCTGCGCTGGCTGCCGCCGTCTCGCGTCGTCATTTATCTGACGCTCAATCCGATCGTGGCGATCTTGCTCGCCAGCCTGTTCCTGGGTGAAACGGTGACACCGGTGCTGATTGCCGGACTTGTGTTTGTCATCGGCGGCATTTTCGTTGCCAACCAGCGCGCGGCCGCTGCAGGCGCCGGCGGTCCGCACACGCCAAAGGCGTGAAGAGATTTCGCCCGTCATGGCGGTCCGTCTCGCACGCCATGCCAACCACGCACGCAGAGGTGCTCAAAGCCGAGCTGCTCAAGTTACATCGCAAATGTCCGGTATTGGCGCTAAGTGGACATCGATGCACGGTGCAGGAAACGGAGAGCGCTGGGAATTTAAGGTTGATGCTTTAGCTTAACGGGTTAGTTTCATTGCAGCGTCATCCCAAAGGAATAGCGTCCAGCACTGGGCAGCAGTCCCCTGCTGTCTGAACCTCCGAGTGCGAAGCCGTCAGGCGAGACCCCATCCCGTCTGGCGGCTTTGTTCGTTTTTAGCCCGGCTGAAACAGGCGACTTAACGTTACTTGGTCAGGTTACTCACCGGATCAGATCGCCGTGGCGAATGCGAGCGGCTACAGGTGTCGAGCCTTACGCAGCCGTACAATTTTGCATTTCAAGAAAAATAGGCTGCGGCATCCACCACAGTACGGAAGGCAGTGCTGTGCACTTTTAGGAGTTTCGCTATGCGTAAATTTGCGTGTGCGGCAATCGCCAGCGCATTCGTTGTCACGGCCGTTGCTCCAAATACCGCGTCCGCAGCGCCGGTGGCGCACCCGGCGGTGTTTGCAGCTTCCAGCTCAACTGCCGGAGCCTGGGCTGCTGGCGGCATCATTGGTGTCGCCGCTTTTCTCGTCAGCTATGATCTCATCCGCCGCACGACCTGCAGCGGCGATTTTATCAGCTTAGGCGGCCCGGGATTTACTGAACCGCTGCCGAATGGGAACGTCATGATTCCTCAATGCCCAAAGGGCAAGCACAAGAAACGCTAAACCGAAGCGCCCTATTCAAAGCATCCGTTGGAGAGACCGCCGAAGGGCGGTCTTTCTTTTTGCGAGGCAAATTTGCGCTATTGGCACACAGCGGACATCACGCGCGCCGCGCCGAGAACGAGTCGTTGGTTCGTGAAACGGCCGACTACTTCCTGGCCGAAGGAGAGCGCCGGCTGGCGCGTCCTTTGCGGCGGGCCGGCCTGGAGGAAGCGGACATCGCGGTTTCTCGCTGCGCGGCCGCGAACTCGCCGAGCAGGACGAAAAGCGCGGACAAGAACAGCAACGGGATGCCGCCGCCGACCATCCCGACCGCAATCTTGATCGAAAGCGGATCCGTGATGCGGATCACGTGGCAAAAGAGGTCGATTAGTTTTTCCATGTTGTCCCCCGAGGCAGGTGTTGAAGGCGAGCCCCCATTCTAACACGCACATCAGGCCAAGAAGCGGTCGCCGACGCGAGAGGTGGCGGACGCCGCTCACGGCTTTGGGACGCCGCAGAATATTCGTAAGAGATGTGACATTTGCAGGCCCTGCTACCGGGCTGCCAGCAACCCGTTTCTGCGGTGCGCGCTTGCGAGTGGAATGTGCAGAAAATCTCGTTTTATTGGTGAGCGCGCAGGGACTCGAACCCTGGACCTACTGATTAAAAGTCAGTTGCTCTACCGCCTGAGCTACGCGCTCGTCACCATGCGTATGGCCAGCTTATCGGGGTCATGCGCCAGGGGCCGGTGTAGGGGCGCTTGTCTGCCCGGTCAATAGGCGCATGCCACCTTCTTGAACTCGCGCAAGGCGCGAGATTTGCTAGACTAACGCCGCGGCCAACGCCGCCCGGAGATTGTCATGCCGATCGTCAATCGTGTCGCCGACCTGCACAGCGAAATCACCGCCTGGAGGCGCGATCTGCATACCCACCCTGAGCTGATGTTCGACGTGCACCGCACCGCCGGCACCGTCGCCGAGAAGCTCAAGGCTTTCGGTTGTGACGAGGTGGTGAGCGGCCTCGGCCGCACCGGTGTGGTCGGCGTCATCCACGGGCGCAAAGGTTCCTCAGACAAGACAATCGGATTGCGCGCCGACATGGATGCGCTGCCGATCGAGGAGGCCACTGATCTTCCATACAAGTCGACTGTTGCAGGCAAGATGCACGCCTGCGGCCATGACGGCCATACGGCCATGCTGCTCGGCGCAGCGCGTTATCTCACCGAGACTCGCAATTTTGCCGGCACGGCAGTGGTGATTTTCCAGCCGGCAGAAGAGGGCGGCGGCGGCGGCAAGGAAATGGTCGACGATGGGCTGATGGACCGTTTCGGAATCGGCGAAGTCTACGGCATGCACAATTATCCGGGCATGCCGGTCGGCGCCTTTGGCATTCGGCCCGGTCCGATGATGGCGGCGGCGGATGCGCTGACCATCGACATCGAAGGGGTTGGCGCGCATGCCGCGCGGCCGCATCTCGGTATCGATACGGTCCTGGTGGGGGCGCAAATCATCAATGCCGTCCAGTCGGTCGTGTCGCGCAACGTCGACCCGCTCAAGTCGGCCGTCGTGTCGATCTGCATGTTTCGTGCGGGCAATACCGACAATGTCATTCCGCAGACCGTCCAGCTGCGCGGTACCGCGCGCAGCCTTGCGGCGGACGTGCGCGATCTCCTGGAGAAGCGGTTGCCCATCGTGGTGGAGAACACCGCGGCGGCCTATGGCGCGAAAGCCAAGCTCACCTATCGGCGCGGCTATCCGGTGCTGGTCAATCACGAAAGGCAGACGGAGTTCGCCGCATCGGTGGCAAGCGCAGATTGCCGGCCAGGACAAAGTCGATACGTCACTGCCGCCGATGATGGGCGCGGAAGACTTCTCGTTCATGCTGAACGCGCGGCCGGGCGCCTTCATCTGGGTCGGCAATGGCGATAGCGCCGGGCTGCATCATCCGGCTTACAATTTTAACGACGACGCGATTCCCTTCGGGACGTCGTATTGGGTGAAGCTGGTCGAAACCGCGCTGGCCGCGTAATCGCAGCCACTACTGAACCAGTTCGCCCGGCTTCGGGGCCGGGGCGGTGCGCGTGACTTCCGCCATCGTTGCGCTTCGCCGGGTGATCGGCAGCAATTCGGCGAAACGAGCCTCGAGGCTGCGCCAATACACGAAATCGTTGAGCCGCGTCCGCTCGATCACCGCGAGGCCAACGGCTGCGATGAACGGCAGGCTCTGCACCAGGAGCACGACGGCGAAGATATTGATCTCGCGGATTTCCTTGACGTTCGTCACAACCAGCACGACTGCGCCGACGATCAGCAAGCCCGCAAGCACCGCCTCCCAGAAGGCGTGGAAGTCGGTCGAGCGCCGCATGCCGCCCTTGGACGTGCGCACGAACGGCAGGTGATCCTTGATCACGCCGAAGCCGACCGCGCGCGCGACCGTCCACTGCACCGACATCGCCGCGAAGACCGAGCCGAGCAGCTGGCCCATCCGGGGGCGCACGCGCAGCTGGTAGAGCGTTATGAAATGCGCGACCGATACGATGAAGCTCACGATGATCGGCGCGGTGAGGATGCGGTCGGGCACGGCAATGTCGAGGAAGGCGACGACCGGCACCCAGATGATATTGAGGATGGCAACAACGACGCCGATGCTTTCGGCACCGAGCCAGTTGAGCCAGCCGAGCGCAAATTCACGCTTCTGCTCGCGCGTGAGCCGGCTCGCGCCCGGCAGGAAGCGGCGCCAGTGCTTCTTGAGAATCTGGAAGCCGCCATAGGCCCAGCGGTGCCGCTGCTTCTTGTAGGCCTCGAAGCTGTCCGGCAGCAGGCCGTGGCCGTAACGCTTGTTGGTGTAGTGCGCCTGCCAGCCAAGCTCGAGCAGCGTGAGGCCGAGATCGGTGTCTTCGCAGATCGTGTCGCTCGACCATCCGCCGGCGGCTTCGATCGCTGCGCGGCGGATCAAGGCACATCGTGCCGTGCACGATGATGGCGTTGACCTCGTTGCGCTGCACCATGCCGATGTCGAAGAAGCCGGCATATTCGCCGTTCATGGCGTGATGCATGAGGCTGCGTTCGCCGTCGCGGTGATCCTGCGGCGCCTGCACCAGGCCGACGGTCGGATCGCGGAACAGCGGCACCAGGTCCTTGAGCCAGTCCTGCTGCACGACATAGTCGGCGTCGATGACGCCGATCACCTCCGCGTCGGCCGCGGTGTGGACGAGGGCGAGACGCAGCGCGCCGGCCTTGAAGCCGACGATGTTGTCGGCGCGTACGAACTTGAAGCGCTCGCCGAGCGACGCGGCAGTGCTCCTCGATCGGCAGCCACAGCGCCGGATCGGGCGTGTTGTTGATCACGACGATGCATTCGAAATTCGGATAATCGAGCCGCGCGACCGCGTCGAGCGTCTGCTTGAGCATCTCCGGCGGTTCGTTGTGGGCCGGAATGTGAATCGAGACCTTCGGCGCCGTCGCGTCGGGCGCGAGCGGCGGGCTTGCGATCAACCGAAGCGGCTTGCGGCCAAAGGCGATGGCCGCGATTTCCTCGATGCGCGCGAGCGCGATCACGATCAGCGGGATCAGCAACAGCATGCCAAGCCCAAGCGCGAAGGCGGCACCCGGCACGAAATAATGTCCGTTCCAGTAACCGAACACGGCCGCGAACCATGCGCCCACGATATTGGCCGCGCCGGCGAGCATGGCCGCCTGCAACATTGTCACTGCGCTCATCGCGAGCAGCGGCAGCGACAACAGCACGCTCACCAGGATGGCGATCGCGGCAAGCCGCCAGTGATCGGGATCGGTGATCGGGCCGGTCCAGTCGAACTTCGGCTGACGCGCGGCATCGAACAGTCCCCAATAGGGACCGACACCGCCTTCGAAGATCTTCCACGGCTGATCGATTGCTTCGACGATGTTGTAGTCGATGCCATAGGCCTCGGCGCGCGTGACGAAGTCGCGCAGCACCACGGCCTGCTCGATACGGCCGGGATTGGCGTTCTTGAGATTGTAGCCGGCGCTCGGCCAGCCGAACTCGGCGATGACGATGCGCTTGCCCGGATACGCCTGGCGCAGCTTGTCGTAGATCAACATCGCCTGATCGACAGCCTGCGTGTCGGAGAAGCCTTCCCAATAGGGCAGTATGTGCGCGGCGATATAGTCGACCGCCGAGACCAGCTCGGGATGCTCGATCCAGACGTGCCAGATTTCGCCGGTGGTCACCGGGACGTTGGTCGAGCGCTTGACGCGCTGGATCATCTGGATCAGGTCGCTCACCTTCTGCTCGCCGCGGAAGATGGTTTCGTTGCCGACGATGATGCCGTTGATGTTGCTGTGACGCTTGGCGAGATCGATCACCGAGCGGATTTCGCGCTCGTTGCGATCCTGGTTCTTGTCGATCCAGGCGCCGACCGTGACCCGCAATCCGAATTCGGAGGCGATGCCGGGCACGAGCTCGACGCCGCCGGTCGCGGAATAAGTGCGGATCGCGCGGGTGAGCGGCGCCAGCATTTTGAGATCGGCACGAATTTGCGCGGCACGCGCCTTGCCGCCGGAATCCGGATGCGCCGACCCTTCAAAGGGTGCGTAGGAAACGCTCGCGAGCTGGCCGTCGAAGTTGGGGGCGCGCAGACTTATCGCGCATTAACGCCCACAACCCAGCATGCACGCACGCCACGAGGGCGATCACGGCAGCAACGGTGCGCATAGCACTCAAAACCAAGTGGGGCTGGATGGCAGACCCTCGAACCCGTCCCCTGGGCTCAGCCGAAACTCCGTCTGCAGGGATGCAGCGTAGCGCGGCATTAGGTAGATATTCAAGTAACTAGCCGACATGGCAAATCCTAGGCGCCCGCATGGCGCCCGAAAGAATTTTCTGTAGGAGCAAACGCGAGCTAGCGCTGAGTGGTTCCGCCGGAAGTGGCGGGCGGGGGCTGGGCGGCGGCTTCCGCCGGGGTCGGCTCCAGGCCGGGATTAAGCCAGCAGGCGTGCACCCGGCCGTTAAGGGTCTCCTGGGCCTTGGGATCGATGTTTCCCTGCCGGACCAGGCAGCGGAAAGTGGCCTGGATATGGGCGCTCGGGCAGCCGAAGCGGTCGTAAAGGTCGAGGTGGCGAAAGGCCGTATCGAGGTCGTCGCGCCACAGCAGGCTGACCACGCGACGGCCGAGCCAGACGCACTCCGGGTTGCCGGCCGGGCCGGTAAGGACACGCGAAGCCTCGGCGATTTCGTCGATCTTTTTCTGGCCTTCCTTGGCGGTGTCGGCGGCTGGCTTTTGCGGCTCGGGCGGCTTGCCATTGCCACCACTCTGGGCGAAGGCCGCCGGAATTATAAGACCCAAGCCCGCAACGCAACAAAGCACGGCAGGAATCTGACGCAACTTGAGAGAAAACCGCATTGTCCCCGTCGGATGTTTGCTCTTGGACTGTCCGCTCGTCCTTGGGTCCTGTATTTGCGACCCGATTGGGACGCTAATACGGCGGTGATTTAACTGGTAAATCCGCCCTCGGTCCGGCGGCGTCTTAAGTGGAATTTGCCCGCAACAGACTTGGCCCCAACCGAAGAATTTTGTCCAGCTTAACCGCTTTCCTTGCTTAAGATCGGTCAGCTTGGCATGGGCGGCCTCGCACGATAAGCCGGTCCTGCGACTAGCGACGTCTCCAATTGGGTTTCCGATGCGCCAAGCTTTCGCCTGCCTCGCCCTGACGGCGTTGGCTATAGCCGGTGTGTGGATCTGGCTTGGCGGGCCGCTGCTCTTGATGCCATCCCAGCTCGGCCGCGGCGAAAAGCTCTATTGCGTTTCCTACACACCCTTCCGAGGCGCCCAGACGCCGCTCGATCTGTCCATCCTGATTCCGGCTGCCCAGATTGAAGACGACCTCGCGCGGCTCGCGCAGGTTACGGATTGCGTGCGTACCTATTCGGTCGATTTCGGGCTCGACCAGATCGCGGGTATTGCGGCCAAGCACGGCCTGAAGGTGATGCAGGGCCTGTGGCTTTCGAACAGCCCGATCAAAAACCAGTTCCAGATTGAAACCGCGGTCGCGCTCGCCAATAAATACCCCGGCACTATCCGCTCACTGGTGGTCGGCAACGAGGTGCTGTTGCGCGGCGACATGACCGCGGCCGACCTCGCCAATACGATCCGCGCGGTCAAGGCGCGCGTGCATGTGCCGGTGACCTATGCTGACGTTTGGGAGTTCTGGCTTCGCAATAACGATGTGGCGAATGCCGTCGACTTCATCACGATACATATTCTGCCTTATTGGGAGGATTTCCCGATTCCCGCCGGCGGTGCCGTCTCACATGTAGAAGCAATCCGCCGCCAGATGGTCGGCGCGTTTCCGGGCAAGGAAGTGCTGATCGGCGAAGTCGGCTGGCCGAGCGCCGGCCGCATGCGCGAAGGCGCGTTGCCGTCGCCGGCCAACCAGGCGCGCGTGATCCAGGATGTGCTTGCGCTGAGCAAGCGCGAGAATTTCAACGTGAACATCATCGAAGCGTTCGATCAGCCGTGGAAGCGCGCGCTGGAGGGAACGGTCGGCGGTCATTGGGGACTCTTCGATGCCGCGACGCGCGCGCCAAAATTCTCCGGAGCGCAGGCGGTGTCCAATCATCCGCTCTGGCTGTGGCAGGGCGCCGGCGGAATTTTATTCGCAGTCATTGTTTTTGGCGCGGCAATGAGCGTTCGCACCAAAGACACTCCGCTGGCGCTCTGGTTTGCGGTCAGCGCGAACGCATTGGTCGGCGGCGCACTGATCGGCTGGACGATTGAGAACATTCCGATCGAAAGCCTGGGCCCCGGCGGCTGGTCACGTTCGCTGGCGCTCGCCGCGGTAGCGGCCGCTGCACCAGTGGTGGCGAGCCTGGCGATCATGCGCGGTACTCCGGTGCCTGCTTTTTTTCGCATGCTCGGACCGAAAGAATATCGGACGCGGGATTCGCTTGCGCTTTTTGCCGGAGCGATTCTGCTGATCACGATGCTGTTGGCATTCGTCACAGCGCTCGGCCTGGTGTTCGATCCGCGCTACCGGGATTTTCCATTTGCGCCACTCACAGCAGCCGTCGTCCCGTTTCTCGTCCAGAGTTTCATGGTGGCGCGACCGAAGGGAAACCGTCTTGCGGCAGAAACGGCGGGAGGCGGCGTACTCGCACTTTCGGTCTGTTACATCGTGTTCAACGAAGGCTTCGCCAATTGGCAGTCGCTGTGGGTGTGTGCGGTCCTGGCAGCGCTTGCTTTCATTCTGTCTCGGGTGCGCGACGTGCCAGGCTGACGACCAGCAGGCCGGCGGCGAGCGAAGACAGGCCTACGTTGTAGAGCACGACGCCGCTGCACGCAGCAGCAAGCGCGACCGCAAAAAGTATCAGTGACGGACGCAATAGATTGAGCGCAGCGACGATCAAGGCGAACCATCCAAAAACCGAATACGTAAACAGCACAATGGTGATCTGGCGCGTGACGCATAGCCACGTGTTCAATCCGGCCTGGCAGGCAAGCCCGACTGTCGATTGCTCGACGGCGAGATAGCGCATGTAGAGTGCATAGCCGATCGAACAGAAGCCAACGATCAACAGCCAGTTGGTCGCGCGCGCGTCAGGTAGAAACAACTTCATGACTATCAGTATGCCGCTGCGTCGACGTGGCGACAATCATTGCTGCGCGATCTGATCGCCTTCAAATTTGACAGCCCGGCAGGCCGTGCGGGCGGCGCTGAAGTGGGCACAGAGACCTGTGGCCGCCATGCTGTTGGGTAAGGGGCCGACCACCAGGCGATAGCCGGCACCGCCGGGGCGGTGTTCATGCGCGGCAAGCGGATACATTCCGCTCAACAGCGGTCCGAAATTGGCCTTCACCGTGACCCATCGCTGGCGAACGGCCTCTATTGTGGCGCCACCGCCGAGATCGAGGCCGAACTCGATTTGTTTTGAAGGCGGCGGTTCCGGTTCATTCGCCGACGCATTCGCAGCACGCGCCGGAGGCAGCGGGACCATTTGCGTGGCCGAGGTGTCGGACTTTGTGTCGGTTTTTGACGCGGGAGTGACGACGGCAATCGATCCCGTCGTTGCGGCAGTGACCGCGTTCGTGGCCGGAGAAGCCGATGACGAGGGCGTCACGCTCGCAGGGCTGCTCGGAGCCGGCGGAGTTGCTTTTGCCGCGAGCGCGGCCGCAGTCGCCGCTGCTTGTTTTTTGACCGTGCCGGTCAGGTCGTCGATGCTGCTTTCGAGCAGTGCGATGCGCCCGGCCAGTCGGTCACGTTCAGCAATCAGCGCGCGTACCTGTGCAGCCAGCAGCTGCGTTTCGGATTCCAGCTGGGCGACACGCGGCGGCATCCGCGCGATCGCGGAAGATTCGTTGATCGCAAAGATACGCCGCAAGCGTTCGGCGGCGGTTTCAGTCTGGCTTGTAATCGCCAGAATAGTCAGGGCGACGGCCGTGAGACTGCCCCAACCGCATAGCCACAATAACGATTTGAGTTCGCGCCGGCGCCTGCGAGGGTCGCGCAAATCGGGTTCCGGCGGCGTCGGCTCGATCGCCATGGGGTCCTCGATGGGCAAATCATTGAAAACATTAGCAGAATCCGACAAATCTCGCTTTCACCTTGGTTCCAAGGATTCTGGCGCCGGCCTTTTGCCGATGGGCGGGCTGGGCTATGGGATGCGTCGAACCCCCAGCAAAGCTTGAGCTCAACGTAGATGCCTCGTCGAACATGTCTTGCGATCGTGCTCGCGGCCGGCGAAGGCACGCGCATGCGATCGAGCACGCCGAAGGTGTTGCACGAGCTTGGCGGGCCGCTCGCTGCTCGCGCACGTGATGACGACGGCGAGCGCGGTCGGCGCCGACGACTCTGGCCGTGGTGGTCGGCCCGGACCACGAGGCGGTGGCAGCGGAGGCGCTCGCATTTGCGCCGAAGGCGCAGATTTTCGAGCAACGCGAGCGGCAGCGGTACCGCGCATGCGGTGCTGTCGGCGCGCAAGGCCATCGCCGAAGGGGCCGACGATATTCTGGTGATGTTTGCCGATACGCCGCTGGTGCGCGCCGACACGCTTGCCAAATTGCGCAACGCGCTGGCCGAAGGCGCGGCGGTGGCAGTGCTCGGGTTTAAGCCCGCCAATCCGCACGGCTACGGTCGGCTCGTGATGCGCGGCCGCGAACCTCGTTGCCATCCGCGAGGAGCGCGATGCCACACCGGAAGAGCGCACGATCGGCCTTTGCAATGGCGGCCTGATGGCGCTTGCCGGTAAGCAAGCGCTCGCCATCCTCGACCGTATCGGCAATGCGAATGCCAAAGGCGAATATTATCTCACCGATGCGGTTGCCATCGCCCGCGATATGGGCTTGAAGGCAGTGGCGATCGAAACCTCGGAGGACGACGTGCGCGGCATCAACACCAAGGCGCAGCTCGCCGAAGCCGAAGCCGTGCTGCAACAGCGGCTGCGCACGGCGGCGCTCGAGGCCGGCGTCACCATGATCGCGCCGGAGACGGTGTATTTGTCTGCCGACACCAAATTCGGCAAGGATGTCACCATCGAGCCGAACGTGGTGTTCGGTCCGGGCGTCACGGTCGACGATGGCGCGACGATCCGCTCATTCTCGCATCTGGAAGGCGCGCATGTCGGCAAAGGCGCGCGCGTCGGGCCCGTTCGCGCGGCTGCGGCCCGGCGCGGACCTCGGCGAAGACGTGCATATCGGCAATTTCGTCGAGGTGAAGGAGGCCAAGATCGAGGCCGGCGCCAAGGCCAATCATCTTGCCTATATCGGCGATGCGCGGGTGGGCGAGGGCGCCAATGTCGGCGCCGGCACCATCACCTGCAATTATGACGGCGTCGCGAAGCACCGCACCGATATCGGCAAGGGCGCCTTCATCGGCTCCAATTCGGCGCTGGTCGCGCCGGTCAAGATCGGCGACGGCGCCTATGTCGGCACCGGAACGGTGGTGACCAAGGACGTGCCTGCCGGCGCGCTGGCGATCGCGCGGGCCAAACAGACGATTAAGGAAGGCTGGGCAAAACGCTTGCGGCAGGTGAAGGCCTTGGGCAAGAACCTGTCCGGAAAGAAGCCGAAAAAGTCCTGAACGCCGGCCGGGTGCATTGCGCCAAAACGACACTGTCACATGGCGAAATGCGTTTTGATTTCCTTGAGCTTGCCGGCGACGGCTAAACCATAAGCGATGGGCAAAGGGGCCATCCCAACGGATGTGCGGGATCGTCGGAATTTTAGGGACCAAGCCGGTTGCCGGCCATCTGGTCGATGCGCTCAAGCGCCTCGAATACCGCGGCTATGACTCTGCGGGCATCGCCACGCTCGATCACGGCGTGCTTGGCCGTCGGCGCGCCGAGGGCAAGCTGCACGCGCTGGAAACGCGGCTGGAGCGAGAGCCGCTCGGCGGCAATATCGGCATCGGCCATACGCGCTGGGCGACACACGGCCGGCCGACCGAGGACAACGCGCATCCGCACGCAACCGACCTCGTCGCGGTCGTGCATAACGGCATCATCGAGAATTTTCGCGAGCTGCGCGAGCAACTCACCAAGCGCGGCTGCAAATTCGTCAGCGAGACCGACACCGAGGCGGTCGCACATCTGGTGACGCACGAAATGAAAAGCGGCAAGTCACCGGCCGATGCGGTGGCCGCCACGCTCAAGCAATTGCGCGGCGCATTCGCGCTCGCCTTTCTTTTCACCGGCAAAGACGATCTCCTGATCGGCGCGCGCAAAGGATCACCGCTCGCCATCGGTTACGGCAAGGGCGAGATGTATCTCGGTTCCGATGCCATCGCGCTGGCGCCGTTTACCGACACCATCAGCTATCTCGAAGACGGCGACTGGGCGGTGCTCACGCGCAAAGGCGTCGAGATCCACGACGAGCAGGACCGCAAGATCGAGCGGGCGATCGTCAAATCGACTGCCTCGGCACAACTGGTCGACAAGGGCAACCACAAGCACTTCATGGCCAAGGAAATCCACGAGCAGCCGGAAGTGGTCGGCCATACGCTCGCTCACTACATCGACATGGTGAACGAGCGGGTGGCATTGCCGGGCAAGCTGCCGTTCGACTGGAAAAAACTGAAGCGGCTTTCGATCTCGGCTTGCGGCACCGCTTTCTATGCCGGACTGGTGGCGAAATACTGGTTCGAGCGCTTCGCCAAGTTGCCGGTCGAAATCGATATCGCGTCGGAATTCCGCTATCGCGGCGCGCCGCTCGAACCGGGCGATCTCGCGATCTTCATCTCGCAGTCGGGCGAGACCGCCGACACGCTGGCGACGCTGCGCTACGCCAGAGAAAACAAGCAGCACATTCTTTCCGTGGTCAATGTGCCGACATCGACCATCGCGCGCGAAAGCGATGTGGTGATGCCGACGCTGGCCGGTCCTGAGATCGGCGTTGCGTCGACCAAGGCCTTCACCTGTCAGCTCGGCGTGCTTGCGTGCCTTGCCATTGCCGCCGGGCGCGCGCGCGGCGAGATGTCGGAGGACGATGAGCAGAAGCTGGTGCGCGCTCTGATCGAAACGCCGAGGCTGATGGCGGCGGCGCTTACGCTCGAGCCGCAGATCGAGAAGCTCGCGCAAAATCTCGCCAAGGCGCGCGACGTGCTTTATCTCGGCCGCGGCACGAGCTTCCCGATTGCGCTGGAAGGCGCGCTCAAGCTCAAGGAAATCTCCTACATCCACGCCGAGGGCTACGCCGCCGGCGAGCTCAAGCATGGGCCGATTGCGCTGATCGACGAGACCATGCCGGTGATCGTGATTGCGCCGCACGACCGCGTGTTCGACAAGACGGTGTCGAACATGCAGGAAGTGGCTGCGCGCGGCGGCAAGATCATCCTGGTGACCGACCCGCAGGGCGCCAAGGAGGCCACCATCGAGTCGATGGAGACGCTAACGCTGCCGGACATGGCCTCGACGGTGACGCCGTTGGTCTATGCCATTCCGGTGCAATTGATCGCCTATCATACCGCCGCCGCCATCGGCACCGACGTCGACCAGCCGCGCAACCTCGCGAAATCGGTCACGGTGGAATAAGCTGGCCTCATGACCGAAGTCGACCAAAAGCCGGGCGAGGCGACGGCCGCCGACGTGCCGAGGGTCGTGGTCGCGCAAACCAGCGTTGCCGGCCGCATCCGCAATTATTTCCTCACCGGCCTGGTGGTTGCCGGACCCTTGGCAATCACGGTCTGGCTGATCTGGTCGATCGTCACTTGGGTCGACGATGTCGTGCGGCCGCTCATTCCGCCAACGTACCGGCCGGAGAGCTACCTGCCGTGGCCGATCCCGGGCACCGGCCTGATCATCGCCATCGTTGCGCTCACGCTGCTCGGTTTTCTGACCGCCAACTTGGTCGGGCGCACGCTGGTCGAACTCGGCGAAGGCTTGCTCAATCGCATGCCGATCGTGCGGCCGATCTACAAGACGATGAAGCAGATCTTCGAGACATTGTTCTCCAAGACCGGCTCGAGTTTCCGAAAGGTGGCGCTGGTGGAATTTCCGGCGCCCGGCATGTGGTCGCTGGTGTTCTTGTCGCAGCCGCCGAGCGGCGATCTTGTGAAGAAATTGCCGCAGGGCGAGCATGTCTCTGCATTCATGCCCTGCACGCCAAACCCGACCACCGGCTTTTTCTTTTATGTGAAGCGCAAGGATCTGATCGAGCTCGACATCACGGTCGAGAACGCAATGACGCTCCTGATTTCTGCCGGCATGGTGCAGCCAGATGCTGAGGCGCAGAAGAAGCTCGCCTCGCTCGCTGCCACAGCAAAAGCAGCGCGGGCCCGGGCCAAGCGCAAGGCAGAGGCGGTAGAGTAGGCTATCCCGCGCGGATCAGCTTGATCGCTTCGTCCTTGCCAAACAGATAGAGCAATTGACGCAGCGCCTCGCCGCGCGGCGTCGATAGCGTCGCATCGCGCGACAGGATAAGCGCTGCGTCGTCGCGGGCCGCACCGAGATATTTGCCGTGCAGTTCCGGTCGCGCGATCTGAAAGCCGGGCAGGCCGCTTTGCCGCGTGCCGAGCAGGTCGCCTTCGCCGCGCAGGCGCAGGTCTTCCTCGGCGATGCGAAAACCGTCTTCTGTCTCGCGCAAAATGGCGAGTCGCGCTTTGGCGGTTTCACCAAGCGGCGCCCTGTAGAGCAGCAGACAGGTCGAAGCGCCGGTGCCACGGCCGATGCGTCCGCGCAGTTGATGCAACTGCGCCAGCCCAAAGCGCTCGGCGTGCTCGATCACCATGATGGTCGCCTCCGGCACGTCGACGCCGACTTCGATCACCGTGGTGGCGACGAGGAGCTGCGTCTCGCCGGCAGCAAAACGCGCCATGGCGGCATCTTTGTCGGCGCCCTTCATGCGGCCATGCACCAGGTCGACGCGCTTGCCGAACTTTTTGCGTAGCTCCTCGAAGCGCGCCTCGGCCGCGGCGAGATCGATCTTTTCGGATTCATCGACCAGCGGGCAGACCCAATAGGCGCGCTTGCCCTCGCCGAGCGCACGGCCGACCGCGTCTTCGACTTCTTCGATGCGCGAGAGCGGAATGGTGCGGGTGTCGATCGGCTGGCGGCCCGGGCGGCTTTTCGCGCAGTTCGGAAATGTCCATGTCGCCGAAATAAGTGAGCACCAGCGTGCGCGGGATCGGCGTGGCGGTGAGCACCAGCACATCGACCGCTTCGCCTTTCTGCGTGAGCGCCAGGCGCTGATGCACGCCGAAGCGGTGCTGCTCGTCGACGACGGCAAGCGCAAGGTCGTGAAAGGCGACGTCCTCCTGAAAAAGCGCATGCGTGCCGATCAGAAGATCGATATCGCCGAGCGTGAGGCGGTCGAGAATCTCTTTGCGCTGCCGGCCCGCGTTCGCGGCCGGTGAGGATAGCGACGCGAATGCCGGCGGCTTCGGCCAGCGGCGCAATGGTCGCAAGATGCTGACGGGCGAGAATTTCGGTCGGCGCCATGAAGGCCGCCTGACGTCCGGCTTCGATCACGGCGGCGGCGGCGATCAGCGCCACCACCGTTTTGCCGGAGCCGACGTCGCCTTGCAGCAGGCGCAGCATGCGTTGCGGACGGGCAAGATCGGTGATGATGTCGTCGACCGCCTTTTGCTGCGAATGGGTGAGCGCATAGGGCAGCGCCTTCAGGATGCGCGCGCGCAAGCGGCCTTCGCTGGCGCTGCCGCGGCCGGCTTGCCGCCGCATGTGCGCGCGCACCAGCGCGAGCGCGAGCTGGCCGGCGAGCAATTCGTCATAGGCAAGCCGCGTCCATGCGGGGTTTTCCGGAAAGATATCGTGTGGCTCCGCCGGCCGGTGCAGATGACGCAGCGCCGCGGCAAAGGCCGGAAAGCGTTCGCGCGCCACCCAGGCCTCGTCCTGCCATTCCGGCAGATCGGGCAGGCGTGCCAGCGCGCCATCGATCGCGCGGCGCACATTGCCGAGCGCAAGTCCTTCGGTGAGCGGATAGACCGGCTCGACCAGCGGCAGCGCGGCAAAGCCCGCCTCGTCCACCACGCGGTCGGGGTGCACCATCTGCAACATGCCGTCGTAGAATTCGGCGGTGCCGGAGACGTAGCGCATCTCGCCATCCGGCAGCAGTTTTTCCAGATAATCCTTTCGGGCATTGAAATAAGGTGAGCGTGAGGTCGCCGGTGTCGTCGCTGGGTATAAATACGATAGGGCGCGCGCGAGCGATGCGGCGGTGCAGGGCCGGTGCTTGTCGACGGTGACAGCGACGGTGACGACCTGGCCGGGCTGCACGTCGCGCAGCTTCGGCCGCGCGCGGCGGTCGATCGCCCCGGACGGCAGGTGGAACAACAGATCGACGACGCGCGGCGCCTCGCGGTCGAGCAGCCGCGCATAGAGCTTTTCCAGCTTCGGCCCGACGCCGGGCAGGCTGGTGAGCGAGGCAAACAGCGGGTTGAGCACGGGCGGTCGCATGGGCGGCATGCTGGCTTGCGCGGAATTGCTGACGCAATGCAGGCCTGTGCAAAGCATCGGCTGACATTGCGCCGCTAGCCCTCTATATAAACCCCGCCCGGCCCCGTCCGGGTTTTTGGCGTTGGAGAAATGCGGTGACCACCGGAACGAAGCTGTCGAGCGAAGGGCTGGATGCGCGTCGGCGCCGGCTGCTGTTCCGCTGCTGGCATCGCGGCATCCGCGAGATGGATCTGGTGCTCGGCCGCTTCGCCGACGCGCACCTGGCATCGCTGAGCGATAGCCGATCTCGACGAACTCGAGCGCTGGCTCGAGGTTCCCGACCAGCAGATTTTCGCCTGGGTGAATGGAATGGAGCCCGTGCCGCCGAATTACGACACCGAACTGTTCCGCCGACTGCGCGACATTCCATAGCAAGGGCACGGCGTGAGTAGAATGGCGAAATCACCTGCCGATTTGCTCAAGCCGGGCAAGCCACTGACGCTTGCGCAGGTGGCCGACGGCGCCGAAGGGCTGGTGCTGGCCGATCTCGCGCGCGCCATCGCGGCAGGCAAAGACGCGCCGGCGATTTCGCTTGCCGTGATCTGCCGCGACGGCCAGCGCATGGCAGCGCTGTCGCGCGCGCTGGCGTTTTTCGGTCCGGACATCCAGGTTATGGAATTCCCGGCCTGGGATTGCCTGCCTTACGACCGGGTATCGCCCAATGCCGTCGGTCGTGGCGCAGCGCATGACCGCGCTGTCGCGGCTGGCGCGCGTGAAAGGCCGCGACAAGCCATCGGTGCTGCTCACGACCGTGAACGCCGCGCTCCAACGCGTGCCGGCGCGCGATTTCGTGGCGACCCATGCTCTTTCGGTCGCGCCCGGCAATGTCATCGGCATGCAGGGCGTAATCGAGTGGCTGGAGCTCAACGGCTTCATCCGCGCCTCGACCGTGCGCGAGCCGGGCGATTACGCGGTGCGCGGCGGCATTCTCGATCTTTATCCGCCCGGCATGGACATGCCGGTGCGGCTCGATTTTTTCGGCGACGCGCTGGAGACGATCCGCGCCTTCGACGCGCAGACGCAGCGCAGCGAAGAGCAGTTGCGCGGGCTCGATCTGGTGCCGGTCGCGGAATTCCAGCTCATCACCGAAACCATCCGCCGCTTCCGCACCGGCTACGTGGCCGAATTCGGCGCCACAACTCCCGACGATCTCCTTTACGAAGCGGTGAGCGAAGGCCGCCGCTATCCGGGCATGGAGCACTGGCTGCCGCTGTTCCACGACAAACTCGAAACGATCTTCGACTATCTACCCGGCACGGCACTGGCGTTCGAGCATCTGGCGGAAGACGCCGCGCATGAGCGCTTCACGCAGATTGCCGACTATTACGACGCGCGCCATGAGGCGTTGAAGCAGGGCGTGACGCCGCCCTACAAGCCGCTGCCTCGGCGACGGCTTTATCTCGGCGAAGGCGAATGGAAGGAACGGCTCGGCGTTTCGGCGCTGGCCCGGCTGACGCCGTTCGCTGTGCCGGACACCGGGGCGATTGATGTCGGCGCGCGGCCGGGCGCAATTTCGCCGCCGAGCGCGCCGAGCCGGGCGCCAACGTGTTCGAGGCGGTGAGCACCCACGTGTCTGTCGTTGCAGGCTGCCGGCAAGCGCGTCGCGATCGCGCTGTGGAGCGAGGGCGCGCGCGAGCGCATGAGCCACGTGCTCGCCGATCACAAATTGCACAATCTCACACCGGTCGCGCGATTGGCCGCAGGCGCTCGGCTTGCCCAAGCCCGACGGTGGCGCTCGCCGTGCTCGGCATCGAATCCGGCTTCGAGACCGAAGACGCCGCGATCGTCAGCGAGCAGGACATCCTCGGCGACCGCCTGGTGCGACCGCGCCGCGCCGCGCGCCGCGCCGAGAATTTCATCGCCGAGGCAACCAGTCTCGCGCCCGGCGATCTGGTCGTGCACGTCGATCACGGCATCGGGCGCTTCGCCGGCTTGCAGGCGATCGAAGCCGCCGGCGCGCCGCACGACTGCCTCGAAATTCATTACGCCGAGGGCGCCAAGCTCTATCTGCCGGTCGAGAACGTCGACCTGCTGTCGCGCTACGGCTCGGAGGAAACCAGCGTCGAGCTCGACCGGCTCGGCGGCGGCAACTGGCAGGCGCGCAAGGCGCGCATGAAGAGCCGCATCCGCGAGATCGCGGGCGAATTGATCAAGATCGCGGCCGAGCGGCAGTTGCGCGAGGCGCCGCGCCTCACTGTCGGGCCGGGCGCCTACGACGAGTTCTGTGCGGGATTTCCGTACGAGGAGACCGACGATCAGCTCGCCGCCATCGACGCAACCATCAAGGACTTGATCTCCGGCCGTCCGATGGACCGGCTGATCTGCGGCGACGTCGGCTTCGGCAAGACCGAAGTGGCGCTGCGCGCGGCCTTCATGGCGGCGATCGACGGCAAGCAAGTGGCCGTGGTGGTGCCGACGACGTTGCTGGCGCGCCAGCACTTCAAGACCTTTTCCGAACGCTTCCGCGGCTTTCCCGGTGAACGTGGCGCAGGCATCGCGGCTGGTGCCGGCGGCGGAGCTTGACGCAAGGTGAAGGCGGGCCTCGCCGACGGCAGCGTCGATATCGTCATCGGCACCCATGCGCTGCTCGGCAAGAACATCAAGTTCAAGGATCTGGCGCTGCTGGTGGTCGACGAGGAGCAGCATTTCGGCGTCGCGCACAAGGAGAAG
Organism: uncultured Alphaproteobacteria bacterium; assembly: GCA_963742345.1. Classification (GTDB taxonomy): domain Bacteria; phylum Pseudomonadota; class Alphaproteobacteria; order Rhizobiales; family Xanthobacteraceae; genus Pseudolabrys. The sequence goes on from CAVULO010000008.1 coordinate 311,306, forward strand.
CTCAAGACGCTGCGCTCGGAGGTGCACGTGCTGACGCTGACCGCGACGCCGATCCCGCGCACACTGCAACTCGCGCTCACCGGCGTGCGCGATCTCTCCATCATCGCGTCGCCGCCGGTCGATCGTCTGGCGGTGCGCACATTCGTGTCGCCATTCGATCCGATCACGGTTCGCGAGGCGCTGTTGCGCGAGAAATATCGCGGCGGGCAGGCATTCTATGTGTGTCCGCGCATCGAGGATCTGGCCGGCGCCAAGGACTTTCTCGACAAGAATGTTCCGGAGGTGCGCGTCGCGGTCGCGCACGGGCAGATGCCGCCGACCGTGCTCGACGACATCATGTCGGCTTTCTACGACGGCAAATACGACGTGCTGCTGTCGACCACCATCATCGAGTCCGGCCTCGACATTCCGACCGCCAATACGCTGATCGTGCATCGCGCCGACCGGTTCGGCCTGTCGCAGCTCTATCAGCTGCGCGGGCGCGTCGGGCGCGCCAAGCTGCGCGCCTATGCGCTGCTCACGCTGCCGGCGCAGCAGAAGATCACGCCGCAGGCCGAGCGGCGGCTGAAGGTGCTGCAATCGCTCGACACGCTCGGCGCCGGCTTCCAGCTTGCCTCGCACGATCTCGACATTCGCGGCGCCGGCAATCTGCTCGGCGAGGAGCAATCCGGCCACATCAAGGAGGTCGGCTTCGAGCTCTATCAGCAGATGCTGGAAGAGGCGGTGATGAGCCTGAAGGCCGGCATCACCGCGCCGGTCGCCGACCGTTGGTCGCCGCAGATCACCATCGGCACGGCGCTGCTTATTCCGGAAGACTATGTCGCCGACCTGTCGGTGCGGCTCGCGCTCTATCGGCGGCTGGCGGAGATCGAGGACGAGCGCGACATCGACGGCTTCGCCGCGGAACTGGTCGATCGCTTCGGCAAGCTGCCGCAGCGAGGTCGAGCACCTGTTGCAGGTGGTGGCGATCAAGGCGCTGAGCCGACGCGCCAATGTCGAGAAGGTCGAGGCCGGGCCGAAAGGCATCGTGCTGTCGTTCCGCGACAATATTTTCGCCAATCCGGACGGGCTGATCGCCTTTATCCGCGAGCAGGGACGCGGCGTGCGCATGCGCAACGATCCGAAGAACGCCAAGGGCCAGCAGCTCGTGTTCTTCGAGGATTGGCCGCATCCGGAGGACCGCCTGAAGGGCACCGCGGCGGTGCTGCGCAAGCTTGCTTCGATTGCGGAGCAGGCCAAGGCGGCCTAGTGCGGCATCGCAAAACCGGCTTGATGGTCTTGCCCGCGCTCGATTCCGCCGCGGCGCGGTTGATCTCGGCGAGAGGATAGAACGTGATCATCTTCTCGACCGGAAAGCGGCCGGCCATGATGTGATCGACCAGCAGCGGGATGAACTCCTGCGGCACGCTGTCGCCCTGGATTACGCCGCGCACCGTTCGGCCATTTTGCAGGAACGGCGTTTCAAACGTCACTTCGGTGCCTTTGCGCGCGCTGCCGAGCAGCACGCAGGTGCCGGCCGGCATCAGCGCGTCGACCGCCTCGCGGAACACCGCGGGAAGCGCGGAGGTCTCGAGCGTATAGCGCGCGCCAAGACCCGTGATTTTGCGGATTTCCGTCGACGACGTCGGTGCGGTCGCTATGATTGATCGTGTGGGTCGCACCAAGTTCGCGCGCGAGCGCGAGACGATGCTCATGCACGTCGACCGCGATGATCGGATCGCAGCCGGCGATTTTCGCCGCCATCAGGCCCGATAGACCGACCGCACCAACACCGAACACGACGAAACTGTCGCCCGCGCGCGGCTTCATCACATTGAGCACCGCACCGGCGCCGGTCTGTCCGCCGCAGGCGAGCGCGCAGACGTGTTCGATCGGCGCATCGTTACGCACTTTCACCGCGAAGCGCTCATTGGCGATGGTAAAATTGCCAAATGAGGACTGCTGGAAGAAGGCGCTGTAGACCGGTTTGCCGTCCTTGGAATGCAGCGTCGAGCCGTCGGCGCGGGTGCCATTCATCTTTAGATCGAAGGCGTGCAGGCAATAGCTTTGGCGCTGCGTCTTGCAATTCGGACACTCGCCGCACCACGGATAGGCCATCACCACATGGTCGCCGGGCTTGAAATGTGGAGACCGCGCTGCCGACCGCGCGCACAATGCCGGCGCCTTCGTGGCCGAAAACTTTCGGAAATTGCGTCGGATAATATGCGTCGCGGCCGTGCAAATCGGTCGCGCACATGCCGCAGGCAACGACCTCAACCAGCAATTCGTCGGCGCGCGGATCGCAGAGGTCGAGTTGTTCGACGTTGAACGGACCCGAGCGCTCGTGCACCACGGCGGCGGTGATCTTCATACTGCGTCCGGGATTATTCGGCGGCGTCAGCGGCTTGCGCGACGCGCGCAATCGCTTCGGCGAGATATTCCGGCGCCTGTGCACCCGAGACCGCGAACTTGCCGCCGAAGATGAAGCAGGGCACGCCCTCGATGCCGGCCTCTTTGGCGGAAAGCGCTTCGCGTTCGACTTCGGCGACATCCTGGTCGCTCGTCGAGCGCGTGCGCGGACGTCCTCGCGTCGAGGCCGACATCGGCCGCAGCCTGCACGAGCACGGCGTGGTTGGTCAGATCGGCGCCTTCGGTGAAATAGAGATCCATCAGCTTCTGTTTCATCTCGGCGGCTTTGCCGATGCCGTCTGCCCAGCGGATCAGCCGATGCGCATCGAGCGTGTTGGGCTGCCGGCTGATCTTGTCGATGGCGTAGGTGAGACCCTCGGCGCGGCCGCGGCCGATACGCGTTGTGCGATGCCCTTGTAGCGCTCGGGCGAGCCGAATTTGGTGGTCAGATATTGTTCGCGCGAAATGCCTTCGCGCGGAATCCAGTCATTGAGGAAATAGGGACGCCAGTGCACCTCGACCGGGATATCGGGGTTCAGCGCGATCGCCTTTTCCAGCCGGCGCTTGCCGATGAAACACCACGGGCAGACCACGTCGGAGACGACGTCGATGCGGACAGGTTGGTGATTGGACATGGCTCGCTCCTGTTCGAGCTAGCCTAGGCCGCCGTCTATTCCGCCGCAACCATGCGGCTGCCCATCACTCGCATCATCAACGTGTCGAGCGTGTCGCCGGCCTTCAGCGTTGCCAGCGTCACGTTGGCGTCGAGCGGCTCGTCGGCGCGCTGCGGCGTGAGCATGCTGCTCTTGAGGGTGCCGGCGATGCGGCGGGCGATCACATGGGCGCTACGCAGATCGGTCTGCGTGAACGCAACCAGGATCGCGCCTTCCTCGTCGCGGGCAGCGAAATCGATATTGCGGATCAGCCGCGTCATCAGCCGCGCGGCATCGAGGCTGGCGCGCTCATCGGCGCGCGCCATCGAAGGAAAAGCGCGCGACCGACAGCGGCAGGCTGCGGTCGGCGGCTTCCGCCGCCACCTTGCCGAGATCGCGCCAGAACGACGTCGCGCGTCAGCAGACCGCTCTCGGGATCGAACATGCCCTCGGTGTCGAGCGACTTGAGCATGCGCTTGAGCCGCGCCTCGAAGGCGCGCATGCGCACCAGCGGCACCATGCGCGCGACCAGCCGCCCCGGATCGGCGGCGACTTGATCGATGTTGGGCAGCGCGTCGGCGAATTCCGGCGGGGCTTCGCCGATCACCGCGACCGGAATGTCGCGAAAGCGCGGCTCTTGCGCCAGCACGGTGAGGAAGGCCTCGACCATGCGCGGCGAGAAGCCGTCGCCGACGACGATGCCGTCGATGTCGCGGGCATTGAGATGTTTGGCGGCGGCTTCGACGCTGAGCGCGCCGGCCATCTTGACGCGCTCGCCCATGGCGACGCTGAGCGCGGGATAAAGCGGCCCACGGCCGGCGATCAGCACGGTCGCGTCGTCGAGCGCGTCGCCGACCGGCAACATCGGCAATTGACCGTCGTGCGAAGCGAACAGCTCGATGCGGCGCAGCACGGTCGCGTGCAGCGCGCGCACGCGCATGGCCGATTGCAGACGCGCGAGCAGCCGTTCGACCGGCAGCGCTGCGTCGGCCGGCAAGCGCGATCGGGACAGCGGCATCTTCATCGCCGCGCACGCGCGCGATGACCGGCACGATCGGTCCATTCAGCGGTGGCGATTTGCAGGCAAAGCATGCGCGCCGACGGCTTCGTTTGCCGGCGGGCCCGGCTCGGCGATCACCACGGCGGATGGCTTGACCGTCAGAAATGCGGCCGGCGCATCGGCCCATTTGGTTTCGACGATCGGAAAGGCGCCGGCGGCGCTGAGCGCTTCGACCAGGTCGGTCGCCGGTTGCTCGGCGACCACGATCAGCGGACCTTGAAGCGACATCGGATGCGCACGCGCGGTTTACAGAATGGCGCGCAAGCCTAGATGACGCGCGATTAATGCCGCGTCAACGAAATGACGAAATTACGCGGCTTCCGCGCGCCGCGCGGCTGAAATGCCCCGGATATCAGCGCATTGACGCCGCGCGCCTTCAATTTCGCGCGCAAGTCGCCGCGGTTCGCGGCGCTGCCGGCGAGCCGCTGGCCGAGGTCGGCGTCGGGCAAGGCGACGATGGTGGCATCCGGATCGGCGTGCGCCACCACGGCGTCGACTCTCGTTCTGACGGAAGCGATAGCCGCCCGACGACGGTTATGCCGGCGGGCGGCGCGGTGACGATGAGCGTCCGGCATCGCGGCTCGACCCGGCAGGCGAAGCCGGTGTCGACATAGCCCGCGTCCGTCGCGTGAAAAGCGCGGCGTCGTGACCGCGCTCGGCGCCCGGCGGGAAGCCATGCGCCGGGACCATCGGCCGCGCAGCACCAACGTGCCTGCGTCGCTGCGCGTAGTCTCGATCACGATTGGCGCGCCGGCGGCGCGACGCGACGCAGCGACGAGCGCCGTGCGGCATCGGCACCGGCAACCGGTCTGCGCCACGCGCGTGGCGACAGCAGGCCGATTTCACCGAAGCTCGCAACGTCGACCAGGGCGACTGCGCCTTCCCACGGCTTGGCCGCGGCCAAACGCTCGGGCGCGCGCCACAAGCGCAACGATCGTTTGGATTCGCGTTCGTGAGGCAGGCCGGCTTCGGCGAGCGGCTGCAACCGCGGCCGCGGCAAGACCACTGCGCCATCACGAGTGCGCCGCACTTGCGCGGCGAATACGTCCGGATCGAAGCCATGATGCAGACGCAGCGTGCCGCCGGAGAACAGCCAGGGCAGCATCGTGAGCGCGATGCCGGCAAACGAAGCGATCGGGATCGTCGATAGCAGCGGTGTGTCGCGGGGCAGGTCGCCTTCCAGGAACGCTGCCAGGCCGCCGGCGATCAGTTCGACATGACTGCGCGCGACCGGCACGAGGCCGTCTGGCGTCGAGGTCAAAGGTGACGACCGCGACATGGGCGGCGGCCGGGCCCGGTCGCGGTATCGGTCATCGCAGACATCGGCGCTGCGCGGCGTCGAACACATCGTCGAGCGACACAATACCGTCGGGCAGATTGTCGCCGAAGCCGCAGACGTGACGGATCGGAAACAGCTCGGCCGCGGCCTGCATCGCAATCTCGGCCTGCGCGACGGTTCCAATGCGCGACGGACGTAATGATCGCCTTGGCGCCGATATGGTCGAGCGCGCCACCATCTCCTGCTGGCGCCAGAGCAGTGGCATCGGCGCCGCGATCATGCCGGCGCGCAGCACGCCGAGAAAGCGCGATGACGCTTTCGACGGTATTGGCGAGTTGGATCGCCACCACGGTGTCGGTCTGCAGCCCGAGCCCGCGCAGCCTGGCCGCCAGCGCCGAGATGGCGCGGTCGGCCTGCGCAAAGCTCAATGGCGCGGCGGATCGTCGGTGAAGCTCTCGCGGTTGGGCGGGTCGGCGAGCGCGAGCGCATCGGGATGGCGCACGCCGGCGCGCCGGAACAGAGTCGTCGAGCGTGGCGGCAGTGCTTGCCGTCCGGCTGCCTTCGCCGAGGATCATGGGCGCAGCCTCAAGGCTTTAGCATCCTTCTGCCACCAGGTTTCCGGCAAATAGCCGAACAAGCGAGGTACGCGAGGGATGCTCGATTCGCGTCCAGCGCGCCACCCATTGTACGGGCGGGAAATAGAGCGGCACCACGTAGAAGCCCGGACAGCAGGACGCGGTCGAGCGCGCGGGTGGCGGCGACAAAATCGGTTCGCGCTCGTGGCGCCGAGCATGGCGGCGATCATGGCGTCGACCGCCTTCGACTTGACGCCCATGTAGTTGCGGCTGCCTTGCTCGTCGGCCGCCGCCGATCCCCAGTAGAATAGTTGTTCGTTGCCGGGCGAGAGCGACTGCTCCCAGCGGTATTCCATCATGTCGAAATCGAAGCCGATGCGGCGGCGCTCGAATTGCGTGGCGTCGACGGTGCGCACCCGCGCTTCGATGCCGGCGCGCTTGAGATTGCGCACAAAGGCGAGCGCGAGCCGCTCCTGGTCGCGCGTTGTGGTGAGGATCTCGAACGAGAATGGCCGGCCGCTGGCAACATGGACCAGTTGCGTACCGTTGAGCTCGTAGCCGGCGGCTTGAACAGCGCGAAGGCCGGCGCAGGCGTGTTGCGGTCGCGGCCTGAGCCGTCGGTCACCGGCGGCGACCAGGTGCCGTCCATGATGTCGGCGCGCACCGCGCCCGGAAACGGCGCCAGCAATTCGCGCTCGCGCGCATTGGCGGGCACGCCATGCGCCGACAGATCGCAGCCGTCGAAATAGCTTGCGGTGCGTTTGTAGAGATCGAAGAAATAGTTGTGGTTGATCCATTCGAAATCGAACAACTGCAGGATCGCCTCGCGCACGCGCACGTCGGCAAAGATCGGCCGCCGTGTGTTGAACACCAGACCTTGCATGCCCTTGGGCAGGCCGTAGGGGAATTCCTCCTTGACCACGCGGCCTTCGCGCAGCGCCGGAAAATCGTAGGCCGTCTGCCAGCGGCCGGGATCGGTTTCCACGCGCACGTCATAGAGGCCTTTCTTGAACGCCTCGAAATGCGTGTTGCCGTCGCGGTAATAGTCGAAGCGGATGGTGTCGAAATTCCACAGGCCGCGATTGATCGGCAGATCGCGTCCCCAGTAATTCGGGTCGCGCTTGAAGGTGACGCTTTCGCCGGGCTTCACTGCGCTGACGGTGTAGGGACCGCTGCCGAGGAGAGGCTCGAAGCTGGTGTCCTCGAACGTCGCCGGGTTGATCGCGTGCTTTGCCAGCACCGGCATCAGACCGATGATCAGCGGCAATTCGCGGTCGTCGGCGCCGGACAGATCGAAGCGCACAGTGCGCGCGTCGAGTCGCCTCCGCTTTGACGACTTTGATGTAGTAGGTGCGATAGTTCGGCCGGCCCTGGTCGCGCAGCAATTCCCAGGAAAAGATCACGTCGTCCGGCGTCACCGGCTTGCCGTCGGAAAAGCGCGCCGCCGGATTGATCGTGAAGGTGACGAAGCTGCGCGCCGCGTCGGTCGCGACGCTTTCGGCGAGCAGGCCGTACAGCGTGAACGGCTCGTCATAGCCGCGCGCGAGCAGGCTCTCGATCACGTAGCCGCGGATATTGGCGGCGGGCAGGCCCTTGACGATGAACGGATTGAGGCAGTCGAAGGTGCCGAGCACGCCTTGCACCAGCTGGCCGCCTTTGGGCGCCGCCGGATTGGCATAGGTCGGATGGCTGAAGTTCGGGCCCCAGGCCGGCTCGCCATGCATGGCGATGGCGTGAGTGCGCGCCTTCCGCACGCGCGTCGCCCAGAGCCGATGCCTGAAGCGGCGAACAGCGCGCCGAGCATGACCGTACGCCGCGACGCCCGCCATTGCATCAGCGCTGGAAATGCGAGAGTGGGCGCGGCCGAGGTTCGAATGCGATTCGTTCCGGTTTTGCGCGAATTTATCACAGGGCTGCGGCTTCCGCGGCCGGCCGCATTTTCGGCGCATTCGTGGCTTTATTGCAGGCGCGAATTCGGCTATCAGGCAGCGGTCAGGCGTCACGCTCCCGCCGCATTTCACACGGAGAGAGCCGGTTGTAAGGCGTCGTTCGGTGGGCCGTGGGCCGCGAACGGAAGAACAAGGGATAATTGCAATGAATCATCGGATTGCATCGGCCCGGCCGTTGGGCCGGGCGCTGACCGCCACTTCGCCGCGGGTATTGGCGGCAGCGCTTGTGGCCGTGAACCGCGCGCTCGGCGCAGCAGCCACCCAAAGCGCCCGGCGCAAAAACCGGCGCCTGCGCAGAAGCAGGCGCCCGCGACGCAGCCGCGCAGCAGCACCCGCACAACAGCCGGCGCAGCCTGGCCAGCAGCAGGCCGCCGGCGACCAGCCGCAGCTGATGTATTCGCCGTGGATGAAGGTCTGCGGCAAGGGCCCGGACACCAACAACAAGCAGGTCTGCGTCATCACCAAAGACGGCCGGCTGGAAAACGGCATGCCGGTCGCCATCGTGCAGCTGTTCGAGCCGGAAGGCGGCCAGAAGGTGCTGCGCGTCACGGTTCCGCTCGGCATGCAGCTCTGCGCACGGCACGCGCCTGATCATCGATCAGGGCCAGCCGGCGCAGTCGCCCTACAAGATCTGCTTCCCGGTCGGCTGCATGGCCGACTATCCGGTCACCGACGACATGATCGCCAAGATGAAGAAGGGGCAGAACATCATCGTGCAGGCGATCAACATGCAGGGCACGCCGATCAGTCTGCCGCTGCCGCTCAACGATTTCGCCAAGGCCTATGACGGCCCGCCGACCGACCCGAAGGCGTTCGAAGAGCAGCAGCGCAAATTGCAGGAAGAGCTGCAGAAGAAAGCCGAAGAGGCGCGCAAGAAACTGGAAGGCCAGCAGAGCCAGGCGCCGGCAGCGCCGGCACCTGCGCCAGCTCCGGCGCAGAAGAAGTAAACGCTACCCTGAGCAATGCGAAAGGCGCGGCTCAAGGCCGCGCCTTTTCATTTCGGCACTGTTCAACGCGCGTCTAGTGCATCTGGCTGTGGCGCGGCCGGTAGCCGCCGCTCTCGTCCTGCTCGAACACTTCGGCGACATCCGGATGGCGGATCGGCGTGTCGGACGTATCGGGCAACAGGTTCTGCTCGGAGACATAGGCGACGTATTCGGTTTCCGCGTTCTCGGCGAACAGATGATAGAACGGCTGATCCTTGCGCGGGCGCACTTCGGCCGGGATCGCCTGCCACCATTCTTCGGTGTTGTTGAACACCGGATCGATGTCGAAGATGACGCCGCGGAACGGATAGAGGCGGTGCTTGACCACCTGGCCGATCTTGAATTTGGCGTTGCGCATTTTGTCCATGACTGTCGTTTTGCTTCGCACGCGCCTACAAGGGCGTAACGCGCGGCCATCTCCGGATCCTTGGCGGCGACCAGCCTGGCGAGATCGAGGAGCACCTTGGCCTGTTTCCAGGTGGCGTCGTCCTGCATCTTGCCGTCGATCATCACCGCGCCGGCGCCGTCCGGCATGGCCGCGACGATTTTCTTGGCGAAGGCAACCTCACCCGGATCAGGCGAGAAGACCTTCTTGGCGATTGCGATCTGCGAAGGATGCAGCGACCAGGCGCCGAGGCAGCCCATCAGGAAGGCGTTGCGGAATTGCGCTTCGCAGGCGGCGGCGTCCGAGAAATCTCCGAACGGTCCGTAGAACGGCTTGATGCCGGCGGCGGCACAGGCATCGACCATTTTGGCGATGGTGTAATGCCAGAGATCCTGCTGAGTAAGCCGCACGCGGTGCATCGCCTTGCGCGTCCGCAAGCACTTTGTATTCGGGATGGCCGCCGCCGACGCGCGTGGTCTTCATCGCGCGCGATGCGGCGAGATCGGCAGGCCCGAGACTCATGCCGTGCATGCGCGGGGAGGCGGTCGCGATCGCTTCGACGTTGTTGACGCCCTGCGCGGTTTCCAGAATGGCGTGGATCAGGATCGGCTTTTTCAATTTGTGCCGCGCTTCGAGCTGCGCCAGCAACTGATCGAGGTAATGGATGTCCCAGGGCCCATCGACCTTGGGCAACATGATGACGTCGAGCTTGTCGCCGACTGCGCCGACGATTTCGGTGATGTCGTCGAGCGCCCACGGCGAATTGAGCGCGTTGATGCGCGTCCATAGCCCGGTCGATCCGAAATCGACGGCTTTGGCCATCTCGATGAAGCCATTGCGCGCGGCTTGCTTGGCCTCGACCGGAATGGCGTCTTCCAGATTGCCGAGCACCACGTCCACCTGGCGCACCAGCTCCGGGACCTTGGCGCGCAACTTTCTCATTGTGCGGCGGCACGAAATGAATCATGCGCTCGAGCCGCACCGGCAGCTCGCGCAAGGGCGCCGGCGCGCCGATGGCGAGAGGGGCAAAGAACTGACGCGGCAGCTTCATGGGACCTTCCAAAAATTGCTTCTGCCGTTTAGAGCAATGCAAAGGCCGCGCCAAGTGGGGCGCCTGGAGCGCCGTTAATGATCGACGTTCTCAATCTCGCGCTGCCTTATTTCGGGCTCATCTTCATCGGCTTTGCCTGCGGCAAGCTCAAGCAGATCCCCGATACCGCGCTGGCCTGGATGAATTTCTTCATCGTCTACGTGGCGCTTACCGGCGTTGTTCTACCGCATCCTCGCCCAGACCCCGCTGGAGCAGCTCGCCCAGGTCGATTTCATATTCGCCACAACGTTGGCGACGTTCTGGGCATTCGCGGTGTCGTTCGCCATCGGCATGGCGATCCGGCGCGGCAATATCGGGGAATCGACCATCGCGGGCCTGGCCGGCGGCTACGGAAATATCGGCTACATGGGCCCGGGCCTCGCGTTGGCGACGCTCGGTCCGCAGGCGGCGGTGCCGGTGGCGCTGATCTTCTGCTTCGACACGCTGCTGCTGTTCTCAGTGGTGCCATTCTTGATGGCGCTCGCAAATCCGCAGCAGAAGAGCATCGGCACGACCGCCGTCGAGGTGGTCAAGCGAATCGTTACCCATCCGCTGGTCATCGCCACCGCGGTTGGCGTTGCGTCGGCGGCACTGCATTTCCAGCCGCCGGTCGCGCTGGATCGGCTGCTGCAGTTTCTGCAGAATGCAGCGGCGCCTTGCGCGCTGTTCACGCTCGGTGTGACGGTGGCGCTGCGGCCGCTGAAGAAGATGCCATGGGAGGTACCGTTTCTGGTGACGGTGAAACTCGTGCTGCATCCCGTGCTGGTGTTCCTGCTGCTGTCGCTGTTCGGACCGTTCGAGCAAAGTCTGGGTCTATACGGCCGTGCTGATGGCGGCGCTGCCGCCGGCGCTCAACGTGTTCGTGTTCGCCCGGCAATACGATACCTGGGTCGAACAGGCTTCGGGCGCGGTGCTGGTCGGCACGCTGATTTCGGTTGTCACGCTGACGTCGCGTCATGTGGATGGTGAAAACCGATACGCTGCCGCCGCTTTTGTTCAGGTGAATTCATGCAGCCATTGTCCGGCCTTCTTGTTCTGGATTTCACCACGCTGCTGCCGGGGCCGCTGGCGACGTTGATGCTCGCCGAAGCCGGCGCCGAGGTGATCAAGATCGAGCAGCCGGGTGGCGAGAACGCGCGGCGCTTTCCGCCCATGGTCGACGGCGAGAGCGCAGCTTTTCTCATGCTCAATCGCGGCAAGAAGAGCATGACGCTCGATCTCAAGAGCGACGCGACCGCGCGAAGCTCATTCCGCTCATCAAGCGCGCCGACATTCTGGTCGAGCAATTCCGGCCCGGCGTGATGGCGCGGCTCGGCCTCGGCTACGAAGACGTGCGCGCGATCAATCCGCGGCTGATCTATTGTTCGATTTCCGGCTACGGCCAGAGCGGCCCGCGCGTGCAGGAGGCCGGCCACGACATCAACTACATCGGAAATACCGGCTTGCTCGATCTGCAGCCGGGACCGGCCGACGCGTCCTGTGGTGCCGCCGATGCTCGCCGCCGACATCGCCGGCGGAAGTTTTCCGGCGGTGATCAATATCCTGCTGGCGTTGCGCGCGCGCGACCAAAGCGGGCAGGGCTGTCGCATCGACATTGCGATGACCGACGCGATGTTCACCTTCGCCTGGGCCGCGCTGGCGCTTGGCGCGGCGACCGGACGATTTCCGAAGCCGGGAGAACTGTGGCTCGTCGGCGGCTCGCCGCGCTATCAGATCTATCCGGCCAAGGACGGCAAGCTGGTCGCCTGCGGCGCCATCGAGCAGAAATTCTGGGTTGCCTTCACCAAGGCGATTCCTTGCCGGCGGAATTCATCGACGACATGCGCAATCCCGAGAGCGACGCGCGACGCGGTTGCCAAGCTGATTGCGGCACGGTCGTCCGACGAATGGCGGCCGATCTTTGCCGCGGCCGATTGCTGTACGACGATCGTGGCGCCGCTCGAGGAGGCGATGCACGATCCGCATTTCGTCGGACGCGGACTGTTCGCGCACAAAGTTGCGACGGCATCGGGCAAGAGCTTGCCGGCGCTGCCGTTGCCGATCGCGCCGGAATTCCGCGAAACGCCAGGCGTCAAAAAAGCACCGAAACTTTACATAGACTTGCTGCGTCGGGACACGAACTTACAGAGCGTCTCCGCGCATCAGCCGCGGCTGTGCCGCGCTCGGCGCTACTCCCTCGCGCATCACCGCGCGCCGCAGCGGTCCGATGCGGTCGATCAGGTAAAGACCCAGCCCGCGCATGCCTTGCACCGGCAGGAAATCGCTCGAGCAGCGTGCGGTTGAGCAGATCGATGGCGAGCGTGCGGCTGCCGACATCGGCGCGGCGCATTTTGTCGTAGCGCGCCAGCACGTCCGCGCCGCCGATGTCGTGGCCGCCGCGATGGGCAGCGACCGCAAGTTCGCCGATGGTGGCGGCATCGCGCAGGCCGAGATTGAGGCCTTGCGCGCCGATCGGCGGGATGACATGCGCGGCTTCGCCGACCAGCGCGATGCGCTTGCCGGCGAAATGCCTCGCAGTTGCCACGGAAAGCGGAAACAGGCCGCGCCCCGGCTCGACATCGAGTCTTGCCGAGGATCGAATGTGAAGCGCGTTCGATCTCGCCGGCGAGTTCGGAGATCGTCGAAGGCCGAAAGTTCGTCGGCGTGCGGCTGGATCGAGCACCCAGACCAGGCTCGAGCGATTGCCCGGCAGCGGCACCAGCGTGAAAGGGCCCGCTCGGCGTGTGAAATTCGGTCGACGTGTCGCGATGCGGACGCGAATGCTTCAGACAAACCGTCAGCGCGACCTGCGGGTAGTTGCGCTCATCGCTTCGATGCCGGCGGCGTCGCGGCACATCGAACGGCGGCCGTCGGCGCCGATCACGAGCCGCGCTTGCAATGCGCCGCCGCTCTTGAGCGATACGGTGACAGCGCTGCTGTCGGCGCGACGCTGAGCACTTCGTCTTCAATCCGTTGAAGGTTTGGCAAAGCGCGTGCGCGCTGCTCGAGCGCGTCGACCAGATGACGGTTCTCGATGTTGTAGCCGAAGGCATCGAGATCGATTTCGCTCGCCTCGAATTTCACTTCCGGCGCGCGCCATAGCCGGCCGGTGTCGTCGACAATGCGCATGATCTTGAGTGGCGCGGCCTGCGCTTCGCACAGATCCCAGACGCCGAGCGTCTTCAAGCGCGGTGACGGAACCGGCAAGCAGGGCGGTGGTGCGGTTGTCCGGTTTGCCGGCCGCTTGCCGACCAGCACCGTGACGATGCCCCCCGGCCAGCGCGATCGCCGCGGTCAGCCCGGCAGGGCCGCCGCCAACCACGATGGCCGCTGGGCTGTTGCTATATTTGTCCGGCATCAAAGCGCTTGCTCCGGTTCACGTTAACCGCACTAGCACGCAGACGCGGGCACGGAAACCACGCCGAAGGCTTACGATACCCCCGCATCGCCTGATGCGCTATGCAGAAGGCTGCCATGAGCGAAACCGCCGACCACGATTTCGGACACCTGCCGCCCGCCGCCGCGGGACTTGGCCACATTTTTGCGCGGCCGAAAGTGCTGGCGGCGTTCTGCGTGGTCGCGCTCGCCGGCCTCGGCTGGTTCTACCTCGCGCTGCTGCTTGCGGGCGTAGGCGGATCTTTCGGAGGGTTTGGCGTCACTGTTGCGGCGCTGTTGTGCCGGCCGCTGTCGGTCGCCTCATGGAGCGCGAGCGGCTTCGCAGTCGTCGCGTCGATGTGGGGCGCCATGACGCTCGCGATGATGCTGCCGAGCGCCGCGCCCATGATCCTGACCTACGCCGAGATCGCCGACACCGCCGCGCGCAAAAACGAGCGCATCGTCTCGCCGTTCGTGCTGGCCGCCGGCTACACGGTGGTGTGGTTCGGCTTTTCGCTCATCGCGGCGTTGGCGCAGATTGCGTTTACCTGCGGCGACGTTGCTCGACACCAGCATGGCGTCGGCGAGCGGCCTGTTCTCCGGCGCGATCTTTATCGGCGCCGGCGTCTACCAGTTCTCCGCGCTCAAGCACGCCTGTCTCACGCAATGCCAGCATCCGTTCCCGTTCTTCTTCGCCAACTGGGCGACCACGCCGCGCGGCGTGTTCCGGCTCGGACTGCAAGCAAGGCCTCTATTGCCTCGGCTGCTGCTGGGCGATGATGCTGGTGATGTTCGCGGTCGGCGTGATGAACGTGGTCTGGATGGCGGTGCTCGGCATGGTGATGACGATCGAGAAGATGCTCACCGGCCGGCGCTTCACACACAGTGTCGGCGTGGCGCTGATCGTCGTCGGCGTCGGCCTTCGTGGTAACGGCCTTCGCGGCCCATTGGCCGGTGCGGACGAGTTAAGCTAGGAAAAGAAAAACGGGAGTAATGCGTTGACGGAAAGTTGGAGCTTGAAAGGCGAGATGGCGCTGTCGTGCAGCTGCACGGTGTTCTGTCCCTGCGTGCTCTCGCTCGGCGAACATCCGCCGACCGAAGACCGCTGTCAGACCTGGGCCGGCATCCGCATCGACGACGGACATTTCGACACCGTCGATCTTTCGGGCATCAAGGTCGGCCTGATGATGGATCTGCCCGGCATCATGTCGCGCGGCAACTGGACCGCGGCGCTGTTCGTCGACGACAAGGCCTCGGTGCACGCGGTGAAAGGCCTGACCCGCATCTTCACCGGCCGCGTCGGCGGCACCACGCATTTGCTGTCGATCTTGGTCGGGCAATTCCTCGGCGTGCGGCAGGTGCCGATCACCTACGAGACGCAAGGCGAGACGCGCATCGTCCGCATCGAAAAATACGTCGACGGCGCCATCACGCCGGTGCGCGGCAAGGAAACGGGCCAGAACGTCGTCATCCGCAACAGCGAATACTGGATCGGGCCCGACGTCATCGTTTCGCGCGCCGACAAGTCGCGCTTCCGCGGCTTCGGCCGCAACTGGAATTTGGCCGGACGTTCGGCCGAGATCGTCAAGCTCGATTGGGGCAACAGCTAAGTGACGGGATTCGAGCGCGTTTCGCGCTTTCACGGTTCATATCTTCACCGCCACCGGCGCGGCGCTGGCGTTGCTTGCGCTGATCCTGGCGACCGGCGGGCATTGGGCGGCGATGTTTCTTCTGTCTCGGCCTGGCGCTGGTCGTCGACGGCGTCGACGGACCGATGGCGCGCGCATTCGAGGTGCAGAAGGTCTTGCCGCGCTGGTCGGGCGATACGCTCGATCTGGTCGTCGATTTCACGACTTATGTGTTCGTGCCGGCCTACGCCATCGCCGCCAGCGGGCTGCTGCCGCAAGTGCTTGCGATCCCGGCCGGCATCGTCGTCGTGATCAGCGGGCGCGCTTTATTTCGCCGACCGCGAGATGAAAACGAAAGACAATTATTTCCGCGGCTTTCCGGCGGTGTGGAATCTGGCCGCGTTCTATCTTTATTTGCTGGAGCCGCCGGAGTGGGCGGCCGCTGTGGCGGTTGCCATTCTCGCTGTCCTAAGCTTCGCGCCCATCAAGTTTCTGCATCCGCTGCGCGTGCAACATTGGCGCACGTTCAACATCGCGCTGCTGGCGCTGTGGGCGGTGCTGGCCTTTGTCGCGGTTGTTCAAAATCTGTCGCCGGGCCTCTATGTGACAGTGCCGCTGTCGTGATCGCGATGTATTTTTTCGCTGTCGGTTTGTTGCGCACACCCGCCTGATCGTGTTCGATCGCCATTAAAGTCAGGAGTAGCCTATGTCTCGACCAGTTCTGCTCATCGCCGGCGGCAGCCGCGGTATCGGCGCCGCGACTGCGAAACTTGCAGGCGCACGCGGCTATGACGTCGCGGTGAACTACAAGACCAATTCGAATGCCGCGGCCACGGTCGTCAAAGCGGTCGAGAAGGGCGGCGGCAAAGCGGTCGCGATCCAGGGCGACATGGCGCTCGAGAAGTGACATTGAGCGCGTGTTCGATACCGCCAATGGTACGTTCGGCTCGATCACCCATTTCGTGCACAGCTCCGGCATCATCGGAGAGAATTCGCGGCTGGACGAAGCCAGCGCGACAACGATCCGCGAGGTGCTCGACGTCGATACGTTCGGCGCGCTGCTCTGCCTGCGCGCGTGCGTACGGCGCATGTCGACAAAGCATGGCGGTAAAGGTGGCGCGGTCGTCATGCTGTCGTCGATGGCGGCCCCGCTCGGCGGCGCGAATGAATGTGTCTGGTATGCCGCGGCCAAAGCCGGCGTCGACTCCATGGTCATTGGCGTCTCGCGCGAGGTGGCCAAGGAAGGCATGCGCGTCAACGCCATGACGCCGGGTGTGATCGATACCGATATCCAGCCGCCGGGGCGTCTCGAGCGGGTCACGCCCATGTTGCCGATGGGCAGGGCGGGCCAGGCAGACGAAGTCGCGGAAGCGGTGCTGTTCCTGCTTTCGGACGCTGCGTCCTACATCAACGGCGCGAACCTGCGCGTTTCCGGCGCGCGCTGATGCGCCTTGCGCTTGCCGCGCGGCTGCCTATGATCGCCGCCGAAATCCGCCCCTCACAAGAAACACAAACATATTCAAGGAGTAAAACATGGTCGCGGCAGTGCGCGTTCACAAACCCGGCGGTCCCGAAGCTCTGACCTACGAGGATGTTGAGATCCCGGCACCCGGCCAGGGCCAGATCAAGATCAAACAGCATGCCTGCGGCGTCAATTTCATCGATGCCTATTTCCGCATGGGCATGTACCCGTCGCCGGTCGGCATGCCGTTCATCGCCGGCAATGAGAGCGCCGGCGAGGTGATCGCGGTCGGCCCCGGCGTGACCGACGTCAAGGTGGGCGATCGCGTTGCCTTTGTCGGTCCGCTCGGCGGCTATGCGGCCGAGCGGCTGGTGCCAGCCGACCGCGCGGTGAAGCTGCCGGACAATATCACCTACGAGCAGGCCGCCGGCATGATGCTCAAGGGCATGACCGTGCAGTATCTGGTCAACCGCACCTACAAGGTCGAGAAGGGCACCGTCTGCCTGATCCACGCCGCCGCGGGCGGCGTCGGCCTGATTGCCTGCCAGTGGGCAAACCATCTTGGCGCCACTGTCATCGGCACCGTCGGCTCCAAAGACAAGGCCGAGCTCGCCAAGAAGAACGGCTGCCACCACACCATCCTGTATCGCGACGAGGATTTCGTCGCGAAGGTGAAAGAGATCACCAGCGGCAAGCTCTGCGACGTGGTCTATGACGGCATCGGCAAGACCACATTCCCGGCCTCGCTCGATTGCCTGCGTCCGCTCGGCTATTTCGTGAGCTTCGGCAGCGCCTCGGGCCAGATCGACGCTTTCAACATCAACATCCTGCAGACCAAGGGTTCGCTGTTCGCGACGCGGCCGACGCTCAACCACTACGTGGCCAAGCGCGACGATCTGATTGCGACTGCGGCCGACCTGTTCAAGGTCGTCGGCTCGGGCGCGGTGAAGATTCCGATCAATCAGAAATATCCGCTCAAGGACGCCGCCAAGGCGCACAAGGAACTGGAAGGCCGCGACACCACCGGCTCGTCCATCCTGGTGCCATAACGGTCGGCCGCGTGGCGGTACGGGCGGTGGCGGCAACGGTTTTCGCTGCCATCGTTCCGCAAGTATACGCCGGCAGCGCCTCCGATGCCGAGGTGCTGACGATCGTGCACAAGCATTGCGTGATGTGCCACGCGGCAAAACCGACACATGAAAGCTTCCAGGAAGCGCCGAAAGATATCATCCTGGAAACTGTCGTGGATCTTAAGAGGCACTCTGCCACTATCTACGCGCAGACGGTGCAGACCAAGGCGATGCCGCTCGGCAATCAGAACAAACATGACCGACGATGAGCGTGCCACGCTTGGTCAATGGCTGAAGGAGCTGCCATGACTGGCGACGTTAAGCCGTGGGGTATCTTCGCCACTTTCGCGCTCGGGGCCCTCGCGTTGCTGGCGGGGCAGCTTTCGGGGATCGCGGCGCTGAGTGCGTTGTATGGATTCGATTTGGGCCAGGTCGCAACGTCAGCCAGGATGGTGGCGCCATCGTATTGTTCATCTTCGTGTCGGCGCCCGTTCAGGTCGCGCTTTTGGTGCTTGCTGCCGCGTACAAAGGCAATGCTGCGGCCTATCTCGGCTACAAGCTTCCGCGGCGCAGCGAAGTGGTGTTCGGCATTGCCGTGCTGGCCGCGCTGATCGTCGTCGGCGATACGGTGAGTTGGCTTGCCGGCCGCAATATTGTTGATCGTTTTCAGACCGATATCTATCAGGCTGCGAGAAGCGCCAGCATGCTGCCCTTGCTGTTGGTGGCCATCACCGTGCTCATTCCGGTGACCGAAGAGAGCCTGTTTCGCGGTTTTCTGTTTCGCGGTTGGCTGCAGATCACCGCACGATGCCTGGCCTGTCATCGTGTTCACCGCAGGACTGTTTGCGGTGATCCATGTTCAATACGATTGGTTTCTCATCGCCCAGGTGTTTGCCTTTGGGGTTTTGTTCGGGTGGATACGCTGGGCAACCGGTTCGACCATTCTGACGATGCTGCTGCACGCCTTGGTCAATCTGGAAGGCATGATCGAAACGGTATTGACCTCAAATGGCTGATTAAATGTCGCGATTAAACTGCCGTTAGAGCAATGCGGCGATGCGAGCGATTGCCGGATGATGATTGATGCCGGCCGGCAGGCGCGGCAGACCGACCACTCCTACCGAACCGGCGAAACGCGCGATGCTTGCAACGGTGTCGTCGAGCTCGACGGTGTCGCGTTCGCTTTCGCTTACCACGATCGCAGCGATTGTCAGCTTGCGCTGCGCCAGCACGTCGAGCGCGGTGAGGGTATGGCTGATGGTGCCGAGATAGCCGCCGACCACGAGCAAAAGCGGAATATCGAGCGCTGCCATCCAGTCGAGCACGGTACGGTGAGCATCGAGCGGCACCATGATGCCGCCGACGCCCTCGATGAACAGCGGGCCGGTCGCCGCGTCGATCGCCGCGCGGCTGAATGAAATCAGTTCGTCGAAGTCGACGCGGCGGCCTTCGCGCGCGGCGGCAAGATCGGGCGATCAGCGGCGCGCGGAAGCGCCACGGTGCGATGCGCTCGACCTCGTCGGCCGTGACTGGCCGACCGAGCGCGGATAGCAGGACCGCCGGATCGCTGGTTTCGACCACCGACGAGTCGTACCCGCTCACGATCGGCTTGAGTGCGGCGACGGGTTGATTGGATTCTCGCAGATAGCGAATCAGGCCGGCGGTGACGAATGTCTTGCCGATGTCGGTGCCGGTCGAGGTGACGAAATAGGCGGCCACTGGTTAGGCCAATATCTTGTCGCGCACGATGTCCGCGAGTCGTTCGATTTCATCGTCCGGATGCTGCGCGGTGAACGTCAGCCGCAACCGCGCAGTGCCGGCCGGCACCGTGGGCGGGCGGATCGCCACCACGAGATAGCCTTCGTCTTCCAGGAAACGCGAAGCGACGAGCGCGGTTTCTTCGTCGCCGATGACGACCGGCACGATCGGGCTCTGTGCTTCGGGCAGGCCGGCGCGCTGGGTGAATGTCTCGGCCTTCTGGACCGGCAGCGCGGCATAGGCTGGCTCGCGCTCGATCAGGTCGAGGGCGGCAATTGCGGCGGCGACACACGCCGGCGGCAGGCCGGTCGAATAGATCAGCGTGCGGGCGCGGTTGCGCATCAATTCGATGACCGGCGCCGATGCACACAGATAACCGCCATAGGAGCCGATCGCTTTCGACAATGTTCCCATCTGAAGCGGCACCGGGATATGTGTGTTGCCGACAAAACTCGAGCCGCGCCCGCCGCCGACCACGCCGATGCCGTGCGCGTCGTCCGACATCAGCCAGGTGTCATGATTCACCGGCGAGCGCCAGCAATTCGGCGAGCGGCGCAAGATCACCGTCCATGGAAAATACGCCATCGGTGACGATCAAGACGCGGTCGTGTTCGGCGCGATGCGTAGCGAGGAGCTCGCGCACGTGCGCAACGTCATTGTGGCGGAACGTCATCACCGTGCCACGCGACAGTTGCGCGCCGGCATAGATGCAGGCATGCGACAGCTCGTCGAGCAAAACGAGCCCGTTCTCGCCGATCAGCACCGGGATGATGCCGGTATTGGCGAGGTAGCCGGAGCCGAACACGCACGCCGCCTCGGCGCGCTTGAACTGTGCCAGCCTCGCTTCCAGCTGCGCATAGAGCGGATGATTGCCGGTCACGAGGCGCGAAGCGCCGGAGCCCGCGCCGTATTCCTCGATCGCGGCAATCGCCGCTTGCTTGATCGCCGGATGTTGGGTCAGGTTCAGATAGTCATTGCAGGAAAACGACAATAGTTGACGTCCGCCGCGCTCGACCCAGATGCCATCCTCGCGCACGGTCTCGGCCAGCGACCCGGTGCAGGTGGCGGCGCTTGAGCTCGTCGAGCTTGTCTTGCGCGAACTGGTCGAGCGACTGCATCTGGTGACCTTGCAAGCTAGCAAGCCAGATGCTTAGCACGAACGGGGCAGGGAAGGGTCAAATGGCGACCGAGGCCGGCAAAAACAGCGCGAGTCCGCCTTGGTATTCCGAGGGCCTAGACCACATCTGGCTGCCCTATGCCCAGATGAAAACCGTATCGCCGCCATTGCCGGTTGTCCGTACCCACGGTGCTCGCATCATGCTGGCCGACGGGCGCGAGTTGATCGACGGCATCGCGAGTTGGTGGACGGCCTGCCACGGTTACAACCATCCGCACATAAGACAGGCGGTCGAAGCCCAGCTCGCGCAAATGCCGCATGTGATGTTCGGCGGGCTTGCGCACGAACAGGCATTGACGGCTTGCGCAGCGCCTTGCCACATTTGCTGCCGGGCGATCTCACGCGCGTGTTCTTTTCCGACTCCGGTTCGGTTGCAGTCGAAGTCGCCATGAAGATGGCGGTGCAGTACTGGATCAACCGCGGCATAAGCGGCAAAAGCCAATTTGTTGCATTCAAAGGCGGATATCACGGCGACACAACTGGCGCGATGGCGGTAAGCGATCCCGAGGCGAGCATGCATGCAGCATTCGCTGGCCTGCTGCCGAAACATCATATCGCTGATCTGCCGAACGATGACGCAGCCGCAACACGGCTCAAAAAGCTGCTGGAAGCGCAATGACAATTGCAGCGATCATCGTCGAGCCGCTGGTGCAAGGCGCCGGCGGGATGCACTTTCACGATGCGGACGTGCTTCGAAGGCTGCGCTCTCTCGCCGACAAGCACAATGTGTTGCTGATTTTCGACGAGATCTTCACCGGCTTTGGCCGCACAGGGACAATGTTTGCCTGCGAGCAGGCCGGTGTCGTGCCTGACATCATCACACTGTCGAAGGCACTCACTGGCGGCACCTTGCCGATGGCCGCGACCGTTGCGACACGCAAGGTGTTCGACGCATTCTGGTCTGACGATCCGAAAAAGGCATTGATGCACGGGCCGACCTATATGGCCAATGCGCTTGCCTGCGCCGCCGCAAATGCGTCGCTCGATCTGTTCGAACGTGAGCCGCGTCTGCGGCAGGTTGCCGACATTGCCAGCGCGCTGGAGCGGGATCTTGCGCCCTGCCGCAGCGTGCCGCGCGTGAAAGACGTGCGCGTGAAGGGCGCCATCGGCGTGGTGGAACTTGATCGCATCGACGATCTGGACGCCTTGCGTGCGCCGCTTTGTTGAGCAGGGCGTCTTCATCCGTCCGATCGGGAATATCATCTATCTAACGCCGGCCTTCACGATTTCGTCCGACGAACTCAAGACGTTGACCGATGCGATCGTTAAAACCGTGCACGACATGAAATATGAGGGGAGAACAATGGCGTATAGCGGACCGGCGATCGACACCCATCATCATATCTGGCTGCGCAAGGACGTTGCGTGGCTGGCCGATCCGCCAATCCCGCGCATGTTTGGAGATTATTTCGGCATTCGTCGCGATTATCCCGTCGAAGAATTCATGAACGACGTCGAACCGCAGGGCGTGACGAAGTCGGTGCACGTTACCGCCATGTGGGGGCCAGGCCGCGCTCTCGACGAGACGCGCTGGCTGCAATCGATCGCCGACAAGCACGGCTTTCCGCACGGCATCGTTTGCAATGCGGATCTCACCGATCCCGGAGCCGACGCAGCGCTAAAGGCCCAAAAACAGTTTCCCAATCTGCGCGGCGTGCGCCAGATGCTTTATTGGGACAGCGAGACCGTGCGACAGGGCGCACCACGTCCGGATTTCTGCAATTCACCCGATTTCCGCCGTGGCTTTGCACTGCTGGAAAAACATGATCTGCATTTCGAACTGCAGGTCTATGCCGGGCAGGCCGCCTATGCCGTCGAGCTCATCAAGGCATTTCCCAATGTCCGCATGATCCTTGTGCACGCCGGAATGCTGACCGCACGCACGCAGGCGGCAATCGATCAATGGCGCGCCGCGCTCACAATGATGGCGGCATTTCCAAATCTGCATGTGAAGATTTCCGGCCTTGGGATGTACAGTAGCGGTGTTACGTTACTGCAGGCGCGGCAGGTGATCCGCGACGTCATCCAGATCTTTGGCGTGGAGCGCACTATCTACGGCAGCAATTTTCCGCTGGAGAAATTGCACGCGAGCTACGCAGACTTCTTCGGCATGTATCGCACGGTCTTGTCGGAATACACCGAGACCGAGCAGCGCGCGGTGCTGCACGACAATGCGGTGAAGTTCTATCGGCTTTGAATGTTAGAATCCGACGGCCGCTCCGTGCAGATCGTATTCGTCGGCGCGCTCGATCTTGACTGTTGCGATTTCGCCGACACGTAACGGCCGCCGGCTCGCCACATATACCGCGCCGTCGATCTCTGGCGCATCGGCCATCGAGCGGCCTTTGGCGACGGTCGGTCCGACCTCGTCGATGATCACCTTTTGCCGTGTACCGACTTTCCGCTTTAGGCGGCGAGCGGAAATCTTTTGCTGCGTCTGCATGAAGCGGTGCCAGCGCTGCTCTTTCACCTCGTCGGGCACAGGCGCGGCAATATCATTGGCGGCCGCGCCTTTCACCGGCTCGTATTTGAAGCAACCGACGCGATCGAGCGAAGCGGCCTCGAGCCATTGGAGCAAGATTTCGAAGTCTGCGTCGGTTTCGCCAGGAAAACCGACGATGAAGGTCGAGCGCAACGTCAGGTCTGGACATTGTTCGCGCCAGCGCGCGATGCGCTCCAACGTCTTTTCCTGCGCCGCAGGACGACGCATGCGTTTCAATACGTCGGGAGATGCATGCTGAAACGGGATGTCGAGATAGGGCAGGACTTTGCGCTCGGCCATCAGTGGAATGACTTCGTCGACGTGCGGATAGGGATAGACGTAATGCAGCCGGACCCATACGCCGAGTTCGCCCAGCGCGCTTGCGAGGTCGATGAACTTCGCGCGGACCTCGCGGTCGCGCCATGTGCTCGCTGCGTATTTGATGTCGAGCCCGTAGGCGGAGGTGTCCTGCGAGATCACCAGCAGTTCTTTTACGCCGGCGGCGACCAGCTTCTCGGCTTCGCGCAACACGTCAGCGGCCGGTCGCGACACCAGATCGCCGCGAAGGCGCGGAATGATGCAGAACGTGCAGCGATTGTTGCAGCCCTCGGAAATCTTCAAATAGGCGTAGTGCCGCGGCGTGAGCTTGATGCCTTCCGGCGGCACCAGATCGAGAAACGGGTCGTGCTTTGGCGGCAGCGCCTTGTGCACCGCCTCGACCACGCTCTCGTATTGCTGCGGACCGGTGATCGCCAGCACGTCGGGGTAGGCAGACGAAATGCTCTCGGGCTCGGCGCCCATGCAGCCGGTGACGATGACCTTGCCGTTCTCTTTCAGCGCGTTGCCGATGGCCGCAAGCGACTCCGCCTTGGCGCTGTCGAGAAAGCCGCAGGTGTTGACGATGACGAGATCGGAGCCCTGGTGCTGGCGCGAAAGCTCGTAGCCCTCGGCGCGCAGCCGCGTGACGATGCGCTCGCTGTCGACCAGCGCTTTTGGGCAGCCGAGCGAGACGAAGCTCACCTTGGGGGCGGCGTTATCTGATGTCGCGGCGGGATCAGGCATATACGCAGGGGCTAGCCGCGAATGGCGGCGAGATCAAGGTGCATCGGGGGGCACCATCGACCTGCTTCGCAACGCCTCGGTTTCTGCGTAGTGCTACTTCCCCCAGACTTCCGATGTCGCCGAAGTTCCCACAGCCGATCGACTTAATCGTTGGCGAAGCGGCGCCGGCGGCGGTATCGTGTGTAACCACACGGATTGAGTCATGAAACGTTCGGGCATCCTGTTAGGGCTCTTGTTTGTCGGCATATTGATGGGTGCTGCCCCGGCCGTGGCCGTCGACCAACAAGCTCCCCCTTGGCGCTACAATGCGCACAATTCGGATTTGCCTTTCCCGCGCAGCGAGCGTGCGGACTCAATCTGGGCGTCGGGCGCCTGCTGGACCCAATGTGGTGCCTATTGCGCTTGGGGGATGGCCGGTTGCCTTAAGGAAGATGCTCAGGGCCGCTGTCTGAAGCTCACCGATAAATGTGATCGCTACTGCCAGCGCGAATGCCGGACCACGGGCGGTCCATTTCTTCCGGTCGAGTTCCCCTGGGAATAGCGGCGCACTTAAAGTCGCAGGTCGAAATACCGCTGCGAGGCGGTCTTCAATTCCACTCGGTATATTTCTTGTAGATCCACTGGCCGTCGTCGCGCCGACGCCACACCGTCCCCCATACCAGCCGACCGGTGATTGACCGCCGGGGAATTGTCACCGTCCAGACATGCCAGATCTGGTCGTCGGGGACACTTTGCTTTGGGCTTAGTGCCAGCGTCCGAAGTGCGTCTTGGTTGTTTGCAAGTATGTGCAACATAGCGGAATATCCCCCACAGGTTTGGGCATTTCCGTGCAATGTCGCGAGGGTAGTCCCGGCGCGGGCGCCTTCAACCGGATTTCAAACTTAGCGTAATGAATAAACCTTAATGCACATGCGCACCCTGATATTATTTACGATTTTCGCAGCCTGTTGCTCGCCGGCGCTCGCCGATACGGTCAATTCTTTCCGGCACGCTCACGGCCTTACGCCTCTGCACCGAAATGCGAGCATGCAAGCGATGGCGCAGCGCCACGCCAACAGCATGGCTGCACGTCATTCAATGGATCATGCCGGGTTCTCTTCTGAGCGCGGGCCGCGTGGTGCACAGGCCGAGAATGTAGCGTTGGGATGCGCTACTGAAAGCTGCGCCATCAGCCTGTGGGAGAACTCACCGCCGCACCGCGCGAACATGTTGCTGCCTGACGTGCGCAGTTACGGCCTGGCATCGGCCGGTGGAGGTGGTAATCGCTATTGGTGCTTGGTTTTTGGCCGGTAGAGATAAAGTCGCGTGTGCTCAGAAATTTTGAACAACAGCCAAAGCGATATGCTCCACGGCATTCACATATTTGCCGTCAAAAAGAAGAATATCGAAGCTGACCGCAAAGGCCAGCGTGGCCAATAAGCGCAGCATGAGCTCATGGTAGGTCTTGGTGATTTAAAATGTTCTTGCTTAGACTCGTCGAATATAAATCGAATTGACTCGCTACGCCGGCGGGCAGGGTCCATCCTGGAGCATACGGTCGGTTTGCATTTTCGGTAACGTGATGCCGTCGTATAACCACGCCATGCAGTTATACAAATCATCGTTGCTCTTGCCGGCATACGACGCCCGCATAACGTCACGGGCAATACCATCAACGTGATAGAGATGGTCCCACATGAAGCGGGACTCATATTGTACCCGCGCGGTCCGAACATAGCGCACTGCCGAGTATTGGCGGAAGGCCGTCGGAAAATCTCCCCGGGCTTGATCAGCCAATTCGGCAAGGCACACCGCATCTTCGATCGCCATGCAGGCGCCTTGGGCAAGCGATTGCAAAGTCGGGTGTGCAGCATCGCCGAGCAGGGCCACGCGGCCGGCGCTCCAATGACGGATTGGATCACGGTCCGAGATCGCCCAGCGCCGGTCAATGTCCATCATCGCAAGCAGCGTCTTCATGGTTGGGTGGGAGTCGCGATAGGTGCGTTCGATCTCGGCGCGGTAGCCCGCGATGTCGCCGCGCTCCGCATAAGTAGAAGTCCTGAATACCGCAACGATGTTGAATAGCGTGAAGTCGCTAAGCGGGTAGTGCACCAGATGAAAGCCGGGGCCGGACCACAAAACCGATTCGTCGTGCCGTACGTCGGCTTTGAGTTGGTCCATCGGAATGATCGTTCGGTGTGCCACATAGCCGACCATACGCGGCTGGCCTTCAGTCAAGAGCTGCTGCCGTATCACAGAGCGCAATCCATCCGCTGCAATAATTGCAGCGCCCTCGATCGCATGGCTGTTCGTGAGCAGACGAACCTTGTCGCCATGGTCCTCGAATCCGGTAACTTTGGTTGTCGACACAAGCTCAATTGCGTCGACAGCCTTGCACGCGTCTAACAGAACCTGGTGCAAATCGACCCTGTGCAGGACGACATAGGGATATTTGAATCGTTGTTCGAACGATGCTCCGGTCGGAATGCGCACGATCACGCTGCCGTCGACGGAGTTGAGCATGGTGACCGCCTTAGGGACAATGGACTTCTTGAGCACGGCCTGACTGATGCCGAGACGGTCGAACATATGAAATACGTTGGGGCCGAGCTGGATGCCGTAGCCGATTGCACCAAATTCAGGCGCTTCTTCGAGAACCTTGACCGGCCATCCCTTTCGGCCAATTCCAAGAGCGGCAGTAAGGCCGCCGATGCCGCCGCCTACAATCAGGATGGGCGCGCGCTTGGTCACCATGCCAACCATTCAGGCCGGCTTTTCGGCTCCGGTAATCTGCTCAAGCACGCGACCCTTCGTTTCGATGCCAACCATCCAGAGGGCGATGGACGCGATGAAGAAGGTCAGCGCAAATGTGTGCAAAACGTATGCACCGAAGCCGTACTGGAGCATGAATCCCACCACAGCGGGCGCAAGAAACGAACCGATGCGGCCGATGCCAAAGAACCATCCGACGGCAGTCGCACGCAAATGGGTTGGATATAGCTCACTGACATAGATCCCGTTGGAGCCATACACCCCCGGGTTCACCCAGCCGACCGCGGCGATCGCAAAGTAGATCCAGACGCCCGTCGCTTGTGCGAACCAAAGGTGAAAAAACGCGCCGATGAAGTAATACAGAAACAGTACGGGTCGGCGGCCATAGCGATCGATGAGGAAGCCGCATGCCGTGTAGCCGACGAAGGCGGCCACCGCCTGCACAAACAAGAAAATGAAAATTTGTCTGAGCTCGAAACCGCGTTGGACGAGGATCTGCGGCAGCATGAAAATGATGCCGTTCGATGACCAAAGGAAACAAAACGACACGATCCATAACAGAATAGTCCGCCTGCGCCGCTCAGGCGTGAGAAGCTCAAACACGGTCACACCGCGTTCTTCAACGCCGGCCGGAATGGCGGAAGGTGGGGGAAGGGGTTTTCCTTCCGAAGCCTTCGCCTCGATGTCGGCTACCGTACGTTCCGCTTCAGCCACACGTCCACGGCTCACCAGGTAGCGCACAGACTCCGGCATGACGAGCCGCACAAAGAAAAGCAGCACCGCGGGGACGACGCCGATGATAAAAACCATGCGCCAGCCGTAGGTCGGAATAATAAAATAGGCGAGCATAGCCGCCAGAGCGAGACCGAGTGGAAACGCCGCCATCATCGAACCCGTCATGCGCCCGCGTATCCGGCTTGGGCTGTATTCCGCCGTTAAGGTAAGAGCGACCGGGACTTCTCCACCCAGCCCAAAATTCGAGATGAAGCGGAAGATCGAAAGCGAAAGCACGTTCCAGGAAGTGGCAACCAGGCCCGTGAAAACGGAAAAGATCCCGATGGTCGCGGCGAACGACGTGCGCCGGCCGATATAATCGGAGATGGTGCCCCAGAAAAGCGCACCGAGGAATGCACCAACCAAGCCAACGGTCGCTAGCAGACCCGCCTGCGCCTGGTTTAGACCAAACTCGCGCGCCACCGGCGGCAGCGCCATGCCGAAGAGCGCAAAGTCGCAGGCGTCGAACATTACGCCGACGAAACAGAGCGCAAACAGGTTGCGATGCCAGCGCGAAAACGGCAGGCGCTCAAGGCGGCCAAGAAGCTCGGCCGATTTGCTGTCACTGGCTTGCATGAAACCGTTCCCCCGGCACGCCTCATTGTTTTGGCCGCGGGGGCGGCGCGCGAACGCAGAGGCGGTGCGCCGCGTCAAACAGTTAATCGTGAAACGAAATCGCTGACAAGCTGCCCCAGTGCGGGGAGCCGGAGAGCTTGAAACGACTTCACGATAACGCGTAAGTTCTCCACTCTTTCCAGGGCGCAGCCGTGATCATCGACATTTTCAACCATTTCATGCCGGCAACTTACTTCGACCGGCTGAAAGAACTCGTACCGGACCTTCCGGCTGCTACGGCATTCCCGCGCCTGCGCACCCTGTGGGACCTTGACGCGCGGCTGCGGCTGCTGGACCAGTTCGGCGATTATCAGCAGGTGCTATCGCTCGCCAATCCGCCGATCGAGCTGCTGCCGTTGCCTGCGCAGACACCGGATTATGCGCGCATGGCCAATGATGGATTGGCAGAATTATGCCAACGGTATCCGCGGCGGTTTCCGACTTTCATCGCTTCGCTGCCGATGAACAATATCGATGCCGCGCTCAAGGAAATCGATCGCGCGGTGAACGATCTCGGCGCGAAGGGCATTCAGGTATTCACCAATGTTGCCGGCAAGCCTCTGAGCGCTCCGGAATTTCGTCCGATCTTTGCGCGCATGATTGCGCACGATCTGCCGGTTTGGGTGCACCCGATGCGCGGGCCGCAGTTTTCGGATTACGCAACCGAGCAAATGTCGGAAAACGAGATCTGGTTCACCTTCGGTTGGCCCTATGAAACGACAGCCTGCATGACACGGCTCATCTACTCGGGGCTGTTTGACGAACTTCCAAAAGTGAAAATCATTACCCACCATATGGGTGGAATGATCCCCTATTTTGCCGGGCGTGTTGCACTCGGGTTCCGGCAGATTTTTTTCGGCGAGCCGAACCGCAATCCGGGCGCCGAAAACCTGAAAAAGCCGCCCGCGGATTACTTCAAGATGCTTTATGCCGACACCGCGCTGAACGGAGATTTTGCTGCGACCGCTTGCGGTCATGCCTATTTCGGAACGTCACGCTGCCTCTTTGCAACTGATGCTCCTTTCGATGCGGAACAGGGCCGAGGGCTGATTGCCAAGACAATCGCGGCAGTTGAGGCGCTCGATATCGGCGCAGAAGAGCGGGCCCGCATATTTAGCGGGAATGCCCGGGCTCTCCTGAGACTTCAATAAGGGAACCCATGCAAACTCGAAATATAAAAGTGCGGTTGCGCGACGGCGAGATGGGCGCCTATGTCGCCATTCCCGATCGCACGCCGGCCGGCGCGATAATCGCGATTATGGAAATATGGGGCGCCAACGATACAATGCGCCATCATGCGCATGAATTTGCTGAAGCTGGCTTCGTTTGTCTTGTGCCGGATCTCTTCTGGCGGCAGGAGCCGGGCGTCGAACTCTCGGACAAAAATCCGGAGGACGTCAAGAAAGCTTTCGATCTCTATTATGATTTCGATTACGACCTGGCGGTCCGCGATATGGAGGACACGCGCGCCTATTTGAAGCAGCTTCCCGAATGCAACGGTAAGGTCGGTGCGGTCGGGTACTGCCTCGGCGGCAAGCTCTGCTACCTGATGTGTTGCCGCACCGATATCGACTGCGCCGTGGCCTACTACGGCACTTACATTGAACATCGCATTCGTGAGGCGCCGAATCTCCACAGGCCTTTCGTCTTGCACATGGCGTTGAAGGACCGCTGGGTGCAGGCGGAGGTCAACGATCTCCTTGAGCGGCGTTTGTCACCCAATCCATTCGTGACGATTTACAAATATCCCGGTGCCGATCACGCCTTTGCGCGTTATGGCGGTAAAACATACAGCAAGCCTGAAGCGGACCGTGCGCTCGAGCTGACACTGAACTTTTTCAAGCAGCATCTGGCGGATTGAACGCACTTAACCGAGCAGAAACTTGCGCATGATCGCGAGCGCTTCAGACGGGCGTTCGATTACCGAGGCGTGCCTGGCCTTGCCAATCCATTCAAGCTGGGCGCCTTTGATGTTGCTTGCCAGCCAGCGTGCCGATGCGAGAAAGCTTGGTATGTCATCATCCCCGCAAAGCACAAGGGTAGGCGCTGTGATCTTGGCGGCGTCAGAGCGAAGGTCAGCGGCCGCCAGCGCCTCGCAGGCCAGCGCATATCCTTCACCTGACGATTGTTGCAGTGTTGTTCGCACGTAACGTACCGCTTCTGAGTTTTCGGCAATGGATTGTGGCGTGAACCAGATGTTCAAGAGGCCGTCTACGAGCGCTTTGACACCCGTGCTGCGAGCTGTCGCTGCCCGCTGCGCCCACATGGCGCGCATTTCGTCGGTGTAGCGCGGCGTGGTGTCGATGAGGATGAGACGATCGACCATGTCCGGCCGGGCCGCCGCGAAGTCCTGTGCGATGAGACCGCCAAGCGAAATCCCCGCAATGTGTGCGCGCGCAATTTTATGCCGAGCGAGCAATTCGACCAGGTGGGCCGACAAATCTTCGATCGAGTACCCGTCCGCCGGTACGGGCGAGCGTCCGTGGCCCGGCAGGTCATAGGACACCAGCGTGAGGTCCTGCGCGAGGTTGCCGGCGAAATCCCAGAAGTGATGGTCCACGCCGAGGCAATGCAACAGAAGGAGCAGCGGCCCTGAACCGCGTCGTTGCAGCACTATGGATTGTGTATCGAGTTCTTGTCATGTCGCGAACCCGTGGAGACTGGTGCCCGGCGTTTCTCGAATGCTACGCTCCGCAAAACCGACACATAACATTCCGTCGGGCATTTGGGAGGAATTGATGCAGCGGATTGGCGTTTTTTCAACCCTTGCGATTGCCGGTGCGATCGTCGTGACCGCTCAGGCGAGGGGCGAGGAGCATTTACTGGTGAACGTTTTCCCGGGTCCGCAGCACCTCGCGCTTTATGTCGCGAAAGATAAAGGCCTGTTCGCCAAGCGGGGACTTTCGGTAGACGTCGAATTCACACCGACCTCAAAGGCGCAGCGGGATGCGCTAGCGGATGGCCGCGTGCAGATCGCCCAAGCTGCTGTGGATAATGCCGTCGCTATGGTCGAGAGCGCGAAAAAGGATGTGGTTATCGTGTCGGGCGGCAGCAACGGAATGCTGAGTTTCTTCGTGCGGCCCGAAGTGAAGTCTTACGACGATATTCGTGGGAAGGCTGTGGTCGTCGATGCACCCGACACGGCCTATGCGCTTGTGCTTTACAAAATGCTGGCCCTCAAGGGCGTCAAGCGAAGCGAGTACGACCTTTTCCAAGGCGGTGATTGCATGCGGCGTTTAAACGGAATCCGCAGCGATCCAAGGAACGCAGCCGTGTTGCTAAACTTTCCATGCACGGTCCTGGCGGAACGCGAAGGTTTTCCAAATTGGGGCTCTGCCGCCGAAGCGTTGGGCGCTTATCAGGCCGATGGCGCATTCGTGATGCGCGAGTGGGCGCAGCAGCACAATGAAACGCTGGTCAGTTATTTGCAGTCTATTGTCGAGGCGCTGCGCTGGGCGTCACGGACAGAAAACAGGGCAGAGACTGCGGCAATCGTCGCGAAATATCTCAAAGTGGCGCCGGACGTCGCAGAGAAAAGCGTCGAAGGCGCTCTCGGGCCACATGGAGGGCTCGACAAGGACGCGCGTCTCAATATGGACGGCTTCCGAAATCTGCTGCAGCTCCGGGCCGAAATGATTGGGGGCCTGCCAGACATTCGGCCGGAAAAATATCTTGATCTTTCCTATTACGGCCGCGCCGTGGCGGGCTTGCAGTGAGGTGAAAATGTTCACCCTCACGGGGCCGACTGCAATCGGGTCACGGAAGCAAGTTAGGGTAACTAAAGAACCTTAATGCGTGTCTGGCAAAAACCAGCATTGTCAAACCCCTGTCGCGAAAATACTGATTTTGCAATTGCATGCAGAGTCACAAACAGTAATTGCGCGCGATGTGGAAACTACTTCTTCTTGTGTCGATTTCGAACGTGGCTGTGGGATTTGCTCTCGGGTACATCGTTAGAGCGAGCCTCTCATACCATCGTCGCCGGAAAGCAGAGCGGAGCCGAATGGTCGTTGGCCACGCGGACGAATTGCCTCGCGTGTTTCGCGAGGCGTTGGCCGAATTGGCCCGCAGGTCGCGCCGCCACACGCGTAGCCGATCGGCCCGACGCTAGAGCGGTAGTAGCAAAACACCACCGGATAAAACTGTGTCCAAAATTCCGCCGTCAGCGTGGTTGACGCACGGAAGCGGAAGGCAACCTGGACGAGTTAAGACGAGTTCCATGTCTAATGGGTTGCTCTCTGTTTTTATCCACAGTTACGCGTTGTTTATAGCCGGCTCCCACCCGCATCCATTAGTGTTGTTTTAGCAGGCGAGGTGGCAACCGCCATGCAAGTGCATATTGGGAATCTTCTCAGCGCGATTGAGCTGGCCGAGGCGGAACGCCGCGTGCCGGAAATCAATGCGCTTATCGACCGTCAACGAGAACATATTGAAGAACTCGAAGGGCACGGTATCGATCTCACATCTGCGAAGATCGTTCTCGACAGTCTGCTCGTAAGTCTGTCGTTATACGTGAAAGATAGGCACCGGCTTCGCGCAATCACGAGGATGGAGGCGCGAGCGGCCTGAGTAATTATTTCTGTCCAACTCTCCGTGGCAATGATGGACAGAAAGGGCCGCGCCTTGGCCGGGGGTCGACGCGCGGCCCGCTTATTTCCCGAAGGTAATTTTGGCGCAAAGTTTTTTATGGGTTGAGCGGTCCCAATCGTAGCGTTGTGGCATCCACTCCGACTGGCGACCGCTCCCAAGCGGGTACGCCCCGCTTACTCGAGAGCCTAGCGCGTGCCCCGGGTTGCCTATATGACGCGCGCGCCACGCCGAAAAAGAAATAAAGGTACACAAAAGCTCCACAAAAGCGCTATGCGCCGGGATTGTGATACCTGCTCTTGCCTCGTATACTTGCCGGGTGGCGGTTTGGGAAAAATGGGGGGGATCCATGATCCCGCGCCCGATTGGAACTCTGCCACCGCACAACACAAACGAAGTAATCGTTCGCTCGGTAACGGGGCGAACCGAGCTTATGGCTGCGATTGCCGGTTTGGTTGAAAAGGTGGAGCGCCTGGCGCTCCACGTAGAACGCATTGTTAAAATGGCTGACGCGACCAAAGTGGAGCGGGCCGAGACCACTGGCCACGTTGCTGTGAAGTGTGGGGCTGAAGAGACGGGACAATTCAATACCGCGTCTGCTGTTAAGGCGTGCGCCGCGCAAAGGTCCGATTTTGCGGAAGCGTCGAGCTTCCCCCTATCGCCGCACCAAAACAGCTGGACATGCAACGCCGCCACAGAAGAAACAATCGGAGACGCCAATACGAAGATCGAGGCCGCGTTCTCCGAACGCAAGGATGAAACGAACTCCCGGGCGAAAGACGCCATCGCGGGGCGTGTTCTCGAACTGCATGATCGGCTCGGCGGATTTATAAAGCCGCCGCTACCGGAGCCGATCGATCAAACTGCTGATTGAAAAGCAGAAGTTTTAGGCACAACGGCCTCGCGTACTCATCCGGTCGCGAGAAACTGCATGCTTTTGCTAAAGAAATAAATCCCCAGGACGAGCCCGCCTACCGAACAAAAACCAGATACAACTCTGCCGGCATTTTCGGTAATCGCACCACAGATGATCGCCGTCCCGAAGGGCAGCACGATCAATAAGATTGTTTCCAGGGCCATGCGCATATCGCCACACCATTGAACGAACTTCTGACTATAACCGCGGTTGCGCCGGTTGCCCATGGGGATCGGAGGCAGCAACGGTCCTTGGCTGGCTGCCGCATGACCGGCTACCCGAATATGTGCCTAGCGACTGTCCTTGCGGCATTTTCTGCGTGGACTTGGAGCTGATTTGGCGCGGACCGGGGCCAGAACAAGCCAGCGGGCGACAAAAACGTGAGATGTATTTGTCCGCTCAGAAGCTAGACTCGACACACATGTTGATACGTTATGGGATTTTTATTTTGTAACTGTTTTCAGTTCAGGCATCATTATCGTAGGTAGCGTAACCAGTGGGGGCCCTCGTGAACTTGAAATTGTTTATTGCTGTTGCGGTGATCGCGGCCGTGCCGATTTGCGCCCAAGCTCAAACGTCCGGCGCTACGAAGGCGACAAAGGCGAGCGCCCAAAAGGTCGTCAAAATCATTAGCGGCGACAAGGCCAAGACCCAGATCTATTGCGATATGAGTAAGGTCGGCGACCAGATTGAGGAAGCCGAGCAGAAAAAAGACATGAAGAAAATCGATGAGCTGAACCAGAAGGTGGAAGAACTTGCAACGAAACTTGGTCCTGAATATGTCGCATTGATGGGTGGGCTTCAGGATATCGACCCGAATTCAAAAGACGGTCAAGAGATCGGTTCGACACTCGATGCGCTCGACAAGTTGTGTGCGAAGTAACAAAGGTGCCTTTGATTAGCCGGTGTGCGACAAAAGGATCGCTGCTATGAGCGACACCATGATCGGCGTCGATCGGACCGAAGAGGGGTTGCTCGCTTGCGATATTTCTGACGAGGCGCTGGAAACCGCGGCAGGCTCGGGGAGCGAGAAAACGGGGAACTACACGTTTTATTTCTGTACAGCTTTGGATCTCTGCCCTGGTCCGTAAAACCAGAAGACCGACGCTCTCGCCGTCGGCATAGACAGCTGGTGGGCCAGTGTGAGCTGGCGGAAATGCTCGGAGTTTTTTGAATTGGGCGAGGCTGATTTCAAAAAAAAGGCCGCGCATTTTCGCGCGGCCCCGGCCCCGTCCCCGGGTGGGGGTCCACGTGTGGCGCGGTCCAGCCCCAGGGTGTGCCGCGCTCTCATGTGACAGGCTGATCTTAAAATTTAGTAATTGCGAACTTAGAGCGCAGATTGGCCCGCATTTACTTCTTTTTCTTTTCTTTCTTCGTTTCGTCTAGATGCATGCCGAAATAGAGTGGAAGCGACCAGCTCGGCAGCACCAGCGGAAGCGCGTCCCTTACGGCCCGCAGGGTATTGTCGTGCTGCTTGGCTATGTCTTCGGCCTCAGCGGTCTGTTTGGTTTTCTTTTCCTTTGTAGCGGCCGCAGCCGATGACGCGGCAAAAGCCGCAATGACAAGCAATAGAACGACCTTCTTCATTGTGCCCCCCTTTGGCCAATGCAGTTGTAACAATTGGCAAACCCATCATCGGCCATGCCGTTGGGTTTGCAATAGGGGTCTTTTGCTCTGGCGGAGTTGGAGCGGATCGAAAAAATAGCGCGATCTCTGTTTTTGATCCAAAGCGGACACTGCGCGTACCGAGGCTAAGGCGTCGGTTGTGGGCTATTTCTCACTCGCCGCCTGGTCGCAAAGTGCTAGGTTTTATTGCAGATAGCGTGGTCCTGGCGGGGAGCTCATGCAACGACGCGAGTTCATTGCCTTTCTCGGCGCTTCTGCGGCCTTCTGGCCGCTAACCGCCAGCGCACAGAAGTCTTTCAAAATTGGGCTGCTCGATACCGGCCTTGGCGCGGCTTTCGCCGTACCCTTCCTGCAGAAGCTTGTCGAACTCGGTTATGTGGAAGGAAAGAACGTCGTCATCGAGCGCAAGTCTGCCGGAGGAGACACCGAACTCCTGGCGGGCCTTGCGGCAGACCTGGTGCGCCAGCAAGTCGATATCATCGTGACGGCGGGGACGCCTGCCGGGTTTGCCGCCAAGAAAGCGACCAGCACAATCCCCATCGTTCTTGGCGCCAACAGCGATCCGGTCGGTGTCGGCCTGGTCGCGAGTTCTTGCCCGGCCGGGCGGAAATGCAACCGGCAACTCGCTGATGGCGCCTGACCTGAGCGCTAAGCGCCTCGATATCCTTCACACGCTGGCTCCGGGAATTTCCCGAATTGCGATCCTGTGGGATTCATCGAACCCCGGCATGGCGGAACGCGTACGTGAAACAAAAATCGCCGCCGATCAATCGCATGTCCTGCTGAACACTGTCGGGCCACGCAATCTCGATGAGTTGGATTCGGCATTCGCCGACCTTCTGAATGTGCGACCCGACGCGCTTCTGGTGACGGCGGAACCATTCACGCGGCAGCATCTTATTCGCATTCTCGAGTTTTCCAACACCAACAAAATCCCGGCCATGTTCGAGGACAGTTCATATGTAGTGGCTGGCGGGCTCATATCTTACGGACCCGATTACCAGGACGTCTTTCGTAAAGCGGCGATCTTTGTCGACAAGATATTAAAAGGCGCCAAGCCGGCCGATTTGCCGATTGAGCAGCCAACGAAATTCGAACTAGTCATCAACCTCAAGACCGCAAAGGCGTTTGGACTCGAAATTCCACCAAAGCTGATTGCGCTGGCCGATCGAGTGATCGACTGAAGTGGCACTATGTCCGGCAACGCTTTGAGCCATATCAATGAAAGGTGCGTGCTTCCGTGTGACTTTTTGTCAAACAAAACACCGGTGATGGACATGGAAACCCCCGTCAAGATCGACTTTCAAGGCATGGATGCGAGCTCCGACGTCCGCAGCACCGTCGCCAGGCACCTGATCCAGCTTGAGGAGCGCTTCAGCCGGATCACCGCCGGCCGGGTAGTGCTCAAGGCACCAAGTGACCATCACCGTAATGGCGGCTTGTACGAGGTCAGCATCCGGCTCGCGCTGCCGGAGGGCCGTGAAATCAATGTTGGCCACACCGCGCAAAATGATGAGCGGCATTCCGATCTGACCTTCGCAATCGATGACGCCTTCAAGCGCGCGCGCCGGCAGTTGCAAGACCAGGTGCGGAAACTGCAGGGGCAGGTAAAGCACCACGATGACGCGCCAATCGAGGACTGATCGTCATCTGCACAAGGCATCAATCTGGGCGCTCCCCGGCTCGCGCGGCACTGACCAATGTCTGGGGTAAGAGCGGACATCAAGAGTTGACGCCGTCTTTTGACACAAAGCAGACACTGGGCCGCGAGCCCCTTCCGATCCGCTCGTTGGACGAGATACGATGCCCGCCCTGAGCGCTGGCAGTGGGAGCCGCCTAATGAAGCCAAGGTTGCTTGTTCTATGGTTATCCACGTTTGGTGTGTCCGCCCTGTTGATGGCGCCGGCCGCATCTGCGGCCGATGTACATGTGATGATCTCGGCCGGCTTCTATGGGGTCTATTCTGAGCTCGGCCCGGCTTTCGAGCGCGCGAGCGGCCACCATCTGATCACGACGCGTGGACCATCAATGGGTGACTCTCCGGAGGCAATTCCCACTCGACTCGCGCGAGGCGAGGGCGCGGATATTGTGATCATGGATGGAGGGGCCGTCGATGAGCTAGGCAAGCGAGGATTGGTTCGCGCCGACAGCAAGATCGAGCTCGCTCGCTCGCTGATCGGCATGGTGGTGCGAGCCGGGGCAACAAAGCCGGACATCGGCAGCGTCGAGGCGCTCCGGAGCACGCTACTCGCGACGAAGTCTATCGCGTACTCGGACAGCGGTAGCGGCACCTATCTATCGACCACGCTGTTCCCCAAGCTCGGCATTGCAGACCAAGTCGCGGGCAAGAGCCGAAAGGTAAGAGGACCGCCGTCCGGCGAGCCAGTGGCCGCGGTCGTCGCGCGTGGCGAGGCGGAGATCGGCTTTCAACAGGTTAGCGAGCTGATACACGTCCCTGGAATTGCCTTCGTCGGTACACTTCCGGCCGAGGTCCAACCAATGATTTTCTTCGCTGGTGCGACCACCAGTACGGCCCAACAGCCAGAGGCAGCCGGTGCGTTGATGCGCTTCCTCGCATCGCCAGAGGCAGCACCGGTGATTTCGAAGGCCGGGCTGATGCCACTCTCAGAACGGTAGGCTGACTTTTGGTCATTGTCCGCTAATGCCAAAGCGGACATGGCCTCGATTGCGATCAGGCACCTCTTTAGGTCTGCTTGGCGTCGTCGATCAAGTGCGTTTTCCGACGAATGAGCTGACCAGCCTTGTCACCCTCGGTTCAACGAGTCGCAGGGTGAGGTCTGAGCGGGCTTGACAGCGATGGGCTCCGTCTTAAACGCGTTCCCGCCCCACAAGAACGATGCAACAATTACCGCCATGATGGCGAGGTCGAGAGCGATATTCAAAAGCCTTTGCAATGTTTATGTCTTCGGGCCGCGGCGTTCACGCTTCCAGGCGGTGACAGGCCAAGACTGGCGAGATTCGCAATCTGACTCTCTGGACAGAAACGCCTTTTTTTGTTCACCAGAATTCTCATCGCAGTCTGATATCAGGTGTCCATATCGCTGAATCATTTCGCTCGCCCTTTTGCGCTGCGCTTTATCAAGCGCAACGTATAGTTTGGCGAAAAACTTCTTGAACCAAATTGCGACCACGTTGGCTGGTCGAGCGGCGGAACGCTTGCGCGACATGATGTCCGTGGCTGCTGACATTTAATTAGTCCACGATCCAGGTCCGATCCGGCGTAAGAGCTTCGCTATTGTGAGATGTGGCAGCGGCCCACAACAGGAAGGCCAAGATCAGGGTGATGATCGCAAAGTCGAGAGCGCCGGTTGGCAGTTGTTTCAAGGTGCCGCCCCATTTTGTCGTCAAATACCTACCGTTGACGCCACACACCTAGACGGCCTCGTCATTTCAAGTCTTGGTCAGAAACGACGTTTGATAGGAGAAACACGACAAAAACTATGCCTGCTGCGACAAAGCATTAGTTGGTTCCGAGGGCTGGTATTTTGGTAATTGTGGTGTCGACGTGCTGGGCCTGCTCGGCTGGCGCAGGAAGCGGAAGGCCGCTGCTGCCTAAACGAAACCCCTGATCGAATTTCGGAGAGACCGTCGCGAGTTGCACACGCACAGGGACTAGTCGCAATGTCCGCTATTGGGAGTAAACGTGCGCAGCAGCCGGAGCGGATGCGCCCTAAGCCTACCGCTTCCAAGTAACTGGCGGATTTCGCAACGACGATGCCGCTAGCTATCGGCCCGCCGCCGGACTTGTAGTAGATGCCCCGCGTGGTTGCCACTTTCGCAGGTCGAGATTGAGCACTGTCCAGTGCCCCACATCATGTCTGCAAAAGTCATGTTTCTTCGGTGCCGTGCCCGCAACCCGATAGCCGAATTTTCGGATATACCAATCAATCACTTCGGGCCGATCGCATTCGGTTTTCACGTTTTGTATCCCGATCATCTTCATTTCTTTGAGCCGGACGATTTGTAATCTCTCACCGATGCCGTGGCCGATCCAAGCCGGATCGACCGCGAGGCTTGTCGTTTCAGCCCACCCGTTTTCCAACAAGATATAACTCGCGACGCCTACGATGTTCTGTTGGACAATTGCGATCGTGGTGAGGTCAGGCTCAAGCCCTGTTGTTTCGGGTATAGGCACTGTCGCTGTCGGTGCGACCGGAGCCATGTTCCAGTACGAGAGGATTTCGATGACCCTGGGTAAGTCACCGTCTAACAATTTGCGCAACGTGACTTCAGACATTCAAAACCCGCTGAACGCCTCTAGGCGTCTGGCAAAATTAGCTATGCAATCCCACAAAATATGGGAGACATCATCAAGATAGATAAAGCATGCCGTTGACGATGGAATCCGTCAATAAGGCTAATTGTCAAAACAGGCCAAGGCCGAGCCAGCATCATCGTTGCAACCTCCACACTTTGCAGAGATATCGCCGGGGTATCGGGAGTGACAGGGATCGATCTTCAGCGAGCGTCAGTGCGCGTTTTTTGGATCAGGAGGTCGGCTGCGCGATCCAATGCGTTGAATTGGGCATAACGAGCGCGAACATATTCTGGGTCAACCTTTTTTGCGAACGGCGACGACAAGTGCCACACGTTACCGTGCGGGTTGACCTCCAATACATAGAGTCGCCCGGTGTGGATGTCGCGAATAATGTCGACGCCAAGCACGGGGCATTCGGGGAATGCGTTATGAGCACGTTCCCCGAGAGCGACGATCTCGGCATCATTGCAGATCGAACGGACTTGGCCGCCCATCGAATTGTTATTTGTTGCGATGACACCGAGCGGGTCGGCGGCGATTTGAGCAAGTGGTGGGCGCTTGTTGCCCCATCGGTTTAATACGCAATAAAGAGCGCGGCCAAACATGGTCAGGACCCGATAAATAGTTGGGTACCCATCCTCGGCATGGTCGATGTACGGCTGAACCAGGACTTGATCGTTGGCGAGGGCCGTCAATTCGTCGTAACGCGCGGAAAGGTCAGTGGAGCGAACGAGCTTTACACCTTCACCTCTATTGGAGTTGTTTGGCTTGACTATAACGAAATCGCCCCATCCCGAAGGATCGAAGGAACCCGCGGAAGAAAGCGTCACTGTCCTTGGCGTCAAGATATCGATCGAGGATAGGCGACGTACCTGTTCATCTTTGCCTAAAATACAGCCACAAAATACAGCACCCCCGCGAGGGACGAAATTGACGAGGTGGATAGGAGAAAACACTAGGGACGGGCGTCGCACTTGCCAACGCGCGGTCACTGAATTGCGATGAAAGTTACTGGCGATGCGGACCTCAATGTCGGGCGCGTCACGTTCTATGCGTTGTTTGATGGCGATCCAATCGGCAGGATCCTGAAGACGTGCGGTCTCTATGATCAACAAATTACGCGTAGGTTCTTGCATCGTGCTTTGCCTTGAGCAGCTATACCGTCAGGGTGGCAACGATGTCGGGCCCGGCCTGCATTCTCAAAGGAACGAAGCCTAGCGATCTTCCGGCTGTACAGCTAACAAAATTTGAGCTGGTCATTAATCTCACGACCGCAAAATTCATCGGCTTCGCCGTCCCGCTGACACTGCTCGCCCGCGCCGATGAGGTGATCTAACAAGGAGCGGACTTGTCTCTTATGGCCCCTAGCGGACACGCATTCGTTGCCAAGGAATGTCGGCTCTTGGGCGTAAGCGGACATGCGAGAGCCACTAATCAACAGGTCGTGAATGTTGAGGCGCAACGCAAGCGAAAGCGCGTTTACTGCACTCTGGCGTCGGGTCTACTTATTTCGATTTAGATTCTATCATTCGAGGCAAGTACATTTTAAATCGCAAAGGTCCAGAATCTCAATATGTTGCGCTTAATGGCTACACCGCTTGTCAACTGCGCCAAATGTGGCGAGCGGCTGTACATGCCAGAAGCGTCCGAATACTCCGATGCACACAATGTGCGTCACCGTTGGAAATGCGGGCCTTGCGGCTGCTCGTTTGAGACTACCGTTTGCCTTGGCGCCCAGCGGGGACGGCGTCGGTCCGACCAGCAACGACCTTTAAGTGCGCCGCGCGGGTCATGGTGGTGAATCGCGACCCGTGCCAGGAGGCGAGCCATGCGCGAACTAATTGGAAAAATACCGACTAAAGATCCCAATATCACCGAAATGGTCTATCGCGCTGAGATGGTCCGCTGCCTTGAATGCCAGCGGACAGAGCCGATGGGCATCGAGGTGGTCACGGTCAAAAAAAATGAAGAGTCGAAGGAGGTTGTCCGGCACGTGTGCTACTGCCGCGGGCATGGTTTTGATTACGAAATGAAGGCGCAAAGTTTGCCAATTCGCCCCACCGCTCAATCCGAAACGTCGTTGCTCCGCGAGCGCCAAATCATTCCCGTCGCATGAGACCCATTCGCGCGCGAGCGCAAAGAATCCGCATGGCGACATCTCTGATTTTGTTTGGGCTCTCGGATGCCCGCGAACGGG
Source organism: uncultured Alphaproteobacteria bacterium (assembly GCA_963742345.1). Lineage (GTDB taxonomy): Bacteria > Pseudomonadota > Alphaproteobacteria > Rhizobiales > Xanthobacteraceae > Pseudolabrys. The sequence goes on from CAVULO010000008.1 coordinate 353,409, forward strand.
TGTGAACACTGGTTGGCGGAAGGGGTGTCTGTCCGACCCGATTGTATTTGCTCGACTTTCAGCCGATAGATCGGCCTTACCCACACACGTACCCCCTCTGCCTCATATTTGTCACGCCAGTCCATGATCGTCACCTGAGCCAACCGGGCAGGGCCCATGGAATTCTCAGGCGAAAACATTTTGATCATTCTGCTGGTCGGCCTCGTCGCTGGGTTGCTGCCCGGTACGATCGTGGAGCGAACGGGCGTCGGCCTCATCAGAGACATTGTCATCGGCATCGTTGGTGTTTTTGTCGCGAGCATGTTCACGCTTGCATGGCGCGATGCAACGACAATCGATTTGTCGCCGAGCAAGCCGGCAGAAAATGTCAGCGCAGATCTGGCGCCACGCTATGAGCCTGTTGTGCTGCCACTTGCGCCGCTTCGCCCTCTTCTAAAACCAGTCGTATACCGCTCGCGCGAAGAGATCTGCGACGCGCTAGCTGAGGCGACGCGCAGCAACGATTTGCCTGCACATTTCTTTATTCATCTATTGTACCAGGAAAGTAATTTTAGACCGGCCGCCATCAGCTCGGCCGGCGCGCTGGGCATAGCGCAGTTCATGCCGGAGACTGCCACCGACAGGGGGCTCGACAATCCGTTCGATCCGCTGCAAGCGATACCTGCGTCGGCGCGCCTGCTGCGTGATCTGTATCAGAAGTTCGGCAATCTTGGCCTCGCCGCCGCGGCCTACAACGCGGGCCCTAGGCGCATCACGGATTGGCTCGCGAACAAGGGCCAGTTGCCGCAGGAGACGCAAGACTACGTAAAGATCATCACGGGGTGGCCGCCAGAGACGTGGATCGTGGCGCAAGCCGGCAGTCCTGCCGTGAAGCTTCCGCGAGCAGCGCCCTGCCAAGAGGCCGCTGGCCTACTCGCCTGGAACGGACCTGACGAGATCCCGATGCCACCGCGGAACCCACGCCTGGCTGATATTGCAGACCACGTAACAATTGAGAAGCAGCGCGCCGAACCGCACCCCGATGCGGTTCATGAAAAGAGCGACACCGCCAAACAAGTGCAAGACGCCAAGACGACTGATCGCGCCGGGCAACAAAAATCTAAAAAAATGACACGGGCGGTAAACGGACAATAACTCTCACATACGCCGGGGGATTATGGTGGGTACTGTCCGCTTTCGGGGCAAGAGCAGACATCAAGAATTGAGGCCGTCATGTTCGCTTTTGACCCAAAGCGGACATCGCGGGTGTCACTAATTGGCCGGCTTCCCCGGCGAAAAGCTGAGCGGGCCTCGACCGTCACGGCGATACTGGACTTGGCGTCGCCGCGACCGGTAGCTTTGTTATCTTGTCGAATGACCGTATGAACATCTTTGCTGGCAATTTAATATGGCACGAGTGCCTTGCGCTCGCTGCGCGCATTTTTGGGCGCACTGGTTAAGTCTAGCCGAGTCATCCTTCGGCTGCGATTGCTTTTGTTGCTGCTGCGCCTGTGCCGCAGAGGCAATACAGAGCATTCCAATGATTGCGAGAAGCCTAAGCATGGTTCACCCCCTACAACGACAACGTGCAACAGTACGCCGCGATCAAGTTCACGACAATGGGGCGGGTCCGCTTCTGGCCCAAAGCGGACATTGCACCTAATGACAGCCCTCATTCTCCGGACCTAAACTCTTCCCTCCGAAGGCGGCCTTGTTGCAGGGCGGTTAGCATATGGAACGACGGCTCGCAGCTATTCTGGCGGCAGACGTTGCCGGATATAGCCGGCTTATGGGGATCGACGAGGAGGGCACGCACAAGGACCTGAAAGCCCATCGTCATGAATTGGTTGAACCGAAAATCCAGCTCCATCGCGGGCGGATGATCAAAAGCACGGGCGACGGTTTTCTGGCAGAGTTTACGAGCGTCCTGGACGCCGTTCGGTGCGCCACGGAAATCCAGCAAGGGATGATCCTGCGCAATGCAAAGACCCCCGACGAGCGGCGAATTGAATTCCGAATTGGTGTTCACCAAGGCGACATCATCATCGATAGCGGAGATATCTTCGGCGACGGAGTGAATGTCGCTGCGCGATTGGAAGGCATAGCTGACCCGGGTGGCATCTGTGTATCCGCTCGCGTGCAGGAGGATGTACGAGGTAAGTTAGACCTCGCCCTTGATGATATCGGTGAGCAACGGCTCAAGAACATTGAGCGACCGGTGCGGGTGTATCGCATTCTGTCGGAAAATAAAGCGACTAGACCGCGGCCAGCACTGGCTTTGCCCGATCGACCGTCGATAGCCGTGTTGCCCTTCCAAAATATGAGCGGCGACCCAGAACAGGACTACTTTGCCGATGGCGTTGTGGAAGAGCTCATCACGGCTCTCTCGCGTTTTCGCCAGTTGTTCGTCATCGCGCGCAATTCCAGCTTCACGTACAAGGATCGAGCCGCCGATGTGAAAGAAGTCGGCCGTGAGCTGGGAGTGCGTTATGTGCTTGAGGGTAGTGTGCGCCGGGCGGCAAACCGTGTGCGTATTACAGCCCAACTTATCGATGCGCAGACTGGTGGGCATCTTTGGGCAAACCGTTTCGATGGCACACCAGAGGATATTTTCGACTTACAGGATCAAGTGACTACCAGTGTAGTCGGGGCAATCATACCAAAACTTGAGGAGGTGGAATTTAATCGCTCGAAATTCAAACCAACTGAAAGCCTCGATGCATACGATTATTATTTGCGTGCGATGATGTACTTCAATCAGTGGACAGACGAAACCATCGGTAAAGCGTTGGACTTGTTTTATAAGGCAATCGAGCTCGATCCTGAATTCGCGTCAGCTAATGGATTGGCCGCATGGTGTTACGTCAGGCGAAAACTTTCCGGTTGGATGAAGGACCCCCGTGAGATGGCTGAACTCGAGCGCCTCGCTCGCTGCGCGATAAAATTGGCGAATGACGACGCAGTCGCTCTTTACTCAGGGGGCTGGGCATTGGTCCAAGTGGCGGACTCTGTCGAAGAAGGTGCAGCCGCGCTCAATCGAGCTTTGACGCTCAATCCAAACATGACCTCTGCTTGGCTGCTGAGCGGATGGACGAAAATTTACACAGGTGAACCCGACGAGGCTATCGAACACTTGGTTCACGCTATGCGCCTCAACCCGCTCGATCCGCTCTTCCAAAGAATGCAGACGGGTGTTTCAGCGGCGCATTTCCTTGCCGGTCGTTATGAACAGTCTTCATCGTACGCACATACTGCTCTCCAGCAGCACCCGAATTATCTGCCGTTGTTGCGCGTTGCGGCGGCGAGCCACGCACTTGCTGGAAAAATGACAGAAGCAGAAAAAGCTGTGGCGCAGATTTGCCGACAGGACCCAACGTCGCGATTGTCAAGGGTGACACAATTTGCCCCGTTTCGTCGGCCTGAAGATATTTCTAGGTACCGAGACGGTCTTCACAAAGCTGGCCTGCCGGAGTGAGAACGTTAGATGTCCGCTATTGGCACAAAGCGGACATCCCTAGTTGCGAAAACCGGCCCGACTGGGCGGCTTGTCGCCAATCGTCTGGGAGAGAGACGACATGAAGGTCATACTCAGGCGTGCTACAGAGGCCGATGCAAAATACGCAGCTCCGCTGTTAACCGAACTCGGTTACCCGTCGACCGAGGCAGACGCGCGAGAGCGCCTCGTTCGTTCCCTGCGTAGCGCGACCAGTTACTGTTTCGTCGCGGAGTTGGCAGCAGAAGTAGTGGGCCTGATCAGTGCCGAGCTGGTTTTCTATTTTCCCACGGGCTCAACGATTTGCAGAATCACAAGTCTAGTCGTTTCATCTCAGCATCGCGGCCATGGTCTTGGTCAGAAGCTGCTCACGGCGGCGATCGACTTCGCGCGCGAGCATCATTGCTCGGGCCTCGAGCTCACCAGCGCCGAGGGGCGCGTTGATGCGCACCGCTTCTATCGACGGCTCGGATTTTCCCGGACGTCGTTTCAATTCTCCCAAACAGTATGACGCGAACTTGGAGCGTTCTTAGGCCTGTACCTCGTAGTTGGCATTTTGATTGCGCTCCGCGGCCCGTAGTACGAGAACCGGACTTGGGCCCGTTCTTTTCGTAGCGCCCGATGTTTTCCCTGTGTCCGCTATTGGCACTTAGCGGACATGGACTATTGCACTGCACACGTCTGCTTTTGACCCAAAGCAGACGAACAGCCCTTATCCCGGCAAACCGATATTTGGGATGGGATCGGGCAAGAGAGCGCCGGCATAGACTGCCTTTTCCAACGTCTCGAAATCGGTCCCGGACTTAAAAGTCTCGTAGACGCGGGCTGGATCAAAAAAGACGCCAATTGGATTTGCGGCAAATTGTGGGGATCCTCGCATATATTCTCCCGAAAGTTTCCAGTCGGAAAAGTTGTCGCTTTGCAATTCAACAAAGTTGCCATCAGGATCCTTATAGTAAAGTGACATGGTCATCCCGTGATCGAGGGAGAATACCGGCTCGACGCCAGATTGCCGCAAGCGGTCATACGTAAACATTAATTCAGCAAAACTGCCGTATTCGAATGCGCAGTGGTGCATCCCGTTGTGGCGCACCTTGTCGGCATCATCGGAAAGACCGGGCACGGCCAAGAATGCAATTCGATGGTTTGCACCATCATTTGTGGTCCAGGCACCAGTTTCATATCGAAATTGTACCTGCGTTCCGACGACGAGCCCGTACCACTTGATCATTTCATCTAGGCGGCTGGTCTTAATGTTCACGTGGTGGAGAGACGGTCTGACTTCATCCTTGGTAGCCGCAGACATGTGGTTCTCCTTTCAATGAATGTGGAGGAAGCACCTTCGCCGCAGTGATTGCATAATGGGGCGAGACGTCCAGCGTGACGCGCTTCCGCACCCTCGCGTTAGCGCTATAATGACAATAAATGTCGAGATACCGCCAACCCGCCCTGCCAACGCGCGTCGATGAGTCATTGCCGCCGCCGGTGGATTACGATTGCCCGCGCGCAATCGTAACCGTCACGCGCGATTTTGATGCCGCGGTGCTATCCCCGTCACACTCTCATCCACGTGGCGAGTTGCTCTACGCTGAGCATGGAACCCTCACGGTGACCGCTGCCGAAGGTAACTGGATCGCGCCGCCGAATCGGGCGATTTGGATTCCCGCCGGCGTAACTCACGTTACCCGACATACTGTAAATACCGAGGTTCGTGCCGTATTTATCCGACATGACGCGGTGCCAGACCTGCCTGAACATTGCACGGTGGTTCAGGTCGGTCGGTTGCTACGTGAATTAATTCTGACGGCAGTGCGGTTGCCTGCGCTCTATGACGAAGATGGCGCCGATGGTCGGCTCGTGCGGGTACTGCTCGACCGTATCGCGGTTTTACCGAAGGAGCCGTTGCATCTACCAATGCCAAAGACGCCGAAGCTCCGCGCTATTGCGGTTGATCTCGCAGACCGGCCAAGTCTTCCGCTTGCCAAGGCAGCACGCAATGCCGCTATGAGCCCACGATCTTTCGCTCGGCACTTCTCGGTCGAGACTGGGCTTACATTTGGTGCTTGGCAAAGGCACGCGCGCCTACTCCGTGCTCTGGAACTGCTCGGCGCTGGGCTGAGTGTCGGCGATGTCGCCTTCAGCCTTGGCTATGAGAGCCCTAGTGCATTTATCGCAATGTTCCACCGCTCATTCGGAACTACCCCGGCCAGGTATTTCGAGCGCGGCTCGACGTAAGCATCGGTGTCTCAGAGGCGGCAGGTCCGCTATTGGCACAAAGCAGACATTGCCTAGTGCACTGCAAATGTCCGCTTTTGGGAGTAAAGCGGACACCAAAGACGCCGTTTGGGGTTGCTTGGGAGACCTTCGGCACAATGAAATTGATGCGGTCGGCCGGTGTTATTATCAGTAGCTGATTGCGGAGGTGCTGTATGATAGCGGGCCAAATAGAAGTTCTTTCGGTGGCCGTCGGTTTGGCGGCCCTGATAGCTGCGCCGGCGCAAGCTGAAAATGGCACTAAGAAGAAGACGCCGGCCCCTAGAGTGGCGACTTCCCAAACCCAGGCGCCGATCTACGGGTGGGCAGGCCAATACCGCGGCACGGATCCCGATCCGAATATTCGCTTTCAACTGATGCGAGACCAAAACTTACGCTAATTCGAACAGCGACATGACTGCGCTACGAGAATGTCCATTGTTGGCTCATAACGAACTCGCCCTCATGCCCCAAAGGGCAATTTATTTCGCGCCGCGTTGAAGTGAAAATCGGCGAGATGGGGGAGCACGGAGGTTGACGATGACCCGCATGAATTTAGTTGCGGTTGCTGCTCTTGCCGGTGCGTTTTTCGGGTTACAGCCGGCCCAGGCTTACGAGGCCCCCTGGTGCGCAGTAATTCAGAACAGCACAGGCAGCGTGTATTGGGATTGCCAGTATAGCTCGTTCGAGCAGTGTTACCGCAAAGGCAATATTTTGGCAGGCAACCGTGGCACCTGCAATCCGAGCCCGTACTATGTCGCCAACGCTGCAGAACACACGCGCTCAGCCAAACGCCGCGCTCGCCCGCAGTAGCAGCAGCACCGGACATGTCGTCATTCGGGGCGTCGCAACACTTTGTCCGTCGTTGGACCAAAGCGGACATTCTACTAGCGAATACCGGGGTTGACGTTAGCCTGCTATGCCCTTTGGCAGCTTCTGCGTGTCGACAGTCATCGCGTCCCAATGCCAAGCACTATCCGTAAAGACGTCCATCGCCGGCTTGTATAGCGACGGATCGTCGAGGCTGGTGGCTGACAGTGCGAGCATGTCGGCCCTTCGCTCCAGCTTAGACATCACCGGGCTTCCACAGACCGCACAAAATCCGCGCTCGACGGTCCGGCCAGCATTGCCGACCGTCTTGTAATAGCGCGGTTCGCCCTGGACGCGGACCGTTGCTTTGGGAACCACTAGGATAGCGGCATAGCCGCTGCCGCTTGCCCGCTGACAGTCGCGGCAATGACAATTAAACATCGCTACGGGAGTGGCGTCGGTCTCATATCGGATGGCGCCGCAGGCGCAGCCGCCTGCAATGGTCTGGCTCATGATTTTACCCCTGCATGCACAGTCTTCGTTGGCGCCTCTCGCAAAACGCTACATCAGTCGATTATCGGGCGCTGTTGGCACAAAGCAGACATACAACACGGGCAGCCGATGTCCGCTTTTGGGGTATGAGCGAACGTCTCGCGTTGGCTTTACATTTCCACAGTCGAACATCTGCGAACACTGGTTGGCGGAAGGGGTGAGATTCGAACTCACGAGGGAGCTCGCGCCCCCTGCCGGTTTTCAAGACCGGTGCCTTAAACCACTCGGCCACCCTTCCGACCTGGGAATTCAGTGAGGTAGCAGAGGCGAGGGGGCCATGAAAGCCAAAACTGCCTCCGGATTGGAAATTCAGAAATTACTTCCGATGAGTTTCTTTAGCATCTTCACCTTTGGAAAGGCCGACAGAGCAAAACTCTCCGCAACATTCCGCGAAATTCTCGATGCAATGTGGCTCTTCAATGACAAATTTGACCAAGCGCTGTCGAAATTCAATCAGATCGATGTTCGACAATAGGAACGAAAGTTGGCGCCTGCCAGAGTTCCGACAAAGAGCATTATCGGAAGTGTGTTCACAGCGAAACAACGTTCGCTTGCAGTGGAGTATGTCCGCCATTGGCGCAAAGCGGACATACTCAAATAATTGGGAGGCTTTAAATTAAGCGGTAGTTTTTGCCGCTCACACAACCTTCAGATTCTCTGCCGATGTCTTGCCCTTGTTGGGTACTTCTTCGTACTCAACAGTCTGCCCCTCGTTGAGGGTACTCAGGCCGGCCTTTTCAACCGCCGAGATGTGAACGAAAACGTCCTTCCCACCCCCGGCCGTCGGTTGAATAAATCCGTACCCTTTGGTTGGGTTGAACCACTTCACTGTGCCCCTAGCCATTGTTCAATCTCCGATGTTGACGTGGGAAGATACGGCGAATGCGCGAGGATGCCAACCGGTGCCGTTGTTTGTGCCAAAACGCTGCTCGCCAGGGCTGAAAAGGCGCTAATGCCCGCTTTCGAGGGCAAAGCGGCCATGCCCCCCTTCCGGCGTTGTTGCTTGATCCGATACGATGATTTCGGGGCGCGCAATGCGCCGCGCGACCGGGACCGATGATGTCACCGTCGAATTCGCATGGCGATGAATTTTGCCATGATTAAGCCAAAGCTTTCGAAATATTGTTCAACAGCAGTCACGGGAAGCGTTTCAGCAAGGGGACTCAATTGTTTTTAACACGCCGGTTTGCTGCCGCGGCGACAGCGTTGTCGCTAATCGCAGGTACAAATTTAGCCTTCCTCCTCTCGGTCGTTGACGCCCAGGCCCAGGGCCGATCCGGCATCTGCGAAGACGCAGCCCAGCTTGCGGTCTTGTCCTCACCGGTGGCGCCCTGGAAAGGCGCAGCCTTGCGCGTTGTGTTCGCCGCTGAAAAACCGGTCGAGGGCGAGCTTTCGCTGATCGCGCCCGATGGAAGTGTCGCGGCCAAATCGCGTGAGCAGCATGGCGGGCCGCCATATTTCTGGTTTGCCGAAGTCGCTATGCCGGCCGCGGGGACATGGCGTGCGTCGCTCGCGCGGGTCGGGTGCAGCTCGGTCACGCGCGACTTTGTCGTGCGCGCCGACGAGCCGCCGCGGCCAAGTGCGGCGCCGGAGAGCGCCTGGCCGCTGCGCAATACATGGAATCGCGCGACGGAAAATCTGTTTTCGGCATGGATCGAGAAACTATTCGACGCGCCGCTCGACGCGGCGCCGTCGTGGGCGGCGCTGCATGAGGTGTTGCGTGACCGCTCGCGCAATATCCTATTCAACCATCTGGGTCTCGGCGAGGACGAGATGGGACTTATCATTCGCCCCGACTGCGCCGATCTGCCGTATTTTCTGCGCGCTTATTTCGCGTTCAAGATGGGGCTGCCGTTCGGGTACTCGAAGTGCTCGCGCGGCGGCGGCGGGCAGCCACCGAGATGTCCGCAGTGGTTCAGCGTTCTGACTCCGGAAGCTGCGCATTCCTCCGCGCCAGACAAAAACACTGCGCCGGGAGCGTCTGCCGTGAAGCGATCCGGACTGGCCATGTCGTTCGCCCAATATTTGCGGGCGACCGCCGACGCCGTCCACTCCGCGTCCGCGCGCGCGCCGGCCGCCGACAATAACACCGACTATTATCCCGTGGCGTTGACACAAGACACGCTGCGTCCGGGTGTTACCTATGTCGACCCGTTCGGGCATGTGCTGATGATCTCAAAGCGCGTGGCTCAGACGGCCGACTCCGCCGGCGTATTCTTCGCCGTCGATGCGCAGCCCGACGGTACGGTCGCGCGCAAGCGATTTTGGCGCGGTAATTTCCTCTATGTTCTGGATCCCGCCCTCGGCAGTGCGGGCTTCAAGCGCTTCCGTCCGATCGTGCGCGACGCCAACGGCACGTTGCGGCGGTTGACTAACGAGGAAATTGCGAAGAACCCGCAGTACGGCGATTTCTCACTCGAGCAAACCAAGCTTGACGTCGAGGCCTTCTACGACGCGATGGACGATGTGATGTCACCGGCTCCGCTCGATCCGGTACGCGCGATGAGGGAGGCGATCACCTCGCTCGAAGAGCAGGTGAAAACGCGCGTGACGTCGGTCGAGAACGGCCGCAAGTTCCAGAACAGCGGCAAAGGCGAAGCAAGCATGCCGGACGGCGCGGCGATCTTCGAGACCACCGGCGCGTGGGAGGATTTTGCAACACCGTCACGCGACCTGCGTCTGCTGATCGCGATCGATGTGGTGGGTGGGTTCCCGGATCGCGTCGCGCGGCGGCCCGATCGTTACGCCATGCCGCAGGGCAAGAGCGTCGTCGAAGTGAAAGCTGAATTGCAGAGTGTACTCGGGTCGGAGCTTTCGGCGCGCAAGTTTTCGTATCCGCGCAGCGACGGCACCGCGTGGACGCTCGCACTCAAAGACGTGCTCGACCGCGCAGGGGCTCTCGAGATGGCGTACAACGTCAACGACTGCGTCGAACTGCGGTGGGGTGCTTCGGAAAAGAGCGACGAGGCGTCGACGTGTAAGCGGTTTGCGCCGAGCGCGCAGCGCGCGAAGATGGTGAAGTATCGCCCGTGGTTCCACGAACGGCGCCGACCGCCGCGCGCTTCCGGCTAGTATCGGCGAGACCGTTAAAGCGTGTGGTCAGCGCCGGGCTGGCAAAGATGCCGCGTTATTGCTGATTGGGGCTAGCACCGCTGTGTCTGGCATCCCTGTAGGCTCTCGCGAGCGCGTTTGACAATCCAATTCCCGCATCGAATAGGGTGCTGGTCGGATGCTCGCGGCAATAGCTAAAGGTCCAATCCATCCAATCAAGCCATTTTGTGCCTTGCGTAAGGTCGCCATCAATTGAAAGGTCGAAAAGATTTCGCGCCGAAAAGAACCCCTGAAGCCAGCCCACGACGGCCAGGTAATCGGCCCCGCGTTGGGGATGAAGATAGTCCGACTTAATGACATTCCGCTCGGGATCAACATTGAGCTTTTGCAATTCAAGAATATCGGAGCACTTGTTGTGCTCAGGAACCATGACAATAGGGATGCGCTGCTGTTGGGCTTTGACACCTAAGGGTTGAATACAAAGCGCGGCGAGCGCAGTCCAAAAGACAAGTATTCGCATGGTGCCCGTCCCCCAAGGCAAATTGCTGCCGGATGCCAGGTTAGAGGCGCGGAGGGCAGGGGCTGTGATGGCCGTCACAAAAAGGCGGATTGTCAGTGGCGACGGCACGAATTAGCAACACGTGATCGCAAAGTGTGATTGATCGCACAGCCAAACTTAACTGGCCGAGCGAGGCTGGTGACACGAGACGCCGGACAATCACCCAGAGGGGTGGTCCCCTATTTCGGCGGACCGTAGAAGGGGCCGCTGTGTTTGCCACACGCAGCGGTCCCTTTTTGCGCCAACTGGCAATAATGGCGACGGCGCCGACTTGCTGAAACATCACAGAGCGAAATACCCCACGATTTCAGTGGGGTATACACGGGCCATACGTAAGGGATCGGTAATCAACCGGCGATATAGAATCCACGGGTATTTTACATGAGCGGGTCCGATAAACGACGCTGGTTCCGTGTGTCACCAAGGGGCTTGGTCCCCCGGGTTGGGAAACTTTTACTCGGTCCAAAAACAACGCCGATCGAATGCCATGTGGTCGATCTATCGGCGGGGGGCGCCTGTCTCGAATTGCCGCGGTCCTACGATTTGCCAAAACGGTTCGAATTTCTCCACGGCAGCACCCGACGATTCTGTACGCTCGCCTGGACCCGTGGTTTTCGTGTTGGGATTAGCTACGAGGGGGCAATCCAGCGATCTTCAGTTTCGGGCGGCCTGAGCCGGCCCAAGAGCGGCGCAAGCCTGCTTTCGCGAGATCGCTAGGCGCGCCGGGCTTCTCCGGCAATTGAGGCTGACACCCTTGCAAGCCCTCTATGCCTTCAATATGCGCGTCACCTGCGCTTTGGCAGTGCCAAAGGCGCCGTGGAACCAACCATTTACCAGCCTGCACGCAGGCAGTTCCCGTCGGCCTCACAACGCGGTATTCTGGCGGCTTCCGATCGGGGATCGTATGCGGGATGGATCGCTTGGGGGCTAACCACAACTTTGGCCAGAGCGCTCGCCTTTTTGTTCTCGGCATGGGCTGTCTCGCACTCGCCAATTGCTCCAACGGTCAAATGGCCGGCAAGGTCGATCCGCGTTACGGGGTCGCCGCGAGCGCGCGTGTGGTTGATCCGGGCCAGCCAGTCCCGAAAGGCGGCGGTGTCTACCGGGTCGGCCAGCCTTACGAGGTCGCCGGCCGGGTTTATGTCCCCGAAGAAAATATCAATTACAGCGCAGTCGGCATGGCCTCATGGTATGGCGATGATTTCCACGGTCGCTATACCGCTAATGGCGAAGTCTTCGACATGCACGGAATTTCGGCCGCGCATCCAACGCTGCCGTTGCCCTCTTATGTCCGGGTTACCAACCTTTCAAACAGCCGATCGATTGTGGTTCGCGTTAATGACCGCGGACCTTATGCACACGAACGGCTCATCGATGTGTCCGTAAAAACTGCCGAGCTTCTGGGCTTTTACGGCCACGGTGTTACGCGCGTGAAGGTCGAATATGTCGGTCGGGCACCATTGCAAGGCTCGGACGATCGCAAGCTGATTGCCACATTGCGTGAAGGCAGCCCGGCCACTGCGCCCGTGCAAGTCGTTTCGAACAAGCCGTTTGCTCCAGCCCTTTTCGACGGCCGTCCGATGACGAACTTCTCTTCGAACGGAATTCCGTCACCACCAGAGCGGCCTTACCGTCTGGGTGAAGGCGCGCGTGAAGTGCCTGCAGTGGAAGCGCCCACAACCGAGCTTGCGGCATCCACCCGCTCGAGGGCCGCGGGCGCCACGCGCGAACCGCCTGCCGGGTCCGAGCCCTCTGCGTCGCCAGTTTCGGCCTATGTGCCAACGCGTTATGATGGCCGGGTCGGATTTAGCGGACGCGGCCTTTACTGAGCCGAATTTCGCTGTCACAGGTCAGCCGGACTGCATCACAACCGCTTTGATTGCGCTGCCGGTGAGCGAGCTTCGATGATGCCCATGCATACTTTCGCGTTTGGACGCTGCTTGATGGTGACGGCCTTGGCCGCCGGCCTTTGTGCGGGCGCAATCGCCGCGCCGCCACCCGCTCAAAAGACGGCCCCCGCGGCCGCGCAAAAGAAAGATGCGCCGAAAAAAGACGAACCGAACATCAATGCGCCACACGCCATTTTGATCGATGGTGAAAACGGCGGTGTGCTTTTCGAGCGCGATGCTGACCGGATGATTTTCCCGGCCAGCCTCGGCAAACTGATGACCGCGGAATATGTGTTCCATGAACTTAAGGAAGGGCGCCTCAAGCTCACCGATGAATTCATGGTCAGTGAGAATGCCTGGCGCAAGGGCGGTGCGCCCTCACACGGGTCCACCATGTTCGCGGCGATCTACAGCAAGATCCCCGTCGACGACCTACTCCATGGCATGATCATCCAGTCGGCCAACGATGCGTGTATCGTATTGGCAGAGGGAATCGCCGGCAACGAAGCCGATTTTGGGGCCAAACTGACCGCGCGCGCGCGCGCGATCGGCCTGGAAAAGTCCGTATTCACCAATTCGAACGGGTTGCCGGATCCGGGCGAGCAGGTCACGACCCGCGAATTGGGAATGCTCGCACGTCACATTATCCGCACGTATCCAGATTTTTATCAGTTGTTTGGTCAACCGGACTTTACCTGGAACAAAATTCGCCAGCAAAACCGCAATCCGCTTTTGGGTGCGATGGCGGGTGCCGATGGTCTGAAGACAGGATTCACGAAGGAGGCGGGCTACGGCCTCGTCGGCTCGGCGGTCCAGAACGGACAGCGGCTGATCGTGGTGGTCAACGGCGTGAGCACTGCCAAGGAACGTGCGGATGAAGCCAAGAAGCTGCTGGAGTGGGGATTTAGGAATTTCGAGCAGCGCGTACTGTTCGCCGAGGGTCAAACGATTGGAACTGCCAAGGTTTTTGGTGGCGCCAGCGGCCGGGTGTCTCTGATGGCAGATGGGGCAGTGCGCGTTATGCTGCCTAAGACCGGTGCGGATAAACTGATCGCCCGCATCGTCTATAGTGGACCGGTGCCGGCGCCGGTAACCGAGGGGACACCGATTGGCAATCTCAAGGTTTGGCGTAACGACAATCTGATCCTTTCGATGCCGCTGAAATCGGCTGAGAACGTCGGCAAAGGCAACATGCCGCAGCGCGCTTTCGACGCTGTGACCGAGATGATAATCGCGCTGTTCCGGGCTGGAGCCGAGCGGCTATGATAATTGAGAACGCCGCACGCCGGCGATGACTGGGAAAAGGCCTGCTCGCTTGCGCGGACATTTCATCACCTTCGAAGGCGGCGAAGGCAGCGGTAAATCAACCCACGCAGCGACGCTGGCGCAGCGGCTGAAATCTCTCGGCCTTGAGGTTGTACTCACGCGGGAGCCAGGCGGCTCGACCGGTGCTGAGATCATCCGGCATATCCTGCTTTCAGGCATTGCCAAGCCGCTCGGCGCCGAAACCGAAGCCATCCTGTTTGCAGCCGCCCGTGACGACCACGTGCGCAACACCATTCTGCCTGCTTTGGAAGCCGGCCATTGGGTGATTTGCGACCGCTTTATCAATTCAACGCGCGTCTACCAAGGCGCACTGGGAAATGTCGATCAACGTCTGATCCGCAGCCTGGAACGCGTGACGGTTGGGTCGGCGGTTCCCGAGCTTACATTCATTCTGGATGTTCCTGCCCAAATAGGGTTGGCGCGTGCCACGAGCCGCCGCGGCCAGACCGCGGCAGATCGCTTCGAAGCCGAGTCGCTGGAGTTTCACGAGAAACTTCGCCAGGCGTATCGCGCGCTTGCGGCCGAGGAGCCAAAACGCTGCACCGTCATCGACGGCCGTGCACCGCGCGATGTCGTGGCCGACCGCATATGGTCGATCGTGCAGCAACGGCTGCATCCTGAGCTGCTTGGAGTCGCGGAGACGACTGCGCCGTGACCAGCGAAGATAAAGACGAGTCGGAAGCCAAGCTACCTCGCGAGACGACGGCGCTGTTTGGCCATGACGAAGCCGAGCGCGCACTGCTCGATGCCTACAAAAGCGGTCGCATTGCCCATGCGTGGCTGATCGGCGGGCCGCCGGGCATCGGCAAAGCAACACTCGCCTTTCGTTTGGCGCGGTTTGTGTTGGCACATCCCGATCCGCGGGCGCCTGAGGTCCAAAATGCAACCTCGCTTGCGGTCGATCCCGACCATCCGGCCGCGCGCCGCATCGCCGTCCAGGCGCAGAACGATCTCCTGGTGCTGGAACGAAGCATCAACGAGCAGACCGGCAAGCTCTACACGGTGATCCGGGTTGACGACGTGCGGCGGACAGTACCGTTTTTCGGCTCGACCGCGGGCGAGGGCGGCTGGCGTATCCTTATCGTCGATGCGGTGGATGACCTTCAGCGGGAAGGCGCGAACGCCCTTTTGAAGGTACTGGAGGAACCGCCACACCATTCGCTGCTTCTGCTCATCAGCCACGCACCCGGACGCGAATTGCCAACGATACGGTCGCGCTGCCGGCGCCTGCTGCTACGGCCGCTTGAGACCGAAGAAGTCGTGCGCGCACTGGCTGAGGCAACGGACCGGAATGCGGCGGAGCCGGAAGTGCAGCAGGCGGCAGAGGCCGCCGAAGGTAGTGTCGGCCGCGCATCTGGCCTGCTCGATCGCCGGGCATTTGCACTGCGTCAGCGGGTTCTGGAATTGTTTGCGCAATTGCCCGATCCCGATCCACGCGCGCTTCACGCTCTTGGTGAGGCGATCGGCGGCAACGACCCCAAGACGCTGGAGGCTTTCATGGATCTGGTCAACGGCTGGCTGTCAGCGCGGCTGGGAGAAGGCTCGCAAGACAAGGCGCAAATGGCGCGTGTGGCTGAAACTTGGGAGAAGGTCAATCGTGCCGCTGGCGAGGCGGAGGCCTACAATCTCGAGCGCAAACCGCTCGTCTTCTCGGTATTCGGGGCACTGGCAGACGCAGCGCGCCCATGACCGGATTGCCGCGTGGGCTAGGTGGGCAGATCGGGGGTTCGCTTGCGCAATGTGTTGTGATTGAATTTGGAGCCGCCAGCATTTTGTCCAGATATTCGGCCGCGCCAGAACGGCCTTGAGCTCGGGGAGGATGTCATGACCTACAGGACCAATCGCCGGAAATTTCTCGCTGGGTCTGCGGCGGCCGCGGGCGTCGCCGCGTTCCCAATGCCGTCGATCGCGCAGAATTCGCCTCTCAAGATCGGCTTGCTCACCGTAAAAACCGGGCCGCTCGCGGCCGGCGGCGTCCATTTCGAGGAAGGCATCAGCTCGTTCCTCAAGGACAAGAATTTCACGCTGTCGGGACGCAAGATCGAATTGATCGTTGCGGATACCGGAGGAAATCCGGCGGGAGCCAAGAACAAGGCGCAAGAAGTGGTCGAACGCGACAAGGTCGATATTGTTCTTGGACCCTTTGCCGCCTTTGAACTGCTTGCGACCGTCGACTATCTCGCCCAGGCAAAAATGCCGACACTGGCCTTTGCCGGCGCCGAGGATGTGACTCAGCGGAAGGCCAATGCCTATCTTACCCGCACCTCGTACACATCCGCGCAATGCCTCTATCCGCTTGCCGACTATGTCCTCAACGAGATGAAGCTCAAGCGCGCCGCCAGTATGGGCGACGATTTTGCCTTCGGCTACGAACAGGTTGGCGGCTTCCAGCGCGTGCTGGAAGAACATGGCGGCCAGGTGGTCAAAAAACTTTGGTCGCCGCTCAATACAGCCGACTACGCACCATATGTCGCGCAAGTTCCGGAATGCGATGTGGTCTGTGAGGTGCTTGCGGGCTCCAACCCGTTGAAATTCACCAAACAGGCGCGCGGCCTTGGAATGAAACAGCCCCTTGTTGGCGGCGCCACCGTCGCTGATGACACCATCATTGGGGCGCATGACGAAAGTGCGGCTGGATTGATCAATACAAATCCCTATTCGCTCGACCGCGCGAGCGAAGCGAACAAGCGTTTCATTGCTGCGATGAAGAAAAATTACGGAGATGACGTGCGCATTGGCCATTACGCCGCATGTTTTTATGCGAATGGTCAAATCATCGAAGCGGCGTTGGCCAAAACCAGCGGCAAGTCCGACAATGCCGATCAACTCGTCAAGGCGGTGCGTGCCGTTGCGCTCGCCGACACACCGCGCGGTCCACTAAGTTTTGATAGCTACGGCAATGCGATTATCGACGTCTATGTGCGCCGAGCGGAGAAGCAGGACGGTAAAATGGCAAACAAAACCATTAAGACCTACCACAAGGTCAGCCAGTTCTGGACCATGGACCCGAAAGCATTCCTGGCGCAGCCGGTATTCTCACGCGATTTCCCGCCGATGAAGAGCTGAACGGAAAAACGCGCAGGGCCATCCCGATCGCGCGCGGTTTAACCTTCTCAGGTCGGATACGAAAGCGTCTCGGGGCTACGGTCCTTAAGAAACTGGTCGAGCCCCCAACGCTCTACTTGCGCAAAGACGTCGTCGAACTCTTTGCGCGGCAATGGCTTGTTGACGAAGCGTTCGCCACGCCCGAATGTACTAAAATCCCACGGATGGACGTTCTCAAATTCCGCCGGAACTGCGAGTTTCCACAGAGGTAAATATTTAGGCAGGTCCGTGTCCAGCGCTTGTTCAGCACGACCGAGCGCGCGCATGTAACCGTGCACGACCTCCGGTGCGGCGCTATCGGGCACCCACCACAGCGTCTTGAAGCGGTCTTCGATGATTTTTCGTAGGCCCAATTGTTCGGCCATAGCAATTTGCGGCGGCAATAAGCTTGCGGCCTCGACATCACCGTCGAGCAGAGCTCGTAGGCGCGCACCGAAGCCGCCGGTGTTGACAGTCTTGATGTGCTCCAGGGGTAGGTATTTTTCCAGGCGGTAGGGCACGTTGAAATGGCTGCCGGCCCGCATGCCGACAGAGATCGGCACGTCTTTAAGGTCCTCGGGCTTGCGGATTTTCGAGTTCGGCCGCACGAAGACCGCCCAGGGTGAATCGCCGTAACCTTCGGTGACTACGCGGCCCATGCCGGCGCTCGCGTTGCAAATAGTGCCCCAGACGCACGCGCCCTGGACAACGTCCTGCTTGTCCTCGGTATAGGGGCGGTCCTGCGGGCGTTGGAAGTATTCGAGACCCTTCCAACTCGATTGCGTGCCGCGGAAGGTCTTCCAGTCAAGCTCAACGTCGAGGCCTTCGGTCGCAAAGAAACCTTCTTGCATCGCGACGAAATCGTTGAGTCCCATACCTTTGGGGGCGACCTTGACCCGTTTTAGGCTCGTGACCATAGCGAAATCCTCCCGACTTTGATGTTGGTTGATCCGAATTTACCATGATCATTGCATCGCGCGCGAGCACGCCGAGCACTACAAAATATGTTTGCCCAACTTTAGCGGCCCACGAACCTCTGCCCGCACGTGAAGTCGCTCGTCCGAAATCCGGTCCAATTTTATGGAATTGCGGAACAAAGTGTTCCGGAACCGCGGCTATCACGAAACAGGATGAGCATTGCGGGTACGATAGCCGTTTCCGGACTGAACGTGGCGACCCTGCGTTTGCAGGTGGCAGCGACCAATATTGCCAATTCGCTGTCGGACGGTCCATTGCCGGACGCGGCCAACCCTCAGAATTTTCCCGCTGCCTATACACCCTTGCGCGTCAATCAGACCGATCTCGCCGGTGGGGAAACCACCGCGACTATAACCGCAGTTTCGCCCGCGACCATTTCATCGTACGACCCGACAGCACCTTTTGCCAACGGGAGCGGCATGGTGGCGAGCCCGAATATCGATCTGGCCAATGAATTCGTACAATTGCTGATCGCTCGTTATACTTACGCCGCCAATGCGGAGGTTATCCGCGCCGACGCACAAATGAGCGCGGCACTTCTCAACATTGCAGCCTGATCGGATTTCGCCGCGTTATCAGTGCCGACGCGCGGGGCGCGACGGCATACGATGGAAGTCGAGGATCTGCTGCGCAGTCGCTTGCCGCAGGCGATGAAAGGCCGGCATGGCCTGGTCGACCCCGGCCGCGGAGCGGCGATATCGCTTCGCCACCAGCATCATAATGCTGCGTGTGGTTTCCCAGGTCAGCCCAATGGCTTTTGCCAAAACCAGCAGCGATTCAGCGCGAGTATCACGCATATCTTGTTCGATCACCGCCGTCGGCACATTCGACATCAGCGATAGCGACACAACCATCTCCTCAAAGCGGCCAGTTGAGGCAAATTCCTGCAACTTGCTGGCGTTGAGCAAACCGGCATGATGCATCGATTCCACCAGCACCTGGGCGGCTGCGTAGCTCAAGGGCTGTGTTGCCACTCCGGCCTGGATGCGGCCGGCAACCTCGCCGACCACGCGGTCGATGTCGGCCTTTGCATGTTCGCGTTCGGCTTCAAGCCTTATGCGTACCTTCTCCGATGCCGCCGCCAGCAGCTGCTCGAACAATTGTGGTGGCAGATCCAGCCTCATTCCCACGCAGGCGGTCAGGGTATCGTCGCCCCGCGCGCGCTTGATCAGCGTGTCAAAGCCCTTTCCGGAAAACCTGGCGCCGGTGTTTTTCGCGGTGCTCAACACGACCTGTTGGTCGCCGCGCTCGACAAGGACGTCAGTAAGCGCCTCGGGCAAGGTCTTGCGACGCGAGATAGCGAGTAGATGCTCCTGATTCTTGGTTTGCGCGCATTCGATCAGCGTCTCGGTGTCGAGCCGTGCGGCCTGGGTCAGAACCGGAGAGGCGACTTCGATGGCATCATCGCAGGCGAGGATGCGCAGGATCTTGGGAGGAGCGATCGAGATCGGTCCGAGCCGGATCGCGAGCAGCGCGCGCGAGGACTGTTCGATGGTCGAAACCAGCCGCACGAAAACGTCGTCGATCAGGTCGATTTCATCTTCGGAATATTGGTCTGATCCGACCAGGAACAGATCGGTGAGGTGTCGCAGCATGGCCGACCGCCGTTGGTCCGTGCTGTGCGCGATCGAGCTGTCAAGCTCGTGGATGAGTTCGAGGGGAGCGCCCATAAGCCCTGGGAAACCGTTCTGGTTGGCCACGGATTTGGCAGTTCTGACTGGTTAACGTCCATTCAGAGTGTATGCGATGTGGGTTTAGCAATTCGTAAAGGCCGTGGGCCGTTTCGAGGCGGGGCCTGTGGGACCGTCAATTCTCTCCGTTTCGCGCCGAAATGCCGGGCCGGGAGGAGGTCCCGGGCGGCTATTGTTTCAAAAGACCGCAATATTTTTGGGCGCCGGTATCCCAACAGCCTGTCTTCTTGCACAACGATTGGCGTGCGCCGCAATTGGTAACGCAGATCGACAACGTCGAGCGATCGGGGTTCTTTTGGCAGGCGACGATACAGAGATTTTGCTCGCCGCTGCATCGCATGGGTACGGCGCGGACCGGCTGGAAGCAGAGCGCGGCTAGGCCGATCAGGCCCGCCGATAGTGCAACGATTTTGTAAATGACGGGCCTGGCGTCGGGGAAATTGGCAGCGTGCTCCATACCGCACGTTGTATGGGCAACACCGGCTAGCGGCAATATGGCCATGGCCCGGTCGGCAAACCCATAAACCTGCGTTGCCGTCGTCAGAACGGATTGACGTAATTTAATATCGCAATCTGGCGCAGAATGACCTTCCGAATGATGTGAGCCGCCCGGATGTGCGGGGTATAGATTGCCGCGTCGCCTGCTGTACCGGCGGGCAAGCTTGCCGCGAGCTTGTGATCGTCGAGCTTGACACGCACGACGAATGGCGCGGCCACGATCTGCTTCGTTGTTGCGGCCGCGCCCGAGGCCAATATCTGTCCGGTCGAGATAGACTGCAATACTGCGACCACCTTCCCCGTGAACACCTGACCTGGAAAAAACTTGAACGTAACCTCGACGTCCTGACCTGGCTCGATATATCGGGAATAGATCTGCTGAATTTCAACGCCAACAAGTGTTTCGGACGTGTCGATGAATGCCATCACCGGTGCGAGCGGTATGCTTGCGACGCGCGCGCCCTTCTTGAGCCCCAGATTGGTGACGTAGCCGTCGGCCGGAGCGCGTTCGACGGTCTTGTCGAGATTCCACCTGGCGCCTTCGACCTGCGCCTTGAGTTGATCAACCGAGGCTTGCCGCTGCTCGGTGTCGAATGCGCGGCCAGCGTCGCTGAGCTGCAATTGCGTCATTTGCTGCAGGCGCAGCTGCTCGAACTTGAGCTGCGCAGTGAGGGCGCCAAGTTGCGATTCGTACGGAACCGGATCGATCTTGAACAACACATCGCCCGCTTTGAGTGGCGTGTTCGCGGTGACAGGCACGTCGATAACTTCGCCGGCAACATCCGGCACGATCGCCACGGAATTGCGGAGCACTAATGCGGAACCTTGGGGGGCGCCCCATCCCATCGGAACGAACAGGCCGAACAAAAGCAGCAGGAGAACGATGAGGGGTGAGCACTTCCAGAACAGGGTGAAGCGGACAACCTTGAACTTCACCAGAATGAAAAGGATGACGAGGTAGACATTGAGGAGGGCGATGATCATCGCGGCACCTCCTGCTTCCGCAGCCCCGGCATGTCGACATAGGCCCAGATCAAAGCAACCGGCCACAGCGCAAAGCCGCAAATCAGCGTTATCCAGCCGGCCACCGTAACCGCTTGCGCCCAGGGGTGCCCGCGACTTCTTGCAATGTGACCGGGCAGCGAGCCGGCGATGAAAAAAATCGCAATCGCACTTGCGACCAGAATCACAAGAACGATCCAGGCAAAAATATCGAGAAACATAGCGCCTCCTGCTTCGATTGTCGTCTGCGTTATGTCGTCGCGTTCAATTCACTGGCCGTGCCTCCGGGAATTTCCATTTGCCGTTCAGGATTTCATCGCGCGGGCGATAAAGACGTACCATATAATTCCAGCCGGGCATGGTCGGCAGACAATTCTGATTCTTGCCGTCACAGCCGCCGAACTGAATTAGGACTAAACCGTCCGGGCTCTTTTTCGCAGTGATGCTGTTCAGCGAATACGCATCGTACTGGTTCTTCTTCAAATAACCGTCCGCATCGTAAACGGTGACCGACCAGAAGGCATTAAGGGGGACCTTCCCGGGAATGCCAAGTTTGTACATCGTGACGCCATCGTTCTTGCCCGGGGTGACGTTGAGATAAATGGCGTCGCGGTCAGGATTGCCGCCCCATGCGGCTGCGGTCCCGATCAGATGGCGGACCGCGTCAACCTGCACGCGGCTGCCGAAGGCTCTCCTCAGGTCGGGCAGGGAAGTACTCAATATCAGTAGCGCATCGCGCATCTTTTTCTGGCTGACCGGATCCCAGTTCGGAACTTCAAAGCGTCCGGCATCACGCTGCTTGACGATCACCGTATCTTGCAACGCATGCGCCTGCTTGAGATCCTGCGGGTTGGCCGGATCGGCCAAAGTACGCAGCCCCATCATGACGTAGCGTGTGCCAACCTCGGCCTTGGTGAAATTGTAGTTGCCGGCGCCGTAATCGACTTCGAAGACATAGTGGTCTTCATTGACCACCATCATCGACATGAAACGCTTGCCCGCGTTGGGCAGGGTGATTTTTACCGGCCCAGCATCGAGATCGAACACTGCCGCTGAATAAAGCGTATCGCGATTGAGGCGGATGACGGTCTGCTTGTCGAGCGGCGCCGGTTCACGGTTGTGGTTGAATTTACCGAAACCGCCATCCTTCACGATGCGGCCAAAGTAAAGGTCGGTTTCTGCGCGGTTGAAATTGTCGGCAGTGACGGGGACGGAGGTGCCGGTCGGTGTTTGCGCGACTGTGCTGGAAACTGTCGTCACGAGCAGCAAGACGGCGGATATATTCCCGCAAACATTCCAAGACATTTTCATGGCTGCTTTCCGAGGTGTTTTGGCGGCGACCTTCTCGGTAGTTTATCCATCAAAACGAATTGGTGTCACGGCCATCGCCGGCACATTCATGGCGCCAAGGCACAGAGTATCGCGCCGCCGCTGAGGCGGCGCGAATTCGTTTGTCCTAATTAATTGGCCCCAGTGCTGGCGCGGTCCTTGACCACCATGACTGGTGGGGGATTCCACAGGCCGGTCAGAGCTTCTGACTTCGGCGCGTAGAGACGCATCGTGAGATTGTATGGTCCTTTTGGCGCCGGGAGCCAGTTGCTTTCCCGGTCGCTACCGGGATTGTCGTTTTGGATGTAGAGCGTTAGCGATCCGTCGGCGTCACGCTTGAAAGGCATCCAGCTGCTCACCGCAAAGCGGTTGAGCGAATTTGCGACCTGGAAACCTTCGCGGTCATAGAGGGTGATCGACCAGAATGCGTTGACCGGTGGTATTTCCTCTTTTGCGAAATGGATCGAGTACTTGTTTGCGCCATCGAGCGGCTTGCCTGCTTCATCAGCAAGATTGAGCGGGTAGACCGCATCCTCGGGGAGATTTGCTCCGAGGCCCAGTTGCGCAACGATGGCGCGTTTCAGGTAGTAGTTCCCGTACACGCCCATCGTATCGGTGTTCATCGACCAGTTGTTCACGACGCGCGCCAGGGTCGGAATTTTCCATTCCATCAGCTTCTGGGCTGCCGCCGGCGCATCGTCGATTGCCTTCTGCACAGATGCGTCGAGCTTGGCGACATCGAAGCTTTTGCCGGGCTCGAACCCGATTTGCTTCAGGCGCGCAATGATCGGCTGGTCGGTGTCGTGCGGAGGATGCAGCTTGAGCAATTCGGCCGCATAGGCAAAATATTTGACGCCCGACATAGTATCGACCTGCTTCTTCGGTGGGGTCTTGGTGTCGACGCTTGGGTCGATGCTCGCCTTCACCGCAACTGGTGGCTTGCCCCATCCGGCTAGCGGCGTGATCTTGTAGCCCTTCTGAATGGCATGAACCGCGTCATAGTCCGCGGGGCCGTCGGTCTTGGTGCGGCCGATGATCCAGACATAGGGCGTGGGCGAATTGATACGCGTGAATCCAGCCGGCACTTTTCCGCTCCACCTGGGCGGGACGAGAAGGAAATCTCCCGCCTTTGTGCCCGTCGTGCGCCAGCCCGGCGACGCGAATACGTCGGTCCACATGTCGAGCATGGGGAGGAGGTAATAGCGGCCGCCAGTGTCGGGCGCCGAGATGACCATCGGTCCGCGCGTCAGGTCGATCCAGCCGCTCGAATACAGCGTGTCGAAATTGGGTCTAACGACAGCCCTCATGTCCGCTGCGGGAAAGGCGGGAATGTTGTCGAACGCATTCATCGGCCCGCCGAGACCCTTGCCGGGCTCGGTGTTGATCAGCTGCTTGCGTGTCACGTCCATGGTGACGAGCGGATAAAAGTAGAGATACGCGTCGGCGGCGATAGCGTTCGCTTCAGCCTCGGTGATCGCAGGCGTGGCGGCCTTTACGTTTGCGCCTGACGCGATCGTCAGAGCTGCGAGAAGACTGAGTGAGAGAAGACTTGCGGTTCGTTTCATGAGGCATTCCCGGTTTTTGAAAGATGAAATTTGTGCGCACCCGCTTTGGCACGCATAGGCGTGAGCCGCTGTTTTTGAACTTTGCGAGAACTTTTTGTGTCGGACTGGCAGGGATCGTAGCTATTTTTTCAGGTCTGCCGCGCGGCGTTTTTTGGGTGAGGTGCGCTTTCGTCGCGTCAGCCTTTGCGTCGGTCGGACTCGTTTTTAATACCTCGACAACCGACACGACTTTAACTCCCGCATAGGGCAGGGGCGAAACACGGCCGACAACATGTTGCGGCGGATGCTGGGCGGCATCAATTGACGAAAATGTGATGAGTCAAATGTAGCCTTGCCTCGCCGGTCGATAGCCATGCACGTCATGAATTGTTCGCTCAATTCATCTGCAATCGATCGAGTTAAGCTACAGAACAATCGGGATTTTGCGGCGTCATAGTACGGTATCCCGTTCTTGCGTGCCGCAAATTTGTTGCTCGACAGTCACGCTGGCCCGAATTTTCTCTAACGGCGCTAAGGGCTCCTGTCATTTGTGGCATGGCGCCCTAAGCTCACCGCGTGGTGGAGGGCGACGATGAAAAAAGTGGCACGTACAGAGTTTGCTATGCAATCAGCGCGCGGTGCATTGTGCGCCTCGATATTGGCTTTCTCGGCAACGGCCTTTACCGCAAGCCCAGCGGCTGCAGACGAAGGCGGCGTAAGTTTTTGGGTCCCAGGCTTTTTCGGAAGCCTCGCGGCAACGCCGCAGCAACCCGGGTTTTCATTTGCCACGATTTATTATCACACGTCGGTTTCGGCTGGAGGCAATGTTGCATTTGCCCGCCAGGTCAGCCACGGCCACATCAACGTGAATTTTTCCGCCAACGTGAATGCAAACCTGGATGCGCGCGCCGATCTGCTCATGGCTGCGCCCACCTATGTGTTCGCGGATCGATTTTTGGGCGGGCAGGCGGCCGTGGTGCTATTGGTCCCGTTTGGACGCAGTCAGGCATCCGTCGACGCAACGTTGAACGGCTCCTTGGGGCCATTCGGCTTTACGAGGTCGGGTAGCCTCGACCAGTCCGTGACCGGGTTCGGCGATTTAGTCCCGCAGTTTAACGTGAGGTGGAATGCGGGCGTCCACAACTTCATGACGTATGTTACCGGCAACTTGACGGTCGGAGCTTACGATTCCACACGGATCGCAAATCTTGGTATCGGTCACAATGCGATCGACGGTGGCGCCGGCTATACATATTTCAACCCGCAAACCGGACATGAATTTTCAGCCACACTTGGGTTCACCTACAACTTCGAGAATACGCACACCCAATATCAAAATGGCATCGATATGCATCTTGATTGGGGCGCATCGCAATTTCTGAGCAAGCAGCTTCAGGTCGGCGTCGTTGGATATTTCTACAACCAGCTATCTTGTGACGGCGGATCGGGCGATCGTGTTGGCTGTTTTGAATCGCGCGTCGCGGGCATAGGGCCGCAGATCGGCTTCGTTATTCCGCTCAGCAAAGAGTACCAAGGCTATCTCAATCTAAAGGGCTACTGGGAATTCGACGCGGCGAACCGCGCCGACGGCTGGAACACGTGGCTTACCTTCGCGATTTCGCCGGCAGCACCCGGAGAGGCGCCGCCGTCATCTCGCCGCATGATCACAAAATAAAAGTGTAGCCCCGCCGAACTCGCAGAGACGGCGGGGCTACCGAACACAGGACGCCGGGGTGTGGCAGAACCCGACGATTGTATTCAAACTGTAGTCGCGACGGCGGCGTGAATGGTTCATTCAAATGCGAAGAAATATTTGCGACCTCGGCGATGACTTATGGAAAGGGCCCGCGAGACGAGGGGCCTAAAACGCATCCAAAATCAGACTTGTAATCCCGTAGATCAACGCTGCGGTCCAGATAGCAGACAAGCCTAGTCCGCAGGTCACTGCCACCGCAGGCCAAACGCGTTGAAAAGAGGCATCAGTTCTTGGTTCATGTGTCATCAATCCGTTTGAGTGAAGTTCTATGACAAAGGTTCAAAGCAATTTTGAACAAATCGCGACTGGAGCGGTCGCGGCAGCAACCAGATCGCATGCCGCAATGCTTTTCGGCCGGCGAATAGCGTAACTTGCCCCCGCCGCCCTCCATTGATACCTAGTTCCAGACTCGTCATGGCCGGGCTTTCCCGGCCATCCACGTCTTTGAACAAACACACGAAATGCCGCCCAAGACGCCTTTTTACATCACAACTGCGATCTCATATCCAAATGGCCCACCGCATATCGGCCATGCCTATGAAGCCATCGCCACCGATGCCATCGCGCGCTTTATGCGGCTTGATGGCTACGACGTCTATTTCCTCACCGGTACCGACGAACACGGCCAGAAGATCCAGCAAACCGCGGCCAAGGAGGGGCTGACACCGCGACAATTGCTCGATCGCAACGTGCCGCGCTTCGAGGCAATGGTGAAGCGGATGAATTGCTCGAACGACGACTTCATCCACACTACCGAGGAGCGGCATCATCGTTCGTCCGAAGCGATCTGGCAGCGGATGGAGCAGAACGGCGACATCTATCTCGGCAAATATGCGGGCTGGTACTCGGTCCGTGACGAGGCGTACTACGCCGAAAATGAGACGCAGCTGAACGAACAGAAGGTGCGCGTCGCCACCAAAACCAGTACGCCAGTCGAGTGGGTTGAAGAGTCGAGCTATTTCTTCAAGCTTTCCGCCTATCAGCAGAAACTGCTCGACCTTTATGCGCGGCCGAATTTCGTCTTGCCGAAGGAACGGTTGAACGAAGTTGCGAGTTTCGTGCGCGGTGGCCTGCAGGATCTATCGATTTCTCGAACTACGTTTGATTGGGGCATTCGCGTGCCGGGCGCAGACGGACACATCATGTATGTGTGGGTGGATGCCCTCACGAATTACATCACCGGCGTTGGCTTTCCCGACACCGGCAGTGAAAAATTCAAACGTTATTGGCCGGCGTCACTCCACGTGATCGGCAAGGACATCGTGCGCTTCCATGCGGTTTATTGGCCGGCCTTTTTGATGTCGGCGGGCATCGAAGTGCCGCAGCGCATCTTCTCGCACGGCTTTCTGTTCAATCGTGGAGAGAAGATGTCGAAATCGGTCGGTAATGTGATCGATCCATTTACGATGACCGACACGTATGGTGTCGATCAGTTCCGCTATTTTTTCCTGCGCGAAGTGCCGTTCGGCCAGGACGGAAACTATAGTCATGAGGCGATCGTCAATCGCATCAATGCGGATCTCGCGAACGACCTCGGCAACCTGGCGCAGCGTTCGCTGTCGATGATCGGTAAGGCCTTTGACGGAAAACTACCGGAGCCGGGTGCCTTGAGCGATACGGACAAGACCATACTTGCCGCAGCTGACGCCATGATCGGTGCTGCGCGCGAGCACATGAAAACGCAGCAGCTGCACCAGGTGCTCAATTGCGCGTGGGCGGTGGTGGCCGACGCCAACCGCTATTTTGCCTCCGAGGCGCCGTGGGCGCTGGCGAAAACCGATCCGAAGCGGCAGGGGACCGTTCTCTACGTAACGGCGGAGATATTGCGGCAGGTTGCGATTCTGGCGCAGCCGTTCGTGCCGGGTTCGGCGTCCAAATTGCTCGATCTTCTGGCAATAAAGCCCGATGAACGCGATTTCGGCGCGCTTAAACCGTCGTCGAGGATCAAGGCGGGCGTCACACTGCCGGCGCCGTCTCCGGTGTTCCCCCGTTACGTGGAAGCGGAAGACAAGGCCTGAAACATGCTGGTGGACAGCCATTGTCACCTGGATTTTCCGGAGTTTTCTTCCGAGCTTGATGCGATTGTCGCGCGTGCTCGAGCGGCCGGCGTCGGGCGCATCGTCACTGTTTCAACGCGCGTAAAGAGGCACGCGCAGGTGCTCGCGATTGCCGAAAAGTTTTCCGAAGTGTTCTGCTCGGTCGGCACCCACCCGCACAACGCGCATGAAGAGCTCGACATCGACGCCAAAGCGCTGACGGCGCTCGCCACGCACCCGAAAGTCGTGGCGATCGGCGAGGCCGGGCTCGACTATCATTACGACAACAGTCCACGCGCCGCCCAGGCTGCGAGCCTCCGGCAGCATATTGCGGCGGCCCGCGAAACCGGCCTGCCGCTGGTGATCCATTCGCGAGATTGCGACACTGACATGGCGCAGATTTTGCGCGAGGAAAGCGGGAAGGGTGCCTTCCCGGCCGTCCTGCATTGTTTCACTGGCGGCCGCGAGCTCGCCTCAACAGCCATAGAATTGGGACTTTACGTGTCGTTCACCGGCATCCTGACTTTCAAGCGATCCGACGATTTGCGCGGCAATTGCGGCTGCGCTGCCGGCCGACCGAATTCTGGTCGAGACCGATGCGCCCTATCTCGCACCGCTCCCATATCGCGGAAAGCGTAACGAACCTGCATACGTAGCCGAAACGGCTAAAGTTTTAGCCGATACGCGCGGCGTGTCGGTCGACGAAATCGCGCAGCAGACAACGGAGAATTTTTTCCGGTTGTTCAGCAAAGTGCCTCGCGCCCTGGCAGACGCCGCATGAGCTTGACCTTCACCATTCTGGGCTGCGGCTCGTCGATGGGCGTGCCGCGGGTGGCGCTGGGCTGGGGTGAGTGCGATCCGAGCAATCCGAAGAACCGGAGGCGTCGCTGCTCGCTGCTGGTTGAGCGTATGAATGCCCAGGGGCACCGGACGCGCGTTCTGGTTGATTGCTCGCCCGATCTTCGCATGCAGCTCCTGGATGCCGAGGTCGATTGGCTCGATGGCGTGTTGATCACCCACGAGCACGCCGACCACACGCACGGTATTGATGATTTGCGGCCGTTGTTCGTGCACAGACGCCGCCGCGTCGATGTCTACCTGGATGAGCCGACCTCGCGCGCCATGCACGCCCGTTTTGGCTATTGCTTCATGACACCGCCCGGCAGCGAATATCCGCCGATTGCCACCGAGAAGCGCCTGGTGCCCGGCCAGCGGGTCACGATCGAGGGGCAGGGTGGCCCTATCGAGGCGTTGCCGGTCCTGCAGGATCACGGCGACATCCCGTCCCTCGGGTTCCGTTTTGGCAATGTCGCCTACTCGGCCGATATCAAGAAACTGCCGGCGGAAAGCATAACGGCCTTGAGCGGTCTCGACGTCTGGATCGTCGACGCGCTGCGCAAGACGCCACATCCAAGCCATTTCAATCTCGACGAGGCATTGGAGTGGATTGCGCGCATCAAACCGAAGCGGGCGATCCTGACCAACCTGCACACCGACATGGATTACGCGACGCTGCGCGCGCACTTGCCGGCGGCGGTCGAACCAGCCTACGACCGGATGAGCTTCGCTGCTCGCTTGAATGCTGACTTCAGACGCCATTCGTACACAGCCCATTGAAATATCGACTTTTATCTAAAATTGCAGGCGCGCTTGATGCTTCCCCAGGCAACCCATACAGATAATATTCCATAATATGTCTTATGCGAATCACGAGCATCGGTCGCAGCCGCCGGCGCGCTTTGCTACGGTTCGCGGCTGTTCCGACGCACGCAAACCTCAGCTCAAGCCCAGTCCCCGTGAAGCCCTCCCGCGACATTTCCCGCCTGATTGAGATCATGGCGGCGCTGCGCACGCCTGGAAGCGGTTGCCCATGGGACCTCGAGCAGAATTTCCGAACCATCGCGCCCTATACGCTTGAGGAAGCCTACGAGGTGGCCGACGCCATCGCGCGCGACGATCTGGCGGGACTGAAGGACGAACTGGGCGACCTCCTGTTGCAGGTCGTGTTCCACGCCCGGATGGCACAGGAACAAGGCGCCTTCGATTTCGCCGACGTGGTCGAAGACGATCACCAGCGAAGCTGATCCGCCGGCATCCGCACGTCTTTGCCGATGCCGACGGCAAGACCGCCAAGGCCGTCGAGGGCCTGTGGGAGCGGATCAAGGCCGAGGAAAAGGCCGAACGCGGCGAGGCAGGCGCCAAAGGGAGCGCTCGGCCGGGGTGCCGGTCGCCCTTCCCGCGTTAACCGTGCCCTAAAGCTCCAGGACAAGGCCGGCCGGGTTGGCTTCGACTGGAACGATCCGCGCGCCGTCCTCGCCAAGATCCGCGAGGAAGCCGACGAGATCGAGGCGGAACTCGATCGTGGCGACAAAGGCCGGATGGCCGCGGAGGTCGGCGATCTGTTGTTCGCCGTGGTCAATCTCGCCCGCCATCTCGATGCCGATCCGGAAGGCGTCCTGCGCGGCGACCAACCTCAAATTCGAACGTCGCTTCGCCGCAATCGAGCGCGCATTGGCCGCGCGCGGAAAAACGCCCAAGGACGCAAGTCTGGCCGAAATGGACAGGCTGTGGGACGAGGCGAAGGCGGCCGAAAAGTCCGTAAGCCTAAGCGCTGAATTTCGCCCGCACCCGCGCAGCCTTGTCTGGATCAGCGCGCACCGTCACCGCCAGGCGACCGTCGTCGCGCATCTCCCGGGACAGCACTTCTGAATGGCGATAGAGCCAGCTCAAGCCCGCGCCATCGGCGGGATCGATCGACAGTTCAAGCGTCTGACGGTTTTCGCCAAGGCGCGTTTCGATCGCCCAGCGAGCAGATTCGATCCCTTCCCCGCTCAATGCCGACACCGGAAGCGGCCGGCGTGCGATGGCTTGCCGCTCGGCCAGATTGAGCAATCCGCGCGCGGCCTTCGATTGTCGAGCCGGTCGATCTTGTTCCAGACCTCGATCAGGCGTGGATCGGCGGCTTCGATACCAAGTTCGGCGAGAACTTTTTCGACGTCGTGAGACTGCGCGTCGGAATCCTCATGCGACATGTCGCGCACGTGCAGAATGACATCGGCTTCGATCACTTCTTCCAACGTGGCGCGAAAAGCCGCCACCAGCATGGTCGGAAGATCGGAGATAAACCCGACGGTGTCCGACAGAATGATCCGGGCGCCGTGCGGCAGATCGGCTGCGCGCAGCGTTGGATCGAGCGTGGCGAACAGCATGTCGGCCGACAGCACGCTCGCAGCGGTCATGCGGTTGAACAGCGTCGATTTGCCGGCATTGGTATAGCCAACCAGCGCCACGATCGGATAAGGCACGCGCTTTCGGCTGTCGCGGTGCAGCTTGCGGGTGCGCTTGACCTTGTCGAGTTCGGCTTCGATGCGCGCAATGCGGTCTTCGATCACGCGGCGGTCCGCCTCGATCTGCGTCTCGCCCGGCCCGCCGAGAAAACCGAATCCGCCGCGTTGCCGCTCAAGATGTGTCCATGAGCGAACCAGCCGGCTTTTCTGATAAGTCGAGATGTGCGAGCTCGACCTGCAACGCGCCTTCACGCGTGCGTGCGCGCCGTCCGAAGATTTCGAGGATCAAGCCGGTGCGGTCGATGACCTTCGTGTTCCAGGCCTTCTCCAGATTGCGCTGCTGAACCGGCGAGACCGGGCAATCCATCACCACGACGGACGCCGAGAGGCTTTTCACCAGCCCGGCGATCTCATCGACCTTGCCCTTGCCGATATAGGTCGCGGGCCGAATGTCATTGAGCGTGACCAGCCCTGCCTCGACCACGTTCAGATCGATGGCGCGCGCAAGACCGGCGGCCTCCTCGAGGCGCGCCTCAGGCGTGCGCGCATCCGTCGGCGCGCGGGCGCCAGCCTCTGCGGCGGTGCGTTTTTGAGCCACGGCTCAATGACAATCGCACGGCCGGTCTCTGCGCCCGAGCGGTTGGGCTCAGGAGATCGGCGCGTTGGTCACGGCGACGTACTTCCAATTAGACCTTGTCTCCGGCCGGCGGCTCGTCGGCACCTTCGAACAGCTGGATCGGATGACCCGGCATGATGGTCGAGATCGCGTGCTTGTAGACGAGCTGGGAATGTCCGTCCCGCCGCAACAGCACGCAGAAATTATCGAACCAGGTCACCACGCCCTGCAATTTGACGCCGTTCACCAGAAAGATGGTGAGCGGAATTTTGCTTTTGCGGACGTGATTGAGAAAAGTGTCTTGCAGATTTTGCGCACGATCGGCTGCCATGGCCGTTTTCCATTTTTTGCTCGCGTCTAGCGCGCGAGACCTTCTTTGCCCAAGTCCTTCCGCATGCACGCGTTTAGATCATGCGCCGCTTTGCCCCTCGCAGAAGCGGTGCGAGGCCCGGGAACCGCTATTAGATGGCAGGTACTCTCCGGGCGCAAGCACAAGTTCGCGAAGGCTGCGTCAAGATGCCTGAGATAATAGACGATTTTTCGAGATTTTTCGCGTAGCTGGACGCGCCTTGCCGATGCCCGCGAGACCGAGATCTCTATTCGCTGATCTCGGCGTGGCGGTGATAGTCGCGACGCAGAGCCGTCGCGATCAATCCGGGCGCGCCGTTTCCGACCGGGCGGCCGTCGATGCTCACGACCGGCAACACGATCTGGCTTGCCGAGGTGACGAAAGCTTCGCGCGCGGCAGTAGGCCTCCTCGACGGTAAAGCAGCGCTCTTCAAAGGCGAGGCCCTGCGCCTTGATTACGTCGATCACGACCGAACGCGTGATGCCGGGCAGGATGTCGTGGCCCAGCGGATGCGTGATCAACTTGCCGTCGCGGCTTCACGATCCAGGCATTCGACGATGCGCCTTCGGTGACGCGACCTTGCGCGTCGACCAGCCAGGCTTCGCGGGCGCCCTGCTCGCGCGCGGCCTGCTTGGCCAATACGTTCGGCAGCAACGCGACCGATTTGATGTCGACGCGCTTCCAGCGGATGTCAGGCACGGTGACAACGGCAATTCCTTCCGCCGCAAGTTGCTCGAGGCGCTCCAGATCATTGCTGCGCGCGGTGACGACCAGCGACGGCCGGGTATCTGCCGGCCGGAAACGGAAAATCCCGTCGCGCCACACCGCGGGTGACCTGAACGTAGACGATGCCGTCGCGCACGCGATTGCGTCGGATCGTTTCGCGCAGCACAACCGCCAGTGCGGCAGGCGACATCGGGCGCGCGATACGCAATTCGCCAAGTGAACGGTCGAGGCGCGCCATGTGTCGACGCTCGTCGATCAGACGCCCTTCCCTCACCTCGCAGACTTCGTAGACACCGTCGGCAAATTGGTATCCGCGATCTTCGACCGCGACCTTGGCGTCGCTTCGCGGCAGGTAGCGGCCATTGACGTAAGCGATGCGCGACATGAAACGCTAATCGATTCCGAGCGCTTTGAGCTTGCGATGCAGATGCGGAACGTTCCATGCCGACAAATTCGGCGGTGCGCGAGATATTGCCGCCGAAGCGGCTGATCTGCGCTACCAGATATTCGCGTTCGAATACTTCGCGGGCATCGCGCAACGGCAGACCCATCAGATGCTCGCCGCCGTTGCCATTCGGCATGCTCGGCACCATTGAGCCGACGTCCGGCGGCAGCATGCTTGCGTTCATCACGGCGTCCGGATCGCCGCCCGGCAAGAATCATCAGCCGCTCGATATTGTTGCGCAGCTGTCGCACATTGCCGGGCCAATTGTGCGATTGCAGGACTGCCATGGCGTCCTCGCCGATACGGCGCTTCGGCAGGCCGGTCGCCAGCGAAATCTGGTCCATGAAATAGTCGACGAGATCGGGAACATCTTCGCGCCGCTCGGCCAGCGGCGGCACGCGGATCGGCACGACCGCAAGACGATGGTAGAGGTCCTCGCGGAATTTACCCTCGGCGATCAGTAGCTTCGAGATTTCGCGCGGTCGACGACACGATGCGCACATCGACGGCGATTTTGGTGCTGCCGCCGACCCGCTGGAATGTCTGGTCCACGAGCACACGCAAGATCTTGTTTTGCGTCTCTCGCGGAAGGTCGGCAATGTCGTCGAAAAACAGCGTGCCGCCGTGCGCCTCTTCGAGCGCTCCCGGCTTGCGTCCCTCCGAACCGTTCGATTGATCGACGCCGAACAGTTCGATTTCCATGCGCTCCGGCGTGATGGCAGCTGCGTTAATGACGACAAAGGGACCGCTCGCACGCCCCGACAACTGATGAAGTGTCCGCGCAGCCAGTTCCTTGCCCGCCCCTGACGGGCCGACGACCAGGACGCGGCTATTGGTCGGCGCCACGCGTTCGATTGCCTGACGCAATTGGGCGACCAGCGGCGGAGCGACCAACCAGCGTCGCGGGCAGCGGCGCCATCTGCTTGAGCTGCTTAACCTCGCGTTTAAGCCGTGAGTTTTCCAGCGCGCGGTCGGCCACGAGGACCAGTCGGTCGGCCTTGAACGGTTTTTCGATGAAATCGTAGGCACCATGCTTGATGGCAGCCACCGCGGTCTCGATGTTGCCGTGACCGGAAATCATGACGACTGGAAGTTCGGCGTGCTCCTGCTTGACGGCATCGAGCAATTGCAGACCGTCGAGCTTGCTGCCCTGCAGCCAGATATCGAGAAAGACCAGATTTGGCCGTCGCGTCGCGATCGCCGCCAGCGCTTCATCGCTGTTGCGCGCGGTCCGCGTGTCGTAGCCCTCATCCTGCAGGATGCCCGCCACAAGATCGCGGATATCGGCCTCATCGTCGACTATCAAAATTTCGGCGGCCATCATGTCACCCGCACGCGATCTTGGGCTTTTTCGGAACCGGCGGCGTTCGACTTTGCCCGCGGCGGCAAAACGGACGCGCACCCAGGCGCCACGTTGGCCCGGGAATTTTCTCGGCGGCGTCACGCAGCTCGATGCTGCCGCCATGTTCCTCGACGATGCGCCCGACGATGGCAAGACCGAGTCCGGTTCCCTTTTCCCGGGTCGTGACATACGGCTCGAGCAGCCGGCTACGATTTGCCGTCGGCAAGCCGATGCCGTTGTCGACAACATCGATCACAATGTCGTCGCCATCGCGCGCGGCGTAGACATGGATCACTGCCCTTACCCAGCTCACTTGGAGGAACGGCCGCAATTGCCTCAGTTGCGTTCTTGATGATGTTGGTAAGCGCCTGCGAAATCAACCGACGGTCAAATCGAGCCGGCATCGGATCTTCGGAAATCTCGGAGTCGATATCGATTTCCGAATTGCCAACACGCATCAAGAATACCGTCTGCCGTACGGCGTCAGCGACGTCCTCCGCGGCGAGCACGGGTTTCGGCATGCGCGCAAAATGAGAAAACTCGTCGACCATCCGCCTTATGTCATCGACCTGTCGAATGATGGTGTCGGTACACTGCTCGAAAACGCCACGGTCCTCGCCGATCATTTTCCCGTATTTCCGGCGCAGGCGTTCCGCCGATAGTTGAATGGGCGTAAGCGGGTTCTTTATCTCATGCGCAATACGACGTGCCACGTCCGCCCACGCTGAAGTACGCTGGGCAGCTACCAGTTCGGTAATATCATCGAGCGTCACCACGAATCCGCGATCGGTGTCGCCCGATTGCTCGCTAGTGACACGCACTGACAAATTGCGTTCACGTCCGTTGCGGCTGACGGTAATCTGGTCTTGCGTCGGGGCGCCCGATTGCGCAGCAGCCATAGTTTCTGCGAGTTCAGGCAGAACTTCGGCCAATGGATGGCCGAGGGCTTCGCTTTCTGCGCGGCCGATCAGTTTTTCCGCTGACCGGTTTAGAATACTGACATTTCCGTTACTATCCACGCCGATAACGCCCGCGCTGGCGCCCGCCAGCACGGCCTCGGTGAAACGACGGCGGCTGTCGATGAGATCGCGCGCATGCATGATGTCGTCGCGCTGCGTGCGCAACTCTTGCGTCATGCGATTGAAGGTTTCACCGAGATGAGCGAGATCGCCTTCAGCTTGACGAACTGGCACTCGAACATAAAGATTTCCAGTTGACACGGCATTGGCGGCGCCGATCAGCCGGCGGATGGGCGCGACCAACCGATTGGCGAAATTAAAGCCCATCCAGACTGCCGAGAGAAGCACGATGAGTGCGATCACGGTGTACATCAACGCAAAGGCAACCTGTACACCGACGCGTCGCGATTCGAGCGCAGCATATTCGGTGACACTCGCCCGGGTCGCCTGCAATTGCGGTACAACGCGCGGATCGAGTAGCCGCGTCACATATAGGTAATAGTTGTCATACTGATCGAGTTTGATGATTGCCGCGACATAGTTGGTATCCGGCAAGAGTACGATTTGCGGGTCTTTATCGGTGATATGAGAGAGTGCATCGCGCGGCGGCAGTGCGAATGTCTGATTCACATTTACGTCGGCCCGGGCAATGACTTTGAGATCTTTGTCGATCACAATCGCAGCCGACAGGCCGCGAACCGAAGCCTGAAAAGTAAGAAACTGTCGGAGCTTTTCCGGATCTTGATCAAATACCGCTTTGGTGCGCGTGATGTCGTAGGCCATCACCATGATGTCGGATCGCACGATCTGCGCATGGTCGCGCAGATAAGCCTCTGCAACGATAAGCGAGTTCTCGATCGCCGCACGCGTACGCGTGGAAAACAGCCGGTCAAGTCCACGATCGAGGGTGACGCTTGCAACGATCGCCACCATGATCGCCGGAGCGGCGGCGATGACAGAGAACAACCCGACGATACGCACGTGAAGCCGCGCGGCGGCACGTCCACTACGCCGAGCCTGCACCACTTGCCAAACCTCTCGCACGATGAGGCCGAGCAGCAGCAGCACCGTCGCTGCATTCACGAGCAGCAGGGTCACCACGACATAATGTGTGGGCAAAATGGGAGTTAGGTCGGCAAGAACGATGAAAGTAACGAAGGCCGACAGCAGGGCGAGCCCAACCGCAATCGGACCAAGAATACGCGTTTCCCCCCGCTTAGCGGGGGCGCCCGCAAGCGCTGACTCGGCGGTGGCGGCCTGTTCGACGCTCATTGACCCCTGGCGGCGGAAAACGAGGGGAGCAGCTGCCCAACTGGACAAAAGGCGCAGGCCCTCCCCGGGCACTGATGCTTTTATACAACAATGTTGCCGAATTGCGACAAATCCGCGGCGCAAAGCCCAGATTCGTTGAGCGGCCAGTCAGCCTCCGCGAAAGACCTGGATATCGAGGTCGCGGATTTTTTTCCGCAGGGTATTGCGGTTGAGCCCCAGCAGATCGGCCGCGCGGATTTGATTTCCGCGTGTCGCGGCCAAAGCCGCTGTCAGTAAAGGATATTCAATCTCACGCAAAATGCGATGATACAGGCCGGCCGGCGGCAAGCTCTCCTCGAATCCCGCAAAATATCCGGCGAGATGCCGCTCGACAGCGCCGCTGAGGTTTTCTTCCCCGCGCAGCTCCTCGCTGCCTATGGGAAGTGCCGGCTGCGCCAATTCCGCGTCCATGACCGCGCCTGTAATGGTCTCCTGCGGATAGAGCGCCGCCAGCCGGCGTGCCAAATTTTCGAGTTCGCGAACGTTGCCAGGCCAGCGATGCCGTTTAAGGCGATCGAGAGCGGCTTGGTCCATTTGCTTCGGCGGCAGACCCTCACGCTGGGCCTGCGCGAAAAAATGTCGAATGAGATCAGGAATATCCTCGGTGCGTTCGCGCAGCGGTGGCAGCCGTAGCGGCACGACATTGAGCCTGAAAAACAAATCTTCGCGGAACAACCCTTGCTGGATTAACAGCCGAAGGTCCTTGTTTGTCGCAGCGACGATACGTACGTCGCTCTTGATCGGTGTGCGCCCGCCAACCGTTGTGTACTCGCCCTGTTGCAGCACGCGTAAGCAGCCGCGTCTGCGCTTCCATCGGCATATCGCCGATCTCATCAAGAAAAAGCGTGCCACCTTCAGCCTGTTCGAAACGCCCAGAACTGCGGGTGTTGGCGCCGGTGAAGGCACCCTTTTCGTGACCGAACAATTCCAATTCTATCAGATCGCGCGGAATAGCCGCCATGTTGATAGCTACGAAAGCGCCGTCGCGCCGCTTGCCATAGTCGTGCAGCGCACGTGCGACCAATTCTTTACCTGTGCCGGATTCGCCCGAGATCATCACCGTCAGGTCGGTCTGCATCAGCCGGGCCAACACCCGGTAGATTTCCTGCATGGCCGGCGATCGGCCTACCAGCGGGATGCCTTCGAACTCTTCGTTCTTGGGGGCTATCGGTCGCGGGTCTTTCGGTTCCGACAGCGCGCGGCCAACAATGGCGATTAGTTCCTTGAGGTCGAAGGGCTTTGGCAGGTACTCATAGGCGCCACGTTCGGAGGCGCGAATTGCTGTCATGAAAGTATTTTGCGCGCTCATGACAACAATTGGCAGATCGGGACGCGCCTTGCGGATGCGCGGAATCAGATCGAATGCATTCTCGTCAGGCATTACGACGTCGGTAATGACCAGATCGCCATCGCCCTGAGAAATCCAGCGCCATAACGTTGCTGCATTGCCGGTTGAGCGCACTTCGTAACCGGCGCGCGAAAGAGCTTGATTAAGGACGGTGCGGATCGCTGCATCGTCGTCGGCTACCAGGATGCTTCCCGTCGGCATGTCTTGTCTCACGGATTCTGAACCGGGGGTGAATCGTCAGCGGTTTCCTCATCACCGCTGTATACGGGCATGAGCACGCGAAAGATGGTTCGCCGCGGCTGGGATTCACATTCGATGATGCCGCCATGGTCGCCGACGATCTTGGCTACCAGTGCAAGGCCGAGGCCACTTCCGCTTTGTTTTGTTGTGACGAAGGGATCGAACAAATGCGGCATCAAGTCTTCGGGTACGCCCGGCCCATTGTCCTTGACGCAAAATTCAAGTGGTAGCGACACACGCGCTTTGCTGCCGGGCACCGCTAGCCGGACGCCTGGGCGAAAAGCAGTGGTGAGCTGTATTTCCCCGTCGGCTCCCGTTGCGCCGATCGCCTCAGCAGCATTCTTCACCAGGTTGAGAAACACCTGAACGAGCTGGTCGCGATTGGCGAGAACGGGTGGAAGCGAGGGATCGTATTCTTCGACGAATTTGATGTGACGTCCAAAACCCGATTGTGCCAGGCGCTTTACGTGGTCCAGTATCACGTGAATATTTACCGGCTCACGGTCGATCGGACGCTCGTCAGCAAATACTTCCATGCGATCGACCAACTTCACAATGCGGTCAGTCTCATCGCAGATTAGTTTCGTAAGCGGTCGATCGTCGTCACTCGCCGATTGTTCGAGCAACTGTGCGGCACCGCGAATTCCGGACAACGGGTTCTTGATCTCGTGAGCGAGCATGGATGCCAGCGCAATCACGGAACGTGCCGCGCCACGATGGGTAAGTTGGCGATCCATTTTGTCAGCAATGGTGCGTTCCTGCAGCATCACCACGACGTGATCCGGATATTCCGCAAGTGGCCCTACATAAAGATCGACCAGCCGCTCGCCCGGATTGCGTGGAGTCGCCAGATCGACCTTGTATTCATTGACCGCTGCCCCGCGATGCCGCACCTGTTCGATCAGCGTCAGCAATGGGGACCCGAACGGGACCAGCTCTCGCAGCATGTGCCGGCGCAGCATAGCAGTTGATGCTTCGAAGAATTGCTCCGCGGCAACATTGGCATCGGCAATTTTGCCATCGGGCGCCACCATGATTATCGGATGCGGCAGCGCGTGCAGCATTGCGTCGGCGGCTGTATTGACAATTGCCGAGAGAACCTGGGCGCGCGTCATGCGGCGGCCCTCGAGGCAAAATCGTCATAGGCGTCGGCAAGCAAACGGCGTGCGTGAACCGGTTCTTCCGCGGTCAGCACACGGCTGCGGTGGCACTTGAGCAACTCGATCGGTGCCCCGGAAGTCACCGCTGCGGAATCGAGCGCCCAGCCGAGATGTTTGCGCGCGTGGCGACGGCCGATCGCGCGGCCGTGGTGGTTCAACATTTCATCATAGAGCGTATCGATCAGATTGAATTGCTCACTGAGCGGTGGGGTGTGCTCACGAGCGCCGGTTGCGAGATAGCGTGCCACCTGCCCCGGCAACCACGGACGACCCTGTACAGCGCGGCCGATCATGATTGCGTCGGCACCAGAAGTGGCGAGCGCCCGCACGGCATCCTCGAAAGACGCGAATATCGCCGTTGACAACAACTGGAACCGAGACGGCTTGCTTGACAGAGCGAATGGCACGCCAATCGGCGCTACCGTCGTAAAACTGAGATCGGGTGCGGCCGTGGACAGTGATAAGTTTGATGCCGGCAGTCTCGGCGCGTTGAGCGAGTTGCGGCGCGTTGATCGTGGAAGCGTCCCAACCCAGCCGCATCTTCAACGTGACCGGTACTCGCACGGCTGACACGGTTGCCTCAATCAAACTCAGTGCATGATCGAGATCTCGCATAAGCGCTGAGCCGGCTGCACCGTTCGTGACCTGCTTGGAGGGACAGCCCATATTGATATCGATGATGTTGGCGCCCTGCGCCTCAGCGATACGGGCGCCTTCTGCCATCCACCGAGCCTCGCAACCGGCAAGCTGCACCGCGTGGATGCGCACGCCACAACCCTCGCTACGAGCGCTGGCCTCGCGTTGGCCTCGCACCAGGCCCGCGCAGGCGGTCATTTCCGACACCACCAAACCGGCGCCGAGTCGTTCGGCTAACCTGCGGAACGGCGCATCGGTTATTCCAGACATAGGCGCCAAAATGACCCGGTTGGGCACAACAACCGACCCGATGGTGACCGAAGTGGCTGGAAACCGCGGGAATTTGCTCTGCGCGCACCGCTTGCCTATCATTTAGGCTGACCCTTTTTGATGCTCATAGTTTAGCCATTTTGCGACGCCGCGCAAGTGCTGCACTGCAAAAAATTGTTCATTCCCGAAAGGCCCGCCCGCAGCGACCGCGTTCCCGGGGCGGCGTGAACGCGCTAAAGGCAAGAAGGACTAAGGAGCAGCAACATGATGCAAATCGCAGCCGTTGTAGTGGCCGCCGGTGATGGCGTGCGCGCGGGCGGCGATTTGCCCAAGCAATTCCGGCGTATTGGCGGCGAAACACTCCTCGAACATGCCCTGTGCGCTTTCGTAAAGGCCCCCAATATCGCGTTCGTACAGCCTGTTACACGGTCCAAGGATCTTGCTCTTGTCCGCACGTTGACGAGCGGCATGAAAGTTCTTGCGCCAGTATCGGGTGGTGTTACCCGCCAAGCCTCAGTGCGGGCGGGAACTCGAGGCGCTTTTGCCACACTCGCCAGACATCGTACTCATTCATGACGCGGCGCGGCCATTTGCCAGCGCGAGTTTGATTGCACGCGCGATCGAAGCTGCAGAGAAAACCGGTGCGGCTATTCCGGCCTTGCCGGTAAACGACACCGTCAAACAGGTCGACCAATCGGGCATCGTTGAGACAACCCTTGACCGCAACTCCATACGCCTGGTGCAAACACCGCAAGCTTTCGCCTTCCCTCCCCTGCTTGAAGCGCATAGACGCGCTGCTGCGCAGGGCCGCGGCGATTTTACCGACGATGCCGCGCTCGCCGAATGGGCCGGCATAAAAGTGAGCGTATTCGCCGGTGAACCCGGCAACATCAAACTCACTACACCGGAAGATTTCGCCCGCGCTGAAGCTATCCAATCTGACGCTCTCGGCGATGTGCGTACCGGCTCGGGACTGGATATACATGCCTTCGGTCCCGGCGATCATGTGACCCTTGGTGGGATCCATATTCCACACAATCAGGCACTCACCGGCCATTCCGATGCGGACGTGGCACTACATGCCCTCACGGATGCAATCCTTGGGGCTCTCGCCGATGGCGACATCGGCGCACATTTTCCTCCTAGCGATCCCCAATGGCGCGGCGCTTCGTCAGACCGTTTCCTGGCCTTTGCCGTTGGACGGGTGCGAACCCGCGGTGGCCGCATCGCACATCTCGATCTCACTATCGTGTGTGAAGCGCCACGTATCGGCGAACATCGTGACACGATGCGTGCAAACATTGCGCGTCTTTCCGGCATTGGCATCGAACGAGTGGCCGTGAAGGCGACAACGAGCGAGAAACTAGGTTTCACTGGCCGCGGCGAAGGCATAGCGGCCTACGCGACGGCGACCGTTCGTTTGCCATGGAGCTAGTGTGATGGCGGATGAACAATTGCGCGGTGCGGCCAATGCTCTGCTGGATCTCTGCAAGACCAAAAAACTGACGCTGGCTACCGCTGAATCCTGCACGGGCGGTCTGGTCGCCGCTACGTTGAGCGAAATTTCCGGCTCGTCTTTGGTCCTCGATCGCGGCTTTGTAACCTATTCCAACACGGCCAAACGGCAAATGCTCGGCGTCACACCGGCGACCATTGACGTTTTTGGCTCAGTGAGCCGCGAATGTGCCGAGGAGATGGCCAAAGGTGCGCTGGCACACGCCCCAGTCGATCTCGCCGTTTCGATCACCGGTATCGCTGGACCGACGGGAGCTGTACCTGGAAAGCCTATTGGGCTCGTTTATTTCTGCGCTGCTTCGCGCAGCGGGCGTGTGATCGCCCATGATCGCAAATACGGCGACATCGGCCGCGCGAATGTGCGCCGTGAATCCGTCTTGCAAGCACTGGCCATGCTCCGGGAGTTAGCAGAAAAAGAAGAGCCGAGCCCACCCGAAGAAAATATTTAGCGGATAGCGACGGCATGTCTCAGCCCCGGGCTTTTGCTTTGCCCGCATTAGCGTAAGATGATGCGGTCGGTCGCCGGCACGAGGCGAACTTTGAACAATCATGGGTGAAATCTCCTTCGGTCGGCGGGCCGACGTCAACCAGGGGAAACGCCATGAAACGTCGCCAATTTCTGCAAGCCGCCGGCGTTGGGCTCGCCGCGTCGGCCGTTGCTGCGCCTGCAATTGCGCAATCGTCTCCAGAAGTAAAATGGCGACTCACGGCAAGCTGGCCGAAGTCGCTCGATACGCTTTATGGAGGCTGTGAGTATTTTTCCAAGCGGATCGCCGAGATCACCGACAACAAGTTCCAAATTCAAGTTTTTGCTGCGGGTGAGATCGTTCCAGGTCTA
Source organism: uncultured Alphaproteobacteria bacterium (assembly GCA_963742345.1). Lineage (GTDB taxonomy): Bacteria > Pseudomonadota > Alphaproteobacteria > Rhizobiales > Xanthobacteraceae > Pseudolabrys. The sequence goes on from CAVULO010000008.1 coordinate 396,281, forward strand.
CAGGTGCTCGACGCCGTTCAGAGCGGCACCGTGGAGATGGGAAACACTGCACTTTATTACTACTGGGGCAAAAACCCGGCCCTAACATTCGGGACCGCGCTGCCGTTCGGCTTGAATACAAGACAAATGATTTCCTGGGTTCGCCATGGTGGTGGCGAGGCTCTGCTGAACGATGTTCTCAAAGATTATAATTGTATCGGCTTCGCCGCGGCCAATACTGGCGCGCAGATGGGCGGCTGGTTCAACAAGGAAATAAAAACGAGCGACGATCTCAAAGGGCTCAAGTTCCGCGTCGGCGGCTTTGCCGGCACGATACTGGCCAAGTTGGGCACGGTGCCGCAGCAGCTCGCAGCAGGCGATATTTATCCGGCGCTGGAAAAAGGTACAATCGATGCCGCCGAATGGGTCGGCCCATACGACGACGAAAAGCTCGGCTTTGCGAAAATCGTCAAATATTACTACTACCCGGGCTGGTGGGAGGGCTGCGGCCAAGCTCATAACATCATGAACATCCCTAAATGGAATGAACTGCCAAAGGCCTATCAGTCGGCAATCGTCACTGCGTCGAACGACGCTTGGGTATGGACGTTGTCGAAATACGACTACGTCAATCCGCCGGCACTCCTGCGGCTAGTTTCGAATGGTGCACAATTGCGCGCGTTCCCGCAGCCCGTTCTGGAAGACTGTTACAAGGCCGCAAATACAATTTATGCCGACCTCTCGAACACCAATCCGCACTTCAAGAAACTTTACGAGAGTCTCGGTTCCCTATCGCGCGAGTGCCTATGCCTGGCTACAGGTGGCTGAACTCGGGTTCGATACCTTCCAAATGCGCATGCGCACGCGGACCTGATCCGACGAATCGCGTCAACGGCCCTGGAGCGATCGGCTCCGGGGCCGTTTTGCCGTAATACACCGTATGAAATTTTCACAAACTTGTTGGTGGCTGCCATGTCGTGTGCGCTAGGCGAGGCTTATGCGCGGGCGTCGCCGACAAATTCCAGTAAAGCGTCGCGCGCTCGCGCAATAACGCCCTCCCAGCTGCGCGTTTCGTCCTGGCGAAACAGACGCGCCGTCGGATACCAAGGACTGGTGTCCCGATCGAGTAACCAGCGCCAATCAGGCAAATATGGCAACAGGACCCAGAGTGGACGACCTAAAGCTCCGGCGAGATGAGCGACGCTGGTATCCACCGAGATGACGAGATCCAGGTTGGATATCAGAGCCGCCGTGTCGGAGAAATCCTCAAATGCATCCGCAAACTGACCAATATCATTATGCTCGCCAAGAACTGTCGCGTCGGCGGAACGAACATCTTTCTGTACGCTGATAAACGTCGCTTTGGCACCCAGGAGCGGCAATAGCGCATTCAGATGGATCGAACGGATTTCGTCACGATGGTGTGCCGCATTTCCCGACCACACAAGTCCGACCCGACACCGGCGCCGCTCCCCGAGCCGCGCGCTCCAATCTGCCAATTTAGACGACGGTGCCCGTATATAGGGGGATGTTGACGGAATCGTCTCAAGCTGCGTACCGAAAGCGCGCGGAAGGCTAAGCAAAGGGCAATGCAGATCGAAATTCGGTCGGGGATCGCTCGCAGAGATAACCTGCGTCACGCCGGCGAGACCCGTCATCAGTTCGTGCAGCCGTTTGTCCACTTCGAGGATCACCCGGGCGCCGCGCGCGGCAACAAGGGGTGCATAGCGACAAAATTGAATCGTATCCCCCAGCCCCTGCTCGGCATGAAGCAGGATCGTTTTGCCGTCGATCGTTTCGCCGCGCCAGAGCGGTTGCGAAAAATTGCGCTTGGCGGGTTCTAAAGTTTCGTATTTCCAGCGCCATTCGTATTCGGCCCACCCACGTACGAGGTCCCCCGTGAGGAGGCGTAGCGAAGCCGCATTCCAATGGGCCTCTGGGTAGTCGGGCTGTAACGCGATTGCGCGATCATAATCTTTGAGTGCCTCATCATGTCGCTTGAGCTCGTACAGGGTAGCGCCGCGATTGGAAAATGCTTCTGGATAATTCGGCTGTAGGGCGACCGCGCGGTCGTAGCTCATAAGCGCCTCTTCATACCGCTTCATTCCGTGAAGAGTTGCACCACGATTGTAGTGGCTTTCAGCGTGCGCAGGATGCAGCGCCAACGCGCGGTCGTAACTCGCCAGCGCTTCGTCAAGCCGTTTCAACTTATTCAACGCATTGCCGCGATTGCAAAGTGCTTCGATAAGGTTTGGCCGCAACGCAAGTGCGCGATCGAAGCTCTCCAGTGCCTGGGCGAAACGGCCTAGCTCAATCAGCGTGTTTCCACGGTTCGCATACGCCTCGACAAACCCGGTACGCAAAGCAATGGCAGCATCGTAACTCGCCAACGCTTCTTTGTACCGCTTGAGTGCATGCAGGGTACCGGCGCGATTGTAGAGCGCCCCTGGGTCGTCTGGACGAGTGGCTAGCGCCCGATCGTAGCTCGCCAGAGCCTCGTCATATCGTCTGAGTTCGAATAAAACGGTACCGCGATTGGTAAGCGCCAAGGGATAGCCCGGCTGCAAGGCAAGAGCGCGATTGTAACTATCTAACGCCTCTTTGAAGCGTTTGAGCGCCTTCAGTGTGTTACCGCGATTTGAATTTGCTTCTGCGTGCTGTGGTTGTAAGGCCAGCGCGTGGTCGTAATTTGTCAGCGCAGAATCGTGCTTGCCCAGAGCAGCCTGGACGACGGCCAAAACGTAAAGTGCGTCAAAGTAGTCGCGGTGGGCCGCAATAAGTTGCTGACAAATTTGCTCAGCTTCGTCGAGCTGTCCCGCTCGGTAGGACGCAACCGCGCGATCGAGGGCCGGCGGCAGCTCAATTGCGGGACTCGCCATCGCAGATTGTCTTGCGGGCATTGAGAATCGGAATCGCCCGACCTCTTGTACGGTGACGCTATATCTCAATGCCGCGCTGTCAAGCTGGCGGCCGACGGTCCGCGCTCTAGGAATTAGGTAATCCGCTAGCGGCCATAAATTTCATCGGCACGCTGCTCGAACGCGAGCGCAAAGCGCCGGAAGGCGGCGTCGAACATCGCCCCCATAAGTACCGCGAGTGTGCGGCTTCTGAATTCGTACTCAATAAAAAAATCGACATCGCACGCATCTTCACCGAGCAGATGAAAAGTCCATCGATTCTGCATGCGCTTGAACGGTCCATTGAGATATTCAACCAGAATCTTCAGATTTGTCCGATCGAGTGTGACGCGGCTTGTGAAGGTCTCGCGGATGATTTTGTAGGCGACCGTCATGTCGGCGACCAAGACCACAACGCTTTCCTTTTCCTCGCGGCTTTTCACCTTCAGCGCGCTGCAAAGCGGTACGAATTGTGGATATTTATCGACGTCCGCCACCAGATCGAACATATCGGTGGCGGCGTGGCGGACGCGGTGCTTCGTTGCAAACTGGGGCATTGAGTCTTAAGCAGTGGCGCGCGCGATTTTTAGCCGGGCAAAGTCCTCGCCGGCATGATGTGAAGAACGCGTAAGCGGGGAAGCGGCCACCATCAGGAAGCCCTTGCTATACGCAACGCTTTCGAGCGCCTTGAACTCATCAGGTGGCACGAAGCGCTTGACCTCGTGATGCTTACGTGTGGGCTGGAGATATTGCCCAACGGTCAGGAAGTCGACGTCAGCAGAGCGCAGGTCATCCATGACCTGTAACACTTCGTTTCGCTCTTCGCCGAGGCCGACCATAATGCCCGACTTGGTGAATATCGTCCGATCGAGCTCTTTCACCCGCTGCAATAGCCTGAGCGAATGGAAATAGCGTGCGCCTGGCCGGACCGTGAGATAAAGCGACGGGACAGTTTCCAAATTGTGATTGAATACATCGGGTTTTGCCTCGACCACAATTTCCAGCGCGCCTGCCTTGCGCAAGAAATCAGGCGTAAGCACCTCGATCGTGGTCTGCGGACAGCGCTCGCGGATGGCGCGGATGGTGTCGGCGAAATGCCGCGCCCCACCGTCGGCCAGATCGTCGCGATCGACCGAAGTAACCACAATGTGTGCAAGGCCAAGCCGGGCGGTCGCATCAGCGACATGAGCCGGCTCATTCTGGTCAAGCGAGTTCGGCAGTCCGGTCTTCACGTTGCAGAATGCACAGGCACGCGTGCAGGTGTCGCCCATGATCATGAACGTGGCGTGCTTCTTCTCCCAGCACTCGCCGATATTTGGGCAGCCTGCTTCCTCACACACAGTGTGCAGGCCGTTGTCGCGCATTATCTTTTGGGTGGCGAAATAGCCGGGGGATACTGGCGCTTTAACGCGAATCCAATCCGGCTTCGGACGTACCGATGAATCCGGTTTGCGCGCCTTTTCCGGATGGCGCGGGCGTGGATTGTTCACGAGATCGAGGATGATCGCCATTGCTCCTACTTACGGCTACGGCTGCGTCCTCGCAAGACCGCGCCGATCAGGCCCTTCGGATTGCCCGCCAAATCAGCAGGAAAACAACTGCGCCAATGGTGGCGGTGATCAGATTGCCCCAGAAATCCGGCACCACCTCCAACCGCAGTTTTTCGAACAGGAAGCCGCCGACAATCGCACCCACGAGACCGACCGCAAGATTGTATAGCAAGCCACCGCGTCCGCCGAGAATCTGGGTAGCGAGCCATCCGGCAATCAAACCGACGATGATCCAGGCAATGACGCTCACGGACTTCTCCTGACTTAAGACGTGGCACGAAACTGAAAACGCCGGTCCGGTCTGGCAGTAACGAAACAAATAAGCCGCCGACAACCTCAGGCCGCTTTCGGTGCCATCCGGTGATTGGGCGTCGAATTGGAAATCTTCAGTTCGCCCTCGTTCATGTCCACGCCAATGTCGGCAAACAGCGGGGTTGAAAGATACCGCTCGCCTGTGTCCGGCAACATGCACAGTACAGTCGAACCAGGTGCGGCGCCCTTGCAGACCTCGAGCGCGCCGGCAAACGTCGCGCCGGCGGTGATGCCGACAAAGATGCCTTCCTTTTGCGCAAGCTCACGGCTCCATTTCATGGCGTCGGGCGCAGCGATCGTGATGATACGACTGATCACCCCCATGTCGACGGCGTCGCCCGTAATCTTCGGAATAAAATCTGGGCTCCAGCCTTGCATCGGATGCGGTTTAAATGCTGCGTTCGGCTTGGCTGGCGAGCCGTCAGGATTACGCTCCTGCTTGGAGCCGCTGGAAAGCATAGGCGCATCGGCCGGTTCACAGACGACGATCTTGGTGTCAGGTCGCTCCTTGGCGAGAACGCGGGCGACACCTTTGAGCGTCCCTCCCGTACCGAAGCCGGTGACCCAGTAGTCGAGCTTCTCGCCCTTGAAGTCGTCTACTATCTCGCGCGCGGTGGTGCGCGAATGCATGTCGGGATTAGCCTCGTTCTCGAATTGACGAGTGAGGAACCAGCCGTGCGTTTTTGCTAGCTCAATCGCCTTATTCACCATACCCAGTCCGCGTTCGGCCGCTGGTGTGAGAATTACCTTGGCGCCGAGGAAACGCATCAGTTTGCGCCGCTCGACGCTGAATGTTTCGGCCATGGTCACTACAAGCGGATACCCTTTCGCTGCGCAGACCATCGCGAGACCGATACCGGTATTGCCGGAGGTCGCTTCGATCACAGTCTGGCCGGGTTTGAGTTCGCCGGATTTTTCTGCCGCCTCGATAACGCCGAGTGCCAGGCGATCTTTAACCGAGCCAAGTGGATTGAATGCCTCGATCTTAACAAACAGGTTGATGGCTTTCGGCGCCAGCTTGTTGATGCGGACCACAGGCGTGCGGCCCACAGTTTCGAGAATGCTCGAGAATTTGGCCATTGGTCGTTCCTCTTCACGCGATTCAACGTTCACACATTTAGAACACGGCCGTACGCATCGAGAACCGCTTCCTTCATCATTTCCGACAAGGTCGGATGCGGGAAAACGGTGTGCATCAACTCTTCTTCGGTGGTCTCCAAATTCATTGCCACGACATAGCCCTGGATCAATTCGGTGACTTCAGCGCCAACCATATGGGCACCGAGCAACTGTCCGGTTTTCTTGTCAAAGATGACCTTTACCAGTCCCTGGTCCTCGCCAAGAGCAATCGCCTTGCCGTTACCCATGAAGGGAAATCGGCCGACGCGAATGTCGAGCTTCTTTTCCTTGGCCGCCTGTTCTGTAAGACCGACGGAAGCGATTTGCGGCGAACAATAAGTGCAGCCCGGGATCATTAGTTTATTCATTGGGTGAGGATTGAGGCCCTTGATCGCCTCGATGCAGACGATGCCTTCATGTTCGGCTTTGTGTGCCAACATCGGCGCTCCCGAAACATCACCGATGGCGTAGATTCCGGAAATATTTGTTTTGTTGAATTGATCGACGACGATAATGCCGCGATCGGTCTTTACACCGAGTTTTTCCAAGCCAAGATTTTCGATATTGCCAACGACTCCAACCGCAGAAATGACGCGCTCTACGGTGATCGTCTGCGACTTGCCGGCCTCTTCGACGGTCGCGGTGACGCTATCGCTTTTCCTGTCGAGCTTCGTCACTTTCGCATTCGTGTGAACCTTGATGCCTTGCTTCTCAAAGCTCTTGCGAGCAAAGGCTTGGATTTCTTGATCCTCAACCGGCAAAATCTGCGGCAGCACCTCAACCACCGTCACCTCGGAGCCGAGCGTGCGGTAGAATGACGCGAACTCAATGCCGATCGCTCCCGAGCCGATCACCAGCAAGGATTTTGGCACGCGATCGGGTGCCATCGCTTCAAAATAAGTCCACACAAGCTTTTTGTCGGGTTCGATCCCCGGCAGCACACGCGGGCGGGCTCCGGTTGCGATGATTACGTGCTTGGCTTGATATTGCCCCGGCCCCAGCGCGCCCTTCGGCATGTCGCTTTTCGATGCTTTCACGGCGACCTTGCCGGGTGCCTCGATCGAAGCTTCACCCCAGATGATCGACACTTTGTTCTTCTTCATCAGGTAGCCGACGCCATCGTTGAGGCGCTTGGACACGGCGCGTGAGCGCTGGACCACGGCCTTGGCGTCATAGCGGACATTGTCAGCATTCAGCCCAAAGTCCTTGGCGTGCTGCATGTAATGAAACACTTCCGCCGAGCGGAGTAGTGCTTTGGTAGGGATGCAGCCCCAGTTAAGGCATATGCCGCCGAGATAGTCGCGTTCAACGATCGCCGTCTTGAACCCGAGCTGCGCCGCGCGGATGGCGGTGACATAACCGCCGGGACCGGAGCCGATAATCAGGACGTCAAAGGAGGTATCGGCCACGCGCGTATCTCCGCTGCATAGATATTGGCGTCTTTCGTCTCCCATAAGGTGGCGCTTCAATCAAGCGCTGCCACCACCCCATTGAATAGAATGATTTTAGGGAATCTAATTCTTGCAACAACAGGATCAAAACCCGGGAGAAAACGCTATGGCCAGGATCATCGGGCGTCTTGCTGCCTTCACTTTATTTGTCGCAGTGCAGGTGACATGGGCCGATGCCGCCGAGATCCAGGTTTTCAGCACCGTCGGTATCAAGAGCGTGCTGGAGGAACTGGTGCCAAAATTCGAAAAGGCGACCGGCAATAAGTTGAATATCACCTGGAGCACTGCCGCCTTGCTGACAAAGCGCGTGCAATCGGGCGAACAAGCAGATGCGGTCGTCCTGATCAAAAGCAATGTCGACACCCTGCTTAAGGACGGCAAGATAGTGCCAGGCACCGATACACTGTTTGGGCAGTCGATTTTCGCGGTCGGCGTGAAATCCGGTACGCCTAAGCCGGACATCTCGACGCCGGACGCTTTCAAACAAAGCCTGTTGGCCGCCAAGGGGCTTAGTTATTCCGATCCGGCGACCGGTGGCGCCAGTGGCGTCTATATCGCCAAGCAGATCGAGCGCATGGGAATTGCCGAGCAACTGAAAGGCAAGACGAAGCATCCGCCGTCAGGTGGTCTTTCGGGAACTCTTCTGGTCACCGGCGATGCCGACATCGCCATCAATTCGAAACCTGAACTCCTATCGGTCCCCGGCGTCGAAGTGGTCGGCCCCCTGCCAGGCGATATGGCCTTCACAGTTGTTTACGCGGCTGCCGTCCAGACCGGCGCGGCGCAATCCGATGCGGCAAAATTATTCGTCAACTACTTGAAGTCACCGGAGGCGCAAGCCGTTTTCAAGGCGAAGGGGTATGATCCGGCCTGAGGCGTGAGCGTTCACCTACGTCGCCGTACGCCGAGCCGCACAACGTCCACGGATCCACCATTCCAGCACCATTAGTAAGATGAGGACCAAGCCCCCACAATAGGCGAACGGCTGCCAGATATTGCGCGACAACTGTTCCCCCGAGAAAAATGCGAGGTAGATGATATCCTGACCTAGCGGGTTGAGAACAACGACCGCGGCCAACACCATCGTGATCCATGGCCATCGCGGCCATGATCACACCACCATCATCACCGGGTTTTCGATCAATATTTTGAATGCGCCTATAAGCTCGGCGCCAAGCGCGCCGTCGACGGCGCGATGATCGCAGGACAGCGTCACGCTCATGATGGTGGCGGCTTCGATCTTGCCGTTGCGCACGACCGCGCGTTCCTCACCCACCCCGACCGCAAGGATCGTCGACTGCGGCGGATTAATCACGGCCGTGAAGTCCTTGATGCCGTACATGCCGAGGTTCGAAACCGACGAAGTGCCGCCCTGGTACTCGTGCGGCTTGAGCTTGCGGTCGCGCGCGCGAACGGCGAGATCGCGCATTTCGTTTGAGATTGCCGACAAGGATTTGCTTTCGGCGCTGCGCACGATCGGTGTGATTAGCCCGCCTGGCAAAGCCACGGCGACGCCGATATCGGAATGCTTGTGTTTGAGCATGCCGGCCTCGGTCCAGCTCACATTCGCGTCGGGCACGCGCTGGAGCGCGAGCGCGAGCGCCTTGATGACGAAATCATTGACCGAAAGCTTGTAGGCGGGTTTGCCCTCTTTGTTCTTCGGCGCGGCTGCGTTGATCTCCTCGCGCGCGGCCATCAGCCGGCCGATATCGCAATCCATGGTCTCATAAAAGTGCGGAATAGTTTGCACCGAAGCGGTAAGCCGTTGCGCGATGGTGCGCCGCATACCGTCATGCGGCACCAGGTCGTATGAGCCCTCCTCATAGAGCGAGCGGATCTGCGAATCGGACATTGACGGGGCGACTGCCGAGGCGCCCGCTGGCGTGCCACCCAATGCCCGCAAACCTTTTCCGGATTTGGCCTGCTCGATGTCGCGCGCAATGATGCGACCATGTGGACCCGAGCCCTGCACGCGGTTGAGATCGATATTGCCTTCTTTGGCGAGCCGGCGCGCGAGCGGTGAAGAGAAAATGCGATTTTGGCTCTTCGACGGCGGTGCAGGTGCCGATGAGACCTTGGGCGCGCTGGGCGCTACAACCGGAGCGAGTTTTTCAGCAGCAGTAGGTTTTGGCGCCGGCGCCGGCTTCGCGGTTGCCTGAGGGGCCGCTTGAGCTGCGCTCTTCGCCGCGCCGGCCGCTGCCTTGACGTCTTCGCCCTCGCCCGCGAGCACGGCAATGACCGAATTTACCGCCACGTCCTGCGTGCCTTCCGGCACCACGATCTTGACGAGCGTGCCATCATCGATGGCCTCGTATTCCATTGTGGCCTTGTCGGTTTCGATTTCGGCGATCACATCGCCGGACTTGACCTTGTCACCCTCCTTTTTCAGCCATCGCGCAAGGTTGCCCTTCTCCATTGTGGGCGAAAGTGCTGGCATGAGGATGTTAGTGGGCATTTCCTACCTACCGGTAGCAAACAGTCTTGACCGCCTCGACCACTTCCGCGACCGAGGGCAGTGCCAGCTTTTCCAGGTTAGCCGCGTAAGGCATCGGCACGTCCTTACCGCACACGCGCATGACCGGTGCATCCATGTAATCGAATGCGTGCTCCATGATACGGGCGGCGATCTCCGCGCCGACGCCGCTCTGCTGCCAGCCTTCTTCCACCGTGACCGCACGCCCAGTTTTCTGCACGGATGCTACGATTGTATCGGTGTCCATCGGCTTGAGCGTGCGAAGATCGATCACCTCAGCATCGATGCCATCGTTAGCCAATTCTTCGGCAGCCTTGAGCGCATAGGTCATGCCCATCGACCACGCAACGATCGTCACGTCATTGCCGGCGCGCGCAATTCTCGCCTTGCCGATCGGCAATACAAAATCATCGAGTTTCGGCACCGGCGACGAATGGCCATAGAGGATTTCGTTTTCCAGGAATATCACGGGATTGAGATCGCGAATCGCGGCCTTCAGCAAGCCTTTGGCATCGGCAGCGGTCGAAGGTGCAATCACCTTCAGGCCGGGGATGTGCGAATACCAGGACGAATAGTCTTGGCTATGTTGCGCGGCAACGCGGGCGGCAGCGCCGTTAGGCCCGCGGAAAACGATTTGGCAGCCCATTTGTCCGCCGGACATGTAGAGCGTCTTCGCCGCGGAATTGATCAGCTGGTCCATCGCCTGCATGGCGAAATTGAACGTCATGAATTCGACGACGGGCTTGAGACCAGCGAGCGCCGCGCCGATGCCGAGGCCGGCAAAGCCGTGCTCCGTGATCGGCGTGTCGATTACGCGCTTGGCGCCAAATTCCTGCAACAAGCCCTGCGTGACCTTGTAGGCGCCCTGATATTCGGCGACCTCCTCGCCCATCACAAACACATCCTTGTCGCGGCGCATCTCCTCAGCCATCGCGTCGCGCAAAGCTTCGCGCATGGTCATCGTGACGAGTTCAGTACCTTCGGGGATGTCGGGATCACTCGCGGCCTGCGGCGCCGGAGCCTGCGGCGCCTTCGCGGGCTTTGGCACCGGTGTGTCTGACGCTTTCACTTGAGAATTTTGTGTGGCCGCCGGCGGTACGGACTCGGCCGGCTTTTGTTGCTGAGCAGGCTTGGCCGATTTTATTGCAGTCTTGTCCTCGCCCTCACTCAGGATCACCGCGATCGGCGTATTGACCGCCACGTCGGCTGTGCCTTCTGGTACTAAAATTTTTCCGAGCGTGCCCTCATCAGCCGCTTCGACTTCCATCGTTGCCTTGTCTGTCTCGATTTCCGCTATGACGTCGCCGGATTTGACTTTGTCGCCCTCCTTCTTGAGCCATTTGGCGAGGTTGCCCTTTTCCATCGTGGGCGAGAGCGCGGGCATGAGCACTTCGGTCGGCATGGGCGCAATATTTTCCGAGGCAACAGGATCAGCGATAGATGTCGGTATAGAGTTCTGACACGTCAGGTTCCGGGTCGTGGGTGGCAAATTCCGCCGCCTGGTTGATTAGGTCGCGTACTTCGCCGTCGATTTTCTTCAACACGTCCTCGCTAGCGAATTTCTTTTCAAGGATACGATGGCGTGCCATGTCGATCGGATCGTGGTGTGTGCGGACCTCATCAACTTCTTCGCGGGTGCGGTACTTCGCCGGATCGGACATCGAGTGCCCGCGATAGCGATATGTAAGCATCTCGAGGATATAAGGACCTTTGCCGGACCGGCACCATTGCGCCGCTTTCTCGCCTGCCGCCTTCACTGCGCGCACGTCCATTCCATCTACTTGGTCACCGGGAATATTGAAGGACAGGCCGCGACGAGACAGGTTCACTTCGGCCGAGGCACGGGTAATTGCGGTCCCCATGGCGTAACGATTGTTCTCAATCACATAAATCACGGGCAGCTTCCAGAGCTCCGCCATGTTGAAGCTCTCATAGACCTGACCCTGGTTGGCCGCGCCGTCCCCGAAATAGGTGACGGTGATGTTTTTGTTGCCGCGGTAGTGGTTGGCGAAGGCCAAGCCGGTTCCGAGCGGAACTTGCGCACCTACAATCCCGTGGCCACCGTAGAAGCCCTTCTCCACACTGAACATATGCATGGAGCCGCCTTTGCCCTTGGAATATCCGTGCGTGCGTCCGGTGAGCTCGGCCATCACGCCCTTCGGATCCATGCCGGTTGCAAGCATATGGCCGTGGTCGCGATACCCGGTGATGACCTGGTCGCCCTCTTGGAGCGCCATTTGTATGCCGACCACTACGGCTTCCTGGCCGATATAGAGATGGCAAAAGCCGCCAATCAGTCCCATGCCGTACATTTGGCCCGCCTTCTCTTCAAAGCGGCGGATAGTCAGCATGGTACGGTAGGCGGAAAACTCCTGTTCCTTGCTGAAGTCGACGACGGATTTGGCGTCGGCGCCTGGATTTTTTTGGTCGACCGCCATTATCACTCCCTACGAAAGCGTCCGGCAATTGTAACGTGGCGTCGGTCGGCTTCCGAGAACCCCATAGCTTAAATTGCATCGCGGCGAAAGCACGGGGCCGCCGCCCGGAATTGCGCAAAACACGTCAAAATTGGCCGAAAATTTCAAGGCGGACGGTAGATAACACCGCCGCTTGGATACGGTTGCTAGCGCGAATGCAACAGGAGGGTCAGGTCACGCGGATCCACATAGCCGATAAGGGCGCGGGCGCGTTCGTCAAGCATGTCAGGGTCGATACGGTCGGCGCGTAACAGAGAGACCCGTCGTTCCCATAGTGCCCGTTCGCCTTTGAGCTGTCCTAACTCACCCTTCATTGCCGCGAGTTGCTGTTCGAGATCCTGCTGCGCACGCAGACCGTGATTGCCGGTAAAGGCGTTGACCCCGAAATAGCCGATGAACAGCGTGGCAAAAACATAAAGACCGAGGACGGTCAGGATGGTGCGGCGGTGACGATGGGTGACCATGGCCAGCCAAGATGGGCCAAGCCCGTTAAAGCTTTTTAAATTTCCAAAATTTTTAGCGGCATTGAGCTCCCTGAAATCACAGCCAAAAAGAGCGTAATCCCCTGTCAACAGCATTGCCCGTCAATAGTCGAACCGGGCAACGAATACTGACCCGGTGTTTGGTGTTGTTACAGGCACAGATCACGGAGGTTGAAGATGACCCGCATCATATTCGCCGCTTGCGCTGCTCTGGTTTGTCTAACGTTCGCTCCACGGCCCGCCGCCGCCGACTACTATGGAGCGCCCTGGTGCGCGGTAGTTGCAATGGGTGACGGCGATATGCAGTGGGATTGCGAATATCGCTCGATCGAGGAATGTCGGCCGAATGTGCTCGCAGGCAATCGTGGATGGTGCAATCCAAACCCTTACTCGGTCGTCTCCAACCGGCCCACAGAGAACAAGCTCCACCGGAAGCATCGCTCGCGGCCGCAATAGCAGAGTGCACAGGTCTACTTTTGTGCACTAGATGCGAGAACGAATTTCGTTGAGGACGAAATTGCCAAACCGCTTCCCGCGGTTGCGCAAAATCTTCAGCACACCTTGGTCGACAAAATAGGTAAGCAGGATCGAATCGCGGGTCTTCACCCGGTTATGCACCGCGTCGGCCGAGTGCCAGGTGTCGGTGCCGACCGCAAACGCGTAGCCGGTGTTGGGCGCAAAGCGCATCTGCGTTTTTTTCGGCAACGAGCCGTCGGGAAGTCTTTCGTGGAAGATGGTGCCGATGTCGGTGTTGGCGTCGTCCTTCGGCAGATAGAGCTGGACGGTGATCCCCTTCCAACGCGTGTCAGTGTGCGGCGTAATCAGATAGCCGGGAATGTCGCGAGTAAGGATCGGGATTGGATACATCCCGACTTTCGCGAAGTCCTTGCCAAATCGTTTTGACAGGCCGGGTGCCAGCCGCCGTATGAAGGCTTGCTTCACAGGCTCGGAGCAGAGTGCGCGGCCAACCACATCCCAAAATACTCGTTTGTCCGGCGGCAGGTTGCGGATGTATTCCGGAAATAAATCGATTTTTACGCGGGTGTGCGTTCCGTCCTCGAGATCGTGACCCTTGCTCCGCCCGTGCATCGGCCGGTAGTCGGCGGACTTCGGCATCAACGCGAGGATCTGCGCATAACTATCGTCCGGAAAAACACGGTCAAACTCGAGATGGAAGAAAGGCTTTTCGACTGCACGAGCGCCGTCAATCGATTGCACGACGAAACTGGCGAGGCGTTCAGCAGCCCGCCGGCGATCATACGTTGAGAGATTTGTGGTCTGATCCATCGCAACTACTCGGGCTTGGTTGTCGGATGCAATTTGCGGCGAAATGGCGAGCAAATGCAAGCTTCCGGTTGCCGCAACACCATCAACGCAGCTTCAAAGCCTGGCGCCCAGCGTACTTTGCTTGCGAGCCAAGCTCCTCTTCGATGCGGAGCAACTGATTATATTTGGCAGTACGATCCGAACGCGCGAGCGAGCCGGTTTTGATTTGCCCGCAATTGGTCGCAACAGCCAAATCGGCAATTGTGGAATCTTCGGTCTCGCCCGAACGGTGTGACATTACAGCGGTGTATCCCGCCTTATGTGCCATCTCGACCGCGGCCAATGTTTCCGTAAGTGTGCCGATCTGGTTGACCTTCACGAGTATTGAATTCGCAATTCCACCTTTAATGCCTTTAGCGAGTCTCGTGACGTTCGTCACGAACAGATCGTCACCCACGAGCTGACATTTCGTTCCGATGAGATCGGTTAGAATTTTCCAACCCTCCCAGTCGTCTTCAGCCATGCCGTCTTCGATTGAGACGATGGGATAACGCGCAATCAAGTCGGCAAGATATTTAGCCTGCTCCGTCCGCGAACGTTTTTTGCCTTCGCCTTCATAGATGTAGTCGCCGTCCTTAAAGAATTCAGTCGCGGCGCAGTCGAGCGCCAACATCACGTCACCACCTGGCTTGTAGCCGGCTTTGGCAATCGCCTGCATGACAAAATCGAGTGCGGCCTCCGCCGATTTCAAATTGGGAGCGAAGCCGCCCTCGTCACCGACATTTGTATTGAGATTTGCCGACTGGAGTTGCCCCTTCAGGGTATGAAAGATTTCCGCACCTGCACGCAACGCCTCAGCGAATGTCGACACGCCGACCGGGACAATCATGAATTCCTGAAAGTCGATCGGGTTGTCGGCATGCACGCCGCCATTGACGATATTCATCATCGGAACTGGCAGCACGCGCGCGGCAGTACCACCGACATACCGATAAAGCGGTGCCTTTTTCGCCGCGGCGGCGGCTTTAGCCACCGCAAGCGACACACCGAGAATGGCATTGGCGCCGAGCCGGCCCTTGTTTGGCGTACCGTCGAGACCAATCAGCGTTTCGTCGATTTTGGTCTGCGCCTCGGCATCCATCCCGCCGAGGGCATCAAATATTTCGCCATTGACACCATCCACCGCTTTGCGCACGCCCTTGCCGCCATATCGCGCTTTGTCACCATCGCGCAATTCGACGGCCTCATGCGCACCCGTTGATGCGCCGGAGGGGACGGCGGCGCGGCCTTTTGCGCCATCCTCCAGAATGACGTCGACTTCGACGGTCGGATTGCCGCGGCTATCGAGGATCTCACGGCCGATAATGTCGGTGATGGCGGTCATTGGTTCGTCCAGAACGGCATCCGGAGCTTCTACAGGATCAAGAACCCCCTTGTCAGGCCCTGCACGAACAAGGCATCCAATGGGGGCCTAAACCAAGCGAAAAATACCGATGGCCAGGAAACGATTGCAATTGGGCCGCGCCAGCGCTGTTCCCGCCTCACCCGACAAGGCGGTGCTCGATCGCGTGGCAAATCCGCACGCCGGCACGAATTATATTGCGCGTTTCACCGCCCCGGAATTCACCACGCTCTGCCCCATCACCGGCCAACCCGATTTTGCGCATCTGGTGATCGACTATTTGCCCGCGCGCTTTCTGGTCGAGTCGAAATCTCTCAAGCTTTATCTCAACAGCTTCCGTAACCACGGCGTCTTCCACGAGGATTGCACCGTCGCCATCGGCAAAAAGCTCAACGCGCTGCTTAAGCCGAAGTGGCTGCGCATCGGCGGCTACTGGTATCCGCGCGGCGGCATGCCGATCGATGTCTTTTGGCAGACCGGAAAATTGCCCAAGGATGTCTGGGTCCCCGATCAGGGCGTCGCGCCCTACCGCGGGCGCGGTTAAGGCGCCGGCACCTGCCGCCGCAGGTATAACGCGCAAGTCCAGCCGGTTGCAGTCAGCGCCACGGCACCCACCAACAGCACAGGCGCCACACCCACGCTGTTCAAGCCAATGCCGTAAACAACCGGCCCCACCGCCTGCCCAAGAAAGAAGAACATGGAATGCGCTGCGGTGGCAGAACCGCGCGCGGAGGGCGCCAGCTCGGTGACATAGACCTGGATACAGCCGTGCAGCAGGTAGAAGCCGAAGCCGAGCAGGATGAAATTGGCAAACTCCACCGGCCACGGCATGCGCATCGCGATGACGATGAGACAAAAGCCCATGACCATGCCACCCGCCGCCATCAGCCGCCGCTCGCCGACGTGGGCGAGCAGCCATGACGACCATGACGGTATAGATGACGCCGCCAATGCCGAAGCCGGCGATCACAATGCCGGCGATCGATGCGCGCTCGACGCCCTCGGTGCGCAGCAACGCCGGCCATATAGGGAAACACGCCGAACAAGAACACGGCTTCGACGAAGACTGCGCCGAAGCAATACTTCGCCATCGGATTGCTGAAGATCGCGCGATAGTTCGGAATCGAGCGTCGACAGATCGAAGCGGCCGGTCTTCTCGTCCATGCTGCGGAAGCCTGGAATGGCAACGGCGAGTGCGATCAGATCGATGGCGCCGGTGACAAAGAACACGCCGCGCCAGCCGACCAGGTCGCCGATCACGCCGGCGCCGGACGCTCCCAGCAGATTGCCGCTCATCGCCGCAAACAACAGCCGGCCAATCGCCACCTGGCGCTGCTGAACCGGGACACGGTCGCCGGCCACGGCCAAAGCAATCGGAAAAACGCCGCCGGCGGCAATACCGGCGATCACACGCAGCGCCATCAGCGTTTCGAAATTCGTCGCAAAGCCGCACGCGACCGTCGCGATGCCGACGACGAGCATGCAGAGCCGCAATCAGTCGCGTCTTGCTGAACATATCGGCAAGCGCGCCGAGCACCGGCTGGATCAGCGCGTAAGGCAAGGTGAACGCCGGTCGACAGCAACGCCGCGGTTGTCGGCGTCACGTTCAGACCTGTCGCGATCTGCGGAATGACCGGATCGACCGAGCGCATGAACAGCGTCGTCGCGAATATGACGAACGCCATGAGATTGAGAACGCGGCCCATGAAAACCTTGCGGTGCGCGGATCAGCGCTTGGCCAGCCGGTCGAACTCGACCAGCGTGCGCAACAGCGGTTCCATCTCCTTCAACGGCATCATGTTGGGTCCATCGGACGGCGCCTTGTCGGGATCCTGATGGGTCTCAATGAACACGCCGGCAACTCCCACAGCGACCGCCGCACGCGCGAGCACGGGAACGAATTCGCGTTCGCCGCCGGATGAAGTGCCCTTTCCTCCCGGTTGTTGAACCGAATGGGTGGCGTCGAATATCACCGGCGCTTGCGTGGTGAGCTTGAGGATCGGCAGAGCGCGCATGTCGGAGACGAGCGTGTTGTAACCGAACGACACACCACGTTCCGTCACAAGCACATTACGATTGCCGGCACCGGTGATTTTCTCGACGACATTTTGCATGTCCCAGGGCGCCAGAAACTGGCCTTTCTTCACGTTGACAGTTTTTCCGGTCTTGGCGGCGGCGACGAGCAGATCGGTCTGGCGGCAAAGAAAGGCAGGAATTTGCAGCACGTCGACCGCCGGCGCGATGCGCGCGCACTGCTCGGCGTCGTGCACATCGGTGAGAACGGGCACTTTGAGCTTGTCGCGAATTTCGGCAAATATCGGCAGCGCTTGTTCGAGCCCCAGGCCGCGCGCCGATCGCGCCGACGTCCGATTGGCCTTGTCGAACGAGGTCTTGTAGACGAGACCAACGCCGACGCGTCCGGCAATTTCTTTCAGCGCCGCCGCCATTTCCAGCGCATGGCTCTTGCTCTCGAGCGCGCAAGGTCCGGCAATCAGCGCCAGCGGCAATTCATTGCCGAAGCGCACGGCGCCAACGGTAACGGTGGAATTGGGAAGCAGAGTCTGATCCAAGGGATCGATCCTCGCGCGCGCGACCATGAAACGGGACGCTGCCCCGGTCAACGGGACGGTTCGAATACCAGCACGGCGCCCATGGCGTCCTCCTGGCCTATCACCGTGATGTTTCCTGCATAAAGGCCCGCAATGCCGGCCTCGCCCGGAACACTTGCGAGCAGGCTTGCGTCCGCCACGGAAAAGCGCAACGCCGCCAGCCTTGCACCCCGCGAAATGTCCGGAGCGCAAACGCCAAAGCGCTGGACGAAAGCGGCCGGCGTAACAACCTCGACGTCGCCGCGCGGAGTCTTGATCGAAAAGCCGTCTCGGTGTTGCTTGGCTTGCGTTGACGCCGGTAAAGGCGCGAAAAAAGCTTGCGTGACTGTCCGGGGTCCTGTGCCACGAGGACAACGCCCGCAACACCGTTTGCTGTGTTGGCGTGAATTTGAAAATCCGGATTCCAGAAACTTCTCCGGATAGTGCTGGAAGCTGGTGAAGAAGCCAACGTCAGGGGCGCTTCGGATCGGATGCGAAGGCAAGTTCGAACGCGAGCCTGACCGACGTGCCATCGGGGCGCTTGCCGTCGCGATCGAACTCGAAAAGCTCAAAGTCGCCAATTCCGTTCGCGCGAAATTCATCGGCATCGGCTGCACCGCGGCCCTCGAGCACGAGCATCGACAGCCCCTGCCGGCGCGTCAGGAAATCGCGGTTGAAGGCGCCAAACGAAAACTTTCGAGGTGCGTGCGGCACGATCCCGCTCGGGATCGGTGACTGTCAGCAGTTCGATATACGTGCCCGGCAGCTGGATAATGTGGTTTTGCGTTCCCCAGCTCGGCGGATGGCGATTGCGCGCGCCGACGAGAAACCCCAGGCGGCGATACAGATTGGCCGCGCCGTCGAGGTCGCGCACGACATGGACGATGTGATCAAGGCCGCGGGCCATCGGCGAGGCGCTACACCAACCGGCTTTGCTCGACCGCAGCGCCAATGAAAGACGAAAATAGCGGATGCGGCTCGAACGGCCGCGATTTTAGCTCGGGATGAAATTGAACGCCGATGAACCAGGGATGGTCTTCGTATTCGATAATTTCGGGCAGGATGTTGTCCGGCGACATCCCGGAAAAACGCATGCCACGCTGTTCGAGCCGGCCCTTGTAAGCCGTATTGACTTCGTAACGATGACGATGGCGTTCGGAGATTTCTGTCTTGCCGTAAATCTGCGACACCCGGCTGCCGCGCGCGAGCACCGCGTCATAGGCGCCGAGCCGCATGGTGCCGCCCAGATCGCCGCTCGCACTGCGTTTTTGCAGCTCGTTGCCTTTCAGCCATTCGGTCATGAGGCCGACCACCGGCTCGGACGTTGAACCAAATTCAGTGGAGTTGGCGTTCTCGATGCCGCACAGATTGCGCGCGGCTTCCAGCACTGCCATCTGCATGCCGAAGCAAATTCCGAAATATGGAACATGACGCTCGCGTGCGAACTGCGCGGCCTTGATCTTGCCTTCCGCGCCGCGTTGACCGAACCCACCCGGCACCAGGATGCCGTTCACATGTTCAAGGAATGGCGCCGGATCCTCGTTCTCGAATACTTCCGACTCGATCCAATCGAGGTTGACCTTCACCTTGTTGGCAATGCCGCCGTGCGAGAGCGCCTCGATCAGTGATTTGTAGGCGTCCTTCATGCCGGTGTATTTGCCGACAATGGCGATGGTGACGTCTCCTTCGGGATTGCGCACGCGCTCATTGATCAGCCGCCAGCGCTCGAGGTCCGGCGCCTGATGCGGTTCGACCCCGAAAGCAGCGAGCACTTCGGCATCGAGTCCTTCGGCGGAGTAGGCTTCGGGGACCGCGTAGATGTTGTCGACGTCGCGCGCTTCGATCACAGCGCTTTCGCGCACGTTGCAGAACAGTGCGAGCTTGCGTCGTTCGCTTTCCGGAATCGGACGGTCGGTTCGGCAAAGCAGGATGTCGGGCTGAATGCCGATCGAACGCAGTTCCTTGACCGAGTGCTGGGTGGGCTTGGTCTTGAGTTCGCCCGCGCTCGGGATGAATGGCATCAGCGTGAGGTGGATGTAGAGCGCATGCCGGCGCGGCAGGTCGTTGCCCAATTGCCGGATAGCCTCGAAGAACGGCAAGCCTTCGATGTCGCCGACGGTGCCGCCGATTTCGCAAAGCACGAAATCGAAACCCTCATTGCCCTCTTTGACGAAATCCTTGATGGCGTTGGTGACGTGCGGGATCACCTGAATGGTCGCGCCGAGGTAGTCGCCGCGCCGCTCGCGCGCGAGAATGTCCTGATAGATGCGCCCGGTGGTGATGTTGTCGTGGCGCGTTGCAGGGCGACCGGTGAAACGCTCGTAGTGACCGAGATCGAGATCGGTCTCGGCCCCGTCGTCGGTAACGAAGACCTCGCCATGCTGGTACGGCGACATCGTTCCGGGATCGACGTTGAGATAAGGGTCGAGCTTGCGCAGGCGCACCTTGTAGCCGCGCGCCTGCAGCAGCGCCCCGAGCGCTGCGGAAGCAAGACCCTTACCGAGTGAGGAAACCACGCCGCCGGTGATGAAAATATACCGCGCCATGGGACCTAACCTTTAGCCTCCCCGAATTGATTCGACGAGCGCGAAAAACACAGAGCCGGTCTGCGCCTGTGTGTAGGTCGATAAATTTCCAGTTTTCCAAATGCTTGCGGCATGATTTTCATGTTTTCTTCCAGTCCGAGATCCAACCTATTTAGTACCGCCACTTCCATAACGTCGAAGGGCCGGAATTTCCCGGCCCTTCGCTCGTGATTTCATTTCGACTGCGGCACCTGCGGCCCCGAGGGGACTGCTGGAGGCGCCGGCGCTGCCGGCGGCGCGCCGCCTTGCAACTGATTGAGCAGGCCGCCGCCTCCGCCAAGCGGCGCCGGCGCGCCGGGCGCGGCCGGGGCATTTGGGGAGCCGCCCTGCAGGATCGAGGTCGGCTTGCGGTTGATGCCGGCCAGGATCGACAGCATGAGGCTGGTCACGAAGAACAGCCCGGCCAGGATCGCGGTCGCCCTTGTCAGCACGTTGGCCGTGCCGCGGCTGGTCATGAAGCCGCCGGTCGAGCCGATGCCAAGCCCGCCGCCCTCGGAGCGCTGCAAAAGCACGACCCCAATCAGGGCGAGCACCAACATCAGGTGGATGACAATGATGACGTGCTGCATCAGTCCAATATCCGTTCAAACATTACCGGTCCGGGCTCTCCGCCCAGGCGGCGCTCTATGGGCCATATAGGAATTCGCCGCGGTCTCTACACGATCGTTTGCCGCTTTTCCACCCTTGCTCCAGCCGTCCCGCCGTTAGCGGTAAACCGCGGCAATACCGAGGAAATCTTCGGCTTTAAGGCTGGCCCCGCCGACCAGGGCGCCATTTACGTCGGAAACGGTCAGGAGCTCCTTGGCGTTGGCAGGTTTGACCGAGCCGCCATAGAGGATGCGTATACGGCCGCCCTCCGCGCCAAAGCGCTCGATGAGCCGTTTGCGGACGAAGGCATGGACCTGCGGCAACGTCCGCCGGCGTCGGCGTGAGACCGGTGCCGATCGCCCACACCGGCTCGTAAGCGACCATGAGATTGGCGGCGGTGGCACCGTCCGGCAGCGAGCCGGCAAGCTGACGGCCGACCACGTCGAGCGTCTTGCCCGGCTTCGCGCTCGCTGCGTTGCTCGCCGATACAGACGATGGCGGTCAAACCCGCACGCCACGCCGCCAGTGCCTTGGCGCGCACCTGCTGCGTCGGTCTCGTGATGGTCGGTGCGCCGCTCTGAATGGCCAACGATCACGGCACTGGCGCCTGCGTCGGCCAGCATCTCGGCCGAAATATCGCCGGTATGGGCGCCGGACGCATCGGCGTGACAATCCTGACCGCCGATAGCCACGCCCGAACCCCGCGCCGCCGATGCAAAGCTCGCAATCAAAGTCGCCGGCGGACAAACCATCAGGTCGGCTTTGCCTGCGAGCGCGCCGGCCCCAGCTATGATCTTGGTGAGCTCGCCCCGCGCGGCGGCAAGCCCGTTCATTTTCCAGTTGCCCGCAACCAGCGGAATTATCTTGGCCGGCGCCATCGAAAAATCCCTTTCCGCGTGCGGTTATCAGACCCCCGAGCGAACGCCAGCAATACGGCCGCCAGAAGCCGATCCTTCTTGAGTTGCAAGGAGTTGGCTCGATCACTATGGTGCGCCCGCCGTGCTTGCGCTAGACAGGCGCGGTCATCCATACAACAGCCATCTTACCTACGAGAAAACGCGCGCATGCTTCGCGGTCTTCACAAAGCCTCCTCGACCTGGCTCGGCAAGGGCCTCATGGCCGGTGTCATGGGCATCCTGGTCATCAGCTTCGCGATTTGGGGCATCGGCGATATTTTCCGCGGCTTTGGCCGCAATGCGGTGGCGACCATCGGCGGCACCGAAATTTCGATCGAGCAGTTCCGCCAGTTCTACAACGATCGCCTGCAACAACTTGGACGCCAGCTTGGGCGGCCGATCACGCCCGAGGACGCGCGTACGCGCGGGCTTGACCGGCAGATCCTTGGGCAACTGGTCGCCGAGACCACGGTCGACGAGCAAGCCAAACAACTCCGGCTCGGTGTGGGCGACGCTGAAATCGCGCAACGGATTACGTCTGACCCGTCGTTCCGCGGTCCTACCGGCCAGTTCGACCGTACGCGCTTCGAACAACTCATCCGCCAGGCCGGTTTCACTGAAGGCCGCTTCGTCGCGGACCAGCGGCGGGCCGTCCTGCGCCGGCAAATTGCGCAAAGCGTCACCGGAGACTTGAAAGCGCCGGTGACGGCGATGGACGTCCTCAATCGGTACCGGAATGAAAAACGTAACATCGAATATGTCGCGCTGGGGGCGCCGCAGGCCGGAGACGTCCCGGCTCCAACTCCGGAAGTGCTGGGCAAATATTTCGAGGAACGCAAAGCTCTCTTCCGCGCGCCCGAGTATCGCAAGATAACCACCTTGGCGCTTGCTCCGGCTGAATTGGCCAAGCCCGACTTGGTCAGCGATGCTGATGCCAAGGCCTACTATGAAGCGCGCAAGGCGACCTACGGCAAACCGGAAAAGCGCGAATTGCGCCAAATTTCTTTTCCGAATGAGGCCGACGCTGCCGCCGCGCACGAGCGTATTCTCAAGGGTGCGAGTTTCGACGATATCGCCAAGGATCGCGGGATGACGGCGCCAGACACCGATCTCGGCATGGTCGCCAAAGCCGATATCATCGATCCGGCGGTTGCCGATGCTGCCTTTGCGGCAAAGCCGGGGGAAACAACTGCACCGGTCAAAGGCCGGTTCGGCACAGTTCTGCTCCAGGTCGGCAAGATCGAGCCTGGCGAAGAAAAGTCGTACGAACAAGTCGCCGGCCAGATCAAACATGACATCGCCGAGAGCCGAATTCGGACCGAAATTGGAAACCTGCGCGACAAGATCGACGACGAACGCGCTGCCGGTTCTACATTGGCCGAGACCGCAAGGAAGCTCGAGCTCAAGGCGGTGACCATCGAAGCGATCGATCGATCCGGCCGTGGGCCCGATGGAAATCCGGTCGCCGGACTTCCGAAAAATCCAAACCTGATCAGCGCTGCCTTCGCGAGCGATGTTGGCGTCGATACCGACGCGCTGCAATTGCCGAACGGCGGCTATCTCTATTTTGACGTGACCGGCGTGACGCCTTCGCGCGAGCGTTCGCTCGACGAGGTAAAGGATCAGGTGACGGCACGCTGGCGCGATGACGAGATCGCCAAACGACTACAGGCGAAAGCCGATGATCTCATCGGAAAACTCAAGGCCGGTACTCCATTTGCGCAGGTTGCGGGTGAAGCCGGTCTCAAGGTCGAGACGGCGGCCGATCTGCAACGCGGCAAGCCTGGTGGGTTTGTCCCGGCAAAAGTGGTCGAGGCGGTTTTCCGTACGCCGAAGGGCGTGCCGGGCACCGCAGAGGGCGACAAGGAAACCGAACGCCTGGTATTTCTAGTGACCGACGTCGTCGATCCCCCGTTCGATGCGAGTTCGTCACAAGGCAAGGCGATCGCCGACACGCTGCAAAATTCCTATACCGAAGACATCGTCACCGAATACATCGCGCGGCTGGAAAATGATTTCGGCGTCTCCGTCAACCAGGGGGCGTTAAATCAGGTCATCGGCGGCGGCGCCCAGCAATAGTCAGCCCAATGCAGATCGAGCCGCCGGAGATCGCCTTTGCCGAACGCTATGGGCGGGGCGAGCCACAGGTGGTCTGGACCACCCTGGTTGCCGACCTTGAAACGCCGGTCTCTGCTTTTCTGAAACTCGGCGGCAAGGCGATGAGTTTTTTGCTCGAGTTCGGTCGAAGGCGGAGCGGTCCGCGGCCGCTATTCGATTATCGGACTCGATCCGGATTTGATCTGGCGTACAAACGACGGCAAGGCCGAAATCAATCGCCATGCCCGCTCCAAGCGCGATGTATTCGCGCCCTGCCCTGAACCCCCTCTGCAAGCGCTCCGCACCTTGATCGCAGAAAGCAGGATCGCGTTGCCGGAAAATTTGCCGCCCATGGCGGCCGGCGTTTTCGGCTATCTCGGTTACGACATGGTGCGGCTTATGGAGAAATTGCCGCCACCAAATCCGGACCCGATCGGGATTCCCGATGCGACGCTGGTGCGCCCCACCATCATCGTCGTTTTCGACGCCGTGAAGGATTCAATTACCGTTGTCACACCCGTGCGGCCCGAGAAAACGGTCGATGCAAAGATCGCACTTGCACGCGCCATTGAACGGCTCGCGAGCGTAGTCGAAGGCCTCGACGGTCCAGCGGCCAAAACGCCGTCAGAATACGACGATGGCCCGTTAGACGTGCCGGCAAAATCAAATACGACGCCCGATGAATTCAAGGCCATGGTGCGCAGGGCGAAGGAATACATCGTGGCCGGCGATGCGTTCCAGATCGTATTGGCGCAACGTTTCGAAGCGCCGTTCACATTGCCGCCGTTCTCGCTCTATCGCGCGCTGCGCCGGACCAATCCGTCACCCTACCTTTATTTTTTAGACTTCGGCAGCTTTGCGGTCGCCGGATCGAGTCCGGAAATTCTCGTGAAGGTTTCCAATGACAAAGTGAATATTCGTCCAATCGCCGGTACGCGCCATCGTGGCGCGACACCACGCGAAGACAAGGCGCTCGAAGAGGAATTGCTCACCGATCCGAAGGAGCGCGCCGAGCACCTGATGTTGCTCGATCTTGGCCGCAACGATGTCGGTCGCGTCGCCGCCATCGGCACCGTCAAGGTCACAGACCAATTCTTCGTCGAACGATATAGCCATGTGATGCATATCGTCTCCAACGTCGAGGGCAAGCTCGCAAAAAACCGCGATGCGCTCGATGCCCTGGCGGCCGGCTTTCCTGCGGGAACCGTCTCGGGTGCGCCTAAGGTGCGCGCGATGCAAATCATCGATGAGCTTGAGAAGGAGAAGCGCGGCCTCTATGCCGGCTGCGTCGGCTATTTCTCCGCTGCCGGCGAGATGGACACTTGCATCGTCCTGCGGACCGCGTTGATCAAGGACGGCACCATGTACGTCCAGGCCGGCGCCGGAATTGTCGCCGACAGCGATCCCGACTTCGAGCAGCAGGAATGTATCAACAAGGCGAAGGCCTTGTTCCGCGCGGCGGAAGAGGCGCGGCGCTTCGCCAGCAACTCAAAACGCGGTCAGTAACCAACGAAATCGCGGGCTGCTTGACCCCCCTTGGGGGGCACCGTAAACCCTTGCCAAAGCGGTGGAACATGATCGTCCTGATCGACAACTACGATAGCTTCACCTTCAACCTCTTCCATTATCTGGGAGAGCTTGGGGCCGATGTCGTCGTGCATCGCAATGACAAGGTTTCGGTTGCCGACGTTTTGGCGTCGGAGCCCGACGCCATCGTGCTCTCGCCCGGTCCCTGCACGCCGAACGAAGCGGGCATCTGCCTTGATCTCATCACCAAAGCTTCCGCGGCCATTCCAATCCTCGGCGTGTGCCTCGGTCATCAGGCGATCGGCCAAGCCTTCGGCGGCAAAGTGGTGCGCACAACGCCGGCTCACGGCAAGGTGTTCGAGATCAAACACACCGACACGGGTGTGTTCCGCGGCATCAACGCGCCGTTGAAGGCCACGCGCTATCATTCGCTGGTGGTCGAGCGCGACAGCATGCCGCGTGAGCTCATTGTCAACGCAGAAACTGCCGATCATCTGGTGATGGGACTAATGCACAACAGCCTGCCGGTGCACGGCGTCCAATTCCATCCGGAAAGCATCGCCTCCGAGCACGGCCATTTAATGCTGAAGAATTTTCTCGATCTTGCCGCTACCTGGAATAGACAGCGCGGCCGGCGCGCGGCGCCCGCGCGCAAAGCAGCGGCGCTGCACGCGGCGACCTGAGACGTTTCCCATGGCCGACGATTTCAAAGCGCTCATCGCCAAGGTCGCGACCGGCGCGAGCCTGACGCGCGAGGAAGCGGCTGGCGCCTTCGACCGCATGATGTCGGGCGAAGCCACACCCTCGCAGATGGGCGGCCTGCTGATGGCCTTGCGCGTGCGCGGGGAAACGGTCGACGAGATCACCGGTGCTGTCACCACCATGCGCGCCAAAATGCTGGGCGTGAAAGCGCCACCTGACGCGGTCGACGTGGTCGGCACCGGCGGCGATGCATCCGGCTCGTTCAACATCTCGACCTGCGCCGCTTTCATCGTGGCCGGCGCCGGCGTGCCGGTCGCCAAGCACGGCAACCGCGCGCTGTCGTCGAAGTCGGGCGCCGCCGACGTGCTGCAGGCGCTCGGCGTCAAGATCGAACTCGACGCAGAACAGGTTGGCCTGTGCATCCGCGATGCCGGCATCGGCTTCATGTTCGCGCCCGCGCATCATCCTGCGATGAAGAACGTCGGTCCGACCCGCGTCGAACTCGGCACCCGCACCATCTTCAATCTGCTCGGGCCACTGTCCAATCCGGCGAGCGTCAAGCGGCAGATGATCGGCACATTTTCAAAGCAATGGGTCGAGCCGATGGCGCAGGTGCTGAAAAATCTCGGCTCCGAAAGCATCTGGGTGGTGCACGGCTCCGACGGCCTCGACGAGATCACGACGGCCGGTCCGACCAGCGTGGCCGCGCTCGAGAATGGCAAGATCCGTACTTTCGAGGTGACGCCGGAGGACGCCGGTTTGTCACGTTCGAAACCGGATGCGTTGCGCGGCGGCGATGCCGAACAGAACGCAAAGGCATTGCTCGACGTGCTCAAGGGCAAGACAGGTCCGTTCCGCGACGTGTCGATCCTCAATGCCGCGGCTGCGCTGATCGTCGCCGGCAAGGCCAAGGATTTGAAGGAAGGCGCAGCGCTCGCCGCCAAATCGATCGAAAGCGGCGAGGCAGAAGGCCGGCTCGACCGGCTGATCGCGGTGTCCAACGCCGTGGAGGCGTAACGTGCCGGACATCCTGCAAGAGCATCGAAGCTTACAAACGCGAGGAAATCGCCGCGGCCAAGCGCGCGCGCCCGCTCGCCGAACTCGAGAAGCAGGCCAAGGCCGCATCGCCGCCGCGCGGTTTTCTGCGGGCGATCGAGCGCCGCATCGCCGCCGGCGACTACGCGCTGATCGCCGAAATCAAGAAGGCGAGCCCGTCGAAGGGCCTGATCCGCGCCGATTTCGATCCGCCGTCACTCGCCAAGGCCTATGAGATCGGCGGCGCTACCTGCCTCTCGGTGCTGACCGATGCGCCGTCGTTCCAGGGCAAACCCGAATTTCTCGGCGCGGCGCGCAATGCCACCGTCCTGCCTGCCTTGCGCAAGGATTTCATCTACGAGCCGTATCAGGTGGTGGAATCGCGCGCGCTCGGCGCCGATTGCATCCTCATCATCATGGCGGCGGTCGACGACGCAGCCGCGAGAGACATTGAGGAAACGGCCTTCGTCTATGGGATGGACGTGTTAGTTGAAGTTCATGATGAAGATGAGCTTGGCCGCGCTCTCAAGCTGAAATCGCGCCTGATCGGCATCAATAATCGCGATCTGCGGACGTTCAAGACGTCACTCGCCGTCAGCGAGCATCTGGCACCCAAAATCCCACGCGACCGCATCGTCGTCGCCGAGAGCGGGCTCAATACGCCGGCCGATCTCGCACGCCTCAAGCGTATCGGCATTTCGACGTTCCTGATCGGCGAGAGCCTGATGCGGCAAGCCGACGTCGCAGCCGCGACCCGCGCCCTGCTCGCGCGTGAATCGCGCCGCGCGGCTGCGGAGTAATCTATGGCACGACGAAAGAAGCCGGTTTCGCGGCGTACGAAAAAGAAAGTCGTGCGCCGGCCGAAGGTGAAAACAAGAGCCAAAGCCAAGCCCAAGCGCCGACCCAGGCCGAGTCGGGAAAAACTCGTGCCGGTGCCAGCCCCAGCGCTACCGCCCCTCACCCACATCGACCAACGCGGCGAAGCCCGCATGGTCGACGTCTCCGGCAAAGGCGCCACCGAACGGATTGCCATCGCGGAAGGCCGCGTGATCATGCGCAAGGAGACGCTCGACCTGGTGCTCGAAGGCAATGCAATGAAGGGCGACGTGCTTGGCGCCGCGCGGCTTGCCGGCATCATGGCGGCCAAGCGCACGCACGGGCTCATTCCGCTCTGTCACCCGCTGCCGCTCACCAAGGTCGAAATCGAAATCAATCCGGAGCATACGCTGCCGGGCTTTCTGGTGCAGGCGACGGTGAAGGTCACCGCCAAGACCGGCGTCGAGATGGAGGCACTCACTGCGGTTTCGATCGCGTGCCTGACGATCTACGACATGGTCAAGGCGGTCGAACGCGGCATGCGCATCGAAGGCATTCGCCTTCTGCACAAGAGCGGCGGCAAGTCGGGCGAGTGGCGCGCGGAAGGTTAGCGCATGGCCCCGAACAGCGAGAGTCGGTTGCCGGGTACGCTCAATCCCAACGAGAATAACTCATGGCGCTGATGCCGGTCGCCGATGCACTACAGCGGGTGCTGGCCGACGCAAGCCCGCTGCCGGCCGAGACGGTGTCTCTCGATGATGCGCTCGGCCGCGTGCTCACCGAGGATGTAGTCGCGTTGCGCACCCAGCCGCCGGCCGCGGTCTCGGCCATGGACGGTTATGCCGTGCGGGCGAGCGACGTCGCGCAGGCCCCGGTGACACTTAAAGTCATCGGTGAAGTTGCGGCCGGCCATCCCTTCGCTGACGAAATCGCGCCCGGTCAAGCCGCGCGTATTTTCACCGGCGGCGTCATGCCAACCGGCAGCGATACTGTGGTGATCCAGGAGCTCACCACGCGCGCCGGCGATCTGGTCACGATCCAGAAGCCAACCGCCAAGGGCCGCAATGTGCGCGCGCAAGGCATCGACTTCACGCGGGATCAGATCCTGTTGCGCAAAGGACGCCGGCTGAGCGACCGCGACCTGATGCTTGCGGCCGCCATGAATTATCCGAAGCTTAGGGTGCACCGCCGGCCCAAAGTCGCGGTGCTCGGCACCGGCGACGAGCTGGTGCCGCCCGGCAGCGCGCCGGGACCCGGCGAGATCGTCTATTCGAACGGTTTTGCGCTGACCGCGCTCGCGCGCAGCGAGGGTACCGAGGTGCATCGACCTCGGAATCGCGCGCGACCGCATCGAGGACATCGTGGCAGCCGTACGCCGCGCGCGCGAATGGGGCGCCGATATCCTGTTGACGTACCGGCGGCGCCTCCGTCGGCGAGCACGATCTGGTGCAGCGGGCGCTGGCCGCCGAGGGTCTCGATCTTTCGTTCTGGCGCGTGGCGTTGCGTCCCGGCCGCCCGATGATGCATGGCCGTCTGGGCGGCATGCAGGTGCTGGGCGTGCCCGGCAACCCGGTATCGTCCTATGTCTGCGCGTTCCTGTTTCTGGTGCCTCTCATCCGGCGCCTGGCCGGCCGACAGGATGTCGAGCGGGTCCCCGAAACCGCCCGTCTCGGCCGCGATCTGCCGGCCAATGACGAGCGCGCCGACTATCTGCGGGCCACGCTCGCGCCAGGTCCCGGACGGCCCGATCGCTACCCCGCTACCATCCCAGGACAGTTCCCTGATGGCTCCGCTGGCCAAGGCAGACTGCCTGCTGATTCGCGAACCGCACGCGCCGGCGGCCGCAGCCGGTTCAGACTGTGTCATCCTTAAGCTAGGCCTTTAGCGGCCTTTCGCATTTTTTCACTCCAAATTAAATGGTTGCGGAACACATATCGAACAGATAGTGTCCGTTCATGATTTGTTTCTGGCTTGGTCCCTACAGACCGGGCCGGCCTCGAGCGGGGAGAGACAGATGCTGACCCGCAAGCAGTTCGAGCTCCTGCGCTTCATCCACGAGCGGCTGACCGAGGCCGGCGTACCGCCCTCTTTCGACGAGATGAAGGACGCCCTCGACCTGCGCTCCAAGTCCGGCATTCACCGGCTGATTACGGCCCTGGAGGAGCGCGGCTTCATCCGCCGCCTGCCCAACCGGGCCCGCGCCATCGAGGTGATCAAACTGCCGGATTCGGTCGCCCATGGCCTCGGCGTCGGCCGCTCGCGCGGCTTTACGCCGAGCGTCATCGAGGGCGATCTCGGCCGCGTGCGCGCCGAACTCCGAGGACGACGACAGCGGCCGTCCGATCGCGGTGCCGGTCATGGGCCGCATCGCCGCCGGCACGCCGATCGAGGCGATCCAGACCCGCAGCCATGTCATCAACATGCCGCCCGACCTGCTCTCGGCCGGCGAGCATTTCGCGCTGGAAGTGCGCGGCGACAGCATGATCGAGGCCGGCATCCTCGACGGCGATATCGCGCTGATCCGCAAATCCGAGGCGGCCGACACCGGCGACATCGTGGTGGCGCTGATCGACGACGAGGAAGCCACGCTCAAGCGCTTCCGCCGCCGCGGCGCCTCGATCGCGCTTGAGCCCGCCAATACCGCCTATGAGGTGCGCATCCTGCCGCCCAATCGCGTGCGCATCCAGGGCAAGCTGGTCGGGCTGTTCCGGCGATATTAATCGTCCGCTTCCACATCTTCCGGGTGCGGCGTCGCATCGCCTGACGGTGCAGGTGTCGACGCCGGTAAGCGCGCAGCCGTGCTGATGGCGCCGCGTCCCCACGGGCGGTCATAACCTGGCGGCAACGTGACGGCTTGCTCGAATCTGTCGCCCGTCCAGCGCAGCGCCACCGCGCCGTTGGTTCGCCAAACATCGCGGTCAACCAAGGTGCCAACGCAGTCGGCCGACTGTGCCTCGCGCACGCTGACGACCACGGCGGCGCGCGTGCAATCCTCTGCGAAAGCCTCGACCGCAAGAGCCATCGATACGAGCCGGCCATCGCCGAGCTTGCCGACGCAGCCGATCGCGTCGCAGTTCACGCCATTCGTCAGGCTCGGATCTTTCGGCAAACGCGCATCGGCGTCGGCCGCCAGCCATTCCTTGACCGCAAAACTATCGCGCCCGCTGTACAGCACGGTCAGCCGGCCATCGGGGCCACGAAAGGCGGCCGCCTGCCCGTCACCGGCAACCAGCACGTCGGGGCGCGGCGTCAACATCGCCCACAGACATGCGGCTGCGCCCAACACCACTCCGGTCCACCGCAGTGGTGTACGGAGCAGACACATAAGCAAGAGACCTGCCGTCCCAACCAACAGAGGACCGGTACCGAACGCCTGCATGCGCCCGACGGCGCCGGGCAGGCTCGCCACCCACAGTGACACCCAGATCATCCAATCAAGCCCATGGCCCATCAGACGAAAGAACACGGCATCGAAGCCGAACGGCATCGCGACGAGCCCGAGGATGCCCATCGGCATGACGACGACCGACACCACCGGCATCGCGAGCAGATTCGCCACGACTCCGTAGGGCGCCAGGCGATGAAAATGAAAGGCGGCGTACGGTGTGGTGGCGAGGCCTGCGACCAGCGAGGCGAGGATCAGCCCTGCGAACTCGCGCACGCCCCACAAAGCCACGCGCGCGCCAAGCGAACTGTCACGATCGGCGCGCCACGGAAGCCCGTATTGATAGGCAGCAATGAGCGCCAGCGTTGCGGCAAAAGACATCTGAAAGCTTGGATGCACGACCGCCTGCGGCGCGAGCGTAAGGACGGCCATGGCTGCGACCGAGATCGTGCGGAACGTCAGCGTTGGACGATCCAGCATCACGCCCAGGAGCACGATCGCTATCATGATATATGAGCGTTGCGTAGCGACCTCGGCGCCGGACAGCAGAAGATAGAAAGTCGCCGCGATCAGCGCGCCGAATGCGGCCCATTTTTTTATCGGATAACGGTTCGCCAATGATGGGACCAGAGCAAGTCCGGCGCGGAAAATGAAAAACACGATGCCGGCAACGACCGCCATGTGATAACCGGAAATCGACAACACGTGCGCAAGGCTGGAGACATACATCGCATCGTTGACCGGCGTTGAGATCGCATCGCGCTTTCCTGTGATGAGCGCAGACGCAATCGAACCGTTGTCTCCTGCAATGATGGCGCGCATGCGCTTGTCGATCGCTTCGCGCAGATCGTCGATGACGGTGGCATAGCGCAGCCAGAATCCGCCCGCGACCGGCGGTGCCTTGACCTTGATCGCACCAAGCGCGTAGCCGGAGGCACCGATGCGCTGGAAATACATATCGCGGGCAAAATCATAGCCACCCGGGCGCAGCGGTTGCAGCGGCGGCGACAAATGCGCCTTGAATTCGACGAAGCTGCCAACCGCGGGCGCGCTGCCTTTGCGCACGGCGACGCGCACGCGATCGGGCACCAGCGCAGGCGTGGCGCGCGGCACCTCGAAGCGCTCGACGCGCACCACGATACGATCGCTTTTCTCGCGCTCCTCGCGGATTTCAACGAAACCGGCGAGCGATGCACTCGCTATGGGATGCTGCAAAATAGGATGAGCAATACGCGCCGTCTGCAAGGTGGCGATTGCCAGCCCCGAGGCGCACGCGGCAAACCCGAGCGCGAGCGGAAAACCAAATGGCCGTCGCCGCGCCAAAAACGTCGCCGCGATCGCACCGAGCGCCAGCGCCGACGTCGCCCACCAGGCCGGTTCGCGATCAGCGGTAAAGTAGGCGACGATTCCGAAACCGAAGACGACCGGCAGCCAAGGCATCAAGCGGCCGGGCGCAACCTCGGCCACGGCCCACTGTGAAATCAGGCCACGCAGCCAGCCGGCGGCACTGGCGAGGCCATCCGGGAGCAACAGGCCGGCCGGGCGCCGGGCGGCGTCGATCTCCGGCGCCCAGGTCTTGGCGCCGGCACGAGGTCTGTCGCTATTGGCACTTTGTCGGGCCACGTCGCCGGGCGCCTCCCCGACGCAACCCGCTACAACCTACCCTATTCTAGCTCATCCTCAGGTTGTGGCCACAAGTTTTGCTCAGCCTGTGGTTTTTTCCTTGGCCCAGGTATCGCGCAGGCCGATGGTGCGGCTGAACACGGGCTTTCCCGGTTTTGCATCCCGATCAAGACAGAAATAGCCCTGGCGCTCGAACTGCACGGGCACGCCGGGCTTTGCCTCCGCAAGCGCCGGCTCAAGCCGGGCCCCGCTCAATACTTCGAGCGAATTCGGATTGAGATCCGCCGCGAAGTTTTCACCACCGGCTGGATCGGGCCTGGAGAACAACGGATTATAGAGCCGCACTTCCGCCGGAACAGAATGTGTGGCCGAAACCCAATGAATGGTCCCTTTCACCTTGCGCCCATCCGGCGCGTTGCCACCCTTCGTCGCCGGATCATACGTGCAACGCAATTCAGTCACCTCACCCTTGGCGTTCTTGATCGCCTCGCGGCAGGTAATGAAATAGGCGTAACGCAGACGCACTTCGGTGCCGGGAGAAAGCCGGAAGAATTTCTTCGGCGGGTGCTCCATGAAGTCGTCCTGCTCGATATAAAGTTCACGGCCGAATTTTATTTTTCGCACGCCCGCTGAAGCGTCATCGGGATGATTGACCGCCTCAAGTTCTTCGCCCGGCCCTTCCGGGTAATTCTCGATCACGACCTTGAGCGGGCGCAGCACCGCCATCCGCCGCAATGAACTCTTGTTGAGGACTTCGCGGACGGAGAAGTCGAACATCCCCGCATCGACAACGCTGTTGGCTTTCGCAACGCCGATGCGTTTGACGAAATCGCGTATCGCTTCGGGCGGCACGCCGCGCCGGCGCAAGCCCGCCAGCGTCGGCATGCGCGGGTCGTCCCATCCGCTCACATGTCCGCCGCGCACAAGCTCTGTGAGCACGCGCTTGGACAAAACCGTATATGTGAGATTGAGCCGCGCGAATTCGTATTGATGAGGCCGCGACGGAACATTCAGGTTTGTAATAAACCAGTCGTACAGCGGCCGGTGATCTTCAAACTCCAGCGTACACACCGAATGGGTGACGTGCTCGATTGCGTCCGATTGGCCGTGCGCAAAATCATAGCTCGGGTAAATTTTCCATTCTGTACCAGTGCGCGGATGGCTGGTGTGCAGGATCCGGTAGAGCACCGGATCGCGCAAGTTGATGTTGCCCGATGCCATGTCGATCTTGGCGCGCAGAACGCGCGCGCCATTTGGAAATTCACCGGCGCGCATGCGGCGAAACAGATCGAGGTTCTCATCGGCTCCACGGTCGCGGAACGGGCTATTTTTTCCAGGCTCGGTCAGCGTCCCGCGGTTCACACGCATGTCGTGCGGGTTCTGGTCGTCGACATAGGCCTTGCCGGCCCGGATCAGATCCTCGGCCCACGCAAAGAGTTGTTCGAAATAGTCCGATGCGTGATAGAGGTGCTTGCCCCAATCAAAGCCGAGCCAGCGCATATCCGCTTCGATAGCGTCGATGTATTCCTGCTCTTCCCTGGTGGGGTTGGTGTCGTCGAAACGCAAATGACAACGGCCGCCAAACTCTTCCGCGATGCCGAAATTGAGGCAAATGGACTTGGCGTGGCCAATATGCAGGTAGCCGTTGGGTTCGGGCGGAAAGCGGGTGACAACGCCTTTAACGCGGCCCGAATCGAGGTCCGCTTTAACGATGTCGCGAATGAAATCGCGGCTCGCCTCCGCTACCCCCACATCGCCTGATGGCATGCCCTGACGTCTCACTGGTCGCGCATTCGCCCGGAACAGGCGGCGCGCGGCCTATGTGCCAAATCCCGGCCTCCGCCTCAAGCATGGTCTTAGGTGTGAGATCGCCGCACGTCAAAGAAAAAGCCCGGCGTGAGCCGGGCTTCTGTGACTTCGGTTGAGCGACGGCGATCAATTTGCCGAGTGCTTGCCGCCGCTGCCGCCCGGGCCGGCAACAACACCGGCCTTTTTGTTCACGATATCCATATAGTCGACATGGGGGCTTGGCATAGGGACGCCAGAAATTGTGCCAATACCTTTATAGTCGACGCGAGCGCCTGGTGTTACGTGTATTCCAGTACCCGCTATTGAATGTACTCCGCCGCCACTGTCCCTCTTAAGGTCGCCTTCCTTGTCTTGCAATTGATCGGGCGGCCGCGTGAAACATTGCAAAAAATTCGTTATTCCAACCACATCTTTACAGTCCCCGGCAGAAGCCGGCGCGGTCATCACGGCGGCCAAACTCGCGGCACCGAATGCGAGCACTGCCAATTTAATTGACGTCTTCATTGAAGTTTCCTTCCGAGTTTGCGGGCCGCACCTTCAGGCTGCCGGCCACCCAAGAGCACTCGCCCGGTTCGATGGCGAGCACGGACGAAACTAAGCCCCGCCACTTGAACCCGGCGTGAATGCTGTATGCAGAATTGCGCTCGGAGCGGAGACGTTTGAATTTTGTCGTTTATGAGCAAATGTCTTGTCGTCGTGGGCCGCAAGCCGTAAGCGTATATGTAAACTTGTGATACACGAGCTGCCTGACATCAGTATGAAACCTCTGGGCGTTATCCCTCCCGAATGACCACGCCAGTTGTCACCCGTTTCGCGCCCTCACCGACCGGATTCCTCCACATCGGCGGAGGCCGCACAGCCTTGTTCAACTGGCTGTTCGCGCGCCGGCATGGCGGCAAGATGCTGCTGCGGATCGAAGATACCGACCGCGAGCGCTCGACCGCGGCCGCCATCAACGCCATTATCGACGGACTGACCTGGCTTGGCCTGACCTGGGACGGTGAGATCGTCTTCCAGTTCTCTCGCGCGGCGCGCCACCGCCAGGTGGCCGAGCAGCTTCTCGCTTCCGGTCATGCCTACCGATGCTATTGCAGCCCGGACGAACTCACCGCGATGCGCGAGAAGG
Source organism: uncultured Alphaproteobacteria bacterium (assembly GCA_963742345.1). Taxonomy (GTDB): domain Bacteria; phylum Pseudomonadota; class Alphaproteobacteria; order Rhizobiales; family Xanthobacteraceae; genus Pseudolabrys. The sequence continues at coordinate 432,466 of CAVULO010000008.1, forward strand.
CCCGGGCGGAAGGCCGCACGCGCCTCTATAGCGGCCGCTGCCGCGAACGTGATCCGAATGACGTGCCCGCCGGAGTAAATCCGGTTATCCGCCTCAAGGCACCGCTCACCGGAGAAACCGTCGTCGAAGATCAGGTGCAGGGACGCGTCGTTTGGCAAAACGAAAATCTCGATGACTTCATCCTGCTGCGCTCGGACGGCACGCCCACTTACATGCTCGCCGTCGTTGTCGACGACCATGATATGGGCATCACCCACATCATTCGCGGTGACGATCACCTCAACAACGGCGCCCGCCAAACCCAAATCTATCAGGCGCTCGGCTGGAAGGTGCCGGTCATGGCTCACATCCCGCTCATTCATGGGCCGGATGGTTCAAAGTTGTCGAAGCGCCATGGCGCGCTCGGCATCGATGCCTATCGCGCCATGGGTTATTTGCCGGCGGCGATGCGAAACTATCTGGTGCGGCTTGGGTGGGCACACGGCGACCAGGAGATCTTTACAACCGAGGAGATGATCGCCGCCTTCGATCTTCCGCAGATTGGCCGCTCGCCGGCGCGCTTTGATTTCACAAAGCTGGAGAGCCTCAACGGCCACTATATTCGCACAAGCGACGACGCCGACCTCATTGCCGCCATTGAACAGCTGTTGCCGCATATTGCCGGCGGACAAGAGCTCGCGAGCAAAATGACGCCGGCGCTGCATGCCAAATTGCTGGCTGCCATGCCCGGGCTGAAAGAGCGGGCCAAGACTTTAGTCGAGTTGTTCGATGCCTCCCGCTTCCTGTGGACGAGCCGGCCGATCGATATCAACGACCAGGCCAAGGCCCTGCTCACCGACGAGGCCAAGACCCTGATCGCCGCGCTGCTGCCGGAACTGGAGGCCGTTCCGGACTGGAATGCGACGTCTGCCGAAGCCGTTGTGCGGCCCTACGCCGAGCGCGCCGGCCTCAAACTTGGCGCGGTGGCGCAACCGCTGCGGGCCGCCCTCACCGGCCGCACAACTTCACCGCCGATCTTTGATGTGCTCGCGGTACTGGGCCGGGACGAGAGCCTGGCGCGGCTGCGGGACCAGGCCGCGCTATAAAGTTTTCATATCGGGCAAGCGGTTCAAACCGTGCCTATATCCACGGCAATACAATACATTACGCTATCTTGCAGTGCACACTTGAATGGGATACGCACAAAGCGGCCGGCATCCTTACCGCCTGACCCGGCGTCACGCCTGCCGGCCTCATGTTTCCACGTGCACTGCTCGCGGCCAATTCGAGGGCTCGACCATGGACGCCAAGACCAGCGCCAAAAATAAAACCGGCACACTGACGGTCGGCAACAGCAATTGGGACATGCCGGTCTACCCCGGCACGATCGGTCCCGACGTCGTCGACATTTCAAAGCTCTATGGCCTGAGCGGGCTGTTTACCTACGACCCGGGATTTACCTCGACAGCGAGCTGCGAGTCCAAGATCACCTACATCGACGGCGATGAAGGCATCCTGCTCTATCGCGGCTATCCAATCGAGCAGCTCGCCGAACACGGCGACTTCCTGGAGACCTGCTATCTGCTGCTATACGGCGAATTGCCGACGACGGCGCAGAAGGCCGACTTCGACTACCGGGTGACCCGTCATACGATGGTTCACGAGCAGATGAGCCGCTTCTTCCAGGGCTTCCGCCGCGATGCGCATCCGATGGCGGTGATGACCGGATGCGTGGGCGCGCTGTCGGCGTTTTACCACGACTCCACCGACATTTCCGATCCGCACCAGCGCATGATCGCCTCGATCCGCATGATCGCGAAAGTGCCGACGCTCGCCGCCATGGCGTACAAGTATTCGGTCGGTCAGCCTTTCGTGTATCCGAAGAACGAGCTCGACTACGCCTCCAATTTCCTGCGCATGTGCTACGCGGTGCCGACGGAGGACTACAAGCCCAACCCGGTGCTGGCGCGCGCCATGGACCGCATCTTTATCCTGCACGCGGACCACGAGCAGAACGCCTCGACATCGACCGTGCGGCTTGCCGGCTCTTCAGGCGCCAATCCGTTTGCCTGCATCGCCGCCGGCTGTGCATGCCTTTGGGGGCCCGCCCATGGCGGCGCCAACGAAGCCGCGCTCAACATGCTGCGCGAAATCGGCTCCGTCGAGCGCATTCCTGAATTCATCAAGCGTGCGAAAGACAAAAACGATTCCTACCGCCTGATGGGCTTTGGGCACCGCGTCTACAAGAATTACGATCCGCGCGCCAAGATCATGCAGAAGACCTGCCACGAAGTGCTGACCGAGCTCGGCATCAAGGATGATCCGCTGCTCGACGTCGCCATGGAGCTCGAGAAGATCGCCCTGCACGACGAATACTTCATCGAGAAGAAGCTCTATCCCAACATCGATTTTTATTCGGGCATTACGCTCAAGGCCATGGGATTCCCGACCACCATGTTCACCGTGCTGTTTGCAGTCGCCCGCACCGTCGGCTGGATCGCGCAGTGGAAAGAAATGATCGAGGATCCGCACCAGAAGATCGGGCGGCCGCGCCAGCTCTACACCGGTGCGACGCGCCGCGATTACGCGCCGATCTCGCGGCGGAAATAATCTGCCTTATCGGCTTTTGCCGTTGGATTTGCCGTTGAGCCTGGGTGCATTCGCGCCATCATAAGCCCATTGCACGTAAACGCCTGCCCAGGTGAAGCCGCCGCCGAACGCTGCGAGCACCAAACGGTCGCCGCGCTTTAATTTGGGCTCATAGTCCCACAGGCACAGCGGAATGGTGGCGTTGGTGGTGTTGCCGTATTTCTGGATTGTGACCATCACCTTTTCCATCGGCAGACCCATGCGCTCGGCGGTCGACTCGATGATCCGCTTGTTGGCCTGGTGCGGCACCAGCCAGTCGATCATGTCGGCGCGCAAATTGTTGCGCGACATGATCTCACCCGCAACTTCCGCCATCTTGGCGATCGCGAATTTATAGACGGCCGCACCTTCCTGGTGGACATAATGCAATCGTTTGGCAACCGTCTCGGCGCTCGGCGGCATGCGGCTACCGCCGGCCTTTTGGTGCAAATGGATCATTCCGGAGCCGTCGGAACGGATCAGCGTATCCATGATGCCGTAACCGACGTTGTCGGGCTCGAGCAGCACCGCACCGGCTGCATCGCCAAACAGCACGCAGGTGGCACGATCGGTGTAATCGATGATGGATGACATCTTGTCGGCGCCGACCACCACGACCTTGCGCGCAGTTCCATTGGCGATGAACTGGGCCGCGATGGTGAGCGAGTAGAGAAATCCCGAGCAGGCGGCCTGCACATCGAAGCTGCCGACATTGCGCACGCCCACCATGTCGCAGATCAAATTGGCGGTCGAGGGAAACTGCATGTCGGGCGTGGTCGTCGCGCAGATCAGGAGATCGACGTCTTCCGGCTTGGTGTTCGGTCTTCTGCAGCAGCCCGCGCACGGCCTCGGCCGCCATATGCGACGTGCCGAGGCCTTCGCCCTTGAGAATGTGGCGTTCCTTGATGCCCGGTGCGCTCGATGATCCAGGCGTCGGTGGTGTCCACCATGCGCGCGAGTTCCGCGTTGGTGAGCAGATCCGGCGGCAAGTAGCCATGGACAGCAGTGATCGAGGCGCGGGGGGATAAGGTCAAAGGCTGGAATCCAGTTTCCTGCAATGACATACGCCTATCCGGGACCGCGCAGCAAGTCATACCGGAGGCCGCGCCAAAGCCAGAGTTTCACGTTCTGACCTGGTTGTCCGGCCTGCACAATCGAGCACTATCGCCGCCGCTCGATCACTCGGATTGCCTTTGCCGATCTCCATGATGGCGTCCAGGCGCGCGAACGCCTCGATCTGCCGCCGCCGCTCCGGCGTATCGCCCAACAGTGGAACCGGGCCTTGGCGAGCCGATCCGCGGTGCAATCGCGCTGTAGAAATTCCGGGACCACGTTTTCGCCGAGCACCAGATTGGCAAGGATCACCGAGGGCACGTTGACGAGCAGACGGGCCGCCAATTCCTCGATCAGCGACACCTTGTATGCGGCCACCATCGGGACGCCAGCAAGCGCCAGTTCCAGCGTCGAGGTCCCCGATTTTGTCAGCGCCGCACGCGCCGTGCGGAAGGCTTCATCTTTCTCGCCGGCATCCGATATCACGCGCGCCGGAACGCGCCACGACGCAACTGCCGCGCGAGCCGTCTCCGCAAGTCTGCGGCACAGCCGGCACCACGACCTCGATGGCGCCGAACTGTTCGGCGACACGAGCGATCGCTGCACCAAACACGGGCGCCATGCGCCGAATTTCACCGGTGCGGCTGCCGGGCAAAACCAGAAACAGTGGCGGGTCAGCTAGACGCAGGCGCCTTTCAAGCTCATTCGGGCGCAGCTCGCTGAGGCGCTCGGTCAGCGGATGGCCGACATAGGTGCAGGGCGGCCCACCAAGCTCGCTGACAAGTCTTCGGCTCGAACGGCAACAGCGCCAGCACGTGATCGACATAAGCGCGCATGGCGCGGGCGCGACCCGGCCGCCAGGCCCACACCGACGGACAGACGTAGTCGACAATCGGAATTTCCGGTGCACGCGCGCGCACGCGCCGCGCCACGCGATGGGTAAATTCGGGACTGTCAATGATCACCAGCACATCGGGCTTTGCCGACGATAACCGCATCGGCGGTCTCGCGGATGCGCCGGAAAATTTTCGGCAGCCTCGCCGGAATTGCCGCCAAATCCGATGATCGCGAGATCACCGAGCGGAAAAAGACTCGGCACGCCTTCCGCCGCCATGTGCGCGCCGCCGACGCCGGAAAACTGTGCGCGTCCCTGCGTGCGCTGCCTGATGGCCGCAATCAGCGCAGCACCCAGCCGATCGCCGGATTCCTCGCCGGCCACCAGAAAAACATGCGGGCTCATCGCTCTGGTTCCAGCCGGCACGCCGACAACAAATATCCCGGCGCGGTCGGCATCGCTCACGACGGCGTTCCGGTTCGGCGATCACGGTTGTGCCGCCCACGACCGCGATGCCGGCAAGCCCCGCGCGCGCAACGCCCGTCCACGGTCTTCGGACCGATCGACGGCAAATCGAAGCGACGGTCTTGTCGCCGGTTTCGGCGCCTTCACCAGCACGCCAACTGCCTGCCGGCGCGCCGATCCGGCCGCTGGCGCGCAATTCGGCAACGCGCGTCAAGCATCTGGTCGGTGCCTTCGGCCGCTTCCACCGCCAGCACGTGCTTGCCAGCCACCACCACCGCCTGCCCGATATCGAACGACACCGCTGGCGCGCAGATAATCGAAGCCGAAAGCAATGTCTTGCCGATGCGCTCCGACGCGCTCGACGCGACCGAGCACACCTTCCGGCACGAGAATTTCCGGCGCCACCTCGTGCGCGCCAAGCAAGGCGAAAGCCTTGCTCCTCGACGATCCTGCTCACGCCCGACAACAGATGATTGTCGCCGCCGCGATAGGCCGCCATGATGCGCGGCAATAACATCAGCGCCTTGAGATCGGGGCGAAGATTCCACAAGCGTCGGCCGCACCAGCGACCCGATGAACACCACGTCGCGGCAACCGGCCGCGCGCGCCAGCCGCGTAAAGCTGCCAAGCTGACCGACACGAAGCCAGTGATGCGGATATCGCGCAACCAATGCCGGATCGGCGTGCGCCGCGAAGCGCAAATAGCACGACCGCTCGTCCGCGCTTTGAAACCGATTCCGCCACCGCCAGCGGCAGCGTGCCGCCGCCGCAAATAAGCGCGAGCGGGCCGTCGTCGTGCCCGACGGCTGGCGGCTGCGCTCATGCGTCCTCGTCCGCCTCGCTGCGCTTGACCGCCATCGTGAAAGGGCGCTTTCCGGCACGAATGAACTCGATGATCTTGCCCACCAGCGGATCGCCGCCATACTCGGCCGCAACGCGATCGACGCGCGCGCGAAACTCACCCTCGCCGAAAAACAAGGCCTGGTAGGCCGCGCGCACGCGATGAACGTCATCCTTCGTAAGACCGCGCCGGCGCATGCCGATCACGTTGAGCCCGATCAAATCGGCGAGCGGCCCTGCGCCATGCCATAGGGGATCACGTCGGCACGCACGCCGCTCAAGCCGACAATCATTGCGCCCTCGCCGATGCGCACGAATTGGCGCACCGCAACGCCGCCGCCGAACACCACATGATCGCCGATAGCGACGTGGCCGGCGAGCAGAACGTTGTTGGCGAACACCACATGGCTGCCGACCTTGCAATCATGCGCGACATGCGCGCCGACCATGAAAAAACAGCGATCGCCAACTTCGGTGACGCCGCCGCCGTCCTCGGTGCCGGTGCTCATCGTGACGTTTTCGCGAATATCGCAATCGGCGCCGACCACCAGCCTGGTCGGTCCGCCGCGATAGCTCACCGATTGCGGCGGCGAACCAAGCGAAGCAAACGGATGAATGACGGTTCGCGGGCCGATCGTGGTGTGGCCGGTGAGATTGACGTGCGCGATCAACCGGCAACCATCGCCGACGCTGACGTGCGCACCGATCGTGCAATAAGGACCGATTGAAACGTCTTTTCCGATCGTCGCCCCGGCCTCGATCCGCGCCGAGGGATCGATCATGCGCGCGCTCATGCGTCGGAAAGCATGGCGCCGACTTCGGCTTCGGCGACGATCTGGCCGGCCACTTTCGCCTCGCCGCGGTACCACCACATGGACTTGCGCCGCGCGATCCGGTTCATGTGATATTCGATGGTGTCGCCCGGCACGCACCGGCTTGCGGAATTTCGCTTTGTCGATGGTCAAGAAAGAACACCGACTTCGGCTGTGCCCCGGTCGCCGCGATGCAAAGCACGCCAGCCGTTTGCGCCATGCCTTCGATCATCAACACGCCGGGAAAACCGGATTGCCGGGAAAGTGCCCCTGAAAATGCGGTTCGTTGATGGTCACGTTCTTGATGCCGATGCCGTGTTCGTCGCCGTGGATGTCGATGACCCGGTCGACCATCAGAAACGGATAGCGGTGCGGCAGCAGTTTTGAGCACCACCGCGATGTCGGCCGCTTCAAGTCTTGTTACGGCTTTATTCATCACAACCGTCTCATTCGTCCGCCGCCGCGTCAGCTGCCTTCCTTGCGCGCAAGCCTTGCGAGAATCGTCATCTCACGGAACCACTGCTTCACCGGCTTGGCCGGCGTGCCGCCCCAGCGCGCGCCCGGCGGTACATCGCCATGGACATTGCTGGTCGCGGCAAGCTGCGCTCCCTCGCCGATCGTCACATTGTTGTTCAGGCCGACACGCGCACCCAACACAACGAAATCTTCCAGTGTCGAACTGCCGGAAATTCCCGTTTGCGCCACCAATATGCAATGCCGGCCAATGCTGACATTGTGGCCTACCTGAACCAGGTTGTCGATCTTGGTGCCCTCGCCGATCACGGTGTCGCGGATGGCACCGCGATCGATCGTGGTGCCGGCGCCGATCTCGACGTCGTCTTGAATGATGACGCGTCCGACCTGCGGCACTCTTGAGGTGACCACTTCCCGCCCATCACGAAGCCGAAGCCGTCCTGACCGATCTTGCAGCCCGGATGAACGATGACCCGATCGCCGATCAGCGCGTTGGTGATGATTGTGCCCGCGCCGATCGAGCAATCGCGTCCGATTCGCACCTCGGCGCCGATCACGGCGTTCGCGCCGATCATGGTGCCGCTGCCGATTTCGGCACGCGGGCCAACGACCGCGCCGGGCTCGATCGTGACGCCATCTTCCATCCGCGCGCTTGGATCGACATGCGCGCCTGTGAAGTCGCCCGGCCCGGATAGCGAGGACGGTCGCAGCGCCTGCGGAAACAACTCGCGCGCCACGGTAACGAAGGCGCGATACGGCTCGCGAACAGTCAAGCACCGCGACCCGCGCCGGCAGTTCCTTGGCGAGCGCCGCGGTGGTAAGGCAGGCCCCGGCATGTGTCGCGGCCGCGCGGCCGCATAATTTCTTGCTGTCGAAGAACGTAAGGTCGCACGGCGCTGCGCGATCGAGCGGAGCGATATTGGCGATGCGGCGCGAATGCGGCGGCTGCGACGCGAGCGTCGCACCGGTCAAGGCGGCGATCTCATCAAGCGTGAGACCGCGGGAGTGTCGTAGGAAGACCGGCTCGCTCATTCCGGCTGGAGTCCGATCCGTCGTACCGCCGGCTGCCGCCAAGATCAGAACTTGGTGCCGCCGCTGAAGCGGAAGATACTGCGTGCGGTCGCACACTTCTCCGCCACCCACCGGCGTCGCGCAGTACTTTGTCAGCGGATAGGCCAGATCGAAGCGCAGCGGCCCGAGCGGCGAATCCCAGATCAGGCCGACACCGACCGACGAGCGAATCATCGACGCGCTGTCGAGGCCGACCTGAAGCGTTTCGCCGGTCACATTCCAACTGGTCGGCCCTTGGTAGTTCCACAGCGAGCCGGCATCGGCGAAAGGCGGCAAGCTTGATGCCGACATCCTTCGGCAGGAAGTACAACGGCGTCTGCGCTTCGACGCTGGCGCCCCAGTACAAGCTGCCACCGAGCGCGTCATTGGTCGTGCCGGGCGTCAGGTCGCGCGGGCCCAATGCCGGCAGGCGCAAAGCCGCGCACGAGGTTCGGCCCCATCTGGAAGTGGTCCAGCATGCGCAATCTGCTGGCCGCCCCAAGGGTTCGATGACGCCGGCCTGCAGCTTGAAGACGCTGATGACATCCGAGAAGACTTCGTAGTAGTTGCGCGCTTCAACCGACGTGCGGATGAAATTCACGTCGCCGCCGACGCCGGCAAAGTCTTGCTTGAGTTCGGCAAAGAGACCGCTGGTCGGCAGCTTGTTGTTGTCGAGCGTGTTGTAGGCGAGCGTATAGCCGACCAGCGACGTAATCACCGGACCGGCGGCCAGTTCCTTGCGGACCGCCAGCGAAGCTTCGCCGTCGGCGTAACAGCCGCCCTGCGTGCCCGGATTAACGAATCGTATCGTAATCCGGACATGCCTTCATTGGTCGGATTCACGCCAGGGCCGCCGTTAAGCCGCGGCGTTGCTCGAAAATTGACAGTTATTCAAGTATTGGTCGGCAGCGTGATCTTCTGCTGGTAGATCGAATAACGCGGCTGGAACGCGAGTTCTTCGGTCAGCGCAAAGCCGAGGCGCAGATTGGTGCCGATCGTCTGGGAATCGTAGGAAACGTAGTTATTCGCCAGATTTTGCCGCGCAAACAATATCGATGCCGCCGGCCATGCGATAGCCGAGCAAATAAGGGCTCGACGAACGACAGATCGAAGCCGCGCACATATTGCCCGTAGGTCACCGACGCCTTGGCATAGTGGCCGCGGCCCATCAGGTTGCGGTCGGCGACGCTGACTTCGCCGATGAAGCCGTCGGCGGTGGAATAGCCGCCGGAAATCGAGAATTCGCCGGTTGGCATGTTCCTCGACATCGACGTTGATGACGACGCGGTCGGGCGCCGAGCCCGGCTCGTTGGTGATCTTGACCGTCTTGAAGTAATTGAGGTTCTTCAGGCGGCGCTCGGCGCGGTCGATCAGCGCGCGGTTATAGGCGTCGCCCTCGCCGAGATCGAATTCGCGGCGGATCACGTAGTCGCGGGTGCGGGTATTGCCGCGGATGTTGATGCGCTCGATATAGGCGCGCGCGCCTTCCTCGACGACGAACGTGAGATTGATGGTCTTGGTCTCGAAGTTGCGGTCGCCGCGCGGCCGCACATTGGCGAAGGCATAGCCGTGCTTGGCGGCCTCGATCGTCATCGCCTCGACGCTCTTTTCGACCAGATCGGCGTTGTAGACGTTGCCGGCGCTCAGCTTGAGCTGGCTGCGCAGCGACGCCGGATCGATCGCATGCACGTTCGAAATCACGTCGACGGTGCCGACGCGATACTGACCGCCCTCGTCGATGGTGAAGGTGACGACGAATCCCTTCTTGGCCGGATCGTATTCGCCGACCGCCGAGACGATGCGCACGTCGGCATAGCCGTGCTTCAGGTAGAAGCGGCGCAACAGATCGCGGTCGGCTTCGATGCGGTCGGGGTCGTAGATGTCGGTCGTCTGCAGAAAGCTGAGCCAGTTGCTTTCGGAGGTCTTGATGACGTCCTTCAGGCGGCCGGACGAATACGCATGGGCGCCGACGAAATTGGATATCCTTGACGCCGGTTTTCTCGCCTTCCTTGATTTCGAACACCAGATCGACGCGGTTGTTCGGCAGCTCGATGATCTTCGGATCGACCGAGACGTCGAAGCGGCCGCTGCGGTGATAGATCTCGATGATGCGCTGCACGTCGGCCTGCACGGTCGGCCGCGACAAGCGTCCCGCGCGGCTTCGACTGCACTTCGGCCGTGAGCTGCTCGTCTTTGGCCTTCTTGTTGCCTTCGAAGGCGACCCGGTTGATCACCGGGTTCTCGACCACCGTGACCACCAGGCGGCCGCCGGAGTGGCTGATGCGGACGTCGGCAAACAGACCCGGTGGCAAAGAGCGCCTTGAGCGCCTCGTCTTCCTGCTCGGGCCCCAGCCGGCCGCCCGGGCCGGGCTTGAAATAGGAGCGGATGGTCTCGGCCTCGACCCGGCGGTTGCCCTCGACGACGATCGAGCTGGCCGTCTGCGCAACCGCAACGCCCGAGGACGCAACCGTCACGCAGCCAGCACCGACAAGGATACCGCCGAGGATCAGGCAGCCAATAGCCAATCCCCGAACCACCCGCACACAAAGTCCCATGCGCTACGCGCCCTTTTGATCCATGCGGCCGCCCCCACATTGCGGATTCGACAGACGGTCCGGGCTGGCATAGGCAGGCTTTTTACAGCGTTTCTTATGCACTGCAAACGAACTCCCGCCCAAACTTCCCCTTTTCCCTCAAAAAGTTGCCCGTCAGCAACGCTCACGAGGTGGCGAGATGGAGGATGTCATTAAAGGTTGCAAAAATCATCAACATCACGACGATCGCCAGCCCAATCCGGAAGCCCAACTTCCTGGGCACGCTCGGACAGCGGCCGGCCGCGAATCGCCTCGATACCATAGAACAAAAGGTGACCGCCATCGAGCAGCGGGATCGGGAACAGGTTCAGAAGCCCGATCGAGACCGACAGCACGGCGGTCAGGTGGAAGAGCGCCGCAAAGCCGGCCGTGGCCACCTGGCCGGATACCTGGGCGATCCGGATCGGCCCGCCGAGCTGATCGGCGGCTTCCCGGCCGGCAAATACGCCCGCCGATATAGGACAGCGTCCGGTCGACCACGAACCAGGTTTCCTGCGCGCCCATGACGACGGCGCGGAGCGGGCCCGACCTTCTCCGTCTTGATGTCGCCGGGCGCCATCGAACGGCTGATGCCGAGCACGCCGAGCCGGTGAACGTTGCCGAAATTGTCCTTGAGCTCCTTGAGCTGCGGCACGGCCTTGAGCGTCACCTGCGCACCGCCGCGCTCGACCTCGATTGTGAGCGGCTCGCCGGCACTGATGCTGACGATGCGCTGCATGTCGGAGAAGCTTTCGATTTTCTCGCCATTGATCGTCAGCACCAGATCGCCCGGCTGGAAGCCGGCCGCCTGCGCGGCGCTGCCCGCCTGCACGGTATCGACCCGCGCGCTGGTGGTCTGCTTGCCGACGGTCATGAAAATGACCGGCGAAAATGACGATCGCCAGGACGAAATTGGCGATCGGCCCGGCCGCCACCACAGCGGCGCGCGAGCCGACCGGCTGGAATATGAAGCTGTCCTTCTTTTCGGCCTCGGTCATGGCCGCGGCTGCCGTCATGATCGGGCACGCTCGCCGCATTGTCGTCGCCAAAGAATTTCACGTAGCCGCCGAGCGGAACCGCGGAGATCTTCCAGCGCGTGCCGTAGCGGTCGTTGAAGCCGACGATCTCGGGACCGAAACCGATCGAAAATACGAGCACCCTGATGCCGCACCAGCGGGCCACCAGGAAATGGCCAAGCTCATGAAAGAAAACGACAATCGTGAGAACAAACAGGAACGGCACGACATAGCCGACGAGGCCGCCGCCGAATGCGCTCAAGCCCCCCATAGATTTCCATACCCATTAACTACCTCGTCCTGGCCCGACTTGGCGCCTTCGTCGTCACACGAAAACAGCCTAAGATGCCTTTACGGCAATTTCGGGCAAGAGGTCCCGGGCCAGACTTCTTGCAATATGGTCAACGGCCAGCGCCGCATCGATTCCGGCCAGTTCGGCCAACAAACCGCGTCCCGCAGCCGCATCGAGCGTCGCCTCGACCAGCGCCGCAATCGCCGGAAAAGCGATTCGGCCGGCGATAAATTCACCAACCGCGACCTCATCGGCCGCATTGAGCACGGTCGGCGCCGCCCCGCCCGTCTCCAGCGCGCGCCGCGCCAGCGCCAGCGCCGGAAAGCGCTCCAGGTCGGGCGCTTCGAAGGTCAGGTTCGCACTGCGGCCAGATCGAGCCGCGCCGCGGCCCATCGATGCGCCGCGGCCAGGCCAGACAATGGGCGATCGGAATGCGCATGTCGGGCGAGCCGAGCTGGGCCACCACCGAGCCGTCGCGAAATTCCACCAGCCCGTGCACGACGGATTGCGGATGCACCAGCACGTCAATCTCTTCTCGGATGGCAGCGCGAACAGATGATGCGCCTCGATCAGCTCGAGTCCTTTGTTCATCAGCGTCGCGGAATCGATCGTGATCTTCGGGCCCATCGACCAGTTCGGATGACGCAGCGCCTGCTCCGGCGTCGCCGCCTTGATTGCTTCCATCGACCAGGTTCGAAACGGGCCGCCCGATGCTGTCAGGATGACGCGCCTGACGTCGGCGCGATGGCCGGCGCCGAGCGCCTGGAACACCGCGTTGTGCTCGGAGTCGACCGGCAAGAACAGTGGCGCCCGTGCTCGCGGCACGGCGCATGAACAGGCTGCCGGCGCAGACCAGACATTCCTTGTTGGCGAGCGCGACGGTCGCGCCGCGTTCGATCGCCGCAAGTGTCGGCTTCAATCCGACCGAACCGCTGATCGCCGCCATCACCCAGTCGGCCGGGCGTTGCGCAGCCTCAACCAATGCGTCTTCGCCCGCCGCTGCTTCGATGCCGAGACCCGGAAAGCGCATCTTTGAGTTCGCGATAGGCGGCCGGATCGGCGACCACGGCATGGCGCGCGCCAATTTCGCGCGCGATTTTTGCCAGCGCTGCCGCATTGCGCCGCGCGCTGACCGACTCGACGCGATAACGCTCGCGGCGCGCGCTTGATCAGATCGACCGTGCTGGTGCCGATCGAGCCGGTGGCGCCGAGGATCGTGATGCTGCGCGACCTCGGCAGCAGACTGTGAACTCGAACGGACGATATCAACGGCGGTCATGCGCTCACCATACCAAGAGTCCGCGCGCAGGCGCCATCGAAGCCGCCGCGCAGCAACCCGATCAGACAGGCAGCGAGCGCCGCCGCCCAGAAACCGTCGAGCCGATCCATCACGCCGCCGTGGCCGGGAATGAGATGACTGGAATCTTTGGCGCCGAATTGCCGCTTCACCCAGGATTCGAACAGATCGCCGACTTGCGCCAGCACCGACAGCAATCAAAGCGATGACGACGATGGCACGCTTGTCGAACGATCCAAACAGGCTTGCGACGACCAGCGCCACGATCACCGCGCCTAGCCGTACCGGCAATCGCGCCCGACCACGTTTTCTTCGGGCTGACCGCCGGCATCAATTTCGGTCCGCCGAAGGCGCGGCCGGCGAAATAACCGAGGATATCGGTCGTCCACACGATCGCGAACAGCAGCACGATCACGACCAAGCCGTAGGCATCGTCGGCGCGCAAAAACATCGGCGCCAGAAGCAACGTACCGGCATACCCGATGCCGGCGTCACCCAGAGCCGGCGTTCGCGCGGCGCGAAAATCGCGGCAGCAAGCGCGCCGAGACCAACCATGAGCAATGCCGCAATCGGACGGCCGAGCCACGCGACAAATCCGGCCACTGCGATCGCGCCGCCGCACGACAAATACATCAGCCGGTATGCGGGGCCTGCGACCAGCGTGATCCATTCCCACAGCACCGCGAGCGCAGCCGCGGCCCAGAACAGCGCAAACGGCCAGCCGCCGAGATAGGCCGCCAGCAGTGCCAGCGGCGCCAGAACGATGGCCGAGACGATGCGGAGCGCGAGATTGCTCGCGGACAGCGGCTTGCCTGCATCGCCTGAATCCGAAACAGGGTCGGCACCAACCACGGGGTTCAGGATCCTGTCTGGGCGACGAGGCCGCCGAACCGCCGCTCGCGTTGCTGGTATTCGCGGATCGCGGATTCGAGCGTCGCGCGGTCGAAATCGGGCCAATAGGTCGGCACGAATACCAGTTCACTGTAGGCCGATTGCCAAAGCAGGAAATTGGACAGGCGCTGCTCGCCGCTGGTGCGGATGATCAGATCGGGATCGGGAATGTCGGGCGCATCCAGAAAGCGCGCGACTGTATCCATGTCGATGTCGGCGACGTCGAGATCGCCCCGCTTCGCCGCCGCGGCAATTTCGCGAGCCGCGCGTACGATTTCCTGCCGTGCGCCGTAATTGAAGGCGACCACCAGCGTCAGCCCGTCGTTGTTCTTGGTGAGTTCTTCCGCCTCGACCAACAACCGGCCAATATCGGGCTCGAGGCCCGCGCGTTCACCGATCACGCGCACACGCACATTGCTCTTGTGCAGCTCGGCAAGATCATTGCGCACGAAGCGGCGAAGCAACCCCATCAGTTCGCCGATTTCGCTCGCCGGCCGCGACCAATTTTCCGCGCTAAACGAGAAAATGGTGACAATCTTGATGCCGATCTCGCCGGCAGCGCGAATGGTTCGCCGCAGCGCTTCGACCCCGCGACGATGCCCTTCCGCGCGCGGCAGTCCGCGCGCCGCCGCCCAGCGTCCGTTGCCGTCCATGATAATGGCGACATGACGCGGAACGTCGAATGCCGTCGAAGCGCCTTGCGGGATATCGGCCTCGGGCATGGAATACGACCTCAGACCGTGAGGATTTCCTTTTCTTTTGCCGACAGCATGTGGTCGATCTCCGCGATGCCGGCATCGGTCGCCTTCTGGATGTCGCCGGAAAAGCGATCGTGGTCGTCTTTGCTGATCTTGTGATCCTTCTCCAGCTTTTTGATGACGTCCATTGCGTCGCGGCGGACATGGCGCACCGCCACGCGCGCGGTCTCTGCATACTTGTGTGCGATCTTCACCAATTCCTTGCGCCGCTCTTCGTTGAGCTCGGGAATGCGCAAGCGAATGGTTTGGCCTTCGGTCGCCGGCGACAGGCCAAGGTTGGAATTTACGATTGCCTTTTCGACCGGATGAACCAGCGAGCGATCCCATACATTGACCGAGATCATCCGCGGTTCCGGCACGCTCACGGTCGCCACCTGGTTGAGCGGCATCTGTGCACCATAGGCTTCGACCATAACGGGATCGAGCAAATGAGCAGAGGCGCGGCCGGTGCGCAGCCCCGACAACTCCGTTTTCAATACGCTGCTCGCGCCCTGCATGCGGCGCTTGATCTCGTTAATGTCGTGCGTCGTGCTTGTCATGGCAATTCCTCGAACGCCGCATCCTTATCGGACGGCGCAAAATGCCGCGCCGGGCTACCCGACGACAGTTGCGCGCCCCTTGCCGCGTAGCACGGCTTCGATGGCACCTTTCTCAGCGATAGAGAATACGATGATAGGCATACGGTTTTCCCGAGCAAGCGCGAAGGCAGCGCCATCCATGACCCTGAGGTCCTTCTCGATCGCTTCCTGGTGGCTGAGCTTGTCGTAACGCTTCGCCTTCGGGTCTTTTTTAGGATCGGCGGTATAGACGCCGTCGACATTGGTCGCCTTGAGCACCGCCTGGGCCTCGAGCTCGGCCGCGCGCAGCACAGCGGTGGTGTCGGTCGTAAAGAACGGATTGCCGGTGCCGGCGGCGAGCAGCACGACGCGGCCCTTGCCGAGATTCTTCATGGCGCGCTTGCGATTGTAGGTTTCGCAGACCGACGGCATGGCGAGCGCCGACAGCGTGCGCGCCTCGCGTCCCGCCCGTTCGATTGCGGCTTCCAGCACCAGGCAATTCATTACGGTCGCCAGCATGCCCATGGTGTCGCCGACCGGCCGCGGCACGCCGCGCTCGGACACCTCAACCCCGCGGAAGATGTTGCCGCCGCCGACCACGACGCCGAGTTCGATGCCGAGTTTGGCAGCCGCCGCCAGGTCGGCAGCGAGACGTTCGACTGTCGCCTGATCGATACCGAAACCGTTGGCGGCCGACAGCGCTTCGCCGGACAATTTGACGATGACACGACGATAGACCGGGTCACTCATTCGTTGCGATCCTTCATGGGATCGCCGAGAGCGGAGGCGGCCGACGTTCGATCAAGCTCTGACCGGCGGCGGCCGCGACCTCGGCGGCGAAATCGGTTTCCTGCTTTTCGATGCCCTCACCGAGTGCATAACGGACGAAGCCGGTGACTTTGATCGGCCCGCCCGCTTTGCCTTCGGCTTCCTTCAGCGCCTGCGCGACGCTTTTCTTGTCGTCGAAAATGAACGGCTGCTCCAGCAGGCACACTTCCTTGTAGAAGGTCTTCAGTCCCGACTCGACGATCTTCTCGATCACGTTAGCCGGTTTGCCCTGCTGCTTGAACTTGTCGGCGAGAACATTCTTCTCACGTTCCACAACCGCCGGATCAAGTGCCGCCGCGTCAAGTGCCAGCGGATTGGCAGAGGCGACATGCATCGCGACTTGCCGGCCGATGGCGGCCAGTTCATCGGCTTTGCCGGACGATTCGAGCGCAACGATCACGCCGATCTTGCCCAGGCCATCGGTAATCGCATTGTGCACATACGAGCCGATCGCGCCCTTCCCGACCGAGAGCATGCCGGCGCGTCGCAGCGTCATGTTCTCGCCAATCTTGGCAATCGTGTCGGAGATCGATTCGGCCACCGTGATGCTGCCGGCTTTCGCCGCGTTGATCTTTCCGACATCGGTGCCGACCGACAGCGCGACATCGGCGATCATCTTGACGAGACCCTGGAACAGATCGTTGCGGGCGACGAAATCGGTTTCCGAGTTGACCTCGACCACGACCCCCTTGGTGCCCTGGATCTGAACCCCGATCAGTCCCTCGGCGGCCACGCGGCCGGCTTTCTTGGCCGCCTTGGACAGGCCTTTCTTGCGCAGCCAATCCTGTGCTGCCGTCATATCGCCATCGGTTTCGCTGAGCGCTGCCTTGCAATCCATCATGCCGGCGCCGGTCGATTCGCGCAGTTCCTTGACCATCTGGGCGCTGATATTTGCCATCGAACTTGATCCTTCATCCGTCCCGGTCGCGCATTTCGCGGCCGGCGGTGCATTCAACGGAAAACGACGGCGGCTTACTCCGCCGTCAATTCCTTGGCCTTGGTGATCCAGCCGTCGACGCGACCGGGCAAGCCGACCTCTTCGCCGATATTGTGCGCGGCCTTCTCGTTGAGCTCGGCGATCTGTGAGTAGTGGAAGATGCCGAGATCGTTGAGTTGCTTTTCGATCGCCGGTGATACGCCAGGCAGTTTTTTGAGGTCGTCCGCGACGCCGCGCGGCCCAGGCAATTGCTCGAATCCGAGATCGCCCGGAAGCTGGTGCCGTCGGTATCTGCTCCGCGACGATCGGCTTTTCGGCGGCGCCGACATCAACACCCATCTCGCCTTGCGCGCGTGAAATCCCGTCGATCGCAGCCTTGGCAATGAGGTCGCAGTAAAGCGAGACAGCGCGGCTGGCATCGTCGTTGCCGGGTACGGCAAAAGTGATGCCGGCCGGATCGCAATTCGTGTCGACGATAGCGGCGACCGGAATGTTGAGGCGTTGTGCCTCTTTGATCGCGATGTCTTCCTTGTTGGTATCGATTACAAACAGCAGGTCCGGTACGCCGCCCATATCCTTGATGCCACCGAGCGAACGGTCGAGCTTGTCGCGCTCGCGCTGCATGGTCAGGCGTTCTTTCTTGGTGTAGCCGCCGAACTCGTTGGATGCGAGCATCTCGTCGAGCTTGCGCAGACGCGAGATCGACCCGGAAATTGTTTTCCAGTTGGTCAGCGTGCCGCCGAGCCAGCGCGAATTAACGTAATACTGTGCGCTACGTTTGGCGGCGTCGGCGATCGAGTCCTGCGCCTGGCGTTTGGTGCCGACGAACAGGATGCGGCCGCCTTTTGCCACGGTGTCGCTGACTGCCTGGAGCGCGCGATGCAGCATCGGCACGGTCTGGGCGAGATCGACGATGTGAATGTTGTTGCGAGTACCGAAGATGTACGAACCCATCTTCGGGTTCCAACGGTGGGCCTGATGGCCGAAGTGCACGCCAGCTTCCAAAAGCTGGCGCATCGAAAAGTCAGGAAGCGCCATAATCTTCTCCGGTTGATCCGCCGCGGACGGTTGTGAGCCCGTTTGGGCCACCGGACGGCCTTTATTGACCCATTGTCGGGGCCTAAAGCCATACGTCCGCGTGAGTGATGCCGGGCTTATATAGGTGCAGTTTCCGAGATGCAAGGCGTGTCAACGCCTTAGGCGGCGCTGTTTCGCGCGGGAACATGGGCGCCTCTCGGGGTGCCATCCGGCGCCGCGCGCGTGCTTGCGAGGCACGAAGACACCCCCTCGATGCGCCCGCGATGAACAGGACGGTTGGGCTTTGTTCAGCAAACGATCTTGGCGCTTTTCGGTATGCGCGGTTAACCAGCGCACAACGGCTTGTTCAGACGTCGTTCCCCTGGCCTCCCTACAATCACGAATACGAAAACAATTTCATTACAGGGAGCTCACGATGAACAAGACTTTTGTGATCGCCAGTTTCGCCGCCGCGACCGTGATCGCCGCCTTCGTTGCCCTGGCCGCTCCCGGCACAGAAGTGCAGGCAAGCAGCGCCTACGACGTGAAAGGCGACCGGCTTCCCATTCAAAAATCCGGGTGCGCATTGCCAATGCAGTCGACGCAGACCGTTGCAAGCCGAGATCAACCCATTCCGCGCGCAACGGTCGCCAGCGTCGCGCGGGCGCACCGAATCTAGTGACATACACAGGCAGGTCATGAACAGCTCACTCTGGTCCGCAGGACACACCACTCACCTCAAGATCGTAGCTGTTTCTCTTATTGCTTCGATTATTGTGGTCGCCATTGGAATCAATGCGCGGCTCGACAGCCCAACCACCACGCGCACCGAAACGGATCAAATTGTGGTCAAGGCCGGCAAACCGACGATCTACACAGACAGCAGCAGATCAACAATTCGCTGAATGCTCGGCGGTCGAGGCTCTCGGTTACGAAGGCCATCCCGACAATTTACGCTCACACGTGAAAAATCTGCGAGTAACGTCGCTTGATCTCCTCGCCTTGTGCCTCGACCGCGGCGGGATCGTCCTTCCACACCTTGATCGCCGACAAGGGTGTGCGACCTGACTTGTCTTTCACCCGCGCATGCAGCGAGCGCAGACCACCCAGATTGACGAACAGCTCTTGTCCCTCGACGCTGAACAGATAATTCTGGAATAGCCGTGCGGCGTTCGGGTGTGGCGCGGACGCAAACACCGCTGATGGCTGCACGATCGAGGGCGTGCCCTCCTCCGCATATACTACTTCGATCGGCATACCGGCCTCCTTGAGCAACAAGACATTTGACTCGTTGCCATCCGCCATAACCGCGCGTTCGCCGAGGACAATCTTCTTCGGCGTATCCGTCGCCGACTGGATTTGCAGCACCTGCTGCTGCGCTAGCTTTTCGAGATACGGCCAGCCGAGCTCGCGCACCATCTGATAAGTCGAGGTGATGATGGTGCCGCTGTAACTTGGATGCGCCTTGACGAGTTTGCCTTTCCATTTCGGGTTGAGCAGGTCGGCAAAACTTTTCGGCGCCTCTTCGTGCTTTACAAGCTCGGTGTTGTAAGCAATTACGCAAAGCGATGAGCGCACCGTCGCATAGAGACCATCGGGGTCGCGGTGCTCGGCCGGTAAATGTTTTGCAACGTCCTCCGGCAAATAGGGCGCCAGCAATCCCTGGCGTTTCCACACCAGAAATTGCGCCGCGTCCCCGGTGCTGACTGCGTCGACAACGTGCAGACCGGACGCATACTCCTGCGCGACCCTGGAAAAGATACGCTCGCCGCCGGCGCGTTCGACACGCGCGCGAATGCCGGGAAATTTCTGCTCGAACGTTTTGCCAACTTTCTCCGCGAGCTGGAGATCGGCCGACGTGTACCAGGTGAGTTGGCCTTCTTTTGTCGCCGCCGCAATCAGCGCCGGCGTGATCATTTCCGCCGGCGGCGGCGCTGCACGCAGCGGTGTCGCATAGACAAGCGGCAACGCGACAGCGGCTTTCAAAATATCGCGGCGTGATTGGCGAGATTTCAACATGACAGTGGGTCCTGGAGCGGCCCTATAGTGCCTCTCCGTTCATGCCTGCGAAAGCGGGCACCCAGAAGGCCGCGCGGACAAGCGCAAGCGGGGTTAGAGCGCCTCGACCTGCACCACGCCGGGCACGGCTTTGATGGCGCCCGCGATCTGCGGTGAGACCTTGAAACGCCCGGGCAGCTTCACTTCGACCTCGGTGCCGCGCTTGAGCAGCAGCACCACGCTGACTTCCCCATCGCCGTTTGCGCCGCGTATGTTTCCTTGCGCAGATCGGACGGGCCCGACCTGCGATGCGGGCTCCAGTCGCTTGGCCACGGCATCGAGCGGCGCGCCATCGCGCAGGAATACGCGCAAACCCTTTTGCAAGTTCGCGGCGGCATTATCCAGCGGCTCGGCGGACTGGATGCGCGCGCGCACCTCGTCCCCCTGCACTTCCGCCGACAGAAACAGCAGGACCGCGGTGCCGGGTTCAAGCAGATCGCGATGCTCGGCCAGGCCTTCGGAAAAAATCACGGCTTCGAAATGGCCACTCGGATCGGACAAGCCGATGATCCCCATTTTGCTGCCGGTGCGCGTACGGCGCTCGGTACGCGACACAACGGTGGCGGCAACGCGACCTGCCGTTGTGCCGGCCTTCACCGCGCGCGCAAATTCTGCCCAGGGCTGTACGCGTAATTTTTTCAACACTGCGGCATAGTCGTCGAGCGGATGGCCGGACAGAAAGAAACCCACGGCCTCATATTCGCGGCGCAATCGCTCGGCCGGCAGCCAAGGCTCGATCTGCGGCAGCGCGATCTGCTCGCGTGCCGTGCCGCCCCCGAATAGTTCGCTCTGGCCGATCGCTGCCGTCTCATGCGCGCGTTGAGCGCGGGCAAGCACTGCATCGAGCGCCGCGAACACCCGCGTACGGTTTTTTTCGAACGTATCGAAGGCGCCAGCCGCCGTGAGACTTTCCAGTACGCGCTTGTTGACAGCGCGTGGATTGACTCGAGTTGCAAAGTCCGCGAGATCGGCAAAAGCGCGGCTGTTGCGTGCGGCAATGATTGCTTCGACCGCCTGCTTGCCAACGCCCTTGAGCGCGGCGAGCGCGTAAATAATCGTATTGCCGTCGACTTCGAAATCGACCGCCGAACGGTTCACCGACGGCGGATCGACTTTGATTCCGAGCCGCTCGGCCTCCACACGAAATTCGGCGAGCTTGTCGGTATTGCCCACGTCGAGCGTCATGGTCGCCGCCAGGAACTCGACGGGGAAATTCGCTTTCATGTAGGCCGTCTGGTAGGCGACGAGCGCATAGGCAGCGGCGTGGCTCTTGTTGAACCCGTATTCGGCAAAACGCTCGAGCAGATCAAAGATGGCGTCGGCCTGATGGCGTTCGACACCGCGTTCGACCGCACCCGAGACGAAGCGCTCACGTTGCGCCTGCATCTCCTTCCTGATTTTCTTGCCCATGGCGCGGCGAAGCAGATCGGCTTCGCCAAGCGTGAACCCCGCGAGAATCTGCGCGGCTTGCATCACCTGCTCCTGGTAGATGATGACACCGAAAGTTTCGCGCAGGATCGGTTCAAGCTTGGGATGGATATAGTCCGGGCGCTCCATCCCGTGCTTGCGAGCGCAATAAGTCGGGATGTTCGCCATCGGACCAGGACGATAGAGCGCAACGAGCGCGATGATGTCCTCGAAGCGGTCGGGCCGCATGTCGAGCAGCGCCCGGCGCATGCCCGCGCTTTCCAGTTGGAAGATACCAACGGCTTCGGCCCGCGCCAAAAGGTCGTAGGTGCCTTTGTCGTCGAGCGGGATCGCGGTGAGATCGACTTCGATTCCGCGCCGCTTCACCAGCGCAACCGCGGTTTGCAGAACGGTCAGCGTTTTTAGTCCGAGGAAGTCGAACTTCACCAGCCCCGCCTGCTCCACCCACTTCATATTGAACTGGGTAACCGGCATGTCCGATTTCGGATCGCGATAGAGCGGCACCAATTCAGAAAGCGGCCGGTCGCCGATTACGATGCCGGCAGCATGGGTCGAGGCGTGGCGGTTAAGCCCTTCGAGCTTCTGCGCGATGTCGAAGGCGCGCTTGACGACCGCATCACCGTCGCGCTCGGCTTGCAGGCGCGGCTCACCCTCGATGGCCTGCTTGAGCGAGATTGGCGCCGCCGGGTTCTGCGGCACCAGCTTGCAGAGCTTGTCGACCTGCCCGTACGGCATTTGCAGCACACGGCCGACGTCACGCAGAACGCCGCGGGCCTGCAAGGTGCCGAAGGTAATGATCTGCGCCACCTGATCGCGGCCGTAGCGCTCCTGCACGTAGCGGATCACTTCGTCGCGCCGGTCCTGGCAGAAGTCGATATCGAAGTCCGGCATCGAGACACGTTCGGGATTGAGAAAACGCTCAAACAGCAACCCAAAGCGGATCGGATCGAGATCGGTGATCGTAAGCGCGTACGAAACAAGTGAGCCCGCGCCCGAACCACGGCCGGGGCCAACAGGTATGCCTTGTTTCTTCGCCCACTGGATGAAGTCGGACACGATCAGGAAATAGCCGGGATAATTCATGCCCGCGATGACACCGATCTCGAAATCGAGCCGCTCGCGATATTCGTCGACTGTGTGGCCGGGTGCCACGCCGGCGGTTTCGAGACGCCGCTCGAGCCCTTCCTCCGCGCGCTTGCGCAGTTCGCTCGCTTCGTCGGGCGCGTTGCCTTTATCGTCGGTCGAGAACCGCGGCAGAATCGGCTGATGCGTGCGCGGCCGGAACGCACAGCGCTGTGCGATTTCGACGGTGTGAGCCAGCGCCTCCGGCAGATCGGCGGAACAGCGCGACCATCTCGGCCCGGCTCTTGAAGCGGTGCTCGGCCGTCAGCTGACGGCGGTCGCTTTCCGCGAGCAGCCGGCCTTCGGCAATGCAGATCAGCGCGTCGTGTGCTTCGTAGTCCTGCGCCGGTCGCAAAGTAGGGTTCGTTGGTCGCGACCAGCGGCACGCTTTTGTCGTAGGCAAGATCGATCAACACCGGCTCGGCTGCGTCGCTCCGCCGGCGTGCCGTGACGCTGCAATTCGACGTAGAGCCGGTCGCCGAAGACCTTGAGCAGCGCATCGAGGCGCGTGGCCGCGAGATGGCTTTGCCCGGCGGCGATCGCGGTATCGAGCGGACCGCCCGGACCGCCGGTAAGCGCGATGATGCCCGCCGTTTCCTCTTCAAGCCATTCGAGCTTGAGCCGCGGCGGCTCGTTCGACGGCGTGTCGAGGAAGGCGCGTGAACTGAGCCGCATCAGGCTGCGATAGCCATCGGGCCGCGCGGCCAGCAGCACGATGCGCGTGCGTTCGGGCTGAGCGTTCCCGTTGCGAGGACCATGATCGGTGTCGCCGAAATCGACTGCAAGCGCGCAGCCAACGATCGGCTGAATGCCGTAACCCGCGAGCTTTTCGGAAAACTCCAGCGCCCCGAACATGTTGTCGGTATCTGTTAAGCGCCAGCGCCGGCTGATGGTCGGCTTTTGCCAGCTCGGCGAGGCGCGCAATCGTGAGCGCGCCTTCCAGCAGCGAATAGGACGAGTGCACGTGCAAGTGCACGAAATCGAGACCGGCCATAACAGATCGCAACTTGGGTGATTCCTTGTTGCACCCAGAGTGGGGACACCCGGCGCCCGCGTCTACTGGCAACGACGCCCCGGAAGCCAGCTATGCCCGCTTTCAACAGGATCCGCAGACGACCCTTCAGAGATTTCCCAGCACCTGCGTCCAGATGGCGATCATTCCGACAAACAACGACAGCGAGGCCAGCGCGGCGGCTTCCTGGATCACAGCTTTGAACATGGCTTCCCTCCCGGAACAGAGAGAGAACATAGTTCAGTGTTTGTTCTAGAGTCAAGTACCCGGCTGGTATTCACAATATTACAAACAAAACAAATATTTAGTTCGTTATCCTCAGCCGAAACTTTAGATGGCGCTGGGCACTGCACGGCTCACTCCATCTCGACGATCTTCCCGTCGCGCAGCGTCACCCGCCGGTCCATACGGGCCGCAAGCTCCATGTTGTGGGTCGCGATGATGGCGGCGAGGCCCGAGGCGCTCACGAGCTGCGACAAGCGCGCCGAAGACGTGCTCGGCGGTGTGCAGGTCGAGATTTCCGGTCGGCTCGTCGGCCAGCAGGATGCGGGGCGCATTGGCGACTGCGCGCGCAATCGCCACGCGCTGCTGCTCGCCGCCGGACAGCTCCGCCGGCCGGTGATTGAGGCGTCCGCCCAGGCCCAGATAGTCGAGGAGCTCGACCGCCCGCGTTTTGGCCTCCGACACGGCTGAGCCCGCGGATCATCTGCGGCAGCAGCACGTTTTCCAGCGCTGTGAACTCCGGCAGCAGGTGGTGCGACTGGTAGACGAAGCCGATCTCGTTGCGGCGGATGCGGGTGCGCTCGTGGTCGGCCAGGATCGCGGTCGAGCGGCCGTCGATATAGACGTCGCCGTGGTCGGGATGCTCGAGCAGGCCGGCGATGTGCAGAAGCGTCGACTTGCCGGCACCGGATGGCGCTACCAGCGCCACCGACTGCCCGCTCCAGAGCGCAAGCTCGACGCCGTTGAGCACGTGCAGCGTCTCGTCGCCCTGCCGGTAGTGGCGCTCGACGTCGTGCAGGAACAGGATCGGAATTTCCTCGTCCTGCTGCGGCTGCGGCCTTGCTCTTGCTGCACCATCTCCACCTGGGCGGCGGTATACGTCTCACTCATAGCGCAGCGCCTCCACCGGATCGAGGCGCGCCGCGCGCCATGACGGATAGAGCGTGGCGAGCAGCGACAGCATGAGCGCCATCACCACGACCGCCGTGGTCTCGCCGGAATCCATGTCGGCCGGCAGATGCGAGAGGAAATAGAGCTCCGGCGAGAACAGTTCGGTATTGGTGAGCCAGGACAGGAATTGGCGGATGCTCTCGATATTGAGGCAAATGACGACGCCCGAGCAGGAAGCCGACAATGGTGCCGACCACGCCGATCGAGGCGCCGGTGATCAGGAACACGCGCATGATCGCGCCTTGCGTCGCGCCCATGGTGCGCAAGATGGCGATGTCCTGGCCTTTGTCCTTCACCAGCATGATCAGGCCGGACACGATGTTGAGCGCGGCGACCAGGACGATCAGCGTCAGAATCAGGAACATCACGTTGCGCTCGACCTGCAGCGCATTGAAGAAGGTCGCGTTGCGCTGGCGCCAGTCGATCATGAAGATCGGTCGTTGCGCGGCGTCCTGCACCGCCTTGCGATAGCGGTCGACGCGATCGGGATTGTCGGTATAGATCTCGATGGCGGTGACGTCGCCGGCGCGGTTGAAATAGGCCTGCGCTTCCTTCAGCGGCATGAACACCATGGCGTTGTCGTATTCCGACATGCCGATCTCGAACACCGCGGCGATCTTGTAGACCTTGATGCGCGGGGTCGTGCCCATCGGCGTCACCGCGCCGCGCGGCGCCACCAGCGTGATGTTGTCGCCCGAGCGCAGCGAGAGCTGGTCGGCGAGCCGTCGCCCGATCGCAACGCCCTGCTCGTCGTCGAAGCCTTTGAGCGTGCCCTGCTTGATGTTGTTGACGACGGACGGCAGCCCTTCGAGGTCTTTCAGCCGAATGCCGCGGATCAGCACGCCGCCGGCATTGAACGGCGAGGACGCCAGCGCCTGGCCTTCGACGATCGGCGCTGCGAGCCGGATGCCTTGGACGCCGGCGACGCGCGCGGCCACCTCCTCCCAGTCGGTGAGAGGCTTTTCCAGCGGCTGGATCAGCAGATGGCCGTTGAGACCGAGGATCTTGTCGAGCAGCTCTTTGCGAAAGCCGTTCATCACCGCCATGACGATGATGAGCGTGGCGACGCCCAGCATGATGCCGAGGAAGGAAAACCCGGCGATCACCGAGATGAATCCTTCCTTGCGCCGCGCCCGCAGAGTAGCGCAGCGACAGCATCCATTCGAACGGGGAGAAGGGCCGCGTCCCGTTGGGCTCGGTCATTGATGATTGGTTCCCGCGCTCGACTGTTCACACGATTCTGGCGGATTCGTGCCGAAGGTGCGAGAGCAAAGCCCTTGGCAACACACAGGATTATTGGCGACGGGTCGACGCGGGCGCGCGGGGGCCACTATCGCGACAGCAAATCGAGCAGCCGCGGCAGGACCAAGGTTTTCACGGCTGCCGTCGGCGCGCTTTTTGACCTCGACCTTGCCCTCGGCCAGCCCGCGCGGGCCAACCAGCACCTGACAGGGAACTCCGATCAGGTCGGCCGTGGCGAATTTCGCGCCCGGGCGCTCATCGAGGTCATGGTAGAGCACCTCGATCCCCTTTGCGGTGAGGTCGCGGTAGAGCTGCTCGCAAGCGGCATCGGTGTCGGACGCGCCCTGCTTCAGGTTGAGGATCGCCACCTTGAACGGCGCCACCGGCTCCGGCCAGATGATGCCGGCATCGTCATGCGACGCTTCGATGATGGCGGCGACCAGCCGGCTCGGTCCGATGCCGTAGGAGCCCATATGCACCGGCACTTCCTTGCCGTCGTGCGTCGCGACCACCGCCTTCATCGGCTCGGAATATTTGGTGCCGAAATAAAAGATGTGACCGACCTCGATTCCGCGCGCGGACATCTGCTTGTCGGCGGGCACTTTGGCGAAGGCGGCAGCGTCATGCATGTCGGAGGTCGCGGCGTATTGCGAGGTCCATTTGTCTGACGATGCCTTGCAGCCCGCGATGTCGTCGAAATTCACGTCCGCCGCCGGCACCGACATGTCGAGATAGTCCTTGTGACAGAACACTTCCGATTCGCCGGTCTGCGCGAGGATGATGAATTCGTGCGACAGGTTGCCGCCGATCGGCCCTGACTCCGCGCGCATCGGAATCGATTTCAGTCCCAGGCGCGCAAAGGTGCGCAGGTAAGCGACGAACATTTTGTTGTAGGAATGCGTCGCGCCGGCCTGATCGAGATCGAACGAGTAAGCATCCTTCATCAGGAATTCGCGGCCGCGCATCAGCCCGAAGCGCGGGCGCACCTCGTCGCGGAATTTCCACTGGATGTGATAGAGATTGAGCGGCAGGTCCTTGTACGAGCGCACATAGGCGCGGAAGATTTCGGTGATCATCTCCTCGTTGGTCGGCCCGTAGAGCATGTCGCGCTCGTGGCGATCCTTGATGCGCAGCATTTCCTTGCCGTAGGCCTCGTAGCGTCCGCTCTCGCGCCAAAGGTCGGCCGACTGGATCGTCGGCATCAACAGCTCGATGGCGCCGGCGCGGTTCTGCTCCTCGCGCACGATCTGGCAAATTTTCTGCAACACGCGAAAGCCGAGCGGCAGGAAGGCGTAAATGCCGGCGGCCTCCTGCCGCATCATGCCGGCGCGCAGCATCAGCCGATGCGAGACGATCTCGGCCTCTTTCGGCGTTTCGCGCAGGATGGGCAGGAAATAGCGGGACAGGCGCATGGATTTCTTGCGAGATTCGAGGATGACGGGTCAGAGAAAGCGGATCGGCCGTAAAAACACAAGGGCCGGACCGTTTTTTCGGGAATTTATCGAGGGCTGCGGCATCTATATACATGCTAGGTTGGCTCCAAGGGGCCGAGGAAAGCATGCGGGCAGGCGCCAAACACTTTCTGTCGATTGGGGCGGCCATTGCCGTCGCCTTGCACACCGTGCTTTGGGCGGCCGTTGCACCGCTGACTGCGACGCAGGCTGTCGACCCTTTCACGGTCATCTGCCACAGCGAAACCTCTGCGCCTGCCGAACCGGCGCCAGCCCACGCCCCGCTTGCGCCGGCACACCCGTGCGATCACTGCAACCTTTGCAGTGCCGCCGGGCCACCGTTGCCACCTGACACAGCGCTGACCGCCCGCTTCGAGCCAGTGCGGATATTGCGGGTTCTGCGCCCGGCCTATGTCGCGCGGCATGATGAAATTACTGCCGATCCAAAGCTCGCCCGAGGTCCTCCAGCTTTCGCCTGACGCAAGCGGCCGCCACTGCGCGGCCAATCAAGCCCGTCACCGCAATACTGGAGTCTTCCTATGTTCAAGAGCCCATGGCCGTTGGCCATGCTCGCCGCCCTGGCGGCCTCAACGACGACTGCGCGCGCGCACGAGATCGTCGGCAACCGATTTTTTCCGGCGACGCTCGCCATCGACGATCCCGGCGTCAACGACGAACTGGCGCTGCCGACCGATTTCGTCGTCGAAAACCGGCGACGACCCGTCGTTCAAGCAGCTCGACGTTTCGGCGAGTTTTCAAAACGTATCACCGAGGATTTCGCCGTCTCATTCGCGCCGACCTGGTCCCGCCTCTATGCGCCCGGCGGACCGACAATGACCGGCGCCCGCGGTTTCCAGAATCTGGAGACGACGTTCAAGTATCGCGTGTTCAAGAATGCCGAGCATGAGTTCGTGATGTCGGCCGGCCTTGAAATCGAATGGGGCGGCAGCGGCGCGCAGGATGTCGGCGCCGAACGTTTCACCGTCTACACGCCGACGCTCTATTTCGGCAAAGGCTTCGGCGATTTGCCTTCCAGTTTGAATTGGGCACGACCCTTCGCGATCACCGGCCAGGTCGGCTACGCGATTCCAGGTGTGTCGAAGATCACGACTGCGACCGTCGATCCCGACACCGGCGAGCAGGCCATCGACACCGAGTTCAATCCGCGCGTGCTTAACTGGGGCGCTACGCTCCAGTACAGCATGCCCTATCTGAAATCCGCAGTGGTCGATCTCGGCTTGCCGGATTTCGTCAATCGGCTGATCCCGATCGTCGAGGCCTCGATGCAGACGCCGGTCTCGAATACGGCGACCTCCGGCACAGTGACCACCGGCACCATCAATCCGGGCGTGATCTATGTCGGCAACACGTATCAGGTGGCGATCGAGGCGATGATCCCGGTGAACCGGCAAAGCGGCACCAGCGTCGGCGTCATCGGACAGTTGCATTTCTTCCTCGACGATATCTTCCCGACCACACTCGGTCGTCCGATCTTCGCAAACAGCATCAATACAGGGAGGCCGACGTTCGGCCGCTAGCCATGCGCATCATTATCACGACCATCGCTCTTCTCATCGCCGCGGCCGGCCGCAGCCTTCGCCCATGCTCATCTCGACCACGCAAGTCCGGCGGTCGGCAGCACGGTCGCACAGGCGCCGAAGGAGGTCGTGCTTTGGTTCACCAACGAACTTGAACCGGCCTTCAGCACGCATCGAGGTGCGCGATGAACAGGGCGCGTGCGTGCAGGCCGGCAAGGCCACCGTTGACCGCGGCAATCGCACGCAGTTGCGCGTTCCGCTCAAATCATTGCCCCCGGGAACTTACAAGGTGATCTGGCGCGTGTTGTCGGTGGATACCCATCGCACGCAAGGCGATTTCACCTTTCGTGTTGGGCCATAGGGCCGACCGAAACGAGGCGTCGACTGATGGCCGATCCGCTTATTCTGGTACGCGGCGTGCATTTTGCCGCGACGTTGTTGGCGGGCGGCACGGTCGCCTTCGTGGTGCTCGTGGCAGAACCGGCCGCCGCGAAGATCCGGCCTGACTTTACGGCCCTTCGCCACCGGCTCACCGTGCTGACGCTGGCTCGCGCTCGCTGTGGCGATCGTGTCGGGTACGGCCTGGCTGGTGCTGTTAGCGTCCGACATACTCGGCGCCCCACTCCTCGATGTCTGCCTGCACGGCGGCGCCTGGCCGGTACTATTCGATACGCGCTTCGGGCTCGTGTGGTGCACGCGGCTCGCGCTCGCGCTGCTGCTCGCTCTGTTGATGCTGTCGGCCGGCGACGCAGAGTTTTCAGCTCGCCGCAGCGGTCGCCTTGATCGCCCTGCCCGCACTGGTCGGCCATGCCGGGGCGACGCCGGGGATGGCCGGATACCTCCACCTCGTCTCCGACATTGTGCATTTGCTTGCGGCCGGCGCATGGCTCGGCGGCTTGCCGGCGTTCGTATTGCTGCTTTCGCTAGCGCGCCGTCGGTCAGAGCCGGCTTGGTACGATTTCGCTATTCGAATGACCCGCCGCTTCTCCGTTGTCGGCATCCTCAGCGTCGGGGCTTTACTCGCGAGCGGTCTCATCAACAGCTGGAATTTGCTGAGCGGGCCCCGCGACCTCGTGTCGACCGACTACGGGCGGCTGGTTGCCCTCAAGATCGGTCTGTTCGTTGCGATGGTCGCCATTGCTACCGTGAACCGTTTCTACCTGACGCCGCGGCTTCCACAGCCTCCTGCGCTACGCGCGCTCCAACGCAACAGCCTCGCGGAAATCGGCCTCGGTCTTTGTGTACTGTTGTTTGTCGGCATGCTCGGAACCCTGCCGCCGGCCGCGCACGTGCATGCTGCGCCTCAAGGCATCCCGCCCGACGCCGCGTTCGTTCACATCCACGCCCCCGAAGCCATGGCCGACGTGACGATCGAGCCCGGCCGCGCCGGACGGGCTGAGGTATGGATACGCGTTGAGCGCGAGGACTTCTCCCGTTTCCCGGCAAAGGATGTACGTGTTTTTCTCGAACCGCCGACGCGAGGCAATCAGGCCCTCGAACAGGCCGCCATCGAGCAGGCTGACGGAACCTGGCTGGTTAGCGGCATAGCGTTTGCGGAACCGGGCATATGGACAGTCCGGGTTATCGTTACGCCGAGCGCGGGAGATCCAATTCCACTCGACGCTCCGGTCGTAATAGAGCGCTGATGTCACAAATGCTGGTGACAGCCTACGGATGATCGGCTAGCGTCCGTTTAGTCCGTACGAGCGGAACCCGGCGGCAAGACCGGCTCCTACCTGCGGTCCAAGTCTTGGGAGGAATGCAAGTCCTGGCGCGTTAACCGCTGCCACCCCGGAACGGCAATAACTGCGGGGGGAAAAGGACTTATCAACGCCACGAGCAGGGCTTCGCGCCCTGCTCTTTTTTTGCGACCCACGTGACCCGGATGTGGCTCGCGCGGGACCACTCAACGGCGTGGGGGACCGGAAATGGCCATTAGTACGTCGTACGGAATTAGGCCCTGCGAATAGACGAAATACAAAATTCCGAAAATTACGGTGGCCACAACCGTCGTCCAGACGAGCTTGCCCCAAACCCGGTGCAGCGCCGGCGCGCCCGGATCGGTGCCAGGCGTAACCTCACCGCTTTCCTCCTGATTGCGCACGCCCCACGGCAGCACGGTGAACAACGTCAGCCACCAGATCAAAAAATAGATCGCGACGACGGTGCTGATAGCCATTTGGGTCAAGCCTGCTCCAACTCGACCAGCGTTCCGCAAAAGTCCTTCGGATGAAGAAACAGAACGGGCTTGCCGTGAGCGCCGATTTTCGGCTCGCCATCACCAAGCACACGCGCGCCTTGCGCTTTGAGCGTGTCACGGGCGGCGCGGATGTCAGGCACCTCGTAGCAGACGTGATGGATGCCGCCATCGGGGTTCTTTTCCAGAAACCTGGCGATCGGTGAACTATCCCCTAGTGGTTCCAGCAATTCAATTTTGGTGTTCGGCAACGCGATGAATACTGTCGAGACGCCGTGTTCGGGCTGCGCCACCTTCGCCGAAACCTCCGCGCCCAAGGTGTCACGATAAACTTTCGAAGCCTTGGCGATGTCGCGCACGGCGATAGCAACGTGGTTGAGACGACCGATCATAAAATGTCCTCGTTTTGTGCAGCGCACATCATACGGTCAAGACATGCACGTGGCACATGGGCTTCTTGCCCCAGCGCTGCGCGACCGCGGCGCGCACGGCTCGCCGCAATGCCTCCGCGACAGACTCGGGGTCGCGTCTGCGGCCACGCGGCAATGACTCAAAAGTTTCAATCACCGCCTCAAGCACGGCTTCGTATATGGACCCACCCTCGCGGTCGCGTTCCGGAATGCCAATCAGGTCAAGCGATGGATCGTCTACCATCTCGCCCTTGTCGGTGATGGCAAGCGCGACTGAAACCGCACCCGCAAAGCTTAGCCGCTTGCGGTCAGCGACGGTGCGGGCATCGGCATCGACCAGCAGGATGCCGTCTTTATAAATCCGCCCGGCGGGAACCTCATCGATAATGCGCGCCTGCGGCGACAACTGGACCAGATCACCGTTGCGGCATTGCACGACTTCGCGGACGCCACAGCGGCGGGCGAGCGCGGCATGCTCCTGTAGGTGCAGCGCCTCGCCATGAACGGGAATGACAACCTTTGGTTTGACCCATCCGATCAATTCTTCCAGTTCGGCGCGCCGCGGATGGCCCGATACGTGCACCAAATGCGTGCGGTCGGTGATCACTTCGATGCCCTGTTCGATCAGCAGATTGATGACGCGACCTACCGCCTTTTCGTTTCCGGGAATGGTGCGAGCGGAATAGATCACCCGATCGCCTGCCGAAAACGTCACCTCGGGGTGCTGGTCCTCGGCAATGCGCGAAAGCGCCGCGCGCGGTTCTCCCTGGCTACCGGTACAAAGCGCCACGACCTTGTTCGGCGGCAGGTAGCCGTAGGCATCGACGGGACGGAAATCCTGCACATCTTCCAGATAACCAGTCTCGCGCGCGATTTGCACAATCCGGTCCATGGCACGCCCAATGACCACCACTTCCCGGTCGGCGGCCTTGGCGGCAGCGGCGACCGTGCGCAGACGCGCAACATTGGAGGCAAATGTTGTAACCGCCACCCGCCCTCGGGCGCTCTTGACGAGTTCAGTGATCGTTTTGGCGACGTCGGCCTCGGATGGCGAACGGCCTTCGCGCACGGCATTGGTGGAATCGCCCACCAGCGCAAGACACCCTTCCTCACCCAGCGCGCGCAATTTTTTCTCATCGGTCCGGTCGCCCAAGATCGGCGTCGGATCGATTTTCCAGTCGCCGGTGTGCAACACGGTGCCGCCCGCCGTGCGGATGATCAGTGCGTTCGATTCGGGGATCGAATGCGCCATGGTAACGAGCTCAATGTCGAATGGCCCCACATTGAACCGGCTGCCGAGCGCAACGATTTTCACGGGGATTTTCGGCGCACCGGGTTCACTCGCACATTTTGCGTCGAGTAGCGCAGCCGTGAACGGCGTCGCATAGATCGGCAGCTTCAGCCGCGGCCACAAATCGAGCAGAGCGCCGAAATGATCCTCATGGGCATGGGTGAGCACCAGGCCGGCGATGTTCTTGCGCTCCTCCACGAGATAGCGAATGTCGGGCAGAATCAGATCGACGCCGGGCAGATGTTCCTCTGCCGCAAACGACACGCCGAGGTCGACGGCAAGCCAAGTTCGGCGGCGCTCGTCACCGACGCCATAGATCGACAGATTCATGCCGATCTCGCCGACACCGCCCAACGGCGCAAACACCAGTTCTTGTGGAGTGGCCATTGTCAGCACTCGCCGAAGCCGAAAACTTCGCCGGCAGTGATAGCGGATATCCTTCCGCCCTGTTCAAGCAACAAGCGTCCGTTTTCATCAAGGCCCTTGAAGAGGCCCGAAAGCTCGCGCTCGGGCAATCGAACTCGAAGAATTTCCCCGAGGCCGGCCGCGCGTTTGAGCCAGTCAGCCCGAATGGCGCCGAACCCTTGCCCGCGATTCCACTGCGCAAGGCGTCGTTCCATGGCCGCCGATAGCGCAGCAAATAGCGTGTCGGTCACAACACCTGCACCGGAGGCAGCAAGATCAGTCGCGGGATAATCGGTATTGTCCGGGTGCGCGGCGCAATTGACCCCGATACCGATAGCAACCGCGAAAACGGGCTCGCTTTCGCCCTCGATCAGAATGCCGGCGATCTTCGCCTGCCCGACGAGCAAGTCGTTCGGCCATTTCACTTTTAGCAAGGGGCCGAGCTGCGGCGCACAGGCTGTCACCGCGTCATGTACTGCCAGCGCGGCCACAAATGAAAGTTGAGGTGCCTGAGCCGACGGTGATGGCTCGCTCAGCAATAACGTCGTGTGGAGATTGCCTGCCGGTGATACCCATTGGCTGCCACGCCGGCCGCGGCCGGCACTTTGGGTTGCAGCAGTGAGCCACAATGGGCCGCGCTCGCCGGCACGCGCAAGCGCCAGCGCCTCGGCATTCGTCGAGCCGAGCGTCTCGTATGCTATGTGTCGGACCCCCGCCAGGCCCGTGGCTTCGCGGTTCATTTCGTCAGCGCGTCAGAATAACGATTTCGCCGCTACCGTTGCCGCCACCAAGAGCGGCGCCGGATAAACGGCGAACAGAATATTGGCAAGCCCCGAGATGCCCAGCACCAAACGCAACAGCATTGGCATACGCTGGAAGCCCTGCGCGGGTTCATCGAAATACATGATCTTGACGATCGCCAGATAGTAGTAGGCGCCGACCACGCTGCTGACCACGCCAATGACGGCGAGCGTAAAGAGCCCGGCCTTGATCGCAGCAAGGAACACATAAAACTTCGCGAAGAATCCGGCAAGCGGCGGAATGCCTGCGAGCGAAAACAAGAGCACGCCAAGAAAAAACGCCATGGTTGGATGGGTGCGGGCGAGACCCGCGAGGTCGGCGATATTCTCCACCAGCTTGCCGTCGCGACGCATGGAAAGAATGACGGCGAAGGTGCCGAGCGTCATCGCCACGTAGATGCTCATGTAGACGAGCACGCCCTGCACGCCCTCCGGCGTTCCGGCGGCAAGACCAACCAACGCGTAGCCCATGTGACCGATCGACGAGTAGGCCATCAGCCGCTTGATGTTGCGCTGGCCAATTGCGGCGAATGCACCGAGCACCATCGACGCGATGGAAACGAACACCACGATCTGTTGCCATTCGTGGGTAATGCCCGGAAACGCAACAACGGTCGCGCGCGCAAAAATGGCGATGCCGGCCACTTTGGGCGCGGCGGCAAAGAATGCCGTGACCGGCGTCGGTGCACCCTCGTAGACGTCCGGGGTCCACATGTGAAACGGCACCGCGGAAATCTTGAAGCAGAAGCCGGCGAACAGGAAGACCAGGCCGAAGATCAGCCCAATACTGGCGCCGCCCTGCGTCGCCTTGGCGATCCCGGCAAAATTGATGGTCCCGGTGAAGCCATAAATCAGCGAGGCACCATAGAGCAGCATTCCGGACGACAGCGCGCCCAGCACAAAATATTTCAGGCCGGCCTCGGTCGATCTTAGGTTCTCACGATTGGAGGCCGCGATCACGTAGAGCGGCAGGCTCATCAGCTCGAGACCCAGATAGAGCGCAATAAGATCCGATGCCGAGATCAGCATCAGCATGCCGAGCGTCGCGAGCAGGAACAGCGCACCGTATTCGAATTTTTGCTGCTTTTCCAAAGTGAGATAATCCAGCGACAACAAGAGTGCGCCGCCTGAACCGACCAGCGTGAGCATCTTGAGAAATCGTGCATACTCGTCGACCAGGAAACTTCCGCCAAACATCGCGTGCGGCCCAGGTGGAATCCAGACGAGAGCGGAGCCGGCCGCCAGCAGCACGATGACACACCAGCCATTGATCATCGCCGAGCTACGCTCGCCAACCGTCACGCCGACCATCAGCATGAGCATGGCCCCGCAAGCCAGCACCAGTTCCGGCAGCAGCGGCATCATGTCCTGCAGGGCGGGATAGTCGCTCATGGTCCCGCCTGCTGCGCCAATAGCGCAGCGGTCTTGGCCGCAGCGATGGCATGGTTGTAATTGTCGAGCAGCAGCGCGACCGAAGCGGCTGACATGTCAAGCACCGGCTTGGGCACAACGCCGAACAGAATGGTGAGCGCGACCAGCGGCGCAAAGATGATCGTTTCGCGCCAGCCAATATCACGAATCCCTTCAAGCGATGGCTTGAGATTGCCGAAAATCATCTTCCTGTAGAGCCACAGTGCGTAGGCCGCCGACAGAATGACCCCGAACGTGGCGAGTGTCGCGACCGGCGTGTTGACCTTGAAGGTGCCGATCAATGACAGGAATTCGCCGATGAAGCCGGACGTGCCCGGCAGGCCGACATTGGCGAGTGTGAACACCATGAAAACAAAGGCATAGAGCGGCATTCGGTTGACCAGGCCGCCATAGGCCGCGATTTCGCGCGTATGCATGCGGTCGTAGACAACGCCGACGCAGAGGAACAACGCGCCTGAGACAATGCCATGCGAGATCATCTGGAATATTCCGCCGGCCACGCCCTGTGTGGTCGCGGCAAATATCCCCATGGTGACGAAACCCATATGCGCCACCGAGGAATAGGCAATCAGCTTTTTCACGTCTTCCTGCATCAACGCCACAAGCGATGTGTAGATGATGGCCACGACCGAGAGCGTGAATATCAATGGCGCAAATTCATGACTGGCCGCCGGAAACATTGGCAGCGAAAATCGTAAGAACCCGTAACCGCCCATTTTCAACAGGATGGCGGCAAGAATGACCGAGCCTGCGGTCGGGGCTTCGACATGCGCATCCGGCAGCCAGGTATGGACCGGCCACATCGGCATCTTCACCGCAAACGACGCGAAGAAGGCAAACCATGCCCATTTCTGCAAGCCGAGCGGGAACCCGTGTCGCAGTAGCGTCACGATATCGGTCGTCCCGGCATCCCAATACATCGCCATGATGGCGAGCAGCATCAGCACAGAGCCGAGCAGTGTGTAGAGGAAAAACTTAAAGCTCGCGTAGACACGGCGAGGGCCGCCCCAGACGCCGATGATCAGAAACATCGGGATCAGGCCGCCCTCGAAAAACAGATAGAACAGCACCAGATCAAGCGCCGAGAAGGTGCCGACCATCAAGGTTTCCAGCACCAGAAACGCGATCATGTATTCTTTCACGCGTGTCTGGATTGCTGTCCAACTGGCGAGAATGCAGATCGGCATCAACGCGGTCGTGAGGATAACGAAAGGCAACGAAATGCCGTCCACGCCCATGTGATAGGAGGCAATGCCGAGCCAATTGTACTTCTCAACGAACTGGAATTCCGGCGAGGTCGCGTCGAAACGCCAGACCATCACCAGCGAAATGGCGAAAGTAACCAGCGTCGCCCACAGCGCCACCCAGCGCGAAGTGCCGCGCGCCAGTCGCTCATTACCGCGTACCAGCAATGCCACCAGCAACGCGCCAAGCAGCGGAAGGAAAGTGACGACGGAGAGGATCGGCCAATTCATTAGTGCATCCCCGTCGCAAACATGAACCAGGTGATAAAGGCTGCCGCACCGATCAGCATGGCGAAGGCGTAATGATAGAGATAGCCGGTCTGGAGGCGCACCACGTTGCGAGTGACGTCAAGCACGCGCGCGGACACGCCATCGGGTCCGAAGCCGTCAATCAACCATCCATCACCGCCCTTCCACAACAGACGGCCGAGCCACTTGGTTGGACGAACGAAGATCAGATCGTAAAGTTCGTCGAAGTACCATTTGTTGAGCAGGAAGCGATAAAGCCAGTCGTGTTGCCGCGCGAGCTCGACCGGAATGTCGGGACGCCGGATGTAAAAATGCCAGGCGATCACGAAGCCGACCGCCATCATCACTGTCG
This sequence comes from uncultured Alphaproteobacteria bacterium, assembly GCA_963742345.1. Classification (GTDB taxonomy): domain Bacteria; phylum Pseudomonadota; class Alphaproteobacteria; order Rhizobiales; family Xanthobacteraceae; genus Pseudolabrys. The sequence continues at coordinate 470,172 of CAVULO010000008.1, forward strand.
GCAGGATACCGATCTGCAATGGCACATGGTGCATGTCCTCGAGTACGCTGTTGCCTTTGGCAAACGCCAATGACTCGCGGAAGAACCCCTCAACCCCGTGCCCGGCAAAGATCTCCTTGAATGGCAAACCGGCGAGCACTGAACCGGCGGCAAGGAAGCCGAGCGGGATCAACATCACCATCGGACTTTCGTGCGCGTCCTTCCAGTGCTTGCGGTCGTGCGGCTCGCCATGAAAGGTTTTGAACATCAGCCGCCAGGAATAGAATGATGTCAGCAGCGCGGCGGTGACCGTACAGATGAACGCATAGAGCGCCATCGGATTCTTGCCGACGTAAGCCGCCTCGATGATTGCATCCTTGGAGAAGTAGCCGGCCGTGAGAGGAAAGCCGGTAAGCGCCAGCGTGCCGATGAGCATTACAATGTAAGTATAGGGGATGCGGTCCCTCAGCCCGCCCATATGGCGAATGTCCTGTTCATGATGCATGGCATGGATCACTGAACCGGAGCCGAGGAACAGCAATGCCTTGAAGAACGCGTGGGTGAACAGGTGAAACATTCCGACCGAATAGGCCCCTACCCCCATAGCGACAAACATGTACCCAAGTTGGGAACAGGTCGAATAGGCGACGATGCGTTTGATGTCGTTCTGCACAAGGCCGATCGTGGCGGCGAACAATGCGGTGGTAGCACCGATGAGCGTAACAAACGTCTGTGCGTTCGGGGCCAGCTCGAACAGCGGCGACAATCGCGCCACCATGAACACGCCCGCAGTCACCATGGTCGCGGCATGGATCAGCGCCGAGACCGGTGTGGGGCCTTCCATAGCGTCGGGCAGCCAGGTGTGCAGCAGGAATTGCGCCGACTTACCCATCGCACCCATAAATAGAAACAGACAGGTGATCGTAAGTGCGTCGACTTGCCAGCCAGAGAAGCTGATCATTTTGCCGGTAAGCGACGGCGCCTGCGCGAACACCGTATCGAAATCGATTGCGCCGGTGAGCATGAACACCGCGAAAATACCGAGTGCAAAACCGAAATCGCCGATGCGGTTTACAATGAAGGCCTTTATCGCAGCGGCGTTCGCTTCCGGCTTGTGATACCAGAAGCCGATCAGAAGGTAGCTCGCAAGGCCGACACCTTCCCAGCCGAAGAACAACTGCACCAGATTGTCCGCCGTCACCAGCATCAGCATGGCGAAGGTAAACATCGACAGATAACCGAAGAAGCGTGGCCTGTAGGGATCCTCTTGCATGTAACCGATGGAATAAAGATGCACAAAGGCCGACACCGTGTTCACCACCACCAGCATCACCGCAGTGAGCGTGTCGATACGCAACGACCATTCGACCTTTAGATCGCCGGCGGTCATCCATGTGAATATCGGTATCCGCATGTCGTGATGGGCGAAGCCCACCTCGACGAAAGCGATCCACGACAGGATCATCGAGATCATCAAAAGAGTGGTCGTGATCAGTTCGGCGGTACGTGAGCCCGCGGCGGCAGGCTCGTGCGTTTCTTCCTCATGATGTGACGAATGAATGACCGCACCGCCGTGCACGCCTGGCGCGCCGCGGTGCGCGCCGTGATCGGCCGCACTGTCTTCCGCGCCCGGCGATGGTCCCTTGCCGGGAAATCGCGCCCGCGCGCCAGCCAACGCGATGAGGCCGGCAAGAATTGCTCCGAGCAAAGGTAGAAAGACGATCGCCTGATACATCCGTTAGTTTTCCCGACGCATGATCTTGTCCGAAAACCGGTTTCCACTTTTCGGGATCATGCGTTAGCCCTTCATCAGATTGATGTCTTCGACCGCGATCGAACCGCGGTTGCGGTAGAACACGACCAGAATGGCAAGCCCGATCGCCGCTTCCGCCGCCGCAACCGTAAGCACCAGCAGCGCGTAGATTTGCCCGACGATGTCGCCGAGATGGGTCGAGAAGGCGACCAGGTTGATGTTGACCGCGAGCAGGATCAGCTCGATTGACATCAGGATAATGATGACATTCTTGCGATTGAGAAAGATGCCGAAGATCCCGAGCGTGAAGAGGATCGCAGCGACTGCAAGATAATGGCCGAGGCCCATGGTCATGTGTTGCTCCCCAGCCCCTGCCCGGAACGCACTTTCACGACCTCAATGGACGTAACTGGCGTGCGCGCAACTTGCGTCGCAATGTCCTGACGACGAACACGCACTCGGTGATGCAAAGTGAGCACGATGGCGCCAACCATGGCTACCAGGAGGATCATGCCCGCGGCCTCGAAGAAGTAGACGTAGCGGGTGTAAAGCACGAGGCCGATCGCCTCGGTGTTCGAAATTTTTATCGGAATTGGCGCGGTGATCGCCTGCGGCACCCCAGGCCCGATCACCCAGGCGCCGACCACAAGCAGCAACTCGGCAAGAAATATGCCGCCGATCAACATCCCGACCGGCAGATATTGCAGCACTCCCTGCTTGAGTTCGGAGAAGTCGACATCGAGCATCATCACGACGAACAGGAACAGCACCGCGACCGCGCCGACATAGACCACGATCAGGATCATCGCGAGGAATTCGGCGCCCATCATCATGAACAGGCCGGCCGCGTTGACGAAGGCCAGAATGAGATACAGAACCGAATGCACAGGATTGCGCGCCGCGATCACCATGATCGCACTGGCGACGCATATGCCGGCGAAGAGATAGAAGAACAGCGCGGCAACGATCATCGGCGTCACCTGTACGGCGCGTCGAGCGCGAGATTCTTCGCGATCTCGCGCTCCCAACGGTCACCGTTCGCAAGCAGGCGCTCCTTGTCGTAGTAGAGTTCCTCGCGAGTTTCGGTGGCAAATTCGAAATTCGGACCTTCGACGATGGCATCGACGGGGCAGGCCTCCTGGCAAAGGCCGCAGTAAATACACTTCACCATGTCGATGTCGTAGCGCGTCGTGCGGCGCGTGCCGTCATTGCGCCGCGGGCCGGCTTCGATGGTGATGGCCTGGGCGGGACAAATCGCTTCGCAAAGCTTACACGCAATGCAGCGCTCTTCGCCGTTCGGATAGCGGCGCAGCGCGTGCTCGCCACGAAAGCGCGGCGAAATCGGCCCCTTCTCGAACGGATAATTGAGCGTGGCCTTCGGCTTGAAGAAGTAGCGCATGGCCAGCACGAAGCCGGTCACGAACTCCATCAAAAACAAGCCTTTGGCCGCGCGATCGAGCCTCATCGCATCCTCACTTCATCGCGCCGGTTGCCAGCGCACCGTATTGAATGACGGCAGCGACGATCACCACCATCGCCAGCGACAGCGGCAGAAACACCTTCCAGCCGAGCCGCATGAGCTGATCGTAGCGATAGCGTGGAACCATGGCCTTGGCCATGGCGAACAGGAAGAACATGAACAGCGCCTTGAGCGTGAACCAGATTACGCCGGGCACCCAGGTGAACGGCGGATAGGGTATCGGTGACAGCCATCCGCCCAGGAACATGATGGTGGCCATGGCGCACATGGTTCCGATCGCCACGTATTCGCCGAGCATGAACATCATGTAGGGCGTCGACCCGTACTCGACCATGAAGCCGGCGACGAGCTCCGATTCGGCTTCCACCAGATCGAAGGGAGGCCGGTTTGTCTCTGCCAGCGCCGAGATAAAGAACACGACGAACATCGGGAACAGCGGCAACCAGTACCAGCCAAACAGGCCGTACTTGCCGTTCTGCGCTTCAACGATCGCCGACAAATTCAGCGAGCCGGCGCACAGCAGCACCGTGATGATGACAAAACCGATAGAGACTTCGTAGGACACCATCTGCGCAGCCGAGCGCACTGCGGCCAGGAACGCATATTTCGAATTCGACGCCCAGCCCGCCATGATCACGCCGTAGACCATCAGCGAGGAAATGGCGAAAATATAAAGGACGCCGACATTGATGTTGGCGATCACCCAATTGGGATTGACGGGGATCACCGCCCAGGCAGCGAGCGCCAGCACGCAAGTGACCAGCGGCGCGAGCAGAAACACGCCTTTGTTGGCGCCGGCCGGGATCACCGGCTCCTTGACCACGAATTTCAGCAAGTCGGCGAAGGACTGAAACAGGCCCCACGGCCCGACCACGTTCGGGCCGCGCCTGATCTGCACCGCCGCCCAGATCTTGCGGTCGGCCAGCAGGATGTAGGCAATCGCGACCAGCAGGATCACCAGCAGCAGCACCGATTGCGCCACCATGATGATCAGCGGCCAGAGATATGTCCAAAAGAAATCCATGGCCCTACTCCGCCGCCGTCTTGGCTGCCGCATTCGCCAGCGCCGAACATTCCGCCATGATGGCGGAGGCGCGCGCGATCGGGTTGGTCAGATAAAAATCGGATACGGCGGATGCAAACGCCGCCTTGTTGATGTTGCCGCCGAGCTTCGCCAGCTTCGCGATGTCCTTGGCGTCGCCAGGCTCAATCTGGTCGATGCGCATGAGATGCGGATGTGCGGCGAACAGCGCCCGGCGCAAGTGCGCCGAGTGAATCATAGGGCAGCTTGTGGCCGAGCGCCTCGGACAGCGCGCGCAGGATCGCCCAGTCTTCGCGCGCTTCGCCCGGCGGGAACGCGGCGCGGTTCGCCATCTGCACGCGGCCTTCGGTGTTGACGTAAATCGCGGATTTTTCCGGATAGGCGGCGCCCGGCAGGATCACGTCGGCACGGTGGGCGCCGCGGTCGCCGTGGGTGCCGATATAGACGACGAAGCCGCCCGGCAGGCACCTCCACCTCATCGACGCCGAGCAGGAACAGCACATCGAGCGCGCCGGCCGCCAGCATCGCAGCGGTATCCATGCCGCCCTCGCCCGGCACAAAGCCGATATCGAGCGCGCCGACCAGCGCCGCTTCGCTGTGCAGGATATTGAAGCCGTTCCAGCCGTCCTTGATGACGCCGAGCGAGGCCGCCGCTTTCGCCGCCATGGCCAGAACCGCAGCACCATCGGGACGGTTGAGCGCACCTTGCCCGATGATGAACATCGGCTTTTCTTCTTGCGCCGGCGCGTGGTCGACAAATTGCGCGAGACTCTCGGGACCAGCACCGAGGTAGTAGTAGGGGTATGTCAGATCGGCCTTTTCGCCGATCATCCCGATCGCGACGTTGCCCTTCAGATAACGCTTGCGGATGCGGGCGTTGAGCACCGCCGCTTCGCGGCGCGGATTGGTGCCGATCAGCATGATGGCATCGGCTTGGTCGATACCCGCGATGGTCGAATTGAACAGGTAGCTGGCGCGGCCGTATTTCGGATGCAGCGGCGAGCCGGGATAACGCGCGTCGATATTGCTGAACCGAGCGCCGCCATCAGCGATTTGAGCGCGAACATCTCCTCGACGCGGCGAGTTGCCCGGCGAGCGCGCCGATGCGCTTGGCTTGCGCTGCTTTCACCCTGGCCGGCAATCACCGCGAAGGCTTCTTTCCACGTTGCCAGGCGCAACCGGCCGTTCTCACGCATATACGGCTGATCCAGCCGTTGCGTGCGCAATCCGTCGACCACGTGGCGCGTCTTGTCGGAAATCCACTCCTCGTTCACGTCTTCATTGGCGCGCGGCAGGATGCGCATCACTTCGCGTCCGCGCGTATCGATGCGGATCGCGGAGCCGACTGCATCCATCACGTCGATCGATTGCGTCTTGTTGAGTTCCCAAGGCCGCGCCGCGAAGGCATAGGGCTTGGAGGTGAGCGCGCCGACCGGGCAGAGATCGACCACGTTGCTTTGCAGTTCCGAGGTCATCGCGTGCTCGAGATAGGTGGTGATCTCCATGTCCTCGCCGCGGCCGATGGCGCCGAGCTCCGGCACGCCGGCAACTTCGGTGGAGAAGCGAATGCAGCGCGTGCAGTGGATGCAGCGCGTCATGATCGTCTTGACCAGCGGGCCGATATATTTGTCCTCGACCGCGCGTTTGTTCTCCTGGTAGCGGCTCGCATCCACGCCATAGGCCATGGCCTGGTCCTGCAGATCACATTCGCCGCCCTGGTCGCAGATCGGGCAATCGAGCGGATGATTGATCAGCAGAAACTCCATCACGCCTTCGCGCGCCTTCTTCACCATCGGTGTCTTGGTGTTGAGAATTTTCGGCGAGCCGTCCTTGTTGGGCGGCAAATCCTTCACGCCCATGGCGCAGGAAGCTTGCGGCTTCGGTATGCCGACGACCTCGATCAGGCACATCCGGCAATTGCCGGCGATCGACAGCCGCTCGTGGAAGCAGAAGCGCGGAATTTCCGCGCCCGCGGCTTCGCAGGCCTGGAGCAGCGTGTACTCCGGCGGAACGTCGATTTCTTTGCCGTCGACAATGACCTTGGTCATGCCGCATGCTCGCTTGGCGCATCGCAACGCGCCGTCTTCCACAATTTCGCACCGGCGATTTCCCGCCAGCCGAATGCATAGTCGCTCGGTCCATGTGCTATCAGATGGTCAAGCCGCGCGACGCCCTCCGCCATCTCGGGCCGATGACCGGCCGGGACCCACCACAAGACCAGCGTGGTCTTGACCGGGGCGAACCATTCTTCGCGGCGGCCATAGAAGCGCTGATGCAGCGTCTGCCAGACGAAGCGCTCCAGCGCTTGCGACGTTTTCCCAAACGGTAAGGTTCGGGAGTATGGGCGGATCGTCATAGACCCGCATGTTCATCGCATTCCCGCTGTCGTCTTGCAGACGCCAGACGAAACCCGGGATCTTGTCGGCAAGAGCGTTCACGCGCGCGACGTTGTCGACGAACTCCGCCATGCGCGGATCGTCGAGCGGATAGCGGATCCGCGCGATGTTGAACTGGGCAAGATGGCGGACGTCGGTCGTTGACATCATTCCGCCGCCTCGCGTACCGCGCCGTGCGCATCGGCATTGCGCGAATATTCGTCGATGCGTCGCTCGATCTCGGGACGGAAATGCCGCAGCAGGCCTTGCACCGGCCAGGCCGCGCCGTCGCCGAAGGCGCAAATGGTGTGGCCTTCGATCTGCTGCGTGACCTGCATCAGCATGTCGATCTCGCGCTTTTGCGCGCGGCCTTCCGCCATGCGGGTGAGCACGCGCCACATCCAGCCCATGCCTTCGCGGCACGGCGTGCACTGGCCGCAGCTTTCGTGCTTGTAGAAATACGAGATGCGCGCCATGGCGCGAACGATGTCGGTCGACTTGTCCATGACGATCACGGCGGCGGTGCCGAGCGCGGATTTCTTGTCGCGGCAGCCGTCGAAATCCATCAGCAGGGTGTCCGCCTGAGTCCTTGCCCGCCGGGACAAGCGGCATCGACGAGCCGCCGGGAATGACCGCGAGCAGATTGTCCCAGCCGCCGCGCACGCCGCCGGCATGGGTTTCCAACAATTCGCGCAGCGGAATGCCCATGGCTTCTTCGACGTTGCACGGCTTCTCGACGTGGCCGGAAATGCAGAACAGCTTGGTGCCGGTGTTGTTCGGGCGGCCGATGCCGGCAAACCACGATGCGCCGCGCCGCAGGATGTCGGGCACGACCGCAATCGATTCCACGTTGTGGACGGTGGTCGGGCAGCCGTAGAGCCCGACATTGGCCGGGAACGGCGGTTTCAGGCGCGGCTGGCCCTTCTTGCCTTCCAGGCTTTCCAGCAGCGCGGTTTCCTCGCCGCAGATATAGGCGCCGGCGCCGTGGTGGACGTAGAGATCGAAGTCCCAGCCGTTGACATTGTTCTTGCCGATCAGCTTGGCGTCGTAGGCCTCGTCGATCGCCGCCTGCAGGCGTTCACGCTCGCGGATGAATTCGCCGCGGATGTAGATGTAGCCGGCGTTTGCACCCATGGCGAAGCCGGCGATCAGGCAGCCTTCGACCAGCAGATGCGGATCGTGCCGCATGATCTCGCGGTCCTTGCAGGTGCCCGGCTCGGACTCGTCGGCATTGACGACGAGATATTGCGGCCGACCGTCCGACTTCTTCGGCATGAACGACCATTTCAGCCCGGTCGGAAAGCCGGCGCCGCCGCGCCCGCGCAGGCCCGAGCGTCTTCACGTCGTCGATGATGGCGTCGCGGCCTTTCTCCAGGATCGCCTTGGTGCCGTCCCAGGCGCCGCGCGCGCGCGCGCCTTTCAGGCCCCAGTCGTGCTGGCCGTAGAGATTTCGGAAAGACGCGGTCCTTGTCAGCGAGCATGGCTCACGCCTTTTCCTTGAGCGTCGTCGCACCGCCGACCGGCGCCGATAGTTGCCGGTCGATCTGCGGACCCGGCTTCACCTTTTTGCCGGCGGCGAGATCGTCGAGAATTTTGCCGAAGCTCTCCGCCGTCAGGTCTTCGTAGTAGTCGTAGTTGATCTGCGCCATCGGCGCGTTGACGCAGGCCCCGAGGCACTCGACCTCGACCCACGAGAATTTGCCGTCTTTGGTGACTTCACCCTGATCGCCGATGCGCTTGCGGCAGACCTTTTCCAGATCGTCGGCGCCGCGCAGGCGGCACGGCGTCGTGCCGCAGAGCTGCACGTGGAATTTGCCGACCGGCTGCAGGTTGAACATCGTGTAGAAGGTCGCGACTTCGAGCGCGCGGATGTGCGCCATGCCGAGGAAATCGGCGACATGACGGATCGCCGCTTCCGGCAACCAGCCGCCTGACTGCTCCTGCGCGCGCCACAGCAGCGGAATGATCGCCGACTGCTGGCGGCCTTCCGGATATTTGGTGATCTGCTTCTTCGCCCAGGCGAGATTGTCCTTGCTGAAGGAAAAGTCCTTCGGCTGGATTTCGGGCGGAGCGAGACGGCGGACGCTCATCGATCCACCTCCCCGAACACGATGTCGATCGAGCCGAGAATGGCGGAGACGTCGGCCAGCATGTGGCCGCGGCACAGGAAATCCATCGCCTCAGATGCGCGAAGCCCGGCGCGCGGATCTTGCACTTGTACGGTTTGTTGGTGCCGTCGGCGACGAGATAGACGCCGAACTCGCCCTTGGGCGCTTCGACCGCGGCATACACCTCGCCGGCCGGCACGTGATAGCCCTCGGTGTAGAGCTTGAAGTGGTGGATCAGCGCTTCCATCGAGCGCTTCATCTCGTCGCGCTTGGGCGGCACGATCTTGTGGTCGTCGACGGTGACGGGCCCTTGCCCGGCCGGCGAACGCAGCTTTGTCGCAGGCACTGCTTCATGATCTTGATCGACTGGCGCATCTCTTCCATGCGGATGAGATAGCGGTCGAAACAGTCGCCGTTCTTGCCGATCGGAATATCGAAATCGAGTTCGGAATAGCACTCGTAGGGCTGCGCCTTGCGCAGATCCCAGGCGGCGCCCGAGCCGCGCACCATCACGCCGGAGAAGCCCCAGTTCCAGGCATCGGCTAGCTTCACCACGCCGATATCGACGTTGCGCTGCTTGAAGATGCGGTTGCCGGTGAGCAAGCCATCAAGGTCGTCGACGACCTTCAGGAACGGATCGCAGAAGGCGTCGATGTCGTCGATCAACTTCGCCGGCAGATCCTGGTGCACGCCGCCGGGGCGGAAATAGGCCGCGTGCATGCGCGAGCCGGAGGCGCGCTCGTAGAACACCATCAGCTTTTCGCGCTCCTCGAAGCCCCACAGCGGCGGGGTGAGCGCGCCGACGTCCATCGCCTGCGTGGTGACGTTGAGCAGATGCGACAACAGCCGTCCGATTTCGGAATAAAGCACGCGGATCAACTGCGCGCGCTTGGGCACCTGGATGCCGAGCAATTTTTCGACCGCCAGGCAGAAGGCGTGCTCCTGATTCATCGGCGCGACGTAGTCGAGCCGGTCGAAATAGGGCACCGCCTGCAGATAGGTCTTGGCCTCGATCAGCTTCTCGGTGCCGCGATGGAGCAGACCGATGTGAGGATCCACGCGCTCGACGACCTCGCCGTCGAGCTCCAGCACCAGGCGCAGCACGCCGTGCGCCGCCGGGTGCTGCGGCCCGAAATTGATGGTGAAGTTGCGTAGTGCGGTTTCGGCCATCAGCTCACCAGCTCTGCTGCGGCTTTCGCCTTCTCGGCAACCTTGGCGTTGAAGCGATCCCACGCCACAACGACGCGCTCATGACGCCCTTCGCCGATCAGGTCCATGCCGTCATGGGCGCGCACCTTGAACACCATCTTGCGACCCTGCACCTCGATGAATTCGACATCGACCTTGACGGTCATGCCGGGCGGCGTTGCCGCGAGGTGTGAAACGTCGACATGGGTGCCGAGGCTGCCTTCGCCGGCGTCGAGATGCTGGCTCGAGCAATTGCGCGCAGGTCCACTCCATCAGCACAATCATAAAACCGGTCGCGAACACCTTCGGCATCGCCGCGATGTCCGGCGATTCAGGAAAGGTGTAGGGCACCGTCTTGTTCTCCGGCACCTTGTAGGAGAACGAATGCTTGAGGCCGGGCTTGAGTGTCGGCTTCATGACGACACCTTTTTGTCGGGCTCACCGGCCGGCTTGTTGCGGCGCCTTCCGTTTTCGCCTTCTCGTCGCCGGGCAGCACGTAGTCGGTGCCTTCCCACGGCGAGAGGAAATCGAAGGTGCGGAATTCCTGCGCCAGCGTCACCTTGTCGTAGACCACGCGCTTTTGCTCGTCGTCGTAGCGCACCTCGACAAAACCGGTGAGCGGGAAATCCTTGCGCAGCGGGTGCCCTTCGAAACCGTAGTCGGTGAGGATGCGCCGCATGTCCGGATGGCCGGTGAACAGCACGCCGTAGAGATCGTAGGTCTCGCGCTCGAACCAGTCGGCGCCGCGGAACACATCGATCAGCGACGGCACCGGCGTCGTCTCGTCGGTCGCCACTTTAAGCCGCACGCGCTGGTTCAGCCGCGGCGACAGGAAATGATAGACGACGTCGAAGCGCTGCTCGCGCGACGGCCAGTCGACGGCGGTGACGTCGATGATGTTGATGAACTGGCAGGCCGGATCGTCGCGCAGGAAGGTCGCGACCTTGACGATGTCGGCAGCCTTGGCGTCGACGGTCAATTCGCCGCGCGCGACGGTGTAGCCGGTGACTGAGGCGCCGAGGGCGCTCTTGATCGTTTGCCCAAGCCTGTCGAGCGTGTCGTCCATTTGCAGCTCCGCTCAACGCTCGATCGTGCCGGTGCGGCGGATTTTCTTCTGCAACAGCATCACGCCGTACAGCAGCGCCTCGGCGGTCGGCGGACAGCCGGGCACGTAGATGTCGACCGGCACGATGCGATCGCAGCCGCGCACGACCGAATACGAATAGTGATAGTAGCCGCCGCCATTGGCGCACGAGCCCATCGAGATGACGTAGCGCGGCTCCGGCATCTGGTCGTAGACCTTGCGCAGCGCCGGCGCCATCTTGTTGGTCAGCGTGCCGGCGACGATCATCACGTCGGACTGGCGCGGCGATGCGCGCGGCGCAAAGCCGAAGCGTTCGGCGTCGTAGCGCGGCATCGACATCTGCATCATCTCGACTGCGCAGCAGGCCAGCCCGAACGTCATCCACATCAGCGAGCCGGTGCGCGCCCAGGTGACCAGATCGTCGGCGGCGGCGACCAGAAAGCCCTTGTCGGCGAGTTCGGCGTTCACGCCGGCGAAAAAGGGATCGTCCGCCCCGACCGGCTTGCCGGTGCGCGGATCGAGAATTCCTTTCGGCGCGGGTGCGACGAGGCTCATGGGCAAATCAATCCCATTCGAGCGCCCCCTTCTTCCATTCATATATGAAGCCGATGGTGAGGACGCCAAGGAACACCATCATCGACCAGAAGCCGAAAAGCCCGATCTTGCGGAACACGATCGCCCATGGGAACAGGAAGCTCACCTCAAGGTCGAAAATGATGAACAGAATGGCGACCAGATAGAAGCGCACGTCGAACTTCATGCGCGCGTCGTCGAAGGCGTTGAAACCGCATTCGTAGGCGGAAAGCTTTTCCGGATCGGGCTGCTTGTAGGCGACGATGAAGGGCGCAATCAGCAACGCAAGGCCGATGACAAGCGCGACCGCGATGAAGACGACCAGCGGCAGGTAATCCAGCAGCAATGCGCTCATCGGCGACCTCAAGCGTACAGCCCCGCCTTACCTGATATACGCCCGCCACGGACTGCTCGGCAGCCCGAAAGGCGCCGGTTATCCCGCACAAATAGGCCCTCGCTTGTTGGAATAGCCTCAAGGACGGGAGCGGCCGAGGCTTAGCGCAGCGCACAAAGGGTGGCAAGCCGACATTCGGCGGCATCCACGAGCGATCGCGTCCCCACGAAAGGGCTGGCGGCCGCGCGATTGACAGGGGCGCAAGCCGCCCACGATAGTCGCCGCCGGCGGCGGCGAATATTGTGGAATTGGGAATAGTGCATGGCTCTTCGTGCGGCACATCGCAGCTCTGCTCGCGCTGGCAGGCGGCGTCACCATCGCGACGTACTCGCCCTTTGTGGCGAATGCCGACGACTACCCCTCACGTCCGGTCAAGATCATCGTTCCGTTCGGCGCCGGCGGCCCGACCGACGTCTACGCCCGCGCGATCGCGCGAGGAGTTGCGCAAGTCCCTGCACCAGACCTTCGTCATGGAGAACCGCCCAGGCGCCGGCACCACCATCGGCACCGAGGTCGTCGCCAAGTCGCCGCCCGATGGCTATACGCTGCTGATGGTGTCCGGCACGCAGACCGTCAACGAGACGCTATACGCCCACAAGCAATATCAGCTCATGCGCGATCTGGTGCCGGTCGCGCCGCTGATCGACACCGACCTGGTGCTGGTGGTGCATCCGTCGGTGCCGGCGAAGAATCTGAACGAATTGCTGGCGCTCGCGCGCGCCAAGCCCGGCACAATCAATTACGGCTCGTCGGGCCCCGGCTCGAACTACCACATGGCCGGCGAGCTTCTGAAGAACCTCACCGGCATCGACATCGTGCACGTGCCTTACAAGGGCTCGACCGGCGCCCGCAACGACATCCTCAGCGGGCAAATCCAGATCCTGTTCGATTCGGTGCCGACCATGGCGCCGATGATCAAGGCCGGGCTGGTGCGCGCGCTCGGCACCAGCGGCAAAACGCGTTCGCCGACCTTGCCGGACGTACCGACGATCGCGGAAGCCGGCGTCCCGGATTTCAACGCAACCTTATGGGTCGGCTTCATGGCGCCGGCCGGTACGCCGCAACCGATCGTGGACAAACTCAATTCCGAGATCACGAAGATCCTGGCGCGGCCCGACATCAAGGCGGCTTGGGAAAAAACCGGCGCAACCCCGATCGTGATGACGCAACCCGAATTCAAGACATTCATGGATGCCCAGGTCGCGAAATGGACGAATCGTCATCAAGGCCAACCACATTCCACCGATCAACTGATGAGCACTGCGCAATCCAAATAGGTGCGCGATGAACGAAATGAGCAAGCCCACCGCCGCGATCAAAGGCGAAGACCATTGGACGACAAAAGACGGCGGCGTGAAGCTGTTCCTGTTCGAAAAATGCGCCGGCGATCCGGCCAAGACCGTCGGCACGATTCTGTTCGTGCATGGCTCGTCGATGGCGTCGCAGCCGACCTTCGATTTGCAGGTGCCGGGGCGGCCCGATTCGTCGGCGATGGATCACTTCGCCCGCCTCGGCTTCGATTGCTGGTGCGTCGACATGGAGGGCTATGGCCGCTCCACCAAGGACCGCGACAACAACGCGCCGATCTCGCAAGGCGCCGACGACTGCTACGCGGCCGCGCTCTATATCCAGAAGCTGCGCGGCAAACGGCCATTCCTCGTCTACGGCATTTCGTCGGGCGCGCTGCGCGCTGCAATGTTCGCCGAACGGCACCCGGAAATGGTGGCACGCCTTGCGCTCGACGCCATGGTGTGGACCGGCGAAGGCTCGCCCACGCTGGAACAGCGGCGCAAGAAATTGGCGGAATTCACAACCAAGAACCGCCGGCCGATCGACAAGGCTTTCATCCATTCGGTCTTCGAGCGCGACCATCCCGACACCGCCGAGCGCAAGGTCATCGACGCCTTTGCCGATGCGGTCACGGCGCTCGACAATTCGGTGCCGACCGGCACCTACGTCGACATGTGCTCGAAATTGCCGGTGGTCAATCCGGAGAAGATCACGGTGCCGACGCTGATCATGCGCGGCCAGCACGATGGCATCGCGTCGATGGAGGATCTGTTGAAGTTCTTCGCAAAGCTGCCGAATCCCGACAAGCAGTTCACGGTGATGCCCGGCATTTCGCACGCCAGCTTCCAGCAGAAGAACTACATGATCGTCTATCACATCCTGGCGAGCTTCTTTTCGCAGCCAGAGCCGGTGTACGAGGGCTGATACTTTCGCCGTCATCCTGAGGCGCGAGCGAAGCGAGTGACGAATCAGGCTCCGAGCTTGTCCGCCAGATCGCTCAAATCTTTCCCAGCCACATCGACCGGCACCGTCGGCGCGCGCTCGCCGGTGCCCGGCCCGTGCTCGTCGGGCCGCGCGATGTGCCCGGTGCGCAAGCCGCAGGCCGCGGCGGCTGCAAGATCGTTGCTGTGCGCCGCCACCATCATGCATTGCGCCGGCTCGAGATCGAACGCCTCGCAGGCGGCGAGATAGACGCCGCGGCTTCGGCTTGTAGTCGCCGGCCATTTCGGCGCCGAGGATCGCGTCCCACGGAAAATCGTTGCGCCGCGCGAGATCGACCATCAGCGAAATGTTTCCGTTCGAGACCGGCGCCAGCCAGAAATTTTTTCTTGAGCCGGCCAAGCGCCGCCGGCACGTCCGGCCACGCGTCGAGCCGGTGCCAGGCGAGCGTTAGTTCGCGCAGCACATCGTCCGGAGAGATTCTGCACGCCAAAGCGCGGCATGAAGCGTTCGAGGTTGCGCCGGTGCAGCACGTCGAGCTTGCAAAACGGAATGCGGCCGGAGCGCACCTCCTCCATGCCGGGCTGGTATTCGCCACGCCAGGCGTCCGCAAAGCCGGTCCAGTCGAGTTTATACCCAAGCGGCTGAAGCACCCCTTCGGCCTCGCGCGCGACCGACTGTCCGCCAGTCGACCAGGGTTCCGAACACGTCGAAGAACATCGCTCGAATGGAGGTCATGGCGCAGCCCGCGGCCTCTTTTTCCGGCTTCGAGCGGCACCGGTTTGGCCACCGAACATCATGGCTAAGTCATTGATAAAATGGCGGGAGCGACGGGACTCGAACCCGCGGCCTCTGCCGTGACAGGGCAGCGCTCTAACCAACTGAGCTACGCCCCCGCGGGCGTGGGTTCGAGTTATAGGCGGCCCAATGGCCAAGTCAAGGTAAAGGCTCCCTCACCCACGGAAATTGCGAAAAAGCCTTATTTACCGAGAAGAATCGATGGTCAGACTGCCCCCGAATCGTCTATTCGGGCGGTGTGTTTGGCGCTCTCGCCAAGCTCGCGGATTTAAGAGGAGGGTCCCACTGATGGCAATGGTTCCTGGAAAAGCTCCGACACCACCGACCGTCACGCTGAAGCATCTCGCCGCCGCGCTCGCGGAAACGCACGAGATGTCGAAGAAGCAGGCGGAGACCGTGCTCGGCGATTTCGTCGGCAATATCGTCAAGCATTTGAAGAAAGGCGAGCGCATCCGCATCGGCGGTCTCGGCATTCTTCAGGTGCGCAAGCGCGCCGCGCGCATGGGCCGCAATCCTGCGACCGGCGAGCAGATCCAGATCAAGGCGAGCAAGAAAGTCGCTTTCCGCGCTTCCAAGGAATTGAAAGAAGTCGATCTGACGACTTTCTGCCTGACCCTCCGGGGAAGAACGGCAGGCGGGAACGCAATAGGCTCCTCGCCTGCCGTTTTTTCAGACTATACCTACGTACTTGATGCCTACGTACTTGCGCCGAACCGCAGTCGCGCGATATTGGGCGTGCGATCAGGGCGGTTAGCTCAGTTGGTAGAGCGCCTGCTTTACACGCAGGATGTCGGCGGTTCGAGTCCGTCACCGCCCACCACGCCTCAGCTACCGCACGGGGCGATTTCAAGCTCTAGACCAGCGAAAACGGCGCCTCGCGGCGCCGTTTCCATCTGTTATTGTCAATCGCGCTTAGTGCGCGGTCAGGCCGGATCCGTCTTCGTCCACCGCAGGCTCGGAAGCGGCGGCCGCTGCGGCGAGCTTGGCGCTCGCCTCGTCCCACTCGATCGGCACTGGCGTGCGAACGAGAGCGCGGGCCAGCACTTCGTCCATGCGGGTGACCGGAATGATCTCCAGTCCCTTTTTGATCGTGTCGGAGATTTCCACCAGATCCTTGGCGTTCTCCTCCGGGATCAGCACGGTTTTCATGCCGCCGCGCGAGGCAGCCAGCAGCTTTTCTTTCAAGCCGCCGATCGGCAGCACGCGACCGCGCAGCGTGATCTCGCCGGTCATGGCGACGTCACGGCGCACCGGAATGCCGGTCATCACCGAAACGATCGCGGTGACCATGGCGACGCCGGCCGACGGTCCATCCTTCGGCGTCGCACCTTCCGGCACGTGCACGTGGATGTCGCGCTTGTCGAACAGCGGCGGCTCGATGCCGAAGGCGACCGCGCGCGAGCGGACGTAAGACGCCGCCGCCGAGATCAACTCCTTCATCACGTCACGCAGGTTGCCGGTGACGGTCATCCTGCCCTTGCCGGGCATCATCGCGCCTTCGATGGTGAGCAATTCGCCGCCCACATCGGTCCAGGCCAGTCCGGTGACCATGCCGATCAGATCCTCGGCCTCGATCTCGCCGTAGCGGTATTTCGGCACGCCGAGATAGTCGCCGACGGTCGCCGCGGTGACCGCGATCGACTTCTTCTTCGAGGTCATCAGCTCCTTCACCGCCTTGCGGATCAGGGTCGAGAGCTCGCGCTCGAGGTTGCGCACGCCCGCTTCCCGCGTGTAACGGCGGATCATGAGCAGCAGCGCCTCGTCGTCGATCGACCATTCCTTGGCGTCGAGGCCGTGCTTGACGATCGCGTGCGGGATCAGGTGCTTGCGCGCGATCTCGACCTTTTCGTCCTCGGTGTAGCCGGCGATGCGGATGATCTCCATGCGGTCCATCAGCGGCGGCGGAATATTGAGCGTATTCGCCGTGGTGATGAACATCACGTTGGACAGATCGTAGTCGACCTCGAGGTAGTGGTCGTTGAAGGTGTGGTTCTGCTCGGGGTCGAGCACCTCGAGCAAAGCCGATGACGGATCGCCGCGGAAATCGGCGCCCATCTTGTCCACCTCGTCGAGCAGGAACAGCGGGTTCGAGGTCTTGGCCTTGCGCATCGACTGGATGATCTTGCCGGGCATCGAGCCGATATAAGTGCGCCGGTGACCGCGGATCTCGGCCTCGTCACGCACGCCGCCAAGCGACACGCGCACGAATTCGCGGCCGGTCGCCTTCGCGATCGACTTGCCGAGCGAGGTCTTGCCGACGCCGGGAGGACCGACCAGGCAGAGGATCGGCCCGGTCAGCTTGTTGGCGCGCTGCTGCACGGCGAGATACTCGACGATGCGTTCCTTGACCTTCTCCAGGCCATAGTGATCGGCGTCGAGAATCTGCTCGGCCAGCGATGAGATCCTTCTTGACCTTGCTCTTCTTGTTCCACGGGATCGAGAGCAGCCAGTCGAGATAGTTGCGCACGACGGTGGCTTCCGCCGACATCGGCGACATCTGGCGCAGCTTCTTGAGCTCGTGCGTGGCCTTCTCGCGGGCTTCCTTGGAGAGCTTGGTCTTCTTGATCTTGTCTTCCAGCTCCTGCAGCTCGTCGCGGCCTTCCTCGTCGCCGAGCTCCTTCTGGATCGCCTTCATCTGTTCGTTGAGGTAGTACTCGCGCTGGGTCTTCTCCATCTGCCGCTTGACGCGGGTGCGGATGCGCTTTTCCACCTGCAGGACGGAGATCTCGCTCTCCATCAGGCCGAGCACCTTCTCCAGGCGCTGGGTGACGGACGGCGTCTCCAGGATGTCCTGCTTGTCGGGAATCTTGACGGCGAGATGCGAAGCCACGGTGTCGGCGAGCTTGGCGTAATCCTCGATCTGCTGGATCACGCCGACGACTTCGGGCGACACCTTCTTGTTGAGCTTCACATAATTTTCGAATTCGGTGACCACCGAACGCGCCATGGCTTCCGCTTCCACGCGGTCGCCCATGTCGTCGGCGAGCACGCTGGCGTCGGCTTCGTAGTAGTCGTTGCGGTCGGTATATTTGAGCACCTTCGCGCGCGTCGGCGCCCTCGACCAGCACCTTGACGGTGCCGTCGGGCAGCTTGAGCAGCTGCAGCACGCTCGCCAGCGTGCCGACCTCGAAAATCGCGTCGGTCGCCGGATCGTCGTCGGAGGCGTTCTTCTGCGTCGCCAGCAGGATGAAGGTGTCGGAGCGCATCACTTCTTCCAGCGCCTTGATCGACTTTTCACGGCCGACAAAGAGCGGGACGATCATGTGCGGGAACACCACGATGTCGCGCAGCGGCAAAACCGGATAGGCCCGGGTTTCGCCGGGTTGCAGCTGGGGTCGTGGCTTGTTGGTCATGGCCTTGTCCTTTTTGTTGTGCCCCTGTCGTTTGACCCGCTGATGCGGCATCGCACACGACAGTGCCGGTAGGATGGGCAAGGAGGCGCGGGACTGGGTGTCCGGCGCGCTTGGAGGGAGGGTACGAAACCCTCACCCAGTCGGTAGTCAGACTACGATCTTTCGTACGCCAGTTTGCTTCGTACGCTATACGTAGGATGGCGGCAAAAGGGTCCGCAAGTAAGGCCCGCTTTTCAGTTAAAGCGAGTCCCTTGCTGGTAACAACCCCGCAATTCGTGCAAATCGGCAGCGCTTTTCCGGAATTTTTTAGTTCCGGCCGCACGCGAGATCAGGCGCTGGCGCTGCCGGACTCGGCCGTCCGGTCGCTGCGGTCGGCGTAGATGTAGAGCGGGCGGGCGGTTCCCTCGACGACCTCCTTGGAGATCACCACCTCTTCGACCCCTTCCAGGCTGGGCAGGTCGAACATGGTGTCGAGCAGGATGCCCTCCATGATGGAGCGCAGGCCGCGCGCGCCGGTCTTGCGGTCGATCGCCTTGCGGGCGATGGCGCCGAGCGCCTCTTCGGCCAGCGTGAGATCGATCGACTCCATCTCGAACAGCCGCTGGTACTGCTTGACCAGGGCGTTCTTCGGCTCGACCAGGATCTTCTTGAGCGAGGCCTCATCGAGATCCTCAAGCGTCGCGACCACCGGCAGGCGGCCGACGAATTCCGGGATCAGGCCGTATTTGAGCAGATCCTCCGGCTCGACCTCGCGGAAGATTTCGCCCTGCTTGCGATCTTCCGGCGCCACCACTTTGGCGCAGAAGCCGATCGAGGTCGACCGGCCGCGCGCCGAGATGATCTTTTCGAGCCCGGCGAAAGCGCCGCCGCAGACGAACAGGATATTGGTCGTATCGACCTGCAGGAATTCCTGCTGCGGATGCTTGCGGCCGCCCTGCGGAGGCACCGAGGCGATGGTGCCTTCCATGATCTTCAGCAGCGCCTGCTGCACGCCCTCGCCCGACACGTCGCGCGTGATCGACGGATTGTCGGACTTGCGCGAAATCTTGTCGATTTCGTCGATGTAGACGATGCCGCGCTGCGCGCGCTCGACATTGTAGTCGGCCGACTGCAGCAGCTTGAGGATGATGTTCTCGACGTCCTCGCCGACGTAGCCGGCTTCGGTCAGCGTCGTCGCGTCCGCCATCGTGAACGGCACGTCGAGGATGCGCGCCAGCGTCTGCGCCAGCAGCGTCTTGCCCGAGCCGGTCGGCCCGATCAGCAGGATGTTCGACTTCGCCAGTTCGACGTCGTTGTGCTTGGCCTGGTGGTTGAGCCGCTTGTAGTGATTGTGGACGGCGACCGAGAGCACCTTCTTGGCGTGATCCTGGCCGATCACGTAGTCGTCGAGAACCTTGCGGATTTCCTTCGGCGTCGGAATGCCGTCGCGCGACTTCACCAGCGAGGATTTGTTCTCCTCGCGGATGATGTCCATGCACAGTTCGACGCATTCGTCGCAGATGAACACGGTCGGGCCGGCAATGAGCTTGCGCACTTCGTGCTGGCTCTTGCCGCAGAACGAGCAGTAGAGGGTGTTCTTGGAATCGCTGCCGCCGACTTTGCTCATTCCATTCTCCGTCACACGCTTCCGTACTCTCCGTGGTCGGCGACGACTGCGATTAACCGCCGTCACGCAACGAAGCAAGTTTCGCGCCGGAATTCCAGCACGGCGGCCCATGGTCTGGGAGGCCCGCACTCCCGTCACTCCCCTACACCATAAGCGAAGCATGCTAACGACGTGATAATCAAGATTCTATTAACGATAACGCCGCACTCACAGCCGCGAAGCGACCGTTCTAACGTCGGTGCAAACCGGTTGGAACCGCCTGCCGAGGTGATCAGGCGGGTTTGGGAGGCATTTCCTCGGGACGCTTGTCGATCACCTTGTCGACCAGACCGAACTCCTTGGCCGCTTCGGCGGTGAGAAAATAGTCACGCTCGAGCGCGTCTTCGATCTTCTTCAGCGACTGGCCGGTGTGCTTGACGTAGATCTCGTTGAGCCGCTTTTTCAGGTTCAGAATTTCCTGCGCGTGCAGCATGATGTCGGTGGCCTGGCCCTGGAACCCGCCGGACGGCTGGTGCACCATGATGCGGGCGTTCGGCAGCGCAAAGCGCATGTCCTTGGCGCCGGCGGCAAGCAACAGCGAGCCCATCGAGGCCGCCTGCCCGACGCAGAGCGTGGAGACCGGCGGGCGCACGAATTGCATCGTGTCGTAAATCGCCATGCCCGAGGTCACCACCCCGCCGGGCGAGTTGATGTACATCGAGACTTCTTTCTTCGGATTTTCCGCTTCCAGGAACAGCAACTGCGCCACCACCAGCGTCGCCACCCCGTCCTCGATCGGGCCGGTGATGAAGATGATCCGCTCCTTCAGCAGCCGCGAGTAGATGTCGTAGGCCCGCTCGCCACGGTTGGTCTGCTCGACCACCATGGGCACCAGATAATTCATATAGGTATCGACAGGATCTCTCATTTCGTCTCCTTGACGCGAATCACGCCGGCTAGATTAGCCTGCCGGCGCGTCCGGTGATCTATTTTCCCGCGAAGCGCTAGCGCAAGACGCCCGCGCATCAGGCGACCGAATTCGTCTTCCTTGTAGAGCTCCTCGCGCGAGACCTTGTTTTCGGTCACGCCGGCGAGTTCGAGCAGGAAATCGACCACCTTTTCCTCGAATATCGGCGCGCGCAAGGCGGCGACCGCCTGCGGGTTTTGGCGGTAATAGTCCCACACCCGCTGCTCCTGGCCGGCGAACTGGCGGGCTCGCTCCATCACCGCGCGGCTCAATTCCTCGTCGGTCACGGTGATGTTGTTCTTCTCGCCGATCTCGGCGAGCACCAGGCCCAGCCGCACGCGGCGCTCGGCGATGGCGCGGTATTCGGCCTTGGCCTTTTCCTCGGTGGTGTCCTCGTCGGCGAAGGTCTTCCTCTCGGTTTCCAGCTCGGAAAGCACCGACTTCCACACGCGGTCGAATTCTTCTTCGACCAGCGTCGGCGGCGGCTCGAATTTGTGCAGCTTGTCGAGCTCGTCGAGCAGCGCGCGCTTGAGCTTCTGGCGCGACATTGCCGCGTGCTCGCGCGCGATGCTGGTCCTTGACCGCGTCGCGCAGCTTGGCGAGCGATTCCAGTCCGAGCGATTTGGCGAAATCATCGTCAGCGGTCACGGTGCCGGGCGCTTCGATCGACTTGGCGGTGACGACGAATTCGGCGTCCTTGCCGGCGAGGTCTTGCTTCATGTAGTGCGCAGGAAACGTCACTTTCAGCGTGCGGGTTTCGCCCCGGGCGATGCCGATAAGCTGATCCTCGAAGCCCGGAATGAATGTATTCGATCCGATCAGGACGACAGCATCGTCGCCGGAGCCGCCTTCGAATGGCTGGCCGTCGATGGTGCCGGCAAAGGAAATCGTTACGCGGTCATCCTTGGCGGCCTTTTCGCCCTCTGTGCGCGCCGTGTAAGGCTTGTTCTGATCGGCGATGCGAGTAATGCCCTCGTCGACTTCGGCATCGGTGACATCCGCGGTAAGCTTGGTCAGCTTGATGCTTTTAAAATCGGCGAGCGTGATCGGCGGCACGATCTCAAGCGCCATGGTGTAGTTGAGATCGGTCTTGCCGGCGATCAGTTGCTCTATCGCGCCTTCATCGGTCGGCAGCGTGACCTTCGGATCGGCGGCAAGCTTGAAGCCGCGCTCGCTGACGATCTGGTTGTTGGCGTCGCGCACCGTCGCCTCGATCACCTCGGCCATGGCCGAGCGGCCGTACATGCGCTTGAGGTGCGCGACCGGCACCTTGCCCGGCCGGAATCCGTTGATGCGGACGCGGTCTTTCAACTCATCCAGACGCGCATTGACCTTGGCATCGAGTTCGGCGGCGGGAACGACCACCTTGATATTCGCGCTTGAGACCTTCGGACAGCGTTTCGGTAACTTGCATCGGACACACTTTTTTCTCTGCTTGCACTCACCTCGCGCCGGTTCACCATTGAGCCGGAAGCACCGGTTATGTTGGAATACGGGCGGGCCCGCAAATCTCTTTAATGATCTCGTTGCCTCATGTGGTGCGGGCGGAGGGACTCGAACCCCCACGACTTTCGCCACTGGAACCTAAATCCAGCGCGTCTACCAATTCCGCCACGCCCGCAGAGGGCAAATTACGGACGATATTGACGCCGCAATCCGGCACGGCTTAACGCGCCGATACCCGCCAAGGCAAGACATAACCGCACCCCCGGGCGGCCCAGATCGTTCCATATCGCAGGCATATCCTCGAAATAAAGAGGCTTGGGTCATTCTCAATTGCGGGCCTGTTTGGCCCCGCGGGGCGGCAAGATCCGCAAACAGGCGCCGGTAGACCTGGGGCAACATATCGGGCAGATCCTCCGCAATCAGCCCAGGCACCGAATTCGGCCGCCGCCTCGCCATGCAGCCAGACGGCAGCGCTGGCCGCCTCAAAGGCCGGCATGCCCTGCGCCAACAGGCCGGCAATCATGCCGGCGAGCACGTCGCCCGACCCGGCGGTGGCAAGGCTGGGCGGCGCGTTGTCGGCAATCGCCGCGCGCCGGCCAGGAGCCGCCACCACGGTATCGGCCCCTTTGTAGACAACAACAGCACCGCAATAATCCGGCCGCTAGCCGCGTTTTCTCAAGTTTCGAATTAGAATTAGAATTATTCTGTAAATTATTGAAGATACGTTCGAATTCTCCTTCATGCGGCGTCAGGACGACGCCCCGGTCCGGCCTCGCTTGGCGATGGCCGAGACCAGGCTACTGGATCGTCCGCGAAACTCGTCAGGGCGTCGGCATCGAGGACCACGGCGGCCTCGCTTGCGAGGGCCACCAGCACCTGCTCCCGCATCGGCGCCCCAACGCCACCGCCCGGCCCCAGCACGACCGCATTCCGCCGTTTGTCGGTGAGAAATCCGCCGAGCTCGCCGGCCCGTCGACCGGCCGCACCATGACGGCCAGGCTCTCGGCCGCATTGATCGCCAAGGCCTCGCGCGGGCTGGCGATGGTCACCAGCCCTGCGCCTGCACGCAACGCCCCGCGCGCGGCCAACCGCGCCGCGCCGGTGGTCGACAGGCCGCCGGAAACGACCACCGCATGGCCGCGCGAGTATTTGTGGCCCTGCGAGGTCGGCTGCGGAAACGAGCCACCCCAGAGTGCCGGACCGTTGGCGAAAGTTTGCGGCTTGATCTTCGTCCAGCACGCTCTCCGGAATGCCGATGTCGGCGACCTGGACAGCGCCGCAGTGCAGGCGGCCCGGCAGCAGCAGGTGGCCGGTCTTGCGCCGAAAGAAGGTCACGGTCTGGGTGGCGTTGACCGCGACCCCCATGACTGCGCCGCTCGTGCCGTTCACTCCGCTCGGCAAATCGACCGCAACGATCGGCGCGCCACCGGCGTTCATTGCGTCGATCATGGCGCGCGGCAATCCTTCGACGTCGCGGTCGAGGCCGGCGCCAAACAGCGCGTCGACGATGATGTCGCAGTCGGCTAGCGCGGCCGGCGATGCGCCTTTCCACCGCCCCGCTCCAGCGTTCGGCGGCGAGCGCGGCATCGCCCTTCAGCCTCTTCGGCTCGCCGACAAAACAGACGCGCACGGCGTAGCCGCGCTCGGCCAGATGGCGGGCAGCGACAAAACCGTCGCCGCCGTTGTTGCCGGGGCCGGCCACGACCACGACGCGCCGGCCGTTGCATTCCGGCGGCGGCATCGGCCACCGCGCGCCCGGCATTCTCCATAAGCTCGATGCCGGACATCGCCGCCAGCGATCGCCAGCCGGTCGGCTTCCGCCATCTCGGCGGTGGTGAGCAATTCGATCATCGCGGGGCGAGCCTACCGAGCCATCCAATACGGAACAATTCGAACTAATTGGTTGCGCCGCAACAAGTCTTTGGCGGCTGGCTAAAATCTAACCACTTTGCTTAACTTCTAGGCGTCGATCACGAAGCGGCTTGCGGGTCGGCCCCTGCTTCGCAGGCTAAGCCATTGTGAGACAGTGGATTTTCCTGTGGGGCTTCAGCTTGGCACGGGACCTGCAAACCGGTAGCGCGGTTCGCCGGGTAGTTTGCGGCGAGCTGGGGGGAAGGAAAGGCAATGAAAAAAATCGAAGCCATCATCAAGCCCTTCAAACTCGACGAGGTGAAGGAAGCGCTGCAGGAGGTCGGCCTACAGGGGATAACCGTCACCGAGGCGAAGGGCTTTGGACGACAGAAGGGACATACCGAGCTATACCGCGGCGCCGAATACGTGGTCGATTTTCTCCCGAAAGTGAAAATCGAAATCGTGCTCGGCGACGACATGGTGGAAAAGGCGATCGATGCAATCCGGCGCGCTGCTCAGACTGGCCGGATTGGCGACGGCAAGATATTCGTTTCCAACATCGAAGAAGCCATCCGGATCAGGACCGGGGAATCCGGAATTGATGCAATCTAAGCCGCAGGCAAATGTCCTCGCGGCAATTTCATGAAAACAAGGGGGAATGCAGTCCATGACGACAGCCAAAGAAGTCATGAAGATGATCAAGGACAACGACGTGAAATACGTCGATTTCCGATTTACCGACCCACGCGGCAAGTGGCAGCACGTCACCTTCGATGTCACCATGATCGAAGAAGATACTTTCGCCGAAGGTCAGATGTTCGACGGCTCCTCGATCGCCGGCTGGAAGGCGATCAACGAGTCCGACATGAACCTGATGCCCGACCCGGCAACCGCCTGCATCGATCCGTTCTTCGCCGAGACGACGATGTCGCTGGTTTGCGACGTACTCGAGCCGACCACCGGCGAGCCCTATAACCGCGATCCACGCGGCATCGCCAAGAAGGCCGAAGGCATGGTGAAGATCGCCGGGCGTCGGCGACACGATCTTCTTCGGGCCCGAGGCCGAGTTCTTCGTGTTCGACGATGTCAAATACGCCGCCGAGCCTTACAACACCGGCTTCAAGCTCGACTCGATCGAATTGCCGTCCAACTCCGCCACCGAATACGAAGGCGGCAATCTCGGCCATCGCATCGGCACCAAGAAGGGCTACTTCCCGGTGCCACCGCAGGACTCTGCGCAGGACATGCGCAGCGAAATGTTGGCGGCAATGGCCAAGATGGGCGTCAAGGTCGAGAAGCACCATCACGAAGTCGCGTCCGCACAGCACGAACTCGGCATGAAGTTTTCGCCGCTCGTGCAGATGGCCGACCAGATGATGATCTACAAATACTGCATCCAGCAGGTGGCGCAGATCTACGGCAAGACCGCGACCTTCATGCCGAAGCCGGTCTACGGCGACAACGGCTCGGGCATGCATTGCCATCAGTCGATCTGGAAAGCCGGCAAGCCGGTATTCGCGGGCAACAAATATTCCGACCTGTCGGAAACCTGCCTGTCTTATATCGCCGGCATCATCAAGCACGCCAAGGCGATCAACGCCTTCACCAATCCGACCACTAATTCCTACAAGCGACTGGTGCCAGGCTTCGAGGCGCCGGTGTTGCTCGCCTATTCGGCGCGCAATCGCTCAGCGTCATGCCGCATACCTTACACGACCAACCCAAAGGCCAAGCGCGTCGAGGTCCGCTTCCCTGATCCGCTTGCCAATCCGTATCTCGCTTTCGCGGCAATGTTGATGGCCGGCCTCGACGGTATCAAGAACAAGCTCGATCCAGGCGCCGCGGTTGACAAGGACCTCTACGATCTGCCGCCGGCGGAATTGAAAAAGATTCCGACGGTCTGTGGCTCTCTCCGTCAGGCGCTCGGCGAGCTGGACAAGGATCGTGAATTCCTGAAAGCAGGCGGTGTGTTCGACGACGACTTCATCGATTCCTATATCGATCTCAAGATGCAGGAAGTGATCCGGTTCGAGCACACCCCGCATCCGGTCGAGTTCGACATGTACTACTCGGCGTAAGTATTCCTCCCAACATCGCGCAAGTTAGGTAACTTTGCGATGCAACTTTCGGGCGCCCCGCAAAGGGCGCCCTTTTTCTTGTCCAATGCAGGGAACTGCTTCAGACGAGCAGGAGCGCAACAACCACAAGTCCGGCCGCGATACCGGCAGCCGTCGCCAGCATCTGCCTGCGGTGGCGCCTGGGGCCATAAACACCCGCGGCACGACGGGCAGCGATCAGGGCGGCGTCGAATTCAGCTGAGTTCGAATACGCACACGCCAAGGCGGCGCCTGCCCGCTCGGCATAGGTCTCAAGCGAAAGCGCATCGGGATGGCTTTGTGAACGCCACATAGGCGCATGATACCGCGAATACAGTAAATGAGACGTTGAGACCGTTAGCCGGCCGTTTTGCGGCGCGAGAGCCGCGCGAAAGCGGGCGCCTGGACGGGTCGGGCGCGGCGTGCGGCGGCAATCAGACGGGCTCGCTCACCCGCCATTTCCTCTTCGGCGATGTGGACCCGATTCCGGCCGTCGTGCTTCGCGCGATAGAGAGCGGCGTCCGCCTGCGCAATCAGTCCGTCGATTGTCGTGACCGCGTCATAGGAGGTCGCGGCGCCGATGCTGACTGTCGCGCCAACGCGGTGGGTGGCCACGGTGACGCCCGCAATCTCGAAGCCCGAGCGGACACGTTCGGCGATTTTGCTGGCGCTCTCCAACCCGCCCGGGACAATCGCTATAAATTCCTCACCGCCGAACCTGCCAATGATGTCGTCGAGACGCGTGCTCGCGCGCACGACCTGACCGAAGAGACGCAGTACATGGTCACCGACGGAATGGCCGAAGCGGTCATTGATCGACTTGAAATGATCAAGGTCGAACATCAGCATCGCGACTGGCTCGCCGCGTTTCGCCTGCTTTGCGCACAGCGCAAGCGCGTTTTCCATAAAGGCGCGGCGGTTAAGCAGACCTGTCAGATGATCGGTGCAAGCGGCTGTGCGGTAAACATGGACGTGATGATCCTTGACCATCAACATTACAATGAATGCGGTGCCGACCGCGTAGAGTATCGTTTCTAGAGTAAACACCGTCAGCCAAGCGGCATTATGTCCCGCAGGCAAAAGCGTGTGCATGGCGAGCGGCACCAGAAAGATTCCGGCATGCAGACATGGCACCACGATGGCTGCGGCGCGCGAATAGCGCGTTCTGCGCCTTTCTCGCCAAAGCTCGATGGCGATGAAGAATGTATAGACTGGAACGATCAAGGCGCCGACGATCGGGCCGTTACCATCTTCCAGCACGCCTGGAATCTGGCCAATCCCCAACCAGACGGCGGCGCCGATGAAGGTCGCAAGGGGCAATACGCGCCGGCCCTGAAACAGCCGCACGCCGTTCCAGATCATGCCGCAGGCGAGGAAAGTCAAAGCGCCGGGCACTACCGCCGGTAATTTGATTATCGGCGTCGGCAACGTCCCCAGCGCCATCGCGGAAGCACCGATCAGATACGCCGAGCCCCACCATGCTAGAGCGCGAACGTTGCGCTGCTGCAACCAATCAATGATCAGAAATAGACCGAGCAGGCCGGCAATGCATACGGCCACCAACGACAGCGTCGGCAAATCCAGTGTCGACGATTGCAGGTAACCGCTAGCAACATAGGCGCTCCCACCTAGCGTCCGACACGGCGACACTGGTGCCGAACCGCGGCGGTAAAATAACGCTGTGCCGTGGGGAATCCGTTGCGCAATTAGGCGGGCTTCGACGAAAGACTTCCTGCGAATTGTAATCAATTAGTGGAGTTGATGTTGACGCTCGATGGTACGCCGCGGCCAAATTCGCGTAGCCGCAAGGTAAATAAACTCGATAAAATTTGAACGATCGGAAAATGGCAAACAAAAAGGCGCGCCATCGGCGCGCCTTTTGTAAAGTATCAGATCGGTTAGCGCTTCGAGAACTGGAAGGAACGGCGCGCTTTTGCTCGGCCGTATTTCTTGCGCTCGACCACACGCGAATCGCGGGTGAGAAAGCCGCCGCGCTTGAGCGCGCCACGCAGATCGGGCTCGAAGTAGGTCAGTGCCTTGGCCAGTCCGTGACGCACCGCGCCGGCCTGGCCAGACAAACCGCCGCCCGAGACAGTGCAGGTCACATCGTATTGTCCGCCGCGATTGGCGGCGATCAGCGGCTGCTGGATCAGCATACGCAACACTGGACGCGCGAAAAACACTTCCACGGCCTTTGTGTTGACGAGGATCTTGCCGGAGCCAGGCTTTGATCCAGACGCGCGCGACTGCGTTCTTGCGCTTGCCGGTCGCGTAAGCGCGGCCTTGCGCATCGACCTTCTTTTCGTATTTCGGCGCTTCGGGAGCGGCCGGCTTGAGAGTCGCCAAACCTTCCAGAGATTGCACGGTCTCGGCCACGGTTAGGCACTCCTCACGTTCTTGCGGTTCATCGCCGCGACATCGAGCTTTTCAGGCTTCTGCGCCTCATGCGGATGTTCGGGACCTGGATAGACGCGCAGGTTTCCAAGCTGAACGCGACCAAGTGGCCCGCGCGGCAACATGCGCTCGACCGCCTTTTCGACGATGCGCTCGGGGAAGCGGCCTTCCAGGATCGACTTGGCCGTGCGCTCTTTGATACCGCCGATGAAGCCGGTGTGATGGTAGTAAACTTTCTTTTCGCGCTTGCGCCCCGTCAGCACGGCCTTGGCGGCATTGATGACAATGACGTTGTCGCCGTCGTCGACATGCGGTGTGTACGTGACCTTGTGCTTGCCGCGCAGCCGCAAGTGCCACGATCGAGGCAAGGCGACCGACGACAAGCCCGGTGGCGTCGATGGTCACCCATTTCTTCTCGATGTCGGCGGCTTTGGCCGAATAAGTCTTCATGATTATTCCTTGAGAACTTGAGCGCGCCCCAACCGCGCTGAAGGCACGTTTCTAGCTGAGCCGCTCACGCCCGGTCAACGACACTATACGATTATTTATTATAATGATAATCAATATCTTATAAGAATGGTATTTTAGTACCACTGGCTAATTATCCAGCCTGCGGGATCGAATAGGTGGACGTTACATGGGCTACCGGATCGGGCAGGCCGTCCGAATAGATCGCGACCTCCCCGACCGCCAGCCGCTTTCCGATCTTCAGCAATCGGGCCTCTGCAATCAGATCCGCCTTTGTCCGGGTTTGCGCAGGAAATTGATGTTGAGGTTTGTGGTGACCGCCAGCGGCTGCGGGCCGACGGCCGAGAAAACGGCCACGTACATCGCAAAATCGGCAAGCTCCATCATGGTCGGCCCGGAAATGGTCCCGCCAGGCCGAATGTAATCTTCTTGAAAATGCCGTCTTACGCGAATGTTCGCATATTCGACGCGTTCGATCGTCAATCCACAGCCCGGATAGAATGCCTGAGGAAACACCTCGTGCAGCAGCTTCCCGATCTCATCTGCATTCATTGCCGGAGCCGGCATACGCGCCCCCCTCGCCGGCCGATCCGGCGCGCCTCGGTCTTAGACGGCGCCGGGTCAATCCGGTAAAGCTCGCGCAGTTCACTTTGCCGCCGCCACTGATGATGGGTAAGCATCAACATGGCCGAGCGGTAGGAATTCGGATTAAGGTTTGGCGGAATTGAGCCAGGGAACACTTCTGATGAATGCTCCCACTGCCACCGTCGCTCCTGACGCGCCCGTGCTGTTGCGCGAACACGATCAGGACGTCGCCATACTCGTGCTCAACCGCCCTGAGGCCCGCAACAGCCTGTCGGAGGCCGTGCTGATCGCGTTGTCTGACGCCCTGACCGAAATCGCGGCCGACAAGACCGTGCGTGCCGTGGTGCTTGCCGCCAATGGTTCTGCCTTTTGCGCCGGTCATGATCTTAAGGAGCTCACCGGCCGGCGGAGCGACGCCGATGGCGGCCGAGGCTATTTCCGGCACGTCATGACGACATGCAGCGCGATGATGCAGCAAATCGTCAATCTGCCGCAGCCGGTGATCGCAGCCGTGCAAGGCGTAGCGACTGCCGCCGGTTGTCAGCTCGTGGCAAGCTGTGATCTTGCAGTCGCATCCACCGATGCGAAATTTGCAACGCCCGGTGTTGACATTGGCTTGTTCTGTTCGACCCCGATGGTCGCGCTCGTCGCGCAATGTTGCGCGCAAGCATGCCATGGAGATGCTGCTCACCGGCGACGCCATGGACAGCTGAAGGTGCCTATCGCATCGGACTCATCAATCGGGTGGTCAAGCCTGGAAAGGAACGCGGGGAAGCATTGGCTTTCGCGCGCAAGATCGCCGGCAAATCAAGCCACATAGTGCGGATCGGCAAAGCGGGGTTTTACCGGCAAGCGGAAATGGGTTTGGCCGATGCCTACCGGTATGTCTCCGATGTTATGATCGAGAATCTAATGACATACGATGCCGAGGAGGGATTGAATGCCTTCATCGACAAACGCGAACCGAAATGGGAGGACCGCTGATGATGCTGCCAGCACGTCAGAACCGGCATCCTGCCTTTTCGCCCGGGCGAGAACGATGCGCACAGTCTCAATAGCAACCGCATTACGGTTTGCTTCGCTCACGGCCGCCATCGCCCAGGACTTCACTGCGGCACAACGAGCTGCCTGCAAGGGCGACTACAACAAATTCTGCAGAGGAACGATGCCCGGCGGCGGCCGCGTTCTCGCCTGCCTAAGTAAGCAGCGTGATCAGCTCAGTGAATCCTGCAAAAGAGTAGTCGACGCGCAGAAAAATTAGCGATGACGGCTCGGGTAAATATCAAAGAGCCACCGGCAAGCCGGTGGCTCTTTGAACCCCGTTTTTGCGCAACGTCAGCGCGATTAGCGATGCATTCTGTTCCGTTTCGCGTTCGCCTTCCTCAGCGGCCGGCCGGCCGGTGCTTGGCAATTGCAGCACGGTCGCGCGTTGGCCCTCGCAGAGATCCGTTACCAGCACGATTTTACCATCAGGGAATTCCAGCGCATCGTGGTGCGCCGCCGGCCGGTTGAGGTTCACCTGCCGAAAGCGGGCAACCTTGTGCGTCGATTTACGGGTGGGCAAGAAGCGGAAGGAAGCATCGCATTCGACTTCTTTTTCGAACGCGAGTTCCGTCCCGGGCAGCAGACAGACGGCCACGCGCGGCTGATTTGGATCCGAAAAGCCGCGCGTGATCGCATTGGGAAATTGTGTCGTTATCAGCTTGTCGCCGACCTTGGCGGGTCGGGATGTAACGTCGTGAAGACTGTAGTCACACATCGAACGCCTCCTGTTTGTGCACAACGTAGGCGGCCGCCCCTCAGCGTTCGGATCGCAGCAAACCAGCGTGACCATCTTATGTCGCTTGTTACCGCAATCTTGCCCAATTCAAACACGCGCGGCCTACCGTGAGGAACAGCGAGAGGCTATCTTTGTTCCGCAAATGTGGCGGGCGGAGTGGCGGTGGACACATGAACAATTCCAGCCGGGTTTTTACGGCGGCTGCACAGCAGGCGCAGGCCGAGCGTGGTTCGGCGAAGGCGTACGAACGGCGCTTGGCCGAGGGCTTTCCCGATCGGGTCACGCCGGAGCTCGCAAAGTTTATTGCCGAACAGGATACCGCTTTCCTCGCCACCGCGACGGCGGACGGCTCTCCCTATGTCCAGCACCGAGGCGGACCAAAGGGATTTATTAAAATTATCGACGACCAGACGCTCGGCTTTGCAGATTACCGCGGCAACAGGCAATACATCACACTCGCCAATCTCTCCGAAAACGATCGCGCCTTTCTGTTTTTGCTCGACCCAGCGCGACGTCAGCGCATCAAACTTTGGGGGCGCGCTCGGGTGATTGAAAACGATCCTGCTCTCGTCGAACGTTTGTTCGACGAGGGTTACAAAGCCCGGCCTGAGCGCGCCATTCTTTTCACGATCGAGGCATGGGACGTGAACTGCTCGTCCCATATCGTCACGCGCTTCACAGAGGCGGAGGTCGAGCGGACTTTTGAAACGGTACGGGCAAAAATTGACGATTTGCAGGCTGAGAACGCCCGCCTGCGCCATGCACTCTCTGCGCGCGCCGATACCGACATAGCGACTGGCGGCGACCGCTAGACGCTCAAGTAAGGTCCCGGGCGTGGACGATGCCCGGCCGACTGCATGGCGTAGAAATATCGCGGCGGCTCGTAATGTTCCTCCGAAGTGGCCGGATCGAGGAAGCGATCGCCGGCCACATCATCACGCACGAAGAAGGCGTTGGCTCCTGCGTAGTTGCACCCAACCACGCGATACCCCTTGTCGCGCCCGAGCCGTACCAGTGCCTCAAGGCTCGCACCAAAGTAATTGGTGCCGTCCCACATGCGCGCCGGGTCATAGGGAACGACGAGCGACATCGGTGGCCGCAGCGTGGCATTATACTCGATTGCCACGACGCGCGGGCTGACCGCCGTGATCGCTTTCCAGATCCAGTAGTCGTTGTAGTCGATATCGATGCTGAGAAGATCGATCTCTCCGGTCACGCCGGCCTGCTCGAACAGCACATTGATGTTCTCGGCGGTGACCATATTTTGGCTGAGCCTGAGCTTGCCATTGGCGATGAACGGCTCGAAGTGGTTTTGAATTTCGGCGGCATAAGTCGCCGATGCTTCGATCCAAAGCCCGCTCCACCCATCGATCAGTAGCTTGACCGTGTTGCATTCGACACCGGTCTCGACCCCGAATTCGATAAAAGTACGCGTGCTTGGGCCAATGCGATTGAAGATTTCCTGGATGATGCCGTCCTCGTCCGACTGCGAATAGACCTTGAAGCCGTGGCGCAACAGCCGCTTGGGGTCGGCGTAGCGTGGAGTTGCGAGCTCCAGCGCGCGGTGGCGTTCGACATCCATCCGTCGCCACTGTAACGACAGGTCGTACGTCAAATGCGTGAGCTGGGTCAGGAACTGCAGGGTGTTCGGGTCGACCATGGAAGACCGCGCCGGAATGCCGCCAGATGGCGTTGATGAGCCCAGATACGAGTATGCGATTCCCGTTCGTAACCGCAAATCGCCGCCCCGGATCTGTGTCCTTCCGCTCCGCCGCCGCTGCTTCTATGGTCGCGCTTATGAACCACAACGCCTACAAGGACGCCTATATCCGCGACATCCTCAATACGGTGAGGACAATCGCCATGGTCGGTGCGTCCTCGAAGGATAACCGGCCAAGCTATTTCGCATTCAAATATTTGCTGGAGCGCGGCTATCGCATGATCCCCATCAACCCCAGGGAGGCCGGAAAGAACATCCTCGGGCAAAAAGTTTATGCAAAGCTGTCCGATATTCCTGAACCCGTAGACATGATCGATATTTTTCGTGAATCCGAGCACGTGCTGCCGATCGTAAGGGAGGCCTTGACGCTCAAGCCGACGCCGCAGGTGATCTGGATGCAGCTCACGGTCCGCAATGACGAGGCAGCCAAACTCGCAGAGGACGCCGGCCTGAAAGTTGTTATGAACCGCTGTCCAAAGATCGAATATGGCCGTCTCTCTTCGGAAATTTCATGGATGGGTGTGAACTCACGGACGCTTTCTTCAAGGCGCGCACAAAAATTGGGATCGGGCGTGCAGCGAATGCGCCTCGGCCCGGCATCTGAAAGCGACGATAACGGCTGAGTTTGCCGCTGCTGCCGATATTGCCTTGACGCCGCGGCTGTCCGGCCTCACTAATCGCCGCCGCATTCCGGGCGGGAACCACCGCCCGCCTACAACGATTAATCGGGGGAACCATGGCTGACGCCGACCGCATTCCAGGCTTTGCAACGCTGTCAATACACGCCGGCGCCAAGCCCGACCCCACCACCGGCGCGCGCGCCACGCCGATCTATCAGACGACATCTTTCGTGTTCGACGACGTCGATCACGCTGCCGCGCTATTCGGCTTGCAAGCCTTCGGCAATATTTATACCCGCATCGGCAACCCGACCTGCGCTGTATTGGAAGAGCGGGTGGCGGCACTCGAGGGCGGCACCGCGGGCCTGGCGGTCGCCTCCGGCCATGCCGCGCAAGTGGTCGTGATGCACGCGCTCATGACGCCGGGCGACGAATTGGTCGCATCGAAAAAGCTATACGGCGGCTCGATCAATCAAATCAATCACTCGTATAAAAATTTCGGCTGGAATGTCGTTTGGGCCGACCCCGATGACCTCAACTCGTTCGAGAAGGCGATCACAGCGAAAACCAAATGCATTTTCATTGAGTCGATCGCTAATCCGGGCGGCATCATCACCGACATCGAGGCCATCGCAAAGATCGCGCGTAAGGCGGGGGTGCCGCTGATTGTCGATAACACTCTTGCAACGCCCTATTTGTGCAAACCGATCGATTATGGCGCCGACATCATCGTACATTCGCTCACAAAATTT
Organism: uncultured Alphaproteobacteria bacterium; assembly: GCA_963742345.1. Taxonomy (GTDB): domain Bacteria; phylum Pseudomonadota; class Alphaproteobacteria; order Rhizobiales; family Xanthobacteraceae; genus Pseudolabrys. The sequence goes on from CAVULO010000008.1 coordinate 504,792, forward strand.
CTCGGTGGCCACGGCAACTCGATCGGCGGCCTGATCGTCGACGGCGGCACCTTCGACTGGTCGCGCGATAAAAAATATCCGATGCTTTCAGAACCGCGCCCGGAGTATCAGGGCATTGTGCTGCACGAGACCTTCGGCAACTTCGCATTTGCTATTGCCTGCCGCGTGCTCGGACTGCGCGACCTCGGGCCCGCGCTGTCACCGTTCAACGCCTTCCTGATCCTCACCGGCATCGAGACGTTGCCGCTGCGAATGCAGCGCCACTGCGACAACACGCTGGCAGTTGCCGAATGGCTGTCGAAGCGTCCCGAAGTTGCGTGGGTGAGCTATCCGGGCCTTCCTGGCGACAAATACCACACGCTCGCCAAAAAATATGTGCCCAAGGGCAGCGGCGCGGTATTCACCTTCGGTTTGAAGGGCGGCTATGACGCCGGCGTGAAGCTTGTTTCAAACGTCAAGTTGTTCTCACACCTCGCCAATATTGGCGATACTCGCTCGCTCATCATTCACCCCGCTTCGACGACGCACCGGCAATTGTCCGACGCACAAAAGATGCAGGCGGGCGCCGGACCGGACGTGGTGCGGCTGTCGGTGGGTCTGGAGGACAAGGAAGACATTATCGCCGATCTCGAACAAGGCTTGAAAGCGAAGTGATCGGCTAGGACTTCTTCAGGGTGCGCGCCACATAGTCGCGGATGTAATGCGAGCGTGGCCGGCGCGGTCCAAATATCGGCTACCGACTTGTCCGCGGCTTTCCCGGTAGCCTGTAATCGTTCGGCGACCGGCTGGCGGATTTGCGTTTTTGTCTGCGCAAAGGCTGCCGGCGAGAGCGCGGCCAGTGTTCGCGCGGCCGCCATGGCGCGCTCCATCAACAAAGCCGGCTCCACGACCTCGTTGACCCAGCCGCGATGGCTCGCCGTTTCGGCCGCAAAGGTTTCACCGCTCAAGATCGTTTCGCTGAAAAAATACGGCGGCGTTGCATGCCGCATAATTTCGAAGGCCAACGCCGGGAACGGCACACCGACGAGAATTTCGGTGACGCCGATGCGCCCCGCCTCTCGCGCCATGAGACGCCGGTCCGCACAGCAGGCAAGCACACAGCCGCCGGCGATGGCGTGGCCGTTGACGGCCGCCACCACCGGTTTCGGGTGAAAGAATACTACCTCGTAAAGGCGGTGCAGGGTCGGCAGGAATTGGCGGATATAGTCAGCGCCACCCTCGCTCAATCGCTTCAGGTCGACGCCAGCAGAAAAGATCTTGCCCTGCCCGGTCAACACCACAGCCTTGGCATCCGAATTGCGCAGATCGGCAAAGCGGTCGGCAAGGCATCGCAGAATTCAATATCAAGCGCGTTGGCTTTGCCATGCATCAGCGTGAGAACGGCAATCCCGTCGATAATTTCGCTTTCGATCATGCGCGTTGCTCCGCTGGCGTAATTTGTCGCGCCTGACGAGGTCATGCGATGCGACAGCTGCTCCGGCATGCAATACCGCAATCGTAAACACGACAATTGCCAGGATCTGATGCGCGAGCGCGAGCGCGAGTGGCGCCTGATATAGCAGCGTGGTAACGCCGAGCGCAGCCTGCAAGGTCACCGCGGCCGCAAGCACGATAGCGCCACCGGCGCCACGCCGCGCCTGGCGGGCGTCGATCGCATGCAATCCGGCAAACACCCAGATCGCATAGGCCACCATGCGGTGGTCGAACTGAACGGTAAGCGTGTTCTCGAACAGGTTGCGCCAGGCAGGGCTGATGAACCACAACCGCTCCGGCGACGGCACCAGGTCGCCATCGATTGTCGGCCAGGTATTGTAAACGAGGCCCGCATCGAGACCCGCCACCAACGCACCGAGATAAATCTGCAGCAGCAGCAGTATTGCGATGGCGAGCGCGGCGGTGCGCAATCGGAACGGGGCCTTACTCTGGATCTGGCGGTGCGAGCTGCCTCGCTGTCCACAGGATTGCCGCATAGATCGCGCAGGCCAGGGTGAGATGAAAAGCGAGACGGTATTGCGAGACGCTCACGCCTTGCGTGAGCCCCGAAGAAACCATCCACCAGCCGACTACGCCAAGAGCTGCCCCGGCAATGAAGATCGCCCACAACCGCGCCCGCAATCCTTCGCGGAATAGCCCCGCGCCACAGGAAAAATAGAAATGGCAGAAGAAACACGGCGCCGGTCGCGCGCGCCAGCAATCGGTGCGACCATTCCCACCAATAGATCACCTTGAACGCATCGAGGCTCATGCCGCGATTAAGCTCGCGATACTGAGGAATAGCCTGGTATTTTGTGAATTCGGCCTGCCACTCGTTTTGCGACAGTGGTGGCAGCACACCAGTGAGCGGTTTCCATTCGACGATCGAAAGACCGGATTCTGTCAGCCGTGTCGCGCCGCCAACCACCAGCGTCAGAAAGATCATGGCGGCCGCCGTGAGCAGCCACAGCCGTATCGCACGCAGATCTATTTTGGACGCCTTGACGGTCTCGGGCATGGGCGCTTGATTTGCAGAGGACGGCGCGGACCATATAGTCACGTGCTTGCATTCGCAATTGAGGCGCACGAAGGGCACCTATGTCCATCCGCGACCCGCAAATTCATCGGCACGATCGCTCTGCTGGTATTGGTTTCAGTATGGGGCCTGCTGGCGATGGCGCTTGCACAATCGGTGCTGACCGACATCAATGGCTTTGTCGCAGCGATCTATTACGTCGTCGCCGGACTTGGCTGGGTGTTGCCGGCTATGCCGCTGATCAGCTGGATGGCCAGACCCGACAGGGCGTAATCCGAAAAGCGCGCACCGGCTTTCGAACGAGGTCGCGCGCCATCGAAATATTAAGCCGCGCTGACGCGGCGGAACCGGTTCCAAAATGCGGTGCCCGCGCCCGACATCAGGACTTTCAAATATCGTTGCTGCTGGAATTCGCCATTGACCGAGATACGCGGCAGCGCGGTCAGATAGTCGCGGTGCGACCTTGAAGAGAACGCCAGGCCGCGTCGTCACCGCGGTCTTGAAGCCAAGCTCGGCCGCAATGCGAAATTCGCGCGGGCCAGCCGAGGTCGGATCGCCCACGGGATAGGCGAGATGCTGCGGACGTTTTCCGAGCGCGGCCTCCAGCACTGCGCGGCTCATTTCCATTTCCGCGCGCACCATCGCCTCGCTCGGCACCTTCCTGAGCATCATGTGATTGACCGTGTGTGCGCCAATGGTGCAAAGCGGATCGGCGGCAAGACCAACAATCTCCGGCCAGTCCATGCACAGGTCGCGGCAGAAGGAGACAACATCGACGCTATAGCAGGCACACAGGTCGCGCACCGTGCGACGTACCTCTTCCTCGGTCTTCATGCTGCGCAGATAACGGTAGATCGCATCGTAGAGCTCACGCTTCTCTCGCACGCCAGCGCATTCGAAATACTGATCCTTGCCGTTGATCACCATGCCGATGCGGCTGTTCTGCGCGATCACGGCTTCGAGCGCGATCCACCACAATTCACCGAGCCGGTCTGGAAAGCTGGTCGGGATGTACATCGCGAATGGCAGTCTGTATTTCCGCAGTAGCGGATAAGCCCAGCGCAAAAAATCCTTGTAGCCATCGTCGAAGGTCAGGCAGACGAACCGGCGCCTGAAGTCTCCTCGATGAATCGCCGATGCATTTCGTCGAGCGAGACTACGTCGATTCGCGCACGCGCAAGCCGTCGTAAAAGGCCTTCAAGAAAATCCGGCGTGACTTCCAGCAGCCGGTTTGGCTGGAACGCCTTCCGCGCGCGGCGGGCGCACATGATGCAGCGTCAGGATGGCGCCGACACCACCCACCAGCGGACGCAGCCAATGGTGCATCCCCGTGAAGTAGAGCGTCTCCAAGCCTGCTGCGGATGATGGTTTTCTTCAATTTCGTCAAGCTCCTCGGCGCCCGAGGTAAATCAAACTACTATTCCAACTCTTTATTGAGAAATCTTTGCGAAGCTGCGGCCAACCTAAACGAGCGCGCCGCAGCCCATGAATGTCGTGTCCATGCGTCCCCTCCCCGCCGGCCGCGGCTTGCCGGCGAGCGAGCGCCATATTGCGCGGGTCGAGATTTTCCACGACCTGGCAGCCGCCGAGCCGCATTGGCGAGCGCTGGAGCGTGCCGACAGCCTTGCCACTCCTTATCAACGCTATGATTTCCTCAAGCTTTGGCAGCGCCACGTTGGCGTAGATTGCGGGCGTAACACCCTTCATCGTGGTCGGCTTTAACGCCCTCCGGGAACCGCTGTTTCTCTGGCCGTTCGGTTCGCGCCGCATTGGCGGCCTTGCTCGGGGTCGAATTTCTTGGCGGCAAGCATGCCAATTTCAACATGGCGCTATGGCGGCGGGATGTCGCCGTCAACAATCGGCGCCGACGAACTGCGCGCTGTGCTCGCGCACCTCGCCGGCAAGGCTGATTTCGTCAAGCTTGCGCAACCAGCCGCTGACCTGGGGCGGCACCACCAATCCATTCGCCTTGTTGCCGCACCAGCGCGCTGCCAACTACGGCTTCAGCGGCGCGCTGGTGCCCGATTTCGAAGCGCTGCTGCGAGCCCGCACCAACGCGGAAACTCGCAAAAAGATGCGCAAGAAGGAGCGCGCATTGGCGAGCTCCGGTGAGTTGCATTTCGAGCGTGCGATCGAACCAGACGATGTACGCCGCGTGCTCGATGCCTTCTTCAAGCAGAAGAGCGCGCGCATGCGCGCGCTTGGCGTCGCCGGATGCGTTTGCGTTCCCCGGCGTGCGCCGCTTCGTCGAGGCAGCGGCGATCGAACCGCTGCGCGACGGCAAGCCGCTGATCGAACTCTATGCCCTGTCGGTCGATGACATCATCGTTGCCACCATGGGCGGCATCGTCGGCGGTGGCCGTTTCTGCGCCATGTTCAATTCGATCATCCAGGGGCGTTTCGCGGCCGAAAGCCCCGGCGAGCAACTGATCCTCAAGCTGGTACGAAACTGTTGCGAGCGCGGGCTCGACACGTTCGATCTCGGCGTCGGCGAGGCCCGCTACAAGAACCTGCTGTGCGGCGATACCGAACCGTTGTTCGACAGCTATTTACCGCTGAGCGCCGCCGGCCGATTGTTGGCATTTACTTTCGCGAGTGGCGCCGCCGCCAAACGCACCATCAAGCAGCGTCACGCTTTGTGGACCCTGGTGCGTGCCATGCGCCGCCTGCGCGCAAGGTTTTCTGCTTCGCCGTAACGCATGGCCGCCTAAGCCGCGACCGCTTGCGCTCCGCCCGCAATCACCGTCACGTCGCTAAATCCGGCCTGTAATAGCTGCTCACGAACGGATGCGCGTCACCGCACTGGCTGGATCGGCAGCCACCAGCACCGCTCGCGCTGGCAAGCGGCGCAAGACGCTCGACCGCGACATCCGCCACCGAGCCGGCATCGATGACGACATGGTCGTAGCTGTGCACCAGCGCCTCGATCACCGTCGCCAGCATCGGCGAGGACGAAAGCGCGGCGACGTCACTTCCCGACATTGCCGGTGGCAACAAGATGCACGCGCGAATATTGATCGCGGGTGATGATATCGCCGAACGACGCAGTCCCGCGCGATCAAGTTCGGCGATGCCGGGCGCATTCGGGTCAGTCGAAATCACCGACAGATTGGGCGCGCTAAATGCAAGATCCACCAGCACGACATTCGCGTCTGCGCCAGCGCCCGGGCCAGCATGATCGCGGCGTAGGTCGTACCGACATTGCGTACAGCGCCGACCACTGTGACGCCGCGGCCGCGTATCACCTGCTTTCCGCAAGTCGCGCACCAGCTGGTCTGTCGTACTGACGACCAAAGGCGTTGCGCTGCCGCTTCCGCGCATGAGCCGGCATCTGGCGCCAAGGGCGGCGATTCCATCTGCGGCGGTAGATGCCGTAGCCGGCGCTGGCGTCACGGTCGCGTATTGTCGCCGCGCGATGCACCAGCCGGCACATAACCGTATGAATAGGACGGACGCCGGCGACGCCAGCAGCGCTCCTGTCACGGTGAAACCCGCCGACAGCGCGAACGCAGCGAAAGCTGCGATCAGTACGATCGGCAGTTTCTTCGGGTAGGCCGGCTGAAGCGCCGGAGTGGCGCGCGAAATGATGCGCGCTTCCGGCGGCGCTGCATTGATGTTGTCGCGTGCCGAGGCTTCGCGATATTTGGCCAGATAGGATTCGAGCAAGATCGCGCTGGGTCTTGGCTTCACGTTCGAGCGCGCGCAACTGCACGTCCTGCTCGTTGGTCTGCGAGGCGAGCTTTCTTGACTTGATCGAGGCTCGCCGTCAGCGTCATCAACCGGTCGCCGGCGACCATGGCGTCGTTGTCGAGCTGGCGCAGCAAGCCGCTCTCCCTCGACCTGAATTTGGCGATCGATCTCGGCGAGCCTGCGCCTTTAATTCCTTGATGCGCGGATGCTGGTCGAGCAGCGTAGTCGATTGCTCGGCAAGCTGTGCACGCACGGCAATGCGCTGTTCGATCAGGCGGCGCATGGTGTCGGAATTGGCAATGTCGGCGGACTCGATCGGCTTTCCCGAGCTGATAACGTCGCGCAACTGCCGCGCCCTCGCCTCCAGATCGGCCTTCTGTCCGCGCGCCGCCGCGATCTGCGAATTGATCTCGGTGAGCTGCTGGCTCGGCAATGAGGTGTTGTTGGAGCCGGCGAACAAATTGGCCCGAGAGCGATATTCCTCGACCTTGGCTTCAGCGTCCGCCACCTTCGCGCGCATCTTGTCGATTTCGCCGGCCAGCCAATTGCCGGCGGCGCGCGTCTGATCCTGCTTCGCCGTCTGTTGCATGCTGAGATAGGTCTCAGCAATCGTGTTGGCGACGCGTGCGGCAAGATCCGGATCGGCCGAACTGAAATCGACGGCGATGACGCGCGATTTTTCGACCGCATAGACATTCGAGCCGATCGTAGTATGCTTCCAGCGTACGCTCTTCTCGCGACATCGTGCTCAGGTCACGGCCGATACCGAATAGTCCAAGGATTGACCGCAACTTCGACAGGCCGCCGGTTGTCGGATCGAATTCCTGATTGTCGGTAAGCATTTCCTTTTTGATGACCGTCGCGCGCGAGATCGCGCGAAAGCACGAGCTGGATCTGGCTGGTCACGGCTTCCGGGTCGATGGTGGTGCGTTCGCTGGATCTTGTCGGCTTCGGCACGCATGAACACGTTCTCGCGCGCTTCCAGCAGCAGCCGCGACTCGGAGTGGTAGCGCGGCGTGATCGCGTTGACGACAAGAAAGGCCAAGCCGCCGCAAGAAGCGTGAGGCCGAGAATCCTTGCCTTTCTCTGCCACAAGAGCCTGCCAAGGCCGCGCATGTCGGGTTCGCCACTGACGGCGAACGGCGTCATCACCGGGGCCGGCGCGGCGGCGGTTTTCGACTTTCGACGGAACAACATTCCAACTCCGAACGCACGACGCTTCAGCCAATACGCACGTCGCTTGGGCCCTAGTACGATCAGACCCTATTATGGTTGCTACGACGTTAATTGTGCTTCTGGCGACTTAGACTCATGTTTTGTTAACCACGCAGCTGCCTAATTCGCCGAGGGCTTTCCATCATCCGGTCAGGATTCGCGCGATGCACGAACCCGGTTTGCCGTCTCGTCGCGTCGGGCTTCAAAATCAGTGAGTCGACGCGATGCCCCCCTTGAACATTCTGCACGTCTTCCGCGCCCCGGTCGGCGGCCTTTTCCGCCATGTCCTCGACCTGACCCAGGAGCAGATCGCGCGCGGGCATCGCGTCGGATTGATCGCCGACAGCAACACCGGTGGCCCCCGCGCCGACGAAATTCTGCGGCAACTCGCACCCTCACTTGCACTCGGCATTAGCCGCATCCCCATGCGCCGCCACATCGGACCTGGCGATGTTTTCGCGCTTTCGCATGTCATGCGCCGGGTCGCGCAGACCGGTGCCGACGTCGTGCACGGTCATGGCGCCAAAGGCGGCGCCTATGCGCGCTTGGCCCTCAATGCCCGGCGCGCGGTGCGCGCCTATACGCCACATGGCGGCAGTTTGCTGTTCGGCCACGACAGATTGGCCGGAAAATTCTATCTCGCGACCGAAAAAATACTGATGTTGCGCGGCGATCTGTTTCTGTTCGAAAGCGCATACAGCGCCGACGTATTTCGCCGCAAGATCGGTACGCCACGCGGGCTTGTGCGGGTCGTACACAACGGCGTGTCCCGCAAAGAATTCGAGCCGATAGAACCGCGAGCTGACGCCAGCGATCTGGTGTTCATGGGCGAGTTCCGGCCGGTCAAAGGCATCGATGTCTTGATCGACGCCCTTGCGCAACTGCATCGCGCCGGCCGGGTCGTAACCGCAACCCTGGTCGGCGACGGCCCCGAACGTGACGCCGCTACAAACTCAGGTTAGGCGTCTCGGTCTGGTCGATGTCGTCCAGTTCAAGCCGGCTATGCCGGCGCGTCAGGCGCAGACCCTTGGGCGCATCATGGTGATACCGTCGCGGGCGGAATCCCTGCCCTATGTCGTTTTGGAGGCTGCCGCGGCCGGATTGCCGCTCATCACCACAAACGTCGGCGGAATTCCTGAAATCTATGGAACTTTGACTGACGGCCTCGTCGCGGCTGACGATGTTGAAGCGTTGGCCCGTACGATCGCCCGCACACTCGACCACCCCGATGTAACCGCCGAGACTGCACGGCGCCTGCGCGAGCGCGTTGCGACCTCGTTTCTCGGTCGACACCATGGTCGACGGCGTGCTGAGCGCCTACGAAGCCTCGCTCGATCGGCTGCGGCAAAATGGCCGCCGTTAAGACATTTTTGAGCAATCCGATAAGCCTTTTTTGAGACTTTTTCTCTAGAAATTTCCGGGAATTAGGGGCTTTTCCCGCCGCATCGCCACGCTGCGGGTAACCGGTAAATGCGTTGCTTATGACTGACCCTGAGGTTCGTCCAGCGCTGAGCGCCTCGAGCGCGGCCGCGATCGCCGACCGCATTTTTATCAATGGGCGCCCGGCTTCCAGAAAAAAACGTCCGCTGACGGCGGAAGCGCTGGCGGTTGCCGCCAAGCCCGCGCCGACCCCGATTTCGCCAATCGTGCTCGCCGGATTTGTGCGCATGGGCGAATTTGCACTGATCATCGCGATCGGAATTGCGCTCTATCTGGCCTACTTGCCGCCGACGGAAGGGCTGATTTGGCGCTACCTCGGCGCAACATTCGCCATCGCACTGTTGTCGACGCTCGCCTTCCAGACCGCCGATATCTATCAGGTGCAGGCGTTCCGCGGTTACGAAAAGCAATACATGCGGCTTGCTTCGGCCTGGTCGGTGGTCTTTCTGATCGTAATTGGCGCATCGTTCTTCGCCAAAGCCGGCGACATGTTCTCGCGTGTCTGGCTCGGCACCTATTACATCGGCGGCCTGACCGCGCTTATCGTCTCGCGCCGGTTCGTGTTTCTGCTCGTGCAGAAATGGACACGTGAAGGCCGCCTTACCCGCCGCACAGTCGTTGTCGGCGCCGGCGATGCCGGTGCTGGCGTGATTGAGGAATTGCGTCACCAGAAGGACGCCGGCATTGACATCATCGGCCTGTTCGATGATCGCGGTGACGAGCGCAGCAGCGCCGATTGCGCCGGCGAGCGCAAGCTCGGCACCGTCGACGATCTGGTCGAATTCGGCAGACGCACGCGCGTTGACCTCGTGATCTTTTCGCTGCCTATTTCGGCGGAAACGCGCATCCTGCAGATGCTGAAAAAGCTTTGGGTGCTGCCGGTCGACATTCGTCTCGCCGCCCACGCCAACAAGCTGCGATTCCGTCCGCGCTCCTATTCATATATCGGCATTGGTGCCGGTATTCGATGTCTTCGATCGGCCGATCGCCGATTGGGACGTCGTAATGAAATGGCTGTTCGACAAAATTATCGGCGGCCTCGTATTGCTTTTGGCGCTTCCACTCCTCGCAATCATCGCGCTCGCCATCAAACTGGACAGCCGCGGCCCTGTCCTGTTCAAGCAAAGGCGCTACGGCTTTAACAATGATCTGATCGAGATCTACAAATTCCGTTCGATGTATGTCGACGCCACTGATCCGAGCGCCGACCGCCTTGTTACCAAGGACGACCCTCGCGTTACACGGGTCGGACGCATCCTCCGCAAGGCAAGCCTCGATGAGCTGCCGCAACTATTCAACGTGTTGAAAGGCAACTTGTCATTGGTCGGACCGCGCCCGCACGCGATCAATGCCAAGGCCGAAGCCCACCTGTACGACGAAGCGGTGGACGGCTATTTCGCCCGGCACCGGGTGAAGCCCGGCCTTACCGGGTGGGCGCAGATCAACGGCTGGCGCGGTGAAACCGACACCCACGAGAAGATCCAAAAACGCGTCGAACACGACCTCTATTACATCGAGAACTGGTCGGTGCTGCTTCGACCTCTTTATTCTGGGGCGCACACCGTTCGCGCTGCTCAAGGCCGAGAACGCCTATTGATTACGGCGCGGCGACATGGCGAAAGCCGCAGGCCTTTTGCCGGCAGTGCCCCAGGCTGCGGCGGTTCCGCTCGCCGAACGTATCCTGCTGATTGTGCTGTATGTGACCGTGCTGGCGAGCTCGATCGCATTTATCGAGCCGTCGCCGCATGACGCACTGATGGGCGTGTTGGCGATTACCTGCCTAGCGGCCGGGGTGCATTTCCAGAGAGTGCTGGCTGTTCCTCTCGCATTGCTCTTGGTGTGGAATTTCGCCGGCTTGATGGCACTCATGCCCGTCGTCGGTCAGGAAAAGACGCTCCAGTATACCGGCACGTCGGTTTATCTTGCGATCGCAGCGCTGCTGTTTGCCTGCATTTTTTCACAGAACACCATGCCGCGGCTCGCAGCCATGCGTGCCGCCTACGTGTTGACCGCGACTGTCATCGCACTCGCAGCCATCGCAGGATATTTCAGTCTGTTTACCGGCGCGCATGAGCTATTCGCACCATTCGACCGCGCACTCGGCGGCGTTCAAGGATCCGAACGTGTTCGGCCCGTTTCTGATCTGGCCGTTGCTCATTGTGCTCGAGCGCATGATCGTTCGCCGTATTCGCTTGACCGACATCATCGTCGTCGGAATCCTGTCTATTCGGCCTGTTGGTGAGCTTTTCACGTGGCGCCTGGCTTCATGTCGCCGCGTCCGGCGCGATCATGCTGGCACTCGCTTTTCTGACGGCGCCCACGCAGCGCGTGCGTGTGCGCATTTTTGTCATGGGTGCCATCAGGCGTCCTGGCGCTGGCCGCATTTATCGTAGTGCTGCTGTCATTCGAATTCTATCTGGACGATGTTCGAGCAGCGCGCCCAACTCATTCAGGATTATGACGTCGGCGGTGGCGGCCGCTTCAGTTTACAGCAACTGGCGCTCGGGTGCGGTGCTCAATTTTCCGAATGGCATGGGGCCGTTGAATTCGCCAGGATATACGGCCTGCAACAGCACAACGTCTATCTGCAGGCCTTCCTGGTCTACGGCTGGGTCGGTGGCATAGCCTACATCATGTTGCTGCTCACCACGCTCTGGATCGGCTTGCGCACGCTGTTGTTGCGCACACCGTGGCAGCCTTATCTCATCACCGCCTACGCAACATTCGTCGGCGAGGTGCTCGAAGGCTTCGTGATCGACACCGATCACTGGCGGCATTTCTATCTTTTGCTCGGCGTAATCTGGGGGCTGGCAGCAGCCACCATCAGCCAGACGCGCCAGGTACAACTGCCGAACCATCGATTCAATGTTGTCCCCGATGTCAGCGCAGCTTGAATCCGTGCTTGCAGTCGGTGCTCCCGCGCGGCCCAGCATCCTGCGGCGACTGTGGCGGCGATTGCCACAGCGCACCCGCATTAAGCTGCAGTCGGAATTGACCCGGCTGATCGCGCCGGTGCCCGATAAGATCGTGCGCGGCGGATTTCCGCTTGGTATCGCCGGTCTGTTTTCAAGCGCCGGCGGGCTCGGCGAGGGTGCCCGCCTCGCCTACACAGCGCTTGACGCAGCAGGACTTGCGCCAGCGGCATTCGATCTCAGCGCTGCGTTCGGGCAGATGGAATTTTCGTCGCCGATATCCCGCCGCATGTTGGCGGCCGGCAGCGGCAGCCTCATCGTGCATCACAACGGCCCATACATGTCACACGCGATGTGGGCGCTCGGCCGGGCCAAGATCCACGAACGCCGCATTATCGGTTATTGGGCTTGGGAATTACCGCAGCTGCCGCCGATGTGGCGACCGGGGTTCCGCTTCGTGCACGAGATCTGGGTGCCAAGCAGCTTTACCCGCGATGCGATTGCCGCGGCCACCGATCTGCCCGTGCACGTCGTTCCGCACCCCGTGCCTGCCATGTCAGCCACGCCTGACATGCGTCGGCAAGCTCGGCCTGCCGGAAGATGCGCTCGTGGTCCTGAACGTGTTCCACATGGGCTCGGCCTTCACTCGCAAAAATCCGCTGGCAGCGATCGCCGCCTTCCGGCGCGCTTTCGGCGATGCGCCGGACCGCGTGCTGGCGATCAAGGTGATCGACAACGCAGCCGGCCGTGCGCGCCACCAGCTTGGCGAGGCAATCGCGGGTGCGATCAATATCCGCTTGATCGAAGGCATGCTGTCGCCGGCCGATATGACAGGGCTGATGGCTGCTTCCGACATCGTGATCTCCCTGCACCGTTCCGAAGGATTTGGCCTGGTGTTGGCGCAGGCCATGTCTCTCGGAAAGGCGGTCGTCGCAACTGGCTGGTCGGGCAATCTTGATTTTATGACCGAACGCAATTCGGCGCTCGTCCCCTATTCGCTCGTGCCAGTTGACGATCCGGATGGTACGTTCGATGCCGATGGCCAGTCGTGGGCGGACGCAAACATCGACGCCGCGGCCGCCTGGTTGCGACAACTTGCCGGCGATCCCGATCTGCGCGCCAGACTTGGTGCTGCGGCAGCGCGCGACATCGCCGCTCAGTTATCGTCGGAGCGTTTTGCCGCCACGGTCTCCGCGCTCATCAAGCCGGACCGCCGCTGATGCCGGGCTTTCCGCGCATCGCGATCAATGGCCGCTTTCTCACGCAGAAGATCCTGGGTGTGCAGCGCTTCGCGATTGAAACCGTGAAGGCGATCGACCGCCTCATCGAAACCAGTGACTACAGCACGCTAAAAGGTGGCATCGAGATCGTCGCGCCGGCCAAAGCACGCGATTTTCCACTCAAAAATATTCCGCTCCGGCGCGCCGGCGTTTTGTCAGGCTACGGCTGGGAGCAGGTCGAATTTCCGCTGTATGCGGGCGGGCAGCTGCTGCTCAATTTATGCATGCTCGGCCCGCTGACCGTTCGTGACCAGGTTGTCGTGGTCCATGACGCGACCGTGCTTGCTTTCCCGCAGAATTTTTCATGGCGCTTTCGCGCCGCCTATGGATTCATCATCCCCCGCGTATGCCAGCGCGCCGCCCGCATCGTTACGGTGTCAGAATTCTCGCGCCGGGAGATCGGCAAATGGTACGGCGCCAATACGGCCACAATGCCGATCTGCTACGAGGGCGGTGACCACATCACGGCGGTCGCGGCCGATGCAGCGGTGCTCGACCGTCACGCGTTGCGCGGTCGCAAATATTTCCTTGGGGTCGGCGTCGGCAGCGCCAACAAGAACATCGAAGCCGTGGTGGCGGCGTTTCGCATCGCCAAGCTTGACGACACGATTCTGGTGCTGACCGGCAAGCGTGATGCCTCGGTCCATGGCGAAATGACCGACATACAATCGGACGGCGTGCGCACTATCGGTTACGTCTCCGACCCGGAATTGCGCGCGCTTTATGAGAACGCACTCGCGCTCGTATTTCCCTCACGCTACGAGGGCTTTGGTCTGCCCCCGGTCGAAGCCATGACCGCCGGCTGCCCGGTGATCATCAGCGACCAGCCGGCGCTGGTGGAAGTGTGCGGCGACGCCGCACTGCAATGTGGGATCGACGACGTCGCGACACTTGCCCGTCACCTGCATGCGCTCGAATCGGATAAGACCTTACGCACCGGACTTGCCGCCGCCGGGCGCAAGCGGGCGAGCCGCTTCACCTGGGAAGCGACGGCACGTTCGCTACTCAATGAATGTGCCGCGGTTGGCGCGAAACGGACCGCATGACATGAAGCAAAAGCTCATTTCGGTCCCGTTCCTGCTGCTGCGCGGCACCACCGCCGGCGCCGCCTTCGTCACCGGCCTGGTGCAAACCTTCGTCTTCGCGCATGTTCTTAGCCCGCAACGCTTTTCAATATTCATCCTGGTCGCGGCCATCGGCTATTCGCTGTGGCTTATCGATTTTGGTATCGTGAAGGTTCTGTTCGTGCGCCTGCGCGCACGGTTTCTCGCCAACAAGCGCGATGGCGCAATCGCCGGCCACACGACCGCGGTCGTGCTTTTCTATTTTATGCTAGTGACGGCCGGCGCGTTGCTCTGTTTTGGTTTCATGGCGTTGCGCACCGGCGCTTCGCTGCAAGAGGCCGCCGAGTTCGGCCTGTTCTTCCTGTTTATCGCGCTCAACCTGGTCTGGTTCGCGCTCCGCAATATCGCCATCGCCGTCGATGAATACGTGCTGTTCGAGGCGCTTGAGACAATACGGCGCGCTGGCTATGTCATCGGGCTCGCAGCGGTTTTCTTCGGTCTGCCGATGATTTTGATGCTTATCGCGGTGAACGCGGTGTGGGGCGCAGTGCTCGTTGTTTGCATCAGGCGTTTGGTTGCCCGCGGCGCCATGCGGTCGCGCATCATCGGCTTCGTTACCGATTTGCTGGGGTTCTTCCGTGCCAACCGCGTCGAGTTCATCCGCAGTGGCACTTTCGCGGCGAGTGAAATCTACATCTACAATTATCCCTATCTTATCGTGCCGATGCTGTTCGGTCTCGGCGCGCCGCCGATCATACTCGACACAACTTTCAAGGTGTTCCGGGGCGGCGCAACCATCTTTGGCGCGGTATGCGACATCCTGATACCGCGCCAAACCAGTGCGCTGGCTGAACGTGACGGGCCTACACTCGTGCGCGCGACGTTGCTGGCGGCCGCGCTATGCAGTGTTCCGGCGGCCGCAGCTTGCGTCATCCTCGCCCTGGGCGCCGACAAACTGTTTGCATTCTTGCTGGGTACGGCCGCGACGATGCCACCGGAGACAACGCCCATCTTGATCGTGCTGGTGATCGCCAATCTGACGCAGATGATCGCCTACAGCGTGCTGGTGCACACCGGCTTCTTCAAGGAAGTGGCGCGCATCGGTATGGGTGTGTCGTTGGCGATGACCGTAGCTGCGGCTTTTGCGATGGTCGGCCATCTCGATATCATTCGATTCCTTGAGCTCTATACCGCCATCTACAGCTGCGGTGCACTTGGCGCCCTGGTCGTGATGATCCGCGGGCCGGTCCGGCACGCCTATGGCGTCGGTGTCACGCCCAAGGTTGCGCTGCGATAGTGGCATCCCTATAGTCCGCGCCGTTCCGGTCGGGGCGTGGCGCAGCCCGGTTAGCGCACTTGTCTGGGGGACAAGGGGTCGTGGGTTCAAATCCCGCCGCCCCGACCAAAAAAGCCAAAAACACTGAATTCCCCGGGCTTGAGAATGGACAATCAGAGCTTCTGTCCAACCCTATGTGGCAATGCTGGGCAGAAAGGGCCGCGCTTTGGACGGGGTATAAGCCAGAGCGCGGCCCGCTATTTAGGGAAGGCCGCCTTCACGGCGGCCTTTTCTTTGTGTGGGTTGGCGCAGTCCCAATGCTTAGCGGTCACCAACCTCATCGTGGATCAATTCGCGTAATCTGCGTCGTAGTTTAAGATAGGAACTGTCGTCCTCGTCTCGCGGCCTCGGCAAATCGACATTGATGAACTCCTTCACCCGCCCCGGCCGGCGCGTCATCACCGCAATGCAATCCGACAGCTTGATGGCTTCGTCGATACTGTGGGTAACAAGCACGACCGTCTTGGGCTCCCGCTGCCAAATGCGAACGAGTTCATCTTGCATGAAGCTGCGGTTTTGGGCATCGAGTGCCGCGAAAGGCTCGTCCATCAACAGCAGTTGCGGTTGAACCGCGAGAGCGCGCGCAATTGCCACGCGTTGCCGCATTCCGCCCGATAGTTGATGCGGATACTTGTCTTCAAACCCGCCAAGCCCGACCAGATCAATGTAGTGCCTTGTGAGATCGGTCGCGCTTGTGCCTGGGCAATCCTTTCATCTCCAGACCGAACACGATGTTTTGCGAAGCGCTCATCCAGGGAAACAGCGCATAATCCTGGAAGATCATCGTATTTTGCCAACCGGGCGCACGGATCGGAGCGTCGTCTACAACGATCGTGCCGGTTGTTGGGGGCTCAAAACCGGCTGCGATGTTGAGAAGAGTGGTCTTGCCGCAACCGCTGTGTCCGAGAATGGCGCAGAATTGATGGTTCGGTACTTCGAAGGTTACATCGCGCAGCGCCATAACGCTGCCCGGCGCGTCACGATCACCGTAGATCTTCGACAAACCCTTGACCGACAGCCGACCCATTGCACGACCTTATTTACTCAGCGCCAACGACCACGGCAGGAAATGGCGGCCCAAAATACGAATGGCGGTGTCGATCAGAAATCCGACCACACCGATCGCAAGCATGCCGACCGTAATTATGTCGGTGCGAAGCATGCTGCGCGCGTCGTTGATAAGAAAACCAAGCCCTGAATTTGCGCCGACCAGTTCTGCGGCCACCAGTGCCATCCAGCCGACCCCAAGCCCTATTCGCACGCCGGTGATTATCTGAGGCAGTGCGCCCTTGAGCACGATGCGAGTGAGCACCTTGTGCTCCGGCGCACCAAGGCTACGGGCTGCGCGCACGAGATTCGGATCGATATTTTTCACGCCGACAATCGTATTCACCAGGATCGGAAAAAACATTCCCAGAAAAATGATGAATTCGTTTTGCTCGTCGCCGATCCCGAACCACAAAATGCTGAGCGGAATCCACGCGAGCGGCGGGATCGGACGCAAAATCTCCATGATCGGATTGACCTGGTTGTACACAAGCCGCCACCAGCCCATCGCAATACCGAGCGGAATGGCAGTCGCAGCGATCAGAAATGCCGATGCTTCGCGCTTGAGACTGGCCAGCAGATGAAAGAAAAGCTCGCCGGACGCGATCATCCCCGCGGCGGTTTTGGCGATCGTGGTCGGCGCCGGCATGAGCACGGCCATGTGCGGATCGATGCGCGGCAGCCAGATCGTGGACGCGAATTGCCAGGCGAGAATTACAACCGCAAGCAAGACGAGATTGGGCAGGAAAGCCAAGAAACGGACCATCCGAAGGCGACCTCTTACACCCGCCGGCCGCGGTGCGATCGTGGGCGGCAAGGCCGGATGATGTGCCGTCGCGGGCACCGGTTCAGAGCCGCTGATCGGTGCTACGTTTTCGCTCTGCATCGACGCGCTCAACGAGGATCTTTCTCACCGCAGACTGTTCCGCGGGGTTCTCGTGCTGCGAAGCCCCGCGGATTTTTCATGGCATGCCGATTACGGGCTTGTAGGTCTTGCCACCGAAGGTCCATGGCCTGGTCAGATCGCCCGATTCCGGCCAGGCCTGCGGCTCCTTGAGCGTATTGACGTTCGCATAGGTCGGATACGGAAGACTGCCGATTTTTCCGCTCCAGTTCGCCGGGATGAACGGCGCCTGCGACGGGATTTTCCAGCCCAGCTTCTCGTAGGTCTTGGCCATGAAGTGCGTATCAAAGGAGTCTTCGTAGTCCTTGGCGGTCAGCACCTTGGTGACGCGGTTGCGATCCTTCAGCCATTTCGCGATTCGGGCGTTCTCCTCGCCCCACAGCTTTGCGAACGGATAGCTGTAGGTCGGCTTGTAGAGATTGTTGTAGAGCTGAGTTTGCTGAAGCAGCAGCGGCTTTCCGAAACACCTTCAGCGTCGGCTCTTCCGCAAGGAAGTCCGCCGCCTTGTCCGGATTGAGCCGGATCCAGAGCGTCGCTTCCATAAAGGCGTCGCTGATCGCCTGGACGACATCCGGCACGTTATCGATCAACTCCTGCCGCACGTAGAACATGCCTTCATAGAAATTGTACGGAAAGATCGTATCGACCTCCCGTCCGGTCTTGCGATCTCCGTAATGATCGTGACCGACGGCTCCCATGGAACGACGGCGCCGATGCCCTTCGCCATCAATAGTTGCTCGGCGGGCGGCATGTTCTTCAAGATCACGTCCTTGCCGATCTGCAAGCCCGACCACCTCGGCGGCCTGCGTGAAATAGAATTCGGCGGACGAGCCTGTAACGATGCCGATTGTTGCGGGCGGATTGCTGCCCTTGAAATCGGCGAGCTGTCTTGATCGGCGAGTCTACGGGAACGACCGTCGAATGCTTCAGGTTCGGAGCCACGACCGCAATGGCGCGAACCGGAACGCCGCGATCGAGCAGCGAGGTGAAGGGAAAGTTTCCGCCGTTACCGACCTGAATGCGCGCGGATGCAACCGCTTCGTTGACATCGGGACCGGCGGCGAACACCTGAAATTTGGCTTCCAGCCCACGCTTTTCCAGAAGCCCGGCCTTGTCCATGACGACATTAATGGTGTTTTGACCGGAGAATGGTCCTTGCCAACCGAATCCGAGAGGCCACCAGCCTTTCTGTTTGAGCCACGCAATCGATTTGTCGGAGACTTTCTCGTAGGGCTGCGGCCAGCCCCAATCCGTAAAGCTTTGCGCCGACGCCGGAGCCATGCCGCAAACCAACCCGGCGAACGCCGCTGCGGCCACCAGGCCGAACCTCGCTCCTGACTGCTTTTGCATTACACTCCTCCCCGTTTCCGTTTGTTTGAATGTCAAAGGCAAATGCGTGCGGAACTCGATTGCTCCTGTAACTTCTGGCGCGGGCCTTCCTCGTTAGATCGGCTCGATGACAAACAGCGTGCGGCCGTATTCGACCAATTCGGTGTTCTCCGCGCCGATTTGCACGATGCGTCCGGCAACCTCGGAATTGATGGTGGTGAACAACTTCATCACCTCGATCAGACAAAGCGGCTGACCTTTGCGAACGACGGTGCCGATTTCGACAAAAGGCGCCGCATTCCGGATTCGGCGCCCGATAGAAAGTGCCTACCATCGGAGCCACAACCTCGATTTGGCCCGCATCCGCTGCGACCTTGAGCGGGACGCTGCGCGCCTCGCGAGCAGCTGACCGAGGCGTAGCAGCAGGCTGCAGGAGGACGTGTCGTGTATTCGGCTTTGGCCGCAGACGTCGGGGATGCGCCATTCCGGCGCACAACAAGCTTCATATCGGCGGTTTCGACAATGAGTTCATCGCAGGAACTATTGTCGATCAGCTTCAGAATTTCCGCGATTTCGTCGTAGCTCAGGCTCACACGCGCTCCTGTTCGGTCGGATCGCGTCCCACTTCGTCGATGGTTGCCGTCAATCGCCCTGCCGCAGCTTGCAGCAAGCGGAACATGCTGCAAACCCTGCTGCAATGACATGCGCGCGAGCGGCGCGGAGACCGCAAGAGCCGCGACGCGGTGCCCACTCGGCGAGCGCACCGGAACCGCGACGCATACTACGCCGGCCAGAAATTCCTGGTTGTCGATCGAGACCTCGGTTGTCCCGAATCTTCTCCAGCTCCGTCTCCAGCTGCGGCCACGTCCGTGATGGTGTTTTCGGTGTACCGATACAATGGAATCGCGCGCAGCAGCAGAGCGCGTTTTTGTGCCGGCAGCTGGCTCAAAAACAGCTTGCCCATGGATGTGCAGTGCAGCGGCACGCGTGAGCCCGGCTCGAAACGCAGTCCGAAGGGCCACGCCGACTCCACACGATCGAGATAGACGACATGACTGCCGCTCATCACGCCGAAATTGCAGGTCTCACCGATCTCCTGGGACAGTGCTTCCAGAATTGCGTGGCGCGGGGCGCGCAGCATTGAAGCGGCAACAATACCGAGTCCGAGCTGCACCATGCGCGCGCCAGGCACGAAGCGGCGACTGCCCGGTTCGCGTTGCAGCAGCCCTTCACTCTCCAGCATCCGAACAATGCGGTGGGCGGTTGGCTTGGGAAGCCCGAGCAGCACGCCGAGCTCGGACACCCCGAGCGGACGTCGCGTCGTCGCCATCGCCTCGAGAATTGCGACGGCCTTGACGGTGGGAAACGCCTTTGCCGGTTGCTGCCCCCTGGACGGTGCGCGGCGTTCGAGCTCGCCTTGGAGCCGGCCGCCGTCCGAAAGTTGGGTGCTCAGTGGAGGCTGCATAGGAAGTATCAAAAACCGAAACAAAACGTCTTGCAATATGAATTTGTCCAATGCGACAGTTGAGCGGTCCACTTGCGCAGACAGGTGACGACACAACTGGGAGGCGAGCGATGCGGCGAGTGCTGGTCGCCAATCGCGGCGAGATCGCGCTGCGAGCGATCCGAGCCTGCCGCCAGCTTGGGCTCGAGAGCGTCGCCGTCTATTCATCCGCTGATGCGAATTCGTCTCACCGCTGGGCGGCCGACCATGCCATTTGCATCGGGCCGCCGCCGGCCACCGCAAGCTACCTGAACGCAGGCGCGCTGCTTGAAACCGCACGTCGCGACGAAATGCGACGCGGTCTATCCGGGCTACGGTTTTCTGGCCGAGAACAGCACTTTTGCGGAACGCTGTAGCGAAGCCGGGCTGACTTTCATCGGCCCCGACGGCGAGTGCATCGCCCGCATGGGAGACAAAGTCGCCGCGCGCCAGACTGCCGCATCCATCGGAATCCCGATCGTACCTGGATCCGAACACGGCTTTACGTCCGCTGCACCTGCCAATGTGGTTGCGCATAGTCTCGGGTTTCCGCTGTTGCTTAAGGCAAGCGGCGGTGGCGGCGGCCGTGGCATGCGCGTTGTTACACGCCCCGAAGACTTCCATGCGCAATTCGAGCAGGCCTCAGCCGAGGCACAAGCAGCGTTCGGCAACGCGGAAATCTATCTTGAGCGGTTCTTCCCACAGGTCCGGCACATCGAGATACAGGTATTCGGCGACCGGCACGGCAACCATGTTCATCTTGGCGAACGCGATTGCAGCGTGCAGCGGCGACACCAGAAACTTGTCGAGGAATCACCCTCACCCGCGCTCGATCAAGCCACGCGCGCCCGTATGGCGGAGGCAGCCGTCGCCTTGATCAAGGCACTCGGTTACGTCAATGCCGGGACGGTCGAATTCATCTTCGACCCCGCCAGCGGAAAATTCTTTTTCATCGAGATGAACACTCGCATTCAGGTCGAACATCCGGTGACGGAGATGGTCACAGGCACCGATCTTGTCCGCGAGCAATTTCGTGTCGCTGCCGGGGAAAAACTCTCGTTCGGCTCGACATTCCCCCAGGGGCGCACCGCAATCGAATTCCGTATCAACGCCGAGGACGCCGAGCGCGATTTTCGGCCTTCGCCGGGCACGCTCAAGCGATGGCGTCCGCCAAGCGGGCGCGACATCCGCATCGACAGCCACGTCTACGAAAACTACGCCGTCCCGCCCTATTACGATTCCATGTTGGCCAAACTCATCGTCACGGGCCCCGATCGCGCCGCCGCAATGAATGTTGCCAGTTCGGCGCTGGCCCGCTTCCAGGTATCCGGACTCGAAACGACCGTTCCGTTCCACGCCAGACTTTTGCAACAGCCCGAATTCATGCGAGCGGAGGTGCATACCAGGTGGGTGGAGGAAAATTTGCAAATGGTGACGCACTGATGGGTAGCGGGCGAACCATCAATCTGGTCGACGTGACGCTGCGCGACGCGCACCAATGCCTATGGGCGACACGCATGACGACCGCGATGATGGCGGATCTTGCGCCGCGGCTCGATCGCGCCGGATTTGAAGCGATCGACCTGGTAGGCGGGGCCGTCTTCGATGTCTGCGTGCGGTACTTGCGCGAAGACCCCTGGGAGCGAATGCGCATCCTCAGCAGCTGGGTCAAGCAAACGCCGTTGATTGTGATGACGCGCGGCCAGAGTTTGTTCACGTTCGAGTTCTTTCCCGACGACATCGTCGAGCTGACGGCGGAAAGGATATTCGCCAACGGCATTCGCTATCACACGCCCTATGACGCGTTGAACGATATGCGGAATATGCAAGTGCCGGTACGTGCGGCGAAAACAGTCGGGCTCTACACCGCGGGCGGCGTCGTCTACACGATCAGCCCGGTCCACACCGATGCCTATTATGCGCGCAAGACACGCGAACTTGTGTCACTCGGGGTCGATGCTGTTTACATCAAGGATCCAAGCGGCCTATTGACGCCCGAACGCGCGATGACACTCGTTCCAGCGCTAAAGGCCGCATGTGGAAAGTTGCCTCTACACCTGCACTCCCACTGCCTCACCGGGCTCGCGCCTTATACGGCGTGCCGCGCCGTCGAGCTCGGCGTAGACGTGGTCCACACAGCGACCTCGGTACTGGCAAATGGAGCCTCGCACCCCGCCACCGAATGGTTCGTTGAAAACATAAGACGTGACGGTTTTAACGTTCCTGTCGATCTTGCGCCTGTTGAAGAGGTCGCCGACCGCCTGCGCTACATTGCCAGACGCGAAGGCAAACCGGTCGGCACCATCGTTGACTATGACGCCTTCCATTACGAGCATCAGATGCCGGGCGGAATGGTGTCCAACCTGAAGTCTCAACTCGCCCCGCTGGGTATTGCGGACCGACTTCCGGAAGTTCTCGAGGAAGCAGCCCGCGTGCGCTGCGAACTGGGCTACCCGATCATTGTCAGTCCTTTCGCGCAATTTGTCATGACGCAGGCCGTCCTCAACGTCATGGGAAAGGAGCGTTACGGCACGGTTCCTGACGAAGTGAAAAAATACGTGCTCGGCTACTACGGCGAAATCGCCGGGCCGATTGAACCTAATCTTTATGATCGCATCGCCAAGGGCGCCGAGCCGACATCAGCACGGCCTGGTGATCTGTTGGAGCCCGGAATTCCGAAAATCCGGCGTGAGCGCGGCCCATTTGCATCCGACGACGACCTCTTGCTGGCGGCTTTTTATGCGGACCGCGAATATGACGCGCTAAAGGCGGCGGGACCCATCAAGATCGACTATCCACTGGCCTCAACGCCGCTCATTACTCTGCTCAGGGAAATAACGCAGCGGCGCGATATCCGATCGATCCATCTCATCCATCAGCCTGGACAACTGGCATGACGGTCCCCGCCATCATCACTGTTGCGATTACCGGCGCCATTCCGCGCAAGGCCGACACGCCGGCGGTCCCCGTTACGCCCAGCGAACAGATCGAATCCACCCACCAAGCATTTGAAGCCGGGGCCTCGGTCGCACATATCCATGTGCGCAATCCCGATGAAAGCCCAAGCTCAGATCCACAGCTTTTCGCCCAAGTTCAAGAGGGAATCGTCAAACATTGCCCGAAGATGATTGTGCAGTTTTCGACCGGCGGCCGCGGGCGAAGCCAAACCGAACGCGGGCGGATGCTTTATCTCAAGCCCGATATGGCATCGCTCGCCACTGGCTCGGTCAATTTTCCGGCGCAGATCTACGAGAACCCACCGCAGCTCGTCGAAGAGCTCGCGCGCTCGATGCTCGAAAACAACGTCAAGCCCGAGATTGAGGTTTTCGATGTAGCCATGCTTTACAACGCAAAAAACCTCGCCGACCGTGGTTTGCTTAAACGGCCATGTCAGGTTCAATTCGTAATGGGCATTCCCAATGCGCTACCCGCCCGGCGCAAGTTACTCGAATTTTTGATCTCGGAGCTCAGGGATTTGATGCCCGATGCGACCTGGTCAGCTGCAGGAATTGGACGTCACCAGCTGGAAATTAATCACTGGTGCCTCGAGCTCGGTGGACACGTTCGCACGGGCCTGGAGGACAACATCAAGTTCGACAAGGACCGTCTCGCCCGCAGCAACGCCGAGTTGGTTTCGCGCGTGGCCGAATTGTGCACAAGATATGGACGACACGCGGCAAGCGCCGCAGAGGCACGACAAATTATGCAACTGCCGACAGGATAAAACCTAAACGGCAAAAACAGGGGGGAAACCATGCAGGCAAAGACGCAACCCGGCGGCTTCGGGACCTCGATCGGCACGATCGCGTTAGCAAGCGCCATCGGCACGACGATCGAATGGTACGATTTCTTTCTGTTCGGGGTGGTGACCCCGCTCGTGTTCAACAAATTATTCTTTCCAAACTTCGATCCGCTGGTTGGCACGCTGCTGGCATACACGACATTCTTTGTCGGGTTCATCTCGCGGCCGATCGGTGGAATAATATTTGGCCACTATGGTGATCGAATCGGGCGCAAGACCGTGCTCGTCCTCACCATCCTCATCATGGGCATCGCAACATTCCTGATCGGATTGCTGCCGACCTATGCTTCGGTCGGCATTTGGGCTCCGATCATGCTGCTCTTCCTTCGTATCTTTCAGGGCATCGGCATCGGCGGCGAATGGGGTGGCGCGGTGCTGATGGCGGTCGAGCATTCGCCGGCCGGCAGGCGCGGCTTCTACGGAAGTTGGCCGCAGATTGGCGTCCCGGCCGGTCTGCTTTTGAGTTCGGGAATGGTTTACCTGCTGTCCTATCTTCCGGAAAACGATTTCTTCACCTGGGGCTGGCGGATCGCTTTCCTCATCAGCGCGGTACTGGTCGCGGTCGGGCTTTATATCCGACTGAAGATTATGGAGACCCCGGCATTCACACGCATCCAGGAGTCCAAGAAAGTCGTACATGTGCCGTTCTTCGAGCTGTGGCAAACCCACGGCAAGAATACCCTGCTCGGCCTGGGTGCCCGTTATATCGAGGGCGTGACCTTCAATATCTTCGGCGTGTTCGTCGTCGGCTATCTCGCGGGTACTTTGGGGCTGCCGCGGCAGACCGCGCTTTCGGGCGTCATGATTTCATCGGCGATCATGATCATAATGCTGCCGATTTACGGCAATCTGTCGGACCGGATCGGCCGGCGCCGGATGTTTGGGGTCGCGGGTCTGCTGATCGG
Source organism: uncultured Alphaproteobacteria bacterium (assembly GCA_963742345.1). Taxonomy (GTDB): domain Bacteria; phylum Pseudomonadota; class Alphaproteobacteria; order Rhizobiales; family Xanthobacteraceae; genus Pseudolabrys. The sequence continues at coordinate 529,708 of CAVULO010000008.1, forward strand.
TATACTTTCGTTTCCGGCTTTCTGGCTGATGCAGACCAAAGACCCAACGCTGATCTGGATTGCGATTGCGGTTCCGTTCGCGTTTGTCTATCCGGCGGTTTACGGCCCGCAGGCCGCGCTATTTTCGGAACTGTTCGATACGCGCGTTCGCTACACCGGAATTTCATTCGTCTACCAGTTCTCAGGTATCTACGCGAGCGGGTTGACACCTATCATTGCCACTGCCTTGCTGCCGCTCGGCGGCGGCAAGCCTTGGCTGATCTGCTTGTACGTTTTGGCGGTCAGCGCGGTCAGTGCCCTCTCGGTCTTTGCGATGACCGAGGCGCACAAGCGAGACATGGCCGTCGACAGCAAATAGCCAGGCCCGAGCCGCGACGCGATCGATCATGGATCTCAATCTCAAAGATCGCGTCGCGGTCATCACTGGCGGAGCTGCGGGCATCGGCGAGGCTATTGCGCGGGGGCTTGCGGCAGAAGGCTGCAATATTTTCATTCTCGACCGGGATGAAATTGCTGCCCGCAAATCGGCCACGTCGCTCACGGAAAGCGGAGCGCAAGCGCAATCTGCCGCAGTAGACGTCTGCGACTCCGTTGCTCTGGCGCACGCCTTTGCCAAAATCGCCGCCATGCACAATCGGCTGGACATCCTGGTAAACGCGGCCGGAGTGCTCTCAACAGGGCTTGTTGCTGATCTACCGATCGCGGAGTGGCAACGCGTCAGCGAGATCAACCTTTCCGGCGTAATTTATTGCGCGAAAGCCGCAATTCCTTTCATGAGTCAAAAGCGCTATGGCCGCATTATCAACATTGCATCGGTGTCGGCTATGCGTGGTGGAGGTTCTGTTGGAAACACGCTTTACGGAACAACCAAAGCCGGTGTCGTTGCCCTGACGATGGGCCTTGCAAGGGAGCTCGGCCCCCACGCTATCACGGTCAATTCAATCGCACCGGCCATTGCCGACACGGCGATGACCCACGCCGCGCTTACTGAGGATGCAAGACGGAAGATCCTGGAACGGATACCGCTCGGGCGTCTCGCCAGCGTGTCCGATATTGCTGATCTCGCCGTATTTCTCGCCTCCGATCGCGCAAGCTTCATCACCGGTACTGTCATTCCGGTCGACGGCGGAATCCTGACAACGTAGTCGTTTCAGGGACTCAGACCTAATGGACAAGATCGAATTTGCAGCCATCGGCATTGTGACCGTGGCAGGACTTGTGCGCGGCACGACCGGCTTTGGGGGGGCGATGTTGATGACGCCGGTACTCTCGATACTTTTTGGTCCGGTGCCCGCTGTCGTGACAGCCCTGCTCTTGGAAACCGCTGCTGCCCTCGTGATGTTTCCGGACGCATTGCCGAAGGCAAACTGGCGGACCTTGCTGTATTTAACCCTCCCCGCAGTCATTACGGTGCCGCTTGGCGGCTACCTATTGCTGACCGTCGATCCCGCGATTGCCCGGAAAATGATCTCGGCTGTGGTTATTGTGTTCAGTTCGATGTTGCTGTTCGGGCTTCGCTACAGCGGATCTCCACGCATTGTGACATCGCTCGCACTCGGAAGCGTCGTCGGAGCCTTGCTCGGTGCAACAAGCGTCGGGGCTCCACCGGTTATCCTCTATTTGCTTTCAGGTCCCGATTCCGCGGCAGTTACGCGCGCCAATTTGACCGTATTCGTTACAGCCATTTCCGTAATCGGCCTTGTTATGCTTGCGTCCGCCGGAGCCATAACGACGACTCTTGCTTTATCAGCGATCGCACTAACGATCCCGTTTCTGTTGGCCACATGGCTCGGGATTAAACTTTTCGCACAGTTGAGCGATGCTGGTGTGCGCCGGCTTGCTCTTGTGCTGATGCTTTGCGTCGGCGTGGGCAGCCTTTTTCTATAAAGGACGCGTCGCGCATACCCCTGCAATTAAAAGGTCAAACGGCTCCGCTCTGCCAAGGCCCGACGATAGTACGAAATGCTCGCGCGAACCCCGTAGCCCGCAGCAAAGCCCAAGGCGAAGCCGGCCGTCAAAATGGAAATAATAAATCGAGCTACGTGCGGTTCCATTCCCGTTCTGAAACCATAGCATTCCAATTTTTTTATGGCACCACAGCGCAGCCGCGCTGAAATTTGTAGCGCTTAACTCACCGACATACCTTTCGTTTGAAAAAATTCGTTTTTTTCAACTTTTTCCAAAGCGAGTCCCCAATTTTGACACGCTATTACCAAATCTTGAGAGCAGCGTGTGCACACGAGGGGATCGGCTCCTCTTAGGTCTGATTCTGCGCCACACGCGGACTCCCACCTAAGACAGGCCGGGGCCGCGCACCAATATGCGCGGCCTTTTCCTTGCATAAATGCCGATTGTAAGCGGTCTCATCGTCGCGTACGCGATGCGGCAATAGCCGTGGTTCCCCTTGCTTCACCGGTTTACGATTCGGACGTTCAAAAAGTCTTCCCCGGCGGTCGAAACGTAGCAAGGATTGAAACCAGTTCCCCCGCAGGCCCCGGCTTGCGCATAGCTTGTTTCCGACATTGGCAACTTCCATGCGATTACCGCTAACGAAAGAGCAATCACGGTAAAAACGACTTTCGTCCATAAATCTAACTGCATGACTCTCCTCCCACTGCTGGCATGGGCACCTCAATCAGGCGTGAGCAACGATACTCCTAGACGTGCGCGCCGGCGCAACCAGGTGGTGGCGCGATACTTCGGATCGAGTGTAATCGCGTGCATCCCGTCAAGGACTGCAAGCACCCGCGCGACGCCCAATGCATCCCCGAGCGCAAGCGGGCCTTTCGGATAGTTCAGACCGAGCTCGACTGCAGTGTCTATATCAACTGGCGCGGCAATGCGCAGTTCGGCGATCCGCGCCCCGATATTGACGATCATCGCAAGCAGCCGCTGGACCACAAAGCCCGGACTATCGTTGATCACAGTCACCGGCACGCCGCCGGCTGACAGCGCCGCGACCGCTGCGCCAATTATTTCAGCCTTTGTGAGCGGGGTCTTCATCAATGTGCGTCGCCCCTCGAAGCGCCCGAACATGTCGACGGCAACGGTCCGGGTTGGATCTAGGCCAATGCGGACAGCCGCGTTCGAAGCGTCTTCGCCTAAAGGCGTGACAAAACAGAGCGCACCTGTGTCAGGCTGGCCGCCGAGTTGAACTTTAGCGCCGGCGCCCTCCAACCAACCGGCAAGTTCGCTACCGCCATCTTCGTGTGCAACCCAGGCCGATGTTGGCAATGCCTGGGTCAAAACGGAAATTGTTGGAGGACTCGCGATTGGCGGGCCATCATAGTTATAGAAACCCTGCTTGCTCTTGCGGCCAAGCAGGCCGCCGGCAACTCGTACCGCCATTTGCGCCGAAGGTTGGTACATCGGTTCAGCAAAATATTGTTCATAGATGCTCCCCATCACGGCGTGGGCGACGTCTCCCCCGACGAGGTCGAGTAATTCGAACGGGCCCATGCGAAATCCGGCAGCTTCTTTCATGAGCAAATCGACTTCGCGCGGGCTCGCGATGCCTTGCGAAACGATGCGCAAAGCCTCCGGCCCGTAAGCGCGGCCCGCGTGATTGACGACAAAGCCGGGTGTATCAGCCGCGACCACTGGATGTTTCCCAAGTCGTTTCACAAAACCTACAAGTGCCTCGACCAACTCCGGATCGCTCCGAAGACCGCCGATGACCTCGACCAATCGCATCAGCGGCGGTGGATTAAAGAAATGCAACCCGCCAACGCGCCCCGGTCTTGCGCAGCCGGCGGCGATCTCCGTCACGGAGAGGGAAGATGTGTTGGTGGCGAGCACCGCATCGGGCGCCAGACGTTTTTCCAGTTCACGAAACAGCTCGCGCTTGGCCTCGATATTTTCAACGATTGCTTCGATGACAATGTCGGCGCCTTTTGCCTCGTCTAACGAACCGATCGGTCTGAGACGATCGAACACGCTTCGCCTGGTTTCGACGGTCATGCGCCCTTTCGACATCAACCCGTCAAGAGCCTTGTCGACCGCAGCGATTGCCTCTTTCGCTGCTCCATCGCGAGAATCAAACAAAACAGTTGCGATACCTGCTTGCGCGCACACCTGTGCGATGCCGCGCCCCATGGTGCCGGCGCCAAATACTGCGGCGACCAGATCGGGCCTAGAAAGGTCTATCGCCACGCGTCACTGTCCTTCGAACTTCGGTTTTCTTTTTTCCATGAAGGCGCGCATGCCTTCTTTCTGATCGCGCGTAGCAAACTGCAATTGAAATGCCTTTCGCTCCAGCATCAGCGCGGTTTCGAGCGGCGCATTCAGACCGGCATTCACTATTTCCTTGATCTGCATGATCGAAACTGGCGGCATGGCGGCGATTTCGCGCGCAATATCGAGTGAGCGAGCGAGCGCCTGCCCGGTCGGCGCAACTTCGCTGATCACGCCCATATTCAGCGCTTCAGTGGCGCCAAACATTCTCCCGGTCATGATCAGCAACATCGCGCGGTGGCGGCCGACGAGACGTGCAAGCTTTTGCGTGCCTCCCCCGCCTGGCAAAATTCCCACCTTTACCTCGGGCAAACCGAGTTTCGCTCCCTCGCCCGCAACAATGATGTCTGCGCACAAGGCCAACTCAAGCCCGCCTCCAAGTGCGAAGCCTTCGACCGCGGCGATCAACGGCTTTGGACAATCCATGATCGAGCGCCAATATTTCTGCACGTTTCGCGACATAACCTCGATCGGGGTCGCTTCCGCCATCTCGCCAATATCGGCACCCGCAGCAAACGCCACATCCGAGCCCGTCACGACCAGGCAACGCACGGCATTGTCGGCACCAAAACGCGTAATCTCGTCGGCGAGCCGCGTGCGCACTTCGAGATTAAGTGCGTTGCGCACCTGCGGACGGTTAATCTTGAGTACGACAATGTCATCCGACCGACGTTCAACGATCAGAGAATCTGACGAGGTCATGGCAATCGTTCCACAATATTAGAGTAGCGCAGATTGGCAGGCGGCTTGCCCGCCTGCTACTTGCGGGTTGTTGGGCTAATCACTGCAAGGGCATCGATGACGCCGGCTCCGACCTCGTAGCGCTTGCCTGCAATCCGATGCGCTGAGCGGATCAGATCGCTGCGTACCTGGGCTGGCGTGAGGTTCGGCTTTGCCGCCAACAGCAAGGCCACCACACCGCTAGCATGGGCGGCAGCAATCGAAGTGCCGGACGTAACCTGGTATCCGCCGTCGGGCGCGGTGGCGAGAATTTCAACGCCGGGGGCCGCCACAGCAACTTGCGGTCCGCGATTGGCCTGAGGCATCAGCTTGTCTTCTGCATCGGTTGCGGTCACGCCAATCACACCTGAATCGGCAGCCGGGTAAAGGGGCGGAGAGCCCGGGCCGGCATTGCCCACTGCCGCGATCAGCACCATCCCGCGCGCGTTGGCCTTGATCAGCATCTCCTGCAACATCGCGTCGGCGGGACCAGCAAAACTCATGTTGACGATGCGAGCGTTCTTGCTCGCCGCCCAATCGAGCGCTTTAAGGATGCTGAAGGTTGTGCTTTGCGCACTCTCCCCGGCCCCCGAAAATGCTCTTACCGCGAGTAATTTAACTTTCGGTGCGACACCGATGAGCTTGTTGTGCGCGGCAATCGCGCCAGCCATCGCGGTACCATGCGCGTGCGGTGACGTCGGTGTACCGACAGCGTCGTATTCGTCCGCGATCACGCCGGCAAGATCGGGGTGACTAGTATCGATCTTGGAATCGATCACAGCGATCAGCACGTCATCGCCACTGTTGATGCGGTGAGCTTCCACAAGATGCAGCTTGCGAACGACGTACTGCTCGGCGCCAGAGGGGTCCTGCTTTACCGTCGGCTGGGTCTGAACACCGACATAGAACATATTTGCCTGACCAGCTGACACCCCAGGGAAATTGCGCGCGATCTGGCGGAGCGTGTCACGCACCGAACGCGCAGCATCGATGCGCCACCTTTCGATTGTCCGGCCGGTCAGCGTGAAAGTCTGCGTCTCGAGCTGCGTCAACTGAAGACCACGGGCCAGCGCATCACGCACCTGGGCCGACGTGCTGGAGAACTCAAGCAGCAGTTCATTATTTACAAAGCGCGTCTCTCCGGCCGGTGGAATATTGAACTGACGCCCGCGCACAGCCCGTCCTGATTTGCGGTGTGGCGTCTTGTTCTGAGTATTCGGACCCGTGACCGTGGGCGGGACCAGCGCATCCGCCAAAAGCCAACCCAACGGACCCAACACGCAGCCGAACGTTGACCGGTAGGCTTCGTTGAGTGTCAGCTCACGGCCTAGCATCACCGTACCAATCATCGGCGAAACTGCGGCGCAGCCGATCGAGCCCATGACGTACCAGCCGAGCGGCGTAATCGGGTTTACCCGCGTTACTGTCGGCGGAACGCGACCACCATTAGGCGGGGTCTGGCCGAATGCTGGCACAAGCGCGCCACCGACAATCGCGATCGCCACCAATGCGCACTTCGCAAATCCCCGCATAACGCCCCTTAGCCTCCCCAAATTGTGGGCTCAGGCATTGTACACGGCCATTGGTCGGGCACCATGCCCGCGCGGTTCATTGTCTTGAAGGGGAATACCGCTAGTGCGGCCGCGTTACTGCGGCATCGATCAACTTGCGGCACTCGGCAAGCTCGTGCAGCGCAGCGTGCAATTTGCGCAGATCGTCACGACCGAAGCCGCCGGCGGCTGCCTCAGGCGACGGTTGACGCGATGAGGCGGGGACGGATTCTCGGTGCCGCTTCGTGGATCGCACGATCTGTCGGATCAATGCGGGGAACCGGAGCACCAGTAAGTGGCGGTTCGACCCGGGCCGCTGCATCATCTTGCCGATCGGCTAGATCCCGTCCAATCAGCGACGATAGGCGGCCTCGCAAACCGTGCTCTTCGCCAGCAGTAACATCTTCCGTCGTCACAACTTCCTCAGCGAACTCTTCCTCTTCAACAACGCCATGGGGCGGCTGCGGCGCGCCTTCCTGCCACACGACCTGAACAAATTTCGCGCCTTGCTCGCGCAAAATTCGCTGCACACCGCGAATGGTGTAGCCCTCGCCATAAAGCAGATGACGTATCCCGCGCAGCAAATCGATGTCGTCGGGGCGATAGTAGCGCCTACCGCCGCCGCGCTTCATGGGCTTGATTTCGTGAAAGCGGCTCTCCCAAAAGCGCAGCACGTGCTGCGGCAGGTCGAGCTCATCTGCCACTTCACTGATGGTGCGAAATGCGTCTGGCGCCTTGCTGTCCAAAGCGGCCCACTCCTGATTTTGAAACTAACGCGGCTACGCGCACTTGGACGACAGCTTAGCCCGGCTCAGCGGCACCATTGTTAATGCGCTGCTTGAGGATCGCCGACGGCTTGAACACCATAACGCGCCGGGGCGAAATCGGTACTTCCTTGCCGGTTTTAGGATTACGGCCGATACGCTGGCCTTTCTTGCGCACCACAAACGAGCCAAACGACGATAGCTTGACGGTTTCTCCGCGCTCTAGACAGTCGGTGATCTCTTTGAGCACCAACTCTACCAAAGCCGCGGATTCCGTGCGTGAAAGACCGACTTTTTGATAGACCGCCTCGCACAAGTCGGCCCGCGTCACAGTTTTTCCGGTCATCGCCTGCCCTGCCCCCGGCGAAGGTATCCCGCTGAATTATCGACGATATTAGCATGATTGGAAGGGGTCAACGGGGCCGTCAAAGATTGTGATGAGATACCCCCGGCTACCCTGAGCAGCCACGCCCAAGCCCTCACCACCGGAGAAGGGCGGAACCCCAGGTGAATCCACCACCCATCGCTTCCAAAAGGATGAGATTGCCGCGCTTGATCCGACGATCGGCGAGCGCATCGCATAGCGCCAGTGGGATAGAGGCCGCCGAAGTGTTCCCGTGACGGTCCACGGTCACCACCACTTTCTCCGGGGCAATGCCGAGCTTATGGGCAGACCCGTCAATAATACGCTTGTTGGCCTGATGCGGCACGAACCAGTCGATATCGGCTGCGCAATAGCCTGTGGCCTTGAAGGCGTCCTCGATCACATCCGTAATCATCGCCACGGCATGCTTGAACACCTCGCGGCCCTCCATGCGCAGGTGGCCAACGGTCTGGGTTGAGGAAGGTCCTCCGTCTACGTAGAGCTTAGCCTTGTGGCGCCCATCCGAACGCAGGTGGGTGGTCAGAATGCCACGGTCGTCACGGGTGCCAGCTTGGGGCTGCGCTTCGAGAACGAGCGCGCCAGCGCCATCGCCGAACAGCACACAGGTCGTGCGGTCGTTCCAGTCGAGAATGCGCGAGAAAGTCTCCGCTCCAATGACCAATGCGCGCTTATAGCTACCGAGCCGAAGCAAAGCGTCGGTCACTTGCAGAGCATAGACAAATCCGGAACAGACGGCCTGCAGGTCGAACGCGGCGCCACGGGTGATGCCGAGCGCGGCCTGCACTGACACAGCGGTGGCCGGAAAAGTCTGATCGGGCGTTGACGTCGCGAGCACAATCAGGTCGATCGAATTTGCTTCGACATGTGCGTTGGCGAGTGCCGCGCGCGCAGCATGAAGCGCAAGATCAGACGTGAGTTCACCCGGCGCGGCAATGTGGCGTTCCCGAATGCCGGTGCGCTGAACGATCCATTCGTCGGTGGTCTCGACCGAACGCGCGAGCTCATCGTTGCTGACAATGCGCGTGGGGAGATAACTTCCACAGCCAAGCACAACCGAACGCAATACCGTCACGAGCATGCTCCGCTCGCTAGCCGGGCCGTCTCGGTCGCTGTCGCCTGCAGATCGCGCGCCATCGACTGCCCGATCTTGGCGAGCAATTCATAGCGCACCATGTCGTAACCCATGTCGATTGCAGCAGCCGTCCCTTCGGCGTCGGCGCCGCCGTGACTCTTGATCACGACACCATTGAGGCCGAGAAATACGCCGCCATTCGATTTGCGAGGATCCATCTTCTCGCGCAGCGTTCGAAAAGCCTGTCGCGCGAGCAGAGTAGCCGAGGCGCGCCGCCCAGGTCCGGTTCATCGCAGCGCGTAAATAAGAAGCGAGCTGATGGGCCGTGCCTTCTGCGGTTTTCAACGCAATGTTACCGGCAAAGCCTTCGGTGACAACGACATCAACAACGCCCTTGCCTATGTCGTCGCCTTCGACGAAACCATGATAGTCGAAATGCGGAAATTGGCCTTCGCGCAGGATGCGGCCAGCATCGCGCACCTGCTCGAGCCCTTTGACTTCCTCGACTCCGATGTTGAGCAGACCGACGGTCGGGCGCTCGATATCGAACAGCACCCGAGCCATCGCACTTCCCATCGCGGCGAGATTCACCAGATGCGCTTCATCCGCACCGATTGAGGCGCCGACATCGAGCACTATGGACTCGCCCTTGAGTGTAGGCCACAGCGCGGCAATCGCCGGTCGCTCGATGCCCTCGATCATTTTCAGATTGAAGCGTGCCATCGCCATCAACGCACCGGTATTGCCGGCGGATACCGCAACGTCGGCCTCGCCTTTCTTAACAGCATCGATGGCAAGCCACATCGACGACTTCCAGCGCCCATAACGCAGCGCCTGACTTGGTTTGTCGTCCATGCGGATCGCTATCTCGGTGTGCACGAGTTTCGATTTCGCCTTGAGCCGCGGCAGCCCATCCAGCACGGGTTCCAACGCGGCTCGATCGCCGAACAGCAGGTATTCGATGTCGGGATGGCGGGTAAGAGAAATGTCAGCGCCCGGCAGTACCACCGCCGCGCCATGGTCGCCGCCCATAGCATCAAGCGCGATGCGAACCTTATCCGGCATGGATCGCTCTTGGCGGCGTTAATGGGGGCGCCGGCAGCGCGGCATCTGGAATTGACGCACGCCGGCGACCATAGCCGCTCGGTCGCCGCAGACAAGCCGGTTCTGCCTAACTCTCATCCGCTGACCCGCTTGTTCCCGGCTAACCGCCGCCGAGGCGCTTTTTTAGCGCTTCCAGGGCCGCAAACGGCCGTGCGCTGTCGTCGTCGATCTTGACCGGTGCGAACTCGGCTCCCGCCTTGCGCGGATAGGGATCGATGCCGAGAAACAGGAATTCGGTCGCGATTATCCCCAAATCCAACTTGCCTCCGACCAGGGGTTCCGGCGCTTCATCTGTCCTCAGATCGGGTTTTCCCGCCCTGGCCGAAGCCGGTTCGGCTAACTCGGGCGCAAATATCAAATCGACCGGCTCTTCCACCTCGCTTTCGACCGGCTCGAGCGTGACGACGCATGTCTGACCGACGCGAGCGCTGACCCGGCCCAGTTACGCGTACACCTGCGCCGCGACGAGTCAGATCAAACACCGCGGAGAGCTGCGTCACGTCACGCAATCCAGCGAGCGCCGCCAGCTCGGCTCGGACGGAGTCGGGCGCATCAATCTCAATATGAAGGCCATTTTCCGGAATGTCTTCCACGGTGACCGGAACGCTCCATGGATTTTGATTTTTTTCCATAGATTTCAGTCTTCTGCCAAAGTCTACTTAACCTCAACAAGAACAGCAGCGCTCCGGGTCGGGCAGACGAACCTCGCCCGCCAGTAGGTTGGCCGGTTGCTGCGCCCTCACATCACCTATCGCTTCCCGTATATAGGCCGCAAGGCGAGCGGGCGCGGCCGGTGCGCCAGGTGTTCCGCTATAGATATTCCTCGTCAAAGCCTCAACCAGTGCTTCCTCACTACCCGCCGCCAGCGCGGTGCGGTACGCCTGCGCCCGGCCATAAAACGCCTCGCCAATACGCTGCATTTCTTTCGGTACGGCAAGGTCGCCTACGCCCATTTCCCGCAGATTGTGGTCCATGTCCTGGCAAAAACGGTCGAATATGGCCTGACCTAGGTCCCGTAGGTTCGAGTCCTCCGCCAAACGATCAAGCACCATGGCGAGGTGGAGGACGAGCAGGTCAAAACGGCCATTAACAGTGTCAGGAACGCTGTATTCGCGATAAAAACACGGCAATCGTGCCTGCGCCACGATCGTGCCATACAGGGTCGAAATGGTGTCCGGCCGCGCGTTGCGGCGAAACAGGGGAAATATCATCGGGTCTGTTCGGGGCTGAACCGGTTTGCCGCGGTTACGTCAACGCCCTCTCCGATGCAAGGCCAAAATGAATGCTTCGCGTTTGGGGTCGAATACCGTGCGTCGCCGTAAGCATGCCCTCCACCTGATGCTGGCGCTCGCCGGCGCGCTCGTGCTTGCGCGCGTGTGGCAGCACGACCGAAACCTTGCAGCGCGGTTACGTGTTGCCGGAAGGCGCGCTCGAACAGGTTCCGGTCGGCGCCACGCAGGAGCAGGTCCTGATCGTGCTCGGCACACCCTCGACAGTCGCCACGGTCAATGGCGACGCTTTTTATTACATTTCGCAAAAGGCTCAGCGCTCGGCAGCGTTCATGCCGCACGAGGTGGTCGATCAGCGCGTCGTCGCGGTTTATTTCGACAAGGAGCGGCGTGTCACTCGGCTCGCCAATTACGGTATCAAGGACGGCAAGGTATTCGACTTCTATTCGCAGACTACGCCGACCGGTGGCCAGGAACTGAGCTACCTCCGCAACATCTTCAAGAACGTCGGCGTGCATCTGTAAGCGTCCGCCACGACGAAAAAGGGCCCGCGCGAAGGCGGGCCCCTTCGTGTTCTATTTTTCGTCGTGCGATCAGTGTGCCAGCACGGCCAGCAACAGCAGCGCCACGATGTTGGTGATCTTGATCATCGGGTTGACCGCCGGGCCGGCTGTGTCCTTGTAGGGATCGCCGACCGTGTCGCCAGTTACCGCGGCCTTGTGCGCGTCGGAGCCCTTGCCGCCGTAGTGACCATCCTCGATGTATTTCTTGGCGTTGTCCCATGCGCCACCGCCGGATGTCATCGAGATAGCGACGAACAGTCCGGTGACGATAACGCCGAGCAACATGGCGCCCAGCGCAGAAAACCCCGCCGACTTTCCGGCCGGCCCACCGCCTGCGATGAAATAGATCGCGAAGTAGCAGACGATCGGCGATAGCACCGGCAGCAGCGACGGCACGATCATCTCTTTGATCGCGGCCTTGGTGAGCATATCCACGGCGCGGCCGTAGTCCGGCTTGTCCTTGCCTTTCATGATGCCGGGCTTGGCGCGGAATTGCCGGCGCACTTCTTCGACGATGGCACCGGCGGCACGGCCGACCGCGGTCATACCCATCGAAGCGAACAGATAAGGCAGCAGTCCGCCGAACAGCAAGCCAACGACCACGTACGGATTGTTCAGCGAAAAGTCGAGCTGAATGCCCTGGAAGTATGGATGCGCGGCGGAGGTCCTGGTGAAGAACAGCAGGTCCTGGTTATAGGCCGCAAACAACACCAGTGCGCCGAGACCGGCCGAACCGATGGCGTAGCCTTTGGTGATCGCCTTGGTGGTGTTGCCGACCGCATCGAGCGCGTCGGTGAACTTGCGCACGTTCTTCGGCAAGCCGGCCATTTCGGCAATGCCGCCGGCATTGTCGGTGACCGGGCCGAAAGCGTCGAGCGCGACCACCATGCCGGCGAGCGCCAGCATCGCGGTGACTGCGATCGCAATGCCGAACAATCCCGCTTGCGCATAGGAAACCAGAATGCCGGCAATGATCACGATGGCCGGCAGCGCGGTCGATTCGAGCGAGATCGCCAAACCCTGGATGACGTTGGTGCCGTGGCCGGTGACCGAGGCCGCCGCGATCGACTTCACCGGGCGGAAATTGGTGCCGGTGTAGTATTCGGTGATCCAGATGATGAGGCCGGTCACCACCAGGCCGACCACGGCGCAGATGTAGAGCGCCTGTCCGGTAAAGGTGACGCCCGCAATCGAACCCATGCCGATCATGGCGTCGGTGACGAACCAGATGGCAACGAGCGACAGCGACTGCCGACGCGATGAAGCCCTTATAGAGCGCACCCATGATCGACTTTTTCCGGCCAAGTCGCACGAAGAAGGTGCCGATGATCGAGGTGATGATGCATGCACCGCCGATGGCGAGCGGATAGGTCATCATATTCATCAAGCATCGGCGTGCTGGCGAAGAAGATCGAAGCCAGCACCATGGTGGCGACAATGGTCACCGCATAGGTCTCGAACAGGTCGGCCGCCATGCCGGCGCAGTCGCCGACGTTGTCGCCGACGTTGTCGGCGATCGTAGCGGGATTGCGCGGATCGTCTTCCGGAATGCCGGCCTCGACCTTACCGACCAGATCGCCGCCGACGTCAGCACCCTTGGTGAATATGCCGCCGCCGAGACGGGCAAAGATCGAGATTAGCGAGGCACCAAAGCCGAGCGCGACGATAGCATCGATCACCGTGCGGTCGTTCGCTGCCTTGTGCAGCGTGCCGGTGAGGAAGCCGAAATAAAGCGTGACGCCGAGCAGCGCGAGACCCGCGACCAGCATGCCGGTGATGGCGCCGGCCTTGAAGGCAAGCTCGAGCCCGCCGGCAAGCGATTTGGTGGCAGCCTGTGCGACCCGCACGTTGGCGCGCACCGAGACATTCATGCCGATGAAGCCGGTTGCGCCCGACAGGATCGCGCCGATCGCGAAGCCGACGGCCACAAGCCAGCCGAGTGTAAAGCCGATGATAGCGAAGATCACTACGCCGACGATGCCGATGGTGGCGTATTGACGCTTGAGATAGGCCTGCGCGCCCTCGCGCACCGCCTCGGAAATCTCCTGCATCTTCTTGCTGCCCGGATCGGCACTCATCACCGATTGGGTCGCCCAGATGCCATATACGATCGCGAGCACCCCGCAGCCGACGATCAACCACAAAGTAGTCATGGTGGCCATTTCCCCGATTTGATTGGTGCTGGCGGGACGAACGCTCCCGCCGGCGCCAGGAGCGTCGAGGATGGCCGCTTTGAGGGCGCTTCACCCCGACCGGAAAGCGCGCGGATATAGCCAAAAAGATGAGGCCTGTGCAACGCGGAAATGGGGTGCCGCAAAGGTATCTTTTTGCAGCGCCCCTAAACCTCCGCCTTCCGCGACCAAAGTGCGAGCCATAACAACAGCGCACCCGCCACAAAAATGGTCGGGAAGATCACCTCGTTAATCGCAGTCCAGCCGAATTTGTCGAGCAATTGGCCCGAGGAGAACGAACTCAGCGCCATGCTGCCAAAGATCAGGAAGTCGTTGAACGCCTGGACTTTGTTGCGTTCGTTCGGCCGGTGGCACTGAGTCACCATGGTGGTGGCGCCTATAAAGGACAGGTTCCAGCCAAAACCGAGCAATACAAGCGCACTCCAGAAATGCGCCACCGTAATGCCGGCGATGCCGACAGCCGCGGTAGCGGCGATCAGCGCCAGGCCGATGCCGGTGATTCGCTCCACTCCGAAGCGCGCGATCAGCGAGCCGGTAATGAAGCTTGGTGCATACATGGCCAGCACGTGCCACTGAATGCCGAGCGTGGCATCCGTGACCGAGTGCCCGCAGCCGACCATGGCAAGTGGTGCCGAGGTCATCACCATGTTCATCATGCCGTAGCTCGCCATACCGCAAGCAACCGCAACGATGAAGCGTGAGCTACGCGCGATCTCGCCAAGCGGGCGCGCGCTGTCGTGCCGCGTAGCAGCGAGCGGCGGCACTTTGACGAATTGCAGCACGAACGCCGCCACCAAGGCGCAGGCCGACTGCCCCAGATAGCTTGCCGCAAAGAGGTGCGGCGCCAATAGATCCTTGGTGAAGATGACGAGCTGCGGACCGATCACGGCAGCGAAAACGCCACCGGCGAGCACCCAGGACACAACTTTCGGCCGGTAAGCCTCGCTCGCCGTATCGGCAGCGGCGAAACGATAAGACTGATGCGCGGCAGCGTACAGGCCGCCGCAGAATGTACCGACCAGCAGAAGCCAGAAATGACCGTTCATCACCGCGGCATAGGAAATCAGGCCGGACAGAATCCCGAATGCCGAACCACATTGTAGGGCGAAGCGTCGACCGAAACGGCGCGCCAACCCACCAAGCGGCAGCGTGCCGAACCACATGCCGAACACCATGGCGGTGATCGGCAGTGTCGCTAGCCCCTTGTCGGGTGCCAGCACCGCGCCGACGATGCTTGCCGTGCTCACTATCACGGTGTTGTTGCCACCGGCTAGCGCCTGCGCGACCGCCAGCACCAAAGCATTGCGGCGCGCGAGATTGTCATCAGGCGCGGCATGCTGGAGAGGTTCGGCGATCACCGACATTGGCAAGCTCCCGGAAAGCCGCCCCTTTTAGCGGCGATCCTGCTGAATCGCCAATGCCGGCCGCGCAGACCAGTATTGAGCTGGAATTGCCGTTCGTTATCTCTTGCCCGGCGCGCGAGGTGCCCGCGATTTGCCCGCAAACTCAATCGCACCCGGATGTCGAATAGTGGCCACCCTCGCCTCCGCCAATGACCGGGCTCCGATCTGACCAAGCGAAGCCCGCAACTCGTCGATATAGAGGTCGATCAGATAGTCCGGACCCTCGTCACCGAGCGCGGCGACGGCCCAAAGAAATGATTTCCCCGCAAAGGCCGCGTCGGCGCCGAGCGCCAGGGCGCGCATGACGTCCTGACCGCTGCGAATACCACTGTCGAGCATAACAGTTGCTTTCTTGCCGACCGCCGCAGCGATTGCTGGCAACACATCGATCGACGGTGTGAGCGCCTCGATCTGGCGGCCACCGTGGTTTGATACCCAGATGCCGTCGATGCCTAGCGCCACCGCTTTTTCAGCGTCTTTAGGGTGAAGAATGCCTTTTACCGCCATCGGACCCTTCCACGCGTCGCGATAGCGCTTGACCTCTTCCCAGGAAAAAGCGCCGCCCATGCGCGCGCGCGCGAAAGCGATGATCTCGTTGGTGTTCGCTCCCGCAGGCGCATAATCGCTTATGGTAGCAAAGCGCGGATAACCATTTCGCAACAGCGCCAGCAGCCATTTCGGACGAACCATCATCTCGTAGATCATTCGGACATTCGGACGAAATTGATGGGCGAGACCCGCATAGGTCTCACGCGAGCGCGTAGTGCGCACCGGGACATCGAGTGTAAGTGCAAGCACCTTCGCATCAACCGCTTGCGCACGCCGCACGAGATCGAAGCCGATCTTGTGATCGTCGTGCCAGAAACGATAGAGCTGGAGCCAGAACACATCGGGCGCAACTTCCGCCGCCTGCTCGATGGTGGCGCCGCCGGCAACACTGAGCGTATAGGGCACACGCGCGCGCTGCGCGGCTTTCGCCATCAGCAGATCGGCACCCGGCCAGACCAGCGACGGCCCACCCATAGGTGCGATACCGATTGGCGCGGAATAGCTGCGCCCAAACAATTTAACGTCGACCGGGGGCAACGACGGCATTACGCCGTAGCGCGGCACAATTTCAACGGCATCGAATGCCGCCCAATTATGAGCGATCCCAACATCATTGCCCGCGCCGGTGTCGCCATATTCGTAGGCAAAAAACGGCACGTTGCGCGGCGCGCGCTGACGCAGCCACGCCGCGGTCGGAAACCGCGCGCGATGTTTCTCAAAGCTTGGATGCTGACCGACCGGCGTCACCGCTGCCCGTTTTGCAGTCATATCGTGCATGGGAAATTCCTATTCTTTGCCGCTGTATTATAGCTCCGCTTGATGCGCTCGTCCCACCGATTCAGAAATGAGTGAACGAGGGGCGCATGAAAGTGAGCGGGTGGCCATCGGCGCTAAGAAAGCGTGCGCCCTCGCCCGCCTTGACTTCGCCGATCTCACTGACCGCCACGCTGGCTGCCTTGGCCGCGGTATGGAAGCTTTGGGCCTTGGCCGCCGGCACGGTACAAACGATCTCGTAGTCGTCACCGCCTGTAAGTACGGATTCGAGCGCGCCGGGGTCGGCAGCAATCACTGTTTTGGCCGCTTCCGAAAGCGGGATCCTCGCAATATCGATGTCAGCCGCCACCCCTGAAGCCCGGCAAAGTTTCGCAAAATCGCCAACGAGGCCATCGGAGATATCCATCGCCGCAGAAGCATGGGTGCGCACGGTCTCCGCCAGCGCGTTTCGCGGTTGCGGGAGCAGATAACGAGAAACGAGATGCTGTCGCTGCCGCTCGCTCAGTTTCCATTTCCCGCTCTTACGCACCATGACGCCGAGCGCAGCATCGCCAATGGTGCCGCTCACAAAGACGCGGTCTCCGGGGTTGGCGCCAGCGCGGCGCACCATTGTTCCTTCCGGAACGCTGCCAATCATGGCAATGGAAATCGTGATCGGGCCCGGCGTGCGGTCGGTGTCGCCGCCGAATAGTGGACAGCCGAACAAGATCGCGTCGCCACGCAGGCCTTGCGCAAATCCCTCAAGCCATTCCTCGCCGATGTCCCTAGGCAGCGCGAGTGACAGGAGAAAGCCAAGCGGGCGCGCACCCTTCGCGGCCAGGTCAGACAGATTTACCCGCAACGCCTTGCTCGCCACTGCAGGTGCGGCGTCGTCCGGGAAAAAATGCACGCCGCCGACAATGGCGTCAGTCTTGAGCACCAGATCGCACCCCGGCGGCGGTTTGAGAAAGGCGGCGTCGTCGGACAAGCCCAGCGCGCCCGGGTGGGTAGCGAGCGGCTTGAAGAATCGCGCGATCAGGCGATCTTCGGCCGAGATTTCGTCGTGCGTGACCATTGTCTCACCCGGCTGCGCGACCGAATTCGCCGGCACGCAAGCGCCGCGCGAGC
This sequence comes from uncultured Alphaproteobacteria bacterium, assembly GCA_963742345.1. Lineage (GTDB taxonomy): Bacteria > Pseudomonadota > Alphaproteobacteria > Rhizobiales > Xanthobacteraceae > Pseudolabrys. Next base: position 547,353 of record CAVULO010000008.1, read on the forward strand.
TGGTCGAGCACAGCGTTGACCATGCCTGTCTCGTCGCGCTCGACGAACGCGGCTACGACGTCGGCATATTCGGCCACCACGACCCGAGCGGGGACGTCACCGCGGTGGATCAGTTCATATGCGCCGGCTCGCAACGCGGCACGCAATACCGTTTCGATCCGCTTTAGCGGCCAACCTTTGGACAAGGCTTCGTCTATCAGCGGATCGAGTTCGCGCTGCTCGCGCACCACCCCCGAAACAACGTCGCGAAAGAATGCCGCCTCGGCCGGCAGATATTGCGCGCCTTCGACCTCACGGCCGATCCAGTGACTTTCGAACTCCGCAAGGATCTCATTAAGGCCTGTCCCAGCAAGATCCATCTGATAAAGAGCCTGCACTGCCGCCAGCCGGGCTGCGCCACGCTTGTTCGCTTTGCGCGCGTCCTTGTCGTCGCGTACGGGGCCTGCGGCCATCAGCGCCATACCAAAGTGTGCTTGAGCGCAACCATGGTAAGCGCGGCGCGGGCGGCATCGCCACCTTTGTCGCCGTCTTCGACACGCGCGCGCGCAAGCGCTTGCGCCTCGTTTTCGACCGTGAGAATGCCATTGCCGATGGCAAGCCCTTCCTTCACGGCTAGATCCATCAGCGCACGCGCCGACTCGTTCGACACAATTTCGAAATGGTAAGTCTCGCCGCGGATGACGCAGCCGAGTGCAATCACGCCGTCATAGGGGGCCCGCCGCCGCCGCGCGGCGTCGATGGCGATTGCAATGGCCGCGGGAATTTCCAGCGTGCCGGGGACGGTGACGCGATCGTAACGCGCCTTCGCTCCGTCAAGGACCCGCATTGCGCCGCGCAAAAGATCGTCGGAAATATTGTCGTAGAAACGAGCTTCTACGATAAGCATATGCAGGCTTTCGCGTTTTTGCGCGTTGCGTTTTTTCTTGGCCATAACCCGGTGTTCCTAACTCAGCGGCGTGGTAGCAAGCGGCCGTCGCCCTAACAAGGTTCTACTTCATCTGCGCCAGGCGCGCAGCGTATCGGGCCATCGTATCGACTTCGAGATTGACATCATCGTTCACGCGCAACGCCCCAAATGTGGTCACTTGCAAAGTGTGCGGGATTACAAGGACCGAAAACGTGTCTCCTTCCACGGCGTTGACCGTAAGCGAGATGCCATCGAGCGCAACCGAACCCTTGGGCGCGATGAAGCGTGCAAGCTCGGCCGGTGCGCGCAACGCAATCCGGGCCATTTCAGTCATGTCCTCGCGCGCGACTATTCTCGCAACACCGTCCACATGGCCAGCAACCAGATGTCCGCCTAATTCGTCGCCGAATTTCAAAGGCCGCTCAAGATTCACTTTGGACCCGTGACGCCAGCGGCCTACGGTCGTGACGCGGAGGGTCTCGTCTGCAGCATCGACAGCGAACCAGGCGCGACCATCTTCCTCACCTGCGTCTACCACCGTCAGGCAAACGCCCGAACAGGCGATCGATGCGCCCTGCGCAATCTCGGTCCGCGGATAGCCGCAAAAGATCGTGATGCGGTGCAGATTGCCGGCGCGCGGCTTGACCGAACGCACTTCGCCCATGTCGGTGACGATGCCGGTAAACATGGCCCTAAGCCCGCACCAAACTTTCTATCGTATCGGCGCCGAGCTTTTCGCTGCCGCGCAATGTGAGACGGCCGGTCAACGCGTCGAGCGGCATTCCGTCCAGCGGGTCGATTCCGGTTGTGCCGATGGTCTTCTCACCACGCAGCAAGATCGCTTCGTCAACAAAATCGGCATTGACGAAACTGGCCGCGACCGTCGGTCCACCTTCGACCATCAGCCGAGTGATGCCTCGGTCGGACAGCGTCTTTAACACCTGTGGGATATCGAGCTGACCGTTGCTCTCATCGACTCGAAAAACCTTGCAGCCTCTCTGTTGGAGGATTTCTTCGGCGATCGGAGATGCCTTGGGTGAAGCGAAAACCCAGGTTGGCGTTTCACGCACGGTCGCGACGACTGAAGTCGACAATGGCACACGCAGCTGTGCGTCAAGCACAACGCGAACCGGCGAGCGTTCGAACATACCAGGCAGACGGCAGGTCAATTGCGGGTCGTCGGACAACACCGTGCCGATGCCGACCAGAATGGCGTCGCTTGCCGCGCGCATCTTGAATACGCGTTCGCGCGCAATTTCGCCGGTGATCGGAGTCTGTTTTCGTCCGGCAAGCCCCGCCTTGCCGTCTGCTGAAATCGCAAGCTTAAGCGTCACATGCGGTCGCGCTTGAGTGACGCGCATGATGTGGCCGGCATGGGCGCGGCGTGCCGCTTCGGCGCCGAGACCAATATCGACCACGACGCCCTTGGCGCGGAGCCGTTCGTGCCCCTGCCCCGCGACCTCCGGATTGGGGTCCTCCAGCGCGGAAACAACGCGCGCGATGCCGCCGCGAATAATGGCATCGACGCAGGGCGGCGTTTTGCCCTGATGCGAACACGGCTCAAGCGTCACATACATCGTGGCGCCCTGTGCCGCTTTTTTGGCGCGACGTAGCGCCTCGACTTCAGCATGTGGTCTGCCGCCTTGCTGGGTCCAGCCGCGCGCAAGAATGACACCGTCCTTCACGATCACGGCACCGACGGCGGGATTGGGCCAGGTATGGCCGACATTGCGCCGGCCGAGCGCCAATGCGAGCTGCATGAAGCGCTCGTCGTCCGAAACCGGTTGAGAAATGGGCGCGGCTTGCTCGCTCATTTTTGTGCGCTTGCCGCAGGCCGTCCGTCATCGTCCGCCGACAATTCATCAAGCGCGGCGCGGAAGTCTTTGGCCTCACGGAAATTGCGATAGACCGAGGCAAAGCGCACATAGGCGACATCGTCAAGTTCGCGCAAATGCTCCATTACAATCTCGCCGATTGCTTCGGAGGAAATCTCGCTTTCGCCCTGGCTTTCCAGCTCGCGGACGATCTTTGATACCGTCTGTTCGATGCGTTCGGGATCGACTGGGCGCTTGCGTAGCGCGATTTGCACAGAACGCATTAATTTATCACGGTCAAATGGCACGCGGCGGCTATTGCGTTTGATGACGGTCAATTCTCGCAACTGCACGCGTTCGAAAGTGGTGAAACGGAAATTGCACGTGAGGCAAACGCGGCGGCGGCGGATCACCGCCGAATCCTCGGTGGGCCGCGAGTCCTTCACCTGCGTATCGAGACTTCCACAGCTAGGGCAACGCATAACGCCCCCAATCCTCAGTCTTGATAAATCGGAAATCGTCCAATCAACGTCTTCACTTTGTCGCGCACCGTGGCTTCGACCAGCGAGTCCTCCTCGACATGTTTCTGCGACAACACATCGAGTACCTCAACGATCATCTCGCCGACCTGACGGAATTCGGCGATACCGAAGCCACGCGTCGTACAGGCAGGCGTACCAAGCCGAATGCCAGAGGTCACCGTCGGTTTTTCCGGGTCGAACGGAATGCCATTTTTGTTGCAGGTGATGTGCGCCCGCCCCAAGGCCACCTCAGCAACCTTGCCGGTGAGCCGTTTCGGTCGCAGATCGACCAGCATCAAATGGGTGTCGGTGCCGCCGGAAACAATATCGAGCCCGTGCGACTTCAGGGTTTCCGCCAGCGCCTTGGCATTCTCCACCACGTTACGTGCATAGGTGCGGAAACTCGGCCGCAGCGCCTCGCCGAAAGCCACCGCCTTGGCCGCAATCACATGCATCAACGGACCGCCCTGCATGCCCGGGAATACCGCCGAGTTGAGTTTCTTGGCGATCTCCTCGTCGTCGGAAAGGATGACGCCGCCGCGCGGTCCGCGCAGTGTCTTGTGCGTCGTCGTCGTCACGACGTGCGCATGCGGGAACGGTGAAGGATGCACGCCGGCGGCGACGAGACCTGCGAAATGCGCCATGTCGACCATCAGCAACGCACCAACGCTGTCGCAAATTTCGCGGAACGCGCGGAAGTCGATGATGCGCGGATAGGCCGAGCCGCCAGCAATGATCAGTTTCGGCTTATGTTCGCGCGCGAGGCGCGCGACTTGCTCCATGTCGATGCGGTGGTCGTCTTGGCGCACGCCATAAGGCACGGGCTTGAACCATTTGCCTGACATGTTGACTGGCGAGCCATGCGTGAGGTGTCCGCCCGCCGCCAGATTGAGTCCCATAAAAGTATCGCCGGGTTGCAGCAGGGCGAAAAAGACTTCCGCGTTGGCCGATGCACCGGAATGTGGCTGCACGTTAGCGAACTTGCAGCCGAACAATTTAGTGACGCGTTCGATCGCGAGGCGTTCGGCGATGTCCACAAACTGGCAGCCGCCGTAGTAGCGCTTGCCCGGAAGTCCCTCGGCGTATTTGTTGGTGAGGACCGAGCCCTGCGCTTCCAGCACGGCGCGCGAGACAATGTTCTCGGACGCGATCAATTCGATCTCATCGCGCTGACGGCCGAGCTCTTTCTTGATCACATCGGCAATCTCGGGATCGACCTCGCGCAAGCTGGCCGAGAACAGTGTTTCCACGTCGCTTGTGAGTTTGGGGCTCGAGGTCGCCGACATTCACGATCTCCTGGCGCCGGGAACGATCGGCGCCGATCAGTAACCAGGGTCCGGGATTGCGTCCGCCAATAGCATATCGCCCGCCACCCGCCAAGCATTGGGCTGTGGAGGACATACCGGCGCAATATCTAGGGGGGCCAGTTCGGCCTTCGCGGCACGTAAAAAGGAAAGCCCCGGCCGGGAGGCGGCCGGGGCAAGGCAATCGACCCGTAGTCGAATTAGAGGCGATAAAGGATCTGGTCGGTCCAGAACCGCTCGAGCCGGTGCAGCGACTTGTTGAGCGTGGAGAACTCTTCGGCATTGATGCCGCCGACCTGCTCAACCGTGCGCACGTGTTTCTGATAGAGCGACTCGATGGTGTCGCGCACCTCGCGGCCCTTGTCGGTCAGCTTGATGCGAACCGAGCGCCGGTCAACGCGCGAACGCTGGTGATCGAGGAACGCCATTTCCACCAGCTTCTTGAGGTTGTAGGAAACGTTGGAGCCGAGATAGTAGCCGCGCGTGCGCAGCTCACCGGCCGTCAGTTCCTTGTCCCCAATATTGTAGAGCAGCAGCGCCTGCACCGAATTGATATCGGAGCGACCACGCCGATCGAATTCGTCCTTGATGACGTCGAGCAGCCGGCGATGCAGCCGTTCGACTAGCGTCAAGGCCTCCAAATACAGCGGCCTAATGTGATCGAGCTGCGCCTCTCGTCCGGCGGGCTCGACCGTCTTCGCGACGGCTTTCATGTTCAACGCCCCTTGCGTTCTATATTACGTCCCCGGTTGCAAGGCCCTGTTTCCCCGCTCCGGAACGACGCACCCTAAGAGGGGCAGTCTAAAATCGGCTTAAATAACACCATAAAGATTAGGTTTATTTGCAAAGGTGAATCGTCCCTTGATCGTACAATTATACAAACCCGTGCAACGCTTCGTTCACGCTAGAAGTGCGCGTCAATCGCGAATGAAACGAATGATGCCAGAAAAATCGCGGGATGCCTCTCCGCTCGCCACGTATTTTGAATAAATCCGCGCTGCATCCGCGCCCAGTTCTGTGTTGGTTCCGGTCGCTTTTGCTGCTTCCTGCGACAACTTCAGATCCTTGAGCATCATCGCAGCGGTGAAGCCGGCTTGATAATCACGATTAGCCGGCGATGCGGGAACCGGTCCCGGAACGGGACAATAGCTGGTCAGTGACCAGCATTGGCCTGATGACTTTGAAGAGATGTCGAACAATTTTTGGTGATCGAGGCCAAGTTTTTCTGCGAGCACGAACGCTTCACTGACCGCGATCATCGACACGCCAAGAATCATGTTGTTGCAGATCTTGGCCGCCTGGCCATTACCGGCACCACCTGCGTGCACGATCGTCTTGCCCATCTTCTGCAAAATCGATTCTGCGCGCGTAAAGGCCTGCGCGCTGCCACCGACCATGAATGTAAGCGTCGCCGCGGTGGCGCCACCGACGCCACCCGATACTGGCGCATCGAGCATCAGGAGTCCTTTCTTCTCCGCTTCGGCTGTAACCGCCCGCGCCGTGCCGACATCGATGGTCGAACAGTCGATCAGCAGAGTGCCGGGATTGGCATTCTCGAGAATGCCTGAGGAACCGAGATAAACCTCGCGCACTTCCTTTCCCGACGGCAGCATTGTGATGACAACGTCGGCGCGCGCCGCCGCGCTCTTCGCTGTCTCAACACCCACCCCGCCGGCAGCCTTGAGCTTTTCGACAGACGCCGGATTGACGTCGACGCCTTCAACTTGATGACCGGCCTTGAGCAGATTTTGCGCCATCGGTAGTCCCATATTACCGAGGCCGATAAATCCGATGCGCGCCATGGCGCCCTCCCGACTTTTCCGGTTGCTTGTCTACTGCGGATGTTCTTGTGCTGATTTCAAGGCCAACCAAAGGTAAAGCGCAAGCAACCCGCCTTCCAGAAGGCCAGTCAGCCAACCGCCCCCGAACACCTGGGGAAAAAATATTTCCACCGCCAGCATGGAGGCAACGGCCGTGAGCCAGATCACGGCACCCCAGGCTGCGGCGAGCCAGAGACCGACAGCCGCGACAAGATCGATTACGGCGAAAAACACAGTCGCGGTCTGCCACGCGATCGAATGACTTTCGAATGGCTGTGTCTGTCCGAAGCCGATGCCGCAAACCTGCGCCCAGTGATAGAGGCCCTTGAGCATTGATATTGCCGCCATGACGCGCAGGAACAGTACCAGCCGTCGTGTCCAACGGCCGATTGAGCGATCGCCCTCGTGTTCGCGCACCGGCTCAAGGGTGCGCAAATCGTTGGACGCGGTCGCGGGCCTGCTCACGGCAGCACCAACTCGGAAGGGCCGAGCGGCGCGAAATGGCGTTCAACCTCGGCTTCGCCCACATCGGCGAGAGTAGCCGGCCGCCAACGCGGCTTGTTGTCCTTGTCGACGATCACGGCGCGCACGCCCTCGTAAAAGTCATGCCCATGGATGACGCGCGACACTATGCGGAATTCCATGAGCATGCACGTCTCGAAATCCCAGGCTCTGCCGCGTCGAACCTGCGCCAGCGCCAATTTGAGACTTAGCGGTGATTTCGCGCGCAAGGTGGCAGCGGTCTTGGCAGCCCATTCGGCGTCGGTGCCTCCGGACGAAGCTTCGCGGTCGATTGCGGCGAGAATATTTTCGATCATGTCGCCGGCGAAGAGGCGGTCGATCGTCGCCGAGCGCTGCATGATCGGCCCCGCCCCAGCCGGTTCGGCGAAGGCTGCAAGCGCCGCCTCGACCGAGACCGTGCCGGTCAGCCCATCGAGCAATGCATCAAAGCTTGCGGATGGGATGCGATGAGTGGCAATGCCGCCCGCCATGGCATCGGCAGCGCCGAAACGTTCGCCCGTTAATGCGCAATAGGTGCCAAGTTCCCCAGACATGCGCGGCAGGAACCAGGTGGCACCAACATCTGGAAAAAAGCCAATGCCCACTTCGGGCATGGCGAAAGAGAAACGATCTCCTGCAACACGATGCGAGCCGTGCACCGATACGCCGACGCCGCCCCCCATCGCAATGCCGTCGATCATCGCAATGTAAGGTTTGCGATAGTTCTTGATCACAGTATTCAGCGGATATTCGTCGCGCCAGAATTGCAGCGCTTCATTGTGGCGACCATTTTTACCGAGATCATAGAGCGCGCGGATGTCGCCGCCCGCAGAAAACGCGCGTTCGCCCGCTGCGGTTATCACCACGCGCGTGACAGCGGCATCGCCAGCCCAACGATCGAGTTGCGCACGTAACGCCAACACCATGGCGTGCGTCACGGCATTGAGTGCCTTCGGCCGGTTCAGCGTGACAATTCCGGCGACACCGCGCCGCTCGAACAGGATTTCGTCGTCTGGAGTATCGTGCATGCCCGCCATCCGCCCCCGCTCACTCCCGCGCAAGCGGAAATCCAGACGGAAATCTCCAAGCTGTCATGATCTGGGCTGGGTCCCCGCCTTCGCGGGGACGAGCGGCGAGACGCAATCCATCACGCGCTCTTCGCCGGCCAGACGCCTGCGGTTTCCAACCGCTCCATGGCCTGATCGGTGAACTCCGCGCGCGGGCCATCGCCGCCGATTACGAACATCAGGATCGATTCCGCGTTGGGATCGCCCTTCGTCACATTCTCGAAACGTCGGATCATGCCGGGCGGAAATGACACCACATCGAGCGGACCGAGATCGACAAATTCCACTTGGCCCTTTTCGTTTTCCCAGCTCGCGCGCCATGCGCCCGTCATTGGGATGAAAGTTTCATTGGTGTCATGATTATGCATTTCCGGCCCGTGACCAGGCTTGGCCTTGCAGTATCCGAGATTGAAACCTTCGCTGATCTTGATCGCGGCGAGCTGCGCCGCGTGGTCACCCACCGGAGAGGTCACCGCGCCGCCAGATCCTTTTGGCGGCTGAAAACCGATCACGTTGAACAGCGTGCGCTCACAGCCCGGCATCTTGCTGTCCGGCAGGCCGCCGTCGGAGCCTTTGAGGTCCTTGAAGCGGGCGATGCGCTTTTGCATTTCCTCGCGCGAGAGATAAAGGCGTGGAAGCTGTTCCATGGTTTCCTTCTCCCTGGTCTTTTAACGTTCGCACATGATCGTCGGACATTTTGGGGTCATGCACACTAATTTCCCAGCATAGCGCGGCTGATAATCATGCGCATGATCTCATTAGTACCTTCCAGTATTTGATGCACGCGGACGTCGCGCAAGACGCGTTCGATTGGATGATCGCGCAGATAGCCATAGCCACCATGCAACTGCAGGCAGCCATTGACCACCTCGAAACCCGCATCGGTGGCAAGGCGCTTGGCCTGGGCGGCGAGGCGCGTCGCCACCGGCTCGCCCTCCCCCACGGCCACGGCGGCCCGATGCAAAAGCAGGCGCGCGGCGTCCAGTTCCGTAACGAAATCGGCGATGCGGAATTGCAGCGCCTGGAAATCGGCAAGACGCGAGCCGAACTGCTTGCGTTCCTTCATGTACACGATCGTGCGGTCAAGACAGAACTGCGCGCCACCGATCGAGCAGGCACCGATGTTCAAACGGCCTCCGTCGAGGCCGGCCATCGCAATCCTGAAGCCTTGCCCCTCAGCACCAATTCGATTCGAAACGGGAACACGGCAACTCTCAAACATAACCATGGCGGTCGGCTGAGTTTTCCAGCCGAGCTTCTTTTCATGTGCGCCAAACGATAAGCCCGGCGTGCCCTTTTCGACCACGATGCAGGATATGCCGCGTGGGCCGGCTTCGCCGGTGCGCACCATCACCACATAAATGTCGGCGACACCGCCGCCGGAAATGAACGCTTTCGCACCATCGAGTACATAATACTCGCCGTCGCTTCGCGCGCGTGTGGTCAAGCTCGCCGCGTCAGAGCCCGAGCCTGGCTCGGTCAGACAGTAACTTGCGAAATGCTGCATGGTGCAGAGCTTGGGCAGGAATCTCGTGCGCGCATCCGCACTGCCGTAGGCGTCGATCATCCAGGCGGCCATGTTGTGAATCGAGATATAGGCGGCGGTCGACGTACAGCCCTGCGCCAACTCCTCGAAGATCAAGGCGGCGTCGAGACGGCCGAGCGCAGAGCCACCGACATCTTCTTTCACGTATATACCGCCGAAGCCCAGCGCCGCCGCTTTCCGCAGCGCATCGACCGGAAAAATCTCGCCCTCATCCCAGTCGCGCGCATGCGGCATCATTTCATCGCGCGCAAAAGTGCGTGCAGTAGCCTGAAACGCGCGTTGTTGTTCAGATAGCTCAAAATCCATGGCTGGCCTCACCTTGGCCCCTGCGGCTTAGCAAGCAAGGCCGGATCGCGGCAACCGGCCAGGCCCGTCGAGCATTTATTGTATACGCTGGAATTTTCCGGCCGCTAAAGCATCTAATCTGAACAGGCAAGCCGCGAGGGAGGAAACTATGGCCAACGACGCCGGAATACCGAGTAGACCTGACCTAGCCAAGGGAATTCCGGGCACAGATCTCGCCGAGGGAGCCATGGTGGCGGGTCATGTCGAAGGCGACGAAATACTGCTGGCGCGCCAGGGGGGCAAATTGTTCGCACTGTCGGCTCATTGCACGCACTACCACGGGCCACTCGCCGAGGGCCTGCTTGTTGGAGATACCGTTCGCTGTCCGTGGCACCATGCGCATTTCAGCCTGCAATCGGGTGAAGCCGTGGCCGCACCCGCCTTGAGCCCGCTTACGTGCTGGCAGGTCGAAGAACGCGACGGCAAGATTATCGTAAACAGCAAGAAAACACTGTCAGCGCCGAAAACAATTCCATCAACAAACGAACGTATTGTTATTGTCGGCGGTGGCGCTGCGGGTTTCGCTGCCGCGGAAATGCTACGGCGGCGGCGCTTTGGCGGCAGTATTGCCATGTTCAGTAACGAAGACGCGGCTCCAGTCGACCGGCCAAACTTGTCGAAAGATTATCTCGCCGGTAGCGCGCCCGAAGATTGGGTCCCCTTGCGCGGCGATGATTGGTACGCCGAGAACAAAATCGAGCTCAAACTAACAACCGAAGTCGCTGCGCTCGATCCAAAACAAAAAGAACTGACCCTAGGTGATGGTAGCAGAATAAAATTCGACAAATTGCTGCTGGCGACTGGCGCAGAGCCGGTAAAGCTCGATATTCCTGGCGCCGATCAGAAGCATGTGCACACGCTGCGTTCGCTGGCCGATTGTCGCGTGATCATCGCGCAGGCGAAAAACGCGACGCGCGCGGTTGTGATCGGCGCGAGCTTTATAGGTTTGGAGGCAGCCGCCGCGCTGCGCGCTCGCGACATCGAGGTTCATGTCGTGGCGCCGGAGAAGCGCCCGCTCGAGCGTGTATTCGGACCTCAACTCGGCGATTTCGTTCGTGCGTTGCACGAGGAACACGGTGTCAAATTTCATCTCGAAAACAGCGTTAGTGCGATCGATGGCAAACGCGTTACGCTCAAGAGCGGCGGCACGCTCGACGCCGACTTGGTGGTGATAGGCGTCGGGGTGCGTCCGCGCCTGATGCTCGCCGAAAAAGCCGGACTCGCGATCGACAAGGGCGTGAGCGTCAACGAGTACATGGAAACAAGCGCCCCTGGAGTTTACGCGGCCGGCGATATCGCCCGCTGGCCGGACCCGATTTCAGGAGAGCGCATCCGCGTCGAACACTGGGTGGTAGCAGAACGGCAAGGGCAGATCGCGGCCCTCAATATGATGGGTACGCGTACACCATTCAGGTCGGCGCCATTCTTCTGGAGCCAGCATTACGACGTACCGATCAACTATGTCGGCCACGCCGAGAAATGGGACGCAATTGATATCGAGGGCGATGTGATGAAGCGCGATTGCGTCGTCCGTTACAAGCTAGGCGGGCGCATCCTGGCCGTCGCGTCGATCTATCGGGACAAGGATAGCCTCAAGGCCGGCGTGGAGATGGAGCAACGGGCCGGAAAAGCTGGCGGGCGCGCCTAATTTGCGGTCTTTTTATCGCGCGCGCGGACGGGTAGCGGGCCGTCATTGGACCGGCTAAAAAGAAAGCCAGGAGTGCCCTCATGGCGATTAAATTTGGCCGTCCGTTGGAGCGCAAAATTGGCTTTGTGCCCGTCGAGCCCGAGGCGCGCGAGGCTCATGACGCCCGTCCGCTCGACCTCGCCTTGCGTATGCGTCGCAACCGACGCAGTGAATGGGCGCGCCGCATGGTGCGCGAACACAAACTCACCACCGATGATCTGATCTGGCCATTGTTTGTGATGGACGGCGACAAGACCCGCTCACCGGTTCCCTCCATGCCTGGCGTAGAGCGGCTATCGGTCGATGAGGCGCTGCGCGAGGCCGAGCGTGCAGCCACTCTGACTATCCCCTGCATCGCGCTCTTCCCTTACACCGACCCAAAACTGCGCAACGAGACGGGCAACGAGGCGCTCAATCCCGACAATCTCGTTTGCCGCGCCATTCGCGCCATAAAGAAAGAAGTGCCGGAGATCGGCATTCTCTGTGATGTGGCGCTCGATCCCTTCACCAGCCACGGCCACGATGGCTTGCTACGCGACGGCGTCATCCTCAACGACGAAACAGTCGCCGTGCTGGTCAAACAGGCGCTGATCCAGGCGGAAGCCGGCTGCGATATCATTGCGCCGTCTGACATGATGGACGGGCGCGTCGGCGCAATTCGTAAAGCGCTCGATGCGGCAAATTTCATCGACGTGTCGATCATGTCCTATGCTGCAAAATACGCATCCGCGTTCTACGGCCCATTCCGCGACGCGGTTGGCTCATCAAAAACGCTGATCGGCGATAAGCGTACCTACCAGATGGACTTCGCCAATTCCGACGAAGCGCTACGCGAGGTCGCACTCGACATCGAGGAAGGCGCTGACATGATTATGGTCAAACCCGGCCTACCCTATCTCGATATCGTTCAGCGCGTGAAAGAGACATTCGCGATGCCGACCTTCGCCTACCAAGTTTCAGGCGAATACGCGATGATCATGGCGGCCGCGCAGAACGGTTGGCTGGACGGTGAACGCGCTATGATCGAAAGCCTCACGGCCTTCAAACGCGCCGGCTGCGATGGAGTGCTCACATATTTCGCCCCCCGCGTGGCGGAAAAACTCAAAGCAGGTTGACGCGATAAGGGCGATCTCCCCTCCCTGTCACCGGCCCGGTGATACATGAATTCAATAGGTTGGAATTTCCATGGGTGAGTTCGCCATCGGTCAAGGCGTGTCGCGTTTCGAGGACCCGCGGCTGATCCGTGGTGGTGGCCGCTATACCGATGACATCAAGCTGCCCGGGTTGGCGCATGGTGTCGTGCTGCGTTCGCCGCACGCACATGCAAAAATTAGATCGCTCGACATCTCCGCCGCGAAGACCGCACCTGGCGTTTTGGCTGTGCTCACCGCGGCTGACGTGAAGGCGGCGGGTTACGCCGAGCTGCCCGTGCCCGGCGGCCTCAAACGCCGCGACGGCTCGCCGATGTTCAAACCGCGCTATCCGATCTTGGCGGCAGACCGCGTACGCTGGGTTGGCGACTACGTCGCCTTCGTTGTCGCAGAGACGGTGGCACAAGCGCTCGACGCCGCAGAAATGATTGCGGCCGACTACGAGGAATTGCCCGCGGTCACTTCTACGGCCGAGGCGCCAAGGCCCGGCGCGCCGCGCGTATGGGATGATTGTCCGGACAACATTTGCTTTGTCGAATTGATTGGCGACAAGACGGCAGTCGATGCCGCGTTTGCCCGTGCGGCCCGGGTGGTCAAACATCGATTTGTAATCAACCGCGTCACCGCCGCAACCATGGAGCCGCGCGGCGCCGTCGGCGACTACAACGCAGCGGACGGCCGCTATACTGTTTACACGCCGATTCAGCGCCCGCATCCCACCCGTCTTGAGCTCGCCAAAGTGCTCAAAGTGCCGGAGAGCAAGATACGTATCATCACCGGCGACACTGGCGGCAGCTTCGGCATGAAGTCGCCAATCTTCAACGAAACGCCGCTGGTACTACTTGCCTCCAAACTCACCGGGCGACCGGTAAAATGGATCAGCACGCGCACAGAAGCCTTCCTGAGCGACGCACAAGCGCGCGACAACGTCACCGAAGCGGAGCTTGCGCTCGATAGCGAAGGACATTTTCTCGCTTTTCAGGTGAAAACTATCGCCGCCATCGGTGCCTATCTCCAACACTCGATGCCGGCTTTCGTACTTAATGCAGGCACTCTTGCCGGCGTCTATCGCACGCCGGCGATACACGTCGACATCACCGCTATTTTCTCCAACACAAATCCAATGCGGCCTTACCGCGGCAATGGCCGTCCCGAAGCAGCTTTCGTCATCGAGCGTATGGTCGACCTTGCCGCCGCCGAGATGAACATGGACCCGGCCGAATTGCGGAGACGCAACTACGTCCCGCCCGCCGCCATGCCGTTCAAGACGGGTCTTACGTTCACCTATGACAGTGGCGAGTTCGAGAAGAATATGGATCTCGCGCTCGAGCTTTCCGAGCGTAAGGGATTCAAGGCGCGCAAGGCCGAAGCACGTAAGCGTGGCAAACTGCTCGGCTTCGGGATTTCCAACACCATAGAGCGCGCCGGCGCGCCCAGCACGGAAGGTGCGGAGGTGCGCTTCGACCGCTCCGGCACATTGATGTTATTCTCTGGCTCGAATTCACAAGGCCAGGGGCACGAAACCGTATTCAAGCAACTGGTCTGTGACCGACTGGGGCTCGACCCCAACGATTTACAATATATCCAGGGCGACACCGATCAGGTTTTTTACGGAGAAGGAACCGGCGGCTCGCGTTCGGCCACACTCGCCGGCTCCGCGTTCCATCTCGCCACAGAAAAGGTGGTGACCAAAGCACGTGCGATTGCAGCGCATATGCTCAAGGTCGAAGAAAGCGATTTGAAATTCGACGAAGGCGTATTCTCGACCAACAAGACCAACCGCACATTGTCAGTGAAGGAGATTGCCGCCGCCTCGTTCGATCTCGCCAATCTGCCGAAAGGCATGGAAGCGGGCTTGTCCGCGACTGCCGTCTATAATGCACCCGTCAATAATTATCCGAACGGCTGTCACATCTGTGAACTGGAGATTGACCGGGAGACAGGCAAGGTCGAGATCACACGCTACAGTGTGGTCGACGATTTTGGCACCGTGCTCAATCCACTGTTGTTGCACGGCCAAGTCCACGGCGGCATTGCCCAGGGCGCCGGCCAGGCCCTGATGGAAGACATTCATTTCGACAGCGCCGGACAGCTCGTCACCGCCTCTTTCATGGACTACGCCATGCCGCACGCGCATGACCTCTGCGACATGGAGGTCGAAAGCAACCCAGTGCCAACCAAGACCAACCCCTTGGGCGTCAAGGGGGCGGGCGAAGCCGGTTGCGTCGGCGCGCTGCCCGCTGTGACCAATGCACTGGTCGACGCCCTCTCCGAGTTCGGCGTCAAACATATCGAAATGCCGGCAACACCTGAGCGCATCTGGCGGGTCATGCAGCGTTAACGTGGCCCGCCGAAATCCTGTACACCGCCGCCGGTGGCATTACCCTAGGCGAAGTGATTCGTGTCGCATGGCGTTTTGGCGTGCCGACGAACGTCGGCGCGTCGTGCCTTTACGCTTTCCGTTCGGCAGCCCCGTAAGGAGATTCCCATGCGCAATGTCGGACGCAAGCTCGCGTTCGTGCTCGCCTCTACCAATCAAGGGGCGATGATCGTCAACCGCCTCGACTACCGCATGGTTGGCCCCGATAGCGGCTTTGGCGTCGGCTTTCAGCTTCTCGAACAGGGCGCGTTCGATCCGGTCGAGGTCGAACTTGCCGTGCAGTTGCTAGAAACGCGCCGTCGCTACCACGGCGACGGTGCGGTAGCGATCGACTGCGGTGCCAATATTGGCGCTCACACGATCGAATGGGCGATTGCCATGACCGGCTGGGGTTCCGTGATCGCGATTGAAGCGCAAGAGCGCATCTATTACGCGCTCGCCGGCAACATCGCGCTCAATAACTGCTTTAACGCCATCGCCATGCATGCTGCGGTGTCTTCGGAAGCGGGAGTGATGAAAATTCCCAGCCCGAACTATCTGACTGCATCAAGCTTCGGCAGTCTCGAGCTGCGGCAGCGCGATAACAACGAATTCATCGGCCAGGCGATCGACTATTCCGACGCAAAAATGGTCGCGATCCAGAAATTAACACTGGATGCGCTTCAACTGGCGCGCGTTGATTTGATCAAGATCGACATCGAGGGAATGGAAATGGAGGCGCTCGAGGGCGGGTGTCAACTTATCGAGAAATGCCACCCGATCCTGCTGATCGAACAGATCAAGGCTGGACGCGAGCAGCTGCGGGCTTGGTTGCAGGAGCGCGGCTACACAGTATTCGATGCGGGCATCAATCTGCTGGCAGTTCACAAGACCGATGCAACGCTGAATGAACTGAACGCAAGATTATCTCAGACGCAATCGTCAGCGGCTTAAACTTCAGCCATTGCGGCACCTGCCTCGATCCTTACCGGCATGTAGCCGTCCGCGGCGAATGCCGCCATGATTTCCTCGGCGTGAGCGGCATTGCGCGTTTCAATAGTCACGTCGAGCTTCGCGCCCTTTGCGGGCACATCGAGGAACAGCCGGCGGTGGTCGACTTCCAGAATATTGGCGCCGAGCGCGCCAATGCGCGTTGCTATGATGCCGAGCACCCCGGGCCGGTCCGGAATGGTCAGACGGAAGGAAACGATCTGGTCCTCGCGCTCGAGCTCACGCACCATTATCGAGGCGAGAACGCGCGGATCAATGTTGCCGCCACAGAGTACAAGCCCGACTTTTTTGCCCCTGAACCGTTCCGGTTTCGCCAGCATGGCGGCAAGCCCGGCGGCGCCCGCGCCTTCCGCCATAGTCTTTTGAAGCGTCACATAAGCATTGACCGCACGTTCGAGCTGCGCCTCGTCGACCAAAATGATCTCTGCGACCAATTCGCCGATAACCGGCAGGGTTAACTTGCCTACGTTTTTGACCGCAATGCCCTCGGCAAGTGTGGGCCCGCCGAGCGGCCGATTTTCGCCATGCAGCGCATTCCAGACCGAAGGATAAAGTGCCGCTTCGGCACCCACGATTTCGATAAGCGGATTTTTTGCGCGAGCGGCAATGGCGTTGCCGGCAATGAGACCGCCGCCGCCGATCGGGATTACGAGCATGTCGAGGCCGGGCACGTCCTCCAGCATTTCCAGTGCAATCGTCCCCTGCCCGGCGATAATGCGGGGATCATCGTAAGGGTGAACCAACACAAGGTCGCGCTGTGCCTGGATTTGCTCGCAGCGGGCCTGCGCTTCCGCCACCGACTCCCCGTGCAACACCACCTCCGCGCCATGCGACCGTGTCGATGCCACTTTCACGAAAGGGGTCGTTACGGGCATTACGATCGTCGCCGGGATGCCGAGCCGCGCGGCGTGGTAGGCCACCGCTTGGGCGTGATTGCCGGCCGACATCGTTATGATGCCGCGCTTGCGTTCGGTCTCGCTCAAGGACGCAAGCTTGACCAGCGCGCCCCTGTCTTTGAATGAATTGGTGACCTGGAGGTTTTCATATTTGACGTAAACTTGAGCGCCAGTGAGCGCGGAGAGCTTTGGCGCCAGCAACATCGGCGTCCGCAGCACCACGTCCTTGATCACGCGGCGGGCGGTTTCGATATCGGCAATAGTAACGCTCAACGCCTTGGCTCCCGGGCTCCAACGCTGCACCATGCCGCAAGGGGGGCGAAGGTTCCAGCCGGTAACGGCCGAGGCCAGGAAGCCCCTTGCGCGCGGCCGATTCTTTCTCCATCTCGATAGCGAAGGGACGGCTGGAATGCCCGCGCCCCGGATAAGCAAAGCAAGGCGGCATGTCGATCGACATCAAACCCCACGCTTACGATCCGGCCACCCAACCGGAACTATTCGAGGGCGTTCTTGCGCGCCGGGTGGTCGCGTTCGTGATCGATTTCCTTGTAATTTCCATACCAGTGGTACTGGCGGCCATGTTTATTTTCGCCTTTGGAATCGTGACGCTCGGACTCGGTTTTGCGCTGTATTGGATACTGCCGTCGGCGACGGTGATCTGGGCAGTCGTCTATTTCGGCGTCACTCTTGGCGGTCCGACGTCAGCCACCATCGGTATGCGTGTGATGGACCTTGAGATGCGCACCTGGTACGGCGCGCCGGCCTACTTCGTACTCGGCGCGGTGCACGCTATCGCGTTTTGGTTTACGGTGTCGTTCTTCACGCCTTTTGTTCTGCTGGTCGCCTTCTTCAATGAGCGACGCCGGCTCTTACACGATATTCTTCTCGGGACCGTGATTATCAATAATTCTGCCCGCGCCTCTATGCTGCGGCCCTCCACACAGGCCGTCCGGGCCGGGTAAAGGGCTTTGACGCGAAGCATCCGACGCGCAATGTTAACATCAATATGACCGACATGACGGCCTGATCAGTGACCCAGCATTCGCGCGACACACCACAATTCTATCTGACGGCTCCTTCGCCGTGTCCCTACCTGGAGGGACAGGAAGAGCGCAAAGTGTTCACTCATCTGGTTGGCGAGCGCGCGGGCGAGCTCAACGACCTGCTCACTCACGGCGGTTTTCGCCGCAGCCAGTCGATTGCCTACCGGCCGGCCTGCGAGGGTTGCCGCGCCTGCGTCTCGGTTCGCGTGGTAGCCGCGGACTTTACTCCGTCGCGCAATATGCGCCGCATCGCCGAACGTAACGTCGACGTTGTCGGCGACATGCGCTCGCCCGCTCCTACCTCCGAACAATATTCGGTGTTCCGCGCCTATCTCGACGCGCGCCACCGCGACGGCGGCATGGCCGACATGACCGTGCTCGATTACGCCATGATGATCGAAGACAGTCACGTCGACACCCGCCTGATCGAGTATCGCCGGCGCGGGCCCGACACCGGCATCAACGGACGCGGCACCGGCGATATGCTCGCCGTCGCGCTCACGGACGTGCTCAGCGACGGCCTGTCGATGGTCTATTCTTTTTTCGAGCCGGACGAAGGCGATCGATCGCTCGGCACCTTTATGATCCTGGACCACATCGAGCGCGCCAACCGCATGGGCCTGCCATACGTCTATCTCGGCTACTGGGTACCCGGTTCGCGCAAGATGGACTACAAGGGCCGCTTCCTGCCGCAAGAGCGTCTGATGCCGTCCGGCTGGAGCCGGGTGGAGAAGTGAGCCGCCTTAGCCGAGTAATCTGATCGGCCAAGCAGCTTGAAATTGAGCACGATCAGCAGCAGCGCCGTGAGCGCCGCCAGCACGGTGACCCAGACCGGCGCCGCAAGGCGCCCATCTTGCGCCGGTCGGCGGTGAACATCACCAAGCGGCACGATCGAAAACGGCAGCGCCAGGCCAAGCACGACCTGGCTCAGGATCAGCAGCTTCGCCGTTCCGGCTCTCGCCGTACCAGATGGTCACGATCGCGGCCGGGATGATGGCGATCGACCGCGTTACCAGGCGCCGCGCCCAGGCCGGCAAGCGAATGTCGATAAAGCCTTCCATCACGATCTGACCCGACAAGGTCGCGGTCACCGTGGAATTCAGACCGCAACAAAGCAGCGCGATGCCGAACAGCGTCGGCGCGATCGCGGAGCCGAGCAGCGGCGCCAGGAACGCGTGCGCCTGGTCGAGTTCGGCGACATCGACTTTTCCCGCTTTGTTGAAGGTCGCGGCAGCGAGGATCAGGATCGAGGCGTTGATCGTCAGCGCAAACATCAGCGCGATCGTGGAATTGATGGTCGCGAGCTTTATCGCCTCACGCCTGTCGGCTTCGACGCTGTCGCCGAAGCGGCGCGTCTGCACCACGCCGGAATGCAGATAGAGATTGTGCGGCATCACTGTCGCGCCGATGATGCCGATCGCGAGATAGAGCATGTCGGGATTGCGCACGATCTCGGTGGTCGGCGCAAAGCCGCGGATCACGGCGCCCCAGTCGGGATCGGCCATCGCGATCTGGACGACGAAGCAGAGCGCGATCACGCCCATCAGCGTGACAATGAATGCCTCGACCCAGCGGAAACCGAGATTTTGCAACCACAGGATCAGGAACACGTCGAGCGCGGTGATCAGCACACCGATCTCGAGCGGAATGTCGAACAGCAGATTGAGGCCGATCGCGGTGCCAATCACTTCGGCAAGATCGGTTGCGCAAATCGCGATTTCGGTCAGCACCCATAGGGGCCACGACACCGCGCGCGGAAATGCGTCGCGACAGGCTTGCGCAAGATCGCGTCCCGCGCCGATCCCGAGGCGCGCGCACAGCGCCTGCAACAGGATCGCCATCAGATTTGAAAGCAGCGCGACCGTGAGCAGCGCGTAGCCGAACTTGGAGCCGCCGGCGAGCGACGTCGCCCAGTTGCCGGGATCCATGTAGCCGACAGCGACCAGATAGCCGGGGCCCAGGAAGGCAACGAGCTTTTTGCCGAGCGAGCCGGTCGGCCGCGTCGGCAATCGAGCCAAATACCTCCGCCAAAGGCGGGCGGCCGCGCTGCGCGCCGCCAGCCGGTCGTCGTCGGTCTTTGCGCGTGAGCTCGCTGGTTCGCGTCCATCCTGGAACCGTAAAAAGCATCAGAATTCTCAAAGTGAATATAGTCTAGTTGCGAATAATTTGCAATTGCATTTCGGATGGAACTTTCCTGCCTGGCATCGGGTTGCTGCTGACTTGACGGCAAACCGGGTGCACGCCCGCACATGATCGAGTCCGTCGACGGCTGTTCCAGCTGTGCGTGCTGCTGGCGCCGTTCGCACTTGCAGCAACACCGGCATTTGCCGCCGAAGGTGCAGCACGGGCCATCCGAATTTGTGTTCGTCGTTCAGCTCGCGCTTCTGATGCTGGTCGGCCGGTTGCTCGGCGAGATCATGATCCGCTTCAAGCAGCCGGGCGTGATGGGGCAGCTCATCGCCGGCCTGGTGCTCGGCCCTTCCCTGCTGGGCGCGCTGTTTCCCGACTGGCAGCACGCCATTTTCCCCAGCGCCAAAGAGCAGAAGGCAATGCTCGACGCGCGTTTCCCAATTCGGCGTGCTGATGCTGTTGCTGCTGACCGGCATGGAAACCGATCTCAAGCTGGTGCGGCGGACCGGCGCGCGCGTCGGCGATCGCCTCGATCGCCGGCATCATCGTTCCATTCGCTTGCGGCGTCGCGCTCGGCGAAGCGCTGCCGGACTCGATGCTGCCCGATCCCGGCAAGCGGCTGATCACGTCGCTCTTCCTCGGCACCGCGCTCTCGATCGCCTCCGTTAAAATCGTCGCGACCGTAATCCGCGAGATGAACTTTCTGCGCCGCAGCGTCGGCCAGATCATCCTCGCCTCTGCCATTATCGACGACACCATCGGCTGGATGATCACCGCGGTCATCTTCAGTCTGGCGCTGCAGGGCCATGTCGACATGTGGAGCGTCGCGCAAAGCGTCCTCGGCACGCTCGCGTTCATGGGGCTGAGCCTGACGATCGGACGCCGCACTCGTGTTCATCATTATCCGCTGGGTGAACGACGTGTTCGCCAGCGACTTCGCCGTGATCACCGCAATCCTGCTGATCATGTGCGCGATGGCACTCATCACCGACCTGATCGGCGTGCATACCGTGCTGGGCGCTTTCGTCGCCGGCATTCTGATCGGTGAATTGCCCATCCTGACCCGTCACATCGACGAGCAGTTGCGCGGACTGGTCATCGCTTTTTTCATGCCGGTCTTCTTCGGCACCGCCGGTCTTTCCGCCGACCTCACGATCCTCAAGGATCCAACTCTTCTGCTGCTTGACCCTGGGCCTGATCGCGATTGCCAGCGTCGGCAAGTTCGGCGGCGCTTTTGTCGGCGGCAAGCTTGCTGGCCTGACTTTCGCGAATCGCTGGCGCTCGGCACCGGCATGAATGCGCGCGGCTCGACCGAGGTCATTGTCGCCACTATCGGCCTGTCGATGGGCGCACTGAGCCAGAACCTTTTCACCATGATCGTAACAATGGCGGTCATTACGACCATGGCGATGCCGCCGACGCTGCGGTGGGCGCTTTCCCGCCTGCCGATGCGCAAGGAGGAAAAGCAGCGGCTTGAACGCGAGGAGATGGAAGCCAAGGGCTTCGTGCCGAAACTCGAGCGGCTGCTGCTCGCAGTCGACGATAGTGCAAATGCAAAGTTCGCCACGCGCATTGCCGGTATGATCGCGGGCACGCAGCGCAATGCCGACAACCGTTATGCAAATCAAGAACGACAAGAAAACGGGCAAAGCCGCCAGCAGAAGCCGCCAAGCAGAAAGGCCGAAGAAGGTCGGCGAGACCGTGCAAGAAGTTCGCCGAGCCAGGTGGAGCGACGTGCAAAAACCCGAAGAAAAGACGGACACGACAGCTCGACGTGACGACCATCGTCGAGACGGCAGCCGAAGACCGGAAGCCGTCGCCGAAGAGGCCGAGAAAGGCTACAGCCTGATGATTATCGGGCTTGAAAAGACCGTTGCGCGGCGCAACGAATTCCACGAGGACATCACCAAACTCGCCGCGGGCTTCGAAGGGCCCCTCGCCGTATTAGACGTCCGCGACAAGCTGCTCGAACATCCGCTGGAGCGCCAAGCTCAGTATCCTCGTGCCGGTCAACGGCACCGAGTATTCGCGCCGCGCAGCGGAAGTCGCAATCGCGGTGGCGCGCGCGACCCACGCGCCACTGACCGCGCTCTATGTCGCGCCGCGGCGGCAGGAAAGCGGTCGCGCCGCTACGAGGAAGCGATTCTGAAGGATATTTCGAAGCTTGCCGAGACCTACGATACTGAGTGCGCACGGCGGTGCGTGCCGAACGTCGCGGCCGAGGACGCGATCCTCAAGGAGCTCGTCACGCAAGCCATACAATCTGGTGGTGATTGGCGCCGGCCGCCGACCGGGTGAAAAACTTTTCTTCGGCGACACCGCCGCCGCGCTTCTCGAAAAATCGGAGCGCTCGCTGCTGTTCGTCGCGAGCTGACGCTACTCGGCGTCGTCGCCTTCGCCGCTTTGCCGCCACTCGGCAGGCTGCGGAATTTATTGTTCTTCGGGAAGCCCTTCGGCGCGATGCGGCCTGCATCGGCCCGATTGCCACGCCAGTCCTTCAATTCCTTCATCGGCAGCGTGAAGCTGCGCCCGGCGGCATCGTTCCAGGACAGGCCGTCGTCGGCCTTGAACGTGGTGACGTCCGATAGCCCCTTCTCCTTGTAACGCTGAGCCGAACGCCGCGCCCGCGGCCCATTTCCGGCACCTGGTCGAGCGGGAAGATCACCATCTTGCGGTTCGCGCCGATCGCCGCCGCGAGCTCGCCGTCGACCGTGGTCATCGCGCGCGCCTTGTCGGGCGCCTTGAGATTGAGCACCTGCTTGCCCTTGCGCGTGGTGCCGAGACATTCATCCTCCGCCACCACAAACCCGTTGCCGGTATGGCTCGCCACCAGGAATTTGCGGCCACCCTGGATAGGCCAACGCCGCCACGACGTCGGCGTCCTGTTCGAGATCGATAATACAGTCGCACCGGCTCGCCGTGACCGCGCCCGCCCGGAAGCTTCGAGGCTTCGATGGTGTAGAACTTGCCGTTGCTGGCGAAGATCAGGATCTTGGCGGTGGTTTCGGTCGGGAATGCGAATTTCAGCGCGTCGTCGGTTTTGAAGGTAACACCTGAAAGGTCGGTGACGTGACCGCGCAGCGCGCGGATCCAGCCCTTCTCCGACACCACGACGGTGATCGGCTCGCGAACGACCATCGCCTCTTCGATTGCTGCCTCGTCATGCGCCGGCGCAATGCCAAAGGTCGTGCGGCGCTTGCCGATTTGGGTCTTCGGTCCGAAGGTTTCCCTGATCTCCTTGATCTGACCGGAGATCGTTTTCCATTGTTGTGCGGTCGAGCCGATCAGCGACTTGAGCTTGGTGCGCTCTTCGCGCAGCGCCTTGTCCTCGGCACGGATTTCCATTTCCTCGAGCTTGCGCAAGTTGCGCAGCCGCATGTTGAGGATCGCGTCGGCCTGCACCTCGCTGAGCTTGAAGGTCTTCATCAGGACGGGCTTTGGCTCGTCCTCTTTGCGGATGATCTTGATCACCTTGTCGAGATTAAGATAGGCGACAAGATAGCCACCCAGCATCTCCAGGCGATGCTCGATTTCCGCCAGCCGGTGCTTGGAGCGGCGCAACAGTACTTCGCGCCGATGGTCGAGCCATTCGCGCAACGCCTCGGCGAGGCCGAGCACCTGCGGGATGCGGCCTTTCACCAGCACGTTCATGTTGAGCGGAATGCGGTTCTCGAGCTCGGTGAGCTTGAACAGCGACTCCATCAGCAGTTCGGCGTCGACCGAACGCGAGCGTGGCTCGATCACCAGCCGGACGTCCTCGGCCGATTCATCGCGCACATCGGCGACGAGCGGCAATTTCTTCTCGTTGATCAGCTCGGCGAGCTTCTCGACCAGGCGCGACTTCTGCACCAGCCACGGCATTTCGCTGATGACGATCACGTAGGTGCCGCGACCGGTGTCTTCCTGTTTCCAGCGCGCGCGCACGCGAAACGAGCCGCGGCCGGTGTTGTAGGCTTCGGCGATTGTCTCCGGCGTATCGACGATGACGCCGCCCGTCGGAAAGTCCGGACCTTTGACGTATTTGAGCAGCGTACGGCTGCGCGCCTTCGGATTGTCGATCAGGAACAGCGCGGCGTCGCATAGCTCGGCGGCATTGTGCGGCGGGATCGAGGTCGCCATGCCGACCGCGATGCCCTGCGAGCCGTTGGCGAGCAGATTGGGAAACGCGGCCGGCAGCACGATCGGCTCTTCACTGGTGCCGTCGTAGGTCGCGCGGAAATCGACCGCATCCTCGTCGATGCCATCGATCAGCAGCCGCGCGACTTCGGTGAGCCGCGCCTCGGTGTAGCGCATGGCGGCAGCGTTATCGCCGTCGATGTTTCCGAAATTGCCCTGCCCGTCCACCAACGGATAGCGCTGGGCAAAATCCTGCGCGAGGCGCACCAGCGCATCGTAGATCGCCTGGTCGCCGTGCGGATGGAAGTTGCCCATCACATCGCCGACGACCTTGGCTGACTTCTTGAAGGCGGCGCCCGGGTCGAGCCGCAACAGCCGCATGCCGTAGAGAATGCGGCGGTGCACCGGCTTGAGGCCGTCGCGCGCATCGGGCAGCGCGCGGTTCATGATCGTGGAAAGTGCGTAGGCGAGATAGCGCTCTTCAAGCGCGTCGCGCAGCGCAACCTCTTCGACCGCGCCTTTGTCCGGGGGAATCAGTCGCTTTCCCATGCTCGATAGCTAATCGGTTGTTTCGCGATGAACAAGCGATGAACGCGATCGCCATCTATTCTTCCAAATTTTCACCGACTATTTGCGAACTGGGACGCCTCGACTGTGTTATCTTGCACACGACTATGCGGGGCATCGGATTTCTATTTGGATGGAGAAAGCAATGCGCCGGATTGTTCTTGCGACTGCCGCGACGCTCGCCATTCTCGCGGCAGGTTCATTCGTTCCGAATCGCGCCGAGGCCATGACGGTCACGACGCCGGCCGGAATTCAGGCCGCGCTCGATGACACCAACCTGCTCAGGACGTCGCCTATATCTGTCGCCGGGTTTGGCGCTGCGGACCCTACGGCTGCGGCTGGCGCCGCGGATGCTGGTGGGCTGGCGCTGCCCTTACTCCTACGGCGGGCCATATTACATACAGCCGCTGGGTGGCGTCCCCGCCAATCCCAGCGATCGTCTTGCCGTGCTCGCGATCTGGCGAACGAGCTCCGCAAAGCTGGTCGCGAAGCGCGGACGCCCTGGAAAACCGGCCCCGCTCGCTTCGACGCACTGGCCTTTCCCCGGAGCGGAAGGCGGCCCGCGGCGAGCCTGCTGGATGCCGGCGTCGGTCTCTATCCCGATGATCGGTCACGTCAGCGAAATCATCTCGGCGCCGACGACATGTCGCTGCGCGTTCGCGCCGAACGGACGCTGCAACGGTACCGGCCGGGACCGTCCAAATGTGGACCTGATCAGTGGACAGACCGGCGCCCTGGTGTCCTGCTGCCGCCGGCCTGGTCACCAGCACCGGCGTCGACCCCACCGGTGATCGATCTACGACTGTGGCTGAGGATGGCATGCCAAGCTGTGGTCGACTTCATGCTTCAACAGGAAGGTGCCCGCGCCAGATCGACCGGCTGCGAACCGCCTTCGAACCCTGCGGCCAAGCGCCTGCTCGTGGTCAACGAATGATGGAACGGCTTCAGCCGCTGACCTGCTCGCGGCGCGCAGCAACGCGCGCGCACGGTCCAGGTACCAACTGAACACACCAGGAGTGGGCCCGGCCGCCACGGCAGACACCTACGAGGGTCTGCCAACGCGAATCCGGCCAGGCCATGGCGGCCTGCTGGGTCACGACGGCTGATCAGCGTCGCGGTTCCTATCTATATCAGCCCTGACCGAGCGCCTGGAGCAGCGCCGCGGTCTGCGCGGCCGGCAGAGCACGTCGGCTTGTCGCCGTTGGGAGACGAGCGTCCCGCCGGCCACCTTCCCGGTGAACCAGCACGGCGTGAACGCCGGCTTGCCCGGAGTGAAGTTCAACGGCGGCGCCACGCCACCCAGCGTCTCGTTCTTCAGCGAGTAGAACGCCTCCTCAGATCCGCCGGCGTCGAGGACGGCGTGAGATTTGGCCGCCTTCGCCGCAGCTTCGAACAGCGTACCGGCCGTCCAGGCGTAGAACGCGTCGTAGGAGAACCGATCGGCCGGTGAGCAGGCCCGGGTCGTACTGGTTGACCGCGTCCTGGAACTGCTTGATCGCGGGGAGCGACGCGTCGTACGGGTTCGCGTTGCTGCCTGCCACCAGGGACCCGTTAACGACGGGTCCTTCAGCATCGCATTCGTCGTCGTCGAGGCCTGGCCGACGTTCAGCGGCGTGTAGTTCTGCTGCTTGCAGCTGGCCAGGACCCGCGCGACGATCGGACCGTTGTCGGCGATGTACAGCGCGTCTGCGCCGGCGGACTTCATCGCCAGGCACGGCGCGGTGTAGTTCGGCGCGGTGGCCGAGATCTTCTGCGGGGTCACCTTCAGCCCGAACAGCTTGCCGATCCCCTGCATCAGCGGAATCAACTGAGCACACACCGGCGACTCCGCGCAGTACATCGCGCCGAGGTTCTTCTTGCCCTTCGCCTCCGCCGCGGTACCGACGAGCAACGGAATCAGCGTCGCGGCCGACGGGAACCAGTTCGGGTTGTCGAACGACGGCTGCGGCGTGGCACCGCCGACGACCGGAATCCCCTTCGCGGTCAGGTACGGCGGCGATCAACGCGGTCGACCAGGCTGTAGTCACCGATCGCCATCACGTGGTCCTGCTCCACCAGCTCCTTGGCGACTGCAGCGCCACCGACGGGCTCTGGCGCGTCGTCCTTGACGATCATCTTCACCGGATGACCGTTGATCCCGCCGTGGGCGTTGGTCCAACTCGCCCACGCCTGCTGAACCTTGCCGGTGTCGCCCAGCACCGCCGCCTGTGGGCCGGTGCAGCTGCAGATCGCGCCGATCACGAACGGCGTGCCCGACGCCGCCGTGCCCCGACGAGCTCGTCGAAGCCGGCGTACTCGCGACGCGCCGGTACTCGTCGAAGCCGACCCGGCGCTCGACCCGCTGCTCGAGCTCGTGCTCGATGAACTTCTTCGAGCTCGATCCGCACGCGCTCAGCGCGACCACACCGATCACACATAACAGCAGCGCAAGGCTCCTGCGAAATGTGACCATCTGTCTCTCCTCATTGTCCGTTGTCCAATTACGACGCACTGACGACCACGACGGTCATGAGCCCTCGCGACTAGATCGTTCGTTTGGGGATGAACGGGTTGTTCGGCCCCGCCCGCATCTCGTCCGGCGTCCCGGGATAGACGCCGTTCTGCACCACGGCCCGGAGCATCCGCTCGGCCTGGCGGGTTCCGTGATGGAAGTTCATCGAGGTCTCGATGTGGCCGGTCCCGACCCGGCCGTTCGCGTCGGCTCGGCACAGGGTGTTGTTGTTGTAGAACCCGGCGCTCGGGAGGATGCTCACGAGCCCGGGGGCGAAGGCAGTCAGCTCGCAGTCGAGCACCGTGTCGTCGGCGAGCGTCAGGCGGACGTGACCGCCGCGGGTCGAGAACGAGTCCACCTCGGCGTAAGCGACGATGTCGACGTCGGTGGCGAAGGTCACGGTGTCACCCCGCACGCACCACCCGAAGGTCGCGATCGCGTCCTCGACGCTGTTGTGGATCGCGTAGGCGCAGAAGGACAGCTCCGGCCCGAAGCACCCCGTCACGTACCGATGCGAGTACATCGTGAGGACATCACGCCGGCCCCAGCCGTGGTCGCGCAGGCCCATGCCCTGGACATCGAACGTCTCCCCCTGAAAGCTGATCGTCCCGGTCACGTCGCCGGAGATGTCGATGTGGTGGCTGGTGATGTCGTCGACGGTCTGCCCCGAACTGGGGAAGCCGCAGAACGCTCCGTGATAGTCGGTGAAGGACAGATGCGCCGACACCTCGCCGCCGGGATCTTGAATCGTCCAGACGTGCTCGTCGCCGACGATCTCGTTCTTGCAGGTCTCGTCGCCGCCGCCCCAGCCGTTCTCGAGCTTGTCCTCGTCGCGCAACGGCAGCCAGGTCATGCGCTTGAAGATGCCCGAGGGGGTGACGAGGCTCGTCCAGGCGGCGATCATCGGGCCGCCCTCGAAGTTGTATTCGTGGCCGATCCGATGGACGCCGCCGAGACCGGCGTCGAGGTCGACCCATTGCAGCCAGGTGCTGTCCTGCCAGCGCGGCTCGGGTCCGGGCTCGGCGCGCAGATAGTCGGACTCGTCGTAGGTGCGGACGGCGCTTCGGCCGACGAATTCCATACCAATCTCCTCCTATGCCTTCGTGGGCGTCACGGCCTGCGAGCTCAGCTGTTTTGCCAGATGTAGTCGTTCCATTGGACGTCGATCGTCTCGCCGAACGCCGTCTGCCCGCTGAGGTCCCAGCGGACAAGACCCAGCTGGCAGCGCGCGTTGTGCCACCCGGCCCACGGCAGCGCGGCGATGACCTCGCCGTCCGCCCGGAAAGCGACGCCCTCGGCATCCTCGCCCTCGATCAGGTGGCGGGTCGGGCGCAGGCTCCCGGCCTCCCGCTCGGTCCTCTTCTCGGCGCGCACGAGGCGCACCGGACGTCCGTCGCGCCAGACCCAGCCGTCCTTGAAGGCGTCCGGCACCTCAGGGTCAAGCGCGTTGACGGTGAAGGCGAGCGAGCCGTCCTGGGCGGCGCCGGTCGTCCACGTCATCGGTGGCGAGGGGTTATGGCCCTCGGGACGGAGCTCGCCCCACGAGCGGTCCCGGACGCTCACGCAATCGACCGCGTGCCGCTCGCCCCGGAGCATCAGCTCGCCGGTCACCCGCATCACCTGCTCGAAGTGCTTGTTGTTCGGCCGGACGATCGGAGGCGAAACGGCCCGCAGGCGCACGTCGACGGCGGTCTCGCGCGCGGCGTCCTCGTAGGTGAGGCGGACGTCCTCGAGCGGCGTTGTCACCTGGACCCGCATGCCGTTCGGAATCTGGATGTCGCCGCCGTTGCCGACGATCGAGTCCGACAGGAACATCGGCATGTCGAACAGCTCCGCCGCGAGGTGATGCGGCTTGACGCCGGCGTAGATCATCAGCCCGGCGGAGACGGTGTGGAGGTTGGGATGGACCCAGCAGTACGCGTAGCAGTTGATCGCGCGCTCCGGGACGAAGAAGCCCCAGTACCACGTCTCGGTGAGCGAGTCGCCCGGCGGTCCGGAGCCGTGGAGGTACTCGTCGGCAGCCGTCGAGGTCCCGAACCCCTGGGCACCACCGCTGCTGATGTATCCGAGCTCGTCGTGCGTGGTCATCGGCCGAGCAGTCCCGGCGCGTCCTTGACCGTCCGCTCCTCGAGGTAGCTGACGGCGAAGTTGCCGTAGAAGAGGGCGTCGCCGCTCGCGGGCATCACGCCCTTGTCCTGCATCCGGCGCACGACGCGGATGAACACGTAGGCCGATTTCGCCGCGGCGAACACCTCCCAGAAGCCGAGGTCGGTCACCGGGCCGCCGAAGCACTCCTCGTAGTGGGCCAGCTGTTGCTCACGCGTGGGCACGCCGTCTAACCGGGTCGTGCCCTCGGTCTCGTGGACCATGTAGTCCGCGAGCATCCAGTGCCCGAGGTCCATCGCCGGCGGCAGCAGCGCCGCGAGCTCCCAGTCGAGCACCGCCTCGACGCCGCAGGCATGATCGAACATGATGTTCCCCAGGCGGGCGTCGCCCCAGGTGAGCGACAGCGGGCCAGGGTCCGGCTGGTGGGCGTCGAGCCAGTCAAGCGCGCCCATCAGGATCGGGTGCTCGGCGCCGCGCAGATACCGCACGCTCATCTCGCGATAGAGCTCGAGCTGCCGGGTCACCGCGGTGGCCGAGTCGTTGTAGAGGAAGCTGAGGCCTGCCGCTTCCCAGTCCATCCGGTGAACGCCAGCCATCGCCGTCAGCCCGTTGCGCATCAGCGTCGCCCGCTCGCCCGGCGAGACATCGTCGACCAGGAAGCTCGCGACGTTCTGGCCCGCGGTCGGCGGCACGCGTCCCTTCAGGTGATGCATGACATAGAACGGCCGGCCGAGGGGCTCGGAGGTGAGTTCGAGCCCGGCGAGCGGAACCGCGGGACAGGCACCCGACTGCGCCAGGGCTTCCTGCACGCGGTACTCGACCTCGACGGACATCCGCGCCGGATCGCTCGCGGGCGGAGCGATCGGCTCGTCCTCGCCTTCGAAGCGCAGCACGAAGCGCTCGGTCTCGGCGTCGGTGCCATTGGCCGAGCTGAGGTCGAACTCGAGCATCTCGTTGGAGGCGCCCCCGCGGGGAACGGTGTAGTCGCCCGAGCCCACGATCTGGCGCGCGGGCCACCGCTCGGCGAACCACCGCTCGACGCCGTCGTGAGTGGCCGGATCCTGAGCTCGCGCCGCCTGTTCCTCCTGCAACCCGACGAGACCGTCGAGCAGCAGTTCGGCGACTCCCTTTTCCTCGCTCATCTCGCTCACCTACCCGCGGGCGAACGCGCTGGCGGTCGGCCCCGGAGCGGGCAGGCCGAGCAGGTGAGCGAGGATGTGGGTCGCCGGATTGTTGGTGCGCATGTCGGAGTCGTCGGGGAGCAGCCCGTTCGCGCTCAGCAGATTCGCGATGCGCCGGTGGTGGATTGCGTTGCGCAGGCCGGCCACGACCTCGTAGTAGTGGTGGTTGCCGGCGGAGTGGCCGGTCAGCTCCTGGTAGCGGGCGAGGATCCCCTCGGAGTCGGGAAAGCCGGGCGGCATCGGCAGGCCGATCCCGTCCGTGAAGTACCGCAGCGCGAACGTGAACCAGCCGAGGTCGAGCTCACGGCTGGCGATGCAGGCCATCTCCCAGTCGAGCACGGCCAGCGCCTCGTTCGTCTCCGGGTCGAAGATCATGTTCCCGATCCGGCAATCGCCCCAGTTGAGGACGAGCTCCTCATCCTCGCTCGGGATGTTGTCGTTCAGCCACGCCAGCGTGGTCTCGACCATCGGATCGTGGATGTCCCCCGCCACCCAGCGGTGGAAGGCGTCGAACTCGGCGAGCTTGGCTCGGAGGGCGTCCTGGCTCGGGTCGTAGCCGACCACGGGCCCGAGCTTGAGCGCCCGCCAGTCGACCGCGTGGGTCTTGGCCATCGCCACCATCGACTGGTCGAGGATCGACGCCTGCTGGTCGAGCGGCAGCTCCAGCAGCCACCCCTCCTTGGTGAACGGAGGATCGTCAGGCGGGGATCCGGCCGGCGACGCGATCCATCAGGAAGAACGGCGCGCCGAACGTCGACGCGTCGTCGTACTGGCCGCGGATCACCGGCATCGGCACGTCCGAGTGCTCGCTCAGCGCCGCCATCACGCCGTGCTGCAGCTTGACGTCGTACCGGGGGAACAGCGCGGGACGGGTCGGCTCAATCCGCGCCACCAGCCACCGACTCCGTGGCTGGCCTTCCTCGTCGTAGGCGACCTCGAACAGCACGGTGTCGTTCGAAAATCCGCTGCTGGCCGGTTCGATGTCCGTCACCGTCACGCGACGGGCGTCCTCGAACAGGTGTTGCGAGAGAAAGCCCGACAGCTTCTCCGGGTCTACAGCGGCAACGTCCATCGATGTCGCACCCATGTCATCTCTCCTCATGCCGGGCGACCTCAGGGAGGTGACCCACTCGCCTTCGCCCGCGCGTTGACACGGGCCCGACGCGCCCATCGTACATGTTCCGTACTGGTACGCGTCGATTTGTCTATACGCGTAGAGCGCATCGTCTCAGGCGGACCGAGCGCGATCGGAAACGACCATAGATCCGACTTGACTAGTTAGATTCTTACTAGTATGGTTACGACCATGGAATCACCCCCGATCCCTCGCCGCTCGCCTCTCGGTCTGCTCGTGCTCTGGCAGCTCTTCCAGGGACCGATGCACGTCTACCGGATGCAGAAGCTGTTCGAGACACAGGGCAAGGACCGCGTGGTCAACGTCCGCGCCCGCGCGAGCCTGTACCAGACGATTGAGCGGCTCCTCGGCCATGGGCTGGTGGAGGTCGCTGAGACGGTCCGTGTGGAGGGCTACCCGGACCGGATCGTGTACGCCATCACCGATGCCGGGCGCCTCGTCGCCCGCGAATGGCTGCGGGAGATGCTCCACGGAACGGAGGGCCAGTACCCGAACTTCATCGCCGCGCTGTCGATCCTCTTCGGGCTCGCACCCGAGGAGGCGCAGCGGGAGTTGGAGTTACGTGCCGAGAAGCTTGCCGCCGCGCTCGCCGGCACCGAATCGGAGCTATCGAACGCGCCCGAGGGCCTCCCGCGCCTGTTCATGCTCGAGGAGGAGTATCGCCACGCAGTCCTCAGCGCCGAGCTGGCGTGGGTGCGCGGCGTGATCGACGACCTCGGGGCAGGACGCCTGACCTGGAGCGAGCAGTGGCTGCGTGAGGTCGCGGCCGCGTTTGCCCCGGATGACCACTACAACTCGGAGGACAGCTAGATGACGGCGACGCCGCCGGCTCGATCTCGGCGCGAGTCTCGTCCCGGTCAGCTCGATGCCGAGCTGGCTGCAGGTGTTCGCGCGGGATCAGCCGCTCACCTGCACGGTCGATGCGGTGCGCTCGCTCACGCTCGGCCCGCACGCCCACGCGCTGCTCGGGCACACCAGCTCGTACTTCGTCACTCGAGCGCTGATCTGGGCCCTTGTGATCACCGCCGTCTCGCTACCGATCGCGGTAGCGAAGTACCGACGCTGCTGACCGACCCACGCCGCTAGCCGCGACGCACGACGGAACGGCCGTTGCGCAGGCCGTCCAGGATCAACTCGATCCCCTCGTCAAAGTGCGTCGCGGCCACGCGGTCGAGCATCTCCGAGGCGACCGCGCGCACGTGGGGGAACTGATCCGGGGGAAGCGCGAGCATCCGCGAGGCGCGGCCGGCGCGGGTTCCCGGCGCGTTCATGTCCGCCGCCTCGCGCTGCGCGAACCCGAGCGTGAACAGACTCAGGGCATCGAAGGCAGCCGTCGCTCGTGAACCACCGATGCCCGCCTCGGCGAGGCAGGCGAGCACCACCTCGGCGCCGCGGAAGGCGACCGCGCCGTCGACGGGCTGTGTCGCCGCGATCGTCGCAAGCTCGGGGTACTTCAGATAGATCCGGCGCACCTCCCGGAACACGGTGGCCACGCGTTGATCCCACGGCGGCACGCCGTCTCCCGGCGTGGCGCTGGGGAACTCGATCTCCTCGAAGTACGTGTTGGCCAGAGCCTGGAGCAGCTCCTCCTTGGTCCGCATGTGGCGGTAGAGCGTCATCGTGCCCACACCGCAGCGGTCGGCCAGCCGGCGCATCGTGAGCGACTCGACGCCGGTCTCCTGCACGAGCTCCCGCGCGGCCTGCACGACCCCCGCGCGCGTCAGCGTGCGCGACGCCGGCCGGGTCCTACCGTCGAAGGCCGTCATGCGCTCAACGTAGCGCGACCGGCCCAGGAGACGTCGAGAAAGCACGCAGCGTCGTCGCTGACGAACGCGAAACCGAGGCGCGCATCGCAGGTCGGCCGCCATTCGCTGCGGAGCGCTGCCGGTGGAGCGCGTGTGGCGGCTTTGTCAGTCGCGTTCCAGCGCGGCAAGGTGCTCGTGGACGCGATGGACCCAGTCTTCTGAGATCTCGTCGGCTTGGACCTTCAGCCGCGGCCCGTCGAGCCTGACGGCGCCGGGCACGTCGATGTCGAGGTGCTGGAGCACGCGGTGGACGGTGCGCTCGGGTGCGCGGCGAGTTCCTCGTAGGTGATCTTGAGGGGCCGGCGGCCGAGGCCGAGGAAGTAGGCGTCCCAGGAGGCGTCGTGTGCGGTCAGCAGCCGTACGAGGTAGTTGATCGCCCGGAACGAGAAGCTCGACGCTTCCTCGGCGGTGCTCGTCGTCTCGCGCCTCCAGGCCTGGGTCTGCACGGCCTTCCACAGCGAGACGGCTTGGCGGACCTTGTCCTCGCGGGTGATCTGGATGTACCGCAGGCCGGGGAAGACGCGGTGAGTAGCTCCGGGATCGGCAGCGCTGCCAGGCCGTCGATCCCGCGCAGCAGGTCCGCGAAGTCGCCGAGGTAGCCCCACATGAGCTTCGCGCCGAAGACGCCGTTGGGCGGTGGTGCCCTCGCGCAGGGCCCAGGCCAGGTACTGGTCGTAGGTGTCGGGATCCACAGCGGATTGGGCTCTGGCGGCGGCGCCGTCGGGCATCTCGCGGAACGCGAGGCGCTCGACGATGTTGGCGTGGCGGTCGGCGTCGAAGTACTCGTGCGGGCGTCGTGGCAGCCCGGAGTGGCGCAGCGCCTCGAAGTACTCCTCCGGGTGGCCCGCGACGCCAGTGAGGTCGAGCGATGGCAGAGCAGCGTGCTGCCGCTGCGCGGGGTGGCGCAGACGAGGTAGGAGACGTCGGGGTCACATCGACAAGAGTAGCCATCTATTACATTGACTTAGTCGGACAACGATGGCTCTTCCTAACATCCTCTACCTCCATTCGCACGACACCGGGCGCTACGTGCAGCCCTACGGCGAGCCAGGTGCCGACGCCCAACGTGCAGGCGCTCGCGGACCAGGGAGTGCTCTTTCGCCAGGCCTTCTGCGCGGCGCCCACCTGCTCGGCCAGCCGCGCATGCCTGCTGACCGGCCAGTACGGGCAGAGCAACGGGATGCTCGGGCCTGGCCCATCGCGGCTGGTCGCTGCACGACTACAGCCATCACATCGTGCACACGCTGCGCAACGGTCGGCTACAGCTCGACGCTGATCGGCGAGCAGCACATCTCCAAGGAGCCCGACGTGATCGGCTACGACGAGGTGATGAAGATCCCGACCACGCCGCGTCGAGACGGTCGCGCCGCTGGCGATGGAGGTGCTCCGTCGCCCGCGTGAGCGCCCGTTCTTCCTGTCGGTCGGCTTCTTCGAGACCCACCGCGAGTTCCTCGGCGCCGGGGTCGCTCCGCGACGTGCATATTCCCAGCCGCCGGCGCAACCTCCCAGACACGCCTGAGGTGCGCGCGGACATCGCGGCCTTCAAGGCCAGCGCGCGCTCGCTGGACCAGGGGGTGGGCATGGTGCTCAACGAGCTGCGACGCCTCGGGCGTGACGGATGAGACGCTGATCATCTTCACGACCGACCACGGCATGCCCTTCCCGGGTGCGAAGGCGACCCTCTATGACCGCGGGCTTCGGCGTGATGCTGATCCTGCGCGGACCGCGGCCGTTCACCGGCGGGCGGGTGATCAACGACGCGCTCGTCTCCCATCTCGACCTCTACCCCACGATCTGCGAGTACCTGGAGATTCGCCCGTCCGCCCTTCCTGCAGGGCGTCTCGCTGCTGCCGAATGCTCCGACGGCGAGACAGCCGAGCGTGCGCGAGGAGATCTTCGCGGGCTCGACGTGGCACGCGGCCTACGAGCCCCAGCGCGCGGTGCGCACGAAGCGCTACAAGTACATCCGCCGCTGCGGCGACCGTCGCACACCCGGTGCTGCCCAACACCGACGACGGCCCCAGCAAGGAACTGCTGCTCGCAACGGGCTGGGCCGAGCGTGAGATCGCGACCGAGCAGCTCTACGACCTG
>CAVULO010000009.1:0-173685 GCA_963742345.1 uncultured Alphaproteobacteria bacterium
TTGCTGGACTAGACTGCGTGATGCTCGCCCGAGTAGGCGCGAGCCAGTTGGCGGGGTTCGGCGGACCTTGTTCGGCGTCCCGGCCTGGCGGTCGCCCATCCCAGACCTGTATGCGCGCGCTTCGACGTCGAGGTCGTCGTCGTGACATCGCGGGCTTTACCGGCACGAAATCCACCCGCGGCGCATAACCGAGCGCGAGCGCATAGCGGATAAAAGTACGCAAGGTGAGATTATCGGCGCGCCCTGATTCGAGCTTCGCGATCATGGGCTGGCTCACCCCGGTTCTTTTCGCGAGTTCGGCCTGAGTCAGACCGGCTCTCTCACGAAGGTCGGCGATACGCTGGTGGAGCATCAGCCGATTGAACTCTTCTTCGACTTCCGCCCCGAGATCCCACTCCCGGACCTTGTCGTCCATCCAGTTCATGAAGGGCTTCTCACGTCTCACCTGATATAACCTATAGGTAATAATATTGCGGGGAAATCCGGCCGCCGGCGGCCGAATGTGAGATGCTCGTTTGTGGTATAGAGACCACATGCGGAGCTGGGATGCACTCCCTGAGCATCAGCTAGCCCTATTGGGCGATGTGAGCGCGCAGTTCCTCGCGTTAGGCCTAGGTGAGTATCGCGCCGCCGCCCGGGTCGTGAGTCAACTACAGTTTGGGAGAAATGCCGACCGCGCCGACTTCCGGCTAGTGCTCCCCGAACACCGTGGCACCTGCAGCACCAAGCATGCGCTGCTTGCCGCGCTCGCACTCGAGCAGCGACTGCCAGTTCATCTGACGCTGGGCGCATCTATGAGATGACCGAGCGCAACACGCCCGGCGTCGGCGCGGTGCTGAGCCGCCACAGTCTCGCATTCGTGCCCGAGGCGCACTGCTATCTTACTTACGATGGGGCGCGCATCGACATCACGCGCAGCTCGGTGAGTCCGTCGGAGCCGATCGCGCGCTTCCTTCATGAGGAGACGATCTCGCCGGCGCAAATTGGCGATTACAAAGTCGCGATGCATCAGGCATGGATGCGGCAGTGGGTCGGGCGCGAAATGCCGAATCGTAACTTCGAGCAGGTTTGGAAGATTCGCGAGGAATGCATCGCGGCGCTCAGCGCGCCCGGATGAGCATCACTTCTTTTTGCAGAAGTTGGCCAGCGCCTCGAGGCTATCGCTATTGTCCCTGGCTAGCTCTGACGCGACCCATTCAAAGAGGCGCGCAGTGCCCTGATAGATGCCCGCGCCCTCGCGCTCATCGCCGATGAATTGCGCGATCTGCTCCATCTCCGCGACCCATCGATGGGCCTTCGGGAGCATATCGGGAATCGTGCGCTGAAGCCGCGCAAGGTTTTGCGGTTGCGTGCGCGCGAGCTCCGCAAAAAGCGCATCAGCAAGCCCCTCGCGCGAGGCCGCGTTGACCATCGCGGTGGCCAGCGCGGTGAAGCCCTTGGTCATCCCGGCATACGCGAGTTTCAGAGCCGAGGCGGCGCCGACCGGGCCTTCGAGGACGGCAATATCGAGGCCGTACCTGGCAAGGCAAGTGAGTTCTTTCGCGTGCGCCCCGGAGGCATAGAAGCGCGGACCCTTCGCCGGATCCTGGGTGCCGGCTGACGGAGGGCCGCCGATGATGCCCGCGTCGATGAAGCGCACGCCGCGCAGAATCTCCTCGATACGGCGGGTGGTCGCGGGCGCGATAGCGTTGCATTCGACGAAGAGCGGCTCGACGGCTCGTATGAGGGGCTCCTTGAGGCGCTGCGCGACCTCGATGGCGCTGCCCGGGGGTACGATGGAAAGCACGAAGTCGGCATCGCGGACCAGCAGATTGTCGTCGTCGACGGCCTCGACACCCGCGCGCCGGACTCGCTCGGCGCTCGATGGGCCGCGGCCCCTCAGCGAAGTCGTCACGCGCGCGCCGCCCTCGTGTAGGCGCCGCGCCACTGCGGCTCCCATCTCGCCAGCTCCGATGACGACGATGCTTGGCGAATTAGTTTCGCTCATGGTGCTCATGCCTGACCCTTCACCGGCAAGGTGATCTTGAAGCTCATTCCGCGCGAGCGCGCCTCCGGATTGGTCGAGGTCTCCGGGCCCTCGACGCCGCCACGCTCAGCCCATAGCTTGCCACCATGAAGTGACACCACGCGCTGACTCAGCACCAGCCCGAGGCCGGTGCCCGACGGCTTCGTGGTGAAAAACGGAGTGAAGAGTTGGTCGAGCTCGCTCTCGGTCAGTCCGCGGCCGCTGTCGATGACTTCGACGCGTAATAGTTGACGTTTCTTGCCACCTGAAGAGGTGAGGCGGAACTCGGTTTCCATCCGGGTTCGGATGCGCAACCGGCCGTGATTGTCCATCGCCTCGGCGGCGTTGCGAATAAGGTTCAATAGAGCACGTTCGAGCGCGGCTTCGTCACCGATTACATCAGGGAGGCTGGGATCGAACTCCTGCTCCAGGATGATTTCCGGCGGTGGCTTGGGAAACAGCCCGGCCATCTTAAGCGCTTGATGGATCACCTTATGGATGTTTATTTCGTCCTGCTTGAGGCTACGCGGTGCGCTGACCGCCAACACCTGCTCAACCAGCGTCGCGATGCGATTTACTCCATCTTTGATAACGTCGCAATATTGTTGAGCGCGCGGATCGGTCGGGATACATCCCGGCCAACAGCTCGGCGGCTCCTTTTATGCCGGTCAGGGGATTTTTAACCTCGTGCGCAAGGCCGGCTGGCGAAAGCCGCAGGTGGGTCGGTCCTTCGACTGCGTGCTCGGCGCTCTTTTGATGGGAGAGGTCATGGAGCAGGATGATGGCGCCGCCGATATGCTCGTCGGGACCCGCCAGAGGGGAAATCTCTACCCTTACGATGACCGCCCGTGGACCGATATTGAAGCTGGCTTCGGGGTCGCCCAGGTTTTGGCCGGTTTCGAGGCAGTCATGGAGCATCCTGCCTAGCCATTCGTTGTGTCTTATGATGCTGGCGAAGACCGAGCGGCCCACCTGGGACACGCCCAGCATGTTCTCGGCGGCGGGATTGACGGCCACCGGCTTCAGGTCGCTATCGATGACGATGACGGCGTCAGCAAGCCCGTCTACGATATCTCTCCACAGGTTGCGGGCGGCTTTCTTTGAGGGGTGGGTGGAGGGCGGCACGGGCGAAAACTATCACTCCAAATGAGCTTCTGAAAGGATTCGACTCGCTAAAGCATCGGGGGTAGGCTACGCCTAACGATGCATGGCGTCGCGCATTAGAGTTTTTAATGCAATTCGCCCTTCATATTCGTTGATCTTCGGTGCCCGACTCAATAGGGTTGCTCGGAGGCTGGGGGCGGGGTGGGGGAAAATGACGGGAGAGAATGATTCTGAATTTGAATCTAAAAGCAGCGACAACGGTCGCCTCGATAGCAGCGCTGCTCGCCCTTTTGGGTACCGCCCGCGCCTTAGCGTCCTCGACTGAGTGGGACGATTCAAATTCAGAGTCCTCTTGGGCTGCTTCCGGGTCGGTTCCCCTTGAGACGCTGGCACCGCCCGTCCAAACTGCCCCTGCGCCCGTATCGGTCAGGGCAGCAGCTCCGGCGCCAGTAGCCCCGGTCGCAGTTTCTATAAGCCCGGCCCCGATCGGACGGTCGGCTGCGCCGCCAACCGGGAATCCGATTGCCAATGCGCCCGCCGTATCGCGCTATCCCTTGCCGAGCGCCCCCCCGGGTTTCGCCCCGGTTACGCCTCGCGATACCGCAAGCATCGCAACGTCGCCGTTCGTACGTTCGGAACCGCGATCGGCAGCGCCTTTTCCTCTTCTCCTGAACCAGGCGGTGCAGAAGTACGGAGCCGGGTCAACTCACCATCGGATGTAGTTTTTGACTTTCGCTCATCAGGAGCGAGCCTTACCTTCACCACGAGTCTTTTGGCAGCAAGCTTTACGGCAGCAAATTCCGTTATCAATGGCATTAATCCAAAGCCTAACCAGACGACGAACGGTGAAGGTGCCGTGACGGGGCAGGAGGTGAAGTTCTCTGTGAACTTTACAACACCTCTCAATCTTCCGGCCGATCATTATTTCTTCGTGCCCCAAGTGCAGCTTACTGGAGGCACGTTCTTATGGCTGTCTGCGGGTACGCCGGTCGCACTGGATTTACAGGGATGGGTGCGTAACGACAATTTGGATCCAGATTGGCTGCGAATCGGAACCGACATTGTTGGTGGAACAACCCCGCCAAAATTCGACTTTGCTTTCTCACTCGAAGGTGATCCCGCAGCAACGCCAGTCCCAGCCGCGCTGCCACTCTTCGTCGCTGGCCTCGGTGCGGGGGGTCTGTTTGGTTGGCGCAGAAAACGAAAGCAAACCGCCTAATTCTTTGTGGCGCAGACAGACCCCCGGGCGCAGTGCTCGGGGGTTTTTGTTTGTGGGAATTGGGGTCTGCCCCGCTGGAACTAGACGGTCCTTGACGATGTGCAATGAGTTTGTGCTTTGATGGAAATTCAAGAACCAATCACGAATAAGTTTCAAACGGTGAAAATGCTGAATTCAAAAAATGGTTTTGCTTGCAACACTTACATGCGGTTGTTCGTGAATTCAGCTTTAAGAAAGGCACAGGATCGGTATCTGGCTAAATTTGTGTCCGCTAATTTTGCAAGCCTCACCGCCCTAAAGATTTTGATCAACCAGAGTGCCAGACGAAATGAAGGCTGGCCGCGTGGTTCAGGAAAAGAGTTCAGACATTGCCATGGTGGCGATGTGGGCTAGTGTCAACCGTTGGTTTACGTGGAAAAAGCGATACCAAATCTAAAGTTCGTCACGGGCGCAAATGACAAATACTTTTTTGTATGCGGTACATTGTTACAAAGCCTCGAAGAATATTTTCCCGGCATTCCCTGTTTAGTGTTGGACTTTGGCCTGAGCAAATCTCAGGCACAATTCTTTCAAACAAAGAATCAATTATTGAAATTGCCATCTACCCTGACGAAAACAGATCATCCGTACAAATTGAAAAGCAGCTTGGGCTTATTTTTGGCCGGCCAAACCATCGCGATGCCAGTTTGGATCGATTGCGACATCATCGCCGTAAGTGCTGGCAGTAAGGCGCTTTTTGACATTGCACGAAGCCTGCAAGAGGAAAAGAAGATTGTCGCTACTGGCCCTGACTATGGGGCACCTCATATCACACTAATTAGGGAACACGTTAAATCTGGTCGAGTTCTGAAATTCATGTCCGCTATCACGAAGAGCCCCGAAATTATGGACCAGCCTTATTTAAACTCCGGTCTGATAGTCTTTTCTGAACAGAAAATGCTTCAGGACTGGCAAAGGGCTGCTGATCTCTTAGAGGGAGACTGGCTCTGGGAGCAATATGCATTCAACTTGGTATGTCACCAACATCCAAGCCAAGTATTAATGCTAGATTCGCGTATCTGGAACGCGAGTGGTGAATTACTAAAAGAAATCACTTTCCATGATGATGGCGTCTATTGCGACGGACAAAAATGTATTTTTGCTCATGCAACATCGCATAATGAGCATAATAGGAACGTTGATGCGGTGGAAATGCTCATTTCAAAAAACGGCTACGCTTGTAATACCTATTTGCGACTATTTGTTAATCCGCTTTTGCGAGCGGCACAAGAAAAGCATCTGTCCAATTTCATATCATCTAACTTTGCCTTGCTCAAAGATTTGAACATTTTGTTTAGCGTGGGTACGGGACGAAATGAGCCTTGCCCGTGCGGCTCCGGAAAGAGATTTAAACATTGTCACGGCGTTTATTTTTAGAGATACGATCTCATTGGACAATGGGACTTTGTAAATAACGTCCGCTATTGGCACTTAGCGGACATTCGGGGACCAGCGATCAAATTCCGCTTTCGGGGTAAGAGCGGACATCGCCCAGATCAATGAGTGGACAACTCAATCGACCACTCCATTACCGGCGACTTTGCCGCTCCTCGCCGCCGGCCTCGGCGCGTTGGGTCTGCTCGGGTGGAGAAGGGAGGGCGAGGTACCAACACTCTCGCGCGTAGTTTATTCCCAAAACATTTTGTAATTCAGTTTGGTTCCAGAAGGACTAGCGCAAGCCCCACCGTGTTCCTCCTCATGTTGGGGTGCTGGTTTTTGGGAGGAGTTCCGATGAATGCCTATCGTGCATGGTGTGGCTTGGCCCGCACCGCATTGGTATTTGGATGCCTCACTGGTTTGAGCGAAATCGCGGGGGCCGCTACCGTTAACGACGGGCCGGGCGGCTTCAATACTCCGTTTTTCACAGGCACCCAGAGCCCAGACATCGACATCTTGTCTGCCAGTCTGAATCTGAGTGGAACTAATTTGCTTTTCTCAGCCACCATGAACGGGACGATCGCAACGCTTCCAACCAGTTTATATGTTCTGGGAATCGATCGCGGCGTGGGGATTTCAAACTTTGGAGCTGTTGGACTACCAGGTGTTATTTTCGACTTGGTGCTGACCTTAACGGGTACCGGTACAGCGGCTGGAAGGGACACCATTACGAATACGCCGTTCTCTGTGCCGGCGGGTACTTTCCAGATCAGCGGCAGTAATATTACAGCCGTGATACCCCTCTCATTGGTGCCACTGGTTGCCGGGGGCTTCGCATCAGCTGATCAATACCTTTGGAATTTTTGGACGCGTGATCAATCTCAGGTAGGCAACGCGGCGCTCGCTGATTTTGCCCCGAACAACTCCGATGCCACTGTTACTCCATTGCCGGCTGCGCTTCCGCTTTTCGCAAGCGGCGCTGGCGTCCTAGGTTTCCTGGGATGGCGCAGGAAGCGGAAGACTGCTGCTGCAATCGCAACCGCCTGATCAAAACACCTGATCGGATTTAGGAGAGACCGCCGCGAGGCGGTCTTTCTGTTTCATACAAGTCATTTCGTGAAATGTCCGCTTATGGCCCTTAGCAGACACGTCAGCGTGACTAGTCGATGTCTCTATCGGCATTTAGCTGTCAGTCTTCGAATGGCTAGAATCATAATTTGGTGCTTCCGTCTCAATCTCCTGCTCATTCGGATGCGTTTGTTCCCAGAGCTGCCTGGCTACGGGGAGTGCATCGATATTGAGAGCTTTCCACCAAATACGTTCGTCGCCTGATTGATGGAGCTGACGATGGTGGCCCCGGCAGAGCGGCACGGTGAACTCATCACTGACTTTGAGCCCCAACGCGCGAGGTTGTGCGAAGCGTAGGTGATGCGGATCGGAAGGATGGCGTCCACAAACAAGGCATGGTTGGGAGGCGACGAAACGCAAATGCGATTTATCTCGTCGGCGTTTCGGTTCGGCTAAAGTGAGGGCGCTTTTATCGATCTTGGCGGGGGAGGGCTCTGGAATACCGGGTGCAAGGGGTGGTGCTGGCGTGGCCGCTGGAGTCGGGGAGCGACCAATCTCCACGGATTGTTGTTTGAGCGAGCTGTGACGACGGCCGTAGTAACGCGATGGCCGAGGGATGGGCGTTGTATCGTCCGGATGAAAGCCAAATCGCGTCGCCTGATCAGTCTGCGGCGCTGGGTTGTGCAGCGGCAGGTGACTCGGTGCTCGGGCTTGCCGATAAAGCTCAAGTCCGAACGGCCTGCCGAAGGTCGTGAGCGCTCGTTTGGTTGCGTCCGTTTCCGCGGCCTTCAGGGCGATATCATGAACCTCACCCGGTGATGTGCCGCGGCCTTCGCCCGAGCCATGGCCTTCTCGAATGACTGTCGCCCCTGAAGCGTTCACTGTGATCCGCACTTTGGCGGTATAAACAGCCAGAAAGCTGCCGCGGTTTTCCCGGGCAAGGACACACCGGGACTCGACGGTTTCTCGGCTCCAGCCATCAAAGCCAAAGATGCGATTGGCTTCCGAGATCGCGAACCACCCTTCGATATAGGAGAGTTCGCGACCGTTGGCCTCGCGCGTGCGGATCTTCTGACCGTCAAGCTTACGTCGCAGGGCCTGTACTTGCTTTGCCGAGAAGCCCATCACCGCACCCTCACGCTCAAAATCGGCTCCGGGTTGGAGAGGGCGACACCTTCGATCTCGGCTGCCCGCTTTAAGTTCACTGAGCAGTTCCTGCCGCTTCAATCGCGGTTCGCCGGCCTGCCAAAAGATGCTGGGAACGGCTTCCTCATTGAGCACGAGAAGAGAAGGCGTCCCTGCGCGTATCGAGACCAAGAAATCGGGTGCAGCGATCTTCTTCAGATCAAGGTCGATCATCACGTCCTTGGCGAGTTCGCGGCGCTTGGTGGCGCGGTCCTGCAGTCGTTCGAGACGATCCTCCATTTCGGTAATCCGGGCCTG
Source organism: uncultured Alphaproteobacteria bacterium (assembly GCA_963742345.1). Classification (GTDB taxonomy): domain Bacteria; phylum Pseudomonadota; class Alphaproteobacteria; order Rhizobiales; family Xanthobacteraceae; genus Pseudolabrys. The sequence continues at coordinate 8,256 of CAVULO010000009.1, forward strand.
GAGTCCACTTGCCAGAGCTTCGTCGGCAAGGGCAGAACGGACAATGGCAATGATGATCTCGTGTAGGTCGGTGAGGCCCTCAACGGTATCGGCGAGGGTTTGCTCGTCGATTTGAGGGTCTTGTGCCCGGATGCGATCGCGAATTGAGCGGTAGTTAATAGCGGCAAAATCGAGACTTATGGCACACTCCCCAAAGCTCGGGCTTAAAGGGCGTCAGTTTTCGATACTTTTAGTATCGATTAGGAGCGCGCCAGTGTCAATACTAAAAGTATCAATTAGACAAATAAAGGCAGCTCGTAGTCTTTTGGGTTGGTCACAGGAAGAACTAGCTAACGCGGCCGGGGTTTCGCTGCCGACGATTAAGCGTCTGGAGGCCGCGGAAGGGTGGCTGGGCGGCGAAGCGACAGCTAACAAGATCCAAGTAACGCTGGAAAAAGCGGGCATCGAATTCATCGACGAGAACGGAGGCGGCCGGGCGTGCGACTAGGTAAGCGTCAACGAATAAAGAAGCGTGGTATATAGGTATAAACATGGGACTAAACATCAAAAATGAAGTGACCTATCGTCTTACAAAGCAGCCTGGCACTGATCGGCGAGAGCTTGACCACAGCTGTCGCCAAAGTTGTTCGCCAGCGCCTTAGTCGCATCCGTGGTGAGCGCGAGGTCGATCTAGGAGAGCGCTTATTGGCAATCGGCCGCGATTGCGCGTCTCACCTCAAAGAGCCCTTCCGCACGATTGACCACGGCGAGATGCTGTACAACGTGAAGCACCACTAATTGTTTTCTGGATCGGACTAGATATCTAATCCCGAATTGCTTCTGAAGCGAAAATTGATTGGTCTTCCGGCGACTGCGTCACCCAGATCAGGACTAAATGAAAATGGCGTACATCGTTTAAAGGTTTGTATAACGGCCATGCGGTAGCGAAGTCTGTTTTCGACGGAAACAGTTTTGTTTTCATATGTAACACGCGCCTTACCAAGTATTTTGCCATCGCGAGTAAAACTCAGCCGAACTACTAACTCGGCCGGGCCAGAGATATTAGGTGCTTTCCAACAAATGCGTAGCGCGGCGTAAATATCGGCAAGCGAGTTGAGCTGCTTTATAGCCTGTGCTCCGACATGTCTTGAGAGCAGCACTGTTGCGACTATTTCAGCCAGAATTATCGCACGAATGAGTTGCATGATATTTCGACGTCTAGGACGAAATTGTCCCTCCGAGAGTTTACACATTGCCAGTCAATCGGAGGATCACTCTGAGGACGGTATCCGTTGAACTTGAGATAAGATGCGACACAAAACCAAGGTCCACGCCCAATAACGAGCCCAACAAAGGCAGGAGAATTAGCAGACCAATGAGAATTATCATTCCGTAAGGCTCAAGACGGGCAAGTTGTTTGGCCAATATATTGGGGAGCAAACCTACTGCAATGCGTCCTCCATCAAGGGGCGGTAGAGGGAATAGATTGAAAACCGCGAGAATGACATTGATGATCAGCGTGTTTTTCAGATTCAACGCAACCCACTGAGCCATCGTGACAGGCAGATAGGTGACAAGATGAAAGCTCAAGGCAGCGACAACGGCTAACCCAATATTCATTGCAGGCCCCGCCGCCGCAACAAGCACCATGCCGACACCGGGATTCCGAAGTGCTCTGAAATTAACGGGCACCGGCTTGGCGTAGCCGAACAAGAATGGCGACCGTGCGAACAACAAAAAGCCCGGTAGAAGGATTGTGCCAAATGGATCTATATGGCGGAACGGATTGAGGCTGACACGCCTAAGTCGCGACGCCGTATCGTCACCGAGGAAGCGGGCGACATATCCGTGAGCAGCTTCGTGAAAAGTGATGGCGATAAGGACCGGTAGCAACCAGATTGAAACGACGTAAATCATGTCCATTCTGGATAATCCGATATGGCGGCACTGGTTACGAGTTCTGCGTCACTTGATCAGGTGCATAGCGTGGTACAAAAAGCTAAAGGTCGTTCCGTTGCCGATCTCCGATTTTACGGCGATGTAACCATTGATTGTTTTTATCGTTTCCCAAACCATTGCCAATCCAAAACCGCAACCGGCACCCTTCGTTGTAAAGAATGGTTCAAAAATTTGACCAAGAACAGCTTCGGCAATTCCCACGCCCGTGTCTGCTATTTCGATAAGAACATGGTGGGCGTGCGCGCCGTTCGCAAAACCAGGATTGAGTATCGTATCCGCAATGTTTGTTGCGCAGATTTGAAGCGTACCGCCATTCGGCATAGCGTGGCGGGCGTTGACGACGAGATTACAGAACATCTCCTCGAATTGGCCTACGGCAATTTTTATCGGCCAAAGATCCAGCTCAAGCTCCAGTCGAAGTTGGATATCTTCACCCAAAAGCAGCTGAAGCAATGGCGACAAGTCTGAAAGGACCTCTTGAATGTCGAGTACCGCTAGATGGCTATCTTCGGTCCCCGTAATTTTTAATAGCTGCGTGGCCTGCGCGGTTGCCTGACCGACTGCCCCCTTTACTAAAGAGAGTTTTTCACGAGTGTCTGGCGGAATAGAATTGTCGCTGATCAGCAAATCCATTGCTGAACGGGCGACCGATAACTCATGAATAACATTGTGCGCCATCATAGGGACGAGCCGAACGAATTCATTTGTTCCTCGATCTTCCATCGTCAAAACTCCCGATGAGACGAACTACTCGAATCAAATCCGGATTTCAAAATATCAGGGTCGTGTGCAGCAGGAAAATCCGACTTGCCTCTTGGGCTGGCTATGCAGGCGCTTCCTTGGAGGCCCAGTAATGACGAATACCTTCCGGTGAGAAGCGAGCGTTGGATTGGAAAGACCGCAATGAGCGGTCTTTCCATCCGTTTCAGCTAACCCTCATCTCCAATGGCTAGTATTGGATCCACGCTCGTACCACGAGAAACGGACCGTTGGGCATTTGGGGCCTGCCACCAGCCATAATGCCGGGCGCTTTGGGATCCAGCTGCTGTGGGCAACTAGAAAGTTGGGGCTGCGAGTTAAGGCCGAGGGCCATCGTCCCCGACCGCGTGACATTGGTTCTCGAGAAGTCAATGTCGTCCTGTCTAACAAGCCAGTCCAGGAACTGGGTCATTGCGTCTACTTGATCATCGTGCTGACCATGTGGAAACTGAACGACCTCCCCGATGAATTCTGACCTGAACGGAGCGTCCTTTCGAATTCGGACGCGGCCGGTCAGAAGCTTTTCGACGTGCCTGCGAAAGCGCGTCTTTTTGGAACTACGAGGCGTTACGGCATGGGTCCGCCTCTGTTGCCTTTTCGACAGCGCCGAGATGAGCGCCGGTCCGTTCGCCGTATTTTCGATCAGGATGGGGGCGCCAACGTTGCTTTTGGCAAAACTCTTGGTCATTGCCACTAGGGTTGGGAAATCACATCGCTTGCGAAACTGATTCACAAGGAAGTGATTGTCGCCGTTTGAAGCCCACAGCTGCACTACGCTGAAGCTTCGACCATCCCCTTCATCTACCCCCGGATCCACACTGATGAAGTGCGGCAAGGTCTGAATGCGGTCCAAATCGTACGACATGAAATGATGCGGAGTGAGAGACGGAAGCGATTGTCCGTCGGCGTCTTGCTGGTACAGCAGTTCGAAGCAAGGATTGACGTTTCTTAAACGTAGGTTTTTGATCTCCGCAAGATCATAGGCATCGGGGCGCAACAGGTCGTCCTTTTTGCGGTGCCAGGTCCCATATGCTGTTTGGTATGACTGATCGCGCGGTGCGATCATGGGCAGGGCAATATGTGTCCAGTCACCATCTTCTAAAAGAGCCGCAGAAAGATCGAGTTCATGCACGCGGTGGCCGACGACCACCAGGCGACCTTTTTTGCGGTTATTGAACCGCGACAAAACGTTGGAGTAAAACGTTTCAATAGTTTGCTTGAGTCGTTTCGGGTAGCCCGCATCGGACACGTTATGGGGATCGTCAACAATGATAATGTCCGCACCGAAGCCGGTGATGCTACCGTCGAACGCCACGGCGTATAGCTTACCGCCATCCGTCGTTGCGAAATCGTTGACTCTGGCGTGCCCTTTCGCGATCCGTGTATTGAAGACTTCCTTGAACCAGGAAGCCTGTAGAATTGATCGGATATCGCGAGAAATACTCTCACTCAGGTCCTGAGAGTACGTTACGATCATCACGCTTGTTTTCGGCTTCTGCGCCAAGATCCATGCCGCTAAGGACACGGAGCATAAGTACGTTTTCAGATGCCGGGCTGGCATGTTGACCAAAAGTCGCTTTGCGCGTCCTTCGGCCAGGTCAGTTAGGTGCGTTGCGAGGAGTTCGAGATATCGGTCCTCACTAACGACCGTCCCATTGAGTTCGCGGAGGGCTTTCGACGCGAAAGCCAAAAAATCTTGACGAAGGGCTTTTTTCACTTCCGTTTTCATTTTGATGTCTCCATTTGATTTGGGGTTTCAGCTTGGATTTCAGTAGCTACAGCCCGACGTCTCACCTCGCGATCGATGAAGTCATCGATGAGGGTGAGGTCTTCAGGCGTCGCTTGGTCTGGGTATTCGTCGTTGGTGGTGACGCGCGTGCAAAACGCCAAGAGGGCAGTTGCAGCGCGCAGGTTGCCGCCGATCGCTGAGCGGACAAGCGCTCTGGCGATCGCGCGGGCATTTGAAAGTTCAGTCTGACCGTCGTTCCCGCAGACACCCGACAGGTCGCTGAGCTCTTCAACCAACTCGGCCTTGAGAACTCTTGACCTGTTTCGGACGCCCACTTGGGTTTCCGCTTTGGCCCAATTTAAATCGGGTGGCGATGGGGGGCGACTTGTAGCCGACGGATTTCTTCTGTTCGTCACTCATAATAATGCCTCTTTGCTTTGCCGATCATGCGATGGCGCAAAGAGGCCTGAGATCTCCGCTTATCGACGATCACTCAATAAACGATCGCCCGCTGCCAACTGCGTTAGTTGGCGGAAGGGATCAAACGTGAGTACGGTCGGAGCAGAGCATGTCAGCGCCCGCAGGCGTTCTCGCAGTCAGCAACGTTGACGGGTGAGACTGACTGCGAGCGTTGTCTTGCAGACACAGAGCCCGCGGGAGCCGCCATAAAAACGTTTCTGGCGGTAAATTTCAAACTGACAGCAGCAAATAAATCCTTCGTGCCAAAAGTGTCAACGCAAACCGCAATGCATAGTAATCTTTGTTGACTTTAAGCATTGCATCGGGGGCATCGGGATCACCGTGTCATGCCCCCGATGCCCCCGATGCCCCCGGTGCGCGCTTGTTAGTCCGTGCGACGCCGAACTGCGTAAGTGGCACGACCGCAGCGTCCGGTGGGGCTTTGCCGTGTCAGCACATATCCGCCTATCTGGGTGTTTGTTAGTCTTTGAAGATAAGCGGCGAGGAACTGCCGCCCTCGACCTTGGTGATCGATAATCTCGCACACGGGATCGGCGAGGTCGCGTACGGCGACGGGGCGATCACCGTGGCATTCGTTCCAGACCACAAACAGCTCTTCGTTTTGCGCGCGTTCTGGGTCGCTGGCCTTAAGCGTGTCGATGCGCTCAATCGGATCACGAGCGCCTAGCGACACAAGCGGGTCGCGGCACCACGACGCCCACTCCTCAAAGCTTCCCAGCGGCCGGCCGTGTTGCAGGCTTGTCAGATTTTGCCGCCCCCAACGCCATATCGAGAGGACAGCCGCAAGCAGTTCAGCCCGACGACGTTGAATGTCTTCAAGGAAGTTAGAAGAGAATCGGCGTTGTTCGGGATTCTCACAACGCGCGTCAAGCTCGCATACAACAAATCGTCGAACCAAATCCTCAGAGATCGCCAAGTCATTTCCGGTCATCGCGATAAATGCTTTACACGAGAGCTGCAACATCTGCGTAGCCCCAAGTCTGCGCGAAACAATTACCGGGCCTTCCGTCAACGCCTGGGACAGGAGATCTGATTTCAAGGCTCGCCCGTTGACGTTGTCGATGAAAATCATTTGCTTGCCTTCGACCAAACCGGCAGTGAGTCGTTTGTCGAGCTCGTTACGGCTTTCACCGACCGTAAAGGGTGGGGGAATAGTCCCGAACGCAATGGTGCTGATCGCGCGGACCAGCAGTCCCTTGCCGGTGCCCGAACCTGAAATCGCCGGTGCTCGCACGACAACGCCAGGCGCGAGTTGTAATGATGACCGGCATACCGCAGTTAAGAGCGCCGATAGAAAAGTGCTTTCGTCTAGTCCTGGCGGTTTTCCTACATCAACGACTTCGACGTTCAGTGATGCGTCGCTTCGGCAGGTTGCGTCAGCGAACGGAAAGGTTCGAAACGCCTCTCGAAGTTTGCTTAATGCGACTTCGGCGTCCAGTTTTGTAGGACTTTCCTGCAGCAACGGAAGCGCCGGAATTCTCGCGCACCACATTCCGGTATTGGTGTCGTATCCCTCGCCAATTCGTATGCCTCCGTTTGAATCAAGGAGGGGTGACGTAGTAATTCCGACAAGTGGTCGCAGCCCCCATTCTCCGGACAGGCTCAGAAACATTTCAGCTACACCTGACGGAAGAGACACGGGCTCCATGCCGTTCTTGACCGGTCGGCGCCACTGGACGGCATACCCTGTGTGCTTCGATGATGACGTTTTGACGCTTCAACTGAATTACCCGCGGAAGCCCGGTTGTTGAATTGTGCACCAACTTAACCGGCGAGCCGCGTTCAAACAGATTTACATCTGTCATTAAATGATCGCGCAGCCTGCGTGCTGTCGCGGGTAGGTCGGCATCGTCGACGAGTAACGTTGGGAGCGAACCAACTTCTTTTGATTTCTCGGCGCGCTTGTTGTTAGGCGGCCGACGAGTTCTAGCTTTTGTGTCCTTGATCATATTTGATTCCTCTAAAGGCGGGCCGAGGAATCAGAGAACGTCGACACGGCGAATAACATCCAAGGAGACGCCTACGAAATACGTAGCGCTTCACCCAATGTACGTTTAATTCGTCAGTAGCGAGCACTTCTAGCCCTGGACCAGCCGGTTTGATTTTTAGTTTTGACTGACCAGGCACGAGGAACGGGCAAAACGCCCAAGTCTCGTAAGACCACCGAAAACGTGGCCACCATTCTGACGAGTTAGATATGTCTTATGAAAGTGGCCATTCGAGGGCGGACAGCTTGATGTGGAATTTGAGCGACAAAAGGCTTTGCGCGATTGCTGCCGGCAGCGTGCCTTCGAGGTGTCATCCTCCTGCCGCGCGCGCCGTGGAAATTGACATGGCCAACGCAAGAATGGCGGCGATGCGACCGCGTAGATCAATCGCCGGAGCCGTTACATCCTGACCTGCGCGACGGCCTGGGCATTCGCGGTCTGTACCACCCGCTCATGATCGTCTCGGAGCCTAGGCAATTCGGTCCTGTGAACACTTCGAAAAATAAAATTCCCTGTTAGTTTCCCTGTTAGCAGGGAATTATAAAAAAGAGTGAAAGGACACTATGCAATCTTAGGTTGCTAGCCCCCAACGTTATGCAGCCTTTATTCCAATCGAGGCGCGGTTACGGCCATTATGCGTTCGGCCGGATTGCGCGGTCGCGGGTGTAGCTCAATGGTAGAGCAACAGCCTTCCAAGCTGATGACGACGGTTCGATTCCGTTCACCCGCTCCAGCCTGCTTCAATGAACTTGCAAACGCGCCATGTATAATGCATGACATCGCGGCGGCGGACCCTTATATGGTCCGCCGCATCCGCTTTACGGAGGAGTGTAGCTCAATGGCTAGAGCACCGGTCTCCAAAACCGGGGGTTGCAGGTTCGAAGTCCTGCCACTCCTGCCAGGGCGGACCGGACATTAGAGATTGAGTGTGCGCAGATGAGCGACCAAGCTCCGGCAGAGGTGAGACGCAAACGGGTCAGTCCTTTCCGCTTCCTGCAGGAAGTGCGCGAGGAAACGCGCAAGGTGACCTGGCCGTCGCGTCGGGAAACCGCGATTACCACCGCCATGGTGTTCGTCATGGTGGCGATCGCATCGGTTTTTTTCCTGGTTGCAGATCAATTGATCCGCATTGTCGTTACCTTCGTGCTCGGCATTGGAACCTGAAGGTTCAAGAGCGATGAACGATACCGCTACTGACACGACGACACAGACCAAGCCAAAGCGCTGGTACATCGTCCACGCCTATTCGAATTTCGAAAACAAGGTCGCGGATTCAATCCGTGAACAGGCAAAGCAACGCGGGCTCGCCGAACACATCGGCGAGGTCCTGGTGCCGAAAGAGAAGGTTACGGAGGCACGGCGCGGCCGTAAGGTCGAAACCGAACGCAAGTTCTTTCCCGGCTACGTGCTGGTGAAGATGGATCTGACCGACGAGGTTTATCACCTCATCAAGAACACGCCGAAGGTTACGGGCTTTCTCGGTAGCGATAAAAAGCCGATGCCGATTTCTGACGCCGAGGCCGATCGCATCCTGCACCAAGTGCAGGAAGGCATCGAACGGCCAAAGCCGGCAGTCTCGTTCGAAGTTGGCGAGCAAGTCCGCGTGTCCGACGGTCCGTTTGCTTCGTTCAATGGCACTGTCGAGGAAGTCGACGAAGCACGTTCACGCGTGAAGGTGGCGGTGTCGATCTTCGGCCGCGCCACTCCAGTTGAACTTGAATTCGGGCAGGTGGAGAAGCTATAGGTTTTCGGTCTGGGTGGAGCGCTACACCCAGCCCTCTTAAGTGCAGCGCGCAAGACGTGGGAGGTGAGGCGGTCGCCAACCGTCAAGATCCGCACCACTAACGGAGTGAGCTATGGCCAAGAAAGTCACTGGATTCCTAAAATTGCAGGTGCCGGCTGGTGCCGCCAATCCGTCGCCCCCGATCGGGCCGGCGCTTGGCCAACGCGGCCTTAACATCATGGAGTTCTGCAAGGCGTTTAATGCGCAGACCCAGAAGATGGAGAAGGGCATCCCGATCCCGGTAATCATCACGACCTACCAGGACCGTTCTTTCACCTTCGAGATGAGGACACCGCCGGTGTCTTATTTCCTCAAGAAGGCGGCTAAACTGGAAAGCGGGTCGAAAACTCCGGGCCGTGAGCCCGTTGGGCAGGTCAGCAAGAAGCAGGTGCGCGAGATTGCCGAACAGAAGATGAAGGATTTGAACTGCGACACCGTCGAGGCGGCAATGAAAATGATCGAAGGCTCTGCCCGCTCGATGGGCCTCTCGGTGACGGAGTAACCGCCATGACAATAGGAAAACGCACGAAGGCGGCTCGCGAAGGTGTTGACCGCGAAAAGTCTTATCCGATCGCGGAAGCGGTCAAACTCGTGAAAGAACGCGCGAAAGCAAAGTTCGACGAGACCATCGAGATTGCTATAAATCTTGGTGTTGATCCCAAGCACGCGGACCAGATGGTGCGCGGGGTAGTCAACCTGCCAAACGGCTCCGGCCGCACTGTGCGTGTCGGCGTGTTTGCGCGCGGCGGCAAGGCGGACGAGGCGAAAGCGGCGGGTGCCGATGTGGTCGGCGCCGAGGATCTGGTCGAGAAGGTCAACGGCGGGTCAATTGATTTCGATCGCTGCATTGCCACGCCCGACATGATGCCGCTGGTCGGTCGCCTCGGTAAGGTGCTCGGCCCCCGCGGCATGATGCCGAACCCGAAGGTTGGTACTGTCACCATGGATGTGACCAGCGCGGTGAAGGCGGCCAAGGGCGGGGCGGTTGAGTTCCGCGTTGAGAAGGCCGGCATCATCCAGGCCGGCGTCGGCAAAGCGTCGTTCTCGGAGGATAAGTTGGTCGAGAACATCAAGGCTTTTGCGGACGCGGTGCAGAAGGCCAAGCCTGCCGGGGCCAAAGGTCATTACATCAACCGCGTCGCGATCTCGTCCACCATGGGCCCAGGGATAAAGGTTGAAATCCCAAGCCTGTTCGGTACCGGCGCTGCGCACTAGCGGAAATCCGGGCCATTTTTGCTGGTAATTTCGTGAAAAGCCTCTTGGCAAAGCGCCGACAAAGGTCTAGATAAACCGCTCGGGCGTGCCGGCCCAATTTGTCGGCACGCCTTTGCGCGTCTCTAAAAACATGTGGTGATCGGAACTTAATCCTTTTGGAAACCCGACTGGGAGCTCTGAAAGGAAGAAGCCCGATGCCATTGCGGATTTGAAGACGCGCAAGGCCGTCCCGGCAACGGGCTGGTCGACCTGTCCAAGACTGCCGGCGCCGAAGGCCTCAAGGCCTGACGCTTAATCCTCAAAAGGGGCCAGCACAGACGGGGAAGCGACCCGAGTTTGCGTGACCGTGAGGTTACGCCAGTTTGGTTCGAACCTCGAAGACCCGATCGCGGCCGCAAATGTCGTCTCGGGGGGCAGGCTTTCAATCGTCGTCCTGCCTTGGTTCGCTGCGCGTGAACTTTAAGCGGGACGGCTGGTAGCAACCCGGCGGCTCCCGCGGAACATGCGGGCCAGCCGTCAACCGGAAAGAGCTTGCAGTGGATCGAGCGGCTAAAGCGGAGTCCATCACCGAACTGAGCGGGGTCTTTAAGACCTCCAATGTCGTGGTGGTGGCTCACTATTCCGGCCTCACCGTTGCCCAGATGCAGATTCTGCGTAAGCAGATGAAGCAGGCGGGTGCGCAGGTGAAGGTCGCGAAAAACCGTCTCGCCCAGATAGCGCTCAAGGACACCGACGCTGCTTCTATCGCGCCCCTGCTGAAGGGGCCGACCGTGCTCGCCTATTCGGGCGATCCGGTAGCGGCACCGAAGGTGGCCATCGATTTTGCCAAGGCGAACGAGAAGTTCGTCATCCTTGGCGGCTCGATGGGCAAAACTGCTTTGGACCCCAATGGCATCAAGGCGCTCGCCGCCCTGCCGTCATTGGACGAATTGCGCGCCAAGATCGTCGGCCTGATCCAGGCTCCGGCGACCAAGATCGCGCAACTCGCAAATGCTCCCGCGGCCAAGGTCGCGCGCGTGGTCCAGGCCTATGCCTCCAAGAGCGCGGCGGCCTGACGGCTCAACACTCATTCTCTGGTTCGAACCGATAGGAATTGAACAATGGCTGACCTGAAAAAGATCGTAGACGACTTGTCCGGCCTCACCGTCCTGGAAGCGGCGGATCTGGCCAAAATGCTGGAAGAAAAGTGGGGCGTTTCGGCTGCTGCCGCGGTGGCGGTTGCGGCGGGTCCTGCGGCCGGCGGCGCAGCGGCCGCAGCCGAAGAGAAGACTGAATTCACCGTGGTCCTCGCCAGCGCAGGCGAGAAGAAGATCGAGGTGATCAAAGAAGTGCGTGCGCTTACGGGGCTTGGCCTGAAAGAGGCCAAGGATCTTGTTGAGGGTGCGCCCAAGACCGTCAAGGAAGGCGTGAACAAGGACGAAGCCAACAAGATCAAGGCCACGCTCGAAAAGGTCGGTGCAAAGGTGGAATTGAAGTAATCAGTGATTATTTCAATCTCGAGAGGCGAATAACGGCCCCGGGCCACCGGCCCGGGGGACAGTTTCAAGAATGCGGCGGCCGGTTGCCTCCCAGCCGGGTTGCCGCCGAGGCGGTCGTGAACCGGCGAGCTCTGGTCACGATGAAAAGTGAAGTGTGCGGCGGTTCGGGTCAGGCCCGAATCACATAGAACCGGACGGCCCCGACGCCTGTCCTGATGGTCGCGATGGATTGCGGCTGTTCGGAGAGGCGCCCGCGCTGCCCGCCGAAATCGAATCGAGAGAGAAAAGATGGCGCAGACGTTTACCGGTCGCAAGCGCGTAAGAAAGTTTTTCGGGACAATCGAGGAAGTGGCGGAGATGCCGAACCTCATCGAGGTTCAGAAGGCGTCTTACGACCAATTCTTGCTTGTAAAGGAACCGATGGGCGGCCGCCCCGACGAGGGCTTGCAGGCCGTGTTCAAATCGGTATTTCCGATTTCCGATTTTTCCAATTCGTCACAACTTGAGTTCGTCAAATACGAATTCGAGCCGCCGAAATATGATGTCGACGAATGCCGCCAACGCGGCATGACATATGCCGCGCCGCTCAAGGTGACGCTGCGCCTCATCGTATTCGATATCGACGAGGAGACGGGTGCGCGTTCGGTCAAGGACATCAAGGAACAAGATGTCTACATGGGCGACATTCCGCTCATGACCAATAACGGTACCTTCATCGTCAACGGCACCGAGCGTGTCATTGTTTCACAGATGCACCGCTCGCCGGGCGTCTTCTTTGACCACGACAAGGGCAAGACCCATTCGTCGGGCAAGCTTTTGTTTGCCGCCCGCATCATTCCGTATCGCGGTTCCTGGCTCGACATTGAGTTCGATGCCAAGGATATCGTCTACGCGCGCATCGATCGCCGGCGCAAGATTCCAGTGACGTCGCTGCTCTTCGCGCTCGGCCTTGACGGTGAGCAAATCCTCAGAACGTTCTACAAGCACGTGAGCTACAAGCGCGCCAAGGAAGGCTGGCGCGTGCCGTTCGATGCCAATCGGCTCAAGGGCTACAAGGCCGTCAATAATCTCGTCGATGCCGACACCAATCGCGTTGTGGTCGAAGCTGGCAAGAAGTTGACCGTGCGCCAGGCGCGACAGCTCGCAGAAAAAGGTCTTAAGTTCCTGCGCATGGCCGATGAAGAATTGATCGGTCATTATGTTGCCGAGGATCTGGCCAACGGCCGCACTGGCGAAATTTACATGGAGGCCGGTGAGGAAATAACTGAGAAGAATCTCAAGGTACTCATCGAAGCCGGCTACAAGGAATTGCCGCTGCTCGACATCGACCATGTCAACGTCGGCGCTTACATCCGCAACACGCTTTCGGTCGACAAGAATATGACGCGCGAGGATGCGCTGTTCGATATTTATCGCGTCATGCGCCCGGGCGAGCCGCCAACTGTTGAGACAGCAGAGGCGATGTTCCGTTCGCTGTTCTTCGATTCAGAGCGCTACGACCTCTCGGCCGTCGGCCGCGTAAAAATGAACATGCGCCTCGACCTTGACGCACCCGACACCATGCGGGTGCTGCGTAAAGACGACATCATCTCGGTCATTCGCACGCTGGTTGATTTGCGCGACGGCAAGGGCGAAATCGACGACATCGACCATCTCGGCAATCGCCGAGTGCGTTCGGTCGGTGAGCTCATGGAAAACCAGTATCGCATCGGTCTGCTGCGTATGGAGCGTGCGATCAAGGAGCGCATGTCATCGGTCGATATCGACACTGTCATGCCGCAGGATCTCATCAACGCCAAGCCGGCGGCCGCTGCGGTGCGCGAGTTCTTTGGATCCTCGCAGCTCTCGCAGTTCATGGATCAGACCAATCCGCTGTCCGAAATCACCCACAAGCGGCGTCTGTCGGCGCTTGGGCCAGGCGGTCTGACGCGCGAACGCGCAGGCTTTGAGGTGCGCGACGTGCACCCGACCCATTATGGGCGTATCTGTCCGATCGAAACGCCGGAAGGTCCGAACATCGGCCTGATCAATTCGCTCGCTACTTATGCGCGGGTGAACAAATACGGTTTCGTCGAGACGCCGTATCGCAAGGTCAAGGACGGCCGCGTCACCGACGAGGTGATCTATCTCTCCGCAATGGAGGAGAGCCGCCACGCGGTCGCGCAGGCCAATGCGGCGATCGATGGCCGTGGGCGTTTCACCGAAGATTTGATCGTGTGCCGCCAATCCGGCGACGTGCATCTGGTGCCGCGCGACAAAGTCGACTTTATGGATGTGTCGCCGAAGCAACTCGTGTCAGTTGCGGCTGCGCTTATTCCATTCCTGGAAAACGACGACGCTAACCGCGCGCTGATGGGCTCAAACATGCAGCGGCAGGCAGTGCCGCTGGTGCGCTCCGAGGCGCCATTCGTCGGCACTGGTATGGAAGGCGTGGTCGCACGGGACTCGGGCGCTTCGATTTCCGCGCGCCGCACCGGCATCGTCGATCAGGTGGATGCGACTCGTATCGTCGTTCGTGCAACCGATGAGACCGACCCGACAAAGCCCGGCGTCGACATCTATCGTTTGATGAAATATCAGCGCTCGAACCAGAATACCTGCATCAATCAGCGTCCGCTGGTGAAGGTGGGCGATCGCGTCGACAGGGCTGACATCATTGCCGATGGTCCGTCGACCGATCTCGGCGAATTGGCGCTCGGACGCAACGTGCTCGTCGCGTTCATGCCGTGGAATGGCTACAACTTCGAGGATTCGATCCTGCTCTCCGAGCGGATCGTGAAAGACGACGTGTTCACCTCCATTCACATCGAGGAATTCGAGGTGATGGCGCGCGACACCAAGCTCGGCCCCGAAGAAATCACTCGCGACATCCCGAACGTTTCGGAAGAGGCGCTCAAGAACCTCGACGAAGCGGGGATCGTTTATATCGGTGCAGAGGTTCACGCTGGCGACATTCTGGTCGGCAAGATAACGCCCAAGGGCGAAAGCCCGATGACGCCGGAAGAAAAGCTCTTGCGCGCCATCTTCGGCGAGAAGGCTTCTGACGTGCGCGACACCTCATTGCGGGTGCCGCCGGGCGTGCAGGGCACCGTCGTCGAAGTGCGCGTGTTCAATCGCCACGGCGTCGAGAAGGACGAGCGCGCGCTCGCGATCGAGCGTGAGGAGATCGAGCGGCTCGCCAAGGACCGCGACGACGAGCAGGCGATCCTTGACCGCAACGTCTATGGGCGCCTGGCTGAATTGCTCGAAGGTCGGCAGGGCATTGCGGGTCCGAAGGGCTTCAAGAAAGACAGCAAGATCACCAAGGCGGTGCTGGATGAGTATCCGCGCTCGCAGTGGTGGCTGTTTGCCTCGCCCAACGACAAGCTGATGGCCGAGATTGAGGCCATCCGTAAGCAGTACGACGAATCGAAGAAACTGCTCGAGCAGCGCTTCCTCGACAAGGTCGAAAAGCTGCAGCGTGGCGATGAACTTCCGCCCGGCGTGATGAAGATGGTCAAAGTCTTCGTCGCGGTGAAGCGCAAGATCCAGCCGGGCGACAAGATGGCCGGCCGCCACGGCAACAAGGGTGTGGTGTCGAAAATCGTGCCAGTCGAGGACATGCCGTTTCTTGAGGATGGCACGCAGGTCGATATCGTGCTCAATCCGCTCGGCGTGCCGAGCCGGATGAACGTCGGTCAGATTCTGGAGACCCATCTCGGCTGGGCTTGCGCCGGCCTGGGGCTCAAGATCGGACAGGCGGTCGATGCCTACAATCTCAAACACGACGCGCGTCCGCTCAAAGATATGCTCAAGAAAGTCTATGGCGACGATGAGACCATCAAGTCGCTGAGCGAAGAGGGCCTGATCGAGCTCGGCGGCAACCTGCGTCACGGTGTGCCGATTGCAACGCCGGTGTTCGACGGCGCCAAGGAGGCCGACATCGAGAAGATGCTCGATCTCGCGGGTCTTGATCATTCCGGACAGGTCAATGTGTTCGACGGCCGCACCGGTGAGGTGTTCGACCGCAAAGTTACGGTCGGCTACATCTATATGCTCAAGCTGCATCACTTGGTCGACGATAAGATCCACGCCCGTTCGATTGGCCCGTACTCTCTGGTCACTCAACAGCCACTCGGCGGCAAGGCACAGTTCGGTGGTCAGCGTTTCGGCGAAATGGAGGTGTGGGCGCTCGAAGCTTACGGCGCGGCCTACACCTTGCAGGAAATGCTTACCGTGAAGTCGGATGACGTCGCCGGCCGCACCAAAGTGTACGAGGCGATTGTGCGTGGCGACGACACGTTCGAGGCAGGCATTCCCGAAAGCTTCAACGTGCTGGTCAAGGAAATGCGTTCGCTCGGCCTCAATGTCGATCTGCACAACTCCAAACAGCAGCGGCAGGGTCCGGAGACGGCAGAAGCAGCGGAATAGTCACACGTTTGCGGAGCGGCGAGGGCGTCGCTCCGCGGTTGAACGATAACCGACAGGTGGGGAATTGACGATTCCCCGGTCGAGGAGAAGACGATGAATCAAGAGATGATGAATCTTTTCAGCCCGCAGGTTCCGGCTCAGGTCTTCGACCAGATCCGGATATCGATCGCGAGCCCCGAGAAGATTTTGTCGTGGTCCTACGGCGAAATTAAAAAGCCGGAGACGATCAACTACCGGACCTTCAAGCCGGAACGAGACGGCCTGTTCTGCGCCCGCATTTTCGGGCCGATCAAGGATTACGAGTGCTTGTGCGGCAAGTACAAGCGCATGAAATACAAGGGCATCATCTGCGAGAAGTGCTCGGTTGAGGTGACGCTGTCCCGCGTACGGCGCGAGCGCATGGGACATATCGAACTTGCGGCGCCTGTAGCACACATTTGGTTTTTGAAATCGCTGCCGAGCCGCATCGGCCTGCTGCTTGATATGACGCTCAAGGACCTCGAGCGCATCCTGTACTTTGAATACTACGTCGTGCTTGAGCCGGGGCTTACCCCGCTGCAGGACCGCCAGCTCCTGTCGGAAGAAGAATACCTCAAGGCGCAGGAGGAGTACGGAACTGACAGCTTCACGGCGACCATCGGCGCGGAAGCCATCCGCGAGATGCTCAAGGGCATCGACCTGGAAAAGATGCAGGGCGAATTGCGCGCCGCCATGGGCGAGACCGACAGCGACATCAAGAAGAAGAAGATCGCCAAGCGGCTCAAACTGATCGAGGCTTTCATCGCCTCCGGCAACAAGCCGGAATGGATGATTCTGACCGTGGTGCCGGTGATCCCGCCTGACTTGCGGCCGCTGGTGCCGCTCGACGGCGGGCGTTTCGCCACTTCTGACCTCAACGATCTCTACCGCCGCGTTATAAACCGGAACAACCGCCTGAAGCGGCTGATTGAGCTGCGCGCGCCAGACATCATCATTCGCAACGAAAAACGAATGCTGCAGGAGGCCGTCGATGCGCTGTTCGACAACGGCCGCCGCGGCCGCGTCATCACGGGCGCCAACAAGCGCCCGCTGAAGTCGCTCGCCGACATGCTCAAAGGTAAGCAGGGCCGTTTCCGGCAGAACCTGCTTGGCAAACGCGTCGATTATTCCGGCCGTTCGGTGATCGTGGTCGGCCCCGAGCTCAAGCTGCATCAGTGCGGCCTGCCGAAGAAGATGGCGCTCGAACTGTTCAAGCCGTTCATCTATTCGCGGCTCGACGCAAAGGGCCTGTCCACTACCGTGAAACAGGCCAAGAAGCTCGTTGAGAAGGAGAAACCGGAAGTTTGGGACATCCTCGATGAGGTGATCCGCGAACATCCGGTGCTGCTCAATCGCGCTCCGACTTTGCACCGGCTTGGCATCCAGGCCTTCGAGCCCGTGTTGATCGAGGGCAAGGCGATCCAGCTGCATCCGCTGGTCTGCGCCGCCTTCAACGCCGACTTCGACGGCGACCAGATGGCCGTACACGTTCCGCTGTCGCTGGAAGCGCAGCTGGAAGCGCGCGTGCTGATGATGTCGACCAACAACATTCTGCATCCCGCGAACGGCCAGCCGATCATCGTGCCGTCGCAGGATATCGTGCTCGGCCTCTACTATCTCTCGCTGCTGAGCGAAGGGATGCCCGGCGAAGGCAAGACTTTCGGCGACATGGCGGCAATCGACCATGCGCTGCATGAGAAAGTCATCAGCCTGCACACCAAGATCAAATACCGCTGGGAAGGCGTGGACGAAAAAGGCAAGCCATTCAAGAAGTGGTACGACACCACGCCCGGCCGTGTTGTGCTTGGAAATGTGCTGCCGAAAAGCGTGAAAGTTCCATTCGACATCGTCAACCGCTTGATGACCAAGCGTGAGATCTCGTCGATGATCGACACGGTCTATCGCCACTGCGGTCAGAAGGAGACCGTTATCTTCTGCGACCGCATCATGGCGCTCGGCTTTCATCACGCGTTCAAGGCCGGCATCTCGTTCGGCAAGGACGACATGGTGGTGCCGGAGTTGAAGTGGAAGATTGTCGAGTCCACGCGCGAGCTCGCGAAAGAGTTCGAGCAGCAATACAACGATGGCCTGATCACTCAGGGCGAGAAGTACAACAAGGTGGTCGACGCTTGGTCAAAGTCCACCGACCGTATTGCTGAAGAAATGATGCGCGAGATCTCGTCCACCAAGAAGGACGCCAACGGTCGCGATCTGCAGGTCAATTCGATCTACATGATGGCGCATTCCGGTGCGCGCGGTTCGCCTGCGCAGATGCGCCAGCTCGCCGGCATGCGTGGTCTGATGGCCAAGCCGTCGGGCGAGATCATCGAGAGCCCGATCATATCCAACTTCAAGGAAGGGCTGTCGGTGCTCGAGTACTTCAACTCGACGCACGGTGCCCGCAAGGGTCTCGCCGACACCGCCTTGAAGACGGCGAACTCGGGGTATTTGACGCGGCGTCTGGTCGACGTGGCGCAGGATTGCATTATCACGGAAGAAGACTGCGGCACGAAGGGTGGCATCAAGGTGCGCGCCATTATCGATGCTGGAACCGTGGTGGCTTCGTTGGCGATACGCATTCTCGGCCGTACCACGGCGGAGGATGTGAAAGATCCAACCAGCAGCAAGACGTTGATCAAGCGCAGTACCTTGCTGACGGAGCCGGAGGTCGAAGTCATCACCAGTGGCGGCGTCCAGGAGTTGAAAATCCGTTCGGTGTTAACCTGCGAAGCGGCCAATGGTGTGTGCGGGGCCTGCTACGGACGCGATCTCGCTCGGGGTACGCCTGTCAATATGGGCGAGGCCGTCGGCGTCATCGCTGCTCAGTCGATCGGTGAGCCGGGCACTCAGCTTACCATGCGGACGTTCCATATCGGCGGCGCAGCGCAGATCTCCGAACAGTCGTTCATTGAGTTCGAACTTCGACGGCAAGATCAAGTTCAAGGGCAAGAACGTCGCCAAGAACTCGGATAACGAGGTTGTGGCGATGGTGCGTAACATGGTCGTCGCGGTCGTCGACCCCGATGGCACCGAGCGCGCACATCACCGCATCCCGTACGGCGCGCGCATGCGCGTCGAGGACGGCGACAAGATCAAGCGCGGCCAGCGTATCGCCGAATGGGATCCCTACACTCGGCCAATCCTGACCGAGGTGGAAGGCTCTATCGAGTTCGAAGACCTGGTCGACGGGTTGTCCATGTCGGAAGCACTCGACGAATCGACCGGCATCGCCAAGCGCGTGGTGATCGATTGGCGCACTGGCTCCTCGCGTAACCAGCAGGACCTGCGTCCGGCGATCGTGATCAAGTCGGGCAACAAGATCCTTAAGCTCGCCCGCGGTGGTGAAGCCCGCTACCAGCTCGCGGTTGATGCGATTATCTCCGTCGATCCGGGCGGGCACGTAAAAGCGGGCGACGTGATCGCGCGTATCCCGACCGAAAGCGCCAAGACGCGCGACATCACCGGCGGTTTGCCGCGGGTGGCGGAGCTGTTCGAGGCACGACGCCCGAAAGAAGCGGCTATCATCGCCGAAATCGGCGGCACAGTGCGGTTCGGTAAGGACTACAAGAACAAGCGCCGCATCACCATCGAGCCGTCGGGCAAGGGCGATGAGCCGAAGGAGTACTTGATCCCGAAGGGCAAGCACATCCACCTTCAAGACGGCGACGTCATTGAGAAGGGCGACTATATCGTCGAAGGCAATCCCGCGCCGCACGATATTCTCGCCATCAAGGGCGTCGAGGAGCTGGCCGCCTACCTGGTCAACGAAATCCAGGAGGTGTATCGGCTGCAGGGCGTCAACATCAACGACAAGCACATCGAGGTGATCGTTCGCCAGATGTTGCAGAAGGTCGAGATCGACGAAGTCGGCGAAACGGATTTGTTGCAAGGCGAACAGATCGACAAGGTCGAAATGGACGAGATCAACACGCGAATGGAGGCCGAGGGCAAGAAGGGCGCGACCGGACATCCGGTCCTGCTCGGCATCACTAAGGCCAGCCTGCAGACTCGGTCGTTCATCTCGGCGGCGTCGTTCCAGGAGACGACACGCGTGCTCACAGAGGCCGCTGTTAACGGCAAGGCCGATACGCTTGACGGTCTCAAGGAGAACGTCATCGTTGGCCGCCTGATCCCGGCCGGAACCGGTGCGATGATGAGCAGCTTGCGCGAGGTCGCGGTCAAACGCGACGCCCTCATCCTCGAGGAGCGCGAGAAAGATGCTGCCAAGGCTGCGGCCAAAGCCGAGGCCGCGGCGGCCCCGGCGCTGCCGGCGGCCGAATAACGCTCGCCATAAATTGGATCGAGGGGCCGCCGCAGGGCGGCCCTTTTCTTTGTGCGGGAATGAGAGAAGATGGCCGCCCCGCACGCTGGAAATCATCCAATGCACCTCCTCGTTCTCGCCGGTGACGGTATCGGCCCAGAAATCACTGCCGCCACGCTCGTTGTGTTAAGCGCGGTTTCCGAACGCTTTGATCTGCGGTTGCGGATCGAAGAGGCCGCGGTCGGCCATGCAGGTTTGCGAGCCCATGGCAGCACGATTCACGCGGACATCGTCGAGAAGGCGCGCAAGGCTGACGGTATCGTGCTCGGCCCAACGTCAACCTTCGAATTCAAGGATCCAGCAAAGGGCGAGCTCAATCCGTCGATGATGCTGAGAAAAAGTCTCGATCTCTTTGCGAATATTCGGCCGGCCCGCACTTATGCCGGCTTCCCGCTCCGCTGT
This sequence comes from uncultured Alphaproteobacteria bacterium, assembly GCA_963742345.1. Lineage (GTDB taxonomy): Bacteria > Pseudomonadota > Alphaproteobacteria > Rhizobiales > Xanthobacteraceae > Pseudolabrys. The sequence continues at coordinate 28,777 of CAVULO010000009.1, forward strand.
GGCGAATTCGATCTCGTGGTCGCACGCGAGAACACCGAAGGCTTCTATGCCGATCGCAATATGGAGGAGGGGAGCGGTGAGATGCTGGTGACCAAGGACGTCGCCATCTCGTTGCGGCGGATCACGCGGGCATGCAGCGAGCGCATCGCGCGTACGGCCTTCGAACTGGCGATGACGCGCCGTAAGCGCGTTACCATCGTGCACAAGGCCAATGTGCTGAAAGTTACCGATGGGTTGTTCATCGAGGAATGTCGCAAGGTCGCGCAGGAATTTCCCGCCGTTGCGGTAGACGACGTCATTGTCGACGCCATGATGGCGCACATCGTGCGTAATCCGCAGCGCTTCGACGTCATCGTCACCACCAATATGTATGGCGACATCCTTTCCGATTTGACTGCCGAATTGTCAGGTAGTCTGGGTCTGGCTGCCTCGCTTAATGCCGGAACTGATCATGGGATGGCGCAGGCAGCGCACGGCTCGGCGCCCGATATTGCCGGCAAGAATATTGCGAATCCACTATCGCTGATCCTGTCGGCCGGCATGTTGCTCGCTTGGTTTGGCCGCCGTAACAAGGCGAAGGCGTTTGAAAAAGCCGCCGCTGCAATCGAGAAAGCGGTGGAAGCCGCGATTGCTGCCAAGGAATCGACCGCAGACATCGGTGGCCGCCTGGGCACCCGCGAGACCGGCGCGGCGGTCGCTGCGCGTTTACATTCGTGAACGCCGCAATGCGTTGCGATAGTCACGTGCATGTTGTTGGACCGCCGGATCGCTATCGCCAGGTTGCCGAACGTACGTATCTAGCGGGTGTTGCGACGCTCAAGCAGCTTGAAAACGTATCGGCAGCGCGGGCGATCCGGCGCTTCGTGATTGTGCAGCCTAGCTTCTACGGCACCGACAACAGCCTGTTATTGGAAAGCCTTGATGCGTTGGCGGGAAGAGGCCGGGGCGTCGCTGTCGTCAATCCGGAAGCAACTTCGGCGCGGACGTTGTCCGTCTATGCCGGGCAGGGCGTGCGCGGGTTGCGGCTCAATCTCTACAGCCCGCTCCGTGACAAAGCATCGCTTCCGGACCGTTTCGCAGCCATCGCCGTGCTTGCGCACGAACTGAGCTGGCACATCGAAGTTATCGCACCGCTTAAAATGCTGGTCGAGAATGCGGCGCTGCTGGGAAGTTCGCGTGTGCCGGTCGTCATCGACCACTATGGGCTCTGTACGGGTTTTCAGCCCGAGCAGCAGGAAGGCAAGGCGTTGCTGAAATTGCTCGTGATGACGCATGTCTGGATAAAGCTGTCGGCACCATATCGTGTAGGCGCGAACCCGCTGGCGACCAAACCGGACCCGGGCGTGGCTTACGGCGCTTGTGTCGGCCGCACCGGATCGCTCTCTTTGGGGGAGCGACTGGCCACATACGCCACCGCACGAGGAACAGATGGGTAGCGCCGTCGTCTCGCCTTATCGTAGTCTTCGCTACGAAACACTGGTCGACGACTTTATGATTACGGTTGGTTCATCAGAGCTCACCGAGCGAATTTTTTCTGAAAATCCGGCACGACTTTACAGATTCGAATAACGACATCGCCAGGACCAACGCGGCGACGATCAAGGGAGGATCTTGTCATGCGGGCCACTCGTGTGCTGGCCGTCGGGCTCGTAGCGGTTGCCGTCAATGCCGCCGCTTTCGTGCCAGGATGGGGGCAGACTTATCCAAGCCGCACCATCCAGCTCATCGTCGCCTACGCTGCAGGCGGCACCGGCGACATCGTTGCTCGGTCGATCTCCGACAAGCTCGGTGCTGCGCTCGGCCAGTCAGTCGTGGTCGAGAACAGGGCGGGTGCGAGTGGTGCGATCGGCGCACACTCGGTGACGAGCGCTGCGCCCGATGGTTACACACTGCTGGTCGGACAAACGGGGGAAATTGCGGTCAATCAGCATTGGCTTAAAGGTCTCAACTACGATCCTGACAAGGACCTGATGCCAATCGCCCTTGCGGCTGTTGTGCCGCTGGCGCTTGTGGTGCCGACCAAGGCTCCGTATTCGACCTTGCCTGAATTCCTCGCAGCGCTGAAAGCGAAGCCGAAGATGACTTTTGCGTCCGCCGGCATTGGCACGCCCGGTCATTTTGCGGGTGAACTTCTCAAGGCAAAATTCGACGAAAACCTGACCCATGTGCCCTACAAGGGCGCTGGGCCCGCGCTCACCGACGTCATTGGCAATCATGTTGATTTCTATTTTCCGGGATTTCCGGCAGCGGCCCCCCACGTCAAATCGGGGGGCGTGAAAATGCTGGCGCTATCGTCGGCCAAACGCTCGCCTGCCGCGCCGGACGTACCCACGGTCGCCGAAGTGACGGGCATTAACGACTATGATTTCACGCTCTGGGCGGGTTTTTTCGCCCCGCGCGGCACCCCGCAGCCGGTCATCGATAGACTGAACAAAGAGATCAACAAAGTGATCGAAGATCCTGATGTTAAGGCCCGCCTGGAAGCGGCCGGCGCCGTCGTGACGGCCATGTCCGTTGCTCAGTTCAGGGATTTTGTACGAAACGAAAGCGCGAAATACCTGCGGGTCATCAAGGAGACTGGGGTCACCGCGCAATAGGCGTCAAGCCGTACCGTTCGCATTAGGTACGGGGCCGAACAGCCCCGAATCGTCGATATTTCAGCCATTTCCGCTTGACTTAGCAGGGTCACGCCGATACATACCCCACACTTTACGGCAGGCGGTGAGCTTCGCTTGTTCGGAACGGCCGCCCAGTTAATCCTTTGAGAGTGTTGCGTTTTTCTCGAAGTTTGGCTGGCGCATCGCCTCGACCAATGAAGCTCAAACGCTGCCTCTGACAGCCAATGTCAGACTTGAATGGCGGCTACGTTGCTTCACGGCAGCGCGGTCATCTGAAACGGAAAGAGCGCCTTCGCAGACGAAGCGGATGGCGCGATTTCGTTTTGCGCGTGGAAATCGCGCGTGAAGCAAAGCGCGCGGAAATTTTCCGGGCGCGGCAATGCCGGGGCCACAAGCCCGAAACGATGCGGACGAGGGTGATGTCCGCGAGAGATGCAGAGGGGCGGCGCGGACGATTCCGTTCTCGCGCTTATCCCTTGAACGAAGGTAGCGAAGGCCAACGATGCCGACGATCAACCAGTTGATTGCCAAGCCGCGGCACCCGCTCAAGGTGCGCAACAAAGTGCCGGCCTTGCAGGCTTCTCCGCAGAAGCGCGGTGTCTGCACGCGCGTTTATACGACGACGCCGAAGAAGCCGAACTCGGCTCTCCGGAAAGTGGCGAAGGTTCGTCTCACCAACGGCTTCGAGGTCATTGGGTACATCCCGGGCGAGGGTCATAATCTGCAGGAGCACTCGGTAGTGATGATCCGCGGGGGCCGCGTCAAAGATCTGCCGGGCGTGCGCTACCACATCCTGCGCGGCGTGCTCGATACCCAGGGCGTTAAGAATCGTAAGCAGCGCCGTTCCAAATACGGCGCGAAACGGCCCAAGTAAGGATCAGAGTCATGTCTCGCCGTCACGCCGCCGAAAAACGCGACATCATCCCGGATCCGAAGTTCGGAAATATCGTCGTCAGCAAGTTCATGAATGCAATTATGTACGACGGCAAGAAATCTGTCGCCGAAGGCATCGTCTATGGCGCACTCGGGACAATTGAAAGCAAGACCAAGCAGAACCCAATCTCCGTGTTCCAGCAGGCGCTCGATAACGTGATGCCCTCGATCGAGGTGCGCTCGCGCCGCGTCGGAGGCGCCACCTATCAGGTTCCGGTCGAAGTTCGCACGTCGCGCCGGCAGGCGCTCGGCATCCGCTGGATCATCGCGGCTGCGCGCGAACGCAACGAACGTACGATGACCGAGCGGCTCTCGGCTGAACTGCTCGATGCGTCGAATAACAGGGGAAACGCCGTCAAGAAGCGCGAGGACACCCACAAGATGGCGGAAGCCAACCGGGCCTTCTCGCATTATCGCTGGTGACAGCAGAAAAAAGGTTCAAGGACTGACCCCGTATGCCCCGCAACCACGCCATCGAGGACTACCGCAATTTCGGCATCATGGCGCACATCGATGCCGGTAAGACGACGACCACTGAGCGGATCCTCTATTACACCGGCAAGAGCCACAAGATCGGCGAGGTGCACGAGGGCGCCGCGACGATGGATTGGATGGAGCAGGAGCAAGAGCGCGGCATCACCATCACCTCTGCTGCGACCACTGCGTTCTGGAACGGCAAGCGGCTCAATATCATCGATACGCCCGGCCACGTGGACTTCACCATCGAGGTGGAGCGCTCACTGCGGGTACTCGACGGCGCAGTGTGTGTGCTCAACTCCAATCAAGGCGTCGAGCCGCAGACCGAAACGGTTTGGCGTCAGGGCGACAAGTACAAGGTTCCGCGCATCGTCTTTGCCAATAAGATGGACAAGATCGGTGCTGACTTCTTCAAGTGTCTCGACGACATCAAGACCCGCCTAGGCGCCAAGCCCGTAGCGATCCAGCTTCCGATTGGCTCCGAACAGAATTTCAAGGGGCTTATTGATCTGGTCCGCATGAAGGGCGTGGTGTGGGATGATGAATCGCTCGGCGCCAAGTACCACGACGTGGACATTCCGGCCGACATGCTCGAGCAGGCCAAGGAATACCGCGAAAAGATGATCGAGGCGGCGTGCGAGCTCGACGATGATGCAACTACCGCGTACCTCGAGGGCAAGATGCCCGACGAGGCCACCATCAAGAAGCTGATCCGCAAAGCCGTGATCACTGGAGCCTTTTTTCCCGTGCTGTGCGGCTCCGCCTTCAAGAACAAGGGCGTGCAGCCGCTGCTCGATGCGGTGGTCGACTATCTCCCGAGCCCACTCGATGTGCCGCCGATCAAGGGTATCAATCCCGACACAGGCGAAGAGGTTGTACGCGAGCCGAAAGACGATGCGCCGCTGGCGCTACTTGGCTTCAAGATTATGGATGATCCGTTTGTCGGTACGATCACCTTCTGCCGCATCTATTCCGGTACGCTCACGAGCGGGACCGGCGTAATCAACTCGACCAAAGAACGCAAAGAGCGGATCGGCCGCATGCTTCTAATGCATGCGAACAACCGTGAGGACATCAAGGAAGCCTATGCTGGCGACATCGTGGCCTTGGCGGGTCTCAAGGAAGTTCGTACCGGCGACACGCTGTGCGACCCGCAAAAACCGGTGATCCTGGAAAAAATGGAATTCCCTGATCCGGTGATCGAGATCGCGATCGAACCGAAGTCGAAGGCCGACCAGGAAAAGCTCGGCGTTGCGCTGGCCAAACTCGCCGCCGAGGACCCCTCGTTCCGCGTTTCCACCGACCAGGAGAGCGGGCAGACCATTCTCAAGGGCATGGGTGAATTGCACCTCGACATCAAGGTCGACATCCTCAGGCGCACCTACAAGGTCGATGCCAATATCGGTGCGCCGCAGGTTGCCTTCCGCGAAAAGATCACGCAGCGCGTTGAGCACGGCTACACCCACAAAAAGCAGACGGGCGGCTCCGGCCAGTTCGCGCAGATCAAGGTCATCGCCGAGCCGACACCACCCGGCACCCCGTTCGAATTTGAGAACGATATTGTCGGCGGCGCAGTGCCGAAGGAATTCATCCCCGGTGTCGAGAAGGGCCTGGAGTCCGTGCTCGGTTCGGGCGTGGTAGCTGGATTCCCGGTAGTCGACCTCAAGGTGACACTGATTGACGGCAAGTATCACGACGTCAACTCCTCGGCGCTTGCATTCGAAATCTGCGCTCGCCAGTGCCTGAAAGAGGCGCTGCAAATGGCTAAGCCTGTCCTGCTTGAGCCGATCATGAAAGTCGAAGTCGTGACCCCGGAGGACTACACCGGGTCTGTCATCGGCGACCTCAATTCACGACGCGGGCAGATTCAGGGTCAGGACATGCGCGGCAACGCCAATGTGATCAACGCGATGGTGCCGCTGATGAACATGTTCGGTTACGTCAACAATCTGCGCTCCATGTCTCAGGGTCGCGCCACATTCACAATGCAATTCGATCACTACTCAGAGCTGCCCGCGAACGTGTCGGCTGAAGTACAGAAGAAATTCGCGTGATCGGGAACGGATAACAGAAGGATCTGAACGGAGAGCTCCATGGCCAAAGAAAAATTCCAACGCACCAAGCCCCATTGCAATATCGGCACGATCGGTCACGTCGACCACGGCAAGACCACGCTGACAGCGGCGATCACCAAGGTGCTGGCCGAACAGGGCGGCGCCACGTTCACTGCGTATGACCAGATCGACAAGGCGCCAGAAGAGAAAGCGCGCGGCATCACCATCTCGACCGCGCACGTCGAATATCAGACCGAAAAGCGCCACTATGCGCACGTCGATTGTCCCGGCCACGCCGATTACGTGAAGAACATGATCACGGGCGCTGCGCAGATGGACGGCGCCATCCTGGTGGTGTCGGCCGCCGACGGCCCGATGCCGCAGACCCGCGAGCACATTCTGCTTGCCCGCCAGGTCGGCGTGCCGGCGTTGGTTGTGTACATGAACAAGGTCGACATGGTCGACGATCCGGAGTTGCTTGAGCTGGTCGAGCTCGAGGTCCGTGAGCTCCTATCCAAGTATAATTTCCCCGGCGACAAGATCCCGATCGTCAAGGGCTCGGCGCTTAAGGCACTCGAAGGTACCGACGAGAAGCTCGGCAAAGAGTCGATTTTGGCGCTGATGAAGGCCGTGGATGAATACATCCCGCAGCCCGAGCGTCCGAAGGATCAGCCATTCCTGATGCCGGTAGAAGACGTGTTCTCGATCTCGGGGCGCGGCACTGTGTGCACCGGTCGCGTCGAGCGCGGCATTATCAAAGTGGGTGAGGAAGTCGAGATTGTCGGTATCAAGCCGACCATCAAGACGGTGGTCACCGGCGTCGAAATGTTCCGCAAACTGCTCGATCAGGGTGAAGCGGGCGACAACATCGGCGCGCTGCTGCGCGGCACCAAGCGAGAGGAAGTCGAGCGCGGCCAGGTGCTGTGCAAGCCCGGCTCCGTGAAGCCGCATACGAAGTTCAAGGCGGAAGCCTATATCCTCACCAAGGAAGAGGGCGGCCGTCACACCCCGTTCTTCACCAACTACCGCCCGCAGTTCTATTTCCGCACCACCGACGTGACCGGCGTGGTGCACCTGCCGCAGGGCACGGAAATGGTGATGCCGGGCGACAATGTGGCGATGGAAGTGCACCTGATTGTGCCGATCGCTATGGAGGAGAAACTGCGTTTTGCCATTCGCGAGGGCGGCCGCACCGTCGGCGCCGGCGTGGTGGCGAGCATCATCGAGTGATGAGTCGAAACGTGATGGCCGGGCCAGTCCCGGCCATCCGCGTCTTTGTTGAAGTTAGCAATTCCGTGGTTGCCCGGCTGACGGGCGGGCACGACGGACGAGAGAAACGACAATGAACGGCCAGAATATCCGGATCCGGCTCAAGGCGTTCGATCACCGCATCCTCGATGCGTCGACACGCGAGATCGTGAATACGGCCAAGCGCACCGGCGCACAGGTCCGTGGACCGATTCCGCTGCCGACCAGAATCGAGAAATTTACGGTGAACCGCTCACCGCACGTCGACAAGAAGAGCCGCGAACAATTCGAGATGCGCACGCACAAGCGCCTCTTGGACATCGTCGATCCGACGCCGCAGACGGTGGACGCGCTGATGAAGCTCGACCTCGCCGCTGGCGTCGACGTCGAGATCAAGCTGTAAGGCCGGGGTGGGATTAGCAATGCGTTCGGGCGTAGTCGCACAAAAGGTCGGGATGACCCGGGTGTTCACCGAAACCGGTGAGCACGTGCCGGTGACAGTGCTGCGCCTCGCGCAGTGCCAGGTGGTTGCTCACCGCACCAAAGACAAAAATGGTTATGTCGCGCTGCAGCTCGGATCGGGCGCTCGCCGCGCTAACAATATGATCAAGGCTGACCGCGGTTACTTCGGTAAGCAGAAGGTCGAACCCAAGCGTAAGCTGGCCGAATTCCGCGTGACCGAAGACGCGTTGATTCCGGTCGGCGCCGAAATCACCGCTGATCACTTTATTCCCGGCCAGTTCGTCGATGTCTGCGGCATCACCATCGGCAAGGGCTTTGCTGGCGGTATGAAGCGCTGGAATTTCGCAGGGCTGCGCGCGTCGCACGGCGTATCGATTTCGCACCGCTCGATCGGCGGCACCGGCGGCCGTCAGGACCCCGGTAAGACATTCAAGAACAAAAAAATGCCGGGCCATCTGGGCGTCGAGCGTGTCACCACGCTCAACCTCAAGGTCGTGCAGACTGATGTGGAGCGAGGGCTGCTTCTGATCGAGGGCGCGGTACCCGGGGCCAAGAGCGGCTGGGTTACGGTGCGCGACGCAGTGAAGAAAAAGCTGCCGAAGGAAGCGCCAAAGCCCGGCAAGTTCCGCGTGAGCGAAACGGCTGAGGCAAAACCTGATCAAAAGGCCGGCAAGACTGAATCCAATGCCGAGGAGGCGGCGGCGCAGGCCGCCGCCGCTGCGGACCAAGCGACAAAGGCTGCAGCGCAGGCCGCCAAAGCCGCGGACCAGGCCGCTAAGGCTGCTGACAAGGCCGCTGCCGCTGCAAACAAAAAGGAGGGCGAGTGATGGAGCTTAAGATCGTCGCCCTCGACGGCAAAGATGCCGGTAAAGCCACGTTACCGGATGCCATCTTCGGTCTCGAGCCGCGTACCGACATTATTCAGCGTTGTGTCAATTGGCAGCTCGCCAAGCGTCAGCGCGGCACTCACAAGACCAAGGACCGCAGCGAAATCTGGCGCACCGGCAAAAAGATGTATGCGCAGAAGGGCACCGGCGGCGCTCGTCACGGTTCCGCGCGCGTGCCGCAATTCCGCGGTGGTGGCCGGGCTTTTGGCCCGGTGGTGCGCAGTCACGCTACCGATCTACCGAAAAAAGTGCGCGCGCTCGCGCTCAAGCACGCGCTGTCATCAAAGGCTAAAGACGGCGGCATCATAGTACTCGACAAGGCGACGCTGAAAGACACTAAGACCAAGGGGCTGGCGAAACAGTTCGGCAAACTCGGGCTCGAAAACGCGTTGATCATCGATGGCGCCGAGATCGAAGCCAACTTTCGGACGGCGGCGCGCAACATCCCGAATATCGATGTCCTGCCGGTGCAGGGCATCAACGTGTACGACATCTTGCGGCGCAAGACCCTGGTGCTGACCAAGGCCGCGCTTGATGCGTTGGAGGCGCGATTCAAATGAGCACGAGTGATCCGCGCCACTACGACGTCATCATCGCCCCGGTAATCACCGAAAAGGCAACGATGGCGTCCGAGCACAACAAAGTAGTGTTCAAAGTGGCCAAGCACGCTACCAAACCGCAGATCAAGGAAGCGGTGGAGAAGTTGTTCGACGTTAAGGTCAAAAGGGTCAACACGCTCACGCGGCCGGGCAAGGTGAAAGTGTTCCGCAACAAGACCGGGCAACAGTCGGACGTGAAGCGCGCAATCGTAACTCTGGAAGAGGGTCACAAGATCGACGTGACCACGGGATTGTAAGGAGTGCGGCGATGGCGTTAAAAACCTACAATCCGACCACGCCGGGCCAGCGCCAACTGGTCAACATCGACCGTTCGTCCCTCTACAAGGGTGCACCGGTGAAGTCGTTGACCGAAGGCCAGCATTCGACCGGTGGCCGCAATAATAACGGCCGCATCACTTCGCGATTCCGTGGTGGTGGCCACAAACAGGCGTACCGCCGGATCGATTTCCGTCGCACCAAATTCGATGTACCGGCGACCGTCGAGCGGCTGGAATACGATCCGAACCGCACAGCCTTCATCGCGCTGATCAAGTATCAGGACGGCGAGCTCGCTTATATCCTGGCGCCGCAACGTTTAGGGGCCGGCGATAGCGTGATCGCGTCCGAACATGCTGACGTGAAGCCTGGGAATGCGATGCCGATCGCTAATATTCCGGTTGGTACAATTGTGCACAATGTCGAGCTCAAGATCGGCAAGGGCGGGCAGTTGGCGCGCTCAGCCGGGAGCTACGTGCAGATCGTCGGCCGTGACCAGGATTATGTCATCCTGCGCCTGAGCACGACCGAACAACGTCTTGTGCATGGCCGCTGCATGGCGACGGTCGGTGCGGTGTCCAATCCCGACAACATGAACACCACCATAGGCAAGGCTGGACGTCAGCGCTGGAAGGGTAGAATGCCGCACAATCGCGGCATCACCATGAATCCGGTCGACCACCCGCATGGTGGCCGCACCAAGGGCGGCAAGCACTGGGTTACGCCGTGGGGCTTCCCGACCAAAGGCAAGAAGACCCGCAAGAATAAACGCACCGAACGTTTCATCGTTGCAAGTCGGCACGACCGCAAGAAGAAGCAGCAGTAAGGATCAAGAACTATGACGCGTTCAGTTTGGAAAGGTCCTTTTGTCGACGGCTATTTGCTTCGCAAGGCAGAGGCCGCGCGTTCTTCGGGCCGCCACGAAATGATCAAGATATGGAGCCGGCGTTCGACCATTTTGCCGCAATTCGTTGGGCTGAATTTCGGTGTCTACAACGGGCAGAAGCATATTCCGGTGCTGGTGAACGAAGAAATGGTTGGGCACAAATTCGGCGAATTCGCACCAACCCGGATGTTTTACGGTCATACGTCCGACCGCAAAGCCAAGCGCGCAGGTGCGCCCGCCGCTGCGGGTGTGTCGGCTCCAGCCGCTGCACCAGCGGCGCCGGCGGCAAGCTAAGGGATATAAAGAGTAGGGTCATGGGCAAGCGCCAACGCGAGCGAGACCTCGGCGAGAACGAGGCTAAGGCTGTGAGCAAGATGCTGCGGATTTCTCCGCAGAAGCTCAATCTCGTTGCGCAGCTGATCCGTGGCAAAAAGGTTGCGAGCGCGCTTGCTGATCTCGAGTTTTCGCAGAAGCGCATTGCCAAAGACGTGCGCAAGTGCCTGGAATCGGCGATCGCTAACGCCGAGAACAATCACGACCTCGACGTCGACGAACTCATCGTCGCCGAGGCTCATGTCGGCAAGGCGCTCGTGATCAAGCGTTTCACCCCGCGCGGCCGCGGCCGCGTTGGACGAATTTTCAAGCCGTTTTCTCACCTGACCATTGTGGTGCGTCAGGCTGAGGCGCGGGCGGAAGCCTGAGGAGAAAGCTATGGGTCAAAAAGTCAATCCAATTGGGCTGCGCCTCGGTATCAACCGCACCTGGGACTCACGCTGGTTCGCCGGCAAGGCGGAATACGGTAATCTCCTGCATGAGGACATTAAAATCCGCGCGGAGCTGATGAAACAGCTCAAGCAGGCGGCGGTGTCGCACATTGTAATTGAGCGGCCACACAAGAAGTGCCGCGTAACTATCCACTCAGCGCGCCCCGGCGTAGTCATCGGCAAAAAGGGCGCCGACATCGAGAAACTCCGTAAGGTGGTCGCCAAGCTCACCGACAGCGATGTCGTCATCAATATCGTCGAGATTCGTAAGCCTGAGCTCGATGCCCAACTCGTTGCTGAATCGATCGCTCAACAGCTCGAACGCCGGGTCGCGTTCCGCCGCGCCATGAAGCGCGCGGTGCAGTCGGCAATGCGTTTGGGTGCCGAGGGAATCCGCATCAACTGCTCGGGCCGCCTGGGCGGCGCCGAAATTGCGCGCATGGAGTGGTACCGCGAAGGCCGCGTGCCACTGCACACGCTGCGCGCAGACGTCGATTACGGCGTTGCTACCGCATTCACCACTTACGGCACCTGCGGCGTCAAAGTTTGGATCTTCAAGGGCGAAATCCTCGAGCACGATCCGATGGCGCAGGACAAGAAGCTCGCCGAAGGCGACGCCGGCCGGCCGCGCCGCGAAACCGCCGCCTGAGGGGACGAATAGAGTTTAGGTCATGCTGCAACCGATCCGCACCAAGTTTCGCAAGGCTTTCAAGGGCCGCATCCACGGCGTCGCCACCAGCGGCAATACGCTTTCTTTTGGCCAATATGGTCTCAAGGCGCTGGAGCCCGAGCGCGTGACCGCACGCCAGATCGAGGCGGCTCGTCGTGCCCTCACGCGCTTCATGAAGCGGTCTGGCCGCGTATGGATCCGGGTATTCCCTGACGTGCCGGTGTCGAAGAAGCCGATCGAAGTGCGCATGGGCAAAGGCAAAGGTACTCCCGAATTTTGGGTCGTACGCGTCAAGCCGGGCCGCATCCTGTTCGAGGTCGATGGCATTCCCGTCGCCGTCGCCAAGGAAGCGCTGGCTCTCGCCGCGGCCAAGCTGCCGGTCAAGACCCGTTTTATTGAACGCATCGCTGAGTGACGCCATGAAAGCCGCCGACGCAAGAGCGATGACGCTCGATCAACTCGATGATGAAGTGCTCAAACTGAAAAAAGAGCAGTTCAATCTGCGTTTCCAGCGCGCCACCGGGCAGTTGGAAAATACATCGCGCGTGCGCGTCATCCGGCGCGATATCGCGCGCATGAAAACAATCGCGGCGCAGAAGCGCGCCGGGACGCCGGAACGGGCTTCGAAGGCCGATGCCACGCCGGCACCTGCAAAGAAAGCCAAAGCCACCAAGCCGAAGGCTGCTGCGAAGCCGAAATCGTCGCGCGCCAAAGTGAAGTCGAAGGAATAAGGGGTTCGAGATGCCGAAGCGTACTCTCCATGGGGTCGTCGTGAGCGACAAGCAGAACAAGACCGTGGTTGTGCGCGTTGAGCGTCGTTTCACGCACCCGACCATGAAGAAGACCATTCGCCGTTCGAAAAAATACCACGCGCATGACGAAGCCAATACATATTCGGTCGGTGATCAGGTGTGGATCGAAGAGCGCCGGCCGATTTCGAAACTCAAGCGCTGGGCGGTGATCCGGGGCGAGAAGAAACAGAAAGTTCAATGAGCGCCATGTTCGTCAAGAATTCGCGCGACCAGACAATGAGAGCCGCATCATGATTCAGATGCAAACCAACCTCGACGTGGCGGACAATTCCGGCGCGCGCCGCGTCATGTGCATCAAGGTGCTGGGTGGCTCCAAACGCAAGTACGCCACCATCGGCGACGTCATCGTCGTTTCGGTGAAGGAGGCAATTCCACGTGGCCGCGTGAAAAAAGGCGACGTGATGAAGGCCGTAGTGGTGCGTATCTCCAAGGACATCAAACGCCCGGACGGCTCGGTCATCCGCTTCGACCGCAATGCGGCGGTTTTGATCACGCCGCAGATGGAGCCGGTGGGCACCCGCATCTTTGGACCGGTACCGCGTGAGCTGCGCGCCAAGAATCACATGAAGATTATTTCGCTCGCCCCGGAGGTGCTGTGATGGCCGCCAAGATCCGCAAGGGCGATAAGGTCGTCGTGCTTACCGGTCGCGACAAGGGGCGCACCGGTGAGGTGATCGAGGTGCGCCGTGATCAGGACCGCGCACTGGTGCGCGGCGTCAATATGGTCAAGCGTCATCAGCGCCAGACTGCCCAGCAAGAAGGCGGGATTATTTCAAAGGAGAGTTCGGTCCACCTCTCGAATCTGGCAGTTGCCGATCCCAAGGATGGCAAGCCAACCCGCGTGGGATTTAAGTTCGTCGGCGCAGGCGACGCGCGCAAAAAGGTGCGCATAGCCAAGCGTTCTGGAGTTGAGATCGATGGCTGATACGCAGCAGACCGCACAAGCAAAGGCGGAAGCCAAGGCGGAAAAGAAGGCCCAGGCGCAAGCTAAGGCCGCCGCGCCGAAGGAAGCCAAGAAACCGCGTGAACGCTCGGACTATGTGCCGCGCCTGCGCGCCCATTTCGAGAACGTGGTTCGCGCAGAACTCACGAAGCAGCGCGGCTATTCGAATCGCATGCAGGTGCCCAAGATCACAAAGGTTGTGCTCAACATGGGTATTGGCGAGGGTGTCGCCGACCGCAAGAAGGTGGATAACGCCGCCAACGACCTGTCGCTGATTGCTGGCCAGAAAGCGGTGATCACGAAGTCGCGCAAGTCGATCGCGACCTACAAGCTGCGCGATGGCCAGGCCATCGGCTGCAAGGTCACGCTACGCAAGGCGCGCATGTACGACTTTATCGATCGGCTCGTGACTATCGCGCTGCCTCGAGTGCGTGATTTCCGTGGGCTCAATCCAAAGAGTTTCGACGGCCGCGGCAACTACAGCCTCGGCATCAAGGAACACATAGTGTTTCCAGAGATCGACTTCGACAAAGTCACCAATTCCTGGGGCCTCGATATCACCGTTTGTACCAGTGCGCGCAGTGACGATGAAGCGCGCGCGCTGCTTACCGCGTTTAACTTCCCGTTCCGGCAGTGAGGCCAGGCCTCATACGCGGAACCGCAAGGAGCGAAAGTATGGCGAAGAAAAGTTCGATCGAGAAGAACAATAGGCGGCGCAGGATGGCCAAGAAATTTGCCAACCGGCGAGCGAAGCTAAAAACGATCGCGCACGACAAGAAGCTGCCGATGGAGGAGCGTTTTGCCGCTACTCTGAAGCTGGCTGAGTTGCCGCGTAATTCCTCCAAGACGCGCGTACGCAATCGCTGCGAACTCAGCGGCCGTCCGCGCGCGTATTACCGCAAGCATCGATTGAGCCGTATCGCGTTGCGCGAGCTTGGCTCTAAAGGCCTCATTCCGGGCCTTGTGAAGTCGAGCTGGTAGGAGGGCGCGATGGCAGTAAACGATCCGATCGGCGATATGATAGCGCGCATCCGAAACGCGCAAATGCGCAGCAAGTCTAAGGTTTCGATGCCGGGCTCCAAGCAGCGCGAGCGCGTGCTCGAGGTGCTAAAGACGGAAGGATTTATCCGCGGCTATGCCAGCGTGGCGCACGCCAGCGGCCGGTCCGAGCTTGAAATCGAACTTAAATATTTCGACGGCGAGCCGGTAATCCGCGAAATTGAACGCATCTCCAAGCCAGGCCGCCGTGTATACGTGGCGGTTCGTAACCTGCCGCGCATCAATAACGGCCTCGGCGTTGCCATTCTGTCGACGCCAAAGGGCGTGATGGCAGACCACGACGCTCGCGAGGCCAATGTCGGCGGCGAAATCATCTGCACGGTGTTCTAATGTCACGCATCGGCAACAAGGCGGTCGCGGTTCCCACAGGCGTCACCGCCAATGTGGAAGGGCAGACCGTCAAGGTAAAAGGTCCGAAGGGTGCCTTGCAGGTCGTCGTGCACGACGACGTGTCGGTGGCCATGGACAAGGGTGGCATCAAGCTTGAGCCTCGTGGCGAAAGCAAACGCGCACGCTCAATGTGGGGCACCTCGCGTACGTTAGTTGCAAACGTGGTATCGGGCGTGACCAAAGGCTTCGAGGAGAAGCTGGAGATCACCGGCGTGGGCTACCGCGCTGCGGTACAAGGTAAGACGTTGCAATTGCAGCTCGGGTTTTCCCACGACGTGAGCTTTCCGATTCCGGAAGGAATCGCGATTACGACTCCGAAGCCGACCGAGATCGTAGTGACTGGCGTCGACAAGCAGAAAGTTGGCCACGTCGCTGCCGAGATCCGCGGTTACCGTCCGCCCGAGCCCTACAAGGGCAAAGGCGTGAGATATGTGAACGAGTACATCTTCCGCAAGGAAGGGAAGAAGAAGTAGAGGACGCGCCATGTCGAGATTGAGTGACCGAACCGCCCGGCGGACGGCGACAGTGCGACGCAAGATAAAGCTCGCGGCACGCGGGCGCGTGCGGCTATCGGTGTTTCGCTCCTCGAAGCACATCTACGTTCAGTTGATCGACGACGTGAAGGGCACGACCCTGACTGCGGCGTCATCGATGGAGAAGCCGATGCGCGAAGGCGCCAAAACCGGTGCCAATATCGCGGCGGCCAAGGCGGTCGGCAAATTGATCGCCGAGCGGGCTAAGGAGAAGGGCATCAAGGACGTCGTGTTCGACCGCGGCGGCTATCTCTATCACGGACGCATTAAGGCGCTGGCTGACGCCGCGCGCGAAGGCGGCCTCAACTTTTAACGGATCGATCCCTTATGGCACATGAACCGCGACGAGAACCCCGACGAGACCGTGAGCGCAGCGGTGGCCGCGACGAACGCGACAGCGAGTTCATTGACAAGCTGGTGCACATCAACCGCGTGGCCAAGGTGGTCAAGGGTGGCCGTCGCTTCGGCTTCGCTGCGCTGGTCGTCGTGGGCGACCAGAAGGGTCGGGTCGGATTCGGCCACGGCAAAGCGCGCGAGGTCCCGGAAGCGATCCGAAAGGCGACCGATGCAGCCAAGCGCAGCTTGACACGTGTTCCGCTGCGTGAGGGTCGCACGCTGCATCACGACGTGCTCGGCCGCCACGGTGCGGGCAAAGTGTTTTTGCGGGCGGCGCCTCCCGGCACCGGAATCATCGCCGGTGGCCCGATGCGCGCAGTATTCGAAACGCTCGGCATGCAGGACGTTGTTGCTAAATCGCTCGGCTCATCGAACCCCTACAACGTGGTGCGCGCGACTTTCGATGCTCTCAAGCACCAGGATTCGCCACGCTCGGTTGCAGCCCGCCGCAACATCAAGGTGTCCACCTTGCAGTCGCGTCGCCGGGACGGCGACGCGGAAGTGACGGCGGATTGAGGAATTTAGCGCATGGCCCAGGCACACAAGACAATCAAAATTGAACAGGTGGGTAGCCCGCAGCGGCGCCATCACGACCAGCGCGCGACGCTGATCGGGCTCGGGCTCAACAAGATTGGACGCGTGCGCGACCTACCGGATACGCCGGCGACTCGCGGCATGATCCGCAAGGTGCAGCATCTGGTGCGCGTGGTCGCCGACGCAAAGTAAGAGGACAGTACGATGAAACTCAACCAGATTGCCGACAAGCCGGGTGCGCGTAAAAAGCGGATGCGCATCGGCCGTGGCATCGGTTCCGGCATGGGTAAGACCGGTGGCCGTGGCGGCAAGGGTCAGACCGCGCGTACAGGTGTGCGCATTAAGGGCTTCGAAGGCGGCCAGATGCCCCTGCATCGCCGCTTGCCAAAGCGCGGTTTCCGCAACACGTCGTTCGCGGTCAAGCTCAACGAAATTAATGTTGGCAAAGTGCAAGCGGCGATCGACGCCGGCTTGATCGATGCCAAGGCTCCTGTTGATGCCGCAACCATGGTCAAGGCAGGGCTGATGCGGCGCGAGAAGGCTGGCGTGAAGCTCCTCGGTGACGGCGAACTCAAGAGCAAGATCGAATTTTCGGTGTGGCGCGCCTCGAAATCCGCGATTGCGGCGGTAGAGAAGGCCGGGGGCACTGTAAAGATTCTCGCGCCGGCAAAGGAAGAAGACGCCGAGCCAAAGGGCAAGAACAAGCGCAAGGCCATGGAAGCGGCCAAGGGCGGTGACAAACCGAGGGGCACCAAGCCCAAGGCGGAAGCGGAAGAAGAGCAGAAGTCCGAGTAGTTCCTCTCTTGGCGTCGTCGCCCGCGCAAACGGGCGATCCAACTACGGCCTACCGTTTGGCAGGGCCGGCCATATCTAGAGGGTCGCAGCTACTGGGTGCTCCCGCTGGAGTCGGTCCCGACTGATCGGGACTGAAGCGTGACAGAGACCTGGGCGGGGGCCGAAGGAGCGACTGATGGTTTCGGCGGCAGAACAACTGGCGGCCAATCTGAATTTCTCGGCGCTTGCCAAGGCCGATGAACTCAAGAAACGCATCTGGTTTACAGTCGGCGCGCTGCTGGTTTATCGCCTCGGCACCTACATCCCGTTGCCCGGCATCGATCCCAATGCCTGGGAGCAGATCTTCAATACTCAGGCGGGTGGTATTCTCGGCATGTTCAATATGTTTTCCGGTGGCGGCATCCACCGGATGGCAATATTCGCACTTAATATCATGCCGTACATCTCGGCCTCGATCATTATACAGCTGATGACGACTGTTTCGCCGACGCTAGAAGCGCTCAAGAAAGAAGGCGAGCAGGGTCGCAAAATCATGAACCAGTACACCCGGTATCTCACCGTGGTGCTCGCCGCGTTCCAAGCATACGGCATCGGCGTCGGCCTGGAAGGAACCGGCAATGTAGTCAGCAATCCCGGCATCTTCTTCCTTATGTCCACAACCATCACGCTGGCCGGCGGCACGATGTTCCTGATGTGGCTGGGCGAGCAGATCACGTCGCGCGGCATCGGCAACGGGATTTCGTTGATTATCTTGTCAGGGATCGTGGCGCAGTTGCCCTCGGCGATCGCGGGCACTCTTGAACTCGGCCGTCAGGGCGCGTTGTCGACTGGCTTGATCCTTATCGTGATCGTAATGGCGGTCGCGGTTATCGCCTTCATCGTTTTTATGGAACGCGCACAGCGCCGCCTTCTGATCCAGTATCCCAAGCGACAGGTTGGCAACCGTATGTTCGAGGGTCAGTCCTCGCATTTGCCACTTAAGCTGAACACCTCGGGTGTGATTCCGCCGATCTTTGCGTCGTCGCTATTGCTGCTGCCGACCACAGTCGCAAATTTCAATGCGGGACAGGGGCCCGGGTGGCTTACCACAGTCACAACGCTCCTCGGCCACGGCCGACCGCTGTTCCTCATTCTCTATATCGCGCTGATCGTGTTCTTCGCCTTCTTTTACACGGCGGTAGTATTCAATCCGACGGAAACTGCGGACAACCTGAAAAAGCACGGTGGCTTCGTTCCGGGCATCCGGCCGGGCGAGCGAACCGCCGAGTACATCGACTACGTACTTTCGCGCATTACCGTGGTTGGTGCGCTCTATCTCGCCATCGTCTGCCTCATTCCAGAAATCCTGATTTCCTATGCGGCGGTGCCATTCTATTTTGGCGGCACGTCGTTGTTGATCGTGGTTAGCGTCACGATGGATACGGTAGCGCAGATCCAGGGCTACCTGCTGGCGCACCAATATGAAGGACTGATCAAGCGCTCGAAGCTGCGAGGTCGCACGCGATGAGATTGATCCTGCTCGGCCCGCCGGGGGCGGGGAAGGGCACGCAAGCGCAGCGTCTGATAGCCAAGCACGGAATTGTACAGCTCTCGACCGGCGACATGTTGCGCGCAGCGGTTGCGGCCGGTACGCCGGTCGGTCTGCGCGCCAAAAGTATCATGGATCGAGGTGAGCTGGTGCCCGACGAGGTCGTTGTGGCAATTATCGCTGATCGCATCGACCAGCCTGACGCACGCGGGTTTGTACTTGATGGTTTTCCGCGCACCGTGCCGCAGGCTCAGGCGCTCGACCGCCTGTTGGCCGAGCGTGGCCTCAAACTCGACGCGGTGATCGAACTGAAGGTCGACGAGGGCATCCTGCTCAAGCGCATCGAAAAGCGGGTGGCGGAGATGGCCGCTCGCGGAGAAAAGATTCGCGCCGACGACAATCCGGAGGTGCTCAAGGGGCGGCTCTCGGCCTACCGCGCACAAACCGCACCCCTCACGGGTTACTACGCCGACAAGGGCATGCTCAGGGCCGTAGACGGCATGGCGGCAATTGACGAGGTCACAGCGGAGATTGACCGCCTACTGCGTCCCGCAAAGGCTGTCAGGCCCAAGGGTGCGGCTAAATCGCGGCGACGGAAGGTCAAAACAGCCAAAAGGGGCAAACGCGGCGGACGGGCCAAAAAGGCCAAGCGGAGCACTCCCAAGGGCTCGGCACGCCGGCAGCGTCCAAGCAGGGTCAAGCGCAGCGCGAACAAGCCGGGAAAGCGCAAAAACCGTACCCGACGGAGGTTGACGAAGGCGCGATGAATCCCTTAATAAGCTGCACATTCAGGAGTTTGACGCGATGCCGGGCCCCAACGAGGCGGGGACGGGCGTCGTGTTACGCTTTGCGCTATCCCCTTCCAGGGACACGAGAATTTGGCGCGGTTCGCGCCGTCGGCCGGTATAGGAGAGGCTAAGTGGCTCGTATCGCGGGTGTCAATCTACCCACCAATAAGCGCGTGGTGATCGCGCTTCAGTACATCCATGGCATCGGGCCCAAGATCGCCCGCGAAATCGTGAGCAAAGTTAATCTGCCGGCCGAGCGGCGGGTGTCGCAGCTCACCGACGCCGAGGTGCTGCAGATCCGCGAAATGATCGACCGCGACTACATGGTCGAAGGCGACCTCCGGCGTGAAGTTCAACTGAACATCAAACGGCTGATGGACCTTGGGTGCTATCGCGGCCTGCGTCATCGCAAGGGCCTCCCGGTTCGTGGCCAGCGAACCCATACAAATGCGCGGACCCGCAAGGGGCCGGCCAAGACGATTGCCGGCAAAAAGAAGACTACGGGACCGACTTGATAACAGGATGAGCCCCGCGCCGACCACGGCGCACGGGCGCGAAAGGATTGAGAATGGGTAAGGAAGCCACCCGCGTCCGCAGGCGCGAACGAAAGAACATCGCCTCGGGCGTCGCGCATGTCGCCGCCTCGTTCAACAATACCATGATCACCATCACCGACGCGCAGGGCAACACGATCGCCTGGTCGTCGGCGGGGACCATGGGTTTCAAGGGCTCGCGCAAATCGACGCCCTACGCTGCACAGGTCGCTGCCGAAGATGCCGCCAAGAAAGCCCAGGAGCACGGCATGCGTACCCTCGAAGTCGAAGTGTCGG
Organism: uncultured Alphaproteobacteria bacterium; assembly: GCA_963742345.1. Taxonomy (GTDB): domain Bacteria; phylum Pseudomonadota; class Alphaproteobacteria; order Rhizobiales; family Xanthobacteraceae; genus Pseudolabrys. The sequence goes on from CAVULO010000009.1 coordinate 49,259, forward strand.
GCCCCGGTTCTGGCCGCGAGTCGGCGCTGCGCTCGCTGCAGGCTGCCGGGTTTACAATTACCTCGATCCGGGACGTGACAACGATTCCGCACAACGGTTGCCGGCCGCGAAAACGTCGTCGCGTGTGATGGTTTGCTTCGTGCGGGCCTCGTGTCCCGCGCGCGTACTACCGCCGAGATTTTCCCCACGCGGCGGGTGGGGTGCGCTAGGCGCGAGAAGGCCGCGCCGCTGAAAAGGTGAAGACGTGATCCAGAAGAATTGGCAGGAATTGATCAGGCCGAACAAGCTCCAGGTTTCCGCGGGCGGTGACGCCGCGCGGATTGCAACGGTGGTTGCCGAGCCGCTCGAACGCGGTTTCGGCGTCACGCTCGGCAATGCGCTGCGGCGCATTCTATTGTCCTCGCTGCAAGGCTCCGCAGTGCAATCGGTGCATATTGACGGCGTGTTGCACGAGTTCTCCTCGATCGCAGGCGTGCGCGAGGACGTCACCGACATGGTGCTCAACATCAAGGACATCGCCATCAAGATGCAGGGCGAAGGTCCCAAGCGGATGGTCGTCAAGAAGCAGGGGCCCGGCACGGTCACTGCCGGCGATATCCAGACCGTCGGCGATGTGGTCGTACTCAACCCCGACCTAATTCTCTGCACTCTCGACGAGGGCGCCGAGATTCGTATGGAGTTCACCGTCAACACTGGCAAAGGTTATGTGCCCGCGGAGCGCAACCGTCCCGAGGACGCGCCGATCGGCCTTATTCCGGTCGACAGTCTCTACTCGCCGGTGCGCAAGGTCTCCTACAAAGTCGAGAATACCCGCGAAGGTCAGATCCTGGACTACGACAAGCTGACCATGACCATCGAGACCAACGGTGCGGTAACGCCGGAGGATTCGCTCGCCTATGCCGCACGTATTCTTCAGGATCAGCTGAACGTATTCGTGAATTTCGAGGAGCCCCGCAAGGAGGCCGCCGCCGAGACAATTCCGGATCTGGCCTTCAACCCGGCCTTCCTCAAGAAGGTGGACGAGCTCGAGTTGTCGGTGCGCTCAGCCAACTGCCTGAAGAACGACAACATCGTTTATATCGGCGACCTTGTGCAGAAGAGCGAAGCAGAAATGCTGCGCACGCCGAATTTCGGGCGCAAGTCGCTCAACGAGATCAAGGAAGTGCTGGCGCAGATGGGCCTGCACCTCGGCATGGAAGTGCCTGGCTGGCCCCCGGAGAACATCGAAGAGCTCGCCAAGCGTTTCGAGGACCATTACTAAACCGTACCCCTGCCGCCGTGGCCGGGGCTTGTCTCCGCGCCTCTCGATGAGAGGACCACGGCATGGCCCGCCTGAGGCGGGATGCCCAGCACAAGGCGGGGCATGACATGAGGACTGAGGAGTTAGGCGATGCGTCACGGCAAGGTTCACCGCAAGCTCAACCGTACGGCGGAGCATCGCAAGGCAATGTTCGCCAATATGGCCGCATCGCTGATCAAGCACGAACAGATCATCACCACACTGCCGAAAGCGAAAGAGCTGCGTCCGATCGTCGAGAAGCTCGTTACGCTTGCGAAAAAGGGTGGGCTGCATGCCCGTCGTCAGGCGATCGCCGAAATCCGCGACGTCACGCAGGTCAAGAAACTCTTTGAGGTGATCGGTCCGCGCTACAAGGGCCGTGACGGCGGCTATACCCGCATCATGAAGGCCGGTTTCCGCTACGGCGACAACGCGGCGAAAGCTGTGATCGAATTCGTCGACCGCGATGTCGAGGCCAAGGGTAAGGATTCCGGGCCGGTGCAGAAAAAGAAGGTCGAAGACGAGGCGACGGCCGCCGCCTGAACTCTTTAGTTGCAATAAAATATCAAAACGGGCGGCGCCGTCGTGCCGCCCTTTTTATTTGCGGGGCAATGGTGGATGGGTATGATTGCACCCCGTCAGCGGCCTTGGTTTCAGTGGGAGGATTTATGAAAATTCGCACGGGATTGGTTGCATTGGCATTCGCTGCAGTGCTGGCCGGCGCAGCCCATGCGCAGCCTGCGCAATCTGATCTGGTCAAGCGCGGCGACTATCTTGTCAATGGCATCATGACCTGCGGAAATTGCCACTCACCAAAAGGTCCGCCCGCGGCGGTCGCCGGCAAGGATTTTTCCGGCGGCCTGTCTTGGGACGAGCCGCCGTTCAAAGTGACCGCGCCGAACATCACGCCGGATAAAGACACCGGCATCGGTACCTGGACCGACGCCGACATCAAAAAAGTGATGCGCACAGGCATCCGTCCGAACGATGTGCATGTCGCGATGATCATGCCAACCGGTTTTTATCACATCATGACCGACCGCGATCTCGACGCCGTTGTCGCTTACTTGCGCACGCTCAAGCCGGTGAACAATAAATCTGCGGATCCGATCTACAAGATGCCGCAGGTCGAGCACGTGATCCCGGGCGGTGAAAAGCCGTTCACCGAAGGAATGATGAGCGACAAGCTCAAGAAGGGTTTCTATCTCACGACCATCGCGCATTGCATGGAATGTCATACGCCGATGGAGAGGGGCGTACGCCAGTGGGGCACACGCCTGGGTGCCGGCGGATTCGAATTCCCCGGTCCTTGGGGCATTTCTGTTTCGCGCAACATCACATCGAGCAAGACCAAGGGCATAGGCTCTTGGACCGACGATGACATCAAGCGTGCGATCACTGCCGGTGTCGACCGCGAGGGCAAGAAGCTCAAGCCGCCGATGGGTTACCAATATTATGCAACGCTCACGCCAGATGATCTCGATGCGATTGTGGCGTACCTACGGACTGTGCCGGCGCTGGAATAGGCCTTTGGGGCCGACATCCGGAGGTGCGAGCCCATTTGTGCTGGAGCCTCGATGGTGACCGGTCGTCCTTCGGGGCCGGCCTATGGCTGGCGCCTCGGATGACGGGGACGGCCTTCATTTAACCCTTTGAGAAGCCTATATCTCCGTCATTCACCGGGATTCGAAACGATGCGCCTTAGAAGTCTGACCGCCATCCTGATTGCTGCCATCACGTTCGCGGCGACGGCAATGGCGCAAGAGCGGCGGCTTCCGACGCAATCGGAGCTGCGGTTGTCCTATGCGCCGGTGGTGCAGCACGTGGCTCCGGCGGTGGTCAATGTCTATGCCGCCAAGGTGGTACAGAACCGCAATCCGCTGTTGGACGATCCGATCTTCCGGCGGTTCTTCGGTGGTCCCGGTGGCGGCGGTGGCAGTCAGCTGCAACGCTCCCTTGGGTCAGGTGTGATCATCGACGCCGCCGGTTTGGTCGTGACCAACAATCACGTCATTGAAGGTGCGGACGAAGTAAAGGTCTCGCTTGCCGACAAACGCGAGTTCGAGGCCACGCTGGTGCTCAAGGACCCGCGCACCGATCTTGCGGTGCTTCGCATCAAGGACGGGCGCGAGCGATTTCCCGTGCTCGACTTTGCCGATTCGGACGCATTGCAGGTCGGCGATGTCGTGCTGGCCATCGGCAATCCGTTCGGTGTCGGGCAGACGGTCACGCACGGGATCGTATCGGCGTTGGCGCGTACACAAGTGGGTATTTCTGACTACCGCTTCTTCATCCAGACCGATGCGGCGATCAATCCGGGTAATTCAGGTGGCGCACTCGTCGATTTGACCGGCAAGTTGATTGGAATCAACACCGCAATCTTCTCCCGATCGGGCGGCTCGCAAGGCGTAGGTTTCGCAATTCCGGCCAACATGGTGCGAGTGGTGGTGGCCTCCGCCAAGACTGGCGGCAGTGCGGTGGTGCGGCCATGGCTCGGCGCTAAATTGCAAGCTGTCACAGCTGAAATCGCCGACAGCATGGGTCTCAAACGTCCGACGGGCGCATTGGTCGCCAATGTGGCGACGGACAGTCCGGCGGCCCGCGCGGGCGTCAAGGCGGGCGATCTGATCGTTTCGGTGGACGGGCAGGACGTCGATGACCCTAACGCTTTCGACTATCGGTTCGCCACGAAGCCGATCGGCGGCAGCGCCCGCCTGGGGCTGCTGCGGGCGGGGCGTGAACAGACGGCGACGGTCGCCTTGCAAAGCGCGCCGGAGACGCCCCGCGATGAAATCGTGATCCGATCGCGCTCACCGTTTTCAGGCGTCAAGATTGCCAATCTTTCGCCAGCGCTCGTCGACGAATTGCAACTGCAAAATGTCGATCAGGGTGTCGCTATCGTCGACGTCGACGCCGGCTCCTACGCCAGCAATCTCGGCTTTCAGCGGGGCGACGTGATTGAAGAAGTTAACGGCGAGCGTATTGGCAAAACCCGCGACCTTGAACGTTTGACCAACACGCCTAATCGCAGCTGGCGCATTGTTATCGTGCGCGGTGGACAGAAGATCTCCGCGGTGTTCAGCGGATGACCCCGCGCGCAAAAACGAGCGGCCCAAACCTGTTTGCCGCTGCGGGCCTCGACAAAGGCGCGCCGCGTCCGCTTGCCGACAAGCTCAGGCCACAGAAACTCGACGAGGTCGTCGGCCAGGGCCATTTGCTCGGGCCGGATGGCGCACTCTCCCGAATGCTGGCGACACGCTCGTTGGGTTCGCTGGTGTTCTGGGGTCCGCCCGGCACCGGCAAGACGACCGTCGCGCGCCTGCTCGCCCAGGCGACCGACCTGCATTTCGAGCAAATCTCGGCCATCTTCACCGGCGTCGCTGACCTCAAGAAGGTGTTCGAGGAGGCGCGCCGGCGCCGCGAAATGGGGCAGGGCACGCTGCTATTTGTCGACGAGATTCATCGCTTCAACCGCGCCCAGCAGGACAGTTTTCTCCCGGTGATGGAGGACGGCACCATTATTCTGGTCGGCGCCACCACCGAAAACCCGTCTTTCGAGTTGAATGCGCCATTGCTTTCCCGCGCGCGCGTGCTGGTTTTCAAATCCCTTGATGAGGAAGCGATCGAGAAGCTGCTCAGGCGCGCCGAGAAGATAGAGGACAGACGGCTTCCGCTTGATCCGGCGGCGCGCGAAGCTCTTAAGCGCATGGCCGACGGCGATGGCCGTGCTGCACTTACTCTTGCCGAAGAAGTCTGGCGTGCCGCGCGCAAGGACGAGCTTTTCGACAGCGCCAAATTGCAGGATATCGTGCAGCGCCGCGCGCCAATTTACGACAAATCGCAGGACGGGCACTACAATCTTATCAGCGCGTTGCACAAGTCGGTGCGTGGCTCCGATCCCGATGCAGCGCTTTATTACCTTTGCCGTATGTTGGATGCTGGCGAGCCGCCGCTCTATATCGCGCGCCGCGTGGTGCGCATGGCGATCGAGGACATCGGCCTGGCCGATCCGCAGGCGATGGTGATAGCCAATGCCGCCAAGGAGGCCTACGATTTTCTGGGATCGCCGGAAGGTGAATTGGCGATTGCACAAGCTGTGGTCTATTGCGCTACGGCGCCAAAATCGAATGCCGGCTATGCCGCTTTTGGAGCCGCTATGCGCGCCGCCAAGGAAGCAGGTTCGCTGCTACCGCCTAAACACATCCTCAATGCGCCGACCAAGCTGATGCAGAATGAGGGTTACGGCCGTGGCTATGCCTACGATCATGACGCCGAGGAAGCCTTTTCCGGACAGAACTATTTCCCTGACGGGCTGGAACGGCAGAAGTTTTACGATCCGCCCGAACGCGGGTTTGAACGCGAGATCAGAAAACGTTTGGAATACTGGGCGAAGCTGAGGAAAGAACGGGGCGGAGCATGAGCCGGGAACGTTCCGGCCCTCGCCAGCCCGGTGGCGGCCGGCAACAAGCCGGGCCGCGGCACCGTGATCGAGGCAAGGCCCAGCGGTTTCATCGTCGTTCTGAGGTAGGAGCGCAGCGAGCCTCGAAAGACGAAGGCCCCAGCAGTTCATCCACCGATCGCGGATTTACCCGAGATATGAACAAAGGTGCGGGTGGCCGACGGCCGCCACCCCAGGATGAGGGGGTGAAGGCCTTACATGCAACCGGCAAAGTCCACACCGTCACCGTCACCTCCGACGAATCCGGTATGCGGGTCGATCGTTACTTCGAGGCTCGCTTTCCGGGCCTGTCGTTTAGCCATATCCAGCGGATCATCCGCAAAGGCGAAGTAAGGGTGAACGGGAAGCGCACGCAGCCGAAGGTGCGCCTGGAAGCCGGGCAGGCGGTCCGCATTCCGCCGCTGAAAGTGGAGGCCCCGGCTCCGCACAATGACGCGCCGGCGGCGCAAAAGGACCGCGCCTTCCTCAAATCGATCATCCTTTACGAAGACGCCGACGTGCTGGTGCTCAACAAGCCGATGGGGCTGGCCGTACAGGGTGGTTCCGGAATGGTGCGTCATGTCGACGGCATGCTCGGCGCTTTGCGCTCACCTGACGGCCAGCGTCCGCGCCTTGTACACCGGCTCGACAAGGACACCGCAGGCTGTCTGCTGGTGGCAAAGACCCGATTTGCTGCTGCAGCATTGGCGAAAACATTTCGCTCGCGCTCAGCGCGCAAGACTTATTGGGCGCTCGTCGTCGGTGTGCCCAAGCCCGCGCAGGGCCGCATTTCCACTTATCTCGCCAAGCAGGAAATTGAAGAAGATTCGTTCATGCGAATCGCGAAGCACGGCGAGAAAGATGCAGTGCATGCGGTGACCTATTACGCGGTGGTTGAGACGGCCGCGCAACAGCTGGCCTGGCTATCGCTCAAGCCCGTGACCGGGCGCACCCATCAATTGCGCGCACACATGGCCCATGTCGGCCATCCGATCGTCGGCGATCCGAAATATTTCAATATAGAAAACTGGCATCTGCCCGGCGGCATGCAGGACAGACTGCATTTGCTCGCCCGCCGTATCGCGGTGCCGCATCCACGCGGCGGTGTGATCGACGTCTCGGCGCCGTTGCCGCCGCACATGGAACAGTCGTGGAATCTTCTTGGCTTTGACGCGAAACGTTACGACCCGATCGAGGAGGCTCCGGAGGAGTAGCCGCCGGGTTCGGGGGTTCCTATCTGATAGCAATGACGCGCGGACCTTTATTAATCGTGTTGCTGGCGCTGACGGCCGCCCCGCCGGCAGTATCTGCGTATGCCGGGGAATCATACGACATCATGGTTCCGGAACGGGGCTCCAGAGCGGACAGACCAGAGCCCTGGCTTGCGCCGAAATACAAATCACCGCGCGGGACCGTGAAACACGTGACCATCCCGAAATCGACAATTGTGTCGCCGCCTAATACCGCGGTCCCGCCGCCCATCGTCGTACCGCAGACGGGGCGGGTATTGCCGAATTTACCGACGGTTTCGGGTTCGGGACCGCGCGGCGCCGAGACCTTTCAGGATCGCGCTGCGCGCTGCGCCCATCAGGCGGGCGTCTATGGACAGGCTGCGGGGGACCGCAACACCTATGTCGGCACCTGCATCAACCAGTAACGGCCTTCATTTATCAACTATCGATAAGCGCTCCATTTAAAGGCGTTTCTTCAAGTTAAAGTGTGACTTTAAGTCATGCGCCGGCGGCGTCGAGCGCAGCGACATCATCGCGTGCGAGCTTGATCTGCGGGGCTTTGAGGATCTCGCCGAGCTGTTTGAGGCTCGTGGCGCTGACGATCGCCGCGGTGATAACCGGCTTTGCGATCAGCCAGGCGAGCGCAATCTGTGCCGGGACCGCGTTATGGCGTGCGGCCACTTTATCGAGCGCGCTCAAGATACGCAGCCCACGCGCATCGAGATAACGCTTAAGCCGTCCGCCGCGCCCGGGATGCTTGGCGCCTTCCTCTGGCGAGCGGTACTTGCCTGTGAGGAAGCCGGCGGCAAGCGAATAATAGTTGATGACGCCGAGTTTCTCCTGCCGGCAGATCGGTTCGAATTCGGTCTCGAATTCCTTGCGGTCGGAGAGGTTATAGAGTGGTTGTAGGCTCTCGTAGCGTGGCAGGCCGAGTTTCTTGCTGGTCGCAAGCGAGGCTCTTAGCCGCGCCGGGCTCATGTTCGAGGCGCCGATTGCGCGCACTTTCCCGGCGGCAATCAGCTGTGCATAGGCCTGCATCGTCTCCTCCGGCGGCGTCACCTCGTCGTCAAAATGGGTCTGGTAAAGGTCGATGCAGTCGGTTTGCAGTCGCCGAAGCGACGCTTCGCATTCGCGCAGGATGTAATCCTTTTTCAGGCTGCGGCCCTCGCCCATGTCCTCGCCGACCTTGGTGGCGATCAGTACCTTGCCGCGTTTGCCGCTTTTTTTAAGCCAGTTGCCGATGATGGTTTCCGATTCACCGCCCGGATTGCCGGGCACCCAGCGTGCATAGCTGTCGGACGTATCGACAGCGTTGAAACCGGCATCGACAAACGCATCAAGGATGCCGACCGAAGTCTTTTCGTCGATGCTCCAGCCGAACACATTGCCGCCAAGCATGAGGGGGGCGAGGTGCAGTTTGGATTGGCCGAGGCGGCGGGTTTCCATCTGATCGTGGCTTTCTTCCTTGTCGTGCCCGGGCTAGTGCCGGGCATACCGCCTGGGCCTACCCAAGCGAGATGGCCGGGACAAGCCCGGCCATGACACTGTCGTAGATTGGAATAGCGCTTACCGCAAACTGGCGTTGAATTTTTCGAGCGCCGACTGGCCCGGGCACAGCTCTTTTTCGCCGAGCGCGTTCAACGGGGAATCGACGGTATGCAGATGTGCGTGCAGATCCTCCGGCTCCTTCTCGACATAGAGCAGGCCGGTGACAATCTGGCCCTTGGCGGCGTGGTGCTGGAGAAATCCCAAGGCTGCGGTGCGGTCGTGCAGCTCGTAATCGGCAGCGAGCTTGCGCAGCGCGAGCTTGGAGCCGTCATGCTGCTCCACCACCTCGACCGTGCCCGGCTCGTACTTGACCTCGATCGGCATGCGGCTCGAGATGAAATCGAGCCGGTTCACCGCTTCATTGTGCTCGCGCACGAAATCGAAGCTCTTGGTCGAGCCGGCGTGATTATTGAAGGCGACGCATGGCGAGATCACGTCGATGAAGGCGGCGCCTTTGTGCGCGATTGCTGCCTTGATGATCGGCACCAGCTGGTGCTTGTCGCCGGAGAAGGAGCGGGCAACAAAGCTTGCGCCGAGCTGCAGCGCCATCGCCACCAGATCGATTGAATTGTCGGTGTTGATAAAGCCCCGTTTTGACTTCGAACCGCGGTCGGCGGTGGCTGAGAACTGACCCTTGGTGAGGCCATATACGCCGTTGTTTTCGACGATATAGACCATATTCACGCCGCGCCGCAGGCAATGCGCGAACTGCCCCAACCCGATCGAAGCGCTATCACCGTCGCCCGACACGCCGAGATAGATCAGATCTCTGTTGGCGAGATTGGCACCCGTCAGTACTGACGGCATACGGCCGTGCACCGAATTGAAGCCGTGCGAATTGCCGAGGAAATAGGTCGGTGTTTTCGAGGAGCATCCGATACCGGAGATCTTGGCGACGCGGTGCGGTTCGATAGACAACTCGAAGCAGGCCTGGATGATCGCAGCCGTGATCGAGTCGTGGCCGCAGCCAGCGCACAGCGTTGAGACCGTCCCTTCGTAGTCGCGGTGGGTGTAGCCGAGCGAATTCTTCGGCAGCTCGGGATGGTGAAATTTTGGTTTAGTGAGATAAGTCATTTGATTGGCCTCTGACCTTCGCGGTCGCTAAGACCTCGGGTCTGCAGCGCAGGGAAAGTGGCGAAACAAGTTGGGCTCACGACGTCACCTTCATCGATTTCACCGTCAGCTTGTCGAGATGATCCCCGATCGCTTTCGCTATAAAGCGGGCGGTGATTGGTGTGCCGTCATAGTGCAGGATCGGTACCAAGCGAACCGGGTCGATGCCGCATTCATTGACGATGAGCGATCGCAACTGGGCGTCGCGATTTTGCTCGACTACGAATACAAAATCATGATCGGCCACGAAGCTGTTGACGCTGGAATGGAATGGAAAAGCGCGGATACGCATGCGATCAAGCGCGTGGCCGCCTGCCTCGATCATGTGAATTGCCTCGTCCATGGCCGGTGATGTCGAGCCGTAATAGATCACGCCGTATTTGGTCGCCTTTCCGGCGGTGGCGTTAAGAGGCCGCGGCACAATGTCCTTGGCGGTGTCGAACTTGCGGATCAGCCGCTGCATGTTGTCGACGTAAGGTGCCCCTTCCTCGGTGTAGCGCGCGTAACGGTCGCGCGAGGTACCACGCGTAAAGAACGAGCCCTTCGTCGGATGTGTGCCGGGATAGGTACGATAGGGGATACCATCGCCATCGACGTCGAGATAGCGGCCAAATTCCTTGCCGGCTTCGAGTTCTGCGGCCGTCATCACCTTGCCGCGGTCGTATTTGCGGAGAGTCGTCCCAGGCCAGCGGTTTTGACAAATGATGGTTCATGCCGATGTCGAGATCGAGCATGACAAAAATCGGTGTCTGCAGCCGGTCGGCAAGATCGAAAGCCTGCGCGCCGAATTCGAAGGCTTCCGTCGGACCTTCGGGAAACAGCAGTATGTGTTTGGTGTCGCCGTGCGAGGCATAGGCGCACGATATGATATCGCATTGCTGGGTGCGGGTCGGCATACCGGTCGAGGGGCCAGCGCGTTGCACGTCGAACAAAACCGCCGGAATTTCTGCGAAATAGGCGAGCCCGATAAACTCCTGCATTAACGAAATGCCGGGACCGGAGGTCGCCGTGAAGGCCCGCGCGCCGTTCCAACCGGCGCCGATCACGATGCCAATCGAGGCAAGCTCGTCCTCGGCCTGAATGATTGCGTATTTCGCCTGTTTGGTATCCGGATCGATACGCAGCTTGGCGCAGTGGCGCGTAAATGCGTCCGCGAGCGAAGAGGAGGGCGTGATCGGGTACCATGCGCAGACGGTCGCGCCGCCATAGACGGCGCCGAGCGCGGCCGCCGAATTGCCCTCAATAAAGATCCGGTCGCCAACTGCGTTGGCGCGCTTGAGCTTCATGCCGAGCGGGCATTGCAGGTTCAGGATTGCGTAGTCGCGGCCGATATGGAGTGCCTTTATATTCGGCTCGATCAGCTTATCCTTGCCCTTGTACTGCTCGCCGATGAGCTGCTCGACCACCTTCATGTCAATGTCGAGCAGGGCCGTGAGTACGCCGATATAGATGATGTTCTTGAACAGCTGACGCTGGCGCGGATCGGTGTATTCGCGATTGCAGATCGCGGTCAGAGGCACCCCGATGACGGTGATATCATCGCGGAATTTTGAAGGCGGCAGCGGCTTTGTAAAATCGTAAAATAGATAACCGCCCGGTTCGATGCCGGCAATATCCCTGTCGAAGGTTTGGGGGTTCATTGCCACCATGAGGTCGGTGCCGCCGCGCGCGCCCAGGTGGCCGGCTTCGGAGACACGGACCTCATACCAGGTTGGCAGACCCTGGATGTTGGATGGAAAAATATTGCGCGGTGCGACCGGTACGCCCATACGCATCACCGCGCGCGCAAACATTTCGTTCGCGCTCGCCGAGCCTGAGCCGTTGACATTGGCGAAACGAATAACGAAATCGTTTACGCGGCTGATCGGTGTGACGGTCGGCATGAAGTCCCTGCGTAAGTCATATCGAGCAAGAATTTCTGCATGTCCCATGCGCCGGTCGGGCAGCGTTCGGCGCACAGGCCACAATGCAAACAGACATCTTCGTCCTTGACCATGACGCGGCCCGTTTTGAGCCCATCCTGGACGTACAGATCTTGCGTGAGATTGTTTGAAGGCGCATTCAGCCGCTTGCGCAAGTCGGCTTCCTCGCCGTTCGCCGTGAAAGTGATGCAATCCATCGGGCAGATGTCGACGCAGGCGTCGCACTCGATGCAAAGCTGCGCCGAGAATACGGTCTGTATGTCGCAATTCAGGCAGCGGCCGGCTTCGGCAAGGGCGAGCTTCTCGTCGAAGCCCAGTTCAACCTCGGCTTTGATGTCCTTCAGGGCCACCACCTTGTCGCGGTGCGGCACCTTGTAGCGTTTATCGAGTGCGATCTCGTTATCGTAGCTCCATTCGTGAATGCCCATTTTCTGGCTCATTACCTCTACCGCCGGCAGGGGGCGGTCGGCGATGTCTTCACCGTGGAGCACCTTGTCGATCGAGACGGCGGCCTCGTGGCCGTGCGCCACCGCCCAAATGATATTCTTCGGGCCAAACGCCGCGTCACCTCCGAAGAATATTTTCGGATGAGTCGAAGCCATGGTCTTGGTGTCGACTTTCGGCATGTTCCATTGATCAAACTCAATGCCGATGTCGCGCTCGATCCAGGGGAAGGCGTTCTCCTGGCCCACCGCCACCAATACGTCGTCGCACGGAAAATGCTGATCGGGCTCGCCGGCAGACACGAGCTTGCGACGCCCTTTGGCGTCGAATTCGGCCTTCACCTTTTCGAAGGTGATGCCGGTGAGCTTGCCGTTCTCGTGGGTGAACTCTTTGGGCACAAGATAATTGTGGATCGGGATGCCCTCGTGCATGGCGTCTTCCTTTTCCCAAGGCGACGCCTTCATTTCCTCGAAGCCGGAGCGCACGACCACGTCCACCTGTTCGCCGCCGAGGCGGCGCGCGGAACGGCAGCAATCCATCGCGGTATTGCCGCCGCCGAGCACGATGACGCGCTTGCCGATTTTCGAGATATGTCCGAACGACACCGACGATAACCAGTCGATGCCGATATGGATATTCTTGGCGGCTTCCTTGCGGCCGGGGATGTCGAGGTCGCGTCCGCGGGGCGCGCCGGAGCCGACGAAGATCGCATCCCAGCCTTCCGTCAGCAGCGCCTTCAGGCTGTCGATGCGTTTGCCGGAGCGGAATTCGACGCCGAGATCGAGGATGTAGCCGCATTCCTCGTCGATAACGGAATCCGGCAAACGGAATTTCGGGATCTGTGTGCGGATCATGCCGCCGGCTTTGGGGTCGCTGTCGAATACGACGCATTGATAGCCGAGCGGAGCGAGATCACGGGCCACGGTGAGGGAGGCCGGGCCGCCACCAACCAGCGCGATGCGCTTGCCATTTTTCTTCGTAGCCGGTTTCGGTAATCGGTCGCGAATGTCGTCCTTGTAATCGGCCGCAACTCTTTTCAGGCGGCAGATCGCCACCGGCTCCTTTTCCACGCGCACGCGCCGGCAGGCAGGTTCGCAAGGGCGGTCGCAGGTGCGTCCGAGAATTCCCGGAAACACATTCGAACGCCAGTTGATCATATAGGCGTCGGAATAACGGCCGTGCGCAATCAGTCGGATATATTCAGGAACGGGTGTATGCGCGGGGCAAGCCCACTGGCAGTCCACGACCTTGTGGAAATAGTCAGGCTCAGAAATGTCGGTAGTCTTCATTGCTTCCTCGAAACGCGCCCCGGTACTCCGCACAACTAAATCGGCGTCGCGTCACAGCCCTTGGCGGCTCCGTATCCTCTGGTTCGGCCTTGTTTCCGGCACGAATCCGAGGGCGGATATTATTGAGAAGAGACCCGCAAGGCTACTTATCCTTCCGTCATGGCTGCGGTCTATCAACCACAAGTCTTCGTGAGGTTTTTCGCTCCTTGAAAGAGGCGGTAGCATGGCATTTGGACCCCTAACATTGTCGTTTTGGATTAACATTTACGGGTCGAAGTTCCACATCATTTTGCGCTGCACAAACGGTCCCAATGCGTGAGATTTTTACCGAAATTTTCGAAAATCAGCCGCTCGATCCGACCGAAGCGGCGCGGCGGGCAGTGCGGCCACACCTGCGTCAACGGTTCTACAAACAGGCGCATACGGGTGATACCGCGTGACGCCAGTATTGCAATATTGCTCGACGGCAAACCTGTTTTGACACCAGCGCGGCGCGCGCTTGCGGCGCCCTCGCACGCGCTCGCTGGAGCCATTGCCGCGGAATGGGATGCGCAAGCCGACGTAATCGATCCTGCTCGTATGCCACTCACGCGCCTCGCCAATGCCGTGATCGATGCGGTCAGCGAAACGCCGCAACCGGTCGCGGACGAGATCGCAAAGTATCTTGGCACTGATTTGCTGTGCTACCGCGCCGATGCTCCTGCCAAACTGGTCGAGAAGCAATCGCAAGCCTGGGACCCGGTGCTCGCTTGGGCGCAAGAACAATTCGGCGCGCGCTTCGTTCTGGCGCAAGGTGTCGTGTACGTGCCGCAACCACACGAAGTGGTCGCTGCTGCGCGCGAGGCAATACCGACCGAGCCGTGGCGGCTTGGCGCGATGTCATCGATCACGACTTTGACCGGCTCCGGGTTGCTGGCGCTTGCGATCGCGCATGGTGCGCTTGACGCGGATGCAGCGTGGGCGGCCGCGCATGTAGACGAGGATTGGCAGATGTCGCAATGGGGCCGCGACGAGCTCGCTCTAAAGCGGCGCGCCTATCGCCGGTCCGAATTCGATGCGGCCGCGATGGTTTTACGGATACTCCAAGCGCCGTCATCCTGAGGCGCGAGCGAGGCCAGCCTGAAAAGATGGCGGGAAAGATATCCGGATCATCACCCTTCGAGGCTCGGCGCGTATCGCGCCGAGCCTCAGAATGACGATACTCAATGCCCGCTCGAATCACCCTGGCGGCCGGCCTCGTACAGAAACCAGACTCTCTTTTCGGCATCGTCGATAAAGGTTTCGAGCAGGCTCGCAGAGGCCACATCGTTGTGCTCGTCGCAAACATCGTGCGCCTCGCGCATGGCAGCGACCACACGCTGATTGTCTTCGCGCAGTTCCGCTAGCATGTCTGACGGCTCGACATAGGCCGCGTCGTTGTCGGAAAGCCGTTGATGGCGTGTGATGTCGCCGATCGAGCGCAGCGTGGGTTGCCCGATCTTTCGAACGCGTTCGGCAAGAACATCCGTCGTGGCGAAAATCTGGTCGGCCTGCTCGTCGAGTAGCAGGTGATAGTCGCGGAAATGCGGCCCGCTCACATGCCAATGGAAGTTCTTTGTCTTGAGGTAAAGCGCGAAACTGTCGGCGAGAACGCCGTTGAGTGCGGCGGCGATATCTTTTGCGGCATTGGCGCCAAGATCGGTCGGCGTGGCAAGCCGCGGTGAACTGGTGCGGGGCGTGGCGTGATTCATGGGAAGGGTCCTTGTGGGTACCCGGCGAAACGGCGGAACTCGCGTAAAGTTCCATCGTCCTGAACTTATAATTTACCTCCCGCCTGACACGGTCAAGCCGCATCGCGGCGTGGGGCGTCGCCGTCCGCGCGCCTGAGGCGGCCGAGATGTGTGTAATCGAAGCCGGCCTCGTATTTGAGCCCGTAACCGAGCAAGCGGTCGAAACCGATATGCCCGACCCAGATCAAGGCGAGCGGGATAAGGATGTGAGCCGGCAGCAACGTGCCGGCGGTGGCGAGCAGCAGCGGCGCAACCAGCGTATGCGCAGCGTTGTAGGCAATCGCGCCGATGCGCGGACCGCCGAGATAGCCGAGGAAACTGACGTCGGGTGCGAGAAATAGAACGGCAAATAGCCACCAGGAATCGCCAGTCCTCGCGTAGAGAATGACCGCGGTGAGAAGCAAAGTCATACCCTCCGTCCGCAGCACGGTACGCGGCACGCCGCTGACCGCTGACGGCATCATGACGCAGGCTTCTCCGCCGCGGTCTTTTTCTTGCTCGCCTCAAGCTCGGCGGCCCTGGCATCCGTCGCACGTGCGTCGTCCTCGCGGCCGAGCGACCGCAGCAGGCTGGCCCGCGCCTCGTGCATCTTGGCCACGTCACCCTTGAGTTCGATTGCCTTGTCGACGCTGGCTAGAGCCTCCTCCAGCCGTGCCAGCTTTTTCAGCGCAAGCGCGCGACCGAGATAGGCTTCGGCCATTTTCGGCTCGAGCGCGATGGCGCGGTCGAACCCAGCGAGCGCCTCCGCGTCGCGGCCAACATCCGACAATGCGTGTGCGCGATTGCAGTGCGACACGCAGAAGTCCGGGTCGAGGGCAATTGCCTTGTCATAGCTGGCGATCGCCTCTTCGGCGCGGCCGGCGGCGTGCAGGGTGGCGCCGCGGTTGAGCCAGTCGCCCGGCGAATTCGGGTTGAGCGTGATCGCGCGGTCAAAGCTCGACAGCGCCTCAGCATTGCGGCCGAGCTCGCTCAACATATTCGCGCGGTTGCCGTAGGCATCCGCGAAATTGGCATCGCATTCGATCGCGTTGTCGAAGCTCTCGAGCGCGTCCTTGATCTTGCCCATCCGGTGCAGCGCCTGACCGATGAGGTTATGCGCGCGCGCCTGGCCCCCCCGGTATGCCAGTGAGCGGCGGGCGAGATCGATGCCCTGCTGGAATTGACCCTCATGGCAGGCGAGCAGCGCAACGTAGTAGAGCGCGTCGGCGTTGCGCGGATCGTTGCGCAAGACCTGCGTATAGCGGTCCATGGCAAGTGATAGTTGGCCGGCCCGGTGGTGGACCAGGCCCTGCTGAATGAGTTCAGCGGATGTCTGCGGCTCGCTCATGGGGGCTTGTAAGCAGGGTTTGAGGGCGGTGCCAAGCCTTAAGGCTCCGGCCGTCATCGCCCGCTTTCGCAGGAACCACGGCTGTGGTGTGGTATGGCGTTTGCTGCCGGATTCCTGGGTCAGCAAAGGGCAGGGGCTCAATGAAAGATATCCTCGATAAACTCGAGAAGCGGCGCGAGGAGGCTCGCCTCGGTGGTGGCAAAACGCGCATCGAGGCCCAGCACAAGCGCGGAAAGCTCACCGCCCGCGAGCGCATCGAAACGTTGCTCGACAAGGGCTCGTTCGAGGAGTTCGACATGTTTGTCGAACACCGTTCAAACGAATTCGGCATGGAGAAATCGAAAGTCCCCGGCGACGGCGTCGTGACCGGCTGGGGTACCGTCAACGGCCGCGCGGTCTATCTGTTCTCCAAGGACTTCACCGTGTTCGGCGGATCCCTGTCGGAAACGCACGCGCAGAAGATCATCAAGGTGCAGGACATGGCGATGAAGGCGCGCTGCCCAATCGTCGGCCTGTTCGACGCCGGTGGTGCGCGCATCCAGGAAGGCGTTGCCGCGCTCGGTGGTTACGGCGAAGTGTTCAAGCGCAACGTCATCGCGTCAGGCGTTATTCCGCAGATCAGCGTGATCATGGGGCCGTGCGCCGGCGGCGACGTCTATTCGCCGGCTATGACAGATTTTATTTTCATGGTGCGCGACACCTCTTACATGTTCGTCACGGGTCCGGATGTGGTGAAGACGGTCACCAATGAGGTCGTCACCGCCGAAGAGTTGGGCGGCGCGTCGGTGCACACGACCAAATCGGGAGTGTCAGACGGCGCTTTCGAAAACGACGTTGAGTGCCTGTTGCAAATGCGTCGGTTGATCGACTTCCTGCCCGCCAACAACGAAAGCGGCACGCCAGAATGGCCGGCGTACGACGAATCCGACCGCATCGATGAATCGCTCGATACGCTCATTCCGGACAATCCCAACAAGCCCTACGACATCAAGGAGCTGATCCTGAAGGTGGCGGACGAGGGCGATTTCTTCGAGCTCTCCTTGGCCTATGCGAAAAACATCGTTACTGGCTTTGGCCGCATCGCCGGCCGCACGGTTGGCTTTGTCGCCAATCAGCCAATGGTGCTCGCCGGCGTGCTCGACAGCGATGCCTCGCGAAAGGCGGCCCGCTTCGTGCGTTTCTGCGATGCCTTCGGCATTCCGATCGTCACTTTCGTGGATGTGCCCGGCTTTCTACCCGGCACGGACCAGGAATATGGCGGGCTGATCAAACACGGCGCCAAACTTCTGTTCGCTTACAGCCAGTGCACGGTACCGCTTATCACCGTCATCACGCGCAAGGCCTTCGGCGGCGCCTATGACGTGATGGCGAGCAAGCATGTGGGCGGTGACGTCAACTACGCCTGGCCGACCGCACAGATTGCAGTGATGGGCGCCAAGGGCGCGGTCGAGATCATTTTCCGCGCCGATATGGGCGATCCGAAGAAGATCGCCGCACGCACCAAGGAATATGAGGATCGCTTCCTGTCGCCGTTTGCTGCGGCAGAGCGCGGCTATATCGACGACGTGATCATGCCCCACTCGACTCGCCGTCGTATCGCGCGCGCGCTGGCGATGCTCAAGAACAAACACGTGGAGATGCCGGCGCGCAAGCACGACAATTTGCCGGTGTGATGGCCGCCTCCCTGTTCCTTGTCCGCGCCGTCGTCGTAGAGCCATTGCGCCAAAAATTCGACCATTGGTATTCGACCGACCATCTTCCGTGGGCCTTCCGGGTTTTCAAATGTGAGAAGGCCTGGCGCTTATGGAGTGAGGTCGAGCAGGGTGTGCACTTTGCGGTCTATCAGTTTGCCGACAAGGCAAAGCTCGATGCGGCGCTCGCCTCCGACGACTTCAAAGCGCTGGTCGCTGATTTCAATCGCAGTTGGCCGGAAGGTGTGACCCGCACGCACGATATCGTGACGCTGGTCGAGGAACGTGCGGCCCCGTAGTTCCGCCGTCATGCGGAGCTTGACCCGATCGTTCAGGATAAGCCGGTAATGCCGGTGGTGTTCGCGCACCGCCAAGCCGGCAGTTGATTCAAACTAGCAACAAGAATCCAAGCACAAATTATCCAGAAAACACTTCGCACCTGGTTCCCGGTTGAACATATTCCGTCGCACCGCATTTTTCATTCAGGTGGGTGGCTGACGAAGGGGTTATATCTATGTCACCAAGACAATCGAAGGTGCTGATCGCTGATGATTCGAATGCCGTTCACCAACTGATCCGCGATTCTCTTCCGAGCGACTACTCAAGCAACATCATACATGCATTCGACGGCGTCGAATGCCTGCAAGCTCTCGATCACGGCGTCGACCTGGCGTTTATCGACGTGCACATGCCGACCATGGGCGGCATGGATGCGTTATGGGCTGCACGGATCGCGGGCAACAAGACATTTGTCACGCTGATATCTGGACGAGCCAACAGACGCTGCATCGACCTGGCGCGCCAGCTCGATGCCTACGAGTTCCTGACCAAGCCATTCGTGACGGCCGATATTGACGCCATCCTGGCGACACATCGGCGCGTGTCGACGCCGATGCAGGTCTTGCTGGTGGACGACTCTCCAGTGTCCTTGAAGGTCATGCACAGGGTCCTGGCTAGTTCAGTATTTCATCTCAATATCGAGGAGACGAATACGGGGGCCGAAGCGATCGCGCGTTGTAATGCCGAAGCATTCGACGTGGTCTTCCTGGACGTCAATATGCCGGGGTTAAACGGCCATGCCACGCTCGCGCGCTTGATGCGGGCCAATCCACGCACAAAGATCGTGATGATATCCGGCGAATACAATGCACCGCGCGAGCGGGAAGCGCTTAGGCTCGGCGCTGCTGCGATCATGCATAAGCCTTTCTTCCCGACGGAGATCGATGCCGTATTGCATCGGATCTTTGGCCTGCAATCGCCGAAGCTTGCGACAGATGGCTATGTCCGTGATTTCGGAATCAAGATCCACGGTCGTACCATCGCCGTAGAACACGCGGAATCCGGCCACGTGTACGAATACGTCTGGTTCCGTGATCCGCCATATCTTCGTCTGCCGCTGGTCCGGGAAAACGAACTGGCGACAATCCCGGTCGCCGACTTGATGGCGAACGCGAAAAAAGCGGCGATGCTTGAACTGGAAAACGCCAGACTGTTGCAGGTGACGGCGCAGGCCGCCTAGGCGGCCCCGTCGCGCAGCGCCGCGTTCTCTTGGACCGCACGGGCACGGAAGCGCGATAGCGCTTCCGGCAACTCGGTCGTTTACACAGAAGTTATTCACGCTCTCGCGCGACCGCGAGACAACAAAACAAATTGTGCATTAGAATGTGCGCGGGGCGACGTTGGAAAACATAGGGAGGTGACCATGTGCAAGGGATTGGCACTGTTGGCGCTAATTGTCGGGGCGTTCACGTTTGTCGCGTTTGGCGCGCAAGCCATGCCGGCGTCGAAGCTCAAAGGTGCAAGCAATGGCTCTGGCCAAATCACTTTGGTTGCGGGCGGTTGCGGTCGTGGTTGGCACCGGGGTCCGCAAGGGAGGTTGCCGCCGAAATTAAGAAATTTCGGCTGCGTCGAAAGAGTTTGGCCCGGAATTGTCCGGGCCAAAGCTTTTTGTCTGTGCCCTGACAAATCCAAGAGTCCGATTCGATTCAAAACGATCCAAAAAAAGGGCCCCGCCGAAGCAGGGCCCCACCACCACGATGGCTCTCTATTCAAACTCAGTTGCAGACCCGCCAGCATCGGTACGGATTGCAAACACGATGGGTGCCGCGGCCGCCGCAGGGGGCGGGCGCTACCACGACCGCGGGGGCTGCTACCACCACGCCCGGCGCTACCACAGCGCCGCCGTAGTAGACCCCGCCATAGTAACCATTGCGACGGCATCCGCCCATCGGACCTCGATGCCAACCGACACCGCAGCCACCGGCGACTGGAATTGTTAACCCGTCTTGTGCCTGTTCGAGTGGCGCGAGCGGCATGGCTTGGGTGGCGGCAACGCAGAAGATGCTGACGACGATGACCAATCCGAGAGAAAAAAGCCTTTTCACTTGCTTCCTCCTTTGAATTTTACGTACGTTTTCGCGCCCCCAAAGTACTCGAATGTACCGTTCGTTTTCGTTCTCGCCAAACTATAGCGAGCGAAAATACACGGGCAAAGAAAGCTTTCATAAATTCGACAGACAGTCAAAGAAGACTCCGCTTGTTCGGAGTCCGGATTGTATTTTTGAACGGTTGCGGGACGCTCGCTAGCAACGTGTGATCGTAATGTCGCGGGTGCCGCCGCCCTCTGCTGGGACCGTCTTGATCTCTTTGCTGGTTTGACAACTGAGCGCGCTCGGTGGTTGAGACACAAATACGACCGTCGGCTCAGCGTAGCTTCCATTATTGTAGTCGTACGGTGGCATTGCGTAGAGTCCGCCGTATCCCCCGTACCACGGCCACTGATTGAAATTTCTGTTCAAATGTGAATGCCGAACCGGGCGGAAGTGGTTTCCGAAATGGAAAGAATGCATTCCGAATCCGCTTCCATGTGCATTTGCCGAAATCCCTGGTGCTGCAAAGAACAATGTCGCAATGGCCGACAGGCCAATGATGGCCGCATGCTTGATTTTCATGATTACGCTCTCCCACGTCCCATCCCAATTTGACGCTGAAGCGCGATGCGAGTCAAAGGCTATAATTCGAGAGATTTTCGGTCTGGCAATGGGCTTTCCGGGGACCTTGGCCGTGGTATCTCTCGTGGCGATATCCGTGAACCCTCGAAAGCATAACCATGACCCGTGACCAAATCGGCGTACTCGCGGCGATCGCATCGAGCGCGATCGGCGGTGTCGCCGGAGGTGCCACGCGATTTGTGATTCACGCCACCGATCCGGTGACGCTCGGCGTTTTCCGTTTCGGAACCGGTTTCCTGATTCTGCTTCCGATCGCGCTCTTTATGAAAAGCCGCTGGCCGCGCGGACGCGACTGGATCGCGGTGGCGCTGCTCGGCGTCCTGTTTTTCTTCGCGTTCTCGGTGCTGTTCAACCTCGCCTACAGTTACACCACGGCGGCACGAGGCGCGCTGACGCTGTCCACTATGCCTCTGACGACTATGCTGGTCGGTGCTGCGCTCGGTGTTGAGAAGATTACGGCACGAAAAAGCGTGGGCGTGCTTGTGGCCATGGCCGGTGTGTTTCTGGCGCTGATGCTGGGTCTGGCGGACGCCCCGGCGGGCGCCTGGCGAGGCGAACTGGTAATGCTCGCCGCGACTTTGTGCATGTCGTTTTACAATGTGTGGTCGCGGCCATTTATCGCGCGATCCGATCCGCTCGCATTTCTGACCGCAGGCATGGGGGCGGCAGCGCTCGGCCTGTTGGCATGGGCGGTGTCGATTCACGGCTTTGAGGCGGCCGCGCATTTCGATCCGTCGCAATGGCTGGCGATCGCTTATCTCGGCGTGATCGGGAGCGCGGGCGCCTTTATCCTTTGGGTATTCGCGCTGTCACGCACAAGCCCTACCAAGACCGCGGTCACCATAACGGTCAATCCTGTGTTTGCATCCATCGTCGGGGCGCTCGCGATCGGCGAGGGGATCGGTCTCAACCTGATCGCGGGCCTGGTCGCGGTGGTCGCCGGTATCTGGATTGCGACAAGCTGATCAGCGCCAGCCGCCGCCGCCGTTCACATAGACCGTGTCGGCAGTCATGAATTCGCACGCATTCGAGCACATGAACAACACCAGTTCACCGATTTCCTCCGGATCTGCGAAACGTTTCATCGGCACGTCTTCGAGGAAGCGCTGCACCAGCTCGGGCGAGCTGCTGGCTGCCGCCTGGAATGGTGTCTTCACTGGCCCGGGTGAAATCGACAGCGCACGGATTCCTTGCGCAGCAAATTCGCGCGCCACGCCCATGGTCATGGTCACCACCGCCCCCTTGGCCGCCGCATAGTGCACCGAGGAGCCGGGTCCGCCGCGCCGGTGCGACATGCTGCCCATGTTGACGATGACGCCGAATTTGTTGGCTAGCATGTGGGGCAGGATCGCCTGCATCGGGTAGAGGGTGCCTTTGACGTTGAGATCAAACGTCTTGTCGAATAGATCGTCGTCGATCTCGAGAAATTTAGCACGCCTTATGGCTGCGCCTGCCGAATTGAAGAGGAACTGCACGCTGCCGAAAGCCGTCGACCGCGAGCTGGACCATGTCGTTCGACGGCAGCGCGTTTGGTCACGTCGATGGCCAGCGCCAGCGACTGGCTGCCGATGGCATTGATTTGCTCGGCCGTCTTCTCGACGCCGGCCTCGTCGATGTCGGCGCAAACGACATTGGCCTTCTCACGCGCGAAAATCAGCGCCGTGGCCCGGCCGATCCCGCTCGCCGCGCCGGTGATGATGATGGTCTTTCCGGCGAAATAGTCCGCTGTTTTCGGCATGAGCTATTCTCCGGCCGTAGCAACTTACCTGGCGTCATGCCCGGATTTGACCCGAACATTCATGATGAGCTTCGGCTTACGCCGCTACGAAAAGCTGCCCATGGTGCAGTTCATCATGGATTGCCGGGTCAAGCCCGGCAATGACAATATCGAGGCAGTGGCTTTGGCGTGTTGAAGGAGCCTCCTATGCCAACACCACTCACCAATCGAATATGCCGACGCTTCACCGCAGGTGCGTGCGGTCTATGACGACATCAAGAAGACGCGCAACGTGCCGGACGTGAACAATTTCTGGAAATATCTTGCGCGCGATCCGGCAACACTCAAGCGCACTTGGGAGAGTGTCAAAGAAATCATGGCGCCGGGCGCGCTCGATCCGCTCACCAAGGAAATGATCTATCTGGCGGTCAGCGTGACCAATGGCTGTGCCTATTGCATCGCCAGCCACACCGCGGCGGCGCGCAAGGCCGGCATGACCGAGGCCATGTTCGGCGAGCTGATGGCCGTCGTCGGCATGGCCAACGAGACCAACCGGCTCGCCAATGGCTACCGCGTTCCGATCGATGCGGCTTTCTAACACCTGAGATTGCCCAATCAGGCCCGCCATGACACAATGGAAAAAAAATGGGGGGAGGGACGTTGCATGCTCGACAGGGCTGATTCTGACCAAATTGCTATGCGTTGCATTTGTGGCAGCGGTCATGCTGCCGGTCGGCCACCTGTTGTTTCCCTATGTCAGCCATGAGTTGACGGGCATGCAGTTCCAGGCGATCGAGGCGGTGGTGAGCGCGACCGTCGGCTTCGGCATCTATTCGGTTTTCGGTTAGGGGCGCCCGCAAAACTCTTGCGGGTTGTTATTGCCGCTGCGGCGCCAATTTGCCACTTGCTCGCCTGTTTATTGTCCCGGCGCGCTATGGCGCCGGGACTGGTTTTTCGTGAAAACATCTGACGCGTTACTGCGTGCCGCTCTTCGACGGCGCCGGGGTGCTCGACGGCGCCGGCGTGATGGGCGCGGCGAGGACGAGCCGGAGCCCGTGGTGCTCGGCGGAGTGGCCGGGCGCACCGGCGTGCTGGCCGTGGTCGGCGGCGACGAACCGCTGCTCGCGTATTGTTGTTGCTGTTCCAGCCGGCGATGACCAGGAACGCCGATCAGCAGCACCACTGCGACACCGGCGATCCAACCCCACATCCCGCCAACGGCCTCGTCACGTCGGATCACGGGGTCGTTCAACCGCGGATCGGTAAAACGTGGATCAGTCATGGGCATCCTCCTTCGTTCCGGACGCTTTGCAGTCGTCTCGAATGAGGGAAACCCGCTAGCCGGCTCGGCGGTTCCGAAATAACAGCTTACTTGAGGAACCAGGAAAATCAGGTGGCGCGGACCGCAAGCCGCCAGGCGCCCCAGAAAACAATGAAAAAACAGGCCAGGAACACCGGCAAACTCGCGGTCGCCGACCAATGTTCGACGGATCGACCAATGAGATATGCGATAGCCTTCGCCGATCAGGACGAAAACGACGTAGAACGCAATCAGTTTCATGACAGCTATGCCCCGATCAATTCCCCGTGCAGCTCTAGCATAGGACGAATGCCGGAAGAGGGGAAGGCATGGACGCGCGGAAAATGGTATAGGCGCGCTTCCCGCCGCATCCATCAAACCCCGTGCCGAGACCTTCATGCGCCTGAGCCGACTGGCGATCGCGACCGCGCCGGTGACTGTTCGTGCTGCTGTGGAGCACGGGCTTCATCGGCGCGCGCTACGGGCTTGCCCTATATCGAGCCGTTGACGTTCCTGGCCGTGCGCATGGTCTTCGTGGTGGCTGATCATGGCCGCGATCGCACTCATCGGGCGGGCGACGGCGGCCGAGCGCGCGCGAGGTCGGCACGCGCTGGTCGCCGGCTCGCTGGTGCATGGGCTTTATCTCGGCGGCGTGTTCACCGCCATCAGCCAGGGCGTGCCGGCCGGCATTTCGGCGCTGATCCCGGGCCTGCAGCCGATCCTGACCTCGACCATCGCCAATCGCTTCATGGGCGAGACGGTGACACGCATGCAGTGGCTCGGCCTCGTGCTCGGCCTTGTCGGCGTCTCGCTGGTACTGCACGACCGCAGCGATCGTGCTGGCCGGCTCGCCGCTCGGCTGGATCGCAAGCTTCGTGTCGCTGATCGGCATCACGCTCGGCACGCTCTACCAGAAGCGCTACTGCGGCGGCATCGACTGGCGCGCCGGCAACCTCGTGCAATATATCGGCGCCGGCTGCGTTGTTCGCGCTTCGGCGCCTTCGCCTTCGAGACACGCGTGATCCACTGGAGCGGCGAGTTGATTTTCGCGATGGCCTGGCTGGTGTTGGTGCTGTCGATCGCGGCGATCGGGCTGATGTATTGGCTGATCCGCCGCTCGGCGGCGACCGGCTTTGCCAGCCTGTTCTATCTGGTGCCGGCCGTGACCGCGCTATTTGCCTTCATCCTGTTCGGCGAACGGCTGGACGCGCTCTCGATCGTCGGCATGGTGGTTTGCGCGGGCGGCGTCGTGCTGGCCAATCGCGGCGCGGCGAAACCGCGCGACATATGATCGCTATTTTCCGCGCTCGAGCACGAGCTGGGTCTGCGTCACCAGCGCGCACAGTTTGCCGTCGCCGCGCGTAATGCGGGTTTGCCAGACCATGGTGGTGCGGCCGCGATGCAGCGGCGTGCATTCGGCTTTCGCAATGTCGCCGATCGGCACCGCGGCGAAGAAATTGGTTTTGCTTTCGATTGTCGTCGTTGATTGACCAGGCTTGAGATTGGCAGTGGTGGCGGTGCCTCCGAGATTGTCGGCGAGGGCCATGAGGGCGCCGCCGTGCATGATGCCGAAGCGGTTGTTGAGGTCATCGCGGGCCACGAGTTCGGCCGTCACGCGCTCAGGCGATACGTGTGTGATCTTGAGGCCGAGAAATTCGGCAAAGGGCGGTTGCTTATTGGGCCGCGTCGTTCATTGCACGTGCTCCAGCAGATCGAAAACGGGAAGGGCGCGGACGTTATCGCCCGCGCCCTTTGCACGCAATCTTTCGGGTATGCTAGCCGCGCGGTTGCGGCACGATCCGGATGTAAGGCCGCGGCGCCTTGAAGCCCTGCGGCCAGATCTTCTTGGCTTCGTCGTCGCTGACCGAGCCGGCGATGATCACGTCCTCGCCCTGTTTCCAGTTCGCCGGCGTCGCGACGCGATGCTTGGCGGTGAGCTGCAGCGAGTCGAGCACGCGCAGCACCTCGTCGAAGTTGCGGCCCGTCGTCATCGGATAGACCAGGATCAGCTTGATCTTCTTGTCCGGGCCGACGATGAAGACGTTGCGCACGGTCTGATTGTCGGCGGCGTGCGGCCTTCCGAGGTGCCGGAGGTCGCCGCCGGCAGCATGCCGTAGGCCTTGGAGATTTTCAGGTCGGTGTCGCCGATCATCGGATAGTTCGGCGCAAAGCCGACCACGTCCTTGATGTCGGCCGCCCACTTCTTGTGGTTGTCGACCGGATCGACCGACAGGCCGATGATCTTCGTATTGCGCTTGTCGAATTCCGGCTTGAGCCGGGCCATGGTGCCGAGCTCGGTGGTGCAGACCGGGGTGAAATCCTTCGGATGCGAGAACAGAACGCCCCAGGAATTTCCCAGCCAGTCGTGAAAGCGGATTTTTCCTTCGGTTGTTTCGGCCTCAAAATCGGGTGCGGTATCGCCAATCGCCAACGTCATGACCAACCTCCACTCAAATAGTTACGCTTCCGCGGACCTAATATAGTCGCCTGCGGCACCGAGGAATAGGGAAACGGGCAAAGAGTATCGATGCGGCGCGATTGCGCGCGGCGAAGAACAAAGTTTTGGCGCTAAGGCGCCGGGTGGAAAAGGATTTTTCCACCCGGCCATGCAGGTATCAGCGGCTGGCCGCCTTGCGTTCGTCCATTCCGACGGTGCGGCCCGGGAAAGCCAGCCGCGTCGAAATATCGCATCTGGCCGACACGCTGGCCGACCAGAATGGTCGCAAGCCCATTTTCGCCCGGTTTGGCGCGTTCGACGAAGTTCTCGACCGTCGGGTCGACACCGCCTGGCAGCGCTTCCGTCCACGATGCGGCCCATCAGGGCAGCCGTTGAACGGGAATTTTCAGCCCGAGGACCTGGGCAATGGTCTTGCCGATGTCGGCATTGCTCACCGGGGCTTCATCGACAAAGCCGGATTTGAAGTCGGGGCCGATCGCCGCCATGAAATTCATGGTGTCGGCGCGGCTGAAGCTGCCGTGCATGCCTTGGCCTTGCTGCAAGACTGGTGTCGGCGATGTTCACGGCGCACATCACCGGTTGCTCACAGCCGGTTGCGAATAGGAGCGGAAATTGATCACGATCGACGGCCGCGGCGTGACGAGCGAGCCTTTCAGGTTGATGGCGGAGAGCGGCAGCGTGCCGGGGAAGCTCGCCGAGTATCGTCGTCGACGAACAAGCCCGCTGACATAATCCTGTGCCAGCAGGGCGGATCGATCGACCTTGGCGGTGAGGGCGGCGTCCTTGCCGGGAACATAGACGAGGTCGGAGCCGCCGTTGGCGGCGACGACGACCTCAGGATTGGTCCGGCATCGCTGCCGATCAGCCCGTTGCCGCGCTTGGGATACTTGCCGGCAGCGACGGCGGCGTTCTTGTCGTCGGGGTCGCTCAGCGGCAGCGCGAGCGCCTTGGCGAGGTCGATCGCCACAAAACCGGGCGGCAGCAGACCGGCCGGCACGTCTGCATAGTTCGCCTGCGCCGGCGGACTGGTCTTGCTTTCCTTGGAAATGGTCGAGAAGCCGTGGTCGGCGGCAACGATGATGTCGGTGGTTGCCGGCAGGCCCGAGCTCGTCGAGCGCCTGGCGCAGCTGCGCCAGATTATCATCGGCGTTCTTGATGGCGGCGAGCGAAGTCGGTCCGTTGATGCCCGGAGTTCGACTTTCAGGAGGCTGTCGCCCTGATTGTGTTGTGTGCCGTCGGGATCGCGCGACCAGAAAACCAGCACGAACGGTTTGTTGCGCGCCTTGAACATTGGCAGCACGACCTTGGCGGCGACGTCGGCGAAATATTTCTGTTGCTCGACATTGGCAACGAGCGTGCCCGGCTGTCTCTCGCGTTGCCGGTTGTCGCCTTGGCGGTCCGCGGGAGGGAGCGGCAAGCGGCAGACCGGCGGCTTTCAACGCGTCCTGCATCGCCTGCGAGAGCGGAATGCCCTGAGCGCTGCCGGTGGCGTCGTCGACAATGATGGTCGTTTCGCCTTTGCGGTCGGTGTGGTCGAACATCATGATGGGACCGACCTTGCCGATGGCCGCGGTGCTGAAGCCCTGATGGCGGGCGGCAAACAGGATCGCATCTTCGTCGACGAAATTGCCTGAGAAATGCGCGTCGATGTCGCCGAGCACCGGGTCGTTCTCGATGAACGGCGTCACGCTGTTGGCGGCATGCGCGGTAGGGAAGCCGACATAGATTGTGTTGCTGAACACGCCGGTGTCGCCGAGGAAATGACCGGTCGACAGGCCTGACGCATTGGCCATGGTGAAGGTCGGGAACAGCGAATGCGGATTGGCGAAATTCACGCCCTTGTCGCGCACCGCGGCCATGGCCGGCGTGGCTTCTGGCGTCACCGACAGAGCACGCAGGCCGTCAGGCACGAACAGAATGAGGTTACGTTGCTCTTGCGCGTGAGCCGGTGCGGCCTGCAGAAAAATCGCACTACACGCGGCTGAAATCAGTGCCCTGAACCGGAATGACATGGCAGATCTCCCCGATATTCCTTGTTGGACGCCGCGGTAGATACCCTTGCTGTAAGACAGTATTGTAACAGCCGCTGAGTTATCCGAGGCCATTTT
Organism: uncultured Alphaproteobacteria bacterium; assembly: GCA_963742345.1. Taxonomy (GTDB): domain Bacteria; phylum Pseudomonadota; class Alphaproteobacteria; order Rhizobiales; family Xanthobacteraceae; genus Pseudolabrys. Next base: position 77,905 of record CAVULO010000009.1, read on the forward strand.
TTGCTCTTCGGGGCCGGGCCGCCAATGGATTTGCAAGACCTGTTACCGCGGTTTGCGGTTGCTCTCGGCATCGGTCTCCTGATCGGACTCGAGCGCGGCTGGCACACGCGCGAAATGCAAAGCGGCACGCGGGCGGCAGGCATCCGCACGTTTGCCACGTCCGGATTGCTCGGCGCGGTCACCGCCGCTTTAGATCAAGCCGTTGGCACCGGTGCCGGCATTGTACTCGGCGCTGGATTTGCAGCTTTCGCGGTGGTCATTACCGTCTTTTGCCGTGAGGAGAACCGGGCGACCGGCAATTTTTCGGCGACAACCGCCATTGCCGCCATCCTTACATTCTCACTGGGCGCCTTTGCGCTGATCGGGGACATTCGTGTGGCGGCGGCAGCGGCCGTGGCGACGGCAAGTATTCTTGCTGCGCGCGAAGAAATCCACAGTTGGGTCGCGCGCATCACCTGGCCCGAGCTGCGGTCAGCGCTGGTATTGCTTGCGATGACTTTCATTGTGCTGCCAGTGGTGCCGGACGACCCGATTGGACCATTTGGAGGCGTCAACCCACGCGCAATCTGGTTGATTGCTATTGTGCTCGCCGGCGTTTCTTTTGTCGGCTACGTCGGTGTACGTATACTCGGTGCCCGCCAGGGCATTCTGGTCGCGGGTGCTGCTGGTGGCCTCGCGTCCTCAACGGCCGTTACCATCACAAATGCGCGACATGCGGCTGCCGGCGAAGGCACGCCAGCTCTGCTCGCTGGCGGCGTGGCGCTCGCAACCGCGGTTTCGTTCCTGCGTGTGATCGCGATCGTAGCGGCGCTGCAAGCAAGCCTGTTGTGGCTTATTGCGCCGGTACTGCTCTCTGCGACTGTTGTCGCGATCGTGCTCAGTTTATTGCCTTTGCGAGGCCGCGCGACACGCAACAAGCTCCCGCAGCGATCCACCTTTCGCAATCCATTTGCGTTCTGGTCGGTTATAGGATTTGCCATTTTCCTCGGCATTATTGTCGTCGCCGGCCGCGTGATCAGCGAGCGGGTGGGCGCGACCGGCGCGATCGTCGGCGCTGCTGCCATGGGACTTGCCGACGTCGATGCCGTTACGGTTTCAATGGCAAAGCTCGCGCCGCAGACTTTATCCGAGCAGAGTGCGGTCTTTGCTATTTTGACTGCGGTCGCGACCAATATGCTGAGCAAACTAATGATCGGCACCGTCATCGGAAGCAGCCGCTTTGCGCTTTATCTGGCGGGGATATCCGTCGGCTGCTTCGCGGCCGCGGGGATTGCGCTTTGGCTAACTCTCACTCTGACCGCGCCCTAGGACGCGATTGACTTTTCCGCGATAACGCCGCAAGCAAAAAGGCCGGTACCTGGGGCCCCTGACACGGCATGTTCAAGCGTATCCTGATCGCCAATCGCGGCGAAATCGCCTGCCGGATCATCAAGACCGCGCGCAAATTGGGAATCGAAACGGTCGCCGTCTATTCGGAGGCCGACAGGGACGCCCTGCACGTGGAGATGGCGGACACCGCCGTCGCCATTGGGCCGCCGCCGGCCGCTGAAAGTTATCTTGTCATCGAGAAGATCGTCGCGGCCTGCAAGCAGAGCGGCGCCGAGGCCGTGCATCCGGGCTACGGCTTCCTGTCCGAGCGTGAAGCTTTTCCGAAGGCATTGACAGCGGCCGGTATCGTTTTCATCGGGCCTAATCCAAAAGCCATTGCCGCCATGGGCGACAAAATTGAATCGAAGAAGGCGGCCGCGGCCGCCAAGGTTTCCACCGTGCCCGGCCATCTCGGGGTCATTGAAAATGAAGTCGAGGCGATCGAGATCGCCGAGGAGATCGGCTACCCGGTCATGATCAAGGCCAGTGCAGGCGGCGGCGGCAAGGGCATGCGCATCGCCCACAGCAAGGCCGAAGTGGCGGAAGGCTTCGCGCGGGCGCGTTCGGAGGCCAAATCCTCGTTCGGTGACGACCGCGTCTTTATCGAGAAATTCATCACCGACCCGCGTCATATCGAAATCCAGGTGCTCGGCGACAAGCACGACAACGTCATTTATCTCGGCGAGCGCGAATGTTCGATCCAGCGGCGCAATCAAAAAGTCATCGAGGAGGCGCCATCGCCACTGCTCGACGCAGCGACGCGAAAGAAGATGGGTGAGCAGGCCGTCGCGCTCGCCAAAGCCGTGGGTTACGACAGCGCCGGTACCGTCGAATTTGTCGCCGGGCAGGATAAGAGCTTCTACTTCCTGGAGATGAATACGCGGTTGCAGGTCGAGCATCCGGTGACCGAACTCATCACCGGAATCGATTTGGTCGAACAGATGATCCGTGTCGCTGCTGGAGAAAAGCTTTCGATCAAGCAGAGCGACGTAAAGCTCAATGGCTGGGCGGTCGAAAGCCGTGTCTACGCCGAGGATCCGTACCGGAATTTTCTTCCCTCGACAGGGCGGCTGACACGCTATCGGCCACCGCAAGAGGGAAGCGCCAATGGCGTCACCGTGCGCAACGATACCGGCGTCTATGAAGGTGGCGAAATCTCGCTCTACTACGATCCGATGATCGCCAAGTTGGTGACGCATGCGCCCACCCGTGGCGCGGCGATCGCTGCCCAAAGCGATGCACTCGATTGCTTCGTGGTCGATGGCATCCGCCACAATATTCCGTTTCTGGCGGCGCTGATGGCGCATCCGCGCTGGCAAGCCGGCAAGCTTTCCACCGGCTTCATCGCCGAGGAATTTCCTGCCGGATTTCATGCTCGCGTGCCTGAGGGTGAGCCGGCAGAGGTGCTGGCGGCCGTTGCGGCCGCGATCGATCATGTGTTGGGTGAGCGCAAGCGGCGCATCTCGGGACAATTGAGCGGCCGGAGCGTCACGCGCGAGAGCCAGCGCGCGGTCTGGCTGGGCGGGCGTGAGATTAAACTTGAGGTCAGGCGCGAGGACGATGTCATCATTGCGCGCTTCAATAAGAATAAGGCCGGTGGCCGAAAACTGCGATCGAACTGGAAGCCGGGCGATCTAGTCTGGAGCGGCACGATCGATGGGCATTCGATCGCGGTGCAAATTCGGACCCTCGCAAACGGCTTTACGCTGACCTATCGGGGCAACGAGACCAAGGCTTTTGTCTACACCGAGCGGGAGGCCGGTTATGCGCGGCTGATGCCGGCAAAGAAGGTTGCCGACACCGGAAAGCAGGTCCTGTGCCCCATGCCGGGCCTGGTTGTCTCGATCGCAGTCAAGGAAGGCCAGGAGGTCAAGGCCGGCGAGACGGTAGCGGTTGTAGAAGCGATGAAAATGGAGAACGTGCTGCGCGCGGAGATCGACGGCACGGTGAAGAAGATCAACGCCAAGCCGGGCGACAGTCTTGCCGTGGACGCCGTGATCCTGGAATTCGCGTAAGCGAAACTGCTTTGCCAGGCAGGAAATCGATCGGGTCAATGACGTTCTATTTCGCTTACGGCTCCAACATGCATCGCTCGGCGATGAGGCGCCGTTGTCCGACCGCGCGCGCGGTCGGTCCGGCTATGCTCAGCGGTTATCGCTTCTTCGTCGGGCTCGACGGCTGGGGATCGGTCGTTCCAAGCCGGGGCGATACTGTGCACGGCGTCTTATGGCGGCTGACGCCGCGCGACATAGCCGCGCTCAATGCCTACGAATTGCTGCATCAGGGGCTTTACGACGTCCGATACTTGCCGGTGCGCCATGGCACGCGGCAGATGCGCGCAATGATCTATCTGTTGCGGCGGCGTGTGCCCGGCAAACCGCAGCCTGGCTATGTCGAGATGATCGCCGCCGCCGCGCGAGGCTGGAATTTACCCGAGCACTATGTTCGTTCCGTCGAGCGTTGGTCCGCTTCGCGCTGGACCGGCGCGCGCGTCGTCGACGCAGGAGAGCTTGCGTGAGCGGCAATTTCATTCGCCACGTCGTTGTGCGCGGCCGGGTGCAGGGCGTCGGCTACCGCGCCTTTGTCGAGCACGAGGCGCGCCGGCGCGGGCTGCATGGTTGGGTGCGCAATCGTCGCGATGGCTCTGTCGAGGCAGTATTTGCCGGCCCGCGGGCCGTCGTCGAGGCAATGATCGAAGCGTGCCGGCGCGGACCGATCTCCGCGCGAGTCGAGTGCGCTCGATCACCGTGAAGGTACGGAGATTGATCTTCTGGAGCGCGCGGAAGGCGATTTGTTCTCGGTGCTGCCCACCGGTTGATCGGTTGTCTCTCCGAACAGCAGCTCGAACTCCCGTCGCAAAATCATATCCACGTCAGCCATCGACACCGGGATCGCCGAGATCGGCAAGACTGGTGACGCCATAGCGTTTTTCGCTGACACCGCATGGCACGATGCCGGAAAAATGCGACAGATCCGGATCGATATTGAGCGCCATGCCGTGCAGCGTCACCCATTGTTTCACGCGAATGCCTATCGCGGCAATTTTGTCCTCGTAGCCGTCACCCTTTTCCGACCGGCGCACCCAAACGCCAATGCGGTCCTCGCGCCGTTCGGCGCGCACATTGAAAGCGGCCAATGATGCGGATGATCCATTCTTCCAGCGTGACGACAAACCGGCGCACGTCCGGGCCGCGACGCTTGAGATCAAGCATCACATAAGCAACCCGCTGGCCCGGCCCGTGATAGGTCATCTGCCCGCCGCGGCCGCTCTCGTGGACGGGAAAGCGGGCCTCGATCACGTCGGCCCGGTTTGCGCTGGTGCCGGCTGTGTAGAGTGGGGGATGCTCCAGGAGCCAAACGAGTTCAGGGGCTCGTCCGGCGGCAATCTCGGCCGCCCGCGCTTCCATGGTGGCGACCGCGTCATCGTAAGGCACGAGGGAATTGCTCACGCGCCATTCGACTGGCGCCGATCCGAGCGGGCGCCGGAAGGCCGATTACCAACGTGTTTCGCGCATTAACCACTCGTTCACCATACCATGGTGACCTGACGCTTGCTCGCCGATCACACGTGGCGCGCAATAGGGAACAAACGTGGCCACACTCGACAAAGTCGCGGTCGACATCACCGTGGTGCTTGGCACCACATCCATGCCCATTCACCAGGTGCTACGGCTCGGCCGCGGCGCCATCATCGAGCTGGACGCTTCTGAGGAGGATGCCGTGAGCATCCTCGCGAACAATCTGCCGGTGGCCAAGGGCACGGTGGTGGTGAATGGCAACCGCATTGCCGTCAATGTCGCGGAACTGCTGCCGCGGCCACCCGATATGCGTTGAGCAGGCCGACGCAAGGGCCTGAGAATGCACTCGAAATTAAGTCTTTGGCCGGACGGGCGCGGGCCTTGTCCCTCAACATCCTATTTGTTAGATGGTCCGCCATCATTGGGACGCGGGGTTTCCAGACCTTTTCGTCCTTCTCCCCATGCGGTCGTGGCGGAATTGGTAGACGCACTAGCTTGAGGTGCTAGCGGGGCAACCCGTGGAGGTTCGAGTCCTCCCGACCGCACCAACCTAAAAATAAGCCGCTGACATCATGAGCAGCGGTTCGCCCATGTCCGCTCTACCTCCGAAAGCGGACATTAAGTCTTCGTCGGGGTGCAATCCGTCTCTCACTGCCACAAGCCGAGGTTCTTGATTGCTGTCGGCAGCGATTGTGACTTGTGCGTTTTGCAGTAGTTCATGACTTTTGCGGAATTCTTTTGAAAGCGGTCGTAGTTCAAGACGTTGCTATTGGCGGCCGCATTGTAGTAACCGCTCATCCAAAAGCGGACGAAATCCCGTTGTTCTGGACTGTATCCGAGCCAGCCTCCACACCTGATCTGATTCATGTCCACTCTGAACTGAGCTACACTTGGCTGCGAAGCGGCTACCAGCAAAATCACTGCTATAAAAAGAGCATTCCATCTCATGGTTATTCCTCCGTCGCTCCAATATTTCACTGCGGGCCAATCCCCCTCTGCAACCCAGCCATCACGCCTTCTTGCGGATGGTATTGGCACCACGCCTTCAAGTTCGCGATGTTTGTCTGGTGCAAAGCGACATCCACAAAGGTCCGGCGGGTCTGATAGCTGAACCAGCCGCTCATCCACGCCGAGAAATCGCGCGACATTGCCGGAGTCATTGCCAGATATTGGCTGCATGTAAACGCGCCCATATCGATGGTGAGCTGTGCATTTGCAGCCATTGGAAGAAGCGAGATTGCAAATGCTGCGCCAATCAATCGAAGTTTCATTTTGCTCGTCCTTTTAGATATTGCACCAAAGTCTCTCGATAGTAGCGCCACCCAGCGCAAGCGCCTCCATGCCATCGCACGCACCAGACAAACAAAGCGATGCCAATAAATAATGTAATGAGCCAACGACGGGTCTGTCGTGATTTAGATCACGGGCCGTTATTGCTCTGCCTGTCAGTAATAGTGCGCGCAAGTGCTTCCATTCCATCGTGCACACCTGCGGGCGTGGCGTTTGGTGGTTCTAGCTACGCAGACACCGTCAACTCGCGTCCTGCCCGCTCCGCATCCGGCCACGACTTGCGTGATCATGCTGTCCGGCTGCTGGATAGGCGCAAGCGGCATCGCCTGCGCCGATGCCGGCGCGAGGACCAAAACAAAGGCAACGCTGATTATTTTGATCATATGACGCTCCTCCATAGTAGTTTTTCTTTGGAGGTTGCTGCCGAAGCCGATTGTTCGGCAATTGGCCTTAGGGGCAACAATGGTGTTTGGGTCAAAAGCAGACATGGCGTCCGTGAACGGCGATGCGGACATGCCCGGCGGCCCTTTTTGAAATCGAAGCGCGGAAGGTGCGGGCCTCGCGCAAAATAGCCTTTAGGCGCAGTCAGCGCTGCGTGCTTCCGCTTCCTTCGCCAGACCCGCGGTTAAATGCTGGCCGCTGTTTTATCATTTTTGGGGCGGGTTGGTGCCGCGGGCATTCGCCCACGGATCAACATTTTTCCGTGGTTGGTCAGGAATCGCTTTTAATTTTGATTTGTACTCCTTATCAACCTCCTTCCTATACGCATCAGTTGCTGGATCGACCGGCCGGTTATCCAATAAATTTATCTTTGGCTGGAATTGGGCAAGTGCTGATCCGCTCAGCGCAATAGATAAAACTATCCAGCTGATGAGCAAAATGACCGTCGAATGTTGCCGTGAACTAATAGTCATCATGGCCTCGTTACACTGAGATTCACTATTTCGGATTTCTCGCAATATATCCCATCAATGTGGGCGGCATCAAGCACATCGGCCTTGGGCTGCATTGATCGGCGTGATGTCCGCTTTACCCCCAACAAGGGACATTCGCCGGACGCCTGGTCGTGTCCGGCGGCTGCGAGGCAATCGAATTCGCGGAAGCCACGTACCTTGGTGGCCTCAATTTCATAGCGAACATTTCAGCGTATCCGCTCGACCCATTGAGCGCGCGAGGCCCCCGGCTCGAAGGGATCGCCGAAGTACTGGGTCTCACGGGCAACCTTCCTGTCTCTGAACTCCATGATGCTCACCGTGTAAGACGGCAAGCCGTCGTATGTAAGGACGAATTCAGTGACCCAAAGGTCGGCAGCACCGAGTACGCGCCGCACCATAAAGCGCTTCTTGTTCGGCTGTGCAAAACGAGACGCTTGAATATTGCGCCGACCGTGGATCCGTTCCCCGGACTGCGGGTACTCAAGCACTGCATCGTCGTGGTAAATCTCGTGCTCTGCCTCGAAATCATTCGCGTCTGAAGCTGCCCAGTGGCGATCCAAAGCCGCTCGAATGATCCGGTCTTCATTCACCGTCTTCTCTCACATCGCAGTGCAGGGCATGCAATTTACACCCAAAACGGACGCTTGTTCCCCGAAAGCGGACTTGGCTCGCACCAACCGAATGTCCACTTTGTGCCAATGGCGGATACATTTCGCTCGGTCATCATTGTCGTCGAATTAGCGTTGCTTTTCAGTCTTCGGTATGGAGCCGAGATCATTGGTCCAACGTTGGGCCGAGCGAAACCAGTACTGCAGTTTGGGCACCAATTCGTTGCGCTGATGGAGGGTGCCTACACGAATTGTGTGAACCTTTGGCCCGTCCTCGACCGTCGTAGAATAGATTGGCGTTCCACAATTTGGACAAAACGCCTGTTGCCGTTTGGTGCCGCTTTCAGCTGTTTTGACGTATATTTTCGGTTCACCTGATCGAAGCTTAAAAGAACCTCGCTGCGAGGACACGACGGTGCGAAATGCCGAGCCCGACAGAGTCTGGCAGTCGGTACAATGGCAGATCCCGGTCATTTCTGGATCGACCTCTGCCTCGTATGCGATAAGGCCACAGTGGCAAGCTCCATCGATTTTCATTGCGGCGTCTCCCGGAAAGCCCAATAGGCTTATACTTTAGCCAGTCTGGCGCGGCCGACCAATGTCCGCTGTCACGCCAATGGCGGACAAACACGGGCACGGTCATATCCGCTTTGTGCCAGAAACAGACATAGTGCCTACCAACGCTGATGCTATTCGACCAGCGCCGGGGTCGCTATGCTCCGCTGCAAACTTGGGAGACCGCTTGTCCGGCCTGCGCATTTACGGTATCGCCCGCACCCGCGCGTTCCGAGCGCTCTGGATGGCGAATGAGCTCGGGCTCGACTACGAGCACCTGCCAATCGAGATCGGCGCTGCCGGTGCCCGCGCGCCGGAGTTTCTCGCTATCAATCCGAATGGACGCCTGCCTTTCATCGTGGACGATGGTTTCGTGCTGTTCGAGTCGCTTGCGATCACGCTCTACCTCGCCAAGAAGCACTCCAACGGCAAACTCTATCCCGGCACGCTGGAAGGTGAGGCGACCGCGTGGCAATGGAGCCTGTGGGCCGTCACCGAGGTCGACCGTGGCGTCAACATCTGGTCGCTGCACGCCGTTCGCCTGCCGCCGGCCGAGCGTGATGCGATCAAGCGCGACGAGGCCCTGAAGGTACTGGTGGCGCCGTTCAAGGTCCTCGACGCGGCAGTGGCCAAGCAACAATATCTGCTCGGCAGCGACTTCACGGTCGCCGATCTCAATGTCGCCGCGGTCATTAGCCGCGCTATCGACATGGACCTTTCCGCAATGCCGAACCTCAATGCCTGGCTCACGCGCTGTCTCGAGCGGCCGGCCGCCCGAAAGGCACTGGCGCTTAAGGCTAAGGCCGACAATGAAACACCGGCGGAGGTGACTCGGCGCATCGCCAAAATCAACCGCCTGTGATTTCGTCGATGCACCGGGCGGTGGCGTCGGCAGAACCTAGAACTGGCTTTGGCGCCAGTCTGGCGTATAGGCGCCGTAGTCGGGCTCATGCAGGCTCGCAACAGTGGGCCGCCGGCGCTTGCCCGTGATGAGCTTCTTGACGCGATGGTGCAACGTCGTCTTTGCCGGCGGTTCGTGCGTGGCCTTCGTTTGCAGAACGCGCGGCCATGCCTCCTTGTTGCCGTCCGCAGACGCTACCAGTTCAGGCAAAGACTCCGGCCGCTCCCCGGCCGCTACCACCTGCACGACGTGGTAGCCATGGTCCTTGAGTTCCTTGAGCAGGGTCGGCAGCGCCAGGACCGTCGCCGGGTGAATGTCGTGTAGCAAGAGAATGCCACGGCCCTTTTCTTCGAGCCGTCGCATCGCGCGCCGCACAATCTCGCCGGCACCAATGTGCTTCCAGTCGTCGGCCACCACGTCCGCACTCCAAGTCACCAGTGACTTCGAGGCCAGGTAATCATCAATCGCGCTCGTCCGGCCCAGACCTGGAATTCGGAAAAATGGCGAAAGTGCCTTCGGGTCGCCGAGTGCGGCGTCGACCGAAGCAATGCCGGCGTCTACTTGCCGCTCGACGCCTGGCATCTTCAGGCGCTGGAAGGCGTAGGGGTGGTTTTGGCTATGCGTACCAATGGTGTGGCCGGCATTGTAGATGTGCCGGACGATCGACGGATAAGCCTGCGCCATTTCGCCGACCAGAAAATAGGTGACCTTCACGCATTGCGACGCCAGCGTATCGAGAATGATGTTGGAGTAGGGCGGTATCGGCCCATCGTCGAAGGTTATCACCACTTCATGATCATTGAGCGGCAGTGTTTTGGCGTATTGCATGCTGCCGATGCGGCTAAAATCGCTCGGGCTGATTGTCAGAACGCGGCTGGTACCGAGCGCATCCGGGTTGCCGGGACACGGCTCGGCCGCGGCCGCGGCAATGCTGGCGGCCAACCAAAGAACAACGAACACGACGCTCACTACACCGCGCATTAGGCCCCCGACTCGCCCGCGCCGCCCACCTCCGACTGGAGGCACCCGACAATATGTTCGGTGACATTAATAATGGATGATTGCGCTTTGTGAACGCGGGACAGCCTTGTTTTCCAATGATTTTTCTCGAGGTGCGGCAAAAATGCGACGCTTTTACTGCGATGCACCGCGGCTTCGCGCCGGAATCACGTGCGCAATGCTGTAGCCTCGCATTTTGAGCTCCCGCAGGAACGCCGGCAGCATCCGGGCTGTCTGCGCCTTGGTGTCGTGAAACAGCACGATGCCGCGGCCGGCCTGTTCGATCCGGGACAGGATCAGACGTAGTTCCTGATCCGGCGTCATCGCCACCCAGTCGCTCGCCCAGACATCGGCACCGAACACCACAAGGCCGCGTTCGTTCATGCGGTCGAGGAGGGTGCGGTTCGAGGCGAAGCCCGGAAAGCGGAAAAATGGCGTTGTCGGCGTCGTGCGTTGCGCGCCGTAGAGCGCGAGTTCGTCAGCAGCGATGCCGCGATCGATCTCGGCTTCGGCCTTGGCAATTGGCATGCGGTCGAGCAGGGGATGTGAATAGCTGTGGTGACCCACGCTGTGGCCTTCGGCGAGGGCACGCCGTGCAAATTGCGGATGTGCCGCCGCGTTTCTCCCCAGCAGGAAGAACGTCGCGCGCACGCATTCATCCTTAAGCGCATCCAGGATCTTCGGCGTAGTGCCTGGCCAAGGGCCGTCGTCGAAGGTGAGGACCAGCTCCTTGGCGCGCAGCGGCAGCGTTGCAGGAAATTGCTTGCGGCCGACCCGCGGTGTGCTTTTGGCATCGACCTCAATCACCCGCTCGGTCCCGAGCGCGTCCGCATTGCCGGGGCATGGCGCGGCTGCCGCCGTCAAGGGAGCCGCGGCTATGGCAATTGCGATAAAGAATATACGCGTCATAGTCATCCAATGCCGCAACAGAGCTCGACCGGCAAGCTCGCATTATTACGAGTTAATCGTTGCCCGAAGCGTGGGCTAGGGCGTACAAGCGTCGCGCTTTCAGTATCGTGCCGGCAGGTTTCGACATGCTCGACCAAGAACAAACGAACGCCGCTGAGGCTGCGCAACTGCCGCGCAACAAAGATGGCTCCATTCGCAAGACCTTCGTTAAAAGCGTTGCGCGCAGGATCGAGGCCGTAGATGCCTCCGGTCTGCGCGCGCTGGTCGGCGATCTGCACGAAGCCGACATGGGGGCACTAATCCAGGCGTTGCCGCCGGACCAGCGGCCGCGACTTGTCGAATTGCTCGGCATCGATTTCGACTTTACCGCACTCACTGAAGTGGACGACGCGGTACGCGACGAAATCCTCGACGAGTTGCCGCGCCAAGCCGTTGCAAAAGGCGTAAGCGAACTGGAATCCGACGACGCGGTAGCGATCCTCGAAGATCTGCCGAAGGACGAGCAGGCCGAAATCCTCGAGCAGTTGCCGCAGCTCAACCGCGTCGCGCTTGCACGCAGTCTCGACTACCCCGCCGATTCAGCCGGCAGGCGAATGCAGACGGAATTTATTGCTGTGGCGCCGCATTGGACTGTCGGTCAAGCGATAGACTATATGCGCGAAACAACGGAACTGCCGGAGCAATTCTACGAGCTCTATGTCGTGGATGAAGGCGGTCACTTTCTCGGAGCCGTACCGCTTGATCGATTGCTGCGCAGCAAGCGACCGGTGCCGATTTCAAACCTGATGGAAAAAGAACGCCCTCGTGTGAGCGCCGCGCAGGACCAGGAGGAAGTCGCGCGCCTGTTTCAGCGCTACAACTGGGTGACGGCGCCCGTAGTCGATACCGACGATCGCCTGGTCGGCGTCATTACTTTTGATGACGTTGCCGATGTGATTGCGGAGGAGGCGGAAGAAGACATTCACGCCCTGGGCGGGATCACGCACGACGAAGAATTGTCTGACTCGGTATGGACCATTGCGCGCGGCCGCTTCAACTGGCTGCTGGTTAATCTCGCGACGGCCTTTCTGGCCTCCTCCGTGCTGGGTCTGTTTGAGGGTCAGTTGGAAAAAATGGTTGCGCTGGCGGTATTGGCGCCAATTGTGGCGAGCCAGGGCGGCAATGCGACCACGCAGACCATGACAGTTGCGGTACGCGCGCTTGCGACGCGCGCCTTGAGCGATGCCAATGCCTGGCGGGTGATCACGCGCGAACTGTTGGTCGGTCTGCTCAACGGCATCGCTTTTGCTGTCATCACAGGTGTGGCCGCTTATGTCTGGTTCAAGGTGCCAGGCCTCGGTTTCGTGATCGGGCTTGCGATGATCTGCAATCTGATTGCAGCCGCACTCGGCGGAATTCTCATTCCACTGGCCCTGCACCGGCTCAAGGTCGATCCCGCGGTGGCTTCGAGCCCGTTCGTTACGACGGTGACCGATGTGGTGGGTTTTTTCTCATTTCTGAGCATTGCTACCCTCTGGTTTGGACTCCGTTGAGGTCATTGCCTGCGCGGTTACGACTTATTCACCCTATTTGCTGACCAACGTTTAAAGCCCGGTCCGTAACCCTGTATCCCACGCCGCAGTGTAGGCTGGGAGTATCCCGGTGCAGGAGCTCAATACTGGAGCAGCGGGCTTAAACCCCGGCCGATGGCTGCTGGCTCGGGCGCGGCGAAAACGTGGCCCAACTTCGCAGGCTGGCCTTGGCGACTCGCCCGCACCCACACAACGGATGCTCGCTGTTTCTCGCTTGATCGTCGCATTCGCCATTCTCGCAGTCGCGACGACGCTGCTTGGAACAGGTTTCGGCTACCGGCTGGCGCGTCAAAGCGACGAGAGGCTGTTGTTTGATCAGCACGCAGCCTTGCGCAACGCCGTCTCCGAATTTCGCGCGCCTCTCACGAAGTCGGGCGAAATTGACCCACGGCTGATGCGCACGGCCGAGCAGATAGTGGGTGCGGAAAACATCAAATTCCAGAGTGAGCCGACCACATCCGATCACGAGATGCAGCCGGTCGTGACTGCCGACGGCCGCATCGCGGGATTTTTCGTCTGGAATAAAGCTCGTCCCATGGTGCGAGCTATGAACCAGCTGGCGTCTGTCGGCGCCGGCATCGATGTGGTGCTTTTCGGTTTTGCCACTTTATCACTGTGGCAACTCAAGCGCGCGCGGCGGGAGCTGGCAGTGAGGGAAGTGCAAGCGGCACGCGCAGCTGACGAGGACAAACTTACCGGTTTGCCGAACCACGCCAAGACCCTTGAATTGCTGGATCTGGCTCTTGCGGAGCGAACCGAGAACGATTGCACGACCTTTATGCTCATAGAGCTCGACGGCATGGACGACGTCACCGCACAATACGGTGTCCTGGGCGGCGACGAGCTCGTCGTTGCCGTCGCCACGCGGTTGAAGGAAGCGCTACCTCCTGATGCGATGTGCGGTCGAATCGCCAAAGATGAATTTGCGGTCACACTGACGGCGAGCCCGGATATCAATGTTGAGGCACTTATCAGTTCGGTCCTTGAGTCGATCGCGCGCCCGCACTGGATCGATACGGTCGTGCGTGTGACCGCGCACGCAGGTTTTGCGCAGGCGCCGCGCCACGCCACCACTCGGGGTGAATTAACGCGCCGCGCCGACCTTGCACTACGGGCAGCAGCCAAAAGAGGGGTGGGTGCGATCGTTATGTTCGACCTTTCAATCGATACGGTATCGACTGATCAGAAATTCATCCACCGTGAATTGCCGCGCGCGCTCAGTGCAAATGAATTGGAACTATATTATCAGCCGATTGTGGCGTCTCATGGGGGACGCATGGTCGGTGTCGAAGCCCTGCTGCGCTGGACCCACGCGACCCGCGGAGAAATTCCGCCGGCGACCTTCATTCCTGTCGCCGAGCAGATGGGTCTGATGGATACGATTGGGGCTTTTGTGCTGCAACGCGCTTTGCAGGAAGCCAAACGCTGGCCTGATGACCTCTACGTTGCAGTGAACCTGTCGCCGTTGCAGGTACGCGACCGCACCATCGTCGAGATGGTCCGCTCGGCGCTGGCCGAAAGTGCGGTCGCGCCCTCACGGTTGGTTTTGGAAATTACTGAAGGCGTTCTTATCGACAACCCGTCCGAGATGGTAACGCGCATCAAGGACCTGCATGCTCTGGGCGTGCGTGTCGCGCTCGACGATTTCGGCTCCGGCTATTCCAATCTCGGTTATCTCCAACGCTTCCCACTCGACAAACTAAAAATCGACAAGAGCTTCGTTGCCGCGCTCGGCCGCTCCGCCAATGGCGGTGTGATTATCCAGGCAATCGTGGCACTTGGGCGCGCGCTAGGCCTGTCGGTACTGGTGGAGGGGGTGGAAACCGAGCACCAACGGGTCTTGTTACGGCTGGCCGGCTGTGACGAGATGCAGGGTTTCTTGTTCGCCAAGCCAGCGCCGGCCAAGGCCATCGACAAGCTCCTGGCGCAGGCTAAACAGGGCGGCAAGCCTTTGTCAGCGTCTGGCGAGGCGCTGACAGCGTGACTTTCAGATTATAGAGTCGCGTGCGAGCGGAGGGCGGCGCATGATTCCTAATGCCTGGTCGGGGTTCGATTTCGGTCTCGGGGCCGACGTCGACATGTTGCGCAAGTCCGTAAGCGGGTTCGCGCAGGATCGTATCGCACCGCGCGCTGACGCAATTGATCGCGATAATGTGTTTCCGCGCGATCTGTGGCCCGAGATGGGTGCGCTCGGGTTGCACGGTATTACTGTCGAAGAGGAATATGGCGGCTCCGGGCTCGGTTATCTCGAGCATTGCATTGCGATGGAGGAAGTCTCGCGCGCAAGCGGGGCAGTTGGCCTGTCCTATGGCGCGCATTCCAACCTCTGCGTCAATCAGCTCCGCCGCAATGGCAGCGATGAGCAAAAACGTAAATATCTACCCAAGCTGGTTTCCGGGGAGCACGTCGGTGCTTTGGCGATGTCGGAGCCGGGCGCGGGTTCCGACGTGGTGTCGATGCGTACACGTGCCGACAGGAAGGGTGATCACTATATCCTCAACGGTTCCAAAATGTGGATCACCAATGGTCCGGTTGCCGACACGCTGGTGATCTACGCCAAGACCGATCGCACCGCTGGGGCGCGGGGCATCACCGCATTCATCGTCGAAAAGGGCTTCAAGGGCTTTGCGCCGGCACAGAAGCTCGACAAGCTCGGCATGCGCGGGTCCGACACCAGCGAATTGGTATTCACGGACTGCGAAGTACCCGAGGAGAATGTGCTCGGTGCGGTCGGAAACGGTGTCAACGTGCTGATGTCCGGCCTTGACTATGAACGCGTTGTGCTGGCGGCGGGCCCCTTGGGCCTTATGCAGGCATGCATGGACGTGGTGATCCCTTATGTGCACGAACGCCAGCAATTCGGTCAGCCGATCGGGCGTTTTCAGCTTGTGCAAGCCAAGCTCGCTGACATGTATGTGACGATGAATGCAGCGAAGGCATACGTATACACCGTTGCACGCGCTTGTGACGAAGGCCGCACCACGCGCGAGGATGCCGCCGGTGCGATTCTTTATGCCTCCGAACGTGCGACATGGATGGCATTGGAAGCGATACAGTGCCTGGGCGGGAATGGCTATATTAACGACTTTCCGACCGGGCGCCTGCTACGCGACGCCAAGCTCTACGAAATTGGTGCGGGGACGAGTGAAATTCGCCGCATGCTGATCGGACGGGAGATTTTTGAGAAGACAAGATAAGTGCCGGCGTTTCTTAAGGATTATTAATTAATTCCAGCGCGATTTTGAATCGACTGCCGAAGCTTCCTATTAAGACAGCATCAGTATGCTGGGGCGTGTGTCACGTGTGTCTTGCAAGATACCGTGTTCCGCAGCATTTCGACTCGTACGCGTATTTTCCAAACGCCGGATGACCGGTTAATGCCTGCCGACCACCGCCCGACGCGTTTCCGGTTCCTCGACGGTCTGCGTGGCTGGGCGGCGGTTGTCGTCCTATTTCACCACATCTTCGTCGATGGTTTGCCGGCCAATAGTTTTATGGCGGATCGGATATTTTGGAGCAACGTGTTTTTTATGAACGGCACATTCGCCGTCTGTCTCTTCTTCGTGATCTCCGGGTTTTCGCTGTCGATCAACTATCTGCAGACCGGCGATGAAAGAGGGTTGGCTCGGATGGCGGCTGGCCGGTATCTGAGATTGGCGATTCCGATCTTTGCGATCTGTGCCATTACTTATGTGCTGTTGGTGCTCAACATCATTCCCCCGGCGTCACAGCGGCCCAGCCCGCTCGATGTGTTTGCGACATTCACGCCGACGATCAAAGGGTTGCTGGAGTTCTCACTTCTCAAAGCATTCGTGTCGTATTCCAACGCGGAAAATTACGATCCACCGCTATGGACCATGTTTTATGAATTTCTCGGCTCATTCATGGTGTTCGCCGTTCTCGCAGTTTTGCGATCATGGCGTCTGCGTACCTGGGCTCTCGGTGGTTTGTTCATAGCCCTTGCAGTCTACGGACCCTTTTTTGCGCTGTTCGTGGCGGGCATTCTCATTGCGGATCTGTTCCGCCAAATTGAGAGCTCGAAATCCCGCGATCTGGGCGGAGCTATGTTATGCGTCGCCGGATTAGTTTTGATCACGTTGCCAAAGACCGGGCCCCATCTGATGTATGTGGCTGCCCCGGTCTGCTTTACCGCTGGCATCGCACTGTTTGCGCCTGCCAGGCGGTTGTTCGAGAATCGGCTGGGCGATTTTCTTGGCTGGATTTCCTTTCCGCTCTATTTAGTGCAGGCCGCTGTCATCTACTCATTCTCCGTCCGCGGATTGGACGTTCTTGCTTCATTCGCTCTTGAGCCGTCAGCTCAACGGTGGATCGTTGGCATTGCGACCGTCCCGGTTGCGATATTTTTCGCTATCTTGTTTTGCCCGATCAATGACCTTGCAGTGACGTTGGCGCGTCGGTTTGGATCGGCGCTCTTTGGGTCGGCGCGTCAACCCGTCCGGTATTTCGGGCCAAAATCTCGGCCAGCATAGCCGCAATTGCCTGTATTAACTTTTTGCCACCACGAATCAGGTAGTGCATTGGCCGACACCAACAGCGACGGGGATTGCGGCCATGATGCGGGTGCGGCTGAAAGCCGATGGGCGGATCGTGGAAGTTCTACCCGACGGCAGCGAGAAAACCGTCGATCACAGCGATCCGGCACAATTCGTACGTCAGGTACGGGCGCGCTGCGGCCTGACGCAGGCCGCGTTCGCCGAAAAAATCGAAGTGCCTATCGAGACCGTGCGCAATTGGGAGCAGGGCAAACGTCATCCCCGCGGACCCGCGCGCGCCTTGCTCAAATTGATCGATCAGGCGCCGGATGTGGCCTTCGCAACACTGGGCGGCCGGCGGCGCTGATCAATTATTCAGCGGCGGCCGGAAGGCGTTGGCGAGGCGAATAGCGCGCGATCCGCATCAGCAGAAACATCGCGAAAAGCGTGCTGATGTAAACCACGAGCTGCATCTCGGTCGGCCTTTCAGTATAGCCGATCAGCGCGTGCATCAGGCGGCCGAAGATACTTCCATCCGACAGCAGCCATGATGTATCCCAGACAGTGCGGTCGAGCGCCACCACCATGCCTGCATTGTTGAGAAACTGCACTGCTTGCGCCGCCATGCCGGCAGCAAGCAGGGCAATCAACCAGCTTGTCACCGAAAAGATATATCGGCTTGGGATCGCCAGCAGACCGAAATAGGTCAGTGCGGTGAACGCTGCACCGGCAATTATGCCGAGCACGCCACCAACCATCAGCGCCGAGCCCGAGGTGCCGGAAGCCATGATGCCATAAAGAAACAGCACCACTTCGGATCCTTCGCGTAACACGGCAAGTCCAACAACGACCGCAAGTGCGGTAAGTGGCCTGGCGCCTTCACTTACTGCAGCGCCGACCCGGCGCATTTCGTCCGCGATCTCGCGACCGTGCCGCGCCATCCAGGCGTTGTGCCACATCAGCATGATGACGGCGATGCCGAGTACACTGGCATTGAAAAGTTCTTGGCCGGCGCCCTGGAACGCATCCGAGATGACGCCGGCAAACATCGCGACAATGCCGGCGCCGAGCACACCGCCGCCGATACCGATCGTGACCCAGCGGCCGCGTCCTACGACGCCGCGCGTTGCTGCCATCACGATACCGACGATAAGGCCGGCCTCGATAACTTCACGAAAGACGATGATCAATGCACCGAGCATAGTTTATTCCGCGATAACAACGCCTTTGGCGGTGGCTTCGTGATATTCGCCGATGAAGGTGTAACGGCCGGGGTTGAGCGGGCCGATGCGCACCACGCCCTTTGACTTGCCGGCCACCACTTTTTCCACCTTCAAGGCGCTACTGTCGAACTCTTCTGGTGTTACATCGTCATTGACGATCGTTATCATCACGCGCTGGTTGGCCGGCACTTTGATCTCGGCCGGGGTGAAACGATGATCTTTGATAGTAAGAACATAGTCATCAGCCCGCGCCACCGCAGCCCCCGCTGCCAATAGGGCGGCTATGCCAATAGCGACAAGACCAGCGCGCATTGTATCCTCACGATAAAGAATGGTCCTCACAAAAGCATTAAACGCCATTGATGCAATAACTTTCTTGTACTCTTTAATTATTCCAATGTAAGAACCGGGCGAAAAGCCCGTAGCTTATGGTATTGCGCACACTTTGTACCAACAAAAAATTTACGTGATCTTTCGTCGCACCAATTACCAGCACTACGCCGCAATCCTGGAACCCCGGTTGGCAGCGCCCTGGCGACGGGGCATTCTTCGCAACCCGCCGCCGGCCTGTTTCAAAAAACACCGTTCAAGGAGATTGCGATGCAAGTAGTTGAAGCTCATGGCGCCAGAATTCCGACCATTGGTCTGGGCACCATGACATTGAAAGACGATGTCTGCGTACAGGCGGTCAAGACGGCGTTGCAGGTCGGTTATCGCCACCTCGACACCGCAGCTTTCTATGGCAATGAGAAAGAGAACGGCGAAGGCTTGCGCCAATCGGGCGTCAAGCGCGAGGACGTGTTCGTATGCACCAAGGTGCGCCAAGGCGACCTGATGCCAGATGCATTCGCGAAGGTGGTCGAGCAGAGCCTCGCCAATCTAAGGTTACCCTATGTCGATTTGCTGTTGATCCACTGGAATAACCCGGACGTTCCGTTCAAACTTTCGGTCGGCGCGCTTTGCAGGGCAAAGAAGGAAGGCAAGACGAAGCATATCGGCGTTGCAAATTTCACCACCACCATGCTGGACGAGGCCTGGGCCGTGACGTCGGAGCCGCTTGTCTGCAATCAAATCGAAATGCATCCCTTCATCAATCAGGACAAGGTGGCCGCCGCTTGCAAAAAGCACGGAATGGCTGTTGTCGCATATTGTCCAATCGCGCGCGGCAAGGTTCCGGGCGCGGATGCCCTCGAGCGCATCGGAAAAGCGCACGGCAAGAGCGCGGCGCAGGTCTCACTGCGCTATCTGGTACAGATGGGTGTTTGCTCTATTCCGCGCACGGCTACGCCCGAACACCTGAAGCAAAATATCGATGTGTTCGACTTCAAGCTTTCGGATGCCGAGATGGCGGAGCTCAGGAAGCTGAATGCAGCCAATATTCGGGTAGTGAATCCGCCGCACGCGCCGAAATGGGACGTGCCGTGAGAGCGAGCGCCGCACTGGTCATTACGATGCTGATGATGTTGCCAGCGGCCGCCGAGGGCGACAAGCCGGATGCGCGCGACTCCGCGGCGATACAAAAATGCATCAAAACCAAGACGGGCCGGAATTGGGCCTGGGAAAATTGTATCGGTGTTGTGTCGGAGGCTTGCGTAAAAGACGAGGGCTCGATGCCCTCGTCGGAGGTGATCGCCTGTTACGATCGCGAAAAGTCAGTGTGGGACAACATCCTCAACGACAGTTTCCGTCGTCTGCGTGAGAGACTCGACGTCAACCAGCAGAGCAAAATGCGCGAGATGCAGCGGGCTTGGATTGCGTCACGCGACAAGACCTGCGGCTTTATTTATGACTATTTCGACGGCACCATGGCCTACCCCATGGTGGCGGCGTGCCTGACCCGCGAAACGGGGCGACAGGCGCTGTTTCTCCTGGGCTTCGCCAACGACGCGGAAGGCAGATAAAGGGCGATGCAAACGGTTGAGGTCAAAGGCTTCAAGATCCCTATTGTCGGCCTCGGCACATGGTCGCTGCGGGGACGCGATTGCGCGCGGCTGACCGAACAAGCAATCCGCTTTGGGTATCGCCACATCGATACCGCCCAGATGTACGACAATGAGCGCGAGGTAGGGGAGGGCGTGCGCGCGTCCGGCCTTCGTTCAGAAGTCACGGTCACGACGAAAGTGCAGCCGACGCTGCTTGCGCCACATGATCTCGAGCGGTCCGTGAAAGAAAGTTTGGCGAGGCTACAACTTGACGTGATTGACCTGTTGTTGATCCACTGGCCGAATCCACGCGTCCCTCTTGCCGAGACACTCGGCGCGATGGCCAAGATGAAGCGCGAGGGCTACACGCGGCAGATTGGAGTTTCGAATTTCACCGTGGCCTTGCTTGAGGAAGCTAACAGGATTTCAACTGAGCCGCTCATCTGCAATCAGATCGAATGCCATCCCTTTCTAAATCAGGACAAGGTGGTCGCGGCCTGCCGCATGGTTGGAATGGCGGTTGTCGCGTATAGCCCAATTGCGCGCGGCGGCGCCACGGGCGACAAGCTGCTGGAAAAGATCGGCAAGGCTCACGGCAAGAGCGCTGCGCAAGTTTGTCTGCGCTGGCTGATCCAGCAAGGTATCGTGGTGATCCCGCGTACCAGCAAGAGAGAGCGGCTCGAAGAAAATTTTGCGTTGTTCGATTTCGAATTGAGCGACGCTGAGATGCGCGAGATCGCCGGGCTTGCGCGCCGCGGGGGACGGATCGTCGATTGGACATGGTCGCCGAAGTGGGATTGAGAGCGGTGCTCCGCCAGTGACCCTTGCAACCGATATGGCTCTTGTTCTTTTCTCCGGCGGCCAGGATTCGACCGTTTGCCTCGCGTGGGCGCTTGAAAGGTTCGCCCGCGTGGAAACAATCGGGTTCGATTACGGCCAGCGGCACGGGATCGAACTCAATGCGCGCGCGCGGCTGCGCGAACGAATGGCGGCCTTGAACAGCAACTGGAAGGCGCGCCTTGGCGATGACCATCTGCACAAGCTCGACACGCTTGGTGCGATTTCCGACACGGCGCTCACCCGCGAAACTGCCATAGAGTTCGCTGGCAGTGGTTTGCCGACCACCTTTGTGCCCGGCCGCAATCTGATCTTTTTTTGTTTTGCTGGAGCGTTGGCCTATCGGCGCGGTATCCGCCACATGGTCGCTGGCATGTGTGAGACAGACTATTCCGGCTACCCCGACTGTCGCGACGATACCGTCAAGGCCATGCAAGTCGCGCTATCCCTCGGTCTGGAAAAGCGCGTCACCATTCACACCCCGCTGATGTGGGTCGATAAAGCCGACACTTTCGGAATGGCGGAGAAAATCGGGGGCAAAGCATTCCTTGATCTGGTCATCGAGGACAGCCATAGCTGCTACCTGGGTGATCGCTCGAAACGTCACGAATGGGGTTACGGCTGCGGTACTTGCCCTGCCTGTGAGTTGCGAGCACAAGGTTTTGCGAAATTCGCGAGCCGAAGGAAAAAATGAATAACACCGACAAACGAAAGAACGTTGAAGGCACTATTTTTCTTGTGCTGTTTTGCCTGACGATTCCCGCCGCCAACTGGATGATCGGGCATATGGGAACCGTGTGCGTTGCTAACGGTCCCTGTCTGGTGCCAGTGGCGCCCGGGATCATGGCACCCTCAGGCGTGCTGATGGTCGGTGCGGCACTGGTGCTGCGTGATTTGGTCCAACGCAGGCTAGGCGTTGAGTTCGGCCTTGGCGCGATTGCCGCCGGTGCGGCTATCTCGGCAGGCCTTGCGCCACCCTCGTTGGTGTTGGCCTCTGCGACCGCATTCTTTCTCTCGGAATTTGCCGACTTTGCGGTCTATACACCGCTGGCCCGCCGTAGATTGGTAGCCGCGGTTGTGGCTTCGAGTATCGCCGGGTTAATAGTCGACTCGATTGTATTTCTCTGGCTAGCTTTCGGTTCGCTCGAGTTCCTGCTTGGGCAGATCGTCGGGAAGTTGTGGATGGTGCTGCTCGCGGTGCCTTTCGTCGCGTATTTGCGCCGCCGTGACGACCGACTTGGGCTAACGGCCGCATGAGGTTTGGTCATGGGTTCACCTGTCGAGATCCTGCGTAATGTCACCACCGGCACCATCACCACAATGCTGCTGAAGAAGGGCATTCGCCGTTCCTGGATGGGGGGCGCAATGCCGTTCGGTTTTTCCGGTAAACGAGTGGTCGGTCCGGCTTTCACCTTGCGCTTCGTTCCTGTTCGCGAAGATCTCGCGACACCTGAGAGCTGGTCAAAGCCGATATCAACCCGCAGCGCGATTGAAGCCATGCCGGAAAATTGCGTCGTGGTTGCTGACGCCATGGGCGTGACCGGCGCCGGAATATTCGGCGACATTTTGTGCATGCGCATGGTTAAGCGTGGCGTTACTGCGTTGATCACTGACGGAGTGATGCGCGATAAACACGGTGTGCTCGCGACAGGCCTTCCGGTTTGGTGTGCGGGTGTGGCCGCACCGGCCTCGGTCAACCAGCTGACCTTCGTCGGATGGAATGAGCCGATCGGATGCGGCGGGTGCGCAATTTTCCCAGATGACATTCTCGTTGCGGACGACGATGGCGCTGTGGTGATCCCGAAGGATTTGGCAGATTTTGTCGCCAACGAAGGGGCGGAGCACGAGCTTCTGGAAAGCTGGCTGGTACAGGAAGTCGAGAAGGGGGGCAAGCTGCCCGGCCTTTATCCGCCTAACGAAGACAACAAGAAACGTTACGAGAGCTGGAAGAAATCGCGCTGATGTTCTTCCTCCTCTCGAAGAGTGTCGCCTTCCTGCTGTTACCGTCCAATCTTCTAATCGCGTTCGGGCTTGCAGGCGTGGCGCTGATGGTGACGCGCTGGAGACGTGTCGGGGTTTGCATGGCGGTGTTGGGCCTTATTTTGCTCGTGGCCGCAGGCTTTCTACCTGTTGGAAGCCTGCTCACTCGCTCCCTCGAAAGCCGCTTCCCACCGTGGGACGGAAGCCGTGGCGCACCGGACGGAATCATCGTCCTGGGAGGAGAAATTTCACCCCGTCTTTCACACGACTACGGCGAGCCGGTCGTCGGCGGCGATGGCGGGCGCATCATCGCCATAGCGAAGCTTGCGCGCGCGTATCCTAACGCGCGCATTGTGTATACAGGTGGTGATGCGAGCTTGCTCGGTAACCAACCGCCGGAAACGGAATTCGTTTACCCGCTGCTTGACAGCTTCGGCATTCCGCGCGAGCGCGTGATATTGGAATCGCGGTCCCGCAATACCGTCGAGAATGCCGCTTTTACGAAGGATCTCGTAAAGCCCAAGTTAGGCGAGCGATGGCTCCTGGTAACGTCTGCGCAGCACATGACACGCGCAGTTGGCTGCTTCCGGAGGGTCGGATTTCCGATCGAGCCTTATCCAGTCGGCTGGCATACTGATCGGCAAGGCAATTTGGCGCTGTCCAAGGCCCTTGCCGATGGCTTGGCGCGACTCGATTCCGCCGCTTACGAATGGATTGGTTTGGTAGCCTATTGGATAACAGGTAAAACCGAAGAATTCCTGTCATCACCATAAGTGCGACCAAGGGAGCGGTCTCGCTAACGTTTGCGAATCTTTCGGCAGAATACGTCATAGATCGCACCGATAACGATGCGCGCCTCTTCGCTTGCCAACTTGTAGTATATTGCCTTGCCGTCGCGCCGTGTCGACACAAGTCCGTCGGCTCGGAGGCGAGCAAGTTGTTGCGATACTGTTGGCTGCCGTAGGCTGAGTAGATCTTCCAGTTCGCTTACGGATTTCTCACCTTCGGCGAGAATGCACAGGATCATCAGCCGGCTTTCATGCGCCAGCGCTTTTAGAAAATTACTCGCGCGTTTGGCGTTATCGACCATCCGGTCGAGTTCGTTTGAACGAGTGCGGCCTTCTAAGTGATGCAATTCCATAAGTACACCAACAATCGCGTTCCAGCGTAGCTTGAATACAGACGATCAACTGGCTGCGCGCAACGATTTTTCCAACAGCTGCGCGCGTTCTCCACCCGTTCCGATTGCGTCCAGTTTATTAATCAGGACTCCGAGCATTCCCCAGAAATTATCCTCGCCAGGATAACCGCGGATGCGCCCAATTTCTTTGCCTCTATCAACTAGCACAAACAGCGGCGCGAGCCTCTCCACTTCAATGAAGGCCAGGTCCGGCGGCAAAGGTTGATCGATATTTATCCGTCGGAGGGGTGCTCGCTGGCCTTCGGCTGTTTTCGGGTAGGTCGGCGCAATTTCGCGGTCGAATGTTTCGCACCAAGTGCAGCCCGCTTGTTCAAACATTATAAGTTCCGCCGCTCCTGCGTTTGTGAGTGCCAGGACAATAAACGTTATGGCGGCTAGCGCGCCGCGAGAAAAACATTTCATGAATTGCGACATGCAGACCAATTTCATTCCTCGTGCAAACAGAGGATGGCGGAACACATTGAATCGTCTGAAATGTATACCACAAAAATAGGATATCTCGACGTAATGAATTGAAAGATCAGCTGATACCGACTGTAGGCCATTCGCTGATTGAGACCTTTCGGCGCTCAGCCGTATCGAAACGCCAACAGATTATCGAACGAACGTAGCTCGATCAGAAGACGGTGAAGGAGATCGGCATCACGGGCAGCGATTGCCTTCGGTATGAGCAACAAACTGGCCTTGGCGCCGTCGACCAGTCGGCGAAACTCGGGTGTTGTGCGCACTGCCTCGCTTGCGAGGCCGTCACAGCGGTCAAGCTCGGCGCCGTAGGCCGAAGCCTTGTTAGCGAGACTTCGAGCGTGTCGCGGAATCGTCCCAGGCAAGCGCACGGTCATTGTAGACCATGAGTGCAGCCATGGACGTGTTGGCGTCGCGCACGCAATCAGCAAGTACCGTAACGCCACCCGCCTTGCGCAGATCATAGAGGTCGCCGCGAATGGCTTCGAGAGCGTTGCCGGTGGCATCGAGGCGTCCGGATTTGAGCATGATGTCGGCACCGACCAGCCGCGCGCTTACCCCGGTAAACAGCTTGCTGTAAAGTGCGCTGCCAGCGAAGACGTCGGGCGGCTTGCCTGAAAAACGTTCCGTGATTCTACCCCAGGCCTCACGCAACCGATCTATCTCCAGCGAGGCGAGATCGATATTGCCCGTGCGCAGGTAGCCGATCGCGACCCGATTATGAGCGCTAGCGGTTTCGACCGCTGCGTTAAAGGCGGTGAGATCGTCGGCGCGGGCAGTCCCGTGGCTGCCCAGTACAGAGAAGATAAGACATGCGACGCGAGCGGCCCAGGACAGCATCGACGTTCACCCGAATTTTGACGCGCCATCTATGTGGCTATAAATATACGTGTCGCCACGGCGACCGACGAGATGAACTTGGCCGCGTGGTTTATGAGAGCTGATCATGATGGTACGGCGTGAACTGCTGGTAGCAGCTGCATCTTTTTTTGCACTCGGGGTGTCGCGCGCGCGTGCGGATCAGCCGATTTTGACAGATGACGGGCTCTATAAGCAGTCTTGGTTTCTAGAGAGCTTTCTTGACCTTGCCGACGATCTCGAAAGTGCCGACAAAGAAGGTAAGCGCTTTGTGATTATGTGGGAGCTTAAAGGCTGCCCCTATTGCAAGGAGACGCATTTCGTCAATTTCGCACAGCCGCGAATAGCAGATTACGTGAAGGCGAACTTCGAAGTGCTCCAACTTAACATTATAGGATCGCGCAAGGTTACCGATTTCGACGGATCCGAGCTTTCCGAAAAGGATTTGGCGACGAAATATGGCGTGCGTTTCACACCCACTTTTCAATTTTTCGGAGAAAAAGCTGCCGCGCTGAGGACCTTGCCTCCCGCCAAACGTGAAGTGGCGCGCTCTCCCGGCTATGTGCGGCCTGATGATTTCCTCGCCATGTTTCGTTACGTGCGAGAAAAAGCCTACGAGAGCAAAAGCTTCCGCGATTATCTGAAAGCGATGCCGAGTTGACGGCGTTTGTTTTGATTGGCGGAACGAATATTCTTTTTTATGAATATGATTTGAACAACACGCTGACCGTCGCTATGTTCGGCTGGACGGGGCCTAGTTCTGCTCCAAAATGATCAGCCGGGAGGAAGTATCTATGCGACAACTATCCCGTCGCGATGCCTTGGCGCTAGGCGCTTCGGGCGCGGCGCTCACATTTGTCGGCTTGGGCGAGCCTGCGTCGGGCGCAGCCAAGGAGGCGGCCGATCAGATTGCCAAATTCACCGGCGGCAAGACGGCGGAAAATGGCAAGGTCTCGATTGAGCTGCCCGAGATCGCCGAAAACGGTAACACCGTGCCGTTCTCTGTGTCGGTTGAAGCTCCGATGGCGGCTGACAATTATGTCAGTGAAATCCTGGTCGTCGCAGACGGCAACCCAAATCCTGGTGTGGCGACGTTCCATTTCTCTCCACTCTCGGGCAAAGCGGAAGCGTCAACTCGCATCCGCCTCGCCACAACCCAGAATATTGTCGCAGTTGCAAAAACCAGTAAGGGTGAATTCTTCACCAACCAGAAACTCGTGAAAGTGACTATCGGCGGCTGCGGCGGCTGATCCGGCAACAAAAGGATTCAGGAGAGAATCATGGCGGAAAAGCCACGGCTCAAGCTTCCAAAGGAAGCCAAAAAGGGCGAGATCATCGAAATTAAGACTCTGTTGCCGCACGTCATGGAGTTGGGCCAGCGCAAAGACAAGGATGGCAGGCCAATTCCACGCAAGATCATCAATACGTTCGCTTGCGAGTTTAACGGCAAGCCGGTGTTTACGGTGAACCTCGAATCGGCGGTCGCGGCCAATCCCTACATGCAGTTCCATGCCAAGGTAGAAGAGAGCGGCACATTCAAATTCACCTGGACGGACGACGACGGTACGGTCACCACGGCGGAAGAGAACATCACCGTGAGCTAACAACGCTCCGTGCAGAAAGCACGGTACGACACAATAAGAATACGTTGGGGGAGGAGGATTCGATGACGCGTGGTAGGATTCTGGCGAGCGGCACAGCCGTCGTTCTGGTTGTGGTTGGCGCTTTTGTCATTGCAAGCGGGTCGGATGCTGGTGCCCAAGTAAAGAAGAAGGAACCGCCGCTCGATACGAAGGGTGACGCGGCTGCACGGCCTTGGAAACGCTATGCCGGGTGGCCCGAACGCGACGAATCCAAATGGAGCACCCTAGCGCATGTAACATCGCTCGCTGCGCCGACGGCTCCGCGCAAACTCGCCGGGCCGATTTCCGGTGACGCTGCCAAAGGCGCCGAGCTGGTCGCTGATCGCAATCGTGGAGGTTCGTGTCTCGCCTGCCATGTTATGGGCCGGGCCGGGGGCGCCAATCTTCCGGGCAATGTTGGACCAGATCTTTCGGAAATCGGTAACGCCGGCCGCGAGGACGAGTATCTCTTCAACTACATCTATGATGCCCGCGTCTACAATCCGGAGACGGTAATGCCGCCTTGGGGCAGCCATGGTGTTTTCGACGACCAGGAAATCAATGACATGGTTGTATTCCTGAAGACGCTGAAGTCTCCGGCAGCGTTCAAAACTGAAGTGGATAATCCGGAAAAGCGTCCGGCCCCCGTAGAGAAGCGGGAAAATCTAGATCCGATTGAAAATCCCGGCATGTGGGCGGTGGACAAGGCGCAGGAACTTTGGAAGCAAAAGGGGGCCGCTGGCGCTTCGTGTGACACTTGCCATAGCGATCCGAAGGTATCGCTCAAGAGCTGGGCAGCATCGATGCCCAAATGGGAGCCGCAGCTCAACAAGGTATTGGGCGTGGAGGAATTCGTGACGCGCCATGCCAAGGCCACGACTGGAGCCGACTGGCTGATGGAGACCGACGAGAACCGCGTCATGTCGGTCTTTCTGCACTATCTCGCCAACGGCACGCCGATCCATGTCGACACCACAAGCGCTGCGTCTAAAGCTGCAATAGAACGCGGCAAGGTGTTGGCTAACCGTAAGGTCGGCCAACTGAATTTTGCCTGCACCGATTGCCACGGTAAATCGGCAAACCATTGGATTCGCGGGCAATGGCTGGGCGAGCCAAAAGGCCAGTACGACCACTTCCCCACCTGGCGCACCAGCCTATTGGCCATCTGGGACATCAGGCAGCGCTTCCAGTGGTGTCAGGTAAATATTCGCGCTGGCGAACTGCCGCCCGATGCCAAGGAATACGGAGATCTCGAGCTATATCTTGCCGTACAGAACGAAGGGCAGAAGCTCAGTGTGCCGGGCATCAGGCACTGACGCCGCCGTTACCGTGAGGCGGCCGCCTCAGGCGGCCATCGAAGGGTGATGGCGTGGAAATTCGATGATCACTCGCCGTGAAATCCTTCAAGTCGGCGTTGCCACTGCGGCGCTCGTGGCTGGCGATGGCGTATTCACACGCGCACTAGCACAACAACGTCTCAGTGAGACCGAGCTGCTCAAGTTCGACACGGTAGGCAATGTCACGCTGTTACACGTTGCCGATATTCACGGCCAGCTCATGCCGGTCTATTTCCGCGAGCCGTCGGTCAATCTCGGTGTCGGTGAGGCGAGGGGGCAGCCTCCACATCTCACAGGCAAGGATTTTCTCAAGCGCTTTGGAATTTCGGAGAAGTCGGCTTCGGCTTATGCCCTGACTGACCAGGATTTCGGGACGCTGGCAAAATCATATGGCCGCATCGGTGGGCTCGATCGACTCGCGACGGTGGTCAAACGTGTTCGCGCCGAGCGCGGCAATGACAAAGTTCTTTTCCTCGATGGCGGCGATACCTGGCAGGGCTCACTCGGCTCGAATCGAAGCAAAGGCCAGGACATGGTTGATTGCATGGCGCTGCTTAAACCAGACGCCATGACCGGTCATTGGGAATTCACCTATGGCGAGGCGCGGGTGAAAGAGCTGATCCAAGGCCTCGATTTTCCGTTCTTGGCGCTTAACATCCGCGACACCGAGTGGAATGAGCCCGCGTTCGATGCGATGAAAACGTTTGAGAAAGGCGGCATCAAGATCGCCGTCCTTGGCCAGGCCTTCCCCTATACACCGGTTGCCAATCCACGCTGGATGATGCCGAAATGGTCATTCGGTATCCACGAGGAAGATGTGCGTGCCAATGTGGAAAAGGCGCGCCGGGGCGGGGCGCAACTTGTCGTTCTCCTCTCTCACAATGGCTTCGATGTCGACCGCAAGCTTGCCTCACGCGTCTCGGGCATTGATGTGATCCTCACCAGCCACACGCACGATGCGGTGCCGGAAGCGATCAAAGTGGGCCGCACGTTGCTGGTGGCGTCGGGCAGCCATGGAAAATTTGTCTCGCGCCTTGACCTCGATGTGCAAAATGGCACGGTGAAAGACTTCCGCTATAAGCTGATCCCGCTGTTCGCCGATGCGATCAAGCCAGATGCGGACATGGCCGCGGCGATTGCCAAAGCGCGTGCGCCTTACACCAAAGAGCTTTCGCGCGAGATTGGCCGAACCGATTCGTTGCTTTACAGGCGCGGCAATTTCAACGGCACTTTTGACGATCTGATTTGTGCCGCGCTTTTGAGCGAGCGTGACGCCGAGATTGCTTTGTCGCCTGGGTTCCGCTGGGGCACCAGTGTGTTGCCAGACCAACCAATTACGGTCGAGGACATTCACAACGCCACCGCGATTACCTATCCGCAGGTCTATCGCACGTCGATGACTGGCGAACGGCTGAAGGAGGTGCTCGAGGATGTCGCGGACAATTTGTTTAATCCCGATCCCTACTACCAGCAGGGCGGAGATATGGTGCGTTGCGGAGGGCTCGGCTACGCGATCGACGTGTCAAAACCCGGTGGCCAGCGCATTGCTTCAATGACCCACCTTAAATCGGGTGCGCCCGTCGAGCCCAAGAAAGAATATGTGGTCGCTGGCTGGGCCAGCGTGAACGAGAGCACTGAAGGACCGCCTGTCTGGGACCTGGTCGAGCGCTATATCGCCACTTCAAAGATCGTGCGGGTTGCGCCCAACACCAGCGTGAAAATTTCCGGGGTCTAGCGGCGCATCGTATTACATTCATAAAATAGAATATGATATGACCTACCCGCAGTCGATCCGCCGGAGGTGCCGATGACAGAGCCGACCGACAGGGCGCGCGCGACGCGCCGTCGCTTCCTGGCCGGCGCAGCCGGACTTGCCGCATCCGGCGCGACGACCGCGCGCGCCGACAACGCCAGGAATCTTCCACCGAATGTGCCCGACTGGACCCGCCAACTCGGTGAGGGTGTCGGTGTGCGCGCCTACGGCTATCCCTCCAAATACGAAAAGGACGTCATCCGCCGCACGGTGTCCTGGCTCACGGCCACGCCTGAGTCCTCTGTGAGCTTCACGCCGCTGCATCAGCTCGACGGCATCATTACGCCGAACGGATTGTGCTTCGAACGTCATCACGGCGGCATCGCCGAAATCGTTCCTGACGATTACCGCTTGATGTTGCATGGCTTGGTCGAAAAGCCACTGATCTTTACCCTCGACGAGCTCAAGCGCCTGCCACGCGTTAACAAGATCTATTTTCTCGAATGTGCCGCCAATTCCGGCATGGAGTGGCGCGGCGCCCAGCTCAACGGCTGCCAATACACCCACGGCATGGTGCATTGCGTGCAATACACGGGCGTGTCGTTGAAAATTTTGTTGGAGCAGGCCGGTCTTAAGTCGAATGCAAAATGGATTATGGCCGAAGGGGGTGATTCGGCGGCGATGAATCGATCGATCCCGCTTAGCAAGGCGCTCGACGATTGTATCGTTGCCTATCGCATGAATGGCGAGATGCTGCGTCCCGAGCAGGGTTATCCGGTTCGGCTCGTTGCGCCGGGTTGGGAGGGCAATGTCTGGGTGAAATGGCTGCGCCGCCTGAAGGTCGGAGACCAGCCGTGGTTCACGCGTGAGGAAACTTCGAAGTACACCGATCTGCTCGAAGACGGCAAAGCGCGGCAATTTACATTCGTAATGGACGCCAAGTCGGTGATTACCTCGCCGTCGCCGCAAGCGCCGGTGAAACAGAAGGGGTTCAACGTGATCTCGGGCTTGGCGTGGTCTGGCCGCGGCAAGGTCAAGCGCGTCGATGTCTCTCTCGATGGTGGACGTAACTGGCGTACCGCGCGGATCGATGGGCCTGTGTTTGCGAAGGCCTGCGTGCGGTTTTACTACGAGTTCGACTGGAACGGGGAAGAGTTCCTGCTGCAGTCGCGCGCGATAGATGACACTGGTTATGTGCAACCCAGCAAAGATGCATTGCGCAAAATCCGCGGCGTCAATTCGATCTACCACAACAATGGGATCCAGACCTGGGTACTCAAATCGGACGGGGAGGTCGAGAATGTCGAGGTTGGCTAAGCTCGTGCTCTCCGCCGCGCTGGTGTTCGCCTTTGCTCCTTCATCGCGCTCGCAGATAAAAAGCGACACTCCGCGCGACTACGGCATCGGCCGCGTCGCCACATCGGAGCAAATTGCCGGGTGGGATATCGACGTACGCCCCGACGGGCAGGGTGCGCCATCGGGCCGCGGCTCGGTGAAGGACGGCGAGAAAGTCTATATGGATAAGTGCGCTGCTTGCCATGGCGAGTTCGGTGAGAGTGCTGGCCGGTGGCCTCAGCTTGCGCAAGGCAAAGGCACGCTCTCCTCGCACGATCCGGTCAAAACAGTCGGCTCGTATTTCGCTCATCTATCGAGCGTATTCGACTATATCCGCCGTGCTATGCCGTTTGGCGACGCGGAAACGCTCACCAACGATGAACTCTACGCTGTCACTGCTTACGTGCTTAATCTCAACGACATCGTCAACGACAAATTCGTGCTGTCGAAAGAAACTTGGGGCAGCGTGAGGATGCCGAACCAGGGTGGCTTCTACGACGACGACCGGGAGAAGACCGAGAAAACCTTCTGGAATTCGAAGCCCTGCATGAAGGACTGTCGCGGACCGGTGAAGATCACCGGCCATGCGCAAGCGATCGACGTAACACCGGATGAAAAAACGATAAAGCGTGGTGGCGTGGAGTAGCGCCCCGGCATCATTTCGCCTATGACATTCCGGCAGTTTTGACGTCCATCCGGGTGTCTCATGGCCAAACTCAATCTTTCCGTTGCCGTCCGCGACTACGACCGCACACGCCCTCTGAGCGATGGCCTCGTACAAATAGACGGTGTCGATCCGGTATTCATGGCACTCGATCCGGAGGAAATATTTTTCCGCGCTTTCCGCCATGCGGAATTTGATATCTGCGAATTGTCGATGTCGAGCTTTACGGTCAAGACTGCTCAGGGCAAATGCCCCTACGTGGGAGTACCGGCTTTCGTCTCGCGTGCGTTCCGACACACCGCCATTTATGTGCGGACGGACCGGATCAAGAAACCCGCTGATCTTAAGGGCAAGAAAATCGGCGTGCCGGAATATCAACTCACCGCCAATGTGTGGGCTCGCGCGATTCTCGAAGACGACCACGGTGTGAAGCCGTCCGACATCCATTGGATCAGAGGCGGGCTAGAGGAGGCGGGGCGGTTGGAAAAGATCGCCATTGCGCCACCAAAGGACGTGCGACTTGAAAATGCCCCCGAAGGGCGCACGCTATCGAGTATGCTCGATGCCGGTGAGATCGACGGGTTCATCGGGCCGCGCGTACCACCTGGGTTCGGACGCAATCCGAAAATCGGCTGGTTGTTTCCCGATCCGGTCGCGGCGGCGAAAGACTATTACAAAAGGTCCGGCATTTTCCCGATCATGCATTTGGTTGGCGTCCGGTGCGAGCTTGCAGAGCAGCATCCCTGGTTACCGGGTGCGGTGTTCAAAGCTTTCGAACGAGCAAAGACGGTGGCGCTAGAGAAGCTTGCTGACACCTCATCTACCAAAGTGACGCTGCCGTTCGTCGAGGAACGACTCATGGAAGCCCGTGCGCTGATGGGCGAGGATTTTTGGCCCTACGGCGTTGCGACGAACCGCAAGACGCTGGAGACATTCTTACGCCACCATCATTCGCAGGGTCTTTCGCCGCGGCTAGTAACGGTGGAAGAGATGTTCCACCCCGGTACGCTCGAGACATTCAAGCTCTAGGTTCTCAATGACCACACTACGCATCATGAGCGGCGGCGCGCCGAAAGAGATTTTTATGCAATTGACGCCGTCGTTCGAACGGAAGTCCGGCCACAAGGCTGAATTTGTTTTTGCCGTTATGTCGACATTGCGCGACAAAATCGCAGCTGGCGAGAAGGCAGACGTTCTAGTCATGCCAACCAACATTCTTGACGATTACCAAAAGACTGGCGTGGTGCAGTCACGCTCCCGCGCAATTCTGGGGCTGGTCAGCATAAACGCGGTGATACGCACCGGTGCGTCAAAACCGGATCTGTCGACACCTGACAAGGTCAAGCAAGCAATACTCAACAGTCGCGCCATCACCCATGCTACGCCCGGTGCAACACCCAGCGGCACGCACATGGGAAGGCTGATCGAACAGATGGGTATCGCCGATGCGATGAAAGACAAGATCATTCACCGCCCGGCGCTCGAAGGCGGTGTTCAACTGGTAGCGAGCGGGGAGGCTGAAATCGGCTTTTACCCAAAGAGCGAGGTGATCAATACCAACGGTCTGACTGTCGTAGGGCCGCTTCCTGCTGCGATTCAACTCACAACCATCTACGGCGCGGCTGTGACTGCTGCCAGCACGGTTGCGGACCCAGCCGCGGCGTTCATTGCCTTTATGGCTGATCCAGTACACTGCGCGGCGTGGACACAAGCCGGATTCGATCCACCAAGCTCCTAACCTTTTGTCGGCTTCAGCCGCACGTGGATGTTCTTCTCCTGGGTAAAGGCGACCATCTCTTCGAAGCATTCCTCCCGTCCCAGCCCCGATTGCTTGAAGCCGCCAAACGGCGCGCCGAGGAAGTGCTTGCTCACCTCATTGATCCACACGTAGCCCGCTTGTACGACAAGCGCGCTGCGGTGCGCGGTTGAAAGGTCGTTGGTCCAAATTGAGGCGGTCAGCCCATATTCGACGGCGTTGACGGTTTCCAACATTTTGTTTTCGTCGCGCCATTTAAGTATGCCCAGGACGGGTCCGAAGATTTCCTCGCGCGCGATGCGATTTTTCTCGGTCACGGCGAACACGGTTGGCTCGATGTAGTAGCCATTCGCAAGCGCCGGATCGGATGGGGGCCCGCCACCAGTGATGAGTGCGGCACCCTCGCTCTTGGCGGATTCGATGAAGCTCATGACGCGGTCGAATTGTTGTTTGGAAACGATCGCGCCCATAGTGGTGGCGGGATCGGTCGGGATACCGGGTTTAAAATATTTGATCTTTTCCTTTATGCGCGCGATTACCGCATCGTAGATCGCCTCATTGATGAAGGCGCGGCTGGTCGAGCCGCAGGACTGCCCGCACCAGGTAAAGTTCATGCCGCCGATGACCGCCGCCGCAACCTCATCCGGATCGGCGTCGCTATAGGCGATCAGTGCGTTCTTGCCACCAAGCTCGAGCATGGTGCGCTTGACCGTGTCCGAGGCTGCTTTCATAACAGCGCGTCCAGTCGGCACGCTGCCGATCAGCGCGATCATTGCAACATCCGGGTGGCTCGCCAGTCTTTGTCCAGCCTCGCGGCCCCCTGGTACGACATTGAACACACCTGCGGGCAGTAGCCCGCCGATCAGTTCGGCGAGCCGCAGTGAGGAGAGAGGAGCTTGTTCTGGCGGTTTCACGACCACAGTATTTCCGGCGGCGAGCGGAGCGGCAGATTTGCCCGCACAGAACATAAAAGGATGGTTGAATGGGATAATGCGTCCGACGACGCCTAAAGGCTCGCGCACTGAGAAATTGACGACGTCCGGGCCCATTGGAATCGAGGCGCCTTTCATCTCCGTAACGAATCCGGCGAAGAACTCCATCTGCGCGGCGGCGATCATGGCGTCACTGACCATCTCCTTGACCGGGTTGCCGCAGTCAGCGGCATCGATCATCGCGAGCTCGTTGGCGTTCTGACGCAGAATTTCGGCAATTCGCCGCAGAATCTTGGCGCGCTCGAGTGGCAGCACCCGCCGCCACTCCTTGAACGCGGATTTTGCTGAAGCAACCGCGGCGTCAATATCGTCGGCGCCGGATTCTGCAACCTTGCCTAGCGACTGTCCGGTACCCGGGTTGATCGTGTCGACAAAGCGGCCGGCTTTCGGCTCGTGCCACGCGCCGCCGTAATAGACGCTGCGATTCTTGGGCAGTAACACGGCTTGCGCGGCGACGGATTGGGGAGATACGGCAGTGGTCATGGCACGGACCTATTGGTTCAAATTCGTTTAATACTGTCCAGCCCGCCAAACCGGCCGATCAGGGTATTGGCACCGATCGCAAGGACAAACAGCACAATCAGCATCGCATACATGCGCGGCATGTCGAATACGCTGTAGGCCTGGATAATCAGAAAGCCGATACCCTTGTTGGACAGCTTCGTTTCCGCGAGTAGCGTACCTATGAGCGCAACGCCGAGGCCAAGCCGTATGCCATTGATAATCGGATGACGCATGGCTGGAAGATAGATCTTGAGCACCATTTGCGCCGTCGACGCGCGAAAGCTCTCGCCGACGCGGATCAGCACCTTGTCAATCTGCCGCATTCCGGCAGCAACCGATAGCGCGATGGGAAAAAAACATGACAATGTGCCAAGCGCGACTTTGGACTCAGGGCCGACCCCGAACCACATGATCATGACCGGAAAAAAAATGATCTTGGGGGTCGGACCGAGGTAGTAGAGATAGTTTTCGAAGGCCTTTGACAGGAACCGGTTCGCTCCGAGCAGAATGCCGACCGCGAGGCCTGACAATCCTCCGATCACGACGGCGGCTCCGATTTCAGCAGCTGTGACCCCCAGGTTGTAATAATAACTCGGCCGCATCAACAGCTCGATGAGCGCACGGCCGATCGCCATCAGCGAAGGGACCACATCGCGATAGAGCCAGCCAGAATGGGCAAGGAATTCCCACAGCGCCAGCACACTCAAGATAATGGCGACACGCAGCAGCGTCACCGCACTCATCGCTGGCGCGACGACAGCGGCCTGTCTCAATCGACCGGTCTCAGCCATCGTTCGATCTTTTCCAGTGCCATGAAAAACAGGATGCTCACGAGGATTACGAAGCAAATTGCGGCATACGTGCCGGCCAGATCGTAGCGTTCGGCCAAGTCGTTGATGAGTTGGCCGAGCCCGCCGTAATTGATCAGAAATTCGACGCCGACAACATTAATCAACGCAAAGATCAATCCCAGTCGCACACCGACGAAAATCGTAGGCATCGCTGCCGGAAACATAATTTTCCAAAATTGCTGTGTGGCGCTGAGGTTGAAGCTCCTGCCGACATTGACAAGCACCTTGCGAGTCCCGGCCATGCCCTCGATGGTCTTCAGGATCACGGGCGGCAGCGCCGCGACGAAGCCGATCATGATGATGGTCCAGGCATTGCGGCCAAAGATCACCATGAACAGGGGATAGGCCAGCACCACCGGTGCGGCAGCAAGCGCGGCGACCCAGGTCTCGCAAGCTTGTTGCAGCAACTTGAAGCGATGCATCAGCACGCCGCCCGCGATGCCCAGCACGGTGATCATGACCCCAGCTGTCAAACATTCGGCGGCCGTCACGAGAAAGCGTCTGAAGATGTGCTCTTCGACAATTACCCTCCAGAAACTTGCGGCGATTTCCGATGGCGGAGGGACGATAAAACGACTGATGACGTCGATGCGAATCAGCAGTTCAACCAAAACGAGTGACACCACCAGTGTGCCGATGCCGACCGCGG
This sequence comes from uncultured Alphaproteobacteria bacterium, assembly GCA_963742345.1. GTDB lineage: Bacteria > Pseudomonadota > Alphaproteobacteria > Rhizobiales > Xanthobacteraceae > Pseudolabrys. Next base: position 114,998 of record CAVULO010000009.1, read on the forward strand.
CTGGGGCGAAGTCGCGCGGTGTTGTGCGAACAACAGCAGCCGTCATGATGCAGTGCTCTCGTGATGCAACACGTGCTCTTCCTCGTCCTTCATGCCGCGGCTCGCCTCTTCGCGTAGGTCGCTCCAGATCTGCGCGACGTAACGGCCGAAGGCCTCACTGCCGACAATCTCGGACGTTCGTGGCCGTGGCAGGTCGATGTCGACGATACGTTTTACCTTGCCGGGCCGGTAGGTCATCACCAGGATGCGGTCTGACATTTGCACCGCTTCGGTGATGTTGTGCGTGATCAGCAGCGTGGTCTGCTTGAGCTGCTGCTGGATCTGCAGGACCTTGTCGCCGAGCAACAGCCGGGTCTGTTCGTCGAGTGCGGCGAAGGGCTCGTCCATCAGCAGGATTTTCGGCTCGGAGGCGAGCGTACGAGCAAGCGACACGCGCTGACGCATGCCGCCGGACAATTCGCCCGGATAGCGATTCTCGAAACCATCGAGACCGACCATCTTGATGAAATGGCGGGCGCGTTCAGCACGTTTGGCCTTCGGCATCCCGACAAGTTCGAGTGGGAACGCGACGTTGTCGATAACTGTGCGCCAGGGGAACGTCGATTCCTCCTGGAACACCATGCCTATCGACTTGTGCGGCCCGGAAATCGTTTCGCCTCCGACGCTGACCACGCCCTGATGCTGACTAAGCAACCCGCCGATCACGTTAAACAATGTGGATTTGCCACAGCCGGAAGGGCCGATGACCGAAAGGAATTCGCCCGGTCTGACATTAAAGGAAACGTTGTCGACCGCGGTTATCGGGCCTTCGGACGTGTCGAATTGGACGAAGATATCGTCGGCCACCAGGATGGCATCGTGGGTGCTGCGGCGGCCGGCATCGGAAGTTAGTCGCTCGTTCGAGTCATTATCGCGGTGACCGGGGCAGTGTAGCCCGGCTCGACCCGCACATCGACGACCGCGACATGGCCGGCATCGACAGCCGCGATTGCTTTCGCGAACGTTGCATCGAGATCGTGGACTGCGGTCACCGGGCCGAAGCCCTGTGCGCCTTGCGCGCGCGCCATGCTGGCCAGGTCAATGTCCGGCTCTGAAATGCGCTGACCAATCCAGCGGTTTTCGACCGGGCGGTTGCGCACGCGAGCGACACGCTCCTGGTGTAGTTCGTCGTTAAAGAAGGAGCGATTGTTAGCGACCACGATCAGCAGCGGAATCTGATAATGCGCTGCGGTCCAGAGCGCGGTGACGCCCATCAGGAAATCGCCGTCGCCGCAGACCGCGACCGGCAATCGACCGGAGCCTTTCAGCGCCAGGGCGGCGCCGACCGAGATGCCGGGACCGCCGCCGACGCCGCCGCCGCCATCGCCGCCAAGGAAGTCGAGGGGATGGCGGAACGGCCAGATCGCGCCGTTCCACGAGAGCGAGATATGGGTGAGGGATGTGGGCCGTTCGCCGACCGCGCGGCGCAGCGCGTACGGCAAGATGATCGACGGTGAGCTTGTCACCGGCCGGCTTGAACGGCTCGATCCGGGTCGACACCAGATGCGGTTTGGCCGGCCCGAGCGCAGCGAGCAACGCGGGAACCGCCACGTCCGGCTCGCAGTCAATTATAACATCGACTGGCGGCAGGCCTTGATAGTCCATGCTCCAGCCGTTGTGCAGACGATGATCGACCGAAACCTGCACGAACTTGGCGGTGACGTTGCCGCCCGCATTCTTGAGCGTGCCGGCGATGTCGACCCAGTCGAGACTGAGAATGACGTCGGCGGCACGGATGGCTTCCGCTGCCTCCGGCGCGAGCACCGTTCCGCCGGGCGCACCTGCATGTAACGGATGATCGGTCGGGAACGAGGCGCCAATCTTGAGATCGGTGACGACGCGCGCGCCGAGCCACTCGGCCAAAGCGACGCGCTGCGTTCCAGGCATCGAGATCCCGCGACACGCGTCCGGCGAGGATCACCGGATGCTTTGCGGTGCGCAGGAGATCGGCGGCTTTCGCCGACCATCGCGCCGGCGCTGCACTTTCAACGTCAGGCATGAAACGCTGGGCGTCGATCGGGGCGACCGGCATCGGGCAGTTTTTCCTCTTGCATGCCTGCGTCGAGATTGACGTAAGTCGGTCCGCGCGGCGCCGTATTGGCGATCCAGCCGGCGCGCAGCACGGCTTCGCGCGCCGCAACCGGCGAGGCGGGCTGGTCGTCCCATTTGGTGTAACCGCGCACCAGCGCACCCTGGTCGCGCGCGGTGTGGATCCAGTCGATCCACGGCCGCCGCTTGACCGCATCGACCGGCCCGGTGGCGCCGAGGATGACCATCGGCATGCGGTCGCACCAGGCGTTGAAGATCGCCATGGTGGCGTGCATCAGCCCGACATTCGAATGCACCGCCGCAGCCATCGCCTTGCCGGTGACCTTGGCATAGCCGTGCGCAATGGCGACCGCGCTTTCTTCGTGCAGGCAGAGCAACATTTGCGGCCGCTCATTGCCCAAGATAATTCACGATGCTGTCGTGCAGACCGCGATAGCTGGCGCCCAGGATTGAGCGCGATATAAGGGATGTCGAGCGCACGCAATGCGTCTGCCGCGACATCGCTGCCGAATCGTGCGGCGTTGACACCGGCCGGTACCGGACGATCAAGCGCCGATATCGCGGTGTCACGAACCGGTTGCGTCTTTGATTTGACGCTATCACGAAGGGAACTGGTCAAGGTCGAGGTCCTGCTTCCATGCGCCTGGTGGGCGGATGGGCGGCATCCAACCGGATTACGAGCCCTGACGCAATCGGGCGAGCAATTTCAGGCCGGCATAGCCGTCGGCGGGCTCTATGCCGACCTTTTTCTGGAAGGCGAGGATGGCCTTGATCGTGTCGCTGCCGGTGCGTCCGTCGATGCCATCGGTCTTGAAGCCGAGCTCATTGAGGCGGCGCTGAATTTCCTTAACCTCCTCCAGGGTCGGCGTGCGTTCGCCGCCGGGAAATTGCTGGCGGAATGGCGGATCACCGCGGATGAGGTCACCAAGATGGCAAAGCGCGAGCGTGTAGCTGGTTGACGGGTTGTAGGAGTAGACCGCTCGAAAATTTTGCCCGACCAAAAAAGCCGGCCCGCCGGCGACCGGCAGCCATAGTTTTACCTGGTCGTTCGGCCGCGCAAAAGCTGCGCCATCGGCGCGCCGCACTCCGAGTCCATCCCATTTAGCGTATGAGCGAGCGGTGCGATTGTCGGCCAGCCTGCGATGACCTGCGGCCAGAGTGACCTCGCAGCCCCATGCCTCGCCGCGCCGGTAGTTGCCGCGTTCGATCAAATAGCGCGCGGTGCCGGCAAATGAATCGTCAGGCTTGCCGAACGGCGAGGCGCGGCCGTCGTGATCGTAGTCGACGCCCATGTGCAGCCACACCTCCGGCATCCATTGAGTGTGGCCCATGGCGCCGGCCCAGGAACCGATCATGTCCGCTGGCTGCGCCCAGCCACGATCGACAATGGTCAGCGCATTGAGCAGCTCGGCTTCCCAATACGCGCGGCGGCGTGGCTCGCCCCAGGCGAGGGCGGCAAGTGCCGGAATAACCGGTCGCATATATTTCGAATTGGTCGATCACATCGCCGAAAGACGATTCCATTCCCCACAGACCGAGCAAGATGTAGCGGTCGACGCCGTAGTCCTTCTCGACGCGTGCAAGCAGACCTGCATACTCCTTCGCTCGCTCCTTACCGGTGATCACGCGCCACCCCGAGCAGCGGCGGTTGATGTATTGCCACATCAACTCGGTGAATTCGGGCTGCGAACGGTATTGCTCAAACACCGTCGTATCCGGTGTCACCGCTTCCATCACACGGTCATAAGTTTGTTCCGATATGCCGCTGCTTGAGTGCGCGGGGGCGGAAATCCAGCGACCCAATGTGCAAAGGCTGGCGATTGGGCGGCCAGCATTGGCCTGCCGAGCGCCAGCCACGCAGTGGCGCCGAGCGCGCTGCTGACCGCGGCGCGGCGGCTTATTTGAGTTGTGAGTTGGTCGGTTTTACGGCCGAGGATTTGCTGCATGACTCCATTGTAGTCTCCAGCCTCGTACAAACAATCGTTGCGATGAATCTTTTCGCAGTGGTGCGTCGTCGAAGCGAATCAATCGTCGCTATGTCTATGCCGCCGTCTCTTTCGCGCATGGTGACGCTTTTGCGGCTTGGCACGCTCGGCGACGGATATTTCCGCTTTTGCCGGAGACGCTGGCGAGGCAGCGGACGGTTCTGACGGCGGCTCAGGATGCAAGATCACCGGCAGTTTGTCGGGAACAGGCGGCGCCGGCTGGCCCGGCAAGATTTCAGTGCCGCGGCCGCCGATCAATCGTTCATAGGCTGCGACCAGCGTCATGTACGGGTTGACCCACACCCAGCCAATTTTAGTGAACACCTGAATGTTGAAGTGAATATGATAGGATGTGCCTTTCTCGTAGTCGCCCCAGGTTGCGACCTTGCCGATGATCTCCCCCTCGCTTACGTGACGGCCGTTCAAAAAGCCTTCGGCATCCATGAAGTTTCGGGTTCATGTGCAGATAGCGAAAGCGGACACGTTCGTTTTCGGTGTTGACGACGATATAGACGCCAATATCCCCCGTCATGCGGCGGATGATGCCGTTTGCACGGCGGCGACTGTGTGCTGATAGGGCTGGCAGCGATCTGCCTCAGCGTTGTTGAGCACGCAATTTCCCGGCCGAATGTCCTCGACCCTGGTGGCCGTAACCGCCAGGGCACTGGCCGACCAGAAAATCGCGCATCTCGCAGAAATTATCGCGCCATGGATAGGTGAAATTTTCCGCTGCCGATTCATCGAATACGAGCGGCTTGTCATTGACCTTGCAATGATATTGCGCGCCCTTGCGGCCTGTCCGTCCTACGGTTCCGGTGTGGTAACAATCGCCCCACGGCATGAAAGATTGCGATTTCACGTATCCTGGCGCATCCGCGATCGGAAATCTCATGCGCGCATAGACGTGATAGTCGGCGCGGCCGGGCATTTTTTTCCAGCCGGAATTTTCGATCAGATCGCCCGGGCCGTAATAGGTGAAGTCCGACTTCCCTTCTGGCCGGCTGAGGTCGAACTTCGGTTGTGGGATTTTCGCCGGCGTGCCACCGGCTGTGCGCAGCAAATTCAAAAAGCGCACGGCAAGCGGATCGGCTTCCTGGCACGAAAGATGTTTCGACGACGGCCTCATGTCGTAGCACTGGATCGACAGCACATAAGGCACGCCAAAGCGTTCGAACACGTAGCGCACATGCGCTTCGCTTAAAATTCGACGGATCCCGGGAAATTGCTGCTCCAGGTCCTTTGGCGATGGACTCCTTTTCCAGGTGATTTGGCGGATCGAGGTCGTAGATGAAGGCCGCGCCCGATATCTCGAACAAAATCGGTTTCTCAAAATGGAGTTTGAGCCGGTCATCCTTGTTGCTGAGGGTAAAAGTCGCATCATATCCGGCCGGGCCGGGCAGGAAGAATTTGGTTGGGTGGAACCCGCCGAAATATTTTTCCGACGTCGCTGCCTCAGGCTTGCCGTCCGCCACGTCCTTGACGAAACGCATCAACGTCGAACGGCAACAGCACCGGGACCGTGCTCTTGCCGATGCCGGTAAACCGTTTTTCGGTGACGGCGTTGAGGCGGGCGAACGCCTCGGCTGGCGGTAGCGTCCCGCTATCGGCCAAACTCGCCGCCGCGGCTTCCCATTTGACGTCGCTCAGCTTAACGACCGGGCTTTCCATTTCGCCAGCGGCTGCGGGACCGGTGACGAGCAATGCGAGACTTACAAGTACGGCACGTTTCAAACCGGGTCCCTCGTTCTGCCTGCCAGCCAAGGGCCGGAGAAGTTCTTCAATGCTAAGTTAATGGCATCGGGCCACAGCATACAAGAGTCGCGCCCTGGTGTAGGGTGCGCACAACGCCCGGCCGGGCGTACGGACGCCGGAGGTCCGCAAAAAATGACTGTGCGTGAAACGAATTTAACCTCGGCCTCGAGTGCCGATCGCGAGCCCAAGATCATCGAAAGCGGCGGCACCGCGCGTCTGCATCTGACGCTTGCCACCACCGACTACGATCATGTGCGCGATCTGGTGAACGGCGTGGTGCGTGCAGAAGGGATCGTGCTTACGGCCTTCGTGCTGCCGGTCGAGGAAATTTTCTTCAGGTTTATTAAAAACCGCGAGTGGGACGTCTCTGAAATGTCCTTCGGCAAGTTCATCGGCTACGCCTCGCAAGGCAATTCGCCTTTTGTCGGCATTCCGGTCTTTCCCTCGCGCGTGTTCCGCCATTCGGCGTTTTATGTGCGCGCTGACCGCGGCATCTCCAAGCCGAAGGATCTGGAAGGCAAGCGCGTCGGCATTCCGGAATGGGCGCAGACCGCCGGCATTTATGCGCGCGGATTTCTAGGCGGAGACGGCCGGCGTCGATTTGCGAAAGATCAATTGGGTGCAGGCCGGCATGAACGAAGCCGGGCGCGAGGAGAAGGTCGAATTCAAGCTGCCGAAGGGAATTCAGTATGAGCAGCGGCGCGATACCAGCATCTCAGCGATGCTGCTTTCGGGCGAGATCGACGCGGCGATTTCGGCGCGCGTGCCGGATGCCTTCAACAAAGGCGGTGGCAAGATCGTGCGGCTTTATCCGGACTATCGCGCCGAGGAGATGCGCTATTACGAGGCGACCGGCATCTTTCCGATCATGCATGTGATCGCGATGCGCCGGGCCGTGTTCGAACGTTATCCTTGGGTGGCGATGAACCTGTTCAAGGCCTTCGATGAAGCCAAGCGGCGCAGCCTTGAGCGCATCCAGGATTTGACGGCGTCGCGCATTCCGGTGCCGTGGTCGGCGGCGGTCGCCAGTGAGTGGGGCAAGAATTTCGGCGACGATCCGTTTCCCTACGGGCTGGAAGAGAACCGCAAGACGCTGGACGCATTTTGCCGCTTTGCCCACGCACAAGGGCGTCACCGCAAAGAAGCTTACGCCCGACGATTTGTTTCCGAAGGAAGTGCGCGCCAGCGTGCGTGTCTAGCGCATGACTTGGAAAAGCGGGAAATGGTATTCCGACAGGGCCATGCGCAAGGAGGATCAGTCCTTGGCGCGCTCGACGTAGGCACCGTCAGCGGTGGTCACCACCACGCGGGTGCCGGTGGTGATGTGGGTCGGCACCATGGTGCGCACGCCGTTCGACAGCATCGCCGGCTTGAACGAACCCGACGCGGTCTGTCCCTTCATGGCCGGCTCGGTGTCGGTGATTTCCAGCGTCACCTTCTGCGGGATTTCGATCGAGACCGCGACGCCCTCGTGGATGGCCAGGCTGACCACCATGCCTTCCTGGAGGTACGTCTCGTAGTCGCCGACGACGTCGGCCGGCACTGCGACCTGGTCGTAGGTTTCTTCATTCATGAAATGGAAGCCGTCGCCGTCCTTGTAGAGGTAGGAGAATTCATCGTCCTCGACATGGGCGCGCTCGACCTGGTCGGTGGTCTTGTAGCGCATCTGGGTCTTCACGCCGTCGGAAATCCGGCGCATATCGACCTGGGTGGTCGGGGTGCCCTTGCCGGGATGAAAATTTTCCGCGTTGAGGACGACATAGAGCTTGCCGTCGATATCGACGATATTGCCTTTGCGGAGCGATGAGCGATGACCTTCACGAGAGCGATCCTTGACTTAGTGGGGCGGGGGGGCGCGGTTTCGGGCCGCACCATAGCGATCTTCTCGCCCGATGCCAGCTTTTCTCGCCCGTCGTCCGGCCGAGGTAAACGTGCCGAAAAGCCCGCCGTTCTGGAGCCCCGGCGCCTATGCCGCCCGCAGGCCGCACCTGTTGACGCGCGCCCGCATCGCGGCGGCCTTGCGGGCCTGGTTTGCGAAGCGGGAGTTTTTCGAGGTGGAGACGGCGGCTCTTCAGGTTTCGCCCGGCAACGAGACACATCTGCATGCCTTCGCCACCGAGCTGATCGGACCGGGTGGGGAACGCCGGCCGTTATATCTGCGCACGTCGCCGGAATTCGCCTGCAAGAAGCTGCTGGCGGCGGGCGAGACGCGCATTGTCGATTTCGCCCGCGTGTTCCGCAACCGGGAGCGCGGCGCGCTGCATCATCCGGAATTTACAATGCTGGAATGGTATCGGGCGAATGAGCCTTACGAGGCGCTGATGGACGATTGCGCAGCACTGTTGGCGGAGACGGCACGCGCTGCTGACACAAAGGAATTTCGTTTTCGCGACAAGACTATCGACCCTTCTGCAGCGCCGGAACGTCTGACGGTGGCCGAGGCGTTTGCGCGCTACGCCGGGATCGATCTGCTGGCGACGGTCAGCGACGGTAAAGGCGATCGCGCCGGACTTGCCGCTGCGGCGGTCAAGGCCGGCGTCGCCATTGCGGCCGACGACACCTGGGGCGACATCTTCAGCCGCATTCTGGCCGAGCGCGTCGATCCGCATCTCGGGATTGGTCGCGCGACTATACTGTATGAGTATCCGCTGCCACTGGCCGCGCTGGCGCGGCCAAAGCCGGGCAGCGACAAGGTCGCCGAGCGCTTCGAGCTTTACGTCTGCGGGGTGGAACTTGCCAACGCGTTCGGCGAACTGACCGATGTCGCCGAGCAGCGCATTCGCTTCGAGGCCGCGATGGCAGAGAAACAACGCATCCACGGCGAGCGCTATCCGGTGGACGAGGATTTTCTCGACGCCTTGGGCCGGATGCCGCAGGCCAGCGGAATTGCGCTCGGTTTCGACCGGCTGGTGATGCTGGCGACTGGCGCACCACGTATCGACCAGGTGATCTGGACGCCCGTTGTCGAGCTGTAGGTGAATAGCAAGAGGAACAGACCATGACGACGTTACGCACGTCCACACAACTCTGCGAGCACGGTCTGGTGCCGCCGGAGCGCCAGCCGGTGCTGGATGCGGTTGCCGCGTCGCTATGCGGTGGCGCTACCAGAGGCGTTGGCGCAATTGATCGATCGCACCGATCCTCACGATCCGATTGCTCGCCAATTCATTCCTGATCCGGCGGAGCTAGCTCATCGCCCTGAGGAGCTTAACGATCCGATTGGCGACGACGCGCATAGCCCGGTGGAAGGCATTGTTCATCGCTATCCAGACCGCGTGCTGCTCAAACTCACGCACATTTGTGCGGTCTATTGCCGTTTTTGTTTCCGTCGCGAAATGGTCGGCCCGGGTAAACCGAATGCGCTGTCGCCGAAAGCGCTAGCGGTCGCGTTCGATTACATCCGAAGCACATCCAGAAATCTGGGAGGTGATTCTTACCGGCGGCGATCCGCTGGTGCTGTCGGCGCGGCGCCTGCGTTCTGTAATGAAGGCTCTTGCGAATATTGATCACGTCAAGGTCGTGCGTATTCATACGCGCGTGCCGGTTGCCGATCCCGGGCGCATCACACCGGATCTGGTGCGAGCGATCAAGATCAAGGGCAAGCCGACTTATGTGGCCGTGCACGTCAATCATCCGCGCGAATTGACGTCTCACGTGCGCGCAGCCTGTGCCCGCATGGCGGATGCGGGCATTCCATTGCTCTCACAAACGGTGTTGCTGAGTGGCGTGAACGATACGCCGGAGGTGATGGCCGAGTTGATGCGCGCCTGGTCGAATGCCGGATCAAGCCATATTACCTGCATCACGGTGATCTCGCGCCCGGCACCGCCATCTGCGCACCGACATCTCCAGCGGGCAGCAACTGATGCGCAAGCTTCGCGGACGTGTATCGGGTCTATGCCAGCCGACCTACGTGCTCGACATTCCCGGTGGCCACGGCAAATCGCCGATCGGCCCGAATTATATCGAACGGGCCGGTTCAAATAGTGTTGCGCATTTTGCCGTGGAGGATTTCAACGGGCAGCGCCACCAATATCCGCCAGCCCCGCCGTTAATGCCGGATCGACAGCAGATCGAGCAAGGCCGCGGCCACCGCGAGCGTGGCGAAACCGATGAACACCACCGCGATCACGGCGTGCCAAACAAAGGCCACGTCGCGCCGCAGCGCTGACACCACGTTCTTGCTATTGATCATCGCCTGACGCTCCCTGGAGAGCCCGCTGCAGGACAGCGAACTGTACCCGCTAAGGAATCATCCGGCCCATAATTTGTATGTTAAAAAACGCGTGAAAAGTGCGGCAACTTCGCATGGCAGCTATGAGTTCAGGAGGAATATGGCGCGCCCTAGGGGATTCGAACCCCTGTTACCGCCGTGAAAGGGCGGTGTCCTAGGCCTCTAGACGAAGGGCGCGCGTGGCGGGGGTATAATGGCCTTCACCGACAGCGGCAAGCGAGCGGCGACTACCACTTTCCGGTATTTGGCATCGACTTCCACGGTTCCTGCGGCGGCCTTGGCTGCGCCCTTTTGCAGCAGCTCGATGGAATGCTTGTCGGGCGAACGCACGAAGGCCATGACGCCGTCGCGCGGCGGCCGATTGATGGTGACGCCCGCCTTCATCAGCCGGTCGCAGGTGGCGTAGATGTCGTCGACCTCATAGGCGAGATGGCCAAAATAGCGCGCCTCGCCGTAGTCTTCGGTGTCCCAGTTATAGGTGAGCTCCACCTCGGGGCCTGGGCGGCCGGACTTCTTTGCTTGCCTCAACCAGCTTTTCGTCTTCCGGGCCGGCCAGGAAAACCAGAGTGTAGCGGTTTTTCTCGTCCACCCGGCGGCGGGTTTCCTTCAGGCCAAGCTTGTTGCAATAAAAATCGAGCGCCGCATCGAGATCGCGAACGCGCAGCATGGTGTGCAGATATCGCATAGGCTAAACCTCACTGAACTGGCTAATGGACTGTACTCACTATACAGAAATGATTGCCACTGATCTTCATACCGCGATCTCCCAGCCTGCGCGACCTGATCGAGGGCGCGTCAGTGATCGTCCCATTCACCGGGGCGGGGATCTCTACCGAATGCGGAATCCCCGATTTCCGCTCGCCGGGGGGCTTGTGGACGAAGAATCAGCCGATCCCGTTCGACGCCTTTGTGGCGAGCCAGGAGATGCGCGACGAAGCCTGGCGCCGGCGCTTCGCCATGGAGGAGAATTTCACCAAGGCCACGCCTGGCCGCGGTCATCGAGCGCTCGCGAGTCTCTATCGCGCCGGCAAGGTCCCGGCACTTGTCACCCAGAATATCGACAATCTGCATCAGGCATCGGGCATCGCGCCACACGACGTTGTCGAATTGCATGGCAATACGACCTACGCGATCTGCCTCGATTGTGCGCAGCGCTACGAACTGTCTTGGGTGAAGGAAAAATTCGAAGCGTCGGGCCATCGCGCCCCGGATTGCGACTGCGGTGGCTACATCAAGACAGCGACCGTGTCGTTCGGTCAGGCTATGCCGCCTGAAGCAATGCAGCGCGCCGAAGAACTGACCAAGAGTTGCGATCTGTTTCTGGCTGTTGGCTCCTCGCTGGTGGTGTGGCCGGCCGCCGGTTTTCCGCTCATGGCCAAACGCAACGGCGCAGCTCTCGTCATCATCAATCGCGAACCGACCGAGTTCGACGATCTTGCCGATCTGGTCGTGCGCAACGACATCGGCGATGCGCTCGGTCCCTTCATCGCCCACTGATTCGGTCTGCGTTGCGCTGTGTATAGAGCTGTGCGCAAGCACATTTTGCTCTTTGCCGTTTAAGGGCGGGTGTTATCTTCGATTTACAAAGATTCGTCGAAGCGCCCATCAAGAGGCGCCAACAAGCGGCGGCGCGCGGCGTCATGGCGTCGGACGGGATCGAATCGAAAATGTCTGGGACAAATCTCCGACCAGGAACGGTCAGAGAACTCGTCGATGAAACGGCGACCAATCTCATCGAATTGACAGGCGTCATCAAGTGGTTCGACGTCTCGAAGGGTTTTGGATTCATCGTTCCTGACAATGGGATGCCCGATATCCTGCTGCACGTGACCTGCCTGCGCCGCGACGGCTTTCAGACCGCCTACGAGGGCGCGCGGGTTATCTGCGAGGTGCTGCAGCGCCCCAAAGGTCTGCAGGCCTTCCGGATTGTGTCGATGGACGAGAGTACCGCGGTGCATCCGGCGCAAATGCCGCCGCCGCGTACCCATGTTACGGTGACGCCGACCAGCGGACTCGAGCGCGCCCAGGTCAAATGGTTCAACCGCTTGCGCGGCTTCGGCTTCCTCACCCGCGGCGAGGGCACCCCCGACATTTTCGTCCATATGGAGACGTTGCGCCGCTATGGCATCGCCGAGCTCCGGCCGGGTCAGACGGTGCTGGTCCGGTTTGGACCCGGACCGAAGGGCCTGATGGCCGCTGAGGTTCGGCCCGACGGCGGACCGCTCGGGCTCGCCTCCCACTAGACTCCTCCATTTTCCGATTGCCGCTCGGGCCTAGGCCGCGTAAAGGCGAGCCTATGCGCGCCTATGGCTGGATTGCTTTCATTCTCTTCGGGACTATTTGCCGCCGCCGTCCCGGCACGGCCGGCCGGACAGCAAACACTTGAAATCGCCAGCAAGACCGGCGTGCATGTTTTCGCGGTCGAGATTGCCGACAACGATGCCGAGCGGGCGAAGGGCCTCATGTACCGCAAGGAGCTGCCTGAAGGGCAGGGAATGCTGTTCGACTTCCACCGCGAACAGGAAGTCAGCTTCTGGATGCAGAATACCTATATCCCGCTCGACATGGTCTTTATCCGCGGCGACGGTCGCATTCTGCGCATCGCGGAGAACACCGAGCCGTTGTCGACGCGGCTCATCCCATCAGGCGGGCCGGTGCGTGCGGTATTGGAAGTCATCGGCGGAACCACCCGGAAACTCGGCATTGCGCCGGGCGACCGCGTTGCTTCACCGATTTTCAACGCCCACTAAGGGTTGCTTGCTGGGCTAAAGCGAAGCATGTATCGAGCGCCGGGTCCGGCGGGGCATAGCGCAGTCTGGTAGCGCGTCTGGTTTGGGACCAGAAGGTCGCAGGTTCGAATCCTGCTGCCCCGACCAACTGCAAGCTGACGCATTTTTTCTGATTTCTGCTGGGGCGCCGCCGATGCCGGCATAACTCCGCAGACCCCCCGCAGAGGGGATGGCATTCGCCGCACAGTAAAATAACGTCTAAATGCGTCGAATACAGTCGACACCAGGAAGACAAACACTAACAATGCAGTACAGGAAGGTAATATGTTACGATCACAAGATCATATTCTAAGATTTTCCTTGCTCCAACTTGCGCTTTACGCAAACATAATGAGCCTCTGAAGTTGTAACGCCACCACATACAACTCACCGCTTTCGTGGGGCCGAAAGCAGGGCATTGGGCAGCTGCGTAAATGCCAATCGTTTCTTTGTCCGCCGGATTCGTGCGACGGGCGATCTGCGCTCCGGCGCGGAAAAAGGTCGATTATTTTGATGCGACCCAGCGCGGGTTTCTGCTGGAAGTGCGGCAGTCCGGCGGGAAGACCTACTACCAACGTTACACGGATGAGCGCGGCCGCGAGCGGCAGTACAAGATCGGACCAGCCGAGATTCTCACGCTGGATCAGGCGCGACGCAAGGGACGGCAGGTCGTTGCGGAGGCGCTGCTCGGCGCGGATCCACAACAGAAGCGGCGCGAAATGCGGGCGGTGCCACAGCTCGGCCGGTTCGTGCACGAACGTTATCTGCCCTATGTGCGCACTTACAAGAACAGCTGGCAGACAGACGAGACGGTATTGCGCATTCACATTTTGCCGAAGCTCGGCGCGCTGGCACTCGATGAGATCAAGACTGATGCCATTGCCGATCTAATCAACTGCATGCGGGCGGATGGCTATGCCTCTGGTACAATCAACCGGGTCATCGTGATTTTGCGTTACATCTACAATTTGGCTCGCAAGTGGAAGACGTCCGGTGGCGTGGAGAACCCCGCGGCGGGATTGAGCGCCGGGTCCGGATGTGCAGCGCAATCGCTTCCTCAGCGAACAAGAGGCCGAAGCGCTTGTGCGATCAATCCACGCGGACGAGAACCAAACTGCTGCGCGCGCAATCATGTTGCTGTTGCTTACCGGCGGCCGTCGTAACGAAATCACTTTCGCCAAGTGGGACTATGTCGACTGGAAAAACAAAACACTACTGGTACCGAAGTCCAAGTCCGGGCGCGCGCGTGTCATCGCGCTCAATCAATCGGCCATCGCTCTTTTGACGGCAGCACCGCGCGAGGGCAATCCATTTATTTTTCCGTCCCCGGTCAATGGTCGGCCGTCGGCCTCGTTGCATTTTCCCTGGGATCGTATCCGTAAGCGTGCAGGTCTCACCGATGTTCGCCTGCACGATCTGCGTCATTCTTTTGCGAGCTTCCTGGTAAATCGGGGTGTGTCGCTCTACGTGGTGCAAGGTCTGCTCGGCCACCTTCATGCGCGGACGACCCAGCGCTACGCACATCTCACGCAGGAAACTCTGATCGAGGCCGCCGATCTGATCCAGGAAGTTGTCACGTTTCCGGACGTCAAGAGTGACGGTACCGACAGAGTTGCAAACGACGCTTTATCGTCGCTGTCCGCTGCAAACCCAACGATATAGCCGTAGGATTTGTTGGATGCTTCGACCAAAGACATTTTGGTCGCGCTGATTGTTTGTTGGTGCCGCGCCGGCGGTGCGTGTCCTGCGCCATACCTATTTCGCGCGGCGTATCTCGTCGTAGTTCCGATGCGGATATCATTTGCGATTGAGAAGTTTGCATCATGGTTTGGACCCATGACATTCCGACCGGACGCCAAAAAGATTGACCGCGAGCTTCGTTTGTACCGCTATCGCGACGCGTGGTTATTGAAGTTTACAAGCTACAAGGTCTTCAACCGGTCCAGTACGTGAAGATTTGTAGCCTGTACGGCGTCGGGTTCTATTACATCCCCGGCACTGATATGTGCATCAAGCTAGGTGGCTGGGTGCGCGCAGAGTATGCATACGGCGACAACGGCAACTTCACCTGGGGTCCGTTCAACGGCAACGCGAACAGCCGTGCCACCAGCAACAGCACGTTCCGTGTGCGCGGCTACATCACGGCTGACGCACGTGATCAAACCGAATATGGCACGGTGCGTGGCTATATCGCGGTCGGTCTGAGCACCAACGACGTCGGTCTCAACACGGCGGCGAACCAGTTCAGCGCGAACCGCGCCTTCATCCAGTGGGCGGGCTTCACGTTCGGTCTGGCGCAGTCGTTCTATGACTTCTACAGCGTGCCGGCGACGTCGTACTGGGGTTCGTTCCCAGCCTCCGACACCGGCGATGGCGGCTGGATGGTCATGGGTTATACGGCGCAGTTCGGCAACGGCTTGTCGGCCACGATCGCGGCCGAAGAACGCCGAGTGACGCAGATCATCGATGAAACCCCAACTGCCGGCGGCACACTCGCTCCGGGCGCATTCGACATCGCTACCGCTGCTCCGGTTGCTGGCCTTCAGGCAGGCGCTGGCGCCTACGGCGGCTTCCAGATGCCCGATATCGTCGGCAACCTGCGCGTTGACCAGGCTTGGGGTTCTGCCCAGATCATGGGCGCCCTGCATCAGGTCAATGCGACCTACTACGGCACTTCTGGAGCTAACCCATCGGTCAGAGGCCTTGGTCACCCGGATGACAAGCTCGGATTCGTCGTCGGCGCCGGCATCAAGCTGAACGCTCCGATGATCGGCCAGGGCGACTTCTTCCAGGCCCAGGTCAACTATACGGAAGGTGCTCTAAAATACATCTTCCAGACCCCGAACACGAACTGGGGCAAGACAAATGGGTTTGGAGCGGGCTGGGGTATCGTCAGCGATGCCGTTTACGGCGGCACGTTGGCAGGCGTCGGTCCAACAGCCGCAACCAGCCTTGAACTGACCACAGCGTGGAGCCTGAACGCCGGTTACGAGCACTTCTGGAACCCGCGCTGGAAAACCTCGATGTACGGCGGCTACACGGCCGTCAGCTACAACTCCACGTCTAACAGCCTGGTCTGTCTCGGCACCACGGCTCCGGTCACCACGACCTGCGATATGGACTGGAGCACCTGGTGGATCGGTTCGCGCACCCAGTGGAATGTCACCAAGGACTTCTACTTGGGCGTGGACGTGCTGTACGCGAAACTACAAAGCGCGGACTTTGGCCCGGGAGTGGCCGCCGGAGTGACCCTTCCAAACGTCGTCATCGCAACAGGCGGCGTTGCTGCTCCGATGAGGGACGTGGACAACTGGCAATTCCGCTTCCGCGTCCATCGCGACTTCTATCCCTGATCGCGTAGCAGAGATTTAACGGGCGACGGCCCCCGGCGGGAAACCGCCGGGGGGTCCAGACATCGGGGCAGCAGGTCTCGTTGATCGCAGGCGCACGGCAGCCGATCTGCCGTTGAAGGCCAAGCCGGTGCAGTATGTCAAAATCTGTAGCCTGTACGCGTCGGGTTCTATTACATCCCCGGCACCGACATGTGCATCAAGCTAGGTGGCTGGGTGCGCGCTGAATATGCATACGGCGACAACGGCAACTTCACCTGGGGCTGGGCAAACGGTAACGTCAACAACCGCAACACCAGCAACAGCACGTTCCGTGTGCGCGGCTACATCACGGCTGACGCCCGTGACCAAACCGAATACGGCACGGTGCGTGGCTATATCGCAGTCGGTCTGAGCACCAACGACGTCGGTCTCAACACGGCGGCAAACACGTTCAGCGCCAACCGCGCCTTCATCCAGTGGGCGGGCTTCACGTTCGGTCTGGCGCAATCGTTCTATGACTTTTACAGCGTGCCGGCGACGTCGTACTGGGGTTCGTTCCCGGCCTCCGACACCGGCGATGGCGGCTGGATGGTTGGCGGCTACACCGCGCAATTCGGCAACGGTTTGTCGGCGACGCTGGCGGCTGAGATGCGACGTACTACCCAGATCGACGACGTCAATGCGGCTGGCTGGTGGTAGCATCGTATCAGGTAACCCTGCGACATTCCCTGGAGCCTATGGCGGATTCCAGGCGCCGGACATCGTCGGCAACCTGCGCGTCGATCAGGCGTGGGGTTCTGCCCAGATCATGGGCGCGCTGCATCAGGTCAACGCCAACTATTACGCTCACAACACCGGGTAGCGGGCATCCGGACGACAAGTTGGGATTTGTCGTCGGCGCCGGCATCAAGCTGAACGCTCCGATGATCGGGCAGGGCGACTTCTTGCAGGCCCAGATCAACTACACGCAAGGCGCTCTGCGCTACATTTTCCAGACGCCCAATTCGAACTGGGGCAAGGTTGACGGGAATAGTGCCGGGTTTGGCAGCGCTAACCGACGCAGTCTATGGCGGGACGATCGCTGCCGGGACCGCGACAGACCTTCAGTTGACTACGGCCTGGAACATCAACGCGGCCTACGAGCACTTCTGGAACCAGCGGTGGAGAACGTCCCTGTACGGCGGTTACGCCGCTATCACCTATAGTGATGTCGGCAACTCAATTGTGTTGTTCTGCCGCTTCCGGGACCCCCGGCTGCAATATGGACTGGAGCACCTGGTGGCTCGGTTCGCGCACCCAGTGGAACGTCACCAAGGACTTCTACCTGGGCGTCGACGTTATGTACGCGAAACTGCATAGCGCGGATCTCGGCCTGGGTACGGCATTTACGCCCGCTGTCGGTGGCTTCGCAAATTCCGTCCCTAAAACGGACGTCGGACAACTGGCAGTTCCGCTTCCGCGTCCATCGCGATTTCTATCCCTGACATGATTGTGGCTTGAGGGATAACGGCCCCCGGCGGGAAACCGCCGGGGGCTTTGCTTTAATGACCGGGATGGTCGCAGCGACCGACAAACTCAACGATACGCGCGATCGTGTCGGCTTCGGCCAATAGCGGCGCGTGGCCCTGGTCGGGCACTTCCAGTGTTTCGAGCCGGGCACGCCGCGCACGCATCGCATCGACGGTCGCCGCCGAAAGAATGTCGGAATTGGCACCGCGGATCACCATCACCGGCACCGCGCTAAGCGCATCGAATTCCTTCCACAGGGCGGCATCGGGCGCTCGGGCGCGACCCCTTCCATTGTTGTTGGCAAGCTTGACGTCGTAGGTCGGCACCATCCGGCCTTTCTCTTCCTTGTAAGGCGCGATGGGCGCTGGCGAGCCAGTCGTCCGGTCCGAGCTTTGGAAACTGCCCATGGAATAGCCGGCGCAGGATCTCGGCGCCTTCCTCGAAAGTTCGCGGCTGCGGCAGCTTGCCGACGTAGCTCTTGATGCGCATCAGGCCCTGCGGCTCGATCACCGGGCCGATGTCGTTGAGCACGGCGCCGGCAATCGCAGTCGGCCGCACGGCGGCGAGCAGCATGGTGAGAATGCCACCGCGCGACGTGCCGACGAAAATCGCCGGCAGGCGCGTCAAGCGCGGTGACGACCGCGAGCACATCGGCGAGCTCGACGTGGAGCGAATAATTGGCCGGGTCGCGGTCGTAGTCGGAAAGGCCGCGCCCGCGATAGTCGAGCGCGATCACGCGGCGAGGGTGGGGGCTCGTCATGCGAAAGCGCAAACGCGAGCGCCTCGAAATCGGCCGCCGTGCGCGCAAGGCCGGGCAGGCAGACCACGGGTGTCGGTCGCGCGCTGCCGCCGGCCATAGCAGCGGGCGTGCAGTTTGAGGCCGTCGGGTGCTGTGATGAAGGTGCTGGAGGCGCCGTTCTGCATGGCGCTGCTTTTAGCATTGCGTCCGCCACGGTCGTCACTGGCGCGGGCGCTAGCTAATTCCCGCTGCCGCTCTTGAGATCGGCCTCGATCAGCAGCTTGTGCCGCCGCCGAAGCGCGCGCGGTAGACCTGAAGGTTTTCCATGATCCGCGCGACGTAGTTGCGCGTTTCGGAGAGCGGGATGCGCTCGACCCAATCGACCGGATCGACATTGGGATCACGCGGATCGCCATAGGCCGCGATCCACTGCTTCACGCGGCCGCGCCCGGCGTTGTAGCCGGCAAAAGTGAGGATGTAGGAGCCGTTGTAGCCGGTGAACAAATTGGACAATTCGGCCGCGCCCATCTGCATGTTGTAGACGGGGTCCTTGAGCAGGCGGTCGCGGCTATAGGCGACCTTGAATTTCGCGGCCGTGTCGATGCCGGCCGCCGGTGTCACCTGCATCAGGCCCATGGCGTGGGCGCTCGAGACGACCTTCTGATTGAAGTGGCTCTCCTGGCGCGCAGATCGAATAGGCGACCGCGGCGTCGATCGGCGGGGCGATCGGCTGATAGTCGGGCAGGCCGACGATCGGATAGGCGTAATAGTCGAGCGGCAGTCCGCGCCCGTAGGCGGCTTCGCCCAGCAGCAGCATGGCGCGGCCGTCGCCGTGTTTGCCGGCAAGCTCGCCCAACACGGCCATGCCCGCGACATCGGTCGCGCTTTCGCCAAGCTCTGCGTAGATCGACGCCAGCATGTCGCGCTCGTCGAGCGCGTAGAGGATTTGCGCCGCGCGCACGACTTCGAGATTGCTGAGAACGCCCTGCTCCTGCGGCGTGAACGCCGGCGGTCCGCGCAGGCCGAGATCCCGCAGCCCGAGCCGCGCGCGCGCCAGCTGACCGTAATAGGTGGCGGTGTGTTGCGCCGCCGCCTCGTAGAACGTCTTGGCCTGCGCCTGCTGGCCCATGGCCTCGGCCGCGCGGCCCTGCCAATAGCCGCCGCGGGCGAGCGCGTGCGGGTTTACGGTGCCTTCGACGATATGCGCGAAGTGCTCGGCCGCGGTCTTCGGATCGTGCAGGAAGCGCAGCGCCACCCAGCCGGCGGTGAAATGCGCATCGACCCGATAGAAGCCGCGCATGGGCGGTGCTGCTTCGCGCGCGACGCGGTAGGCGGTTTGCGCGTCGTGCTCGTCGAGCAGCTTGCGCACCAGCAGGCGCCGCTCCTGCCACCACTGGTCGAGATCGACCAGCGCTTCCGGATTTTTCGGCGCGTTGAGGATCAGCTTGCCGGCGTCTTCGGCCTTGTTGTTTTGAGCCGCAGCCATTGCGACGTAGGCGAAGATGTATCCGGCTCGGTCTGCGCCGCGGCCGGCACCGCATCGAGCAGCGCCTTGGCATTTCCGGCCTTGCGCAGGACTGCCGCGCGCGCGCGCGCGATCGCAAGGTCGTCGCCGCCAAGCCGTTCGGCGGCACGCAAGCCCCCGGCGACATCGTCGGCATAGAAGCGGCGCTCCATGCGAGACCTTGTGGTCGGCGGCAGTGAGCATGTTGCCGAACATCTCGAGCACGCGTTTTTCGACTTCGGCGCTGGCCTCGTCGTGACGCCAGGCGTAGCGCACCAGCGCAGCCGCGCCGTCGCGGTCGCCCTGCGCGAGCAAAGTGCGCGCGAGCATGTAACGGCCCTTGGCGGTGGCCGGCTGCTGCTTGGCGAAGAAGGCACGCACCGTGCGATCGTCGACACCATCGTTCCACAAGCGCGTTCTCCGCGCGGCGGCGGAACAGCGGCGCGTGCGGCCAGCTCGGATTGGCTTCGACGAAGGCGGCGTAGCGCTGGAAGGTCGGGTTGGTGTTGTCGGAGCGCAGGATCACCCATTCGGCGAGCTTGCGCGCGACCGGATCGCGAGATGCTCGCCTCGGCGGCATTGGCGTCGGCTTCCTTGCCTTTGCGGGCCGCCTCGATCACCCGCTTGACCGCGGCGATGTCGGCGGCCGAGGTGGCCGCCGTCGGCGCGATTGCAAAGGGGCCCGAGACCGGACGCGCCAGCGGTTTGAACGTGGCGCGGCTTTCGAACAGCGCGCCGTGCAGGCCGACATTGGCCTGCGCGAAGGCCGAGAGGCCGGGCTGCTTGCGGGCGGGCGCTTCTGCGGGAGCGGCGCGCTCTTTGGTGCCAGTGGCGCGGCGCTGGCGGCCGGTGCCGGCCGCCGCCTGTTTGCGACCTGGATGGCCGGCCGCGGACGCGGCAAGGGAACTTTTTGTGCGCGGTGCGCCGCTAACGCTGCCGGCGCACAAAGGCCGCACGTGGCCGCCAACGCCAAATAAATGCCCCAGCGGCTGCGACTAGTCGCGTTCATTCAACCCCTTGCTTCGATCCCGGCGACCCCGAACCCATTCAGGGCAAGGGCCGCAAACCCGCCTTGGCCCCATTAGGCCAATATCGTTGATGAAGGATACCCAAAAATTTTAGGGTGCTGGGACCCTACGTACGGAGAGGGGCAAAAACGGGGCAAGGCGCCAACTATCACGCCAATTCATGGGCCCATTGCGAGCAGGGCTTTCATCGGTGCCCCTGACCCGATATCTATGGGGTTCAGTCCGGTCCTCCTTGTGGAGAAGTCGTGCCATGACCGCCAAGACGAGCTTTCGAGGCTCTTTTACCGCGCTGGTCACGCCGTTCAAAAACGGTTCGGTCGACGAAAAGGCGTTTCGCGACATTGTGGACTGGCAGATCGCCGAGGGCACCAACGGCCTGGTTCCGGTCGGAACCACCGGCGAGAGCCCGACACTGTCGCATGACGAACACAAGCAGGTGGTCGAGTGGTGCGTCGACCAGGCCGATGGGCGCGTGCCGGTCATCGCCGGCGCCGGCTCGAATTCGACCGCCGAAGCGATCGAGCTCTCGCGGCACGCCGAGGAGGCAGGCGCCGATGCCGTGCTGATCGTCACGCCTTACTACAACAAGCCGACCCAGGAAGGCCTCTACCAGCACTACAAGGCGATCAACGACGCCATCGGCATCCCGATCATCATTTACAACATTCCGGGCCGCTCCATCGTCGACATGTCGGTCGACACGATGGCGCGTCTTTATGAACTCAAGAACATTGCCGGCGTGAAGGATGCGACCGCCAACATGGCGCGCGTGTCGCAGCAGCGCGCCGCTATGGGGCCGGACTTCAACCAGCTATCGGGCGAGGACATCACGGCGCTCGGCTTCATGGCGCATGGCGGCCACGGCTGCATCTCGGTGACCTCGAACGTCGCGCCGCGCCTGTGCGCCGAATTCCAGGCCGCTTGCCTCAAGGGCGATTTTGCCGACCGCGCTCAAGCTGCAGGACAAGTTGACGCCGCTTGCACATCAATCTGTTCGTCGAAACAAGTCCGGCGCCGATCAAGTATGCGATGTCGCTGATCGGCAAGTGCGCCAATACGGTGCGGCTGCCGATGGTGCCGGCGAGCGAGAAGGCGCAGACCGCCGTGCGCCAGGCCATGGTGCATGCCGGCCTGATCAACTAGCGCATGATCGGAAGGTCGCGCGCGAAGAAGATCGTCATGTTGGCTGAGTTCAAAAAATTTGCACTGCGCGGCAACGTCGTCGATCTCGCGATCGGCGTGATCATTGGCGCTGCCTTTTCGGGCATCGTGAACTCGCTCGTCGGCGACATCATCATGCCGATCGATCGGCGCGATCACCGGCGGCCTCGATTTCTCGAACTATTACGTTCCGCTGTCGTCCAAGGTGACGGCCACAACCCTGGTTGAGGCAAAAAAACAAGGTGCGGTATTGGCTTGGGGAAATTTTCTCACCATCACGCTTAACTTTATCATCATCGCTTTTGTTCTATTTTTGGTGATTCGCGCGCTCAATCGGCTTTCGCATAAGGAGGCGGAGAAAGCTCCACCGCCGTCGAAAACCGAAGAGCTGCTCACCGAAATTCGCGACCAGCTCAAATCGCGCTGAACGTCAATCGCCTCACCATGGCCGCAAAACCCGAGCGCCGCTTCAAGGTGGTCGCCGACAATCGCAAAGCGCGCTTCAACTACGAGATTGGCGAAACATTCGAGGCCGGTATCGTTCTCACCGGCAGCGAAGTGAAATCGTTGCGTGCCGGGAAGGCCACGATTGCCGAATCCTACGCTGACGCACGCGGCGGCGAACTCTGGCTGATCAATTCGAACATTCCGGAATATCTGCAGGCCAGCCGCTTCAATCATACGCCGAAGCGGGCACGCAAATTGTTGCTGCAAAAGCGGGAAATCAATCGGCTGGTCGGGGCGGTCGAGCGTGAGGGCATGACGATTGTGCCGCTTAAAGCTTTACTTTAACGAGAAGGGCCGGGCCAAGGTCGAGATTGCACTCGCCCGCGGCAAGAAGCTGCACGACAAGCGCGAGACGTTGAAGAAGCGCTCCTGGGAGCGCGAGCGCGGGCGGCTGATGCGGCATGAAGGGCTAGCGCATGATCCCGAAAAATAGGCACCGGTTTTCGGACAAGATCCTGCGCAAACACAGGTAAACGGTATGGCTGTCCCGACCAAACTCGACCATTGCGTGATCCACGTCTCCGATTGGGACCGGTCGAACAAGTTCTACAGCGAGGTGATGGGCGCCGAACTGGTCGAGCGGCCGGCGGGTTGGGCTTATCGCTTCGGCGACAAGCAGCTCAATGTGCATGGGCCGGGCGTGAAGCCGGCGGAGGTCGCGCGGCTGCCAGTGCAGCCCGGCAATAGTGATCTTTGCTTCGAATGGCAGGGCCCAATCGAAGGCGCGATTGCACATCTCAAAGCGCACGGCATTGCCGTCGAGCGCGGGCCAATGCAGCGCTTTGGCGCAAAGGGGCCGGGTACGTCGGTCTATTTCCGCGATCCGGACGGCTCGCTCATGGAATTTATGAGCTATGGAGACCAGAAATGACCGAAGCGCCGGGCACGCATAATCCGCAATTTCTGCCGCCAGGAATTCCTGCGCCGCAGGACGACGGCGCGGCGCGCCATTTGTCCGGCACGAAACTGCCGGACCTGGCGCTTCCGGCGACCGATGGTGCGGCGGTCAATCTGTCGAAGCTCAAGGGCCGCACCGTCGTCTATGTCTATCCGCGAACGGGCGTGCCGGGCGTCGATCCCCCGGACGGCTGGGACCAGATCCCCGGCGCACGAGGCTGCACGCCGCAGTCGTGCTCGTTCCGCGATCATTTCGGCGAGCTCAAGCGGCTGGGCGTGGCGCAGCTCTACGGCCTGTCCACTCAGGACACCGCCTATCAGCGCGAGGCTGCAACGCGTCTGCACCTGCCGTTTGCTATTTTGTCGGACGAGAAACTGGCACTGACAAAGACGCTCAAGCTGCCAACATTTTCTGTTGCTGAAATGACTTTGCTCAAGCGTATGGCGCTTGTCGTTGACGACGGCACGATCACCAAAGCGTTCTATCCGGTTTTTCCGCCCGACAAGAACGCCGAAGAAGTGATCGCCTGGCTTCAGGCATCCAGATAACGACGGACACTCGCAAAGACTTCGCGAAACATCTCCGGCGTGAGCACGCCAGTGTTCGTGTTGTAGCGGGAGCAGTGATAGCTGCAAAACAGCGTCATGGAGCCGAGCTGGTGTTGGTTGCCGTGCCCGAAGGCGACGTTAGACAGTTTGTAGCCGAGTGCGCGCACCGTGCTGTCATGGGCGATACGGCCGAGCGCGACGACAGCGCGCAGTTTTCTCATCTCGGTGATGGTCGGCAGCAGAAAGTCGCGGCAGGTTTTGATTTCTTCCGGTGTCGGTTTGTTCTCGGGCGGCACGCAGCGCACTGCATTGGTGATCCGGCAGTCGACCAACTCAAGTCCATCGTCAGGATGTGCGCCGTATTCACCGCGAGCAAAGCCGAACTTGCCGAGCGTGGCGTAAAGCAGCACGCCGGCATAGTCGCCAGTGAATGGGCGCCCCGTCCGATTGGCGCCTTGCAGGCCGGGCGCTAGGCCGACGATCAACAGGCGCGCGTCGATAGGACCGAAGGAGGGGACCGGCGCATTGAACCAGCCCGGCTCTTTGCCGCGCCAAGTTTTACGGAATGTGGCAAGCCGCGGGCAGCGCGGGCAGTCACGCCCAGGCTTGCCGTTGGCCCCAGCCATTGTGCGCCGCTATTCGAAAGAATTCGTCGTCGTCTTCTTCCGCGCCGACGGTGGCGGGCGTGGCGGCCCGCTGCGGTGTCGGCGGGCGCTGCAGGAATTGCGGAGTGTGCTGCGGTGACTCGCGATCGTCGCGAGGACCACGCCCTTCGCGCGCGACGCGCTCGGCCGGATCGCGCCCGATCTTGGACTGCAGCGTCACGATATCGACGAAAATGTCGGCCTGGCGGCGCAATTCATCCGCCACCATGGGCGGCTGCGTGGAGACGGTTGAAACGACTGTGACACGTACGCCTTTGCGCTGCACGGCTTCGATCAGCGAGCGGAAATCGCCGTCGCCGGAGAACAGCACCATGTGATCGATCGTGCCTGCTATTTCCATGGCATCGACAGCGAGCTCGATATCCATGTTTCCTTTGACCTTGCGCCGTCCGGTCTGATCGACAAATTCCTTCGTCGCCTTGGTGACGACCGAATAGCCATTGTAGTCAAGCCAGTCGATCAACGGGCGGATCGAGGAATATTCCTGATCTTCGATTACCGCGGTGTAATAGAAAGCGCGCAGCAGATAACCGCGCGATTGGAACTCACGAAGCAGGCGCTTGTAGTCGATGTCGAAGCCGAGAGATTTTGCGGTAGCGTAAAGATTGGCGCCATCAATGAATAAAGCGATTTTTTCACCGGGTACGGTCATGGGTTTCTCTCATAATTCAATAGCGGTTACTTCCAGATCCCCCCGGCGCACAACGCGGAATACGCCGCGCGCGCGGTTTTGGATCGCCGTTAACAGAGCATTGCAGCATCTCCAATCAATTGGGCTGCCGCCTGCGCAATCACCCCGTGCCGATAAAATCCTGTGCCATCGGCTGCCTGCGATCTCGCAATTGCTCGACTAACAGACGGTTGCGGCTAAACCAAGACAAAAATGCTTGTAATTCCATGCGCCAGAGGATACCTAGCAGTCAAATTCAGGACAAGTTCCACCAGATGGAGTGGCGAGCCAATGGCCCGTGTCACCGTAGAAGATTGCATCGATAAGGTTGAGAACCGCTTTGACCTCGTCCTGTTGGCGAGTCACCGAGCGCGCATGATTTCATCCGGCTCGCAGATTACGGTCGAGCGCGACAACGATAAAAACCCGGTCGTGGCGCTGCGGGAAATCGCGGAAACGACCGTGTCACCTGGCGATCTCAAGGAAGATCTCATTCATAGCTTGCAGAAATACGTCGAGGTTGACGAGCCCGAGCCCGAGGTGCCGCTGATCGGTGCCGGTGCGGGCGCCAGTGTCGACTCCGACGATACTGAGGTAACAGCGGACCGCATGACCGAGGAAGAGCTGCTCAAGGGCCTTGAAGGCCTGGCCCCTCCGGAGGAGCCCCCGGAAGAGGATGCCGAGTAATCCTTCCCGTTTTCGCATTAATTCTACGTAACGGCCCGGCCAAAAGCCGGGCCGTCGCCTATTTATCAACCAGTTGGGCAAAGCCTTGCGGCTGCAATGAAACCGCGTGATATCTTAAGGCGGTAACATCAGGAGTGGCTGCGAGGCAGCAGATATGGCGCGTACGCGCTCTGACCTTCCGCGCATGCAAAAGCAGGCCCCGATCCGGGGCCCGCAGCCGTCGGCCGTTGCCGCGGCAACAACCCACTATCGAAAAGCCGTCCCAATCGAGAAAGCCGCCGATGATGCGGCAGTACGACTTGATCGAGCGGGTGCGACGCTACAACCCAAACACCAACGAGGCGCTGCTCAATCGCGCCTACGTTTACGCCATGAAAGCCCATGGCGAGCAGCGGCGTGCTTCCGGCGATCCTTATTTTTCGCATCCGATCGAGGTTGCGGCGATTCTAACCGACCTCAAACTTGACGACGCGACGATTGCCGCCGCGTTGCTGCACGACACCATTGAGGACACCGAGGCGACCCGTGCCGAAATCGACAGCCTTTTCGGTCATGACATCGGCACTTTGGTCGAGGGTCTGACCAAGCTCAAAAAACTCGATCTGGTTACCAAAGAAGCAAAGCAGGCGGAAAATCTCCGCAAGCTGCTGTTGGCGATTGCCGACGACGTGCGCGTACTGCTGATCAAGCTCGCCGACCGCCTGCACAATATGCGCACACTTGAGTACATGCCGCCGGAAGCGCGCCGCCGCGCTGCCGAAGAGACGCTCGAAATCTACGCGCCACTCGCCGGCCGTATGGGCATGCATGAAATGCGCGAGGAGCTCGACGATCTGGCGTTCCGCGAGCTGTATTCGGAAGCTTACGAGGTCGTGACGGCACGGCTCAACGCGCTCACCGAGCGCAGCAAGCTGCTCATCGCGGAGATCGAAAAGCAACTGACCAAAAAACTGGCTGACCGCGGCATCGAGGCCCGGGTCGTCGGACGTCGCAAGCGCGCTTACTCGATCTGGCGCAAGATGGAACGGAAATCAGTCGGCTTCGAGCAGTTGTCCGACATTTTCGGATTCCGTGTTGTCGTGAAAACATTGGCCGACTGCTACCAGGCCCTCGGCGTCGTCCATAGCACCTGGCCGATGGTGCCGGGCCGCTTCAAGGATTACATCTCAACACCCAAAGGGAACGATTATCGCTCGATCCACACGACGGTGATCGGTCCCAGCAAGCAGCGCGTCGAATTGCAGATCCGTACAGTCGCGATGCACGAGATCGCCGAATACGGCATCGCGGCGCACGCTCTCTACAAGGACAATGTTGGCTCACCGACCGAACTGCTTTCGCGGGAGTCAACCGCCTATGCATGGCTGCGCCGCACCATTGAGCTGTTGGCGGAAGGCTCGAATCCGGAAGAATTTCTCGAGCATACCAAGCTCGAATTGTTTCACGACCAGGTGTTCTGCTTCACGCCCAAGGGCAAGCTGATTGCATTGCCACGCAAGGCAACACCGATTGATTTCGCCTATGCGGTGCACACCGATGTCGGCAACACCGCAGTTGGTTGCAAGATCAACGGCCAAATTGCACCGCTGACATCAGAACTCGTCA
Source organism: uncultured Alphaproteobacteria bacterium (assembly GCA_963742345.1). Lineage (GTDB taxonomy): Bacteria > Pseudomonadota > Alphaproteobacteria > Rhizobiales > Xanthobacteraceae > Pseudolabrys. Next base: position 142,678 of record CAVULO010000009.1, read on the forward strand.
ACGGCGACGAGGTCGAAATCGCGACGTCGAAAGCACAAACTGTTCCGCCTGCTGCATGGGAATCGATCGTGGTGACCGGCAAGGCGCGCGCGGCGATCCGGCGCGCGACCCGTGTTGCCGTACGCGTGCAGTATGCCGGGCTCGGCCGTCGCATCGTCGAGCGTTTATTCCAACGTGCCAAGATCGCCTATTCGGATGAAAAGCTGACCGGTGCCTTGCCGCGACTTGCGCGCGCCTCGATCGAGGATGTGATGGCTGCGGTGGGCCGAAGCGAATTGAAAGCATCCGATGTCGCCCGCGCGATGTATCCCGACTACAAGGAAGAGCGGGCTGCGGCCATGGCGTCGAAGCCGAAATCCGAGAGCGGGTGGTTCGGCTTGAAGAAACTTACCTCGGTAAAATTCAAGGTGCCCGACAATGCAGTGGGACACGCGATTCCCATCCGCGGCATCAACGGCGATCTTCCCGTGCGTTTTGCACCAAATGGAGGCGCTGTGCCGGGCGACCGCATCGTCGGAATTCTCTCCCCCGGCGAGGCCATCACCATCTACCCGATCCAGTCGCCGGCCCTGAGCGAATTCGAGGACAAACCCGAGCGGTGGCTGGATGTGCGCTGGGATGAGGAGGAGCAGGCTCCACAGCGTTTTCCCGCGCGTATCGCGGTGCAATCGGTGAATGAGCCGGGCTCGCTCGCGCAAATCACGCAGGTCATCGCCGAGCATGACGGCAATATCGACAACATCCGCATGACTCGACGGGCGCCTGATTTTACCGACGTCGTGATCGATCTCGAGGTCTACGACCTCAAACATCTCACCGCCATCCTTGCGCAATTGCGCGCGAAATCCGTGGTGGCGAAGGCGGAACGCGTGAACGGCTAGCGCATGGATCGTCTCCGCCTCGGCGTCAATGTCGACCACGTCGCCACCCTTCGCAATGCCCGCGGCGGGCGTCATCCTGATCCTGTGCGAGCGGCCAAGCTTGCGATCGCGGCAGGCTGCGATGGCATCACGGCGCACCTGCGCGAAGATCGGCGCCATATTCGCGACGACGACATCGCTCGGCTGAAAGCGGAAATCGACAAGCCGCTTAATTTCGAAATGGCGGCAACTGAGGAAATGGTCGGCATTGCGCTTAAAATCCGGCCCCACGCGGTCTGTCTCGTGCCCGAAAAGCGGACGGAGCGCACCACCGAAGGCGGGCTCGATGCCGTTCGACAGCGCAGCCAGCTTGCACCGGTGATCCACGCTCTCAAGCACGCCGGCATCCGGGTTTCCCTTTTCATTGGGGCGGCGCGTGCACAGATCGAGATGGCGGCTGAACTCGGCGCGCCGGTGATTGAAATTCACACGGGCTCATGGTGTGACGCACTCATCGAAGTGCGAACCAATGAAGCCAATGCGGAGTGGCAGCTTATCCGCGACGGAGCGCTGCTCGCGGCAAGCGTCGGCCTGGAAGTGCATGCAGGCCACGGCCTCGACTATGGTACCGCGGAGACGATCGCCGCACTGCCGCAAGTAGTCGAGCTCAACATCGGCCACTTCCTGATCGGCGAGGCAGTGTTTGAGGGTTTGGCCGAGACTGTGAAATTCATGCGTGCGGCGATGGATCGTGGCCGTAAGAAGGCGCAGCGCGCATGATCATCGGGCTCGGCTCCGACATCGTTGACGTACGAAGGATCGCCAGCGTGATCGAGCGCCATGGCGAACGTTTTCTCGGCCGCATTTTCACGGCAACCGAGCGCGCCAAAGCCGAACGCCGCGCAAATACGGCAGAAACCTACGCCAAGCGTTTCGCCGCAAAGGAAGCTTGTGCAAAAGCGCTCGGTACGGGGCTCCGGTGCGGGGTCTTCTGGCGAGACATGGGAGTGGTCAATCTTTCGGGTGGACGCCCCACGATGAAGCTGACCGGTGGCGCCCTCGCGCGGCTGCAGGCAATCACGCCTCCCGGGTGGGAAGCCCGGATCGATGTTTCACTGACCGACGAAGGGCCAATCGCTCAAGCCATTGTTATTATTTCTGCGGTGCCGGCAGTTACGCAGGCAGGTTTGAGTTGAAAGCAGGAACCTCAATCCAACCATATGTTTGTAGTGCCGCTCCGGCCTTGTTCATTGCCTGCCGGGGTGCCAGCCGCTACAAGGTCGCCGGGGCGCGCATGCCGTTTGGCGGGACGAAAGGCCGATGAGTGTGACATCTGGAACAAAGCGAAAAGAGGGCGGCGTTGCCGAAACAGTACGCGTGATCATTCACGCGTTGATCATCGCGTTGGTGATCCGGACCTTCCTGTTTCAGCCTTTCAATATTCCCTCAGGCTCGATGAAAGCGACGCTTCTTGTCGGTGATTATCTGTTCGTCTCGAAATACACCTATGGCTACAGCAAATATTCATTGCCGCTGTCACCGCCACTGTTCTCGGGACGAATTCCAGGCGAATGGCTGCCGCAGCGCGGCGATGTGGTGGTGTTTCGGCTGCCGAAAGATCCCTCGACCGACTACATCAAGCGCGTGATCGGTTTACCGGGCGACAAAATCCAGGTCATCGATGGCGTAGTCAACATCAACGGCGTGCCGGTTCAGCGCGAACGCGCGTCCGATTTCGTCGAAACAGAAGAAGGCACGCGCGATGCACCGGTCAAGCGCTGGAAGGAGACACTTCCAAATGGCGTGACTTACTACGCGCTCGATCTGGTAGATAATGGGTTTGCCGATAACACCCAAGTCTATACCGTACCGCCCGATCACTATTTCATGATGGGTGACAACCGCGATAATTCGACCGATAGCCGGTTCAGTCAGGTCGGGATGGTGCCGTTCGAGAATATCGTTGGGAAGGCGCAGGTCATTTTCTTCTCCGTCTTCGAGGGCGAGCGCGCCTGGCAATTCTGGCGCTGGCCGGTGTCAGTACGCTGGAACAGGCTCTTCACGATCGTCAAATGAGCCGCAAGGCCAAGGACAGGACGGCGCTCGAGAGCAGGATCGGTTACAAATTTGCCGATAAGGACTTGCTCGAGCGCGCGCTCACGCACATTTCCGCGCTATCGGGCGGCAATCGCGCGTCCAGCTATCAAAGGCTGGAGTTTCTCGGCGATCATGTGCTCGGTCTTGTCATCTCTGACATGCTTTACCGCGCTTTTCCCAAGGCGAATGAAGGCGAACTCTCGCGGAGACTGGCCGATCTCGTGCGCAAGGAGACCTGTGCCGAAGTGGCGCGTGCGATGGATCTTGGGCCTGCTCTCAAGCTTGGCAATTCGGAATTGCACGCCGGCGGGCGGCGGCGCACTACTATTCTGGCCGATGTCTGCGAGGCGTTGGTCGGTGCGGCGTTTATCGATGGCGGTTATAAGGTAGCAGAAGAACTGATCGTGCTTTTCTGGAAAGAGCGCATGCTCACGCCGCTCCGCCCGCTGCGCGATCCGAAAACCATGTTACAGGAATGGGCGCAAGCTCGCGGCCTGCCAACTCCGGCCTATCGTGAGCTCGCGCGTACCGGCCCGCATCACGATCCGGAATTCCGAGTTGCTGTTGTGTTGCCCGATCGGCCACCGGCGGAGGGGCTGGGTAGCTCCAAACGCGCCGCCGAGCAGGCCGCTGCTGCCGCCATGCTCACGCGTGTCGGTGTGCCGGCGGACAAGCTTGATGGTTGACGCGCACACGCAAGGCAATAACACGAGCTGCGGCTTCGTCGCCCTGATCGGCGCGCCTAATGCCGGCAAATCGACGTTGCTCAACGCGCTGGTCGGCTCCAAAGTCAGCATCATCTCGCACAAGGTGCAAACGACGCGGGCACTGATCCGCGGCATCGCGGTGGAAGGCCGATCACAACTTATTTTCGTCGACACACCCGGTATTTTCTCACCGCGCAGGCGCCTCGACCGCGCGATGGTGACGACGGCGTGGAGCGGGGCACATGAGGCCGATTTCGTCGGCGTGCTAATTGATGCGCGCAAAGGTCTCGACGAAGAAGCCGAAGGCATTCTTCGGCGGCTTAAAGAGGTTAGGGCACCGAAGCTGCTCGTCCTCAACAAGATCGATCTGGTGGCGAAAGAAGCGTTGCTGACGTTGGCAAAAGCCGCCAACGAGATGGCCAAATTCGAAGCGACTTTCATGATTTCGGCGTTAACGGGCGACGGCGTTGCCGATCTCAAAGGTTGGCTCGCCCAACACGTCCCGCCAGGACCCTGGCTCTATCCGCCCGATCAAATGTCGGACGCTCCGATCCGCCAGCTCGCCGCCGAGATCACACGCGAAAAACTGTTCGAGCGACTTCATCAGGAGTTGCCTTACCACTCGACGGTAGAGACCGAGGCATGGAAGGAGCTGCGTGGCGGTGACATCCGCATCGAGCAGACGATCTACGTGGAGCGCGAAAGCCAGCGCAAGATTGTTCTCGGCAAGGGTGGGCAGACGATCAAGGCGATCGGCGAAGCCGCACGCAAGGACATTGCCGGGATCGTAGAAGCCAAGGTGCACCTGTTCCTGTTCGTCAAAGTGCGCGAAGGCTGGGGTGAGGATCCGGAGCGATACCGCGCGATGGGCCTGGAGTTTCCAAAGGATTGAACCTTCTTCGTCCAGAGCCACACGCGGCGTGATTTTCTCCGATTCTGGGAGTATGGATTCCCGGTTCAGGCGCGGAGTTTACCGTCGGGCGGACCCGGCGGCTCGCACCCCGGAATGACAGATTAAAATGCAATGGACCGATGAAGGCATTGTTATCGGGATCAAGCGCCACGGGGAAGCGAACGCTATCCTTGAATTAATGACGCGCGAGCATGGCCGCCATCTGGGCCTTGTGCGCGGCGGGTTCGGATCGCGGCTCAAACCGGTCCTGCAAACGGGCAACAGTGTGAGCGCAGCTTGGCGGGCACGGCTCGACGAACATCTCGGTAACTATACGGTTGAAGGGTTGCGGCTACGGGCGGCGAATTTTTTTTCTGCTCCGCACGCGATCTATGGCGTTACTCATCTCGCCGCGCTGATGCGGCTGTTGCCCGAACGCGATCCCCATGCGGGCCTCTATGAGGCGCTCGACGAAATCTTGAACCACCTCGACGACGCGGTGCCTGCCGCGCCCATGATTGTGCGCTTCGAACTGCAGCTTCTCTCCGAGCTTGGCTTCGGCCTCGACCTCGAACGATGTGTAGCGACGGGCGTTTCCGGCGATCTCGTTTATGTCTCGCCAAAATCCGGCAGGGCGGTCTCCCGCGCCGCCGGCGAGCCGTGGGCCGATAAAATGTTGCGGCTGCCGGCATTCCTCCGCGAACGCGATGCTGTGCCCATCGGCCACGATCTGGCCGATGGGTTTGCGCTCACGGGCTTTTTCCTGGCGCGCCATGCGCTCGAGCCGCGCGGTCTTGCACTCGGCGACGAGCGAGCACATTTCATTGCCGCGCTAAACCGTGCTTTGCCAAGCGTAGCTTAAGCTCACCACCAGTAGCGCCGTCCATAATAAGGACGGCCGTAGTAATAGGGACCGCCGTAATAGTAAGGGCTAGGTCCGGTTCGCCAACATACGCGGCGCCAGCCACAACCATAAGGGCCGCAACGCCAAACCCGGTTGCAAGCCAAGGCCACGTCCTGGAGCAGATTGGCGTCATTGACAACGGCTTGAATGTTGGCAGGTGTCGTGACCGTCATGGCCTCGGCGCGATTCGGAACCAGTAAGCCCACCGCGAGAATGGCCAGCGTCGCGGCAGTTGCAAGAACAGTTCGGCGCATTGCTTTCTCTATCCCAATAACGGCCAGCACCTGCATAGTCGTGTGCGGGATAACACTGTTGAAGCTTTTAGGTTCACAAATACTCGCTGAAGAGTTGGAAGAATAGATGGCGGTGTCGTTCATCGCTTGTTCATCGCGGGACAACCGACTAGCTATTCGAGGATGGGCAAGAGACTGATTCCCCCAGACAAAGGCGCGGTCGAAGAGGTCGCGCTGCGCGACGCTCTGGAAGAGCGCTATCTCGCCTATGCCCTTTCGACGATCATGAATCGCGCGCTACCCGATGCGCGCGATGGCCTCAAGCCGGTGCATCGCCGCATTCTCTACGGAATGCGCCTGTTGCGGCTCGACCCTGGGTCGGCGTTCAAGAAGTCGGCGAAGGTGGTCGGCGACGTGATGGGCAACTTCCACCCTCACGGCGACCAGGCAATCTACGATGCGCTGGTTCGGCTCGCGCAGGATTTCGCACAACGCTATCCATTGGTCGACGGGCAGGGCAATTTCGGAAATATCGACGGCGATAACGCTGCGGCCATGCGCTATACGGAGGCGCGGCTCACGGAAGTCGCGCGCCTGTTGATCGATGGCATCGACGAAGACGCGGTTGACTTCCGCGGCACCTACGATGGGACCGGTGAAGAACCCGTGGTGCTGCCGGCCGCGTTTCCCAACCTGCTTGCCAACGGTTCTCAGGGCATCGCGGTCGGTATGGCCACCTCGATCCCGCCGCACAACGCTGCCGAGCTGTGCGATGCCGCGCTGTTCCTAATCGAGAATCCGAAAGCGCGGAGCCGTACTCTGCTTAAATACGTCAAGGGGCCGGACTTCCCGACCGGTGGCGTTATTGTAGATACGCCGGAGACGATTGCGGAGGCCTACAACACGGGTCGCGGTTCGTTCCGGGTGCGTGCGCGCTGGAAACAGGAAGATACCGGCCGCGGCACCTACGTTATCGTCATCAGTGAAATTCCGTGGCTGGTGCAGAAGTCGCGTCTGGTCGAGAAGCTCGCTGAGCTCATCAACGAGAAGAAGCTGCCGCTCGTTGCTGACGTGCGCGATGAATCGGCGGAGGACGTCCGGCTGGTGATCGAGCCGCGCTCGCGTTCGGTAGATGCCGAGCTCCTGATGGAGTCGCTGTTCAAGCTCACCGAACTCGAGAACCGTATCCCGCTCAACATGAACGTGCTCGTGAAAGGCCGCATCCCGCAGGTACTTGGCCTTGCGGAGGCGCTGCGCGAATGGCTCGACCATCGACGCGAAGTATTGCTACGCCGGTCCAAGCACCGCCTGGCGGAAATCGAACATCGCCTTGAAGTGCTGGGCGGTTACCTGGTCGCGTATCTGAATCTCGACAAGGTAATCAAGATTATCCGAAAGGAGGACGAGCCAAAGCCCGTCCTGATGAAGACCTTCAAGCTTTCCGACGTGCAGGCGGACGCCATCCTCAACATGCGGCTGCGTAACTTGCGCAAGCTCGAAGAGATGGAAATTCGCGCCGAGGACAAGGCGTTGCGCGAGGAGCGCACAAAGCTCAAATCACTGATTGGTTCGACCGCCCAGCAATGGAAGACCATCGCGGGGCAGATCAAGGAGATCAAGGAGACCTTCGGGCCAAAAACCGTTATTGGCAAGCGACGTACGACCTTTGGCATAGCGCCGGCGCACGACGAAGCTGCGATCGAAGAAGCGATGGTCGTGCGCGAGCCAATCACCGTCGTGGTGTCGGAGAAGGGATGGATTCGCGCGCTGCGGGGTCATGTCAGCGATCTTTCCGGCGTCACCTTCAAGACTGATGACGCGCTGAAATTCGCGTTTCCGACCGAAACCACCGCCAAGGTTATGATTTTCAGCAGTAACGGTCGCTTCTACACTATAGAGGCATCGAAGCTGCCGGGCGGGCGCGGGCATGGCGAGCCGGTAAGGCTGTTTATCGATCTCGAGGATGCCGACGTGGTGGCGGCGCTGGCCTTCCAGGGCGGCCGCAAATTCCTGGTGGCGAGCTATACAGGCAACGGCTTCGTGGTTGCGGAGGACGAGTGTCTCGGCACTACTCGCAAGGGCAAGCAGGTCCTCAATCTCAAGGCGCCGGACAAGGCGCGCGCCATGACCACCGTCGACGGCGAGCTGGCGGCGGCGATCGGCGCGAACCGCAAGATGGTAGTTTTTCCGCTCGATCAAGTGCCGGAGATGGGCCGCGGGCGCGGCGTGCGTTTGCAACGCTACAAGGAGAAAGGCCTCTCGGACGTTACCACCTTCAACGCCGATGTAGGCCTTTCGTGGACCGATGCCGCCGGCCGCAGCTTCACGTTGCCGATGAAAGAATTAAAGGACTGGCGCGGCAATCGCGCCGATGCTGGCCGCATTGCGCCCAAAGGTTTTCCGAAGAACAACAAATTCCGCAGCCTGCCAAGCGCCGGCAAAAGCGGTGAGGGTGGCGACGCAGATTAGTGTGCGCTAGCTCGCCACAAACAGCAACGAGCGCTCCGATTTCTCCAGCAGCGCGGCGGCGGTGTCGCCGAAGAAAAGCTTTTCACCCGGGCGGCGACCGGCGCCGATCACGACCAGATTGTATTGTTTCCGCGACATTTCTTCGAGGATCGCTTCCTCGGGTGCGATATTCGCGCGAACTGCGGTGCGTATTTCAATATCGTAGGTTTCGGCGAGCTTGCTGACGTCCTTTAGAATGGCTTCTTCGTAGCGTCGCGAACGCTTTCTACCTCCGGGCGCGACATAGAGAGCCGTTACTGGGGCGTGGCTGGCGCGTGCAATGGCAATCGCGACTTCGGCAGCGCGGCGTGAATATTCGTTGCCGTTGACCGGCACCAGTATGTTGAACTTGGCCTCGAGCGGCTCCTCGAGCAGTTTTTCGCGCGCATCCACTACCGCAAGCGGCCCCTCGAAGCCAGCGGCAAGCTTGGTGATGTCTTCGTGGAATTCGTTGCGCCGGGCAACGGTCTTTTCCAGACCAACTATCATCAGGCTGTAACCCTTTTCGGCCTCTTCGGCGACGGCTTCCGGCTTCGGCGCTTTCTCGACAATCGTCGTCACATCGAGCTTGGTGTCGGTTTTCTCTTCGGGTTTTTGGACACGCTCAACCTTCTCGGCAAATTCCTTCACGGTCTTGCCGACTTCCTCAGCCTTTTGCTTTGCAGCTTCAACTGCGGCTTTGCCCGTTTTGGTGTCGCTTTTGATGTGCATTACGGTTGTCGGCATTGCGCTGCCCCCGGCAATTAGACCGGCGATACGCGTGGCAAACTTTGCGTTGCTGCTTTCGTCGACTGTCAGCAGCAGCCGCTCGAGTTTTGGTACAAAGCCTTTGGCTTCCATTTCCTCGCGTTCGAGCCGCTGCTTTTCGTCCTTGCGCATCGGCAGCCGCGACAATGCCCAACGAAGGGTAGGAGGCATTGCCATGGTCGTGATCACTGCCATCGTAACGATCATGGTGAAAAGATTCTGGCTCAGCGCACCCATCGACAGACCGATGGTGGCGACGATCACCTCGGTTGAGCCGCGCGCGTTCATGCCGGTTCCGAGCGCCAGCGATTTACTGAAAGTAAGACCGGCAAGTTTGCCGCCGGCGAATGCGCCGCCGAACTTGCCAATACTCGCAATTACGATCAGGCCCACCGTGAGAAGCAGCAGGGTTGGATCTTTAAGGATTGTAAGATCGGCCGAAAGACCGGCGGTGGCGAAGAACACCGGCATAAAAAAAGCGATGACCATTCCGCGCAACTGTTCGTCAATGTGACGGGTGAGAATCGGCGATTCACCTATCAGGATTCCGGCGACGAAGGCGCCCAGCACGGTATGCACGCCGATCAGGTCGGTGATGAGCGCCATCGTACACATAATCAACAGGATTGCGGTGATGACTGCGAAGTCGCTGACGAAAACGTCGTTGACCCATCGGATGATGATGAACACGAGTCGCCGGCCGATGGTTAGGCTAAGACCCATGAAAGCGAGCGTGCCGAGGACGCTTTGAGCGACACTCAGCATGTCGACATGACCTTGCAGCGCCAGGCTGAAGATGACTGCGGTTATCATCCAGCCAATAGTGTCGTCGATGATGGCGGAGGCGAGGATGATCTGACCGACCCTGCGACGCAGGAAGTTCATCTCCCGGATTACGGTTGCCACGATTTTAACGGAGGCGATCGATAGCGCGGTGCCCAGGAAGAGCGACGTAATCAGCCGCTTGCCGGGGTCGGGCAGCATGGAATCCGGCAGTGCTTGCCCGAGCGCAACGCCGCATATGAATGGAACGATGATGCCGGCAAGGGAAGCGATCACCGATGCGCGGCCGGTGCGCCGCACCAGCTTGAGATCGGTTTCCATGCCGGTGAGCAACAGCAACATGAGCACGCCAAATTGGGAAACGGCGTCGAGCATTGCCTTCTGTTCTTTTGCGCCAGGGAATATCGCGTGGTGCAGATCGGGAAACAGCGCGCCTAGCAGGGAAGGGCCGAGCACAAGCCCGGCGATCAACTGGCCCATAACGCCCGGCTGTTTGATGCGAATCATCGCCTCGCCGAGCAAACGGCCGACCAGCATCAGGAGTGCGAGCTGAACGACGAACACGAATTCGGATGGCCCGTGCTCACCTCCAGCGGCAAACGCCGGTGTGGCTGCAAGCGCGAACGGGGCCAGCAGGATGCACAGCTGGAACAGCCGTCGTAGGACATGCGTCATGTGGGGGGCGCACCCGGGTTGCCGTCAGGTCAGCAGCAACCCGATGTCGGGCAGGAAAGTTCCATCCTAAATGCAATTGCAAATTATTCGCAACTGGCTATATTCACTTTGAGAATCTGATATTTATACGGCCCTAGTAATGGACGCGAAGGCGAACTCACGGGCAAATACCGACGCGGCCGGCTGGCGGCGCGCACGCGGCCGCCCGCCTTTGGCCGAAGTGTTTGGCTCGATTGCCGTTCGTCCGACCGGCTCGCTCGCTAAAAAGCTGATGGCCTTTCTGGGCCCCGGATATCTGGTCGCGCGTGCGGAAGGAAGTCGACGCCGCGACCGACGAGGCAGAGCGCTCGCCGATGCCGCGGCCGGAAGATGCGGCGCTGGGGTTGTTTGCGGGAGATGGGTATTGGGATTCGTAGGGCGCGACTGCGTCGTGCCGAACCCCGGCTTCGAACGGACTAAACGACACGGGGGTTCGGCACGACGCAGTCGCGCCCTACGGTTGCGGGTATAGGGACGGACAACGCGGGGGTTCGGCGCGACGCTAGTCCGAACTACGGTTGCGGGTACAGGGGCGGACGACACGGGGGTTCGGCACGACGCAGTCGCGCCCTACGAACGAAAAAACATGGCAGAAACCACCTACATCGAAGCAATCAATCAAGCCATGGCCGAGGAGATGGCGCGGGACGAGAGGGTGTTCCTCATCGGCGAGGACGTCGGCGCGTATGGCGGGGCGTTCAAGACGAGCGCGGGACTGCTCGAACGGTTCGGCGCCGAGCGCGTCATCGACACGCCGATCAGCGAGATGGCCATCGTTGGCGCGGCCTCGGGGGCGGCGCTCATGGGCATGCGGCCCATCGCGGAGATGCAGTTCATCGACTTCATCACCTGCGCGTACGACATGCTCGTCAACTTCACGGCCACGAACCGCTATCTCTACGGCCGGGCCTGCCCGATCGTCGTGCGCGGACCGGCGGGCGCGGGCACGCACGGCGGGCCGTTCCACTCGCTCAGCCCCGAGGCCATGTTCATGAACCGGCCCGGGCTCAAGATCGTCTCGCCGGGGACGGCGTACGACGCGAAGGGTCTGCTCAAGGCCGCCATCCGCGACGACGACCCGGTGCTCTTCATCGAGCACAAGTACCTCTACCGCCGCATCAAGGAAGAGCTGCCGACGGAGGACTACATCGTCCCCATCGGCAAGGCCAACATCCGGCGCAAGGGGAAGGACCTGACGATCGTGACGTGGGGGGCGATGATCTACGTCGCCGACGAGGCGACCGACACGCTGCGTGCCGAGGGTGTGTCGGTGGAGATCATCGACCTGCGCTCCATCATCCCGTTCGACGAAGACGCCGTCCTCACCTCGGTGGCCAAGACGAATCGCGTGCTCATCCTGCACGAGGCTCCGCTGACCGGTGGTGCGGGAGGCGAGTTCGCCGCGCGCATCGCCGAGAAGGCCTTCGACTACCTCGACGCGCCGGTCAAGCGCATTGGCTCACTCGACGTGCCCACGCCGTACTCGCCACCGCTGGAGGCCTTCTATCTGCCGAACGCGGCGGGTTCATGATGGGCGGCACCGCCGTGCTCTACACCGATCACCGCTACGACCCCGACCACCTGTGGCGACTGATCGGGGACGAGGGGGTGGTGTCGGTAGGCCTGGTCGGCGACGCCATGGCCCGTCCGCTGGCCGACGTGCCGGCCTCGGCCCCTCCGGGGACCTACGACACCTCGACATGATGGCGGTGATCGGCTCGGGGGGCGCCACGCCGTCGGCCACGGTCAAGCGGGAACTCCAGGAACAGTTGCCCGGCATCATGATCATGGACAGGTTCGGGTCGAGCGAGAGCGGGGCCCAGGGAGCGGTCGAGGAGGGTGCCACCGGCCCACGGTTCGTGATGGGCGGCGACACCTCGGTGCTCGACGACGAGCTGAACCCCCTGCGCCCGGGGGACGGGAAGATCGGCCGGCTGGCCCGCACCGGGAGGATCCCGGTCGGGTACTACAAGGACAAGGAGAAGACCGAGGCGACCTTTCCCGTGGATGCCCCGGCCCGCGGTGGTCGATCCCCGGGGACCTGGCCTCGGTGGAGTCCGACGGCACCATCACCGTCCACGGACGGGGCTCGGCGTCCATCAATTCCGGCGGCGAGAAGATCTTCCCCGAGGAGGTCGAAGCGGCCGTCAAGACCCACCCGGCGATCTTCGACGCCATCGTGGTCGGGCTCCCCGACGAGCGGTTCGGCGAGCGGGTGGCGCTGGTCGTCCAACCCCGGCCCCGCGATGCCCCGCCGGGACTCGAGGACATCCGGGCCCACTGCCGCGTATGATCGCCGGCTACAAGATTCCCCGCCAGCTGCTGGTGGTGGACGAGATCCCCCTGACCGCGGCGGGAAGCCGGACGCCAAGGCAGCCAAGGCCCTCTTCGTCAGCTGACCAGCCGGATGGTCCGGCCCAACCACCTCGGGGCCAGCCGGCGAGAGGCGGGCGTCCACCACCAGGCCGACGGTCGAGACCACCCGGTCGGCGGCGGCCGACAAGATGTCGGCGTCGATCTCCACCGTGCCGTGGAGTCCCGCATCCGGCCACAGACCGAGGACACGGGCCGGCACCGGTCGGGAAGGCGAGCGAAGCCCGGCCGACAGGGCGAGGAAGGCCAACTCCTCCGCCCACGACCGGCCCGGACTGCCTCCGGAGGTCGAGACCAGGGCCACCGGGCGATGGAGCCGGCCCAACTCGTCGGGCGTCGCCCACCGCGGGCCCCCTCCCGGTCCGCTCCCCAGGTGTGGTCGGCATCCAGCGTGACCCGCAACTCGGAACGGCCCCTCACCCGCACAGCCCGAGATGCCGGGCAGCTCCACTGATCGTCCGCCCCGCCGACCTGCGGGAGCGAGGTGAGTGCCCTCCATTCGAGCGCCGTCCACAGTGACGTTGCCCAGCTGACCGCCTCGGCCAGCACCGTGGCCCGTGCGCCGTCGGCCAGACCGGCCAACCACGGCTCCCAGTGGAAGGTGCGCCAGCCGGTCCGCTCCCAGGCGGCGACCGTTCGTCGGCGGCCACCGGACCGGCCGCCTCCACGGGATTGCGAAACCGCCCGGTGATGCAGGATTCGACGATGGCCAGCCCGAGGGATCGACGGACGAACAGTGGCCTCCAGGCGAACGCCTCTTCCGGCCGGCCCAACTGTTCGGGGCAGGTCCGGGCCTGGCGCAGCAGGGGAAGGGTCACCTGGACCTGATCTCCGGGGGCAGGCGGTCGACGATCGGTCCGACCCCCGAGACCAGCTGGTCCCGTATCTGGAGGCGGGGCCCGGCATCAACCGGAGGGGGAGGGGGGCGGTGAGTTGCCGGGTCAGTTCGGTGACCTGCATCACGGCTGGACCTGGCCCTTCGCCTGTTGCATCAGCACACGGGTCCCGGCCAGCGTCCGTCGGCTGGCCGCCGCCAACAGGTCCTCGGTGACCGGATCGACGTCCAGCTCGCCGGTCCTCGTGTAGTAGGTGGCCGCCACGAAGGGGGGTGCCGGGCTCCGAAGGGCTTCGATCAGTGCGTAGAAGTGGAGGTCGGCTCGGTGCTCGATCCGTCGGAGTCCCGACTTGACCTCGACGATGGCCACCGAGGACCGGTCCTCGGCCGGCCGACCGACGGCCAGGTCGACCCGGGCCGACAACTCGACGGCGCCGCCGGCCAGACCGACCCGGAGTGCCTCTTGTGTACGCGGCAACCAGGCCGGCTCGAGCGCCGGCCAGCGCCGGACCAGACCGTCGGCCTGGCGCTCGACTTCCGCCCGCAGGCCGTCCCGCTCGGCGGTGGCATCCGCTCGATCCACGAGACCAGTTCCTGCTGACGGTCGTCGACGGACAGCGCGGCCAGACCGTCCCCCATGGGATCGCCGATCGAACCGACCGTGACCAGCTGTCGGAAGAGCACGTCGATGAGGGCACCGCAGGCCATGGCCATGGTCGGAGCCCGCGTCCCGAAACCGGTGTCGCCCGGGTGGGCCTCACAGGACAGGGCGCGGGTCAGGCGATCCTTGGTGACGACGCAGAGGACGTTGGCACCTGCCTCGATCGCCGTCGTCGGCCGGGGAGCGGTCACGATCCCGCGATGCGATCAGGAGTCCCTGCTCGAGACCTTCCCGCAACCTCACCGAGAGCTCGGGATCGGCTTTGGGACGGGGCCTCCCGGTGATCCGTAGGCGCTCGAGCAGGCGGGTGCCGGCCAGCGGCTCCCACTCCCGGGCCCGCCCGGACCGGCCCCGATGCACGGGCGCCGGTCGACGACGGTCGAGGTCGGCTACCGCCGTCCCGGCCGCTGCTGTCCGGGCCGCCCGGCAGCCGCCCGCCCGGGTCCTCTCGAACCGGGACCAGCTGCGCCCGGTCCTCGTCCATCACCAACATGGGTCCCAGTGTGGCCTGGGGGTGTCACAAAGCTGCGGGGGCGTCGGTCGGGACAGGACGAGGCCGAAGGCGATGGGACACCGCCGCCAGCGGGGAGGTATCCGGCGATGGCCCCGGTAGCCTCTCGGTACGATGCTGCCTGACGCTGCGGTTACCTCGTTCGCCATCGTCTTCGGGCTGTTCGTCGTGGTCACCGCCGTCCTGTTGGTTCTGGCCGTCCGGTTCACGCTCCAACGAGCGAGGGTGGCCAGGGAAGCGGTGGCTGGCCGACGGCGCCGACGATCCCGAACCGGGGACCGGAGAGGACGATGACGACCGTGAGTTGATCGCTGCTCGGTGCTGGGCGGGGGAGGAACCCGTGGTGCCGTCCAGATCGGGATGCTCCAGGTGCTCACCGAGCACGGCTTCGCGCCCGACCGGATCTACGGCTCCTCGGTGGGCGCCGTCAACGGTGTCGCCTTCGCCGGCGACCCGACACGGGCCGGGTCGAGCGGATGACGGAGATCTGGCGGGGCAGGACCTGTTAACGACGTGTACCCCCAGGGGCGTCTGCACGGGCCCTGGCTCTACTTCCAACAGCGGGATTCGGTCTACCCAACACCGGGTTGCGGAAGGTCGTCGAGGCCGGTATCGACTTCGACCGGCTGGAGGACGCGGTGATTCCTGTCGAGGTGGTGGCCACCTCGCTGACCGACGGCCAGGAGCGGTGGTTCACCTACGGATCGGCCATGGACGCGGTCCTGGCCTCGACGGCGGTTCCGGCCATCTTCCCTCCGGTGGAGATCGACGGCGAGCGATTCATCGACGGCGGTGTGGTCAACAACGTCCCGTTGAGACGGGCCATCGACGCCGGAGCCACCCGGATCGTCGTGCTCCTGTGCGGCTCACCCGTCTACACGCCGGCGTCGCCCGCGCGCCCGGTGGAAGCCATGCTGAACGCACTGTTCATCTCCATCCACTCCCGCTTCGCCCGGGAGATGGCACAGCTGCCGCCGGGGGTGGAGGTCATCGTCTGCACCGGGAGCGCCGAGGGCACCCGGGACTTCGACGATTTCTCCACCACCGAGTCGCTCATCGAGCAAGGCCGTGACGAGGCCTCGGAGGTGGTGCGCCGCTACGGGCTCGGTCGTTCCGGGTACCTTCACCGGGCCACCGGTACGGGCCGGCCGAACTCCCCGGGCTCGGCGGTCGGCACGGTCAGTTCACCTCCACCCTCGGTTCCGACGGCCGGCCGGTCACCGCCGGGTGGACTCGTCGGTGGGCACCGAGGTGCCATCGGCGCCGAGCCGTTGCCGTCGGTCCATCCCGAACCGGGGACGTAACGGCGGACGACACGGGCGGGTACGCCGGCGATCACGCAGTGATCCGGGAACCTGCCCCGGACGACCGCTCCGGCACCGACCACGACGTTCTTCCCGAGCACGGTTCCCGGCAGGATCACCACGCCGGTTCCCAGCCAGCTCCCCCGGCCGATCAGGACCGGGACGTCGCTGGGCCACTGGGCATGCACAACCTGGTCCGGGTCCTCGTAACCGTGGTTCTGGTCGGTGATGTACACGTAGGGCCCGGTGTGGACGTCGTCTCCGATCTCCAATTGGAAGTGGCCGACGATGTGGCTGCCGCGGCCGATCATGCACCGGTCGCCGATCCGCACCACGGGGTCGGTGACCATCTTCTGTCCGGGCACCATGCCGGCGGAGATGCTCACTGGGCCGATCAGGGTGTCGCGGCCGAGATGTATCCACTGCTCGCCGAAGAGTGCCCCGGGCGGAAAGGCGAGACAGGTGCCGGAGCCCGAAGGCGCCGAACCGCGAGGCCACACGGTCGCCGGGTCCGATGGCACCTCGCCGGGCCGTCCAGCTCCACCCGGCGTTGGATGCCAACGCATTGATGCCGAGTCGGCGCAGGACTGGTCGGGCGGTCGGGCCGCCGGGTGCCTCCACGGGCCCGGCGAGGACTCGGGCCGCGGTCGGGGTGAACCGGGCGCCGTTCGGGACCGTCACCGCGGTGAACTGGCGTGGTCACTTCTCGACGCTATCTGATTCCCTTCGCCGGGGCGATCGGCGGGTCCACGGTGTTGGACCGGACACGGACGCAGACGGCGAAGACCTGCACCGACCGGAGACGCCCCGGGTTTCGCCTCGCCCCATAGAGTGGTCCTATGTCCGGTCGGACCTCGGCGGCCACGCCCGGAAACACTCGGTCGGGTCGGATTCGCCACCGGCTCCGACGTCGACGTGCGGGCGTCGGCCCGGGTATCCGCAGGACGCGGTGACACCATCTCGAGGCAACGGCTGGGATCTACCACCGAGGGCCAGGGTGCTCGACCTCGCCGCCGGACGGGCAAGCTGACCCGCCAGCTGCGGGCCGACGGCGGCCGAATGCGTGGCCGTCGAGCCCTCGGCCTCGATGCGCGGGGTCTTCTCCGCGGGTGGTCCGGGGAACCGAGTGGTCGGTGGTGACCGCCAAGATGATTCCGGTGGCCAGACGCCGACCATGGACGCGGTGGTCGTCGCCCAGGCGTTCCACTGGTTCGACCCGACCCGGGCACTCCCCGAGATGCCCGCGTTCCGCGCCCCGCGGCGGCTGGCCCTCATCTGGAACGAGCGCGGACGAGTCCGATCCGGCGGTCGCCGAACTGGTCCGGATCAGCCGGTGGGATCGTGTGCCAGCCCTATCCGATCGGGACGGACTTCGGGCCGATCATCGACCGACAGCGGGCTGTTCGGACCGGTGGAGCGGACCAAATTCACCTTCGTCCAGGTACCGACCAGCGGCACCTTCGTCGAACAGGTCGCCTCCCGCAGCTACGTCCAGGCGTTACCCGACGGACCGAGCGCGCTCATTGCTCGACGAGGTGGCCGCCTTCGGGGCGACACTGGGTGAACCGATCGCCATGCCCTATGTCACCGACCTGTTCTGCGCCCGGGTGTCGGCTGAGCCCGAGGTCGGGATGCGCCCGGCGTCGACGGCCCGGCCGTCGGTCTGACCCGGGTGTCGGGACGGGCCCGGGGTGGAGAGCCCGGGCTCGGGTCGAAGAGGTCGGACCCGGGGATCGGGCAACCCGACCGACCAGGGGGGTCAACTCGATGATCAAGCTGACCGTCTGTTGAAGCGGCGGGAGGGGATGACGCCGGCGGAGTTCCAGGCCGCACTGGAAGGACCACCACGCCCCGTTGATCACCAACGGTCGGTGGGCACCCACGTCATCCGGTACGAGCAGAACCCCCGCCTCTCGACGACTACCGTGGCGACGACGATCGTTCCGGCTACGACGGGGTCACCGAACAGTGGTTCGCGTCCATGGACGAGTACCACGCTCACATGAGCGAGGACGACTCGCCACAGATGTTCGCCGACCTCCCCAAATTCCTCGACACCGATCACCTCGACTTCGTCCTCACCGAAGAGCCCCGTGTGCATCATCGACGGCACCGTCGACTGGAGCGCATGAGCATGGCGGCCCGGCCGTCGGTCCCCGGTGCCGGTGGGTGGTGAGCGGACTTCGCCGACGGTCGTAGAGGAGGCACGTCGAGCCCGGGTGCCGTCACCGGCACCCGCCAGCCGATGACCACGACGCCGGAGCAGCTGCTCTATCGGGCCCGGGTCGATCTCACTCGCCGCCATCCGCGGCCGGCCCCTGGTCCCCCTCCTCGTGGCCACCGTTCTGTCGGTGGGTGGCTCGCTGGCGGCCGACGCCCTGCTGGTCCGGGCGGCGACGACCCTGGTCCCCTTCGACCCGCGGCTACGCCCACTTCCGCTTCTCCGCCTACGGCCTGCTGACGTCGATCGGCGTGCTGATCGCCTGCGCCGCGTGGCCGATCGTGGCCCGCGTCTCGTGGGACCCCCGATGGCTCTTCTTCCGTCTGGCCGTCGTGGTGACGCTGGTGCTGTGGATCCCCGATCTGTACCTGCTGGCCCGGCACCAGCCGCCCCGGGCCGTGGCCGCGCTGATGGTCATGCACCTCGCCATCGCCGTCCTCACCTACAACCTCCTTGTCCGGCTGGCCCCGGCGGATGAGTCGGCACCCGTCGCCCAGGCGCTCCCGTCGACCGCAGCCGCCGACCGCACCGATCCGACCCCGGGCCGGGCCGGGCCGGCGGACACGGTGGATGAGGCGGAGCGACGGACGGACAGACTGGCCACCTGGCTCGCCCTCCTGGTCGGCATCGAGCTGGTCGTCGGCATCGCCGTGGTCGTCTCGGTGCCGACCGGCCGACCGACTGGCTGGCTCCCCACCCGGGGAAAGACGGTGTACCTCGCCCACGCCGTGCTCGGCCTTCTGCTCGCCCTCGGCGCCGTTCTCTACCTGGTCCGGTCGCGGGATTCGACCCGGATGGTCCGGCTGAGCGGCTGGATCGGCTCCGCCGGGGTGGCCGCCGCCGGCGTCGGTGGGCTCCTGGCCGCCGCCCACCCGTGGCGGCTCGTGGGCTTCGCCCTGATGTTGCTCGGTTCGGTCGTGGCCGGGTTCGGCTACCTGCTTCCCACCCTGGACCGGATGACCGAGGACCCGCCTCACCCCGCAGGCGAGCCCGGCCCTTCGGCCGGGGATCGTTGACACCGGCCCTGTCCGGACATACGATCCACCAAATCGGACAGGGTGTCCGATCATCTGGAGGGTGCATCCGACATGGCCGACACAGCCGTCGACATCGAAACCATCGGTTTCGACGACATCGATCTGACCGACTTCGAAGCCGTTCGCCGACGGGGTCCCCCACGACTGGTTCGCCTACCTGCGCGACCACGCCCCGGTGTACTGGCACGAGGAGTCCGACGGGCCCGGGTTCTGGGCCGTGACCCCCCACGACGACTGCACCGTGAACCGCGACTACGAGCACTTCTCGTCGGCCCGAAGGCCACCTTCATCTGGGAGATGCCCGAGGACGACCTCGCGCAACAGCAGCTGATGATGCTCAACATGGACCCGCCGCTGCACACCCGCTACCGGCGCCTGGTCAACAAGGGCTTCACCCCGCGCATGGTCGACGAGCTCGAGGAGAGCATCCACGCTGCCGCCGACGACATCATCGACTCGGTCATCGAGACGGGCCCGGCCGACTTCGTCACCGACATCGTCGGCCGAGCTCCCGCTGCAGGTCATCGCCGAGCTGCTCGGCGTGCCCCACGGAGGACCGCCACCGGATGTTCGACTGGTCCAACCGGATGGTCGGCAGCGAGGACCCCGAGTACCAGTCACGGCGCCGAAGCAGGCCACGCACGGCCGCCATGGAGCTCTACGCCTACGCCGCCGAGCTGTTCGCCAAGAAGCGCGATCGACCCCCACGCACGACCTCATGAGCGTGCTCACCAGCGTCGAGGTCGACGGCGAGCAGCTCTCGCGAGCTCGAGCTCGAGCTCTTCTTCCTCCTGCTCACCGTGGCCGGCAACGAGACCACCCGCAACCTGATGTCGGGCGCCATGCACGCCTTCTTCGCAGCACCCCGACCAGTGGCAGCGCCTGCTGCGCCGACCGCATCGCTGCTGCCCGCGCGCCGTCGAGGAGATGCTGCGCTTCGTCACGCCGGTCATGAACTTCCGCCGCACAGCCGACCGTCGACGTCGAGCTCGGCGGCCAGCCGATCGAGGCGGACGACAAGGTCGTCTTCTTCCACGTCTCGGCCAACCGCGACGAGGCCGTCTTCGACGACCCCGACGCCTTCGACATCGGCCGCGACCCCAATCCCCACATCGCCTTCGGCGGCGGCGGACCCCACTTCTGCCTCGGCGCCAACCTGGCCCGCATGGAGATCCGGGTCATGTTCGAGCACCTGCTCGACCGGATGCCCGACATCCACCTAGACGGCGACGTGCAGCGCCTGCAGTCGCAGTTCATCAACGGGGTCAAGCACCTCCCGGTGGCCTTCACCGCCGCGCGGCCCGCGTCGGCGGGCCTGAGCGTGCCGGCACGCGCGCTCGACCGGCCGACGCCTCAAGGAGCGTCATCCGCGACTTCCGGCGCGACCAGATCATCGACATGGCGCGCCGCCTCTTCGGCGAGCGCGGCACCACCGACGTCTCCATGGACGAGATCGCCACCGAGGCCGGCGTGGCCCGCTCGACCGTCTACGTCTACTTCGCCAACCGCGACGAGCTGCTGCGGGCCTGCCTCCAGGGCATGTACGACCAGCTGCTGGAGACCATCGTCGCGACGTGGGAGCGATGACGCCGAGCCCGCCGCACCGTCTCCGAGCGCTCATCCTCGGCATGCTCGAGCGCATCGACGACAACCCCGCCTTCTTCCGACTCGCCCTGGCGACCCAGGGCGACGGCAGCCAGGGCGGCGCGGCGGTGGGGACCGAGCTCGCCCTGATCGGGCTCGACATGCCGGCTCATCCAGGATCTGTCGTCGAGGGCATCGCCTCGGGAGACTTCCGGCGACCTCGACCCCGACAAGGCCGTCACCCTCGTCGGCCAGCAGATCTACGGCGCCATGTCGGTCCGGGCCGGTGAGACGTTCCCCGACGCCGGCCCCGACAGCCGCGGGGATCATCTGCACCTTCGTCTGCGCGGACTGGGGGCCTGACCCTCAGCCGCCGGCTCTCCGAACGGTCAGCGGCGTCAGCCGCCGGGCCCTCTATCGGCCAGCGGCGTCAGCCGCCGGCTCCTCTATCGGTCAGCGGCGTCAGCCGCCGGCGACGGCCGGAACGATCGAGACGGTCTGGCCGTCGGCCACCGGGGTGGTCAACCCGTCGAGAAACCGCACGTCCTCGTCGGCGACGAACACGTTGACGAACCGGCGCAGCTCGCCGTTGTCGTCGAAGAGCCGGTCGCCGAACCCGGCATAGGCACCATCGAGCGCCTTGAGCACCTCGCCGACCGAGGCGCCCTCGACGGTCACCTCGCCGGCACCACCGGTCGAGCGTGCGCAGCTGCGTCGGAATTCGGACATTGACGCTCATCGGTCCCCCCTCGGACGCTTCGTTCGACGTCGTCCGATCGCCGTGGAAGGCCTCGAGCGTAGGAGCGATGGTAGCGGTCGGACCGACCACACCGGCCAGGGCCTCCACCGTCTTCAGGCCGTGCCCGGTCACCAAGGCGACGACCCGTTCGTCCGGGCGGATGACCCCCTGAGGCGGCCAGCTTGGCCAGGGTGGCGATGGTGACGCCGCCCGCGGTCTCGGCGAAGATGCCCTCGGTCCGGGCCAGCAGCCGGATGCCCTCGACGATCTCGTCGTCGGTGACCGACGCGCAGGCGCCTCCGGACTCGCGGACGGTCGTCGAGGGCGTACCAGCCGTCGGCCGGATTGCCGATGGCCAGGGACTTGGCGATGGTGTCCGGCTTGACCGGTCGGATGGCGTCCGTCCCGTCCGCGAAGGCGGTGGCCACCGGCGAGCAACCGGCCGCCTGGGCCCCGGAGATGCGCACCGCGGCTGCTCGTCGAGCAGCCCGATCTTGACAACTCGTCGAAGCCCTTGGCCACCTTGGTCAGCTGACTGCCCGACGCCATCGGGCACGACGACATGGTCCGGTGCCTGCCACCCGAGCTGCTCGGCCACCTCGAAGGCCAGCGTCTTGGAGCCTTCGGCGTAGTAGGTGCGGACGTTCACGTTGACGAAGGCCCACGTCGGGTGCTCGCCGGCCAGCTCGGCGCACAGCCGGTTGACGTCGTCGTAGCTGCCGTCGACGGCGATCACCGTGCCGCCGTAGACCGAGGTCATGCGATCACTTTGGCCGTCTCCAGGTCGTGCGGGATGAAGCACGACCGATTCCATGCCCGCCCGGGCGGCGTGGGCGGCCACCGAGTTGGCCAGGTTGCCGGTGGACGCGCAGGCGGCGATCTTGAATCCCAGCTCGCGGGCCTTGGTCAGCGCCACCGACACCACCCGGTCCTTGAACGAGCCGGTCGGGTTGACCGTGTCGTTCTTGATCCACAGCTCGCCCAGGCCCAGCTCGGCGGCCAGCCGGTCGGCCCGGACCAACGGGGTGAAACCGGCGCCCAGGTCGACCGGTGCCGCGTCGGACACCGGAAGCAGGTCGGCGTACCGCCAGATCGACCGCGGTCCCGCCGCGATGCGCTCCCGGGTATGGTGGCCGCGACCCGCTCGTAGTCGTAGGACGACCTCAAGCGGTCCGAAACACCAGTCACACACGTGCAACGCCTCGGCCGGGTAGGGCGCGCGCACATTCACGGCAGCGAAGCCCGGCTACAAAGTCCACGTCAATCTCCTCATCGCTCGGGCATTGGCACCTGGTGTGCATCCCGCTCTGCCTGGGCAGTGCGGGATGACATGCTGGTTGCCGCGACGTCGCTGGGCCCGGTCCCTCAGTCGCTCTGGATGATGACCTCTATTTTGGTCGACGGGACACCCTGCCGTCAATGCGGCCCGCCCCCGCGCCTCCGGGCCGTTCCGACGGGTTCCCGTGGCCCTGCCTCCGACCACGGTCTGCGTTCACACGATGGGTCAGGGTGAGCGATGATTGCGGCATGCCCATGGAGTCCGTCCCCGGTCAGAACCGAGTCCGGTACTCACACGCCCAATTCGATCCCGCCGCACTGGCCGATGTCAAAGGGGGGCGGAGCATCTCGGTGTGCATCCCGGCCCGCAACGAGGCGGCCACCGTCGGTCCGGTGGTCCATGCGATCACGTCGGCCCTGACCGGGCCCGCCGGGGGCGTGCCCCTGGTCGACGAGGTGCTGGTCGTGGACGACGGTTCCGTCGACCGGACCGCCGACGTGGCCCGAGAGGCGGGAGCCAGAGTCATTGGCTCCGACGCCTCCCATGGAGGAAAGGGGCAGGCCATGCGCACCGCCCTCAAGGCCAGTGACGGTGATCTCCTCGCCTTTGTCGACGCCGACGTGACCAACTTCGAGTCCCACTTTGTGACCGGATTGCTCGGGCCCCTGCTGGGTGACGAGTCGGTCTCCCTGGTCAAGGGGTTCTATCGACGCCCGCTCCAGGGAGCCCCCGACGGCGGTGGGCGTGTCACCGAGCTGATGGCCAAGCCGATCATCGATGTGCTCTTCCCGTTTCTGTCTCCGATCGAGCAACCACTGGCCGGTGAGACGGCCGCGCCCCGCTCGGTACTTGAGAAGTGCGGTCTGGCCGACGGCTACGCCGTCGAGCTGGCCCTCCTGATCGACGTGGCCACCCTCCTCGGCGTGGGGTCCATCGCCCAGGTGGATCTCGGGACCCGGGTGCACCGCAACCGACCCTTGTCGGAGCTCCGGCCCCAGGCCACCGACATCCTCCGCGCCGCCCTGGTCAGGGCCCCCCTGGTCACCCCCGACTGACCGCTCGGCGAGCGGCCTACGCCGGGGTGCACACCCGCTCGCGGTCGGACACCGGCCCCAGCGAGTCGACTTCGTCGGGCACGGGCCGGCGGTCCGGGACCGGGGAGCCCACCGCTTCGACGGCGCGAGCCTGGGCCCGGCGTCGACCGGGGATGGCCAGGGCGGTAATCGTGCCCACGGCCACGACCACGGCGCCGACATAGACCGCCGGGGTCATCCCGTTCACATAGTCCTGACCCGAGCGGTAGCCGCCATGGGCGCTGAACACGGCGCCCAGCACGGCGATCCCGAGCACCCCGCCCAACTCCCGGAAGGCGCTGTTGGCGCCGGAGGCCATACCCTCGAGTGACGTGGGCACGACGCCGAGCACCAGCGAGGCGAGGGGGACGAAGAACAGGGTCATGCCGATGCCGCAGACCACGAAGGGGACGACCAGATTGGCGTAGGAGATCGATGGTGACGTGATGGTGGCCAGCCACGTCAGGCCCACCGTCTGGAGGATCAGACCGGTCACCACCAGAGGCTTGCCACCCCAACGTTCGGCCAGGGCTGACCGACCACCGGCGCCAGCACCATCACCATCGCCGTCCACGGCAGCACCCGGATCCCGGCGGCCAGCGGTGACAGGCCCTGCACGGTCTGGAGGAACTGGGTCAGGAAGAAGATGGACCCGAACATCCCGAAGCTGAACAGCAGGGCGGTGACGTTCACAGTGGCGAAGCCCCGGTTGCGGAACAGGCGGATGTCCAGCATCGGATGGTCCGACCGCAGCTCCCAGGCGACGAAGCCGATGAGGGCCACCGCGCCGACGAAGAAGGAGGCCAGCACCGAGGTGCTCGACCAGCCGTGGGCGTTCCCCCGCACCAGGCCGAGGACGACACCGAACAACCCGACGCTGACCAGACCGACGCCGACCAGGTCCAGCCGGGCCGGACGGCCTCTCGACTCGGACAACTTCCACCAGGCCAACGGGATCAGGACGATGCCGACGGGCACGTTCAACCAGAAGATGTACTGCCACGACCATCCGGTGGTGACGGCGCCGCCCACCAGCGGCCCGATGGCCACGGCGGCACCGCCGATGGCGCCCCAGATCCCGAGGGCGGCGTTGCGTCGTTCGGGAGTGACCGCGGCACTGAGCAGGGTCAGCGACAACGGCATGATCATGGCTCCGCCGGCGCCCTGGACGGCCCGGGCCGCCACCAGCACGCCGATGCTCGGGGCCAGGGCGGCGGCGGCCGACGCCGCGGTGAACAGGGCGATCCCGAGGACGAAGATCCGGCGACGGCCGAACCGCTCACCGATGGCGGCGGCCGACAGGAGGAGGACGGCGAAGGTCAGGGTGTAGGCGTTGACCGTCCACTCGAGGCCGGACAGGCCGGCGTGGAGGTGGACCCGGATGACCGGCAGCGCGGTCGACACCACCAGGTTGTCGAGCCCGGACATGAACAGCGCCATACCGGTGATCACGATGGCCCACACGGCGCGGGACCGGGCCCGGAAGGGTCGGCGGCGCCACCGACGGGCCGGCCCATCGACGACCGCCCCGGAGACGGCGGAGACGGCGGAGGCGGTGGCGATGGTGCTCGTGCTGGCGGTGCTGGTGGCGGCCGTGTCGGCCTCGGCAGCGCTCCCCCGCGGGCGGCGGTGCCCGCCGATCCAGGCCCGCCACCGATGGACCATGCCCCCCGGACGGACCGTGCGCCACCCGGTTAGTTGTGAGCGATCACTATCTACACGGGGCAAAAAGAGAGGAACGGTGGGCTGGTTCATGCGGGGACCTCCGCGTTCGGGCCTGGTCGGCACGGTGCTGTGCCTGCAGGGCCTGGGTGGCATCTTTGATGGCTTGGGCCTTCTCGGGCATCTGGCAGAGATTCTGGGCCCAGTGCTCGGGGACGGACAGAAGATCGATGGCCGCCATGACGTTGATCAACATGCCCATGGCGAAGAAGTCACGCAGCTTGTCGTCCGAGAGGCCGGTGCGCTCGTAGACGACCTCGGCCAGCACCTCGAAGGTGCGGCGGCAGCTGCGGGCGATGTCCGCGTCGCTCGGGGCGGCGGCGAAACCGTGCAGCTGGACCTGGAGCAATTCGGGGTCCTGCATGAGCTCGACGTAGGCGGCGCCCATGGCGGCCAGGGCCTCCTCGCCCTCGAGGCCCTCGCTGACCGAGGTCAGCTCGCGGATGATCCGGTCGCCGACCAGGTCGTAGGTGGCCACGAAGAGGTCCTTCTTGGTCCCGAACAGGCGGAACAGATAGGGCTGCGAGATCCCGGCCCGCCGGGCGATGGCCTCGGTGGAGGTCCCGGCGTAGCCGGCCAGGGCGAATTCGGAGATGGCCGCGGCCAGCACGGCGGTGCGACGCTCGTCGGCGGTCTGTCGGCTCGGAACCATCATCATGTCTATTGTGAGTGTTCACTCACTAACTTGTCAAGTAGAAATCCCGTCCGCTCGCCCACCGCGGCCAACGGGTAGCGTCGATCCATGAGCACCGACCGCTCCCCGAAGGACGGCGAAGGGCTCCTGGCCGACACCGTGCTGGTCTCCAACCGGGGCCCGCTCGCCTTCCGGCTCGAGGACGGCCATCCGGTGGCGGCCAACTCGGGAGGCGGCCTGGCCGGGTCGATCCGTCCCATCGTGGCCGGCACCGGCGCCACCTGGGTGGCCTGCGCCCTCGGGGAGGCCGATCGGGCCGCAGCCGCGGCCGGGATGATGCAGGACGACGGCTTCGGGGTCGAGCTCGTGGATCCGGACCCCGACATGTACCGGATGGCCTACAACGTGATCTCGAACGCGACCCTTTGGTTCTGTCATCATCACCTGTTCGACTCGGCCCGCCGGCCCCGGGGGGACCATCGGTGGATGGAGGCCTGGGAGGCCTACCGCGGACTCAACGATCTCTTCGCCCAGACGGTGGCCAAGGTCGCCCCGGAAGGCGGCCGGGTCCTCGTCCAGGACTACCACCTGGCCCTGATGGGTTCGACGCTGGCCCGGCTCCGGCCCGACCTGCGCACGGCCCACTTCAGTCACACGCCCTTCGCCGACCCATCGGTGCTGCGGATGCTGCCGACGGCGGTCGGGACCGAGCTGCTCACCGCCATGGCCGGATTCGGCGCCTGCGGCTTCCACACCGAGCGGTGGGCCACCGCCTACCGACAGGGACTCGCGCTGCTCCTTCCCGACGAGGATCGCTCGGCACAAGCGGGACTGACCTTCGTCTCACCCCTCTCCACCGACCCCGATCGCCTGCGCGCCTCGGCGGCCGAGCCCTCGGTGGCGGTTGCCCTGTCCCGCATCGAGGAGCAGATCGGTGGGGACGACCGCCAGGTCATCGTGCGGGTCGACCGGATGGAGCTGTCGAAGAACCTGCTGCGGGGCTTCTGGGCCTTCGAAGAGCTGCTGGAACGCCAGCCGCAGCGTAGGGAACGGGTGGTCTTCGTCGCCCTGGCCTATCCCACCCGTCAGGGTCTTCCCGAGTATCTCGCCTACCAGAACGAGGTGGATTCGACGGTGGCCCGGATCAACCAGCGGTGGGGGACGCCCGGATGGACACCCATCGTGCTTGGGGTGGAGGACGACTACCAGCGCTCGCTGGCCGCCCTGTCCCGGTACGACGTCCTGTTGGTCAACCCGGTCCGGGACGGACTGAACCTGGTGGCCAAAGAGGGACCCTTGATCAACACCCGCCACGGTGTGCTGGCTCTCTCTCGCGAAGCAGGGGCCTACGACGAACTGGGTCCGGCCACACTGGAGATCAATCCCTTCGATGTGTCAGGCACCGCCGCGGTGCTGGCCGAGGCGCTCGACATGGACGAGGGTCAACGGGCGACCCGGTCCGGCGAGCTCCGCAAAATGATCGTGGCTCGTCGTCCTGTCGACTGGCTCAACGACCAACTCGACGCCGCCCGGTGACCGCGGGCGGGACCGTCACCCGTCAGCCAACCAACCCAGGAGGTCCAGTGCCTCGGGCGGGCCGGACAGCGTGAGGTCGGCCGCCGCCGCCACCTCGGGAGCACTCTCGTCATCGACCACGGCCACCGCGATGGTCGCCATCCCCGCGGTGCTCAATTCGGCCAGGGCGGCGAAGGCGGGCAGGTCGCCGAGGTCGTCGCCCAGGTAGCAGGCCGCCGAACAGCCCCGGACCAGGCGGCGGATCACCGATCCCTTGTTGACGTCGATGGCCGGGCGCAGCTCGATCGACATCCGCCCGGGGTGGGCCCGGAGCCCGGTCCGCGCCGATTCGGAGGCGATGGCCTCGGTGACCCAGGGTTCGGCCTCCGGCGCCTGACGCCAGTGGACGGTGACGGTCAGGCCTTTGCCCTCGACCTCGACACCCGTCGGGGCGGCTGAGACCAGCCGGGCCAGGGACTCGCCGACCGTCGACCGCCACCGCTCCGCGTCCGGCTCGCGGACGATGGCGCCGGCGTCGTCCGACCACTCGAGGCCGTAGAGGCCGACGAGCCTCAGACCGGCGGGGATCCCGCCCGGGCCGGCGCCGTCATCGGATGGTGCATGCCCGACCGGGGTCAGTCGGTCGATCAGGAAGGAAACGGGCCGACCCGAAACCACGGCCACCACGCCGAAGCGCCGGGCCAGCCGGGCCAACAGTTCGGCTACCCCTCCGAGAGGGCGGGCCTCGCCGGGATCGGCCACGATCGGGGACAACGTCCCGTCGAAGTCCGACACGATGGCCGAACCCGAGGGCTCGGACAGAAGCGGCGCAAAAGCCTGTCGAACCTCAGGTGACGGAAGGTGAGCCCCACCGGGGCCCGGCTCGTCCCCTGGCTCGCCGATCAAGTGGTGGACGACGTGGTGGTGGCTCTGTCGGCGAGGTCGGGGCCCACCACCACCGCCACCTCCGCCGTCCCGATCGAGCTGATCGGGGCCGCGGTCGTATAGGGGCCCACCGACGTGGCCGGAAGCTGAAGCGAAGCGGCGATGGTATCGGCTTGGGGTTTGAAGCCGACCAGGTAGTAGACGTGCGACGTCGTCACCTGGGCCGAGGCGTCGGCCGGGGCAGGAGTGCCCAGCCCGCCGGCTGCAGTTGGGCACTAACCGCAGCCGCTGCGCCGGTGACCCCCGAGGCATTGGCCACCAGAACGGGAACCTTGCTGGGAGCGATGGTGGTCGTCGTGGTGGTCGGATGAGCGGGCTTCGTCGTCGTGGTCACCGTCGAACCCGCGGTCGGCCCCGAGGCCGCTTTGGTCGGGGTGGGATGGAGCTTGCTCAGGGCGAGGGCGGTCACGGCCACGAAGACAACTAGCACGATGAGCGCTCGCACGACCGGGATCCCACCGTTGCTCCCGCCCGGGCCCCCTGATGGTCGCGAGTCGTGCTCAGAAGGGTTGGCCACTGCACGCCAGCCTGCCAACCGGGGGAGACAGAAGCAAGGGTTTCCGCATCGGGGCCGGCGCAGCCGTTGTCGGGTGCCGGGCAGAACCTCCCGGTCCCCGTGGAAACGACCGTAGAATGGCACCGGCACCGGGCAGATCCCGGCACCCGGCCGGTGTGGCGCAGTTGGTAGCGCAGACGACTTGTAATCGTCAGGTCGTGGGTTCGATTCCCACCGCCGGCTCGTTCCACCACCGGCTCCCGCCGCGAGACATGCGCACTTCTGTCGTCGGGCATCGTCGACGTGCCTGCAGGAAGGTTCAGCCCGTGCTGGTGTGGGTGGGGGTGGTCCCGTTGGCCAGGAGGATGTCGAACCCGTCCGGGATCGACAGCAGGCCCGGCGCCGTGCCCGGTACGTCGGTGAGGCCGTACTGCCAGACGATGGAGTCGGTGCTCGGGTCGATGACCACCACCCGGTTTCGGTAGTCGTCGTTGACCATGACGAGTCCGTTGGGCAGTCGCTCGGCCAGCGACGGCTTCTTCGAGCGCGGCGTCACCGGACGACACGTCGTAGAGCCAGGTGACCTTGCCCTCGACGGGTGAACTCGAGGGCGCGGCCCTCGGCCGGGGGGTCGTAGTCGGTCATCAGGTAGAGGTCCGAACCGAGCTGCTGGGGATCGGACGGGTAGTCGACAGTCGGGATGTGGACCGTCCACACGAGCTGGCCCGACGGCGTGTACTCGTCGACCCATGAGCCGTTGATCTCCGATACCAGGACGTCGCCGTTCGGCCAGCGGCGTGTCGCCGTTGGGATAGGCGATCGAGGTGGGCGGGTCGTGAGCGTCGGCACCGTTGCCGATCTGGCCGACGACCTGGCCCTGCGGGCGAGATGAACAGGATCCGGTTGTTGGATGCGTCGGCGACGGTGATGATGCCCGACTTCAGCAGGTAGGCGTCGTCGGGCTGGTCGAGGTAGCCCGGAGCCGACCCCGGGCTGGCCGGGGTGACCGTACTGCCAGAGAATCCTGCCCGACGGATAGCCGATCTCGACGATGGTGTGGTTGTCCTCTTGATTCGAGATGATCCCGGTCCCGGCCCTGATGAAGAAGGCGTCGTCGGGAAAGTAGAAGCCACCGGGCGGTGGCGGCGTGGTGGCCGACGGGTACTGCCAGGTGATGTCGCGGTCGGGTTGAGGGCGATCAGCCGATCGTTGCCCCGGTCGGCGATGAGCAGCGTGCCCGAGTAGGGCGACCCGGCCCCCGGGCGTCCCGGCCGGACCCCCGTACGGGCTCGAGACGGAGTGAGATCACCGATTGCAGGGTACCGGAGGCCACGCCGGCCTGGTCGGCACCGCGCCTGGGCGGCCACCTCGCCGCCGACGATGTACCCGACGGCATCCTTTGGCCGTCCTCACTGTCGTGTAGCCGGCGAATGCGTCGGCCTGGGGCAACAGACCGGCGGCGAGGACCTTGCCGGTGGAG
This sequence comes from uncultured Alphaproteobacteria bacterium, assembly GCA_963742345.1. GTDB lineage: Bacteria > Pseudomonadota > Alphaproteobacteria > Rhizobiales > Xanthobacteraceae > Pseudolabrys. The sequence goes on from CAVULO010000009.1 coordinate 173,532, forward strand.
GGGATGAAGGCGTCGATCTGGGTCAGCGTGGCGCCGCCGGGGACCTGGCCGCCGGCCACATAGATGGTGCCGCCCAGCAGGAAGGCCGATGCACCGTAGAGCGGCTGAGGCAGGTGACCGACGACGGTGGCCCGGTGGGTGGCCGGATCGTTGA
>CAVULO010000010.1:0-396703 GCA_963742345.1 uncultured Alphaproteobacteria bacterium
TTGCCCAAGTTCTCATATAAATATTACTCTGTGCCATCCAATTTGAATTTTTTGCGAACATGTATTCCAAGCGCCGCCACCGGCGGTCCAACCGGACAAGGTTTTGCTCCCAGCCGATGAGGATGAAAACGCTTCGACGAAGAGTTAACGTCCAAATGTCAGTCCAGTTTGCATGAAGCAAGCTCGTCACCTGTTCCGTAGAACAGCCATGGCCCACTTACGATACCGAGGCGTCCCCGGACCGTCGCCTGCCAAGCGAACGGAACCTGACTGTGGAAAGTAAAACCATCGATGCCGGTAGGATCGAATAAACGGGACCGGAGAAGGCGTCGCTGCCAGATCCATACGACAAATCGCCTTCGACGCCCGCGAGGATCGCCGGCGTAATCATGAAATTATACCGCTTGAACGCCGGCAATTCCACCGTTCGCGCTGTAACTTTCATTACGCGGCGGAAACGTAACGATATTGTTTCCAGTGTCGAAATTGTAGCCAGAACCAGAAAAGTTCGGATCGGCCCAACGATAGCCTGCGTGAACACCGAGGTAGAAACCTGACCAATTGTAAATTGCTGCGGGGGCCGGCGGCGGTGGTTTTCACCGGGAAAATCATGCTCTCCGCTATCGCTATATCCACTAGCGTCAGCGAAACGAGCCCCACCAACAACTTTTGTTTTTTACGCATCGCAGACTACATCCCGAAACCGCGCTTGGAATTATTGAATAATGTCACCGGCGCCAAAGCGCATCAATCGCATATCCCTGATAAAACTGGCTCATGCAGAGTTCGCTGTGCCGTGTGGGCAAAATGTAACGAGCTTCTCTGCATGCCGATGCTGTCCTGGTCTTTTTCCAGGGGGCTACCTCCTCGTAGCAATTCTCTACGTAACCCTTGTCCCACACTTTAACGATTGTCCATATCATTGCCGCCCGCCGGAAACATAATGATATAGAGCCTGTATAATATTCGGCGTCACGGCGTTGCGGCTTCACCGCTGCTTCTCGTTGCCGGAGCGCCGACCAGCCACTTGGATGCCAGTCATTGGCGTAGATAAACGCGACGAGGCCGAAGGGGACGAGACCAACATCACATAAGTTCGTGGAACATCGCGCAAGAAACCAACGCGGTGGTGCAGATACGCGCGCGGCCATAGTACTCACTCCGAAACATACGCGAGACCGACAGGTCTCGTAATCAACCGCACTCAAAATGGTGCCTCGGACGCCGAGCCTAAGGCGACCTTCGTTAAGAGATCGTTCAGAGTTGGCAAGCGGGCGTTTTTCCGGGCTTGGGAAGCGCTACCAGCGCCGCTGGTCGGTCCGATAAATCAAATATTTGCACCGCCCTTGCGCCACCCAGGTGGCATTAGCGGCCAACTGGGTTGGGCCCTCCCTTGCACTGAGACCTCCTGCGCTGCGTAACGTCGGCGCCAGCAAAGAATGCCGGACCGGCGAAACGGCCGGCCATGGGAGGTTGACAGTCATGCTGCGGTTTTTCGCATTTGTTTCGCGTGCAGTCCTCGCGGGGCTTGCTTCGCGGTTGTCCTGGTTGGCAACGCCGTTGCGCTCGACTATCATCAGCGGCCAGCCGCAGTATCTTCGTCGGCTATCCGCCTGGGAGGTCGACCGACATTCTCGCGTGTCTCGTTGGCGATTGGCTCAGCAGACGGCTCGGTCAACAATTCATCGTCGAAAACCGTCCCGGTGCCGGCAATAATCTCGCGACCAATCGCGCAAGGCGCCGCCAGATGGTTACACGCTGATTTTCAATCCGGCCAACACGATCAACGCATCGCTGTACAAGCATCTCAATTTCGTATTCCTGCGCGATATCGATCGTGTCGCCGGCTTCATCCGCGTGCCGAACGTCATGGACTTTCTCCGTTCCGGCCAAAAACGTCGCCGAATTCATCGCTTACGTGAAAGCCAATCCGGACAAGGTGAACGTCGCCTCGTCGGCAACGGCGCCTCGATTTATCTCTCCGGCGAGCTGTTCAAAATGATGACCGGCCTGAAGATGACACACGTGCCCGACAAGGGCTCGGTGCCGATGCTCACTGATCTGCTTGGCGGCCAGGTGCAGGTGACTTTTGACAATTTGCCATCGTCGATCGAACACATCAAAGCCGGCAAACTGCGCGCCCTGGCGGTGACCACCGCCAAACGCACGAGGAGCTGCCCGACGTGCCGACTGTAGGCGAGACCGTGCCAGGCTACGAGGCGAGCGCATTCTTCGGCATTTGGCGTGCCGCATGGAACGCCGAAGGAAATCGTCGATCTTCTGAACAAAGAGATCACTGGCGTCAAGGATCCGGCGATGGTCGCCAAGCTCAAGGAACTGGGCGCAAGATCAACTTCGCCGGCCATTTTGGCAAGCTCGTCGCGGACGAAACCGCGAAATGGGAAAAGGGGCGGATGCCGCCGATCTGTCGATCAACTAGACCATTCGGCGCCAAAAAAAATGACCAAACGTAAACGTTCCGAAGAGCTGCGCAGCCGATCGCTGGTCGGCGTAAGCGATCTGCGTTCATTTCTTGGCCATCGCTCGCGACTGCGCCAGGGCGGCTTCGATGCGGTCGGATGGGGTTGGCAAGCCCGTCATCGGCATGATCTATACCTGGAGCGACATCAATTTCTGCCACATGCATCTGCGCGACCGAGCGGAGGACGTCAAACGTGGCGTGCTGCAGTGGCGGCTTCCGCTTGAATGGCCGGCGATGTCGCTGTCCGAGCCGTTCGCTAAAACCCTCGACCATGCTCTATCGCAATTTACTGGCAATGGAGACCGAAGAGCTTTTACGCAGCCACCCGATCGACGGCGCGGTGCTGATGGGCGGTTGTGACAAGACCACGCCAGGCCATGGGCGCAATCAGCATGGGTCTGCCGGCGATTTATGTGCCGGCTGGTCCCGCAGCTGCGGGGAAACTGGCGCGGCCGACAACTCGGGGCTCCGGCTCGGACGCTTGGAAATATTGGGACGAGAAGCGCGCAGGCCGTATCAGCGAAGCCGATTGGGTGGAGCTGGAGGGCGGCATCGCGCGTAGCTATGGCACCTGTATGGTAATGGGCACAACCGTGAACCACGACGGCAATCGCTGAGGCGCTGGGGATGACTCTGCCGGGCGGCGCCCTTGTCATTTTCCGGCCGCCGATGCGGGGCACCCGCGCATGTGCGCGGCTGCCGGCCGCCGCATCGTCGACATGGTGTGGGATGATCCTACACCGAAAAAAATTCTCACGCCGGCGGCCTTCGACAACGCGATCCGCGCGGCATATGGCAATGGGCGGTCTCACGAACGCGATCATCCATGTAGTGGGCCATGGCGCGCCGTGCTGGACTTAAGCTCGACATGAACCGTTTCGATGGTCTCGCGCTCGCCAACGTATCTTGACCGTCCGGCGAGTTGCTAATGCAGGATTTCTTCTATGCCGGGGGCTTGCGCGCGCTCATGGCGGAACTCCGCGCCGCGCTCGACCCGTCCGTCTCACCGTCACGGGCAAGAGCATCGGCGAAAATATTGCGGGCGCTGAAGTCTACAAGCGTGATGTTATTGATCCGCTGCTCGGGGACCCGGTCGCGCTGAGGGCCTGCCACCGCCCGCGCTGAGGGGGGAATTTGGCCCCGCGCGGTTGCGTGATGAAGCCATCCGCGGCCGATAAACGCCCACCGCGGCAAGGTGATCGCGTTTGAGGACTACAGCCATATGGCCATGGAGATCAACTCGATGTCACGCTGACCACGTTCTCGTGCTTAAGAATGGCGGACCGAAAGGCGGGCCTGGCATGCCGAATGGGGCATGCTGCCCATTCCGAAAAAGCTGGTGAAACAGGGCGTGCGCGACATGCTGCGCATTTCGGATGCGCGCACTGAGCGGGACCAGCTATGGCGCCTGCATTCTCCACGTGGCGCCGGAATATCGTCGGCGGGCCGCTAGCTTTCGTCAAGCGTGGCGACGAACGAGGTCGACGCGCCCGCGCGCCGCATTCATCTCCACGTTGCCGACGAGGAAATCGCCCGCCGCCGCGCTGCCTGGAAGCAGCCGGCACCGCACTACCATGGTGCGCTTTACTCGCAAACATACGACCAAGGCTGTGACTTCGATTTTCTCTACTGCTCGGCGCGATACCTGAGCCGGAAATTCATTGAAAATTATCCGAGCGTATTCAGATTAGAAAAATTCTTATCTGAGTTGCTCGATTAGAAAAACTCCTAACTAGGCAATTGCTGCGGCGCATTGACTTTACGCATGAAAAATTTCTTGAATTGTTTTTCGTATCACGCGACTTGCGTGGCGCATCACCTGATTGCCGGGCCTTGAACCCGGCGTATGAGGAAAAAGAAATGCTTTACGCTCGCAACGTGTGCGCGATTATTTTTGCCGCGCCGTTTTTTATCGCAGTTGCGTTCATGCTCAAGATAACAATCCGGTTGTCTACCGTGACGTCGAAACCAAATATATTTTCGGTTTCACTGAGGGGTCGGGTATTGGCCTTGAGGGCGAAAAGGAATTTTTGTGGGAGAGCGTAGCGCGGTTCGGAAAGGCGCCACCGGGCAAGCGAGACAAAGTCTCGAATACGAATTCACGCCAATCTCGAATACGTGCAATTTGGGAGTTCGGCCACCGGTTTCAACGCACAGTCAAAGAACGGACATGGACAACCGCAGCCAGGTTGCGGGCGGTTTCTTCGTGATATGCGTGCATTGTTGCTCGATCGTGCTCTTTGTCGCCACTTGCGTATTTCCGGCGGAACCCGAACGGCGGGGGCGGAGCGATGAGACCAGCGGCCAGCATGTCACAAATTTCGAATTGGAGCTCAAGGTCAACGCCGACTGCAGTTGATGCAAGAACCGGCTTTATCTCGGTGCCAATCTGCTTTACGAACCGGAGGCCACGCACGATCCGGACCATATCGGAGCGGGCTGGGAGAAGGAATTGACCGGCTGGTATTTCTGCTGCCCTGTCTTACCGCATAATCCCCGCCTTGTGGGTGCGGAGCTCTGGGATCTCCGTCACTACGATGGGATCTGGTCTAGATGCACGGGCGATGCCGTTTATCTCGGACCTACGCTCTACGTCCAGTTCAGTCCCAAAGTGTTTGTACGTGTGGAATACGCAGATAACGGCTACGACGTCGATGTTCCGGGTTCTAACCTCAATCTCGCCGAATTCTCACGTCAACGCGGCAAATTGAAATTGGCCGTCGAATTCTAGCTGGGAGTAATCTGTATGACCGCAAACATTGCAAAGACCGTTATTGCCGGGCTCCGTCCACTGCCGGTCTGCTTTCAGGCCGGTGCACAGCAAGCGGTAAGTGTGAGCATCAGTGTGAAGAACCATCGGTTCCAGCCGGCTGAAATCCATGCCCCGGCCAAAGTACCGATAGAATTGCGCGTAAAAAACCTCGATCCGACGCCGATGGATTTTTCTAGAGCGCTGAGTTTGCGCGTGGAGAAGGTTGTTACAGGAAATAGCGAAGGCGTCATCAGGTTGCGGCCATTGGAGGCTGGCAGCTACAATTTCTTCATGATTTTAATCCGCAAACCACTGGTGTTCTCGTAGTGCGTTAGCCAGTCAGTCGACGAATGGGATCAGCGCCGGCACGCAAACTGCCGCTCCATCTCTGACCCAAGGACATCTGGCACCCGGGTATAAATACGTGCGGCACACGGCATCGTTCAATCACTAGGGGCCAAGGGGTGGCCGAAATAATGTTAGGCCGGTTCCGCCAATCGGACGTTACGGCCATGAACGACGACATCGCCCACAAAGATCTCGATCTCGTGGTGGACGAGCCGATGCCCTGGGGTGCGGCGGATCATGGCCAACAATCCGGGTCCGTTCACCTTCAAAGGGACGGTCAGCTACATCATCGGGCGCGGAAACATAGCGATCGTGGATCCGGGTCCGGACGATGAGGCCCATATCGCGCGTTACTTGACGTCGTGCGTAACGAAACCCTGACGCACATTTTCGTCACCCACACCCATCGCGACCACTCGCCAGCAGTGCCGGCGATCAAGGCCGCGACCGGCGCAACTGCTCATGCCGAAGGCCGCATAGGCCGCGCGGCCTTTGCATATTGGGGAGCATAATCCGCTCGATGCGAGCGCCGACCGCAACTCCGGGCCCGACGTGGTGCTCAAGGATGGCGAGGTGGTAGTTGGTGCAGCTGGACGATCGAAGCGGTCGCTGACGCCGGGCCACACGGCCAATCACATGGCCTATGCCTTCAAGGATAAAAACGTGTCGTTTGTGGCGATCACGTGATGGCCTGGGCCACGCTCTATCTCGCGGCGCTACTGCAGGGCGCCATGAGCGATCATGGGTCACCGGCAATATCTCGCGCGACGCAAGGAGGCCATTTATTTTCCGGGCCACGGGCCCGCCATCACCGACGCACCGCGGTTCGTCAATTATTACATCCGCACTAAGGGCGCGCGGAGCTTCGATTTTGCATCGCCTGTCGAAGGGCGCAACCGACATCCCGACCATCGTGCGCGCGGATTTCAGAGCCATCGATGCGCCTGACCGGCGCCGCTGGTTCGGTGCTCTGCCATCTCGTACTGGTTGTGCTTACCTGGTGGCCGAGACGGACGGTCAGCCTGCAATCGACGGGATCTATCAGTCGGCCGGTTGACGCTTTCAGGCTGGCTCCTTTTTGCCGGCAGCTCTTCTTCTCGGGCAGGAACGGGGCTCGGGGGCGAACCCACCGTATCGTCGATATCTTCCAGCAGGCTGCGTATACGCGAAGCATTCGGCAGGCCAAGATCTCGCGGGCGCCGAAACGCGAGGCCGACCTCATGTCGACGCGGGTGCCTTGGCCGATCGGAGTTACGCGGATCACGACATCGTCACGGAATCCCATGATCGGCGCGCGACGGCCTCGATTTCACCATCGCGGCGAGCCAATGTCGGCGTGCGCGCATCGCCTATGAACCATTTGCGTTTCGTCACCAGCGCGAGCGCGGCGTCATAGGCGACCTTGGGCGGGGACATCGAGCTCAAGGCGCGCGCCAAGTCGATAGGCGGCGCGCTGGAGCGCTGCCACCGTCGGGCCGGGATAATCATTACGCCCGCGTGGCCGACGGGAACGCGCCAGGACATCAAAACGGAGGATTTTGCCGTGTCGGTCGTGATGTCGGCAAATTGGAGCAGCATCCAGGCTCGAGTGCCAAGGTAGGCGGGATAGGCGAGCAACGCCAACCCGAGAAATAAACCGAGAAGCGCGCGTCCAGTGGGAGCCCTTGCCGCCAGATCACAATGAAAGCCGCGAAGGAGAGCAAAATGGCCGAGACCGGCAAAAACCAGTGCGGCGGCGAAAGTGGCGCGGGGCTGGACGATTTCCAGCAGGCCGGAACACAATGATGCAATCGAAAGGGCTGCGACGGCAAAGGCAAATAGCCCAAGCCGGGGCATGCACGACAGCGGCGACCTTCGACATCGGCTCATCGCGGAACGGGCGTCGCGCCATGCTCATGATCCTGCGCAGATTTGCTTGAGCGCTGCCCATTCGCTCGCTTTGAAGGGTTGAGCGTGACGCCTCGAATAGCTCGAATTCATCGATCGCGGCGACGCGCGCCTTCGTTTCGGGGTGATTTAGAGAAATTTCATGCCGGGTTCGGTGGCGCCGCCGATCTTGTCGAGCATGGTGGCCAGCGCGTGCGCATCGCCGCCAGCCCTGTTCATAAGGTCGGCGCCATAGGCGTCCGCGGCTGCTTCCGCCTTGCGCGAGTAGGACGATTGCAGCACGGTTTTCGCGGCGAAGACAACCGCGCCACCGCCCATGAATTCTCCGAGCAGCATACCGAAAAGGAACGACATCCTAGCACTGCCTTGGTGCCGTCGCGGTGGGCGACGTGCCCGATTTCATGCGCGATCACACCGGCAACCTCATCGACGTTGTCAGCTGTAGATCAAGCCGCGGAATACATAAACCTGTCCGCCGGGCAGGGCCAAGGCATTGGCTTCGTTGCGCCGCACCACATTGGTGCGCACGGGAAACGGTAGAGCCGCGGCGGCTTCGAGGCGCCCTGTAGCTTTGTCGAGCGCAGCGCGTCCTGGTATTTCCGACGCGCCACTCCAATGAGAGCCGCCGCCTTTACGGGTGTCGAGCATGCCGCGCACCTGCATATTGACCGCATCGCCCAGTTCGCGTTCGAGGGTGGTCGGCAGACAGCGGCGTCAGGCGTGCCGCGATCGCCGGTACGCAACGAGGCGACAACCAAAAGCGACGCGGTAGCGCCCATGCTCCAACCGACGACGCGTGCGCGCTGGCGGCGTCGCACCGTACCTGAGCGGTCGACATGGGTAGCGCGTAGTCTTAAATCGCGGCGGCAAAGGCGGGGTACGCTCTGACGTCGTATTGCCGCGGCGACCGAGGCGAAGGTTGCTCGGGCGCGGCGAGCCCTTCAATTTCATCGTAAGGCCATTCGGCCAAGAGTGGCCATCGCTGTCAGAAATTTGCAAGCCGGCTGCGGCAAGCTCAATGACCACGTCACGGCGAGCGCCGGCATCTACTTCGATGGCGTGACCAGCGCTCGCCGTGACGTGGTCATTGAGCTTGCCGCAGCCGGCTTGCAAATTTCTGACCGCGATGGCCACTCTTGGCCGGAATGGCCTTACGATGAAATTGAAGGGCTCGCCGCGCCCGACAATATTCTTCGCCTCGGTCGCCGCGGCAATGCGACATTAGAGCGGTTGGAAATTCGAGACCCCGCCTTTGCCGCCGCAATGACTTCTCGCGCTACCCATGTCGACCGCTCAGGTACGGTGCAACGCCGCCAGCGCGCACGCGTCGTCGGTTGGAGCATGGGCGCTACCGCGTCGCTTTTGGTTGTCGCCTGGTTCGGCGTACCGGCGATCGCGGCACGCCTGACGCCGCTGCTGCCGACCACCCTCGAACGCGAACTGGGCGATGCGGTCAATATGCAGGTGCGCGGCATGCTCGACACCCGTAAAGGCGGCGGCTCTGCATTCGACTGTGGCGCGGCCACGTCGGAAATACCAGGACGCGCTGCGCTCGACAAACTTGTAGGGCGCCTCGAAGCCGCCGCGGCTCTACCGTTTCCCGTGCGCACCAATGTGGTGCGGCGCAACGAAGCCAATGCCTTGGCCCTGCCCGGCGGACAGGTTTATGTATTCCGCGGCTTGATTGCTACAGCTGACAACGTCGATGAGGTTGCCGGTGTGATCGCGCATGAAATCGGGCACGTCGCCCACCGCGACGGCACCAAGGCAGTGCTGGAGGGTGGCGGCCTGTCGTTCCTTTTCGGTATGCTGCTCGGAGATTTCGTGGGCGGTGGCGCGGTTGTCTTCGCCGCGAAAACCGTGCTGCAATCGTCCTACTCGCGCGAGGCGGAAGCAGCCGCGGACGCCTATGGCGCCGACCTTATGAACAGGGCTGGCGGCGATGCGCACGCGCTGGCCACCATGCTCGACAAGATCGGCGGCGCCACCGAACCCGGCATGAAAATTCTTCTGAAATCACCCCGAAACGAAGGCGCGCGTCGCCGCGATCAATAAATTGGCTGTTGCGACGTCACGCTCAACCCTTCTCGAAGCGAGCGAATGGGCAGCGCTCAAGCAAATCTGCGCAGGATCATGAGCATGGCGCGACGCCCGTTCCGCGATGAGCCGATGTCGAAGGTCGCCGTCTGGTCGTCCCGGCTTGGGCTATTTGCCTTTGCCGTCGCAGCCCTTTCGATCATCATTGTGCGTTCCGGCCTGCTGGAAATCGTGCCAGCCCTCGCCACTTTCGCCGCCGCACTGGTTTTTGCCGGTCTCGCCATTTTGCTCTCCTTCGCGGCTTTCATTGTGATCTGGCGGCAAGGGCTCCCCGGCCTTGGACGCGCGCTTCTCGGTTTATTTCTCGGGTTGGCGTTGCTCGCCTATCCCGCCTACCTTGGCACTCGAGCCTGGATGCTGCCTGCGATTTCCGACATCACGACCGACACGGCAAATCCTCCCCGTTTTGATGTCCTGGCGCGTCTGCGGCCACGCGGGCGTAATGATTATCCCGGCCCGACGGTGGCAGCGCTCCAGCGCGCCGCCTATCCGGACTTGGCACCGCTTGAGCTCGATGTCCCGCCCAAGGTCGCCTATGACGCCGCGCTCGCGCTGGTGACGAAACGCAAATGGTTCATAGGCGATGCGCGCACGCCGACATTGGCTCGCCGCGATGGTGTAATCGAGGCCGTAGCACGCACCCCGATCATGGGATTCCGTGACGATGTCGTGATCCGCGTGACTCCGATCGGCCAAGGCACCCGCGTCGACATGAGGTCGGCCTCGCGTTTCGGCACCCACGATCTTGGTGCCAATGCTTCGCGTATACGCAGCCTGCTCGAAGATATCGACGATACGGTGGGTTCGGCCCCCGAGCCCCGTTCCTTGCCCGAGAAGAAAGAGCTGCCGGCAAAAAAGAGCCAGCCTGAAAAGCGTCAACCGGCCAAACGATAGATCCCGTCGATTGCAGGCTGACCGTCGGTCTCGGCCACACCGCGCGCGACCAGATCTTCGAGATGAGCAAGCACCGAAAGACCGGCGGCGCCGGTCAGGCGCGGATCGATGCCTATATAAATCGCGCGCACGATGGTCGGGATGTCGGTTGCGCCCTTCGACAGGCGATGCAAAATCGAAGCTTCGCGCGCCTTACGATGCAGGATGTAATAATTGACGAACCGCGGTGCGTCGGTGATGGCGGGCCCGTGGCCCGGAAAATAAATGGCCTCCTTGCGTCGCGCGAGCTTGCCCAGTGAGTCCATGTAATCGCTCATGGCGCCGTCCGGTGGCGCCACAATAGACGTAGCCCAGGCCATCACGTGATCGCCAGCAAACAACACGTTTTTATCCTTGAAGGCATAGGCCATGTGATTGGCCGTGTGGCCCGGCGTCGCGACCGCTTCGATCGTCCAGCCATCGCCGACTACCACCTCGCCATCCTTGAGCACCACGTCGGGCCGGAAGTTGCGGTCGGCGCTCGCATCGAGCGGATTATGCTCCCCAATATGCAAAGGCCGCGCGGCCCTATGCGGGCCTTCGGCATAGACAGTTGCGCCGGTCGCGGCCTTGATCGCCGGCACTGCTGGCGAGTGGTCGCGATGGGTGTGGGTGACGAAAATGTGCGTCAGGGTTTCGTTACGCACGGCGTCAAGTAACGCGCCGATATGGGCCTCATCGTCCGGACCCGGATCCACGATCGCTATGTTTCCGCGCCCGATGATGTAGCTGACCGTCCCTTTGAAGGTGAACGGACCCGGATTGTTGGCCATGATCCGCCGCACCCCGGGCATCGGCTCGTCCACCACATCAGGCGCGAGATCGAGATCTTTGTCGAAGGGAATGTCGTCGTTCATGGCCGTAACGTCCGATTGGCGGAACCGGCCTAACATTATTTCGGCCACCCTTGCACCCTAGTGATTGAACGATGCCGTGTGCCGCGCGTATTTATACCCGGGTGCCAGATGTCCTTGGGTCAGAGATGGAGCGGCAGTTTGCGTGCCGGCGCTGATCCCATTCGTCGACTGACTGGCTAACGCACTACGAGAACACCAGTGGTTTGCGGATTAAAATCGTCGAAGAAATTGTAGCTGCCAGCCTCCAATGGCCGCAACCTGATGACGCCTTCGCTATTTCCTGTAACAACCTTCTCCACGCGCAAACTCACGCTCTCGAATTCCATCGGCGTCGGATCGAGGTTTTTTACGCGCAATTCTATCGGTACTTTGGCCGGGGCATGGATTTCAGCCGGCTGGAACCGATGGTTCTTCACACTGATGCTCACACTTACCGCTTGCTGTGCACCGGCCTGAAAGCAGACCGCAGTGAGGACAAGCACGGCAATAACGGTCTTTGCAATGTTTGCGGTCATACAGATTACTCCCAGCTAGAATTCGACGGCCAATTTCAATTTGCCGCGTTGACGTGAGAATTCGGCGAGATTGAGGTTAGAACCCGGAACATCGACGTCGTGGCCCGTTATCTGCGTATTCCAGGCCGCGGTTACAAACACTTTGGGACTGAACTGGACGTAGAGCGTAGGTCCGAGATAAACGGCATCGCCCGTGTACGTATTGAACCAGATCCCATCGTAGTGACGGAGATACCAGAGCTCCGCACCCACAAATACGGCGGGGATTATGCGGTAAGACAGGGCAGCAGAAATACCACCGGTCGATTCCTTCTCCCAGCCCGCTCCGATATGGTCCGGATCGTGCGTGGCCTCCGGTTCGTAAAGCAGATTGGCACCGAGATAAAGCCGGTTCTTGATCAACTCGAGATCGGCGTTGACCTTGAGCTCCAATTCGAAATTTGTGACATGCTGGCCGCTGGTCTCATCGCTCCGCCGCCATTCGGGTTCCGCCGAAAGAGTAATCGCAAGTGGCGACGAAGGACCGCGATCGAGCAACAAATAGCGCATCTCGCCGAAGAAACCGCCGAACGCGACCTGGCTGCGGTTGTCCATGTCCGTTACGTTTTTGATGCTGTGCGTTGAAACCAGTGGCCCGAACTCAAATTGCACGTATTGATTTGGCGTGAATTCGTATTCGAGCTTTGTCTCGCTTGCCCAGTAGCGCCCGTCGGCTTTTCCGAACCGCGCTACGCTCTCCCACGAAAATTCCTTTTCGCCCTCAAGGCCGATACCCGACCCCTCAGTGAAACCGAAAATATATTTGGTTTCGACGTCACGGTAGACAACCGGATTGTTATCTTGAGCATGAACGCAGAAGCCGCTTGCGATAAAAAACGGCGCGGCAAAAATAATCGCGCACACGTTGCGAGCGTAAAGCATTTCTTTTTTCCTCATACGCCGGGTTCAAGGCCCGGCAATCAGGTGATGCGCCACGCAAGTCGCGTGATACAAAAACAATTCAAGAAATTTTCATGCGTGAGTCAATGCGCGCAGCAAACATTAGAATCTTCTAGTTAGGAGCTTTTCTAATCGAGCAACTCAGATAAGAATTTTTCTAATCTGAATACGCTCGGATAATTTTCAATGAATTTCCGGCTCAGGTATCGCGCCGAGCGGTGCAAGAAAATCGAAGTCACAGCCTTCGTCGGCTTGGCCGATATGTTGCGAGTAAAGCGCACCATAGCCGCGCGGGTAGTGCGGTGCCGGCTGCTTCCAGGCAGCGCGGCGGCGGGCGATTTCCTCGTCGGCAACGTGGAGATGAATGCGGCGCGCGGGCACGTCGACCTCGATTTCGTCGCCAGTCTTGACGAAAGCTAGCGGCCCGCCGACGAAGCTCTCCGGCGCCACGTGGAGAATGCAGGCGCCATAGCTGGTCCCGCTCATGCGCGCATCCGAAATGCGCAGCATGTCGCGCACGCCCTGTTTCACCAGCTTTTTCGGAATGGGCAGCATGCCCCATTCCGGCATGCCAGGCCCGCCTTTCGGTCCGCCATTCTTAAGCACGAGAACGTGGTCGGGCGTGACGTCGAGATCGTCGCGTTCGATCTCCATGGCCATATGGCTGTAGTCCTCAAACGCGATCACCTTGCCGCGGTGGCGCAGCAGGCGTTTATCGGCCGCGGATGGCTTCATCACGCAACCGCGCGGGGCCAAATTCCCCGTAAGCACGGCAGTCGCGCCCTCGCGCGAGACCGGGTCCGACAGCGGATGAATAACATCACGCTTGTAGACTTCAGCGCCGGCAATATTTTCGCCGATGCTCTTGCCCGTGACGGTGAGACAGGACAGGTCGAGCGCGGCGCGGAGTTCCGCCATGAGCGCGCGCAAGCCCCCGGCATAGAAGAAATCCTCCATTAGCAACTCGCCGGACGGTCGTACGTTGGCGAGCACGGGAATCTCGCGCGAAATTTCGTCGAAACGGTTCATGTCGAGCTTAAGTCCAGCACGGCGCGCCATCGCCACTACATGGATGATCGCGTTGGTAGAACCGCCCATTGCCATATGCACGCGGATCGCGTTGTCGAAGGCCGCCGGCGTGAGAATTTTTTTCGGTGTCAGATCATCCCACACCATGTCGACGATGCGGCGGCCGGCAGCCGCGCACATGCGCGGGTGCCCCGCATCGGCGGCCGGAATCGACGAGGCGCCCGGCAGAGTCATCCCCAGCGCCTCAGCGATTGCCATCATGGTCGCGGCTGTGCCCATTACCATACAGGTGCCATAGCTACGCGCGATGCCGCCCTCCAGCTCCACCCAATCGGCTTCGCTGATACGGCCTGCGCGCTTCTCGTCCCAATATTTCCAAGCGTCCGAGCCGGAGCCGAGCTGCTGGCCGCGCCAGTTTCCCCGCAGCTGCGGTCCGGCCGGCACATAAATCGCCGGCAGACCCATGCTGATTGCGCCCATGATCAGGCCTGGCGTGGTCTTGTCACAACCGCCCATCAGCACCGCGCCGTCGATCGGGTGGCTGCGTAAAAGCTCTTCGGTCTCCATTGCCAGTAAATTGCGATAGAGCATGGTCGAGGGTTTCACGAACGGCTCGGACAGCGACATCGCCGGCAATTCGAGCGGGAAGCCGCCGGCTTGCAGCACGCCACGTTTGACGTCCTCCGCTCGGTCGCGCAGATGCGTGTGGCAGAAATTGATGTCGCTCCAGGTATTAATAATGCCGATGACGGGCTTGCCAACCCAGTCGACCGCATCGAAGCCGCCCTGGCGCAGTCGCGAGCGATGGCCAAATGAACGCAGATCGCTTACGCCGAGCCAGCGATGGCTGCGCAGCTCTTCGGAACGTTTACGTTTGGTCATTTTTTTTCGGCGCGATGACGCTCGCTAGTTGATCGACAGATCGGCGGCATGCACCACTTTTTCCCATTTCGCGGTTTCGTCCGCGACGAGCTTGCCGAAATCGGCCGGCGAACCGGGAATCGGTGTTCCGCCCAGTTCCTTGAGCTTGGCGACCATCGCCGGATCCTTGAGCGCCAGATTGATCTCTTTGTTCAGAAGATCGACGATTTCCTTCGGCGTTCCATGCGGCACGCCAATGCCGAAGAATGCGCTCGCCTCGTAGCCTGGCACGGTCTCGCCTACAGTCGGCACGTCGGGCAGTTCCTCAGTGCGTTTGGCGGTGGTCACCGCCAGGGCGCGCAGTTTGCCGGCTTTGATGTGTTCGATCGACGATGGCAAATTGTCAAAAGTCACCTGCACCTGGCCGCCAAGCAGATCAGTGAGCATCGGCGCCGAGCCCTTGTAGGGCACGTGTGTCATCTTCAGGCCGGTCATCATTTTGAACAGCTCGCCGGAGAGATGAATCGAGGTGCCGTTGCCGGACGAGGCGACGTTCACCTTGTCCGGATTGGCTTTCACGTAAGCGATGAATTCGGCGACGTTTTTGGCCGGAACGGACGGGTTAACTTCCATGACGTTCGGCACGCGGATGAAGCCGGCGACCGGATCGATATCGCGCAGGAATACGAAATTGAGATGCTTGTACAGCGATGCGTTGATCGTGTTGGCCGGATTAACCAGAATCAGCGTGTAACCATCTGGCGGCGCCTTGGCGACAAATTCGGTCGCGAGATTATTGCCGGCACCGGGACGGTTTTCGACGATGAATTGCTGACCGAGCCGTCTGCTGAGCCAATCGCCGAACAGACGCGCGAGAATGTCGGTCGAGCCTCCCGGCGGATAGCCGACGAAGATATGCGGCTGGCGGGTTGGATAGTCGAGCGCAACGGCGTTGCCAACCAGGACAACCGCGAAGCAAGCCCCCGCGAGGACTGCACGCGAAACAAATGCGAAAAACCGCAGCATGACTGTCAACCTCCCATGGCCGGCCGTTTCGCCGGTCCGGCATTCTTTGCTGGCGCCGACGTTACGCGGCGCAGGAGGTCTCGTGCAAGGGAGGGCCCAACCCAGTTGGCCGCTAATGCCATGGCCTGGGTGGCGCAAGGGCGGTGCAAATATTTGATTTATCGGACCGACCAGCGGCGCTGGTAGCGCTTCCCAAGCCCGGAAAAACGCCCGCTTGCCAACTCTGAACGATCTCTTAACGAAGGTCGCCTTAGGCTGGCGTCCGAGGCACCATTTTGAGTGCGGTTGAGATTCGAGACCTGTCGGTCTCGCGTATGTTTCGGAGTGAGTACTATGGCCGCGCGCGTATCGTACCGCCGCCGTTGGTTCTTGCGCGATGTTCCACGAACTTATGTGATGCTCGTCTGGCTAGCCTTCGGCCTCGTCGCGTTTATCTACGCCAATGACTGGCATCCAAGTGGCTGGTCGGCGCTCCGGCAACAAGAAGCAGCGGTGAAGCCGCAACGCCGTGACGCCGAATATTATACAGGCTCTATCATTATCGTTCCGGCGGGCGGCGATAATTGCTGGCAGCGTATGATCGACAATCGCACTGGAAAAATGTGGGACAAGGGTTACGTCAATTGCTACGAGGCGGTAGCCCCCCTGGAAAAAGACCAGCGCGTCGGCATGAGCGCGCTACGAATGAATGCGATAGGCAAGGCGTTCAACCGCGGTGGCGATAACTGACTTCCCCTGCAAGCGCACCATCCTGCGAGGTGAACCAAAGCCATTCCAAAAGCCGCTAAACCGCAATCTTGGATGGAACCTTCGCTTCAGGCTGCGCGTTCTCATGGAACTTGTGGCAACGGAGCCGCCACGCGGTATCCAAATGGACCAACCTCGCAACCCGCGACTTGACCTTCCCGGTTCTCCGCGCATTCTCGTCATAGAGGACGAGCCCCTGATTGCGCTGTTGATCGAGGAAATGGTCCGCGAGATTGGTTACCGGATTTCCAATGTCTCGCACACCGTCGCTATGGCGCGAAAGGAAATATCGAAGCGCAACTTCGATGCCGTACTTTTGGACATCAATATCGGCGGACGCAACCACCCGGAACTCGCGGACCTAATGCTCGACACAGGCGCGCCATTCGCCTTCGTAACGGGCTACGACTACCTCGTCGAACCGCGCCATGAGCAATTGCCGATACTCCAGAAACCGTTCACGCCGGTTCAGCTTCGCACACTTTTGGAGGAACTCACCGGATCGAGATCGATGACCGGCGAAATCGCTCAGACTGCAATTTTGCAAGCGTCATAAGGCGGCAGCCGGCTGCCCGCGTATGCTTCAAAATAACAATCGCTGGATCTCAGAGATATGCATGTAACGCGGGCTTTTGAACGCAGTAGTTGCCTGTCATGACCAGCGATGCCTTCGTGATAATGGCTAACGCACCGGCCGCTGATATTTATGGTCCTGCCCCTAAAATTTATGCAACGGATATTATAATTCGCTGGCGGCTAAGGCCAAAAAATTCTATCAGCCGACAGTCGACTATTGGCGCCGGAATTTAGCGGTGAACGAAAAGCGGATCGCATTGCGCAGGCGCGTGCTGAAAACTGCCTTTATAATCATTAGTGACAAAGCCCCGAAGATCGAATGCACGGTTAGAAATGTTTCTGACACCGGCGCGGCCTTGCAGGTATCGACAACCATCGGCATTCCACAAAACTTCATTCTCATTATGGATGGTGCGCGGCGCCATTGTCGCGTGCAGTGGAGAACCGACACAAAGATTGGGGTCATGTTCGAGTAGGTCGCGATTGCGTTAACCCCGGACAGTAGCAATGGGGCGAAACGTCGGTCGTTGGAACTCGACGCAATGGCCCAGTGTCCACGCTGCTTCGATGTGTCATTGCGCTGCTTCGCTAGGTGCAGTCACATTGAGTTCGTAGCCCGCTCAGGCCGCGTGGACCTGCCATTGTTGCCCGCGCTGCGAGCGTCGCCACTGATCGACCAATCATGGGTTCACTAAACTTTTGTACGGTCTGGTAGACCTTAGTGGTCGGCGTGGCAGGATTTGGTGGTTGCATCATTCGCCATTGAATTTACTTGCTTTTTTTGACGTGTGCCACTGGAGTTGTGTACTCAGCTTGTGTACTCGCCCGCAAGATGCATCAGGTTGCGTTCACCACCCGTCAGAGAAGCTCGTTACATTTTTGCCACACGGCACAGCGAACTCTGCATGAGCCAGTTTTATCAGGGATATGCGATTGATGCGCTTTGGCGCCGGTGACATTATTCAATAATTCCAAGCGCATCTGTTTCGGGATGTAGTCTGCGATGCGTAAAAAACAAAAGTTGTTGGTGGGGCTCGTTTCGCTGACGCTAGTGGATATAGCGATAGCGGAGGCAGCCGATCTCCCGGTCAAAGCACCGCCGCCGGCCCCCGCAGCAATTTACAATTGGTCAGGTTTCTACCTCGGTGTTCACGCAGGCTATCGTTGGGCCGATCCGAACTTTTCTGGTTCTGGCTACAATTTCGACACTGGAAACAATATCGTTACGTTTCCGCCGCGTAATGAAAGTTACAGCGCGAACGGTGGAATTGCCGGCGTTCAAGCCGGGTATAATTTCATGATTACGCCGGCGATCCTCGCGGGCGTCGAAGGCGATTTGTCGTATGGATCTGGCAGCGACACCTTATCCGGTGCAGGCTTATTCGATCCTACCGGCATCGATGGTTTTACTTTCCACAGTCAGGTTCAGCTCACTTGGCAGGCGACGGTCCGGGGACGCCTCGGTATCGTAAGTGGGCCATGGCTGTTCTACGGAACAGGTGGCGCGGCTTTTGCTCATGCAAACTGGACTGACATTTGGACGTTAACTCTTGGTGGAAACTCCTTTGCATCCTCATCGGCTGGGAGCAAAACCTTGTCCGGTTGGACCGCCGGTGGCGGCGTGGAATACATGTTCGCAAAAAATTCAAATTGGATCGCGCGGGTTGAATATTTATATGAGAACTTCGGCAATTTTGCCGTACCGTTCGGTTTCGGACAGATAGGTACGCTGGATCTTAAAGATGTGAGCAAGGTGCGCGTTGCCATCAGCTATAAATTTGGCCCATAGCGTGTTTGTCTGCCAAATATTTTTGCCGACTGCTTAGGGCCTCAAGGGCTAACATCCCTATTCAACTGCGCTGTCGCGTTACGAGCGAGAGGTAATCCTCGAATTTGCCAGACGAGGACCTTGGTATTTCGTCGACCGCGACCGCCTGCACGCTAAAACTCGGGTCAACAAGTTCACGCACACATGCTTCGAGACCGTCGCGGTCAACACTTCCCCGTCGATCGAGCGGTATATATCGAACTTCGATTGACACAGGGTCTGTTTGTACGAATTGAAACTGCTCGAATGAGATAAATTGGCGCAGCCTGGAAACTGGCACATAAGGATAGATTGTCCGCCCGTCGTGCAATGTAAATGCATTGCGGAACCGACCCATAATTTTTCCAAGGGCTGGAAGTTTGATTGGGCATTTCAGCCGTTCGGGGCCGGCAACAGCAAAATCGCCAATCTCATAGCGTATGAGAGGCATGGCAAAATTATAAAGCGACGTCACTACAACACGGCCGACGGCGCCGGACGCGGCTGGTCTACCGCGTGGATCAAGAACTTCAACAAGTACTGTTTCCGCATGGACATGGAAGTAGCCGCACCATGGACACTCACATGCAAGCAGTCCTGTTTCTTGCGCGCCATACTGGTCTATCGGTCGCGCACCAAATACTCCTTTGCAAGCGTTGCGAATGTCGTCTGTTAAAACCGATCCAATCGAATTAATTCGTTCGAGTTGCAGATTTAGCCCGCGCGCGGACACTTGTTCCGCCAACTCGAGTAAAATGAATGAATGCGCCGTCAGATAATCTGGACGACGAGCGAGGAGCCATTCGATCCGCATATTTGTGTCGGCGGACAAATCAATCATGTAGTGCAGGCCAGAGCTCCCTACGCGCCAGCCTTTTTCCACCTTTCCGTCTGGCGGGCGCGCATCATCGCGTGTCCTCGCAACAAAACTCGCCATGGACTTGGCGCCGTCGAATTGCCACCAGCGAAACGAGCGGTCCGTCGCACCTAAGCTCGCGATATTGGCGAGTTCGTTCGTTTTGTAGCGTACTGGACGACCCGTCGAACCTGAGCTCTCACCTCCTTTAACTGCGCCCACATATGGCGGCACGGTACTGGCGGTCAAAGCGGTAAAATTCCGCTGGACCTCGGCGCGTGTAAGGATCGGTATCTCGGCCCAACGCGCCAGATCAACGTCAGTGCCGTGGCATAGTGGAGCTAGTACATCTTTGTAGAACGGCACGTTGCGTTGCGCGTGCAGCAAGAGCGGCGTTAGGAGGTTTTCCTGGTAGGCCTGCAGTTTATCCGGGCGCAGACGTTCGGTTTCCGCGAGCACGTCGCGGAATTTAATTATCATACGATCGATCCGGTCGGTTGCCATTGGTCGGTTAGCAAGCACGAAACAAATAGTTGCGCAGTTCGGCGGAATGATCAAAGACTGCCCACACTATTATGTCGATATCAACCCGGTCTGAATGAGCAATCATCGGCAAGAATACCATCGCGCCTGGTCGCAACTGGCACCTCCGTTGCGACCCCATCCCGACGTTGTTGCGGCGGTAAAGGAACAAATTGAGGATCGACACGGTCGCGCGCTCCTCCTTGGAGTTACGCCGGAACTGGCCGACGTCGCGCCAGATATTGTGGCGGTCGACCGTAATTTTTCGATGATTGCCAATGTGTGGCCAGGAAATACGCCTTCTCGCTACGCGATTGTCGGCGACTGGCGTAATTCGAATTTTGTGCCTGGCGCTTTTTCATTGTGCCTCGGAGATGGGAGCTTGTGCGGTCTTGCAATTCCCAATGACATCACGGTGCTGTTTCTTGAACTGAGGCGAATTCTAAAAAGTGGCGGACGGATCGTCTGTCGCCTTTATCTCTCGCCGGATATAGCCGAGACGATTTCTGGTCTCCAAGAGGAGGTTCTGTCCGGCACGATTAGCAACTTCCACGCCTTTAAAATGCGGCTTGCTATGGCACTTGCTGCTCAACGCCCTGTGCCGCAGATCTGCGTGGCGAACATTCTTGAGTCATTCAATTCGCTATTTAAAAATCGTGACGAACTCGTTCGCGCAACCGGATGGTTTCGCGAGCAGATCGATACGATCGATTTTTATCGAGGATCAACGGTGTCCTTCAACCTTCCCACTAAAGATCAGTTGCTTTCGGTTGTCTCCGGGATATGCCCCAGCGCACGCCTAGTACCCAGCGGGACTTATGCAATGTCAGAGCGCTGCCCGTTGCTGGTTGCCGAGACACCGTAGGGTGGCCATTTGAACAATGAAGGCGCTATTGATGTCTCCGGGCGGCCGACTTGCCAGGAGTGATAGTCGTCGTGACAATTAAGGGTGGCGTGTGTTCGTGTTTGGTCGGGGCAAATCGTGACGCGCATACTTGTGACCGGCGCATCAGGCTTCGTTGGACGCGCCCTGGTAGCCGAACTGGCTAACGTGGGGCACTCCGTGCGAGCAGCGATGCGGCAGCCGGCGGATATATTCCCCCGATCGGTCGAGGTTATTGCGGTATCAGATTTGACACGCCCGCTCGAGTGGCGCCCGCTGCTTAAGAACATCGAGACGGTGGTTCACCTCGCCGGCATCGCGCATGCCAAGTCGGAGATTGCCGAGCAAGCCTATGACCGAGTTAACCGCCTCGCGACCGCCGAACTGGCCAGCGCCGCGAAAGCCATCGGCATTGGCCAACTCATCTTCATGTCGTCGATCCGCGCGCAGAGTGGACCGGTTTCCGCTGACGTTCTGCGCGAGACCGATGCGCCACACCCGACAGACGCCTACGGGCGCTCCAAACTTGGTGCCGAGGACGCCATCCGCGACTCCGGCGTGCCGTTCACAATCTTGCGGCCGGTGCTGATCTATGGGCCCGGCGTCAAAGGCAATTTCGCGCGTCTAATGGAGCTTGCGCGAAAACCTTGGCCGCTGCCGTTGGGGCTTTGCCGCAACCGCCGATCGCTGCTAGCGCGGCGGAACCTGATCGACGCCATTCACCTTGCACTAGCGTCGTCCGCTGCCAGGGGTGAGACATACGTCGTGGCGGATCCTACGCCGCTAACGCTGAGCGAGATCGTCACGGCCTTACGTGCGGGCGGAGGACGAAGGCCGGGACTGTTACCTGTCCCGCCCGCACTGATTTCGCTCGCCTCACGCGCTCTCGGCCGCGCCGAAGAATGGCAGCGCCTCGGGGGAACGCTGGTCGCCGATCCCGTCAAACTTATGAATGCCGGGTGGAAGCCAGCACCCGACACGCGCGCCGGCCTTGCGGCACTGGTTCGCGCAGGAGTTCCCTAAACCCTTGAGCAATCTGCTGGTCGGAGCGGCAGGATTTAAACCTGCGACCCCCACGTACCGAACGTGGTGCGCTACCTGCTCAATTCAGAGCAGCTTGCGAAATTAAACCCCGCATTGGCCCGATTGAAGACGATTGCTAACAAACGGAACCAGCTAGTCCAGGGCGAGTGGTGGTTTAATGTTTTTGAAAATGGACAACTAGGGATCAGAAGCGTGCTTAAGAAACGGCTTATCGAACCCCTCGGCAAAAAGATCGCTGACTTTTTGCGGCTTTCCAAAAGCAGTCAGGAATTGACGATCAATCACCTAGCCACGGTTTCCGCTCGTGACCTTGACCAATGGGCCAAAGAGCTAAATGACATTGCCAACATCCTCGACGACATAGAAATCCAGCTTCGCTACCAGCAATAAGCAGCGTGTGACCTCTACGGGCTTCCTTTACTCAAATTCGGGATAAAATCCGTTTACGGGGGTGGTTCCAGCCTGCCTAGGAGGCGACTGAGGCGTATCTGTTACCGAAACTGTTGCGGAGCCGGGTCGAAGTTGCTGGAAAGCTGGTCGGAGTGGCAGGATTTGAACCTGCGACCCCCACGTCCCGAACGTGGTGCGCTACCAGACTGCGCTACACTCCGACTGAAGGCCGGTCTTATAACCCCGGCATCCCTAAACGCAAGCTTGAGAGAGGCGATGACCGCCGAGCCTGGAACGCGGACTTTAAAGGCCGATCACGAAGCGATTGAGGCAGCAGCACGCTGTCTTGCCGCCGGCGGGTTGGTCGCTTTTCCGACCGAGACAGTCTACGGGCTTGGCGCCGACGCCGGCAGTGGCGAGGCGGTGGCCCGACTTTATGCGGCCAAGGGGCGCCCCTCCTTCAATCCATTGATTGCGCACGTCGCAGATATCGAGGCCGCACGGAGCGTGGGCGTTTTCAATTTCGCTGCGGAAAGGCTGGCAGCTGCGTTCTGGCCTGGACCGCTGACGCTCGTGCTGGCAAGGCACTCGCATTGCGGCGTGGCGGATCTCGCCCTCGCCGGTCTCGACAGCGTGGGAGTGCGCGTACCGGCACATCCGGTTGCACGCTCACTCCTCAGCGTCTTCGGCGGCCCGGTGGTGGCGCCATCGGCAAACCGGTCTGGCCATGTTTCGCCGACGAGCGCTGCTCACGTGCTCGCCGACTTGCGTGGCCGTATCGATCTGATCATCGATGCTGGTCCTTGCACGGTGGGCGTGGAGTCGACGATCGTGTCCTGTATCGAGCAGCCCACCCTGCTGCGGCCCGGCGGGGTCCCCCGCGAAGCGATTGAGCGCATCCTGGGCAGCTCACTAGCGGTTATCGGTGTCGCCGAAGACACGCCCTTGGCGCCTGGCATGTTGTCGTCGCATTACGCTCCGAAGGCTGCGCTTCGCCTCGATGCCGACGCCGCTCAGCCGGGCGAAGCGCTTCTCGCCTTCGGCCCCGCGCCGGCCTCTTCCGGCGCAACGTTTAACCTTTCACCGCGCGGCGACCTGATCGAAGCCGCTGCCAACCTTTTCTCGCACTTGCGCGCATTGGATACTTCCGGTGCAAAGCGCATCGCGGTAATGAAGGTGCCGTACGACGGCCTGGGCGAGGCCATAAACGATCGCCTCAAGCGTGCCGCGGCACCGAGACGGTAGTCAGAATGAACGAACAGCTCCGCCGCGCGCCTTCACCCGACTTGCTGCCACGCTTTGCAGCCATCGTCGGCGACAAATACGCGGTCACCGACCCGGCCGCGCTCGCGCCGTTTCTGGTCGAAGGCCGCGGCATCTATCATGGCCGCTCATCGATGTTGCTGCGGCCCGGCTCAACCAGCGAGGTTCAGGCGATCCTCAAACTTGCCAACGAAACCAAGACCCCCCTGGTACCACAGGGCGGCAACACCGGGCTGGTCGGCGGACAAATTCCGTTCGATGGCGAACTGATCCTTTCGCTAACGCGGCTCGACAAGATTCGCGATGTTGACGCCGCATCGAACGCGATGACTTGCGAAGCCGGCGTCGTCTTGGCGAAAGCTCAGGACGCGGCGGCCGCGGTCGATCGGCTGTTTCCGTTGTCGCTAGGCGCCGAAGGCAGCTGCACCATCGGCGGAAACCTCTCTACCAATGCGGGCGGAACCGGAGCGGTCGCATATGGAATCGCGCGCGATCTGGTGCTCGGGCTGGAGGTTGTGCTGGCAGACGGCCGGATCATGAACCTCTTGTCGAAGCTGAAAAAGAACAATACCGGCTACGACCTGCGCCATATTTTCGTCGGCGCCGAAGGCACGCTCGGTATTATCACCGCCGCGGTGCTGAAGATGTTCCCGCGCCCGCGCGCGGTAGAGACAGCCTTCGTCGGCGTGCCCTCCCCGGCCGCCGCAGTAAAGCTACTCAATCTTACGCAGGCTCGCGTCGGCGGCACGGTTACCAGCTTCGAATTGATCGTGCGTGACGTAATCGAATTCGCCATCAAGCACAGTCACGACGTGCGCGATCCGCTCGCCGGGAAACATCCCTGGTACGTGCTCCTGGAAGTGTCGTCGCAGCGCGGCGAGGCCCTGCGCGAAAGCGTGGAGCAAGTGCTGGCCGACGCAGGGGCGAAAGGTCTGGTCGAGGACGCGACTATTGCCGCCAGCCTCGATCATGCGAAGGCATTCTGGCATTTGCGCCACATACTACCAGAGGCGCAGAAGCCCGAGGGCGGCTCGATCAAGGCCGACGTTTCAGTTCCAGTGGCGTTGGTTCCTGAATTTCTCGAAGAAGCAAGCGCTGCGGTGAAAGCAATCATTCCGGGCTGCCGCCCCGTACCGTTCGGCCACCTTGGCGACGGCAACGTCCATTTCAATGTCAGCCAGCCGGTCGACGCCGATGGTGCGAAATTCCTTGCGCGCTGGGCCGAAATCAATGACGCCGTGAACAAGATCGTTTTGAAGTACAACGGCTCGATCTCGGCCGAGCACGGCATCGGCAAGCTCAAGCGCAACTCGCTGGCCAAAGTAAAGGATCCGGTGGCGCTCGAGCTGATGCGGGGCCTCAAGCGTATGCTCGACCCCAACGGTATCCTTAATCCGGGTAAGGTGCTCTAGCCACACCTCATGGCGTCGCGATCACGCGCCCTTCATATTCGGCTTGCAGAAATGCTTCACCACTCAAAATAACGCTCCCTGCCCGTCGTCCCTCTTGACGCGTTTGGCGCGTCGGCGCGGCGAGGCAACTTGCGCAGCCAGCTCAGCTTCGGCAGGCACTAAATTTCGTTCGACCAATTTCGGATTATCGTTGGCGGTCCGATTAACAGCGGTCGAGACCTCATAGGCTTCGAGCAAACTCTCGGAAGCCGGGGCAATTAACGCGCCAGCGGTTTCGGCATCGACGTTCACGCAATCGAGCCACATGTTGAAGGCTTCCGGCGGCACGATAACTGGCATCCGCTCATGAATGTCGGCAAGCGCGCGATTGGCGCGCGTCGTGACGATAGCGGCGGTTTCCAGCTCCTCGCCATTCGGCCCGGTCCAGGTTTCCCATAGTCCGGCAAAAGCAAGCGGCTGACCCGACTTCGCGCGTACGTAGTAAGGCTGCTTGCGGGTTCCGGTCGCTTTCCACTCGTAAAATCCGTCGGCGGGAACCAGGCAGCGGCGCCTTTGCATCGCCGCGCGGAAAGCAGGCTTCTCGGTTAGTGATTCCCCACGTGCATTAATCAACAGGGAGAAGTTTTTGGGGTCCTTCACCCAGGATGGCAGCAACCCCCAACGCACCAGCGCGAACTGGCGCTTGCCATCGATCACGCGCACAACGGCGATGGGTTGCGTCGGCGCAACATTGTAGCGCGGCGGGAAATTAGGCTGCTCGGGGTAGCCGAACAGCGCCCGGATCGCTTCCGGCGCAGAAGTCACTGCATAACGGCCGCACATCGCCCAAACCTCAACGTTGCGCGCTTAAGCGCAATTTAACCCCACATCGTAACACTGGCAGCCGGCCGGCTTCGGAGGGTGGGGTCCCGATGAAATATCAGAATTGCGCCGGCGCTATGCAAGCGTCGGATGACACGTATGATATCGATACGGGCTTGCGGCTCTCCGATGCCAACATCAATCCGGCAACAGGCCTCGCGACCGATTATCTCAATCGCTTCAACGAAGCGATCATGTTGCTTGATATGCTGTCGAGCTGCCCGGAATTCCGCGCCGACTTTCTGGCCTGGAAACCGATGAGCTATCGCGAACATTTCCGCGCCTCGCGCTTTAAAACCCGCGAACTTGCAATCGCTGCCTATGACAGCGCCGATCCGGACCTACGTAACAGCCTCGACACGCTGGCCGTCACGATGACCATTGTGCTAGAGGCAACCCGGGCGGCGATGGATACCGATCGGCGTCCGGAGACGGTTGCGGCACTCGCCGAAAATGCCGTCGGTTGGTTGAAACCGCTGATCGCACGCGCCGGCGCAATCATCAACGGCGAATCCGATGGAACCCGTGCGCTCACACCGCAGGCAGTGGTCGATGGTTTAATGAAACGTGGCTGACGAGAGAACCTACCCGCAGCGTCCCTATCTGGCGGTGAGCGCAGCTATCTTCCGCAACAGCAATGTGCTCGTGGTCCGGCGCGCGCGCAGCCCGGCGCTCAATCTCTATACCCTACCTGGGGGAGCCGTCGAACTCGGGGAGTCGCTCACCGATGCGGTCGTCCGTGAAGTGCGCGAGGAGACCTCGCTCTCAATCGAGCCTGTGACGCTCGCCGGCCATCGCGAGGTGATTGCCCACGACGCGCAGGGCCGCATTGAACGGCACTTCGTCATTTTATGTTTTGCCGCACGCTGGCTTGCCGGCGAACCGGTTCTCAATAACGAGCTGGACGATGCAATTTGGGTTGACCCCTCCGAACTCGGCGCCTATCGCACCACGGAAGGCCTGGCCGAAATTGTCGCAATGGCGGCGGCGTGTCTGGCGCAGGCCAGCTGATCGGCCTGTCTTGCGGTTACGGTCAAGCCGGCGCATATCATCCGCACGGAAACCTGTGAGCAAAACGCGTGAAGAAGTTTCTCACCATCGGTTCGATTCTGCTGTGCCTTGCATTACCCGCACGCGCGCAGAATGAAGCGCCGGCGCCTTTTGACGGCGACCTGGAGCGGCTCAGCGAAATCCTCGGCGCGCTGCACTATCTGCGCGCGATCTGCGGCGCGAATGAGGGACCGAAATGGCGTAATGAGATGCAGGCCCTGATTGACGCCGAGGCGCCGGGCGGCGACCGGCGCCGCAAAATCGTAGCGAGCTTCAATCGCGGCTATCGCGGCTTCCAACAGACTTACCGTACTTGCACTCCGGCCGCAGATATCGCAATCCGCCGTTATCTCGACGAAGGCGCGAAAATCGCCCGTGAAATCACAGCGCGATACGCCAATTAACCTTTTGTTTATTGTAGGCTAACGGACCCCCACCACCGTGCTAACGTCCATTTCGGGACGTGAGATTTGGCGTCCGCTTTGGACGCGCGGGGACGTGACTGACAATGACAATAGCTGAGAGTTCGATAAACGCGCGCGAGCCAGTTTCCGATCGCGAGCAGAAATTGGTGGCGCTTGGCTACCTCCATGAAGCGTGGGCAGAAGCGCGCCTCGAGGGCGTTGACGGCGATTGCCTTGCGCAAGCCTGCCTGTTCGCGGCCCTCGCCGAATTCGTGACCACCTATGGCGAAGAGGCGGCAGCTACCTTCACCGAGGGCTTGGGCGCCCGGATCCGCAATGGCGAATTCTCGATCGAACAAGCGCGGCAATAACCACCAATAGCCCTAACTCGCCAAAGTTTCTAAAAACCGCACGCGCTCGCCTTGTGTCGGTGTGGTGAGACTGCCCTCCCACATCACTTTGCGGCCTCGAACCAAGGTGCCCACCGGCCATCCGGTGACGGCCACGCCGTCATAAGGAGTCCAGCCGGCCCGTGAGGCGACCCATTTGTCGGTAATCGTTTCTCGGCGCTTGAGATCGACCACCGTCAGGTCGGCGTCGTAGCCGATCGCAATGCGGCCCTTGGCGGCCATACCGAACAAACGCGCGGGACCCGCGCTGGTGAGATCGACAAAGCGCAGCAGCGTCAGCCGACCTGCGTTGACATGATCGAGCATGATCGGGACGAGCGTCTGCACGCCAGTCATGCCGGATGGACTCGCTGGGTATGTCTTGGCTTTTTCTTCACGCGTGTGCGGCGCGTGGTCGGAGCCGAGGACGTCGACGACCGCGCTTCTAATTCCGTTCCAGATTCCGGAGCGATGCACCGCATCGCGCACCGGCGGATTCATTTGCGCGCGGGTGCCGAGCCGCTCATAGCAACCGGGTGCCTCGAGGGTGAGATGATGCGGTGTGGTCTCGACCGAAGCCACATCCTTGTGACCACCGAGAAACTCTATCTCTTGCGAGGTAGAAATATGCAACACATGGACGCGGGCACCGGTCTCGTGAGCAATCGTCACCAGGCGTTGAGTCGCCTTGAGCGCCGCGACTTCGTCTCGCCAAACGGGGTGAGAGCGCGGGTCGCCCTCCCTACGCAAGTTCTTGCGCTCGTTCAGCCGTGGCTCATCTTCTGCGTGGAATGAGGCGCGCCGGCGAATCACCTTCAGAACGGCGCGCAAGCCGGCATCGTCGGCGACCAGCAGGGAGCCGGTCGAAGAGCCCATGAACACCTTGATACCGGCGCAGCCAGGCAGACGCTCCAACTCTGCGAGATGCCTTGTGTTGTCGTGGGTCGCGCCGACAAAAAATGCAAAGTCGCAATGCATACGGTGATGGGCGCGTTTGACCTTATCCGCCAAGGCTTCAGCGCTTACGGTCAACGGGTCGGTGTTCGGCATCTCGAATACCGCGGTGACGCCACCCATGACTGCCGAAAGCGAACCGCTTTCCAGGTCTTCCTTGTGGGTGAGACCCGGTTCGCGAAAATGAACCTGGGTATCAATGACGCCTGGCAACAAGTGCAGCCCACGGCAATCGATCACCTCGCCCGATGAGGCCCGCGAGAGATCGCCGATGGCCGCAAAACGGCCAGCGCGAACGCCGAGATCCCGCAGGCCCTCGCCGTCCTGGTTGACCACAGTGCCACCTTTGAGGATCAGATCATAATTGTCGGCCATGCTGGAATGCGTCTAAACGAGCTTGAGACCTGCCCGACAGCGCTTACGTTCCGCCGCAAGTTCTGGCAAGAGACTATCGCAAGAGACCCCAGAGAATTGGCATGCAAGCAGCACTTCTTCCCGATCGCGGCGTGGTCAAGGTCGCAGGCGACGACGCCCGGCGTTTCCTCAATGGGCTGGTGACTAACGATATGGCTAAGGTTTCGCCGGGCAAGCCGCGCTTCGCCGCACTGCTGACGCCACAAGGCAAAGTCATCGTCGACTTCATCATCGTAGAAGCGCCAGCCGAGGATGGCGGCGGCTTCTTCCTCGATTGCCCGCGGGCGCTGGCCTCAACGCTCGTAGAAAAGCTGAATTTCTACAAGCTGCGAGCCAAGGTGATTTGCGAGGATCTGTCGGAAGTGCTCGGCGTGATGGCGATCTGGGACGACACCGCCGACAGTGAATACGGCCTGAGCTATTCCGACCCGCGGCTACCGACGCTGGGCTCACGCATCATGCTGCCGCCGCATCTTGCCGTCGAGGCCGCAGCCGATCTCAGCGCCCCGCTGACCGGCGCAGACGCCTACGAGGCCCATCGCATCGCGCTCGGCGTTCCGCGTGGCGGCCTCGATTTCGTGTACGGCGATACGTTCCCGCACGAAGCCGACATGGACCAGCTCGGTGGCGTCGATTTCGACAAGGGCTGTTATGTCGGACAGGAAGTTGTCTCCCGAGTCGAGCACCGCGCCAGCGCGCGCAGCCGT
Organism: uncultured Alphaproteobacteria bacterium; assembly: GCA_963742345.1. Classification (GTDB taxonomy): domain Bacteria; phylum Pseudomonadota; class Alphaproteobacteria; order Rhizobiales; family Xanthobacteraceae; genus Pseudolabrys. The sequence continues at coordinate 30,006 of CAVULO010000010.1, forward strand.
GTAGTGCCGATCGCCTATGATGAATACGCGCCGAGCGCTGGCCTCCCGGTCATGGCCGGCGACAAACAGGTCGGCACACTCGGTTCGAGCGCGCGCGGCCGCGGCCTCGCACTCATGCGCCTTGACAGGATCGAGGACGCACTCGCCGCCAAAGTGCCGCTCGAGGCGGGTGGCATTACCATTCGCGCGGTGAAGCCGGCTTGGGCGAAGTTTGACTGGCCGGGTGAAGCGAAAGCCGCGACATGAGCAAGTCGATTCTCCATCCTGACGGCTTTAACCGTTGTCCATGGCCGAAGCAGGATCCGCTCTACGTCGCCTATCACGACGAGGAATGGGGCGTGCCGGAATTCGACGATCGCGCGCTTTACGAGAAACTGGTGCTCGACGGTTTCCAGGCCGGCCTTTCGTGGATCACCATTCTGCGCAAGCGTGAGAATTTTCGCCGCGCCTTCGACGGTTTCGCGCCGGAAAAAATCGCGCGCTATCCAGAAGCGCAAGATTGAATCGTTGATGAAGGATGCCGGCATTGTGCGCAACCGCGCCAAGATCGACGGCGCGGTCTCGTCGGCGCGCGCCTGGCTTGAGATCATGGAGAGCGGGCCGGGATTTTCAAACCTGCTCTGGGATCACCTCGACGGCAGGCCGAAGCTCAACAATTTCCGTACCACGAAACAGGTGCCGGCGGAGACCGTGCTGTCGCAAAAAATGTCGAAGGAGCTCATTGCACGCGGGTTCAAGTTCGTGGGGCCGACGATCGTCTACGCTTTCATGCAGGCGGTCGGCATGGTCAACGACCATCTCGTCACCTGCCATCGACACGCCGTTTGCGCGAAGCTCGCCAGAAAGCGGTGACGAAATTGCCAAGACCTCCCGAGGTGCGAAATCCGCACCGCGCGCCTGGCAGCGCATGCTGTCCGGCCGGCGGCTCGACCTGCTCGATCCCTCGCCGCTCGACGTCGAGGTCGATGACATCGCGCATGGGCTTGCGCGGGTCGCGCGCTGGAACGGGCAGACAAAGGGCGCGCATATCTTCTCGGTCGCGCAGCACGCGTTGTTGGTCGAGGCGCTGGCGCGCGCCAGAGTTCCGCGGCTCGACCGAAATGGCCGCCTGGCCGTGTTGCTGCACGACGCGCCGGAATACGTCATCGGCGACATGATCTCGCCGTTCAAGGCGGTGATCGGCGACAGCTACAAGGCTGTGGAGAAACGGCTGCTCGCCGCCATCCATCTGCGCTTCGGCCTTCCGGCGAAGTTGCCCGAAAACCTGCAAAACCTGATCAAGGCCGCCGACCGCAGCGCCGCCTATCTCGAAGCCACACGGCTCGCCGGCTTTGCCGACGACGAGGCGCGGAAATTCTTCGGCCCACCGCCGAAATTCTCCGCCGCGCTCGAGCGCGACTATCTCAGTCCCTGGCCGGCCGGAACGGCACAGGCGCGCTACCGGGAACGCTTTGAAAAACTCCTGCGGGCATAAGCCTTTCCATACCTGCATTCAGGTCATAGATATGACGAAAAGAATCGCCTATTGTCGTTGCATGATTCACGTCTGCTCACTCGCGCGCCTGCACGCTACGGTCGATGAGACCGGAGCACGCCATATCGTCACCCTGCTGCGGCTCGTCGACCGGGTGCAGCGGCCGACCCATATCGCGCCCGAGAACCATCTGGTGCTTGCGGTCGATGACATCGCCGTGCCGATGGACGGTTACACCGCGCCCGCGCAAGACCATGTGCAGCGGCTCATCGACTTCGTCGGCGCCTGGGATCGCACAACGCCGATGGTGATGCACTGCTTTGCCGGAATCAGCCGGTCGACCGCCGGCGCCTATGTGGCGGCCTGCGCGCTCAATCCCGAGCGCGACGAGATGCAAATTGCCTGGGACATCCGCCGCGCCTCGCGCACGGCGCAACCGAATTCGCGAATCGTCTCTATCGCCGACCGCCTGCTCAAACGGGACGGCCGCATGGTGCGGGCGATCGACGCAATCGGTCTTGGTGACGCAGCGACCGAGGGCAATCCGTTCCGGCTCGATATCGGGTGAGCATCTCCATTCGTCATGCACAGGCTTGACCTGTGCATCCATCTTCCCTGACAAAGTGATGGATTACCGGGTCGAGCCGGCAATGACAGGGAAAGGGGGCGTTGTGAGCAGCAAGACCTACGGCGTCGTCGCGCCGGATGTTCTCAAATCCTACGACGGCCTTGGCTTCCTGAAGGGCATCATCGACGGCACGGTGCCCAATCCGCCGATCAGCGAATTACTCGGTTTTCATCTCGTTGAAGTCGAGCAAGGCCGCGCCGTGTTTGAGGGCGTGCCGGAATTCCGCCATTACAACCCGATCGGTACCGTCCACGGCGGTTTCGCCGCAACTCTGCTCGATTCCGCACTTGGTTGCGCGATTTTTTCGACCCTCGCCAAAGGCGATGCCTGGACGACACTCGAGCTTAAATTCAATCTGGTGCGTCCGCTAAACAAGGACACCGGGCCGGTGCGCGCCGAGGGCCGCATCGTGCATCGCGGCCGCACGGTGGCAACGTCGGAGGGTGATCTCAAGGATCGCGCAGGCAAACTTTACGCCCACGCCACCACGACGTGCATGATCTTCCCGGCGAAGGGGTGAAAGTTATTTGTTGTCGGCGGTGAGCGATGGCCGCAGACCGAGCGGATGCGCGCTGTTCGAACGGTGTACGCTGTGAGCCACGATCGTGCGGCCGCCGATTCCGAGTGAACTCGCAGTAGGCAAAGCCTAAGCCCCGAGATCGACCCGCGGAAGCTGACGTCGCTCGTGCGCTCGAGATTAAAGCAGGGCTGGATCATGAGGCCATGCACGGAGGCGCAAACGGACTCGCCCTTCACCTGCAACGTGTTGGCTGGCAGATGTGCGAAGCGCACGGGACCCGCTCCCTGCAATTGGACGGAGCCGGCAACCGAGCCATCCGAATTAACGCGGCCCTGCCCGCGCGTGCCTTCGAAACAAGTGTAGTTGAACATCTTGCCGATGACGAACCGGCGGGCCTCATCGGCGCTCATCTCGCCGGCTACGGCCGGCAGCGCGGCCAACAGGCCGACTGTCAATGCAAAACCACGCAACATTCCCCGTACTCCGACTGACGCAACAGTTTACAGCACACCTGGCCCGATTTTTAGGCCTAACAAATTATGCACGGATTTCGTCGACAAATCCTGAACGCGTTTACCCGATTTTGACCACGATCCGGCCGCGCACCTGGCCGGAAAGGATCTCCGGAGCCACCCCAAATACGTCAGAAAGGCCTATTTCGCGGGTCATCGAGGCCAGTTTTTGGCGGTCCAGGTCGATTTCCAGGCGTTTCCAGGCCTCTCGGCGGCGCTCGATAGGGCACATCACGGAGTCGATGCCGTAAAGACACACCCCGCGCAGAATGAAGGGGGCGACCGAGCCAGGCAGATCCATACCGGCGGCAAGACCACAGGCGGCTACCGCTCCGCCATAGCGGGTCATCGACAGCAGGTTCGCCAGCGTTGTCGAACCCACCGCATCGATGGCGCCAGCCCAGCGTTCCTTTGCCAGCGGCTTGGCCGGCCCAGCGAGTTCCTTGCGCTCGACGATCTCGCCAGCACCCAGCCCTTTGAGGTAACCGGCCTCCTGTGGACGGCCCGTCACTGCATGGACCGCAAAGCCCCGCTTGGCGAGGATCGCGATAGCAACCGAGCCAACACCGCCCGCCGCGCCGGTCACCGCGACCGGACCGTTTTCGGGCGCGAGGCCGTGCCGTTCCAACGCCATGACCGCAAGCATGGCCGTGTAGCCCGCTGTACCGATCGACATGGCCTCACGCGCGCTCATGCTTTTGGGCAGCGGCACCAGCCAGTCGCCTTTCACGCGCGCCTTCTCGGCGTAGGCGCCAAGATGGGTCTCGCCGCAGCCCCAGCCGTTGAGGATGACCTTGTCGCCCGGCTTCCAGCTGGAGTGGCTGGACGATTCCACCGTACCGGCGAAGTCGATCCCCGCTATCATCGGAAACCGGCGCACAACCGGCGCCTTGCCGGTGATTGCAAGTCCATCTTTGTAATTGAGGGTGGAATATTCGACACGGACAGTCACGTCGCCGTCCATCAGATTTGCTTCGTCGAAATCAGCGAGCGCGGCCTTGGTTCCGCCGTCCGTCTTTTCGATGACGATCGCCTTGAATGTCGCCACGTTACCCAACTCCTCGTCATGGCCGGCTTCATGCCGGCCATCCACGATTAGTAGTTCTAAAGACGTGGATGCCCGGGACAAGCCCCGGGCATGACGATTTTGCGAACTGAATTCTCCGCCTCAGGCCGGCGCCATCGCGGCACGCACCACCGGCTTCTCCACAATGGGTAGGTTGATGAGCGCCGACATGACCCCGAAAAACACCGAAAGCCACCACACCGGATTATAGGAGCCGAAAGTGTCGAACACGAAACCACCCAGCAACACGCCGAGGAAGCCCCCGACCTGATGGCTGAAGAAGGCGAAGCCGAACAGCATGGTGAGCCAGCGGGTGCCGAACATCACGGCAACCAGCGCCGAGGTGGGCGGTACCGTCGAGAGCCACAGCAGTCCAGTGACCGCGCCGAAAATCAGCGTAGTGACCGGACCTGCCGGCAGTGAAATGAACGCGATAATCGATAGGGCCCGGGCGAAATAGATAATCGACAGGATGTAACGCTTCGGCATGCGGTTGCCGAGATAACCAGACAAGAGTGAGCCGATGATATTGAACAACCCGATAGTAGCAAGCGTCCAGCCGCCGATCTGGGCGGAAAGCCCGCGATCGATCAGATAAGACGGCAAATGCACGGTTACGAAAGCGAGTTGGAAGCCGCAGGTGAAGAAGCCAAGCACGAGCAGAACATAGCTGCGATGCCCGAATGCTTCCGCAAAGGCATGCCGCGCCGACTGTGTAGGCTTCGCCGCGGTCGTTTGTCCGGCAGGCTTTGCAGGCGTCGCGAGCACGAGCGACAGTGGCAGGATCAGCATCGTAACGCCGGCAAAGATCGTCAACGCGGTCTGCCAACCGAATTTATCCATCAGTGCCACGCCAATCGGCGAATAGAACAATTGACCGAACGAGCCGGCAGCGGTGCCGGCGCCAAAAGCAAGCGAGCGCCACGATTCCGGCAGCAGCTTCCCGAAAGCGCCGACCACGAGGGTGAACGAACAGCCGGACAACCCAAGCCCGATCAGCACGCCGGCGGAGAGATCGAGCATGCCGGGGGTGGTGGCGTGTGCCATCAGCGCCAGGCCAAGCGCATAAAATGCGGCGCCGACGACCATCACTCGGTTGGCGCCGAAACGGTCGGCTATGCCGCCGGCAAAAGGCTGCCCGATGCCCCACAACAAGTTCTGGATGGCGAGCGCCATCGAGAATACTTCGCGGCCCCAGTGGTTCTCCTGCGACATCGGCGTGAGGAAAAAGCCGAGAGAAGACCGCGGCCCGAAAGCGATCATAGCGATCAAGCACCCGCTGATAACCACCACAATGGGTGTGCGCCATCCGATGGATGTTGGTTTGTCAGTCGTCGCTTGCATGGACATTCAAGACATCTCCGGCGCGATGCGTGGGGAACATATAGTGTCCCGGCTCCGGTCAAAAACGATTATTCGTGATCTTGGCCATTTGCGCCGCGCATGGCTCGGCCGGCGGGCATTATTTGCGAGCGTTCTGCCGAATTGACGCTTGCCCTTCCTCTGACTTGAGCCATTCAAGGCTATGGCTTACCGGCCCTTTTGCTTCCTCATTAGCGGCTTCCTTCTCGGTCGTGGCCGCATCACCCCAGGTCGGCTCGTCTTCGCCGTCCCCCCATGCGCGTGGGCGATAGAAGGTATGCACACCAAGCTTGTAGACTTTTTTCATCTCATTAACCCAGTCCGGGTGCACCCAATAGGCATGGTAGTGCGTCGATTTCGACACCTCCGGCATCCACAATTTGCCGTCGAGCATGTCGTGAGCGATGCGTTTCGCGCGTTCCCAGGCATCAGGTTCCGTGACGATATCGGGGATGCCGTCGCACGCGAAAGTAAACTGGCAAGCCAGATGCCGGTGAGAATTCTGATAGACAACGCCGCAGACGTCATTCGGATAGAACGGTGAGAACACGCGGTTCATTACCACCTGCGCTACCGCAATTTGGCCGCGTACAGACTCTCCACGCGCTTCGAAGTAAACCGCATTGGCAAGACATTTTTCGGCCTTGGCTAGACCGGCGCCGGCGAGCGCCAACCGTTCAGCCGGAGATCGGGGCCGTTGGTCGACGCCGGTGACCTCGCCCTTGCTGGCGATGCTTTCACCGCCCTTGCCTTCGCCGTCCGGCGACGGCGGGGCAAGCGCCGACTCTTTGATATCGGGATCACCGTGCGAGGCCAGCACCACTGGCGCCTCACCTGGCGCCCATGGTGCGATTTCCTCGCGGCCGCCCGCCAATGAATCGACTCCGAAGTAAAGCCCCGTTGCCTCCTTGCCTGTGGCTTTCTGGGGCGCGGCAGGCGTCAGATTGGCGGGTGGGATGTCGGCATAAGGCAAATCGACATCGGGAGTCGGCGTCCTCTCTTCCGGAGCGGTCACAAACTCGTATTGCGCATACGGGTCGAAGCGGCCGGGGGTTTCATCCTTCTTTAGCGACACGTCGACTTCAGGCTCCGGCGCCGGCTCGATTGCGACCACCGGCGGCAACGGCGGCAACGGCTCACGTGGCCGCGCGATCAGCGAGTCGCGCTTGGCCTTGCGGTTGGCCTTAGGAAACTGTAGCGGCGCCGTCGTGTCGCCGAGCGGCTGCTTGCCGATCGAACCCGTGATGTCCATCGGATCGAAGTTGGCGAGCGCATAAATCGGCGGATGCGGAATTGCGGTGCCAACCGGACTAGGCAGGCTGAACGTAGCCGCATGGATGGTGCCAAAAGGAGATGCGATCAGATGTTGTTGCCAGCGCTTGGCCACGCTCGGCTGACGGGCGAGCAAGGCGCCGAGATCCTGAAACGCGATCCTTTCCGGGGGCAGCGCAAGCAGCACCGCTCCAATAGCGAGCGACGCAGCTTTCCTCCGCCGCCGACGCCCAAGCGAAACTGCTCCCCGTTCGCTCAACGCCACACTACAACGTCCTGCCACCGCCCAGCCGCCGGGTGGCGACAATGCGACAGATTTTTTATGGTCCGATTAACCTTGCGAAGGCGTTAACTTTGCAGGAGGGCATGCGACGCTCGCAAACAGTTGGCGCGTCTTGGCGTTGTGGAACTAGAAATCCCCCGGAATGGCGCTCGTTTCGGTTGCACCGAATGGGAAATAAAAATTAACTATATTGCAATCGCTGCTGCCCAATATTGCCGCAGAATTTTTTCACGGGGCGGCATGTTTTCCATCCTGTCATTGACGCTTGCGGGCCAGATGACTTTGCTCGCGGGTGTATGCGTTGCGGCTTTAACGCTGGCCGTCGTTATGCATGGCCGCCTGCGCACGCAAAACAACCGGTTGCTCAACGCCATCGATAACATGTCGCAGGGCTTGTGCATGTTCGACTCGCAGGCACGCATCGTGGTGCAAAATCGCCGCTATATCGAAATGTACAAACTGTCGGTACGGGTTGTGAAACCGGGCTGCACGCTGCGGGAACTGATCCAGCACCGCAAGGATACGGGACTATTCTCCGGCGACGTCGACGCCTATTGCCAGATGATCATTGACGGCGTGCGTTCGGGCAAAAGCAAAGGGAGCTACGTTCCGGCAAGCGACGGCCGTATCGTGCTCGCCAAGAACGAGCCGTTACCGGGCGGCGGCTGGGTCTCCACACACGAGGACGTCACCGAGCAGCGCCACGCTGAACAAGAGCGCGCCGCAATCCGCGACCAGGAGCAGCGGCGTGCAAGTATTGATTCCGCCATTGCTTCCTTTCGCCCGACTGTTGAGAAATTGTTGTCCGGCGTCAGCGCCAGCGCCACGGCGATGCGTTCTACCGCCAGCGCCTTGTTCGGCTCATCTGAACAGACCTCGCAGCGCGCCGAGAGTGCGGTCCAAGCTTTCCATGAAGCATCGGCCAACGTGGAGACCGCAGCCGTCGCCGCCGACGAACTGTCGCGCTCCATCAGTGAGATCAGCCGTCAGCTCACCCTCACCAGTAACGTTGTCGGTCTTGCCACTAATGAAGCGCGGTCCACCGACGGTGAGATCGGCGGCTTGGCGGACGGCGCCCAGAAGATCGGCGATGTCGTCAAGTTGATCCGCAATATCGCGGGGCAGACAAATCTGTTGGCGCTCAATGCAACAATCGAGGCGGCACGCGCAGGCGAGGCTGGCAAGGGGTTCGCGGTTGTCGCTTCCGAGGTCAAATCACTAGCGGTACAAACCGCCAAAGCGACCGAGGACATCGCCAATCACATCCTCGCAGTGCAGGATTCGACCGCTGCCGCAGTTGAGGCCATCCGGCAGATAGCCGCGCGCATGCGCGAAATCAACGAAAACACGTCGGCAGTGGCTGCCTCTGTTGAGCAGCAAAATTCGGCGACCAGTGAAATTTCTCGCAACGTCGCCAGCGCGGCCGAGGGTACCGGGCACGTGGTGTCAGTGCTGGGCGACGTCGCTGGCGCAGCGACGCAAACACGTTCCTCCGCGGAAGTCGTGCGCGACGCCTCCGAAGCCGTAGATCACGCCGTTGCCGATCTACGGCTTGAGGTCGAAGACTTCCTCGGCAAAGTCGCGGTGTAATTTTCCGGTATTACGCCTGGCTTGCCGCGGCTTTTCCGAGCGCAGCCTGCGCGGCGGCAAGGCGCGCGATCGGCACGCGAAAGGGCGAGCAAGACACGTAGTCGAGTTTGGCTTCGTGGCAGAAGGCGACTGACGCAGGATCGCCGCCATGTTCGCCGCAGATGCCAACCTTTAGCTGGGGGCGTGTTTTCCGCCCACGCTCGACGCCGATACGTACAAGCTCGCCTACGCCCTGCTGATCGATTGAAACGAATGGGTCGGCAGTAAGTATGCCGCGCGCGGTGTAAATGCCGAGGAAGCTTGCCGCGTCGTCGCGTGAAATGCCAAGCGTCGTCTGGGTGAGGTCGTTGGTGCCGAACGAAAAGAATTCCGCGGTTTGCGCGACTTCGCCGGCCAGCAGACAGGCCCGCGGCAATTCGATCATGGTACCCACCTGGTACGTCAGCTTGGCGCCTTTTTCCTTCTCGACCGCCCGCGCCATAGCGTCGACGCGCGCCTTCACCAAGTCGAATTCAGCCTTGGTGGCAATCAGCGGCACCATTACTTCGGGCGCCACCTGCTTGCCGGTCTGCTTGGAAACCTCCACCGCCGCCTCGAAGATGGCGCGCGCCTGCATTTCGGCGATTTCCGGATAGGCGATGGCGATGCGGCAGCCACGGAAGCCGAGCATTGGATTGAATTCGGCCAGTTCGCTCGCGCGGGCGGCGATCTTTTTCGCGTCCACGCCCATGGCGGCCGCGACCTCGGCGATCTCTTCCGCCCCATGCGGCAGGAACTCATGCAGCGGCGGATCCAGAAGTCGGATGGTCACCGGTCGGCCGTCCATAATCTCGAATAGTTCGACGAAGTCGGCCCGTTGCATGGGAAGGAGCTTCGTGATCGCCGCGCGGCGCGATTTCTCGTCGTCGGCCAGGATCATTTCGCGCACGGCCTGGATGCGCCCCTCGTCGAAGAACATATGCTCCGTACGGCACAAACCGATGCCCTCAGCGCCGAAACGCACAGCGGCCTTTGCATCTGTCGGCGTATCGGCGTTGGCGCGCACGCCAAGCCTGCGCACCTTGTCGGCCCATCCGATCAGCGTGGAGAATTCGCCGGAGAGCTGCGGCTCGACCATATCGACCTTACCGGCCAGCACCTGGCCGGTCGAGCCGTCGACCGTGATGAAGTCGCCCTTTTTGAAGGTTTGCCCGCCAACAGTCATAGTGCCGGCGGCATAGTCGACGCGCAGAGAACCTGCGCCAGAGACGCAAGGCTTCCCCATGCCGCGCGCGACCACGGCGGCGTGCGACGTCATGCCACCACGGGTGGTCAAAATGCCTTCGGCGGCATGCATACCGTGAATGTCCTCGGGCGAAGTTTCCACGCGCACCAGTACAACCTTCTTTCCGTCGGCTTTGAGCTGCGCTGCTTCGTCGGGCGAAAAAACAATCTCGCCACTGGCAGCGCCCGGCGAAGCCGGCAACCCCGTGGCAATCACGCGCCGATGCGCACGCGGATCAATTGTCGGATGCAATAACTGATCGAGACTCAACGGATCGACGCGCAGCACCGCGTCGTCCTTTGAAATCAAGCCTTCATTGGCAAGCTCGACCGCAATGCGGAGCGCGGCCTTTGCCGTGCGCTTGCCGGATCGCGTCTGCAACATCCACAGCTTGCCCTGCTCGACCGTGAATTCAAGGTCCTGCATGTCGCGGTAGTGGCGCTCGAGCACATTGTAGATGCGTTTGAGTTCGGCATAGGCTTTCGGCAACGTGTATTCCATCGACGGCTTTTCGGAGCCGACCTCCTTACGCGCGGCTTCGCTGATTTCCTGCGGCGTACGGATGCCGGCAACAACATCCTCGCCCTGCGCGTTGATCAGAAATTCTCCGTAGAGCTTCTTCTCCCCGGTCGATGGATTGCGCGTAAAGGCAACCCCGGTTGCGGAGGTGTCGCCCATATTGCCGAACACCATCGCTTGCACGTTCACCGCCGTGCCCCAACCTTCCGGAATATTGTGCAGCCTGCGATAGGTGATAGCGCGCTGGTTCATCCATGAGCCGAACACGGCTCCGATAGCACCCCAAAGCTGCTCATGCGGCTCCTGCGGAAATTCCTGGCCCAACTCGTCCTTAACGCGCTTCTTGTAACGCACAACCAGTTCGGCCCAATCGTCGGCGGAAAGGTCGGTGTCGAGGCTATAGCCCTGCCGCTCCTTGTGATGATCGAGCAATTCCTCGAAATGCTCATGGCCGACGCCGAGCACCACGTCCGAATACATCGTGATAAAACGCCGATAGCTGTCATAGGCAAACCGCCTGTCGCCGGATTTCTTCGCGAGCGCCTCAACAGTCTGGTCGTTGAGCCCGAGATTGAGCACCGTGTCCATCATGCCGGGCATCGAGGCGCGCGCACCCGACCGCACGGAGACTAACAATGGATTGGATTTGTCACCGAACGCCTTGCCGGCAATGCGGCCCACTTGGGCCATGGCCTTTTCCGCCTGAGCGCGCAAGTCCTTCGGGTACTCGTTGTTGTGCGCATAATAGTAGGCGCAGACCTCGGTGGTAATTGTGAAGCCGGGCGGGACCGGGAGCCCCAGACTGGCCATTTCGGCGAGTCCCGCGCCCTTGCCGCCCAAGAGGTTTCGCATGGAAGCCTTGCCCTCGGCGCGGCCATCGCCAAAGCCGTAGACCCATTTGCCCTTGGATTGCCGCGCAGCTGCCTTCGGCCTGGGCCTGGAAGGCTTCCGCATCGGCCGTTTCTTGCTTTTTACGCGGACGCGCGAACGTTTTCGTTTGGCCATAGGTCAAGCTGCGTTGTTGGGACGACGACCCTAAAAAGCACCGCCGAATGGCCCGGCGCAAGCCCGGAATAGGTACTAACGGAGGAGGCCGATGCCGAGCAGGCCGATAAGGATCAGATAGACCGCTACAATGATGTTCAGCAGGCGCGGAATGACAAGAATAAGAATACCGGCAACCAGAGCGACGATTGGCTGCAAATGCGCAATACCGACGACCATGATTTTTAACCCCTTTGCTGATCTTCAACAAACCGCCAGACGATGGCTGGTTCGGCGTCCTTTAGCCGCCTGCTTGCTTGTCATGAGTCGACCGGGCCGCACCAGCCCGGCAGGTAGCGCGCATCAAGGCTCTTAGCCAATTTCATCGCTTTTTTGACAGCAGCATGAAAATCGTTTTGCACAGACTTGCGCTTCATGCGCCTGCGAAAGAAATCGGCCCACAGAAACTCACTGAATGGCGTGGTGTCCTTGGCGAAGCCGCCGGCGCGGCGAATCTCGCCGGCCAGACTGCGGAATGGATCGTCCCTGAGCTTGTCGATCGATTTGGGAATTTTTGAAAAGTCGCGGCGGCGTCCGTCCTGATCGTAAGGGTGTACCCAACTGTGATGATCGAGCACCAGCCAGAAATCATCGGGCGTCAGCTCGCTCAGGTCGGCGACAACGGTGACAAGCACCCTTTTCAAGCCCTCCTCGTGGAGCGAGAGCGCCAGATGATGATGGTCGATGACATAAGGGCGCTTCTTCGGCCCCAGGATCACCGGGATCATGTGATCCCCGAGGAAATTTCCAATCTTCTTTGGGCCGCGCTCGCGCAATCTCTTGCGCTTCTCTTTGACCTCGTGCAATCCGACCGAGATTTGTGTGGGGCGCAGGCTGGCAATGGCAACCGGCTTTAGAACTGGATCGCGTACATAGACTGACATGGACACACCCAATGGCTTCGCCAAATGGCGGGGATGTCCAAGGTTAGCCTTCTATTTTGGAAAAATCCGCCACTGCGCGCGTGGCCTCACGGATTTCATTGAGCAGTTTTAGGCGGTTCTCTCTCAAAGTCTTGTCATCGATATTGACCGTGACCTTGTCGAAAAAGGCATCCACGCATGGCCGGAGCTTGGCCATGACGCGCATGGCACCCGCAAAATCCTCCTTGCCGATGGCTGCGGACGCTTCCTTTTTTACGGCGTCGATTGCCTCAGCCAGCGCTTTTTCTTCGGGTAGTTGATAGCGCTTTACATCCGGCGCGTCCGTATATTCGCGCTTGTCCTTTTTTTCTTCGATACGAATGATGTTGGTCGCACGCTTGTAGCCGGCGAGAAGGTTCTTGCCATCGTCGCTGTCGAGAAACTTACCGAGAGCGTCGACACGACGCACGATCATCAACAGGTCGTCCTGGCCAGGGAGTGAAAATACGGCGTCGACCAAATCGTGCCGAGCGCCCTGTTCGCGAAGTTGTACTTTCAAACGGTCGGCAAAGAATGCAATCAGATCATAAGTCTGATGCAAATATGTATGCGCCTGTATAAGTAGCGGCTTTGCGACTTGCTTCGCCTTCTCGGAAACGAGCACTTCCAGCTTAACGGCCAACTCAATATCGCTCGCGCTGATTTTGGCAATCTGTTCGTTCAGCGGATGCAGCATTGTGATAGCGCTGGCAAGAGCTTCATCGCGGGCGACCGAACCAAAGTGCCGCCAGAACAGCACGCGCAATGGGAGCCGCAATTCATTTTCTAAGGCGATCCGGACAATGCCCAGCGCCGCTCGTCTCAGTGCGTAAGGGTCCTTCGAACCAGTGGGCTTCTCGTCAATCGCCCAGAAGCCGACCAGGGTATCGATCTTGTCGGCAAGGGCCACCGCTATCGCCACTGGATCGCCCGGCACCAGATCGTCCGGCCCTTTCGGTTTGTAATGATCTTCGATTGCGTGCGAGACCGCCTCATCCTCACCCTGGGCCTCGGCATAGTAGCGGCCCATCAGGCCTTGCAATTCAGGGAATTCTCCGACGACTTCGGTTAAAAGGTCGGTCTTGCACAATTGCGCTGCCCGCTCGGCTTTTGCCGTTTTGGCGCCAACGATGGGTGCAATTTGGGCGCTAAGCGCCACAATACGCGCAATGCGCTCTGCTTGGGTGCCTAGCTTTTCATGGAACACAATCTGCTCGAATTTCGGCAGCCGGTCTTCCAGTCGAGTCCTAAGGTCGGTCTCGTAGAAAAATTTGGCGTCGGAGAGCCGTGCACGGATCACGCGTTCGTTGCCAGCGACAATCGCTTTGCCGCCGTCGGCAGCCTCTTCGTTGGCTACCAGAATGAATTTGTTGACCAGCTTGGCCGTCTGCGGATCGCGCAACACGAAACATCTCTGGTTGTAGCGGATGGTTGCGCGGATCACCTCGTCCGGTATCGACAGGAACATCTGATCGAAGGTTCCCATCAGTGTCACCGGCCATTCGACGAGTCCGGCGACCTCCGCCAGCAAGCCCTCGTCCCCGACCAGCTCAAAACCTTGCGCAAAGGCGAGGTTTTTGGCGTCGGCGAGAATCATATCGGCGCGCCGCGCCCGATCGAGCACCACCTTGGCCTGTTCCAACTTGGCCACGTAATCGTCGAAGCGTCGCACCTTGAAAGCTGCCGGCGCCATAAAACGGTGGCCACGCGTCTCGTCGCCGCTTTTGATGCCATCAATGTCGAGCGGCACAACGACCGGCTCTTCAGTCTCCGGACCAAAAGTCGCGACAATGGAATGTAAAGGGCGCACCCACGACAAGGCACCTGGGCTCGCGGAACGAGCGCCCCAGCGCATAGACTTTGGCCACGGGAAAGTTGCAATCGTGGCATGCAGGAGGTCTTTGATGACGTCGATCGCAGCTCTGCCCGGCTTATCAATCACCGCAACGTAGAAATCGCCTTTCTTGTCGGGCTGTACCCTTGCTTCGCTGATCGATTTCAAGCCTGCGGCCTTCAGGAACCCAGCGATCGCACCGTCTGGCGCGCCGACGCGCGGACCTTTCTTTTCTTCCTTGATGTCGGGTTGGCGCGCAGGGATGCCGTGCACCGAGAGAGCAAGCCGGCGCGGCGTGACGAAAGCCTTGGCGCCCTCATAGGTGAGACCCGCCTCCACCAGCCGGTCTGTGATCAGCTTGCGCAGATCGTCGGCGGCGCGCGCCTGCATTCGTGCAGGGATCTCTTCTGACAGAAATTCGAGAAGCAGGTCGGGCATTTCGGCCAAGGCGTGAGGAAATTGGGTCGCGCGGCGCCTGCCTAGCAAGGTGGCCCGCCGCTGTCACCTTTGCCGCTTAAGGTTTACCAGCCCCCTCCACCACCGCCGCCCCCGCCTCCACCGGAACCACCCCCACCGCCGGAAAAGCCCGAGGAGCCCGATGAAACCGGCACCGAACTGGCAAGCGCACCGCTCATGCTCGATACCGACGACGAGATCGCACTGCCGAAATTACTACCGGACCAGCCACCGCCCGAGCTCCAACTTGGCCGGTAGCTGCTCATCGGATCCCCTTCACCGGGATGGGCGCGGCGCACCGCCGCGGCGAAGGCGTCCGACCACGGTTTTTCTACATCGAGGGCGACAGCATAGGGAAGCAGAGCCTCAAAACGATCCGCCGTAATCTCGGGTGCGCTCAAATTCAGACGGTCGGATTCCGCCGTCTCGAGATAAAGACGAAAGCCGGCAAGCTGATCCATGACGGGACGCCCGAGCGCGGTCGGCGCGCGCATCAAATAAAAGAATAGGCCGTTGATAGTGGTGAACGCGGTTATAAGCACAAATGCAAAAGGATAGTTCTCGATATACGACCAGAGCACCGGCAACGCGTCCTTGAAGTTATTCGGCGAGACCACCTGCAAAAACGACGTCGAGATAGAAATGAAAACTGCAAAAAAGGCGAGTGATATGATGCCACGCACCAAGGATTCGAATTTGGCACCGCTAAAAAAGACTTGCAGAACCTGCACGCCCAGTACGCCGGCGATAAATCCGGCAAAGGCAAACCCCACCAGGATTGAGATGTCCTGATCTTGCAGGCCGCCAAACGTAACCACTCCAATAACGACGGCTACCGTCATCGCCAGTCCGGCAATGACGTAGCCGAGATTTCGCCGGAAAAAACGATTGCGGTTTTCCGCTTCGATGCTTTTGGTGAAGCTCTCGCCGACCTTGGCAACGGAGTAACTGTGGGCACTACTGATTGTAGCGGCACCACCTTCGTCATTCACCCAGGAGAGAATGGCGCCCTCGCCAGCCGGCAAGGCACCGGAAGGATTCTTGCCGGTCGCTTTCAATGTCAGCGCGCCACCGCGATCGTCGAAGTGCAAGAGCCCACGCACCGCGAGCGATAGCGCCGCCGCAGTGAACGCCCGCCATTTCTCGCGGCCAAAGCCCCAATCCCGGATGTAATTCGCCAGCCCCGGTGAGATGCCCGCCGGCGGCTGAAACAGGGGGATGATGGTGCCGCGTTTGGGATCGCGGCCAACAGCGCTCCAGGCGGCGAGGTAATATCCCAACAGCAGCACGAGGCCAGAGCCGCCGAAAATCCAACGCCGGTTGTCGAAAATTTCGTACCACAGCAGCGTGTTCTGGCTTGGTGCCTCGATAGCTTCAGCAGGGATTTCGGTGACAACGGTCAAACCTTCGCCCGGCGCCAGCGGCCGCGTGGTCTCGACGGTGAGCGTTCCGAGAGCGCCGAGGCTGCCGCGCCAGTCGGTACCGCGCGCGCCCACGCGGCCGGTAAAGGCTGTCCAGCGCGCCGGCCCGCTACCGGCGACAAATTGCAGGCGATAACTCGCCGCTAGAATTGGGAAGCGCCAGAAATTGCCCGTGACATTCCAGTTAAGCTCCGGCTTTCCGTCGAACCAGCGCACCTGCCGGCCGCTTCGATAACGAAAGACGTAGGTATGTTCGCCGCGAGGGACGACCGTATCTTTGTTGCCCGCATAGATGCGAACGATGCCGTGCTCGCGCGTTGTGGAATATTCTTCCCGCCTGCCGTCACGTTCAACACCCAGCAAATTAAAATCCACTTCGCGCAAGGTGCCGCCAGCGTCTTTGAAAGTCAGTGGAAAGTCGCGATAGATGCCGTGCCTTATCTCACGTCCTTCCGCCTGGACACGAACGGTTTCGGTGACGGTCAATTCGCCATCCTTCGCGAGGCGGACGTCGGAATCAAATGACTGGATGACTTCGGCCGCGAACGCACCGCCGCCGGTATTCATCCATAGAGCAAGGATAAATAACGACAGGACTGTACCCGCCAGCGCCCTGCGCGATCGAACGAGCGCTGCCGGGATCTCGGTCATCGCGACGGCGGCGCCCGTTGCAGGTCGACCTCAGGCACCGCGCGATCGGCGTCCGATACTTCGAAGTATTGGCGTTGCCCAAACCCGAACAGGCCGGCGATTACGTTACTTGGGAAGGACTGTACCACTACATTCTGATTGCGAACCGTCCCGTTGTAATAGCGGCGCGCCATCTGAAGCTCAGTCTCCAGCTGGCTCAGCTGCTGCTGAAGTTCAAGGAAATTGCTGCTCGCCTTCAGGTCGGGATAATTTTCCGCCAGCGCGACGAGCTTGCCAAGCGCAAGCGACAAGGCGCCCTCAGCTTGGGCGCGGCTCGCAACGTCATTGTCCGGCAGTGCGCGTGCAGCACCGCGCAGTCGCGTCACGTCGTCCAGCACCGAACGCTCGTGCCCGGCATAGCCTTTGACCGCTTCCACCAAATTGGGGACAAGGTCCGAGCGCCGTTTGAGCTGGACATCGATCCCGCTCCAGGCCTCGTTCGCCATCTGGCGCGTGCGCACCAGGCGATTAAAAACGACAATGACATACAGAAGGATCGCTGCAGCGATGAGTAGAATGGCCCAGAGCATGATCTTTGGGCGCCCCCGCGCCAAATGATTCGATTATAGCTTACGCGGACTCAGGATGCTCCCCCGCCTTCTGTCGCGAGCCAGGCTTGGCCGCAGGCTTTCGCTAATTCGCGCACGCGCAAAATATAGCTCTGTCGCTCGGTGACCGAGATCACGCCGCGCGCGTCCAAAAGATTGAAGACGTGGCTTGCCTTGATGCATTGGTCGTAAGCCGGTAGCGCCATCAGATGGTGCTCCTTCTTGCCATCGACCCAGCCCGCAGCGAGGTATTTCTGACAAGCGGCTTCCGCCATCTTGAATTGCTCGAACAGCATCGCAGTGTCGGCAAATTCAAAATTGTGCCGCGAATATTCCTGCTCAGCTTGCAGGAACACCTCACGATAAGTGACCTTCTTATCGTCGGTGCGGCCGTTGAAATTGAGGTCGAAGACATTGTCGACGCCTTGCACATACATCGCCAGGCGCTCGAGCCCGTAGGTGAGTTCGCCGGCAACAGGTGCGCACTCGAAACCAGCGACCTGTTGGAAATAAGTAAACTGAGAAACTTCCATGCCGTCGCACCAGCATTCCCAACCGAGGCCCCACGCGCCGAGCGTCGGGCTTTCCCAGTCGTCTTCGACAAAGCGAATATCGTGAATCTTGGGGTCGATGCCGATGGTCTTGAGTGAATTGAGATAGAGATCCTGAATGTCGGGGGGCGACGGCTTCAGGATCACCTGGAATTGGTAGTAGTGCTGCAGCCGGTTGGGATTTTCGCCATAGCGACCATCCTTCGGACGGCGCGAGGGCTGCACATAGGCGGCATTCCACGGTTTCGGCCCGAGGGCGCGCAGCGTGGTGGCAGGATGGAAAGTCCCCGCCCCAACCTCCATGTCGTAGGGCTGCAAAATGACACAGCCCCAGTTCGCCCAGTACTGCTGCAGCGCAAGAATAAGCCCCTGGAATGACCGCGATGGATCCAGGCTGCCTTGATGTGCGCCGTCGCTGGCGAGAAGTTTGGCTTCAGCCATCGGAAAGATACTGATTCTTAAGCACGGGAATAGATTCGACCCTAGAGGTGGCCCCAAAGAGGGTCAAGTCGAGGTCCATTTACACGTTGTTGAACGCCAACTGATACCCAACACGACCAACAAGAAGAAAAAGTACAGTCGCAGTAGGGGATATACCAGTGGTCGAGTTTCAACTCATTGGTTGGGTACTGATCTTGCTGTTCTTCGGTGCGATGATCGGCGGGCACCGAGGCGTGACCGACCGGTAAGATCGACTAATCCAACAACAAATATCGTCAGAGTTTATAGCCGGTACTCGCCCGTCATCGGATCGCGGCGCAGCGTCGGGCGATTTTCCGAATCTGTAATTTTCGCCTTCACGCGTCTGGCCTGATCGAGTTCTTCGTTGATTCGGCGCGCTTCCTTGACCGCCCAATGCACGACCATGGCGCCGCCTAACGCGGCGAGCGACCACTTGAGCAGCGGCGAAAGCAAAAACGACGGCATGGGCGGCTCCGATCGGAAATCGACAACCGAAAGGTCGGTTGCGAAGGCGGCATTTTCGGGGCGGATCGCGTTTCGCGCAAGTATGTCGCAGGCCGAAATGGCAACGGCATCCCTGTTAGAGGCTTCGACTATTGGGATTTGCGCCGGATAGACTAAGCTCGATCGGGGTTATTTCATTAGAGGTGCCGTAACGGCCATCGTCCTGAATGGCCGGCCGGCCCGTGGAGGAGCCATGAGCAGCCCTGTAAAGACCAGTTGTGCCGTCGTTTCAGCGTTGATCGCCGCTCTCATTGCCCTATCACCCCTGTCGTTAGCATCAAGCGCCGCGGCAGACGCTTGGCCCAGCCGGCCAGTTCGGTTCATCGTAACGCTCGGACCCGGCAGCGGCGTCGATATCGGCGCGCGGCTAATCGCCGACAAGCTGTCGATGCGTTGGGGCCAACCTGTCATCGTCGAAAATCGTCCGGGCGGCGATGGCATGCTCGCCATCACCAGCTTCCTGAGCGCGCACGACGATCATATCTTGTTGGTGTCGCCAGTGAGTTCGTTCACCGCGCACCCTTATTTTCACGACAGGCTCCCATACGACCAACACGACCTGATTCCGATCGCCCGTATCTCCAAGACCGTCGTTGCCGTCAGCGTCCCGACCGCGCTGAACGTCAATTCGCTGAAAGAACTGGAAGCGCTGGCCCGCGCCAAACCTGGGCAGTTGAACTGGACAACCGCCACAGGTTTTACCGATTTCGTATTCGCCGGATATTTGCACACTGTTGGACTCAACATGGCAAAAGTGCCCTACAAGAATCCCGCTGGGGCCGTGACAGATCTGGCCGCCGGCGTGATCCAGGTCTACATGCCGGCCTATGCGATCGTGCGTCCGCAAGTCGAAGCTGGAACTGTTAAAGTGCTTGCGGTCACTAATCACGAACGCGCTCCGGCAATTCCCGACGTTCCGACGGCAGTCGAGGCAGGTTATCCCTCGCTCGAATTTGATGGGCTGGTTGGATTATTTGGGCCGCCTGGAATTACCGACGCCGTGCGCACCAAAATCGCCGACGATATCCGTGCTGTCGCGGCCGATCCCGAGATCACGAAGAGATTGACGGCGACTGGACAAATCGTCAGCCCCGGCAATGCCGCCGAATTCGCCGCCTCGATCGAGCAGCAACGGGCGCAGGTCGCGGCAGTGGCGAAGTTGTTCGGCAACAAGCCGGTGCAGTAGGAGCTGCTAGCAAACGCCTGGGCTGGTCGCCGCAAACGCGGGAACCCAGAGCTTCACAGTTTTGCAATTTGCGCCCGGATTCCCGCTTACTTGGGAATGAGTGGAGATAGTCAGAGTCCGTACCGTGACCACAGCGCGCGTATTTCGAGCGCGGAGATAAGATCGTCGGCAAGGCCCGGTTGGCGTACGATCGCGTCGGCGAAACTGACGCCGGGTAGCCGCCGGCCGAACAACGTGCGCTCGGCAGAAATCAGCGGCGTATGCACTTTCTCACCATAGCGCTCGCGTAAAGTCGATCGCAGATCGCCAATGCGGTCCGCAAGTCCAAGCTGGATCGCCTTCTGCGCTGCCCAGAATTCGCCCGAGAACAGTATTTTGTCTGAACCGTTCAACCTGGACCCGCGGCGCTCCTTCACCAGCGCGATGAAGTGCTCGTGAATGTCCTGCTGAATCGCCTTGATCCGTTTTACGTCGTCCGGCTTCTCAGGCAGGAACGGATCCAGCATCGCCTTACGATCGCCGGAGGTGTAAAGCCTGCGTTCAATTCCGACTTTCTCCATGAGCTCGTGAAAGCCGAAAGAAGCGCCAACCACACCGATTGATCCGACGATCGAGAAGTCATTGCAGATAATCTCGTCGGCGGCGCAGGCCAGCATATAACCTCCGGAAGCGCCCACATCCTCCACGAACGCCAACACGGGGATTTGCTTTTCGTCAGCGAGTTGGCGGATGCGCCGGAAAATCAGATGCGACTGCGACGGTGAACCGCCTGGCGAGTTGATTGCTAGCGCTACGGCGCGCGCACGGGGCACGTCGAAAGCACGTTCCAATGACCGGGCAATCGTCGACAGCAGCAATCCCGGCCGCAGCGGGGTGACCACCCCGATGACTCCAGTGATGCGCACCACTGGCACCACCGGTATGTCGGTGCGGAACCGGCGCGGCACCATCCAGGCAAGTGAGCCGATTAAACGCTTGCCGAGATTGGATTGGGAAGGATTCGGGGGATTGGCCATTTCATTCAGATAGGCAGCGCCTGCCCTTTAAGTCAAAGGCTGACCGCCGCCACGGCGATTGATGCACCAATTGGTCACCGGATACCCTGGCGCATGAAATTTTGGCGATATGCCTCGAAAGTGCCCGATGTTGCCTATTTTTTAACTTTGGAATGCTTTTTGCAACACGTTAGGTGCCGGCGCTTTTGAAGAGGCGGATTAATGGATCCCAAGATCGCACTCCTGTTCCTGTTAATAGGCTGCGTTATTGGCCTTTCGCACCTAAGCGACGAGAATTTGGGCCGTGTTCGGCGCCAGTTGGCCGCCAGGCGTTGGCGCGAATTTATGCCACGGCGGCGCAGAGCTTAGGCAGACCAGATCGCGGCACCTACACCTGCGCAATGTTTAGTATGTTTCCCCCGCGTAACACGATTTCGGCAGCTGCCGTCGGCTGGCCGTGTTCATCATTGAGTGCAAGGGCCGGATAGTCGGTTTGGGGGCCACTACCGGCTTTCACCGCTCGCACCAGCACGCGGATCGCAGGTGCGCCTGCCCGCGGAAGCACGGGCAACACGGCGATATCACCGAACGCCGGCCCTAGCGTGCCGAGCACTTCATTCAATTCGTCCGCTCGCCAAATTAACGTAAGCACGCCGCGCGGCTTTAAAAGCCAGGCGGCGGTTCCAACCCAGCGCACAAGCAATCCCGGTGTACCCACGTGCGCGAGGCGGCGGCGCGGATCGGGTGAGACATGCTGGCGCCGCACATCATGGAATGGAGGATTCATTAGAACGCGATCAATGGTGCCGGCGGAAAATCCGGCGCCCTTCAGGGCATCCAAATTCTCGGCATCAAGAGTAACTGCTTTCACCCGGTCGTCCAGGTGGTTGAGTCGTGCGTTGTTCGCAGCAAGCGCACTCAACGCGGCGTCGATCTCGACCAGCGTGACTTTCAATTCGGGAATGCGTTCGGCAAGCGCGAGGCCGGCGGCACCGACACCTGATCCGAGATCGATCGCTTGCTCGCCTGCGCACGCGCCTGTGGCAGCCGCCAGCAGGATTGCATCATGACCGACACGGTGGCCACGCAACGGCTGGCGTACACGAAGCCTGCCGCCAAGAATCGCGTCTTCGCTGGTTTCGCTTTCAGCTTCCATCGGGACGCAGCTCATGACCGAGCCCGGCGTCTTCCAGGAGCTGGCGCGCCCGCAGCTCGTGGCCTTCCGCAACCAGTACGCGGCGCGGCAGGACGCCGAGCGACCCTTCCAGAACGCTCATGTTCTGGTCGAATACCAAAGGGCGAATGCCGGCGCTCTCCAGCAGCGCTACCACCGCCGAAACCAGGACCGCGTCGTTTGTACGGATAAGTTCGCGCATGGACCTATGACCGGCTCATTCCGCTGGAATTACGAGCGATGGAGGGTGTTGTTCTAGTCATTCGTCGTTTGCCCACTGCAGGTGCGTCAAATTGGGCTGATACGACAATCTAACGCACTTGCCGCATTAACACAGCGTTCCTATGCTCGCGCTGTCTCATCGTCGGAGATGAATTTTGGCCGTTGTCCTTCCATTTGAAAGTCCGAACCCAGCCTCGCTCAATCGTTTGGCCGATCTGGTGGCACCGGACATGGAGCGCGTCAACTCTACGATACTGGCGCGTACCGGCTCCGAAGTTGCCATGATCCCGGAGGTCGCAAATCATCTAATTTCTTCCGGTGGCAAGCGGCTGCGTCCGATGCTCACTTTGGCGATGGCCAGGCTCGGCGGATATTCCGGTGACGGCCACGTCAAGCTCGCCGCCGCAGTCGAGTTCATGCACACAGCAACACTTTTGCATGACGATGTGGTCGACGATAGCGACATGCGCCGTGGCAAAGTCGCTGCGCGGATGCTTTGGGGTAATGAGGCGAGCGTGCTGGTAGGGGACTTCCTGCTTGGACAGGCATTCAAAATGATGGTCGAGGTAGGAAACCTGCACTCACTGGATATTCTTTCCTCTGCGGCGGCCGTGATCGCGGAAGGCGAGGTGATGCAGCTTGGGACTGCCAAGAACACCGCCACCAACGAAGACGAATACCTGGCGGTTATCCGCGCCAAGACCGCTGAACTGTTCGCGGCTGCCTGCGAGGTCGGGCCGGCGCTGGCGGCAAAAGAGAAGGCCGAGCTGGCGGCCTGCCGGTCGTTCGGGATGAACCTCGGAATTGCTTTTCAACTGATAGACGACGCCCTCGACTATGGCGGCAAGTCCGCGAAGCTCGGCAAGAACGTCGGCGATGATTTCCGTGAAGGAAAAATTACTTTGCCGGTGGTGTTGTCATTCCGGCGCGGCACTGAAAGTGAGCGCGCGTTCTGGAACCGAACGCTGGCTGACGGCAACATCCGCGATGGTGATCTCGACGAGGCCATCGCGTTGATGGCCAAACACCATTCGATTGAGGACACGGTTGGCCGTGCCCGCCACTACGGTGCAATCGCTACCGATGCGCTGGCATTAGTGCCGTCATCGGATATCAAGTCGGCGTTGGAAGAAGCGGTCGCATTTTGCATTGGCCGCGTGCATTAGGGCGTGGGCGAACCTTTTGTTTGGTCCGCGCTAAATCGGCGGGCTCAAGATTCCCCGAACGCCGAGCCGATAGTCGCTGATTGTATCCACCAATCTTTCCGCTGATCCCCGAGCTTTTGCGCCGCGTTTGCAGCTTCGCCTTGAGCGGCAAAAATGGCAAAGCATGTCGGTCCTGACCCCGACATACGAGCGAGCCTGACACCCGGTAAAGCTTGCAAGGCGGTCAGCACCTCGCCGACTACGGGTGCATTAGCACACGCAGCCGGTGTGAGATCGTTATCGTGCTGCTTCAGAAGTTCAATCAGCGCATCAAACCCGCGCGGCACACCGGCGAGACTACTTCCCCTTTTCACGCTTGCGAATTTGCTGAACACATCACGGGTCGCCAATGGCACGCGCGGATTGACCAGCACTGCTGGCAGCATCGGCAAATCGGTTGGTGCAGACAGCAACTCGCCAATACCGCGCATGATGCGCGCGCGCCCATCGAGACAAACAGGTACGTCGGCACCCGTTGCAACGGCCGCCAACATAAGGCGGGGATCGCGGAGGGTAAGGCCGTTGGCGCTAGCAATGAGACGCAATGCGGCCGCCGCATCAGCTGAACCGCCACCGAGGCCGGCGGCAACCGGAATGTTCTTTTCGAGCAGAAAACGACCGGCCTTTATCCCGGTGATGTGCCCGCGCGCCGCAGAAAGCGCTCTCAGAACCAGATTGTCCGCGGCAGGCCCGCTGTTGCCCGCAAAGGGCCCCGTGATCTTGAGCTCATCTTCGGCGTCCGGCTGCAATGTCACCACATCGGTGACATCGGCGAATGCTACGAGACTTTCGAGCTCGTGATAGCCGTCAGCGCGACGGCCGAGCACCCGCAATGTCAGATTAATTTTGGCAGGAGCCTTTTCGAGTAGCGTCACGCTCACGCGAAAACCTGTCGCCTGCGCATCGGTCGTCAGCCGCCGTCGCCGCTCTTCTTGCCGGCCTTGGCCTGCGACGAGGTCTCATCGGGCAAGCCGGATTTGATCTTTTCCTCGATCTTGGGGAGATCTTCGGGATCAGGCTTGAGATCGCGGGCGTGCGCCCACTGGAATTTGGCCTCCAGTACGCGGCCTACCCTCCAGTATGCATCGCCAAGATGATCATTGATGGTTGGGTCTTCCGGCTTTAGTTCGATCGCGCGCTCAAGTTGCTTTGTTGCTTCATCGTAGTTCCCAACCCGGAAATAGGCCCAACCGAGCGAGTTCACGATGTAACCGTCATCGGGACGTTGCTGCACGGCCTTCTTAATCATGTCCATGCCTTCGTCCAGGTTGATGCCCTGGTCGATCCAGGAATAGCCAAGATAATTGAGAACGTGCGGTTGGTCCGGAAATAACTCCAGGGCCTTCTTGAGATCCGCCTCAGCCTTCGCCCACTGCTTTGAGCGCTCGTAGCAAATGCCGCGGAAATAAAAGACGACCCAATTCGCCTTTTCGGGTTTTGGAACAGTAGTAACGCCTTTGGAGTAGACATTGGCGCACTCTGCAAACTTCTTGTGGCCGCGCAGGACATTGCCCAGCGCCATGACCGCTTCAAGATCGTCCGGATGTTGCTTGACCAATGCCTCCAGGTGTTTCTCCGCCTCGTCGGCTCGGTCGAGGCTGTCAAGATTGGCCGCCATCTGGATAGCGGCATTGCGATGTAACGACGAACTGACGGGAACGCGTTCATAGATCTTGATCGCCAACTCGGGCTTTTTGAGCGACTCATAGAGATCGGCGAGCGACAGAAGCGCGAGTGGATGGCTCGGGGCGAGGAAGAGCGCAAGCTGTAGATAGACCAAACCAAGATCCTCGCCGCCACGGCGGCCAAGCGAGGCACCCAGACCATAGAGCGCTTCAGCGGCGCCAGCTTGAGCGTTCGAAATGAGCGGCGGTAATTTTTCTCCGGCCTTGAGCTTGTCCATTGCCTCGACCACGAGCGGGTGACGCGGCAAGGCTTTGTCGAAAGTCTCGAAAACCGCCAACGCGTCTTTCGGCGAACGATTACGCGAAACCCAGCTGCCGTAAGCCTGGACCACCCGCAGCGCGGTGGAATCAAGCTTGTAAGCATGCTCGAGGCGTTTACCGGCTTCTTTCTGGTTGCCGGCGACGTCATAGATCAGGCCGGCGTGCAGTTCCTTGAAGATTGCGTACCATTCCGGACCGGCGAGGTGGTCGATTGCCGCCACTGCACCCTTGCTGTCATTCGTGCCGTACATGCTCCAGGCTGAAAGCAAAGTTGCGGTAAGATCGGTTATCGGTCCACGGATCGACTGCGCCAGGTCGCGGCGCGCAGCGGGGTATTGCTTGTGTTTGAGCGAATTTACGCCGAGCACCAAACGCGCGACGCGATCGTTCTTGTCGGCTTGGGCAACACGCTCGGCGAATTTCACCGCCTCATCGACGTCGCCATCCACCAAGAATGACAAAAAGGCGCGGTCGAGCAGTTCACCATTGCTCGGATCACGTTTGAGCGCCGACCGGTAGTAGGCGGCAGCGGCTGCGGCATCGCGCTGTTGGCCGGCGTGCCGGGCGGCAAGATAACTGCCCGAGGCGGTTATACTGCTGGATTCCAGAGCGCTCATTGGCTGCGCGGCAAGTCGGATTGGTGTTGCCGCGAGAAAGGCGGCAAGCGCGCTGCCGGCAATGCAGCGGCCGAAGCTCGAAGACGTCACGGGCGATGCTCCAATGAGGCGACTGGCCGCGGAATCACGCGCGGACCGCCGATGTTGCGCCGAGAATGGCCTTTTTGCGCCGCTCCCGCAAGAACGTCTCGCCGGTGCGAACGGAAATCACCTTGAATGACCCGATGTGGCGGTATCGTGACGGACGCCCCTGAGCAAATCACATATTCGGGTAATTAGGCCCTCCGCCGCCTTCGGGCGGAACCCAGGTAATGTTTTGGTTGGGGTCCTTAATGTCGCAGGTTTTGCAGTGGACGCAGTTCTGCGCGTTGATCACAAATTTTGGTGCGCCTGCTTCCTCGACCCACTCATAAACGCCAGCGGGGCAATATCGCGCCGAGGGACCAGCGAACACGTCGTGCTCGGACATTTTCTGTAGTCCAAGGTCAGTGACGCGCAGGTGAACAGGTTGATCTTCCTCATGATTGGTGTTCGACAGGAATACCGACGAGAGCCGATCGAAGGTGAGCTTGCCGTCCGGCTTCGGGTAAGCGATCGGTGTGCATTCGGACGCCGGTTTAAGCGAGGCGTAGTCCGGCTTGCCGTGCCCGAGCGTGCCAAATACCGAGAAGCCGAACGTACTCGTCCACATGTCGAGCCCGCCAAGCGCGATACCGGCGAGGGTGCCGAATTTCGACCACAGCGGCTTGGCGTTGCGCACCTTCCATAAATCTTTGCCGATGGCTGAAGCGCGCCAAGTTGCGTCATACTCCGCAAGTTCGTCATGGCTGCGACCGGTGGAGAGCGCCGCGGCGGCGGCTTCGGCAGCGATTGTCCCCGAGAGCATGGCGTTGTGGCTGCCCTTGATGCGCGGCACATTCATGAAGCCAGCGTCGCAGCCGATCAGCACGCCGCCTGGAAACGAAAGCTTCGGCACCGATTGATAGCCACCTTCCGTAAGCGCGCGCGCACCGTAGGCAAGCCGCTTGCCGCCCGCGAAGGTA
The DNA here is from genome assembly GCA_963742345.1 of uncultured Alphaproteobacteria bacterium. Taxonomy (GTDB): domain Bacteria; phylum Pseudomonadota; class Alphaproteobacteria; order Rhizobiales; family Xanthobacteraceae; genus Pseudolabrys. The sequence continues at coordinate 57,296 of CAVULO010000010.1, forward strand.
TCCCGCACCAGCGGGTGAGTCTTGAAGTGCTGGAATTCCTCGAAGGGCGAGAGATAGGGATTTGAATAATTGAGGTGCAGCACGAAACCGACCGACACCAAATTGTCGTCGAGATGATAGAGAAACGAGCCCCCGCCGGTCGCGTCATCGAGCGGCCAGCCGAAGGTGTGCTGCACCAGACCCTTGCGATGTTTCTCCGGCGCGACCTGCCATAGTTCCTTCAATCCGAGACCGAATTTCTGCGGCTCACGTTCGTTCGCCAGACCAAATTTCGCAATCAATTGCTTGCCGAGATTGCCGCGTGCGCCTTCGGCGAACAAAGTGTATTTCGCGCGTAATTCCATACCGCGCGTGAAGTTGTCCTTCGGCTCCCCATTTTTGCCAACGCCCATATCCCCGGTGGCAACGCCGGCAACCGCACCATTCGGATCGTAAAGAACTTCCGTTGCGGCAAAGCCTGGATAGATCTCGACGCCAAGTCCCTCTGCTTTGGTCGCCAGCCAACGGCAGACATTGCCCAGCGAAACAATGAAGTTGCCGTGGTTGCCCATGAGCGGCGGCATCATGAAATTGGGAAGCCGCAGCGCACTACCAGCCGAAAGATAGTAAAAGCGGTCGTCAGTGACCGCTGTCTTGATCGGCGTGTCGTCCGAGCGCCAGTCGGGCAACAGCCGATCGAGGCCGACCGGATCGATCACCGCTCCGGAGAGAATATGGGCGCCAACCTCGGAGCCCTTCTCCACCACCACTACTGAAATATCCGGGCTCACTTGTTTGAGACGGATGGCAGCCGCGAGCCCGGACGGGCCCGCACCAACAACAACCACGTCAAATTCCATCGCCTCGCGGGCGGGCACCTCGGCCATGAACCTCTCCCCAGCCAATTGTCCACTTTTAGACACGGGGCGGCAATCGCGCAGTCGTCATGCTAGTGTACATAAATGACGTCCTCGCAAGGCAAGACGGCACGCGACCTGCTCGACTTCTATGCGGAAGCCGGTGTCGACGCCCTCGTTGGCGAGTCGCCCGTCGACCGTTTCGCCGCCACGGAACCGCCGCCTCCGGCCGCGCGCGCGCAGCAGCCGGTGGCTGCTCCGGAATTCGAGATCAAAAGCCGCACGCCCACCGCCCCACCTGCCCCCGATGAGGCGGCGATGACGGCCCGCGCGGCAGCAAAAAGCGCGAAAACGCTCGACGAGTTGCACGGAATTCTCGACAAATTTGATGGCTGCGCCCTGAAAGCAACTGCCACGCAGCTCGTCTTCGCCGACGGCAACCCGACGGCACGGCTGATGTTCGTTGGCGAAGCCCCCGGCCGCGACGAAGACATTGAAGGCCTGCCCTTCGTCGGCCGATCCGGCAAATTGCTCGACCGCATGCTGGCGGCGATCGGCCTCGATCGCACATCGGTCTACATCGCCAACATCGTGCCCTGGCGACCGCCGGGAAATCGTACGCCGACACCGCAGGAATCGCAGATCTGCCTGCCTTTCATCCTCCGACAGATCGAGCTTGCGGATCCTGACATCCTTGTCTGCCTCGGCGGACCTTCTGCACAGGCTCTGCTCGGCATTAAAGATGGCATCACGAAAACACGGGGTCGCTGGTTTAATTTTGACACGGGCAAGCGGGAGATCCGCGCCATGCCAACCTTCCATCCGGCTTTCCTGTTGCGCAGTCCGCTACAGAAGCGGTTCGCCTGGCGCGATTTCCTCACCGTCAAAAAAGCGCTTGATCAACGGTAGGCAACCAGAATTGCCCCAGCCGCGATCAACGCTACACCCAACCAGTTTGGCGTGGTTAGCCGCTCACCCAGAAAAATTGCGCCGAATATTGCCACCAGCACCACCGAAAGCTTGTCGATGGGCGCGACCTTGGCGGCCTCGCCGATTTTGAGCGCGCGGAAATAACAGATCCAGGACGCACCGGTCGCGAGCCCCGACAACAAAAGAAAAAGATAGCTACGCGAGGAAATCGCACCCGGCGACTGGAATTGCCCCGTTACGAGCAAAATGAAGGCCAGCGTCGCCAGGATAACGATAGTGCGGATGAAGGTCGCGAAATCGGCATTGACGTTTTCGACGCCAACCTTCGCGAAGATGGCGGTCAGCGCAGCAAAGATCGCCGACAATACCGCCCAGACCTGCCACGACGCTGCCAAGTTCATCCGGCGACCGCAAATTTGACCGCGAACAAAACCGCCAAGACCACAACCGCTGGTGCCGTATCCCGCAATTTGCCGGCAATGAGCTTGGCAAGCGCATAAGTAATAAAGCCAAGTCCAATGCCAGTCGCAATCGAATAGGTCAGCGGCATCGTGATCGCGGTCACGACCGCTGGCGCATATTCCGTGACGTCCTCCCAGTCAATCTCGGCGAGGCCACGCGCCATCACGCAGGCGACATAAAGCAGCGCCGCCGCGGAAGCGTAAGCGGGAACCATTCCCGCCAACGGTGCAAAGAACAGCGCAAGCAGGAAGAACAAGCCGACGAACGCGGCGGTCAATCCGGTGCGGCCGCCGGCGGACACGCCGGCGGCACTCTCGATGTAGCTGGTGGTGGTCGACGTACCGATCAGCGCACCGAACATGGCAGCGAAGCTGTCGGAAATCAGCGCCTCTTTCATGCGCGCAAGCTTGCCGTTCTTCATCAACCCGGTGCGATGCGTGACGCCGATCAACGTGCCGGCATTGTCAAACACGTCCACAAACAGGATCGAAAACACCACGATGAGAAACGTGAGTTCGCTGACGCGCGAGAAGTCGAGTTGCAGAAATGTAGGGGCGATCGACGGCGGTATCGAAATGATGCCGGTGAACTGTGCGAGCCCCAACGGCAGTCCGATTGCTGTGACAACGAGAATGCCGATCAATGTGCCACCAAGGATCCGCCGGTAGTTAAGGCCTGCGATCAACACGAAGCCGAGTAACATCAGGACCGCTTGCGGATTGGTGAGATCACCAAGTGTGACCAATGTAGCCGGGTGGGCAACCACCACTTTGGCTTCTTCGAGCGCGATAATCCCCAGGAACAAACCGACGCCCGCCGACACGGCGAGCTTCAGATTTTGCGGAATTGCATCGATCACGTATTGCCGTATTCGAAATACCGAAATCAGAAAGAACAGAACGCCCGAGCAGAACACCGCGGCGAGCGCCTGTTGCCACGTATATTTGTAGGTCAATACGACAGTGAAGGCGAAGAATGCGTTGATGCCCATACCGGGCGCGAGCGCGATCGGATAGTTAGCGTAGAACGCCATTACGAAGGTGCTCACGGCGGCGGCGACACAGGTCGCGACGAATACCGCACCCTGATCCATTCCGGTTTTGCCGAGAATGATCGGGTTGACGAATATGATGTACACCATCGTCAAAAACGTGGTCACGCCGGCGATGAATTCGGTGCGAACGTCTGTGCCTTGCTGCGAGAAGTCCGAAGTAGCGCTCCAGAACCGCGACAATTTGCGAATCGCCTTCGCTCACTGTGCGCTTTGCCCGCTTGACCATGTCGGAGCCCCCTCCCGCCAGCCGTCCCGATTGCCAAGCCTAGCGCCGGCGCACCGCCCCGTCAGACCCTTGTGTGGATGGTGTGGATAGCCCGAGGCCGCAAATCACCGCTTCGATTTATCGCAGCCGCGGACCACAATTGGCTCCCCACGCCTTGTAGCGGAGACTATAATTGTTCAGGGGCATCGGTCGGAGCTTGCAATGGATTTTGATCCCGTTTTGCTGGCCCGTTTGCAATTCGCCTTCACCATTATTTTTCACATCATATTTCCAAGCTTCACCATCGGGCTCTCGGCTTACATCGCCACGCTCGGCGCGCTGTGGCTGCGCAGCGGCAACGATCGCTATCAACATCTCATGCGGTTCTGGACCAGAATTTTCGCAGTCTCGTTTGCGATGGGCGTGGTGTCCGGCATCGTGTTGTCTTACCAGTTCGGCACCAACTGGAGCCGCTACTCGGTCGCGGTCGGCAATGTGGTCGGCCCATTGATCGGCTATGAGGTGCTTAGCGCGTTTTTCCTGGAGGCGACCTTTCTCGGCGTGCTGTTATTCGGTTTCAATCGCGTGCCGCCTTGGCTCTACGTGCTTTCCGCTGCGATTGTCGCAGTGGGCACCGCCATTTCGGCATTCTGGATTTTGTCTGCCAACAGTTGGATGCAGACGCCGAGCGGTCATGAACTGCGCGGCGGCATCGCCTATCCGGCCGACTGGCTCGCGGTCGTCTTTAATCCGAGCTTCCCTTATCGCTTCGCGCATATGCTCAATGCGGCATACCTCACGACCGGCTTCGTGGTGCTCGCGGTCGGCGCGCGTTATCTGGTCGCCGGCCGACATATTGAGGAAGGCCGCACCATGCTGCGCATGACGATTGGTCTGACAGCCATCCTTGCGCCATTGCAATTGGTGCTTGGCGATCAACACGGCCTCAACACGCTCGAGCATCAGCCCATCAAGATCGCGGCGATGGAAGCACATTGGGATGGGAGCAAACCTGGTGACTTCCACATTTTCGCGTGGCCTGACGAAAAGACGGGCGAGAACCGGTTCCAGATCTCCATCCCGAAAGGTGCGTCGCTTATTCTAACGCATCGCATGAACGGCCTGTTTCCCGGGTTGAACAGCGTACCCGAATCCCAGCGGCCTCCGGTCGCGATCGTCTTTTTTTCGTTCCGCATCATGCTGGCAATCGGATTTTTCATGATCGGCACCGCGTTGTTCGGCGCGTTCCTTTGGTGGCGCGGGATATTGTTCGAGACGCGCTGGTATCTGCGCGTAGTGGCGCAATGCTGGTGGCTTGGATTCGTTGCGGTAATTGCTGGCTGGGTGGTGACCGAAACCGGCAGGCAGCCTTGGATCGTTCAAGGCATACTGCGTACGTCTGACGCGACTTCGCCGATACCCGGCGCGACCATCGCCGGCACTCTTGCGCTGTTCATCATCGCTTACGGCGTCGTGTTCTCGTTCGGCATCTACTACATCAACCGTCTCATCGCCCAAGGTCCGACCGGGCCCGCAGCCGAAGAGACCGCCCATTTTTCGGCGAACCCGATCTCCGCCGCGCATGAAGCCGGGCGCACAGCGGTGGGGCGAACTTAGAGAATTTTTGCGCTGATCGCGAGGAGTCAGGCCATGGAATGGTATCTCCCGGTGATCTGGGCCGCGCTGATCGGCACCGCCGTCGTCATGTACGTGATCCTCGATGGCTTCGATCTCGGCATTGGCATTCTGTTTCCGTTTGCACGAAACGAACGCGAGCGCGACCAGATGATGCGATCGGTCGCACCATTCTGGGACGGCAACGAGACCTGGCTGGTGCTCGGCGGCGGTGGATTGTGGGTGGCGTTTCCAAGAGCCTATGCGGTCATAATGCCCGCATTTTATTTGCCGGTGATCGTAATGTTGCTTGCGCTTGTATTCCGTGGGGTGGCGTTCGAATTCCGCACCGTGTCGCACAGCAAAACCTGGCTCAGCGCCGCCTTCACCATTGGTTCGACTGTTGCGGCTTTCGCGCAGGGAGTGATCCTCGGCGGGTTGGTGCAAGGCATTGCAGTGCGCGACGGCGCCTATGCCGGCGGCCCGTTCGATTGGGCAACTCCGTTCGCCTTGCTTTGCGGGCTGTCACTGATTGCCGGTTACGGATTGCTCGGCGCCACTTGGCTGGCGATGAAAACCGAAGGGCCGGTAGCCGTGCGCGCCCGTCTACAATCAAAGATGCTGCTGCTGACGGTCCTCGTCTTCATGGCTGCCGTGAGCTTGTGGACGCCTCTCGCGGAGCCGCGCATCGCAGCACGCTGGTTCTCGCTACCGAACTTTTACTTCCTCTGGCCGGTCCCGGCGGTAACCGCTTTCACTGCCTATCTCACCTGGCGCTGGATCGAAAACAATCGCGAGGTACCGCCGTTTCTGGCAACGATTGTGCTGTTCCTGCTCGGATTTCTCGGGCTTGTGATTTCCGATTTCCCTTATCTCGTGCCGCCCTCACTCACGATTTGGGATACAGCGGCAGCGCCGGCAAGCCAGATTTTCATGCTGATCGGCACGCTGTTCCTATTGCCGATCATTCTCGGCTATGTGGGATTTATCTATTGGCTATTTCGCGGCAAGGTACGCGAAGGCGAGAGCTATCACTGAGCCCCCGGCGACCGCACCATTGACCACCCGAGCCTGACGAGCGGCAACATGCCTTGCACTGCGCGCGGAAATGAGCGCGGCACTTCCGGCACCATCTCGGGGAATTGAACCTTCAGCGTCTCTGGCGGTGTTCCGCTATTGTCGGCGGCCGGCCATACCAAAATGCCGCCTTGCGTGCGGATATCGGCGGCAGTCGCCCAGGGGCTGCGTTGTGGCGCCCAGGCAAAATAAAGATGAGGTCGGCTCGGCGCGGTCAGCGCGATCAGCGGCGCGATCCGCGGATCGCCGGTCAAATAGGTCAGCGGCTTGCCGGTGCGGCGTTGATAAATATCAGCATAGAAACCGCCCTCCGAATTCGCAGGCTGCGCGATTTTAAGATCGATCCCGAACGTCGCGGGGACTGTCGCAACTGCAATCGTGACCAACAACGGTGGCACTACAAGCAAACCCAGCCAGGCAGAAGATACGAGCCGTTCCCGGTAGAGCAGTACCTTGTCGCCAGCGCCGACTATCACCGCCAGGCCTGAAAGCACGACGAGCGGCGCGACGCGGTCGAGGGGCCCGAGCCTGCCGCTGGTAAAGGCAATTGCGATTGCCATCAATGCCGGCACCACCGCAAACACGTAGACAAAAGTGCGAGCAAAAGGCTCGACTGGGTTACGGTCGATTTCGGGCGCTCGCTCGCGCGGATGCCGCGGCCATCCGCTCGCTAACGTCGTCAGTAGAGCAAGACCGAGGTGCGTGAACACCAGCACAAAGCATAGCCACACAGCAGGCGACAGCCGTCCAGCCGCCGCAATGCTTTCGTCGATACCTTCGATGACGAGTGAGCGTCCGCTGCTTAGCCAGAGGGCATGAGGAAAAATCACGATGCAAAGAAGCAGCAGCGCTATCCACGGTTCGGGATGGAGCGCCGCGGTTCGCCCGCGTGAACTCGAAAGCGTGAACGCAATCATGACCACGAACAAGATCAGCCCCACATAGCTGGCGAGCACGAGCAGCCCGAGATCGAGTGCGAGCAGGAACCAGTAACCGCGCCTCCCCTCGCCGACCGCGCGCCAATAATAAAGGAGCCCCAACGCCCACAGTGGCGCCGCCAGGATCGCTGGACCAAAATTCGGACTAGGCACGGTGAATGCAGCGATGCCTACCATCAGCAGCACTGCGAGGACCGCGTGGCGGGTGCCGACGATGGCACATCCAAGTCTGAACACGGCCCAATAAGCGATGACGATGCAGGCCTGTGCCATAGCATAGAGCCCGAAACTGCCGGCCACCTTGAAGGCCATCTCGCCGAGCCAAAATGCCAGGGGCGGCCCCAGGTAGCTGCCGAGCACGAATTCGTGGCCAATCGCGAGAACGAGCGGCACGTCCCCGGGAGGGGCGCTGTAGAACACGGCTGGGACCAGGGTCCAGAGCGCGGCTTGCGTCAGAGCCACGGTCCAGAACACCACCGCCGGGCGGCCGCGCAGGAATTCAACAAGCAGGGAGACGTAATGCATTGGCCCGGGCGGGGTGAAAACTACAGGAAACGTCTATCCGTTGCGCGTGATCTTAGCCGAAAACCGGTTTCCATCCCCGATCGGGGTCGAGAAATCCGGGATCATGCGCCGGCAGGAATAGAGAAGCCGCGCTAAAGAGGCAACAACTCGGCGATCACCTCATCGGGGGCACCACCCAGAGCGGCGAGTTTGGCAGCCACCGGTGCAAAGGACCTGCGGTGGTGAATGGTCGGCCCCAGACGGGCAAGCGCCGCGAAATGTTCAGGCACGCTGTAACCCATGTGCCTTTCAAAGCCATAACCGGGGTGAGCGAGGCCCAGCCGGGTCATAAAGCGGTCCCGGGTAACTTTCGCCACGATTGATGCCGCAGCAACGGACACCACCAGCGCGTCGCCAGATACGACCGTTTCGCAGTCGCAACCGCAGTCGATTTTCTGGTTTCCGTCCACGAACACCAGCTTCGGCCGCACCGGCAGCGCTTTGACTGCACGGGCAAGTGCCCAGAGCGAGGCGCGCAGTATGTTATCCCGGTCAATGCGTTCCACCGCGCCGAACACCACCGCCACCTGCGCAGTCGCGCATATTTTCTCGTAGAGTTTCTCACGCGTGGCGGCATCAAGCTTCTTGGAATCGTTGAGACCACGCGGAATGCATTTAGGATCCAGCACGACAGCGGCCGCCACCACAGGACCGGCGAGCGGCCCTCTGCCCGCCTCGTCGCAGCCAGCAACCGGAAAGATCCCTTTATTCAGAGCCCGTCGCTCGCGCCTGAAAGTCGGGCGCAAGACCGGCTCATTGAGCGGCAAACGCGGGTTTCGCTTGGCCTTCTTAACCATCACCGCGATGAGTGCGCGGCCGGGCGCCTCAAGTCAATGCGGCCGCATGGTGCGTGTGGATGGCGGGGACTGTCAGGCAGCCGCTTAGAACAGATTCAATTGGTCCGCATCCGGCTTTGGCTTGTGAAAATGCCCGGTGGTGAGGGAGCTGCGCGCCGTATTGAGGCCCAGCTTTTCGCAAGCCATCTCGAAGCGGCGGCCGATCATCCATGCATAGGGACCGGTGCCCTTCATGCGCGTGCTCCATGTTGAATTGTAGTCCTTGCCGCCGCGCATATCGCGAATGAGCTTAAAGACGTGCCGGGAACGGTCGGGGTAGTTCGCTATCAGCCACTCGCGAAACAGGTCGCGCACTTCGAGCGGCAGACGCAGCAGCACATAACCAGCCTCCTTAACTCCGGCGGTCCGCGCGGCTTCGAGGATGCGCTCAATTTCCATGTCGTTGAGCGCCGGTATTAGGGGTGCGACCATGACTGTTGTGGGTACGCCAGCTTGGCTCAAGCGACGCAAAGTCTCCAGCCGTCGCATCGGGGTTGCAGCTCGCGGCTCCATCTTGCGGGCCAGCTCTGCATCGAGCGTTGTCACTGACAGAGCGACCTTTGCCAGATTTCGCTCGGCCATCCGCGCGAGAATGTCGAGGTCGCGCAATACCAGTGCCGACTTGGTTACGATGCCCACAGGGTGGCCGGCGCGGTCGAGCACTTCCAGAATGCGGCGCATCACTTTGTAGCGCCGCTCGATCGGCTGATAGGGGTCGGTGTTGGTGCCGATCGCGATCACCTTCGGCTCATAGCCGGGCGCCGCTAATTCTTTTTCCAGCAAATTGGCCGCTTCGGGTTTCACCAACAGCTTGGATTCGAAATCGAGCCCGGGGGAGAGACCGAGGTAAGCGTGCGTCGGCCTCGCGAAACAGTAAATGCAGCCATGTTCGCAGCCGCGATAAGGGTTGATCGAGCGATCAAAGCCGATATCGGGCGACTCGTTACGGGTAATAATCTTGCGAGTGGCGTCGACCGAGACAGTCGTCTTGAAAGGCGGCAGTTCGTCGAGCGTTCGCCAGCCATCGTCAAAAGCGATGCGGGCCAGCGGCTCATAGCGGCCAGAGACATTGCTGTGCGCACCGCGTCCGCGGCGGCGCTCATGGTCGACCACGACCCCCAGCAATTCGCTGACGTCGTCGTAGCCGCCCGCCGGCGTGGAGGGCAGCTCCTTCACCGGCGGGCGCATTTGGGCTGCGTTGGATCGAGCCATAAAACCACCCTAGCTGGCCGATGCGAACATAACAAGAACGTCCTTCAAGTCACCGGCTCCTTTTCGTTGCGGTTATTCGTGGAGCCGGTCCTGCGCCTGGAATTCATCTGTGTGCCTGTTTTATTGGACTTCTTGACTGTTTCGGATCACCCGGTTTCGGGCTAAAGGTAATTAAGCACCAGCATTCTTTTCGGCTTTCGGCAGTCTGCTCCTTATTTCCGACCGCCTAGAGATTGGGCATCCGGGGCCCGATCTCGTAGGGCGTAAGGCGCGATCCACATGATATGGTGGCAACGGTATCAAACGGCTACGGTTCCATGTTGAGCGCCATCATCGCTGCCCACGAATCGGAGCGGGCCCTCGTTCCCACTTTGGCTGCGCTGGTTCCTGGAGCCGCCGCCGGCCTCCTTGCTGAGGTGGTCGTTGCCGATGCGGCCTCGCGCGATGCGACCGCTGAGGTCGCGGATATCGCCGGATGCAGGCTCATCAGCTCGAATGACCCGATCGGGATGAGACTGAAAGCGGCAGCGGCGAGCACGCGTAGCCCTTGGCTGATGTTCCTGCGCGCAGGAGCCGTGCCGCAGGCAGGTTGGACCGATGCCGCCGACCGCTTCATGCAGGCAACGGACCTGCTCGAGAACGCAGCTCGCGCTGCCGTATTCCGCCCGCCAGGCCCCGCTGACTACTTGCGCCCAAGCCTCGCCGAGATCGTCGCCTTGCTCCGCGCCTCGCTGGGAGGCGGCCCTGGCCCCGACCAAGGCCTGCTCATTGCCCGCCGCTTCTATGATGCCATCGGCGGACATTCCGCAGGTGCTGATGCCGAGACTGCCTTGCTGCGCCGCCTCGGCCGCCGGCGCACAGCAATGTTGCCCGCCATGATCGCCGTCACAGGATAAAATGCAGTTCGGATTTATAGTTGACTTAGTCAACTAATTGACCGACCCTGCCGCCAATGGCAAGCCCGGATGCAGTCGCAGCGGTACGTCGCTTCAACCGTTTCTACACGCGGCAGATCGGCGTGTTGCGCAAAACCTACCTCGACAGCCCTTATTCGCTCGGTGAAATGCGCGTGCTCTACGAGCTCGCGCATGGCGATCAACTCACCGCAAGCGACGTTGGCCGCGCGTTGGATCTCGACGCCGGCTATCTCAGCCGCCTCCTGCGCAATTTCGAAAAGCGCGGACTGGTTAGCCGCACGATCTCGGCAAAGGACGCCCGCCAGAGCCACCTTGCCTTGACCGCGCGCGGCCGCAAACTGTTCGCGCCGATGGAACAACGCTCGCAGCAACAGGCTGGCGCCATGCTGAGGACGCTCGATAACGCGCAACAAGCCCGGATCGTCGCGGCCATGAACGCGATCGAGACGCTTCTCGCCAGTGCGCCGGCAGCGAAAGCCGACGCACCGGCCCGGTACGTTTTGCGCGACCCGCGCCCCGGCGATTTTGGCTGGATCGTTTCCCGCCATGCCGAGCTCTATGCGCAGGAGTACGGCTGGGTGGAGCCGTTCGAAGGCCTTTGTGCGCAAATCGTTGCCGATTTCATCAACAACTTCGATCCTCAGCGAGAGCGCTGTTGGATGGCAGAGATCGACGGCGAGAATGTCGGTTGCGTTATGCTCGTGAAGGACGAGCAACCCGACGTCGCCCGCCTCCGCCTGCTGCTGGTCGATCCGAAAGGGCGCGGGGTCGGCCTCGGCACCCGGCTGGTTGACGAGTGCGTACGCTTTGCGCGCGCCGCCGGTTATAAGAAGGTCACACTCTGGACGCACAGCGTGCTGGCGGCAGCGCGACACGTTTATGAGAACGCCGGCTTCACCCTCACCTCGAGCGAGCCGCGCCACACCTGGGGTCAGGACGTGGTCGCCGAGTTTTGGGATTTGGAGTTGTAGCTTCGGTCCTCTCGCTGACCGGTTCGCACTCAGCCTGATTGCGTACGTGCCTTCGAACGCCGCAGGTGCTCGTCGAGCCGGGGCAGGATCTCCACGAAATTGCAGGGCCGGTAGCGGTAGTCCAACTGGTGGACCAGAATTTCGTCCCAAGCGTCCTTGCAGGCGCCCGGCGAGCCCGGCAGGCAGAAGATGTAAGTCGCATTGGCGACGCCGGCGGTGGCACGCGTCTGGATCGCCGATGTGCCAATCTTCTTTTCGCTCACCAGCAGGAACATCGTCGAGAAGCCGTCCATCTTCTTTTCGAACAATGGCTCGATCGCCTCAGGCGTCACATCGCGGCCGGTGAAGCCCGTACCTCCCGTGGTGATGACGACGTCGATGAACTTGTCAGCGATCCAGGCCTTAACCCGCTGTCGGATCGCCTTGACTTCATCCTTGACGATCGCGCGCTCGGCCAGCACGTGGCCCGCAGCGCGGATGCGCTCGCTCAGTGTCGCGCCAGACTTGTCATCTGCCGTTTCGCGAGTGTCGGACACAGTCAGCACCGCGATCTTCAACGGCACGAATTGTCGGCCTTCATCGATGCCGGGCATTACACCTTCCTTAGAGTGAAGCTGCCGCCGCGAAGGTATTGCAGGACGACACCTTGCCCTCTTTCAGGCCAATCGTGAACCAGCGCTGCCGCTGTGCCGAGGAACCATGGGTGAAGGCGTCGGGCACGACGTAGCCGCGCGATTGCTGCTGTAGGCGGTCGTCGCCGATCGCCGCCGCCGTTTGCAACGCTGCTTCCACGTCGCCCGGCTCGATCGAATTCCAGCGCTGGTTGGAATGATTGGCCCAAACGCCGGCAAGACAATCCGCCTGCAATTCGACCAGCACCTGGATGCGGTTGGCCTCCGCCTTGCTGCCGGCCGCACGCTGTGCATTTTGCGCCTTCGGCAATATCCCGAGCAGGTTCTGCACGTGATGCCCGACTTCGTGCGCAATCACATAAGCTTCGGAGAACTCACAGGCCTTGCCGCTGCAACCACGGAAGCGTTCGCGCATGTCACGAAAGAAAGAGGTATCGAGATAAATGCGCCGGTCGTTCGGACAATAGAAGGGCCCCATGGCCGCCTGCGCCACTCCGCAACCGCCCTGCATCGCACCGGAAAACAACCGCAAGCGCGGCACGCTGTATTGCTGGCCACTATTTTTGAAAATTTCAGTCCATGTGTCTTCGGTGTTTCCGAGCACGGCGGCAACGAAATCGCCCATCTGATCCTTCGGCGTGCCCGTCGGTCCGGATGGCTGTTGATAGGGTTGTTCGGAGTGCCGACCGCTGTTCACGAGCTCTGCACCACCAATAAGGATGCTTGGATCTATGCCGAGCGCCCAGCCGATTAGGCCTAGGACGACAACGGTCCCAATGCCGAGCCCACCACCCCCGACCGGAATACCAACGCCGCCGCCACCACCAAAACCGCCGCTGCCGCGATCGTCTTCGACATTGTCGCTGCGGCGAAAATCATCCCAACGCATGGCGAATTCCTCCTGAAAACGCTTGGCCAATCATCGCCGAACTGGTCGTGCACGTCCAACTGCGTGTCGCAATTTGCACCACCGTCATACCTCCTAAGTCCACGTTAATTAGGCAGAATTTGCCCAGTTGGGGGGCGAGAACATAAACCGCTTTTTTACCTTGCGCGCCCAAGATGCCGGCCTGTCGGTTGTAGGTCCCGCGTCGCCGACCGCGTCACCTGAGTCAGAGTCCTGAGTCATGGTTGTGTCGCGTCGCGGGGCGCCCTCACGGGCGCCCCGTGGAGTTTCAGAGAGTCTGCAACCCCACCGCATTCTTGTCGGCGACTGCGTCGCCGCGATGGCGAAGTTGCCGGCGTCTTCCGTCGACATCGTCTTTGCCGATCCGCCTTACAATCTCCAGCTCGCCAGCGATCTGAAACGGCCGGACGATTTACGCGTCGATGCCGTCGATGACGCCTGGGACAAGTTTGCGAGCTTCTCCGACTACGACGATTTCACAAGGCGGTGGCTCACCGCCTGCCGGCGCGTAATGAAACCGGCCGCCACCCTCTGGGTCATTGGCTCCTACCACAACATCTTTCGTGTCGGCACGATAATGCAGGACCTCGGCTTTTGGATCCTCAATGACGTGATCTGGCGCAAATCGAACCCGATGCCGAATTTCCGCGGGCGCCGTTTCACCAACGCGCACGAAACGCTGATATGGGCGTCGCGCGACGCCGGCGCCCGCAGCTACACTTTCAACTACGAAGTGCTCAAAGCCGGTAACGAAGACATTCAGGTGCGCTCGGACTGGACGCTCCCGCTTTGCACCGGCGAGGAGCGCCTGAAGGGCCGCGACGGCAAAAAGCTGCACCCAACCCAAAAGCCGGAGGCGCTGCTGGCGCGCGTCATCCTCTCAAGCTCGCGCCCCGACGATCTGGTGTTGGACCCATTCTGCGGGACCGGTACGACCGGCGCCGTCGCCAAGCGCCTTGGCCGGCGCTTCGTCGGTTGCGAGCAGGACACCAAGTACGCCAAGGCGGCGGACAAACGCATCTCCGCGACCAGGCCGCTGGAGGCACCAACGCTGGCACCGTTCATGACTGCACGCGAGGCCCCGCGCGTTCCGTTTGCGGCGCTGATCGAACGCGGACTGGTGACGCCTGGCGCTCGTCTCGTCGATGCAAAGAAACGGCATAAGGCATTGGTGCGCGCCGACGGCGCGGTGTCGCTCGATGGCGCGGTTGGCTCGATCCATCGTATTGGAGCCCTCGCGCAGGGCCTGGAAGCCTGCAATGGCTGGACCTTCTGGCACGTTGAGACGCCGAAGGGTTTGCGCCTGATCGACGAATTCCGCGCTCAGGTGCGCGCGGAAATGTCGGAAGCGGCAGAGTGATCGCCTAAGCCGCCCCTCTCGCAACAAGTCGAGTCAGGTTTTGGCGGATATCACTTCGGCAAGAAGCTCTAGCGCGCGTCTCGTGAAACCATCCATGTTCGCCCGCCGGTCAGAGCTTCCTGTTTGCAACGTAACCGCCCGATCGATCGGGCCAGTGATTGCAAGACAAGTATGACCCGCCGGATCGCCGTAGCGATTGCCTCTCGGCCCGGTCGCGCCAGTTTCGCCAAGACCCCAGGTCGCGCCAAGCCGCTCACGCACACGCCGCGCAACCAATAACGAATAAGGTTCGGTGGCGGGCCGCAGGCCTTGCATGTCGGCATCTTTAATGCCGAGCAGCGCCGCGCGCGCCGTCCGCGTATAGACCACCGCGCCGCCGACGAAATAGGCCGACGCGCCGGGTATCGCCAGCAACGCAGCGGCGATCAGCCCGCCGGTCGAGGACTCGGCAATGGCGATGGTCTCGCGGCGCTTGATCAGACTCGCCGCGATTTTTTCCACGATCGGCAGCAGCGTTTGCACGGTTCAGGCCGCTCCGCTCCCAAGCTGGCAAAGCACGCGAAATACACCGATTTCCGCGCCAGCAAATTGTTTCGACAGGCGTTCGGCGAGCTTCGCGGCGTTGCTTTGGCGCAGCGTATCGACCATCAGGCAGGCTTTGATTTTCTTGTCGCCACCGCGCAGCTTTTCCTCCATCGACACCGGCTGGCCGGCAGGGTCGACCGCGGTCCAGATTTCGCTCGCGGCGATGCCCGGGTCCTGCACCAGCTTTTCAGCGAGCGACACCAGCGCGGCGGTATCCGGCGGCTCATTGAAGCGTACCGTCACGGCATAGGCCCCGCGAAAGCTCCCGACGCGGGCGGTGCGGTGACATACCGTGCGGTTCATGTTGAGAAACACCTCCGACATAATCCGCTTGGTCATCGGTGTCGGATTGTCGAGCCGTTCGAGATAGGGCTTCGACGTCAAAACGTCCGGCGACTCGACAAGATAGAAATTGGAATAGCCGGAACTGCCGGAAATCGCCTGATGCCGCCGGCCGAACAGAAAGCCGGGAACGGCAAGCCGTTCGGGCAGGTGCTCGCCCTGGAACCACGCCTCGAACTCGGCCTCACGCCCCTCACGGCAATCGTTCCAGATTGCAAGGATACCTTGTTGTTGCTTGGCCATCATGCGGCAATGCTGATGGTGCCCTCACGATTGTCGACCATAACCGGCGAATGCAGGTATTCGATGCTCGGTGGAGTGCCGTATTTGTCCTCCACGAATTTTTTCCATTCGGGCGTATAAACGTGATCGGCGTCGGCTCGAGACGCCCAGACATAGATGCCGCCGGCGCGCCGACCGTCTTCGCTCATCCAATAGTTCTTGCGCAACAGACCGGCCATCTTTTGATATTTCGGAGCCGTGGCCTGAAACGTCCTGGTCATCTCCGCCAGCGTGCTTGGTTTTGCTAAGTGAAACGTGACAATAGCAACGATCATCTCGCCCTCCGAAGTTAAACCAACTTACACGCTAGCCATTTTTGCAAAACGGCGAAAGCGCCTGAGCACTGCTCCGTAACGATGTTTGACGGCCTCGGGAACCTGTGTCGCCTGCCCGACTTAACGCTTGAAACAATCATCAAGGAGATGCGCCATGGGCTGGTTTTCACCCGACATGCAGACGATGGAGGATCTGTTCCTGCACAGCATGCAGGACATTTATTACGCCGAGCATCAGATCGAGAAAGCGCTCCCTGAGATGGTCGAGAAGGCTTCCGATGCCGAGCTCAAGAAGGGGTTTCGCACCCATCTCAAGCAGACCAAAGGCCAGATCAAGCGGCTCGATCAGGCTTTCAAGAAGCTGAAGGTCAAGCCGGAAGGCACCAAATGCCCGGCGATCGATGGCATCATCGACGAAGCGAAAGAAATCGCCGGCGAAATCGACGACAAGATGGTGCTCAATGCGGCGCTGATTGCCGCCGCGCAAGCGGTCGAACATTACGAAATCACGCGCTACGGTACGCTGGTAGCGTGGGCGAAGCTCCTCGGCCGCAACGATGTCGCCAAGGTCTTGAGCATGAACCTGAAAGAAGAAAAGGCGACCGACAAGAAGCTCAACGGTATCGCCAAGCGAAAGGTCAACCGCAAAGCCGCGGCGCGCCAGCGCAAGCGTCCGGATTTGTCCGAGCGCGCAGAAAACTCGTTGCTGGTGGCGGCCGCAGGAATTCCGGCGGTCTAGCGCCCATCGAGGGCGTGAGCCAGAACCTTGCGCATAACATTCGGCAGCGCTTCCTCGGCAAGACCGCTGATTTTCGCCCAGCGCGCGCCTTTGGGCGCCGCAGTTGCGCGCGGCACTCGCGCGGCGAAAACCGCAAGCTCGAGCGGGAAATGAGTGAAGACGTGCCGCACGACCCCGTGCAGCCGCCGCCACTGCACCTTGGCGCGCAGGCGTGGCGCCGAGCGTCGCGCTCCACTTTCGTCGAAATCATGCGTCCACTCACTACAGGGGACTTCCATCATGGAAGCAAGCAGGCCCTTGTCCGGACGCCGACGCAGCAGCACGCGCCCGTCGGAGCGCAACACTACAAATGCAGCGCCACGGCGCAACCGGCCCTCGCGTTTGGGGGCCTTGCGTGGAAACGTCTCCTGATCGCCCCGCTCGTTGGCCACACATGAATTGTTCCACGGACACAGGGCACACGCCGGACGCTTGGGTGAGCAGATCGTGGCGCCGAGATCCATCAATGCTTGCGCGAAGTCGCCGGACCGCCGCACCGGCAGCAATGACCTGGCAAGCGTCTTGACCGCGGGCTTGCCTGCCGGCAATTCCTCTTCGATTGCGAACAGCCGCGACACCACACGCTCGACATTGCCGTCGACCGGTACCGTCGTAGCATCGAAGGCGATGGCGGCAATCGCGGCGGCCGTATAGTCGCCGATACCGGGCAATGCGCGCAGCGCATCCACATCGTTCGGAAACTGCCCGCCATGCCGCTCGACAACCGCTTTCGCGCAAGCGTGCAGATTGCGGGCGCGCGCGTAATAGCCAAGCCCGGCCCAAACGCGCAGCACATCGTCAAGACTGCCCGCCGCGAGTACATCGACCGTCGGCCAGCGCGACAAAAACCGGCCGTAATACGGCGCGACTGCCTTGACCGTGGTTTGTTGCAACATGATCTCGGATAGCCAGACCCGATACGGGTCCGTGCGTTCGCCGTGCCGTGCACGCCAGGGTAATAGACGGGCGTGCCGGTCGTACCAGGCGAGCAACTCGGAGGGCTCCGGCGTCCGGACTTTCTTCCGCCGCGGCAATCGGGCTGCTACGGTCATGGCGCCAACGATGGCATAAGGTTTACCCGCATGATCCCGAAAAGCATGTCCTCGACCCCGATCGGGGATGGGAACCGGTTTTCGGATAAGATCATGCGCATGGAAAACTCTTCATGAGCAAGCCCTCGCGCAGTTTTCCCAGGCCGCTTTCGGAGCTGCTCGGTGCTACCTTGGGCGATGCGTTCAAGGCGCAGGGCTTTGCCTCAACCGAAATCATTTCCCGCTGGCCCGATATCGTGGGCGCGGAGATCGCCGCTCACAGCGAACCGCTCAAGATCAGCTGGCCGCGCGCCATCGGCGAACAAGCGGCGGAACCCGCCACGCTGGTCCTGCGGGTTGAAGGCCCGGCGGCGCTCGAAATCCAGCATCTGTCGGCGGTCATTCTCGAACGGGTCAACCGCTTCTTCGGATGGCAGGCCATCGGCCGCATTGCGTTGCGTCAGGCCCCGCTGCGGCACCGCGCGCAATCGCCCGCCCACGAGCCCGATCCGGCCGAAGCTGCGCGCATCGCCGAGGCCTTGCCGGATGTCGAAGACGAGGACCTCCGGCTGGCGCTTGGGCGCCTGGGTGCGGCCATCAAGCGAAATTGAGCCGCGCGAACGCCTTGGCAGACTGGCCCGGCATTGCCACAATCGTGCTGTCCAGCTAGCCAGTGACCGGACCAGATCGGCATTTTCAGCCCAGGAGCCTCAGTTGCACATCACCCGCCGCGAATTTTGCAAGAACACGGCTGCCTTGGCGCTTGCCGCCGCCGTAATCGGCGTTTCTTCGTTGCCACCGTTCCCGGCCGACGCTTTAGCAGCTAACTCGGTGCCGGCCGGCGAATTGATGAAACCGGATGCCTTGCCCGAAATGAGTATGGGCGATGACAAAGCGGCGGTGACCGTCATCGAATATGCGTCGATGACCTGCCCGCACTGTGCCAATTTCCAGGAAACGACATTTCCGGAACTCAAGAAGCGTTATATCGACACCGGCAAGGTGCGTTACATTTTCCGCGAATTCCCGCTCGATAATCTCGCTGCCGCAGCGTTCATGCTGGCGCGGTGCGCCGGCAAGGACGACAAGAACAAATATTTTGCTCTGATCGACACGCTGTTCCGCCAGCAGCGGCAATGGGCCATCGAGAAACCGCTACCGCCGCTGCTTGCCATCGCCAAGCAGGCTGGATTCACGGAGCAGTCTTTCAACGCCTGCCTCGCGAATCAGCAGGTGCTCGATGGCATCGAAAGCGTGCGCATGCGGGCCGTCGACAAGTTCAAAGTGCAGTCCACGCCTACTTTCTTCATCAATGGGACGTCCTACCCCGGCGCCTTGTCGATCGAGGACATGGCCAAGGCGATCGACCCCTATCTCAAGGGCTGATAAGGGTTTTTTGGCACAACCCGCCGTAGCGCCACGGGCGCTGCGGCGGTAATTTCCTCCCCCCGCACCCGAAAGGTCTGGAAAACCATCGCCGGCTTTCGCACGGCAGTTGCCCTTGCGAGCGCGGCGATTCATTCTCCGGGACCGATGCCGCAAACAGGCACCCAGACCGGGGCCAAGCCCCGGAACGGCTTGCTGAATTGTTCAATGCAAAAACCTGATGGAACGGCGGGTTGTCATCCCGCTTTGCGCATGATCCCGAAAAGCATGTCCTCGACACCGATCGGGGACGGAGCTGGTTTTCGGAAAAGTTCATGCGCCAACAAGAAGAATACTTGAGGCCTTAACTTATGAAGCTCACACGACTGCGCCTGCTTGGCTTCAAGTCGTTCGTCGAACCGACCGATTTCACAATCGAGCCGGGTTTGACCGGCGTGGTCGGACCAAACGGCTGCGGAAAGTCGAACCTGGTCGAAGCGCTGCGTTGGGTGATGGGCGAATCCTCGCACAAATCCATGCGCGCCGCGTCCATGGATGACGTGATCTTTTCCGGGTCCAACAGCCGCCCGGCGCGCAACAATGCCGAGGTGGCAATTGCCATCGACAATTCGACGCGCTCGGCACCCGCTGCTTTCAACGATCAGGATTTGCTGGAAATTGCCCGCCGGATCGAACGCGAAACCGGGTCCAGCTATCGCATCAACGGGCGCGAGGTTCGCGCGCGCGACGTGCAAATTCTTTTTGCCGATGCCTCCACCGGCGCCCGCTCGCCGGCGCTCGTCCATCAGGGCCGTATCGGCGAGATCATCCAGGCCAAGCCGGAACAGCGCCGCCGTGTGCTGGAAGACGCTGCCGGTATCGCCGGCCTGCATGCCCGCCGCCATGAGGCCGAACTGCGTCTGAAGGCAGCCGAGACCAATCTTCTCAGAGTCGAGGACGTCATCGGCCAGCTGGCCGCCCAAATCGACGGTTTGAAGAAGCAGGCACGCCAGGCGATCCGCTACCGCACCGTATCCTTGCAGGTGCGCAAGGCCGAGGCGACGCTCTATCATTTGCGCTGGACGGCCGCGAATGGCGAGGTGACAGAAGCCGAGCGCGCCAAGGATCTCTGCGTGCGCACGGTCGCCGACCGCGTCGGTGCGGAAGCCGAGGCGTCCAAGCGTCAGGCGCTCGCCGCCGCCAGCCTTCCGGAATTGCGCGAAGCTGAAGCGCGTGCGGGCGCGGCCTTGCACCGTCTCAATATCGCGCTGCAGGATCTTGATCGCGAAGAAGCGCGCGCCAAGGACCGCATCGTCGAACTCGATCTCCGGCTTGTGCAATTTGCCGACGATACCGAACGCGAGCAGCGCCTCGCGGCCGACGCCGAACAGGCAATTGCGCGTCTGGCGGCCGAGGAAGAAACCATTCGGGCCGAAGCGCGGGAGAGCGCCGGCCGCCGCAGCGGCGTTGATGCCAGGGTGTCCGAGGCCGATGCCGAACTCAGTGCTGCCGAGAAAATTTTCAGCGATCTCACCACCGCGCTTGCCGACCTCACTGCGCAGCGCAACCGGTTCGAAAATACCGGGCGCGAGCAAAGCGAGCGCATCGCCAGAATTTCGTCCGAGATCGAGTCAATCGAGCGTGAACTCAAGACACTTCACAGCGTCGATAGTGCCCCGCTTGCCGCTGCGGTCGAAGGTACGCAGGCTGCGCTGACCGAAGCGGAGGCTGCCGCGATCGCGGCCGAAGCCGCCCACAACGTTGCGCGCGCCGAGCTGGAAGCTGCTCGCGAGGCATCCGCTGAATCGGAAAAGCGCGTACAGCGCCTGGAGACTGAGGCCAAGACCCTTTCCAAGATGCTGTCGCTCGAGACCCGCAGCCTCTGGCCGCCGGTGATCGACCACATCTCCGTGGAAAAAGGCTACGAAAAGGCGCTGGGTGCCGCGCTCGGCGATGATCTCGATGCGCCCGTCGATCCGTCCTCGCCCATGCATTGGACCGAGGTGGCGAGCGCAGGCGGCGACCCACCTCTTCCCGATGGCGTCGAGCCGCTGGTTCGCTACGTCAAGGCGCCGGCGCAACTCGCGCGGCGGCTCGCACAAATCGGCGTGGTCGAACGCGACGCCGGCACCAGGCTTGCCGGATCTCTCAAGACGGGCCAGCGGCTGGTGTCGCCCGAAGGCGACCTCTGGCGCTGGGATGGCTTTGTCGCGGCCGCGCATGCGCCGACAGGCGCCGCCCGGCGGCTGGCGCAACGCAGCCGTTTCGCCGAGATCGACGGCGAACTTGCGAGCGCACGCAGTGAAGTTGAGGCCAAGCATCGCGCGCTGGCATCGGCCCAATCGGCTTTCGATTCAGCGAGCAGCGCGGAAACTGAATCGCGCGCTCGTGAGCGCGATCTCAATCGCCAGGCGGCGCGACTTTCGGCACTGGCTGAAGCGCGCGCACGGCTGAACATGAGCCGCGACGAGGCAACAACCGCCAAGAAAGAGGCAGAAAGCGCGCTCGACGCACTTGCTCCGGCGGCAAACATCGAAAGCAAACTCACGCAAGTGCGCGACGATATTGCGGGCAAGCGCGCCAGGCTCGCCGAAGTGCAGGCTGAGCAGCAGGCCATTGTGCGCGAAGCCGAACATGCCGACCGCCGGCTGACAGCGCTTTCGTCCGACAAGACCGGCTGGATCGAACGCCAGCAGGGCGCGCGTAATCAGATTGTCACGCTCGAGCAACGCATCGCCGAAGCCAGGCGCGACCGCACCGAGCTGGAGAACGCCCCGCAAGTTTTCGCCGAAAAACGCCGCGCGCTGATCACCGAAGTTCACACCGCGGAAACCGCACGGCGCGCCTGCGCCGATCGTTTGCAGGAAGCCGAAAACGCACTGGCCGAAGCCGACCGTGACGCGCGCGCAGCACTGGAAGCGGCGAGCGCGGCGCGCGAGGATCTTGCGCGCGCAGAGGAGCGTTTCGAGGGCGCCAAACGCCGTCTGGCTGATATTGGCCGCGAGATCCACGACATGCTGGAGATCGAGCCGGCGGCGGTGGCAGAACTTGCCGAAATCCGGCCGACCGATCCGCTGCCGGATCTCATCGAGATCGAAGAAAGGCTCGAACGTTTGCGCCGCGAACGCGAACGCCTAGGCGCGGTCAATCTGCGTGCCGAAGAGGAATTGCGCGAGGTCGAGACCCAGCACACTTCGCTCACCACCGAACGCGACGATCTTGTGGAGGCGATCAAGAAACTGCGGCTCGGCATCCAAAGCCTCAATCGCGAGGCCCGCGAGCGGCTGCTGACCTCCTTCGAGCAGGTCAACAAGCACTTCCAGCATCTTTTCGCGCAGCTGTTCGGCGGTGGGACCGCCGAGTTGCAGCTCGTCGAAAGCGAAGATCCGCTCGAAGCCGGCCTGGAAATTCTGGCCAAACCGCCGGGCAAGAAGCCGGCAACATTGTCGCTGCTGTCGGGCGGCGAACAGGCGCTGACCGCGCTGGCGCTGATCTTCGCCGTGTTCCTGACCAATCCGGCGCCAATCTGCGTACTGGACGAAGTGGACGCGCCGCTCGACGATCATAACGTCGAGCGCTTCTGCGATTTGCTCGACGAAATGATCAAATCGACCGACACGCGGTTCGTGATTATCACGCATAATCCGATCACCATGGCGCGCATGAACCGCCTGTACGGCGTCACGATGGCCGAACGCGGTGTCTCGCAGCTTGTTTCGGTCGATCTGGAAGCTGCGGTGCGGTTCCGCGAGGCGAGCTAGAATTTGATCGGTTAAATCGAAGCGGCTGCCACATGTACGGCCTGCTCCCTCTCCCCGGTGGGGGGAGGGTTTAGGATTCTCGAGTTTGTAACCCCTCACCCGGACCGCTGCGCGATCCGACCTCTCCCTATGGGAGAGGTGAAGAGAATTCACGGCGGTGCAATCCCGAACAAACACGGCCTGGCTTTCAGGCCACTGCGATCTCCGGCGACTGCGCCTTCTCCACCAGCCGCGGCTCGCCCGCGAGCCAGGCGGAACTTACGGTCCACACATGATCCTTCCCGCACGCCGGACAATGCATGCGGGCTGCGACCTTCGGTAATTTCCGGAACACGCTCGGTTCGGTCTCGATTGCGGTTGAGACTGCGTGGCCCGTAGCAGGACACCTGATCATCACCGAACTCATGCGGTAATGCCCTCCGAATTTCGCACCCCCCGGCGCCCTCTCGGATGGAACTCGTGGATCGTGACGGTGTGAAGACCCGGCCACGCCCTGTGGATAAATTTTAGATGATCGCGTTAGCGGCCGGAACCAATGTCGGAGGGCTGCGTTAATGCCGCGTATATCGCTGGGCGGCTCCCCCCTTACCCCCCGAATAGCCGTCTGGCGAAGAGACCCCGAGTTTAGGCTCGGGGTCTTTTTTTATTTTCAGAAACCAACCGCGTGATCTGTCAGCGGCTTGCATACGACTACCGGAATGCCGCCAGCCACCTCTACCCGGTTGCCGTTGGCCGCATCGAGCCCAAATAGGTTAGACTTGCTGCAATAATCGTCGTTTCCCCAATCTGGAGCCTTCCATGTCCACCACCGGCTGGGTCGTTCTTGGTGTTGTTGTCGTAATCGTGATCTGGGCGATCAGCGTCTACAACAGCCTGGTCGCGATGCGGCAGCGAACCAACCAGGCGTTTGCCGATATCGACGTGCAACTCAAGCAGCGCCACGACCTCATTCCCAATCTGGTCGAGACCGTCAAAGGCTACGCCGCGCATGAGCGCGGAACACTCGAAGCCGTCGTACAGGCGCGCAACGCTGCGATCGCGGCACCCGGCGTCGAACAGAAGGTCGCGGCGGAAAATATGCTCAGCGGCGCGTTGCGGCAGTTGTTCGCGCTATCGGAAAACTATCCGAACCTGAAAGCCAACGCCAACTTCCAGCAGCTTCAGAGCGACCTTTCCGACATCGAGAACAAGCTCGCGGCGTCGCGGCGCTTCTTCAACAGCGCGGTGCAGGAATACAACACGGGCATCCAGCAGTTTCCGGCATCGCTATTCGCCGGAATGTTCGGCTTCGCGCAGCGCACGTTCTTCGATCTCGGCGAAGCGCGCGCCCAGCTCGAACAGGCGCCGAGCGTGAAGTTTTAGCTCTCTGTCATTCCGCGGCGCGGGCTCTTGCCCGCGAACCCGGAATCCAGACGCAGACGCCGAACCTTCTCCTCTGGATTCCAGGTCCGGCTTACCGCTGCCCCGGAATGATTGAAGAAAAACATGGCCGCTTACGGACTCTATACGCATATCCAGTCGAACAAGCGGCGCTCGATCGCGCTGCTGATCGGCCTGTTCTTTCTCGTCTATGTGATGGTGTTCGCCGGCGCGCTGCTGGCCGAAGCGCTGACCGTCGATGCACCGCTCGACTATCTCCTTCGCGCGGCGCAATACGATTTTCTCAAGGCGGTGCCGTTCGCCACCATCGGCACTGTGGTATGGATCGCAATCGCCTACAAATTTCACCAGCAGATGATCGATGCCGTCACCGGCGCGCAACCGGTGACTCGAAAGGAAGAGCCGCGGCTTTATAATCTGCTGGAAAACTTGTGCATCTCGCGCGGCATCACGATGCCGACGTTGCGCATCGCCGACGATGACGCACTCAATGCCTTCGCCACCGGCCTCAACCAAAAGCAATATTCCATCACGGTGACGCGCGGCCTGATCAACGCGCTCAACGGCCAGGAAATCGAGGCCGTGCTCGGCCACGAGCTCACCCACATCCGCAACGGCGACGTGCGCATGCTGGTGATCGCGGTGGTGATCGCCGGCGCGATCTCGTTCTTCGGCGAGCTCATCTTCCGCGTCTTTTTCCAAAACGTGATGTGGGGCAGAGGCCGGCGATCGAGCGGCGACGGCGACCGCAAGGGCGGCGCCGGTCTCGCCATCATCATCGCAATCGCCATCATTGTGGTTGTGTGGATCCTGTCCGTTGTGATCCGTTTTGCGCTGTCGCGTCAGCGTGAATATCTGGCCGATGCCGGTTCGGTAGAGCTCACGAAAAATCCCGACGCGATGATTTCCGCGCTGCGCAAGATCGAAGGGCGCAGCGAAATCCCCGGCGCCAATTCCGCCGTGATGGAAATGTGCATCGACAATCCGCGCGTGGGCTTTTCCAATGTTTTCGACACGCATCCGCCGGTCGAGGCGCGCGTCGAAGCTCTGGTGAAATTTGCCGGCGGCCACGATCCGGGGCCGCTGGCTTTGGAAGCGCCCGAGCCGCAGGGACAAGTGACCGACCAGTCCGGCGATAGCGCCGATGCCGGCCCGTGGGGCGGCGCAGCACAAGAGCCAACGCCGCACGCGGGCCCGTGGGGCGCGGAGCCTGGCGCGCCAACGGGGCCGTGGGGTCCGAAGCCGTAGGGCGGGTTAGCCGAAGGCGTAACCCACCACGTCCGCTCGACGGCGGATTACGCGGCGCCAATCCGACCTACGCGCTCGTTCTCATTTGTCATTCAGACCGTAGGGTGGGCTAAGCGAAGCGAGCCCACCATCAGCGTTGCACTCGGCGCTCGTTCGCGGTGGGCTCGGCGCGTTCCGCGCCTTAGCCCACCCTACAAGCGACAATGCCTTCTCGTGCTGGACCGTCGCCCGGATTGAGCGCAGCGAAATCCGCGGCCTTCATCCCACATGTCGCCTCGCTCATGCGGGCTACTGGCTCACGCGCAAGGAGCGGATCAGTCGCCTAATGCCCTTCGAATGAAATCAACGTGCGCACCGGCACGTCCATCTTGCGCAATTTGGCGGCGCCGCCGAGTTCGGGCAGATCGATGACAAAACACGCCGCAAG
Source organism: uncultured Alphaproteobacteria bacterium (assembly GCA_963742345.1). Taxonomy (GTDB): domain Bacteria; phylum Pseudomonadota; class Alphaproteobacteria; order Rhizobiales; family Xanthobacteraceae; genus Pseudolabrys. Next base: position 83,285 of record CAVULO010000010.1, read on the forward strand.
AATATTGGCGCCGAGCTGGCGCAGCAATTTCACCGCGCCTTCCGCGGTGCCGCCGGTGGCGATGAGATCGTCGACCAAAATCACCCGCTCGCCTTTCTCCACCGCGTCTTCGTGCATCTCCATCTCGTCGAGGCCGTACTCCAGCGAATAGGCAATGCTCACCCGCTTGTGCGGCAGCTTGCCCTTCTTGCGGATCGGGATGAACCCGGCCGAGACCTGATGCGCCACCGCGCCGCCGAGAATGAAACCGCGCGCCTCGATGCCCGCGACCTTGTCGATCTTCATGCCGGCCCAGGGCTGCACCAGCTCGTCGACCGCGCGGCGGAACGCGCGTGCATCGCCGAGCAGCGTCGTGATGTCGCGAAATATGATGCCGGGCTTGGGATAATCCGGAATCGAGCGGATCGCGGCGCGGAGATCGTCTTTGAAAGAAGGTGACGTCATGATCCATTCACCCGCCCGGCAGCCAGCGCCGCGGCGATTCGCGCTTGTCATCGTAAGCCGCCTCGAAGACCGGCGCGGCTAGCGTCGATTCGATGTGCAAGACGCTATCGCCTGTGTTCGAAAAACCATGCTTGCGGCCGGCCGGCACGATGACCAGTTGTCCGCTCGTGAGCGTGAGATGTGCATCATCAATCCACACGTCGGCCTGTCCTTCGCGCACGCACAAAACTTCTTCGACCGCATGCAGATGCGTCGGCGCGCCGTGTCCCGGGTCGCACCATTGCTCGAACAGGCAAAGCTGGGTCGCACTGTTCGCCGCCGACGCCTTCATGCGCGTGGTGACGCCCGCTCGCCATTCCTCACTCGGCTGCTGATTTACATCGACAATATGCATTGGTTCTCCGGGAATTTGTTGCGCGAAAAACGGACGGTCACTTGTTTGCCTTGCGGCTGAGGCCAAGACGATCAATCACCTTGGCGTAGCGGTCGAGGTCATCCTGCATGAAACGCACGTAATTGGCGGTACCGTTTTCCTGGAGGTCCATGCCAAGTATCGCCATGCGCTCGGCCATCGCCGGCTCGCGCATGGCTTTTGCGATTGCAACCTGCAACCGCTCGACGGCCTTGGGCGCCATGCCGGCGGGGCCTTGCAGGCCCAACATATCGGCAATGTCAAAGCCCTTGATGCCGGCCTCGTCGCAGGTCGGCACATCGGGCAGCGACACGGCGCGCTTGAGCACGCTCACGCACAGGCCGCGCAGCTTGCCCGCCTGGATATGCGAAATCACATTGGGAAGGCCGGACCATCCAGCCTGAATTTCGCCGGTCAGCAACCCGTTCACCAGTGCGGTGCCGCCGCGGTAGGGAACGTGCAGCAGGTTGATGCCGGTGCGCTCGGCGAAAATTTCCATGGTAAGATGATGGATCGATCCGGCGCCTGCCGAACCGTAACTCATGACTCCTGGCTTCGATTTTGCCAGCGCGATGAATTCGTTGACATTATTGGCAGGCACCGAGGGGATGATCACCAGCGCGGTCGGCACGGTCGCGAGAGCCGTGATCGGCGTGAAATCCTTCAGCTTGTAGGTCGCATCCGGACTCATCGTGATGTTGATCGCGAGCGCACCGGAATCGTTCAACATCAGCATGTAACCATCCGGCGGAGCATCGGCGATGCGTTTTGCCGCCAAAATGCCGCCCGCGCCCGGCACGTTTTCAACGACGAAAGGCTGGCCAAGAAGTTCCGACAAGCGCTGCGACAGCAGGCGCGCCAATACGTCAGGATTGCCGCCCGGCGCCGCGGCCGCGAGGACATGCACTGCACGGCTGGGGTAATTCGGTTCCTGCGCCTGCGCCGCCGTCGCAAACGCGGCCACAGCGAGCGCAATCGTCAGATACATGATGCCGCGCCGCATGTTGCCCCCTCGCCTCTTGGCTACGCCTCGCCCCAGATATCGCGCGCCAGTTCCACAACCAGGCGGAGCTTAGCTTCCTGCGCCTGCGGCGTCACCGGATTGCCGGTGTCGACGCTGGCAAAGCCGCATTGCGGGCTCACCGCCAAACGATCGAGCGATACCTGCCGGCTCGCCTCCTCGACACGTGCATGCAGCGCCACTTTGTCTTCCGGCCCGGGCGTTTTCGATGAAATCAATCCAAGCACGACAGATTTGTGTTTCGGAACGAAGCGGAGCGGCGTAAATGTACCCGCGCGCGGCGTATCGAACTCAAGGAAATAGAACGGAATTTCCAGCGCGTTGAACAGCCGTTCGGCGACGTCCTCGTAACTGCCCTCGGCATGCCAATGACCGCCGCGATTGCCCCGGCACAGGTGCATCCCGATGTGGAGGGCCTTCGGTGCCGCCCGCAGCACCCGGTTGGTGATTGCAATGTAGGTGTCGATCAGTCTGCTCCAATCGTCGCCTCGCGCCGCCAATGCCGCCTGCACATCCGGATCGCCGAATTTTGCGAATGCTGTCTCATCGATCTGGACGTAGCGGCAGCCAGCCTCCGCCAGCGCCGCCAGCTCTTTCGTGAAGGCCTCGACGGTGTCATCCCAGAACTGGCCCGTCTCACGATACGCAGATGCGAGCACGGCAGCATCGCCGCCGCGGAAATGTAGCGCGCAAGGACCTGGAATTGTAATCTTGGGAAGCAACTTCGTTTTGCTTTTAAGAAACTTGAAATCGGCGACATTGATCGGATGCGTCCAGCGCACGCGGCTTTTTATGAGGGCAGTTGGTTGCGCCCCACGTCCGCCGCCGTCCGGCGCGCCGGTCGCATCGGCACCAGCGACGGTGTCGATGCTCAGCTCGCCAAGCTGCTGATAGAAAAAACTGTGGTACGACCGGCGGCGGAATTCGCCGTCGGTTGCAAAACGCAGCCCGACGCGCTCCTGCAAGCCAACCGCGTCGGAAATCGCGGCATCCTCCGCGGCGGTCAAGTCGGCTTGCGAAATTTCCCCGCGCGCAAAGCGCGCACGCAACTGGAGCAGAACTTTTGGCCGCAGCAGGCTGCCGATATGTTCGGCGCGAAAAGGCGGGTTCGCGCACGTGGCGGCGCCAGCATGAATACTCATGGCGGCAAGGCTAACGTCCGAGCACCCGGCCGGCAACGGCGTCGAGCTTTTTGATCAGTGCGGGGTCGCGCGCTTCGGGTGCCGTAATCAGAGCTGTATCGAGCGCGCGATCCGAACCGATCGGGCACGGTTCGTGCTCGCGCGGGAAATCGCGTGCCAGCCGCGCGACCAGGCGCTTGGCTTTCCCGGCGTTTTCCAGCAGCACCTTGATGATGTCCTGCACCGTCACCGCGTCGTGCGCCGGGTGCCAGCAGTCGAAATCGGTCACCATCGCGACGGTGGCGTAACAAATCTCGGCTTCGCGCGCGAGTTTGGCCTCCGGCATGTTGGTCATGCCAATCACCGAATAGCCGAGATGCTTGTAGGTCATGCTCTCGGCGTAGGTGGAGAACTGCGGGCCCTCCATGCAGATATACGTGCCGCCCCAGTGCGGCGTGATGCCTTCGGCCATCGCCGCGTTGCGCAGATGCGCGCGCAGGAGAGGCGACACCGGGTGCGCCATCGAGACGTGCGCCACCAGGCCTTTGCCGAAGAACGAACTCTCGCGCTTGTGGGTGCGGTCGATGAACTGGTCGATCAGTACAAATGTACCGGGCGGCATTTCCTCTTTGAACGAGCCGCAGGCCGACAAGGAAACGAGATCGGTAACGCCGGCGCGCTTGAGCGCATCGATATTGGCCCGGTAGTTGATGTCGGAGGGTGACAACCGGTGGCCCTGATCGTGGCGCGAGAGGAACACAACGGGGAGCCCATCGATATCGCCGATGCGCAGAGGTCCGGATGGCTCGCCCCACGGGCTCGCAATGCGCTGCTCGCGCACATTGGTAAGGCCCGGCAGGTCGTAAATGCCGGACCCGCCGATGATGCCGAGGACTGATCTTGCCATTACCTCATCTCCGACATGGCCGGGCTTGTCCCGGCCATCCCGACTAGGATGGCACAGTGCCTTCCTAAGCGGGATGCCCGGCACAAGGCCGGGCATGACGATTTCATATCAGGCTGGTCAGTCGGTGCGGCATCAGTGCACCGCCGACCACACCTTCTTCTTGGTGAAATACATGAGCCCGGCGAGCACGATCAGGAAGATCATGACCTGGAAGCCGATGCGCTTGCGCGTCACCAGGTGCGGCTCGGCCGCCCACATCAGGAAGGCCGAGATGTCCCTGGAGTACTGCTCCATGGTTTGCGGCGCGCCATCGTCAAAGGTCACTTGCCCCGCCTGAAGCGGCGGCGGCATGGCGATGTTGTGGCCTGGGAAATACTTGTTGTAGTGCCCGCCGGACGGGAGCTGGAAACCCTTCGGCGGCGGATCCTCGTAGCCCTTCAGGAGAGCGGCGATGTAGTCGGGCCCCTGCTCCTGATACTGTGTGAACGCATCAAACACGAACCAGGGAAAGCCGCGCTGATAAGTACGCGCCTTGGCAAGCGTAGACATGTCGGGTGGCGCGACGCCGCCATTGGCTGCCTTGGCCGCGAGCTCGTTCGGGAACGGCGGCGGGAATGTATCCGCTAGCCGCCCGGCGCGATCGGTTGGTTCGCCCTTGTCGTCCAGATCTTTGATCTTGTATTCGGCCGCAACTGCCGCGGCCTGCGCCTCGGAGAAGCCCGGCCCGCCGGGATCGGCGAGATTGCGGAAGGCCAGCAGCTGCATCGAATGGCAATTCGAGCAAACCTCTTTGTAGATCTTGAAGCCGCGCTGGAGTTGCGCCTCGTCATATTTTCCAAACGGTCCGGCGAACGACCATCTCAGCATTGGCGGCGCCACTTGCTCTTCGGCCACCGCAGGCAAAGCGAGTGCGGCGACTGTGCCGGCAAGCGTGACAGCGAGAATGGTGCGCTTCATCGTCATCACAGTGCTCCCGCTCACGCTTTTGCACCCAAGACCGACTCCGAAATCGAATTCGGCAGCGGCTTGGTTTTCTCGAAGATGCCGAGCAGCGGCATGATGATCAGGAAGAACGCGAAGTAATAGACGGTGAATATCCGCGACAGGATGACGTAGATCCCTTCGGGTTGCTTCGAGCCGAGCCAGCCGAGGCCGACGCAAGCGATCACCCACAGCCAGAAGAATTGCTTGAACAGCGGACGATAACGGGCCGAGCGCACGCGCGAGGTATCGAGCCAGGGTATGAAGGCCAGAACCAGGATCGAGGAAAACAGCGCGATCACGCCCATCAGCTTGTCAGGGATCGACCGCAGGATGGCGTAGAACGGCAGGTAGTACCATTCGGGCACGATTTCCGCCGGTGTCACCGCCGGATTGGCCGGAATGTAGTTGTCTGCATGGCCGAGGAAATTCGGGATGTAGAACACAAACCATGCATAGAGGATGCAGAACACGGCCATGAAGAAGCCGTCCTTGACCGTTGCGTAGGGCGTGAATGCCACGGTGTCCTTATCGGACTTCGGCTCGATGCCCGTCGGGTTGTTCTGCCCGGCGACATGCAGCGCCCAGATGTGAAGCACTACCACGCCGGCGATCACGAACGGCAACAGGTAGTGCAGCGAGTAAAAGCGATTGAGCGTCGGGTTACCGACCGCAAAGCCGCCCCACAGCCAGGTGACGATCGCATCGCCCACCCCTGGAATGGCGGAGAACAGATTGGTGATCACGGTCGCCGCCCAGAAGCTCATCTGGCCCCAGACCAGCACGTAACCCATGAAGCCGGTTGCCATCATCAGCAGGTAGATGATGACGCCGAGGATCCAGAGCACCTCGCGCGGCTCCTTGTACGACCCGTAATAGATGCCGCGGAACATGTGAATGTAGACGGCAAGAAAGAACATCGCCGCACCGTTGGCGTGCAAATAGCGCAACAGCCAACCGAAGTTGACGTCGCGCATGATGCTCTCGACGGACCTGAAGGCCAGATCAACATGGGGCGTGTAGTGCATCGCCAGCACGACGCCGGTGATGATCTGCACGCCGAGCATGAACGCCAGGATGCCACCAAACGTCCACAGGTAATTCAGATTGCGCGGCGTCGGGTACGCGACAAAGGAAGAATGAATCAGGCCGCCGATCGGCAACCGCTTCTCGAACCATTGCAGAACTTTATTCTGCGGTTGGTAGGTCGAGTGTCCGCTCATGATTGAACCTTGAATGCGACGTTTCGCTCAGCCGATCTGAATCTTGGTATCGGAAACGAACTTGTAGGGCGGGATGGCCAGGTTTTTCGGTGCCGGCCCTTTACGGATACGGCCCGAGGTATCGTATTGCGAGCCGTGGCATGGGCAGAACCAGCCATCGTACTCGCCTTGATGGGCGAGCGGGATGCAGCCCAGATGCGTGCAGATACCGATCAGCACGAGCCATTGATCATGGCCCGGTTTGACGCGCGCCGAATCGGCCTCCGGATCGGGAAGGTCGGCGACATTAACCTTTACCGCTTCTTCGATCTCTTTCTTCGTGCGGTGAAACACGAAGATCGGCTTCGAGCGCCAGAACACCTTGATGATTTGCCCATCGGCAATAGGAGCGAGATCGACCTCGATCGGCGCGCCGGCCGCGATGGTCGAGGCATCCGGGTTCATCTGCGCGATCAGCGGCACCAGCGTGGCCGCGGCCCCCACCGCGCCGACGGCGCCGGTGGCTATATAGAGAAAGTCGCGGCGCGTGTGCTCCGCGGAAGACACGGTCGTCACGTCTTAGGCCCTCTCCTCCGGCTGGCTTATTCATCCGCCCGCGGCTGGAGCCCGGGACCGAAGTCCCGCGACGGCGGGGCGGACCGGTTGCGGCAGCCCTGGAAAAGGCAGGACAGCGCGTCGGTGGCGTTCTATTGGCACCCTTGCCGAGCGAGCGCAAGCCCGCAGGGGCGCGCCCGGCAAAAGTGGCCACCGGTTTTGCGTCCGGCCGCGCTTTAAATGTTACACTCTGCCCGATTGTGCGCCCGCGCCTGCGAGAATTAGCCGCATAAATCATTCGTCTAAAACGGTTTAATCCCCAGCACCGGGACATCGCCAGACCCGCCATGCGGATCGCCCTTTACGAGCCGGACATTCCCCAGAATACCGGCACGATTCTCAGGCTTTGCGCCTGCCTGGGTATCGAAGCGCATATTATTGAGCCGGCCGGCTTTCCGGTCACCGATCGCGCCTTCCGCCGGGCCGGCATGGACTATCTCGACCAGGTGGCCCTGACCCGCCACCGATCGTTCGAGGCGTTCGAGGAGTGGCGGCGGCGGCAAGGCCTGTCGCTGGTGCTTCTTACAACCGCGGCCGAACACAGCTACCTCGACCACACCTTTCGCAATGACCAGGTCCTGCTGCTCGGGCGCGAGAGCGCCGGCGTGCCTGAGTTGGCGCACAAGGCCGCCGACGCGCGGCTGCGCGTGCCAATGCGGCCCGGCATGCGCTCGCTCAACGTGGCAATGGTGGCCGCAATCGTTGCCGGCGAGGCGCTGCGCCAGACGGGCGGCCTGCCGCAGTGATAAGATGAGTCATGACCCGGTGGGTGCTCCTGGCGATGTCGTTTGCGCTCGCGTTGGGCGCGATCGACGCGCATGCGGCGCGTACTTTGCTCACCGACTTGATGAAACGTCCGCCTGCAGGATTGGACGAACCGGCGATGTCGGCGCTCGCGCTGGAAGCCTGCGTGCACCGCGCGCAGGAACTCGACCGCACCGGCACCGCCATCGACTATGAGATCGCGGCGATCGACCGCGAGGCTGCGGAAGCCCTGATGTTGCAGAAGCAGCTGAATGCGGAATTGCCGATCCTTGGCAGCTATGATGAGCCTGCGCTCAATGAGTTCCAGCACCGGGTCATTCGTCATGAAGAGTTGGCAAAGAAATTCCAGGCGGAATTTCCGCTCTATCAGAAAAAGCAAAAGGCCTACGACGCCGCGGTCGACGAATTCGAACACATTATTTGCGCAACCCGCTTTCGCCGGGGCGACCTCGACGCAATCAGGACCAAACTCGACCTGAAATAGCGGCGTAGTCGACTGGCTGATCCTTATCGACTTGCCGGACTGCCCGTGCGCTATGGCTCGACCCGCGATATAATTGCAGACTGGAGCCATTGATGGACGCCGGACAGCTGGAAACTCGCAAGACACGCGCGCAAACATGGTTCGAAGCGCTGCGCAACGATATCTGCACAGCCTTCGAGAAGCTGGAAGACGCGCTGCCGGCGAATGCCCCGCTCGGCGACCGCGCGCCCGGCCGCTTCGTGCGCACGCCATGGCAGCGCAGCAACCATAGCGACGGCCAACCGATCTCGGGTTTGCCCGAGATCGGCAATTCAAGTTCGGGGCCGGCTAAAGCCGGCCCCGGTGGCGGCGGCGTGATGGCGCTGATGCACGGGCGTGTGTTCGAAAAAGTGGGTGTGCATTGCTCGACCGTGTACGGCGAATTCGCGTCGGAATTTCGCAAGGAGATACCGGGCGCCGAGAAAGACCCGCGCTTTTGGGCTTCCGGCATTTCGCTGATCGCGCATCTGCACAATCCGCACGTGCCGGCAGTGCACCTGAACACGCGTTTCGTCGTCACCAGCAAGTCCTGGTTCGGCGGCGGCGCCGACCTCACGCCGGTGCTCGACAAGCGCCGCATCCAGAACGATCCCGACAGCATTGCCTTTCATGCCGCAATGAAAACGGCTTGCGACGGGCACGCCGAGATCGCGCCTTATGACAAATACAGGAAATGGTGCGACGAATATTTCTTTCTCAAGCACCGCAACGAGCCGCGCGGCATTGGCGGTATTTTCTACGACTATCTCGAATCCGATTGGGACGAGGCCTTCGGCTTCACGCAAGATGTCGGCCGCGCTTTCCTGCGCGTTTATCCCGGATTGGTGCGAAAGAATTTTGCGACACCGTGGAATGACGCCGAGCGCGAGGAGCAATTGATTCGTCGCGGCCGCTACGTCGAATTCAATTTACTTTATGACCGCGGCACAATTTTCGGTCTCAAGACCGGCGGTAACGTGGAATCGATTCTCTCTTCCATGCCGCCCGTTGTGAAATGGCCTTGAAGCTGATCGCGACTACTGATTGGTCCAGCGCGACAAATGTTAAATCAATTATGTCGCATTGAGCAGAAAAGAACGTCATCAAAGTCTTGAAATAAGTTTCAGCCTCAATTTTTATGAATTGGCTTGCACCGCGCTTCGCCGGATGGCAAAAAAACTCGCCGGAGTTGAACGAACGACCCGCGCGAATATTTTTGCGGGTTGTGTTCGAAAAGACGTTGGAGAAGATAGCTGTCATCAGCGTCCAACGGACACGCGAGCAGGGCCACGCCGATAACCGCGAGGTCGCTTTGATGCGGCCTGTCTTCCCGCATTTTCCGCGGGCGCAAGACAACGCGACGCGCGGACAAGCTACCGGCAATAGCCAGGAAGTATTGGAGAACGCGCTCGATTGGCTGGTGGATGGAATTGCGCTGTTGGGACCCGACGGCGATATCGTCTATGCCAACGATGCGCTGCTGGCACTGGCCGAACGTGGCGACGGTTTCCGCATTACCGGCCGCACCATTGAATTTGTTGAATCAAACGTGCGCCGCCGGTTCCGCGCGGCGCTTGGTGCCGTTGGACGGGCCGGCAAGTCCTCCTGCGATGCCGGTCCGACCGATTTTCCGGTGCCGCGCCGGGACGGATTGCCGGCCTATATTATGTCGGTGCGCCCGCTTGTCTGCGGGCAGCCGCACGCCACTCAGCACGCGCAGGCCGGGATCATGGTGCTGATATGCGATCCGCTCTCGCGCAGCGCCGCCGCCAGCCAAATCCTTCAGAAATTGTTCAGCCTCACGAATGCCGAGGCGCATTTGGCGGAAGCACTATGCACCGGCGTGACGACCGGCACTTACGCTGTTGATCGCGGCGTCAGTCTCAACACCGTCTATTCACATCTCAAGCGGATACGCGAGAAGACCGGCTGCAAGAGCGTTCCGGAGCTCATTCGCAAATTCAGCGAGTTGAACGTACCGCTGCGGCTGAGCGGGCCACCAAACTCAGCGTAACGCGCCCCAAACCAGAAACACGCCGCCAAACAGCACCACGGCATCGAGGATCGCCGTGTGCACATGCACCGGCATGCGTTCGACAAAGGCCTTGGCCAGAAATGCGCCGGGCAAAGCCACAAGCCCGATCAAGAACGCAAAAGCAATCACCTGGGCCGTGACAACGCCGGCAAGCCCAAACACCGTAATCTTCACGATCCCGATGACAATCGAAATGGCGGCGTCAGTGGCGATGACGCCGGCGCCTTCGACGCCGGCCGCCATCAGCAGCGACAACAAAATCACGCCCGAGCCCGCCGTCCCGCCGACGACCACGCCATAGCCGAACGAACCGAGCGCCAGCCCACGGTCGCCGAACTTGACGCCATGATATTTCAACAACCGCCGCAGCGGCACGCTCAGGATCAGCATGCCGCCGATCACCAGCGCGGCGCCTGTGCTGGAGAGCCGAGTATAGCCCCAGGCACCGAGCACGCAGGTTGGCACCGCAGCGGCGAGCACGATCGCGGCACGCCGCCAGTCGGCATATTTGAGAAACGCGAAGACGCGGCTGGAATTCGTAAACATCGCCGACACGGCAATGATCGGCACGACCGGCTCGGCGCCAACCAGCGGGACCAGCACCAGCGGCATGAGCGCTCCAGTGCCATAGCCGGAAACCCCACCGACGATCGATGCGAACATCGCGATCGCCGCCACCGGGATCAACTGAAAGAATGAGATATCGTGGAAGCCGGCAAAGAGATTCATGATCGGCCATGTTCATAGCCGGAGCCGCGTCGCGCATCTACGGGTGTGCAAGCCCTCTTCACCGACTGGATGATGGTTGCCTCTGCGTTCCATTAGAACGCCGGTGCGGGCTGCTTATTATGATGCACTAACGCGAGACAAAATTTAGCGGAAGCTCCCGGACACCGCTCGTGGCTCTCATTTTTGCGACGCCGGCGTGTGCAAAACCTCGGCCGCGATAGCATCGAGCGCCGCCTGATCGCCGGGAAATCCCGCCGCGATCCAGGCTTGCTCTGCCGCAGCAAGCGCCGCGCCCAGCGCAGGGCCCTGTGGCACGCCGCGCTTCATGAACTCCGCCGCTTTCAGCGGAAATACCGGCGCGGTCCAGCGCTGCGGCAACGTCGCGAGCGCGTGCCATTCGGAATCGTGCGCTGTCGCAGCCGAACGCGCCCATCCGAGCAGCACGCGATCGGTAAACTGTTGCGGCCGCAGGCGGTACAGCAGGGCCTTTGCCGCCTTCTCGCCGTACAATGGCGAAATGCGCCCCCAGCCCTCTCCCATCGATGCAAGACGTTCGTGCTCGTTGTTGGCGAGCCGCAGCTTCTGCCACAGCCGTTCGGCATCTTCGGGGATGGCGACAGCGAGCGCGCCCAGCCGGCGCACTGCGTTGGGCTCTCCTCCAATCGCCACTTCCACTTTCGCCATGTTCTCGAAACTTGCCAGATAACTCACGCCTCCGAGCACGCGCAGCAACAAGCCCGCGTCAGTCATCGAGATAAGCGTCGGGACCGCGTGCGGCGCGACGACAAGTTTCAGCATCTCCATGCGCACGCGCTCACGCGAGAGCTGGTCGAGCCCGTCACGGCCGGCAATGCAGGCCGCAAGGCCGGCTGCATCAGGGTGATCACTGGTGCCGTAGGCTGCGTGGAAGCGGAAAAAGCGCAGGATGCGAAGATAATCTTCCGCGATACGTTTGGCCGGGTCACCGATGAAGCGCACGCGGCGCTGGCCAAGATCATCGAGACCGCCGGCATAGTCGTAGATCGTGCCGTCGCGCGTTGCCGACAATGCATTGATGGTGAAGTCGCGGCGCTCGGCGTCGGCCTTCCAGTCGCGTCCGAATTCGACCTTGGCGTGGCGGCCGTAAGTCTCGACATCCTTGCGGAGCGTCGTCACCTCGAAGGGATGCTTGTCGATAACGACAGTGACGGTGCCGTGTTCGATTCCCGTGGGCACCGGCTTGAAACCGGCGGCCGTGACGCGCTTGACGACTTCTTCCGGCACCGCGGTGGTGGCCACGTCGATTTCCGCGATCGGCATGCCGAGCAACGCGTTGCGCACGGCGCCACCGACGACACGCGCCTCCTCGCCATCGCAATCGAGCACGCCGAGCAGGCGCGGTAATGCGCCGGTGGTGAGCCACGCAGCTTCGCCCAGCTTGCGATCGGTGCGGCCGCCCTGCGATGGCATTACTTCGCGGTCCCCGGCACGAACTTGCCGTTCTCCATATGCGCCGGAACGTAGTTCGAACCGGGCGGCGCGCCGGAAAAATGCGCAAAAAAGATGAAGCTGCCGAGCACCAATACCAGCGCCGCTATGGCAAGCGTTGCCACCCGCAACAGCGGCCAGGATTTGAAATCCATCACCCCGGCCTGGGTCGTCCACAGGAACACCGCATAGAGCACGAACGGTGTCAGGAACAATACGATTTCGGTGAGGACCGGGCGGATCATCGGTAAATCCGATCGTGAAGATTGCGCAGGATACCAGCCGTCACGCCCCAAATGTAACGCTCGCCAAAGGTGATCGCATAATAGTGCCGGGTCATGCCCTGCCAGTCGCGCGAATGGCGCTGCACATTGGCTTGATCCATCAGGAAGGCGAGCGGTACCTCGAAGGTCGCATCCACCTCCGCGACGTTGAGCTTGAGCGTAAAGCCGGGCTTCACGCGCGCGATCACCGGTACGATGCGATAGCCGAGCGTCGTCATGTAGAGATCGAGATACCCCAGCGGTTCGACATGCGCACGGTCGAGGCCGATTTCCTCGTCCGCCTCGCGCAAGGCCGAAGCGCACGGGTCCCTGTCGTCTTTGTCGATCTTGCCGCCGGGAAACGATACCTGCCCGGCATGGTCCGGCAGATGCTGCGCGCGCTGCGTGAGCAGCACCGTCGGTTCAGGATGGGCGACAATCGGCACCAGAACAGCCGCCGGGCGGATCGGCCGCACCTCGGCGATCTTGAGCATCACCGGATCGGCGTCGTGGTCGCCACGCATTGGGGTCACGCTCGCATCCGTCAGGTCACGTGGCACGTCGAGCGTCAGCCGCGCCCGTGCGCGCTTAAAAAATTCCGAAGCCGTGAGGCCAGTCGTCACGGACTCCTGCATCAAGCAAACTCCCGCAACGCGCTTGCTTCCGCCATGGCAAAGAACTCGCCGCCGGACACAACGCCAAACATCACCTTGCCGCCGATCTCGCGTTCTTCTCCGAGCGCCACCAGGTCGTAGAACAAAGCGCGTGTCACCTTCGCCCACAATTCGCGGCGCACATGCAGGTACGGCTTGAGGCCGCCATTTGCCGGCTGCAGCTCGAAGCGCAACGCATGGCCGGGTCCGGCCATAACCCAGTCGTCGACATTGGTGCGGAATTGAAGAACCTGTCCACCGGCGCCGGCAGCCGTCTTCATTTCGACAGCGAGAAACGGCGCATCGTCGACGACAATCCCGACCTTCTCGACCGGCGTGACAAGGAAGTGCTTGTCGCCTTCCCGTTTGAGCACTGAGGCGAACAATTTGACCAAAGCCAGCCGCCCGATCGGGGTCTTCTGGTAAAACCAGGTCCCGTCGGTGGCGATCCTCATGTCGATGTCGCCGCAAAAGGGCGGATTCCAGCGCTCGACCGGCGGCGGCCCCTTGTTTTCGCGTGGCAGCGATGCCGTCAGCGCTTCCAATCCGCCCTGCCCTGCCTTCGCCATTGTTTTCCTTCGATAATCAGCCGGCCGCGCGCCTGTTCGCATCTTCGTGATTACCCGGTCCGGCGGCGGAAGATAGCGTAAGCTTGGCAATAGATTGAGGCAGATTCGCCCGAACGGCGCAGCAAAATCACTTGTGGTGTGTTTGTTGCATAGCACCCAAGGTGGCCTCCAGGCGGCCAATGAAAGGAACCGACATCATGGCGAAGGGCGGCGGCGAAAGCCTGGAAAAACTTGAAGACATGATCGTGCGGGCGGCTGAGTCCACCGCCGCGCACGTACGCGCCGCAAAGGCCGCGATCGGCGCGGTGATCTTCGGTCAGGATCTGGTGGTGGAGCACGCTTTGGTCACCGTGCTCTCCGGCGGCCATGCGCTGCTAGTGGGCGTACCTGGCCTCGCCAAGACCAAGCTGGTCGAGACAATGGGCATCGCACTCGGCCTCGATGCCCGCCGCATCCAGTTCACTCCCGACCTGATGCCGTCAGACATTCTCGGCACCGAAGTTCTGGAAGAGAGCCCGGGCGGCAAGCGCAGCTTCCGCTTCATCGCGGGGCCGGTATTCGCACAGTTGCTGATGGCCGACGAAATCAACCGCGCCTCACCGCGGACCCAGTCGGCGCTTCTGCAAGCCATGCAGGAGCAGCACGTGACTGTCGCAGGAGCCCGTCACGATCTGCCCAAGCCATTCCATGTGCTCGCGACGCAGAACCCGCTCGAACAGGAAGGCACTTATCCGCTGCCCGAGGCGCAACTCGACCGCTTCCTGATGGAAGTCGACGTCGACTATCCCGATCAGGAGGCCGAGCGCAAAATTCTGTTCGATACGACCGGCGCGGAAGAGACGCGCGCCAAAGCTGCGATGAGCGCCGAAGATTTGCTGTCGGCGCAACGTCTGGTGCGCCGGCTGCCGGTCGGCGAGTCCGTGGTCGAAGCGATCCTCGCGCTGGTGCGCTCCGCGCGCCCCGGTCCCGAGGCGGGCGATATCGGCAAACTGATTTCCTGGGGTCCAGGCCCGCGCGCGAGCCAGGCGCTGATGCTGGCGGTGCGCGCACGCGCGCTTCTCGACGGCCGCTTCGCCCCGTCGGTCGACGACGTGCTCGAACTGGCCGAGCCCGTGCTCAAGCACCGCATGGCCTTGACCTTCGCCGCGCGCGCCGAAGGCGAAACGATCCCCAACGTGATCCGGCGGCTGAAAGCGCGCATCGGATAGTCGCGATGGCGGAGTCACAGCCGAACGACATCGAGACCAAAACGGTCCGGCAGGCAACCCTCGGCGCCCGCAAGCTCGCCGACGCCATGCCGCGACTCATCCTCGAGGCACGCCGTGTCGCATCGACTGTCATTCACGGCCTGCACGGCCGCCGCCGCGCCGGACCGGGCGAGAATTTCTGGCAATACCGGCGCTTCGTGTCGGGCGAACCTGCGCAGAATGTCGATTGGCGCCGCTCGGCGCGCGACGATCATCTCTACGTGCGCGAGCGGGAATGGGAAGCCTCGCACACGGTATGGATCTGGCCGGACCGGTCGCCGTCGATGAATTTCACCTCGGCCTTGTCGACCGAGAGCAAGCTCGATCGCGCACTGGTGATTGCCTTCGCGCTGGCCGAGGTGCTGGTGCAGGGCGGTGAACGGGTCGGCGTTCCCGGTCTCACGCGCCCGACCGCGAGCCGCAATGTGATCGAGAAGATGGCAGAAGCAATCCTGCACGATCCGACCGAGCGCGCCAGCCTGCCGCCTTCGTTCGTGCCATCGCCGCTATCAGAAGTCGTGATGTTGTCCGACCTGTGGGCCCCGATTGGCGAGGTACGGAACACAATCGCTCAGCTCTCGGCGACCGGCGCTCACGGCCATGTTGTGCAGATCGTCGATCCGGCCGAAGAAAGCTTTCCCTATTCCGGCCGCGTCGAATTCATCGAGCCGGAAGGCGCCGGCAGCGTTACCGCCGGCCGCGCCGAGACGTGGCGCAACGATTATCAAGGCATCGTTGCGCGCCATCGTGCCGCAATCCGCGCCGAAACGGATTTGCGCGGCTGGAGTTTCGCCATCCATCGTACCGACAGGCCGGCGAGCGAGCTCTTGCTGGTGCTGCATTCACGCATGGGCGACAACGCGCAGCCGGTCGTCATCAACAGCCGGCACGCGCCGGCAAGCCCAGCGAGCGCCGCATGATCGGCTCACTGCCGCTCGGCTTTGCCCAGCCACTGGTGCTGCTCGGCCTGCTCAGTCTGCCGGTTCTCTGGTGGCTGTTGCGGCTGGTGCCGCCTCGCCCGCGTCGCATCGATTTTCCGCCGACGCGCCTGCTGTTCGAGATCGCTCCCAAGGAAGAAACGCCGGCACGTACGCCCTGGTGGCTCACGCTTTTGCGGCTCACGCTAGCGGCACTGGTCATCGTCGCGGCGGCAGGACCTTTGTGGAATCCTCCGCTCGCAACGGCGGATCGGGCGGCACCGTTGCTGATTTTGCTCGATGACGGCTGGCCTGCGGCGTCGGCCTGGGACGCGCGCCTGCGTACAGCAGATGAGATGATCGCGCGGGCCGAGGCGGACAATCGCGGCGTCGCGGTGCTGCCGATGTCGGAGACCGAGCGCGATATTTCGTTGCAGATCGCCGGCGCCGCGCGCGTTCAGATCAAACAGATCAAGCCGAAACCTTACGGCGTCGACCGCACAGAGGCGCTGCCGCGTGATCGAGCGTTTTCTTGCAAGCGCGCCGAACGTCGAAGTCATCTGGCTTTCGGATGGTGTCGATCTCGGCAAGGGTGCCAACTTCGTTGAGGGCCTGAAGCGGATTGTCGGCACCCACCCGCTGACTGTGGTCGAGGGCGGCTTGCCAAATTCCGCATGCACTCGACCGCCGCCGATAACGCCGCCGGCGCGCTGACGGTCAAAGTCCTGCGCACGCAGTCAGGATCCGCCGGACCCGCTGATAACGGCCTGGTGAACGCGATCGACCTCAAAGGCCTGCCGCTGGGCGAGGCGCCTTTCAGCTTCAAGTCCGGCGAACACGAAGCCGATGCCGTGATCGATCTGCCGGTCGAAATCCGCAATGACGTGGCGCGGCTTGAGATCGTCGGCGAACGCTCGGCGGGCGCCGTGCAGCTGCTCGACAAGCGCTGGCGCCGGCGAACTGTCGGTGTCGTGTCCGGCTCGGTTGCCGACCGGTCGCAGCCATTGATCGGTGCGACCTATTATCTCTCGCGCGCGCTCAATCCATTTGCCGATGTCAGCCTTGCCGAAGGCGTGGCACCGGCGGAAGCGGTAGCGCGGTTCCTCGACCGGCATCTGCCAATGCTGATCCTCGCCGATGTCGGCAACGTTACCGAAGCCCTCGACCGTCTGAACAAATGGATCGACAATGGCGGCGTGCTGGTGCGTTTTGCCGGGCCGCATCTTGCGCGGCGCCGACGACGATCTCGTGCCGGTGAAGCTGCGCCGCGGCGGCCGCATCCTGGGCGGCAGCCTGAGCTGGGATAAAGCCACAGCCGCTCGCCGGCTTCTCGCGCGAAAGCCCGTTCAGCGGCATGGCGGTTCCAGACCGATGTCACGGTCACGCGCCAGGTGCTGGCTGAGCCGGACTCCCAGCTCACCGACCGCACCTGGGCGACACTTGCCGATGGCACGCCGCTGGTCACCGCGCGAGCGCCGCGGCAAGGGCTTGATCGTGCTGTTTCATGTGACGGCCGACAGCCGCTGGTCTGACCTGCCGCTGTCGGGCTCTTTCGTCGACATGCTCCGGCGCCTGGTGGCGCTTGCCGGCTCCAGCGCAACCGCCGAAGGCGAGACCGCTGCCACCGAGAGCACCGGTACCCGCGCGGCTCAGGTCGTACCCCCGACACGCATCCTCGATGGCTTCGGCGCATTTACAACGCCGCCGCCGACCGCACGCCCTATTCCGAGCAACTACACCGGGCGCGCCAGCCTCGATCATCCGCCAGGTTTCTACGGACCGCCGGAAGGCCTGGTTGCGGTCAATACGCTGGCGCCTGCCGATCGCCCGGCTGCCGCTCGATGTCTCCTCCCTCAATGCTCGCCTCGACGTCTACCGGCACGGCGAGCCGCTCGATTTGCGCGGGCCGATCTTCCTCGACCGCGCTCGCATTGCTCATGCTCGATGCGCTGGTCGTGGTCATGCTGTCTGGCGGCATTGAGTGCCTTGCGGCCGCGCCGGCGCGCAGCGGCTGCGCTGCTGGCGGCTGGCCTCTTTGGTTCGATGGCTCTGCACGATGCGCATGCGCAGCCCGCACCGCAGCAGCAGCAGCCGCCGCCACTCACCGCACAGCAGGAAGACTTCGCCATGAAGGCGACGTTGCAAACGCACCTTGCCTACATCATCACCGGCGATGCAGCCGTCGACGAGGTGAGCAAGGCTGGCTTGCAGGGCCTCACGCTGTTTCTGGCGCAGCGCACCGCGCTGGAAGCGGGCGATCCGATCGGGCTCGATCCTGCGCGCGACGAACTCGCATTTTTCCCGCTGATTTATTGGCCGGTGTCGGCAACCGCGCCGAAGCCGTCGCAGGCCGCACTCGAGAAAATCGACACCTACATGAAGCGCGGCGGCACCGTGCTGTTCGACACGCGCGATGCAGTCGACGCGCCGCCCGGGCCCGGCGGCGAAATGCGCGGGCCCGGCATGGTTGCGCTCCGCTCGATCCTGTCGTCGCTCGACATTCCCGAGCTCGAGCCGGTGCCACACGACCACGTGCTGACCAAAACCTTTTTCCTGCTGCGTGACTTCCCCGGCCGCTTCACCAGCGGCCAGCTCTGGGTCGAAGCGCTGCCGGCAGAAAGCGAAGACGAAGAGCCAAACCGGCCGGCGCGCGCCGGTGACGGCGTGTCATCGATCCTGATCACCTCGAACGATCTCGCCGGCGCCTGGGCGATGCGCCCGGACGGACAGCCGATGCTGCCGCTGGTGCCGGGCGAAGCGCGCCAACGCGAATTCGCCTTCCGCTCCGGCGTCAACATCGTGATGTATGCCCTGACCGGCAACTACAAGGCTGACCAGGTGCATATCCCGGCACTGCTCGAACGGTTGGGGCAATAGGAGCCTGTTTGTGAACCTCGGCATTTCATTTGCTCCTTTGGTGCCGGCCTACGTCGTGTGGGCTGCCTTTGCCGTAGCCGCGTTGATCGTCGGTGGTTCTGCTCATCGCGCGGAGCCGCGGCGCGTCGCTGCGTGCCCTGGCGCTGGGCCTGATGGTGCTTGCACTCGCAAACCCGTCACTCACGCGGGAGGACCGCGACCCGATCCCTTCAGTCGCCGCCGTTATCGTCGACAAGAGTCCCAGTCAGAATTTCGGTGATCGCACCCAGCAAACGGAAGCAGCGCGCGCTGCCATTGTCGAACGGCTCAAGCGTATCCCGGGGCTGGAAGTGCGCGTCGCCGAAGCCGGTGCCGCCGACGGCGAAACCGACGGTACCAAGCTGTTCTCGGCCCTGTCGTCGATGCTGGCCGACGTACCGCCGGACCGCGTCGCCGGTGCCGTCCTGATCACCGACGGCCGTGTGCATGATGTGCCGGCCGATGCCTCTACGCTGGGTTTTGCCGCGCCGCTGCATGCATTGATCACGGGGCATAAAGACGAGGTCGACCGGCGGGTCGTGCTTACGCTGACGCCCCGCTTCGGCATCGTCGGGCAATCGCAGACCATCGGATTCCGTGTCGAGGATCAGGGCGCCAAGGTCGGCGCCGCCGAAGTCACCGTTCGGCGCGACGGCGAAGTGCTCGATAAGCGCATTGTCACTGTGCACACCGACATCAAGTTCAATGTGCCGATCCCCCATGCGGGGCCCAACATCGTCGAGATCGAGGCATCTCCGCTCGATGGTGAACTCACCGAAGTGAACAACCGCGCAGTGGTCTCCATCGACGGCGTGCGCGACAAGCTGCGCGTGCTGTTGGTGTCCGGTGAGCCGCATGCCGGCGAGCGCACCTGGCGCAATCTGCTCAAGTCGGACGCCTCGGTCGATCTGGTGCATTTCACGATTTTGAGGCCGCCTGAAAAGCAGGACGGCACGCCCATCAACGAGCTGTCACTGATCGCCTTCCCGACACGGGAGCTGTTCCAGCAGAAGATCGCGGAATTCCAGCTCATCATTTTCGACCGCTACGCCCGGCAAGGCGTATTGCCGCTCATCTATTTCGATAACATCGCAAAATATGTGCGCGATGGCGGCGCCGTGCTGATCGCCGCGGGACCGGATTACGCCAGCCCGACCAGTATCTGGCGGACACCGCTCGACGGCATCCTGCCCGCCGAACCAACCGGCGACATTACCGAGCGGAGCTTTCAGCCGCAGCTCACCGAGGCCGGCCATCGCCACCCGGTGACGCGCAACCTTGAAGGCTCGGAAACCGATCCGCCGCACTGGAGCCGCTGGTTCCGGCTGGTCGACATCAAGCGCAGCAGCGGCACCAACGTGATGCAGGGTCCGGACGGGAAACCGCTGCTGGTGCTCGCACGCGAAGGCGAAGGCCGCGTCGCGCTATTGTTGTCGGATCACATCTGGCTATGGGCGCGCGGTTACGAAGGCGGCGGGCCGCATCTCGATCTTTTGCGGCGGCTGTCCCACTGGCTCATGAAGCAGCCGGATCTGGAGGAAGAAGCGCTGCGCCTGATTGTCCATGGCCGCGACATCACCGTGCAACGGCAGACCATGGCCGACACGGTCAACCAGGTGACGCTCACGTCGCCGACGGGCGAAAACCGGACGATTGACCTCCAGGCGGTCGAGCCGGGACTATGGCGCGCTGCGGCCACAGCCAATGAGCTCGGCCTCTGGCGCGCGACGGACGGAAAGCTCACGGCGCTCATAAATGTCGGACCTGCCAATCCGCGCGAATTTGCCGAGGTCACTTCGACAACCGAAGTGTTGCACGCGTTGAGCAATGCCACAGGCGGCGATGCGCGGCGGCTCGCGGAGGGCGACAGTCTCAATATCCCGCGAGTGGTGCCGGTGCGCACCAGCACCACCTACAAGGGTGACGATTGGATTGGCCTGAAGATGCGCGATGCCAGCGTTGTGCGCGGTATCGGCGTATTGCCGATCTTCGCCGGCCTTATCGGGTTGCTGTTGCTGATCGGCTCGCTGGCGGTGACCTGGGCGCGGGAAGGCCGGTAAATTCTATTCCCAATCGGGCCGGATCAAACCGGACACGCCGTCGAAAGCGCCGGCTGCAAGTTCGGCCACCAGAAGCCGTGCGGGATCAACCGGCCCCGGCATTTTCACCTGACCCTTCGGAATGCGTTTGAAACCCGACTTCGCATAGATCGGCTCGTCGCCAACCAGCACAATCAGTTTATGGGCATTGGCCTTTGCCTCTGTGAGCGCGCGCTTGACCAGTGCGGTGCCGACACCGTGCGACCGGAAGGGCGGCTCGACAGTCAGCGGGCCAAGCAGGAGCGCCGGAGTGTCGCCGATGCAAATCGGGGTCAGCCGCACGGAACCGACCATCAGCGTGCCGATACGCGCGGTGAATGATAAATCGAGCACATGGCCCCTGCCCTCGCGGATACGGAACGCCGTGCGCGCGAAACGGCCAGGGCCGAACGTACGTTCGTGCAGCCGCTCGATCGCGGGCGCGTCGGCGGCGGCTTCCGGCAGAATTGTCAGCGCCAGTTCACTCATGGCGTTCAAATATCCGTATCGGGCGCTGCCGCTTAGCATCTGGGCCGATTCCGGTCCATCGCCCGTGGCATTCGGCGCGCTGACGGCCTAAATGAAGGTCGGCAAAGGTTAAGGAGAAAACGGCATGGGACTTCTGGTCGACGGCGTCTGGCAGGAGGATGTTTCGCGCACAAAAGACGGCCATTTCGTCCGCCCGACCACGCGATTCCGCAATTGGGTTACGCCGGACGGCAGCGCCGGCCCTTCCGGCGACGGCGGCTTCGCAGCGGAATCCGGCCGCTATCACTTGTACGTTTCGCTGTCTTGCCCCTGGGCGCACCGCACCATCATCTTCCGCAAGCTCAAGGCCCTCGAAAACGTCATCTCGATGTCGACCGTCTCGCCGGACATGCTCAAAGACGGCTGGACCTTCAACGTGGCCGAAGGCTCGAGCGGTGACACGGCCAACGGCAAAAGCAAGCTATCGGAAATCTATCTGCTCGCCGATCCGCGCTACTCGGGACGTGTGAGCGTGCCGGCGCTGTGGGACAAAAAACGCAAGACCATCGTCAACAACGAGTCGTCCGAAATTATCCGGATGCTCAATTCGGCGTTCGATGCTCTCACCAATGTCCACACGGACTACTATCCTGAAACTCTGCGCAGCGAGATCGATAAGCTCAACGACCTGATCTATCCGAATATCAACAACGGGGTTTATCGCGCCGGCTTTGCCACCGCGCAGGCCGCCTACGAGCAGGCCTTTCGCAATGTTTTCGATACGCTCGACGAGCTGGAACAAATCCTGTCGCAGCATCGCTACCTGGTCGGAAACACGATTACCGAGGCGGACTGGCGGCTGTTCTGCACTCTGATCCGCTTCGATGCCGTCTATTACTCTCACTTCAAGTGCAACTGGCGGCACATTTCAGAATTCCCGAATTTGTCGAACTATCTGCGCGATCTCTATCAAGTGCCAGGCGTGGCGGAGACCGTGAGTATCGAGCAGATCAAGCGGCACTATTATGGCAGCCAACGGCAGGTAAACCCCACCGGCATTGTTCCGGTAGGGCCGCAGCTCGACTTCGCCGCGCCTCACAATCGCGCACGGTTCGGGTAAAGCCGACCGGCGCGTCAGCGCGCGCCTTAGCTAGTGCATCGTAAATTCGCCTCGCGCCATCATCAGATGATGCGGCTGGTGATGTCCGCCCTGTACCATGATGCCCATGAAGCCGAGCGCCTTGAGCCTGACGAGGGGTTGTGCCTCGCTCGCCGTAACGATGAGTTTGACGCCGTTCGCAAGGTCGTCGCTCTTGGCGTTCCATCCGATCTCGCGCAGTTCGCTCACATGCGCCGGCACCATTCGCTTGATCGCCTCTAGCGTGCGGCCCTCGCCGGTGACCGTGATCTCAATGCCGTTATCGAGAACGCGCTCGGCGGCAGCCGCGTGCAGCGTCACCTCGTTCATGTCGATGAGGTGTTGCCGTAGCGCACCGATATTGACCTTCGACCAATCGGTCGCCGGATCTGCTTGCAGGATCTGAACGACTTCCTGAATAGTGCCAAAGGCGTCCTGCCCTGGCATTGCCGGCGTGCCGAACGCGCCAGACTGTTGCCCGTGCATGCCACCATGACCGCCCATACCTCCGTGCATGCCGCCTTGCATTCCCATGCCACCGTGCATGCCGCCGGAATTCTGCGCCGCTTGGCCTTGCATCATCTGCTGATGCATCTGGGCCATGGACGCGCCCATACCACCTTGCTGCATTTGACCGTGCATGCCCATCGGTCCGCCAGACGAGATCTGAGCAAAGGCGTAAGCGCTAGCAGCAAGAACCGCCGCAATGGCGAGCGTTGTCTTCCAGGGAAATTTCGACATCGGGAGCCTCTTTATTTTGCGCGTAACCGGTGCCCAAATCGGGATCGCGCGTTGCGTTCTGCCCCTCTTGCCTTGTTAGCCGAGCCAACGGAAGCCACATATGATCGAGATCATATACGCCGCAATCGTGTGATTTTTTTTCGATTCCGCCTGATCTCGCCTGAGCGTTCCAACGCAGCAAGGGTGCGGTAAAGCGCCTCGTGAGTGAGCCCCAGCTCGGCGGCGATATCCTTCAACGTTCCGCGCAGCTCGATCGTGCGCCCATCGGGGCCGGCATTGAGCGCGAGATAATGTCGCACCCGTTCGCGCGCGGAGCGGATATTGCGTTGCTCGATGCGGGTGCGCAGGCTCATCACCTGACGTGCAAGCATTGCGGAAAAAGCCCGCGCGGCCTTGGGATCCCTCTCGAAGGCGGCGAGTACCTCACGCCTCGGATAGATTCGCACCGTAGCCTTTGCGTTGGCGATGGCGTCGCAGTGATACTGCGGTGAAAACAGCGAGGCCTCGGCGATAGTCTCGCCTGGTCCGGCGACGTGAAGAACGATCTCGTGTCCTGAACGGTCGACGCGCGCCAGCCGGACGCGGCCAGAAATGACCTCACACAGGCCGGCGGTCTTGTCGCCAAGCCTGAACAGCGCTTCGCCTGCTTTCAGCTTGCGGTCGACAGCTGCCGCACACACGGCGGCAGGCAGCCAATCCTTGACCGGCATCGTTGGCCTCCCGGCAGAGCAGACCGTCCACTATAGCCAGCTCACCACAATTCGCTGATCGCTGCCCCGCCAAACACTTCCGCCACACGGGCCCGTGTCGCACGGCTGACGTCTTCCGGCAGAGCCTCGACCGGGAAGAACCCGTGCGCGATAATTTCGTGATTGGGCCGCGGATTTCCGTCCTGCCGGAAGTCGCGGACGATGAACAACGCCACATGGTCGCGGCGTGATATGCGCTTGTTGAAGTAGACACCGTACAATTGCGGCGCGGCGCCGAGCTGGATATTGCCTTCCTCGGCCAACTCCCGCGCCAGCGCTTCGAGAAGCGTCTCTCCGGTCTCCACGCCGCCGCCGGGCAGGTGCCAGCCGTCAATGTAAGAGTGTTTGATCAGGAAAATCCGTCCGGCGCCGTCGATGACCATGGCACGGGTACCCAGGGTCGCGGCGCGCGAGAATCGCCAGTAGAAGTGCATTATCCGGCGGATGACCGGTTCGAGCGCGCGGCGCAGGCGTTGCAAAACGCAATCTCCTTGTTGACGCTGACGGCATCAGCGCCGCGTTCTGGGCAAGGGACGCTGTTAAACCACCGCCCACCGTTTAGAATGGCCCCATAATAATATATGGCATAAACCCGCCAGTCGGCGATCAAGAGGACTGCCCGTGAAACGTTTTTCCGACCTGACCGAACAGGAAGTGCTGGCACTTGCCATCACCAATGAAGAAGAAGACAGCCGCATCTATCGCGGTTTCGCTGAAGGCCTCCGCGAGAAGTTCCCCTCCTCGGCCGAGGTATTCGACGAGATGGCGGAAGAGGAGGTGCACCACCGCACCATGCTGTTCGATCTCTACCGTAAGAAGTTCGGCGACTATCTGCCGCTGATCCGCCGCCAGGACGTGAAGGGCTTCCTGCAACCAAAGCAACCGCTGTGGCTGACGCGGCCACTCGGGCTCGATGACGTCCGCAAGTTCGCCGAAAACATGGAGTTTCAGGCCGAACGCTACTATCGCAAGGCGGCGGAAACAGCGCGCGATGCTTCAGTGCGGCAATTGCTCATCGAACTCGCGGAAGCCGAAGCCGGCCACGAAAGCCTCGCACATAAGCTTAGCCAGACAATCCTCACCAAGGGCGCGCGCGAGAAGGAAGATGAGACCGCACGGCGGATGTTCGTGCTGCAATACGTGCAGCCGGGCCTCGCGGGTTTGATGGATGGTTCGGTATCCACACTGGCGCCATTGTTCGCAGCCGCTTTCGCTACGCATAACACGTGGGCGACATTCCTGGTCGGAATGGCAGCCTCGGTCGGCGCCGGGATCTCGATGGGCTTTGCCGAGGCGCTGTCAGACGACGGCTCGCTCACCGGCCGCGGCACGCCGTGGTTGCGCGGCACAGTGTGCGGCGTAATGACCGCCATTGGCGGGCTTGGCCACACTTTGCCCTATCTGATCCCCCACTTCGTGACCGCCACCGTCGTCTCCATTATCGTGGTCGCGATCGAGCTCGCTGTGATCTCCTGGATCCGGACACGCTTCATGGACACCCCGCTCCTGCAAGCCGCCTTCCAGGTCGTCATCGGCGGTGTGCTGGTGTTCATCGCCGGCATATTGATCGGCAGTTCATAGCGGGTTAGTCCCGCTGCGATGTTTACCCTCGCGCATCTTTCCGATCCGCATCTTGCGCCGCTCCCCTCGCCGCACTGGAGCGAGCTGATTGGCAAGCGCGTGACGGGCTATATCAACTGGCAGCGAAAGCGGCGCTTTATTCACGATCCAGCCGCGCTCGCGGCAATCGTCGCCGATATCAAGGCACAAAAACCCGACCATATCGCGGTCACCGGTGACATCGCCAATATCGCGCTGGCGGCCGAATTTCCTCGCGGCCGTGACTGGCTGGAAGGCCTTGGCCCCGCGCACGACGTAACCTTGGTGCCCGGCAATCACGATATTTACGTACGCGAGGCCGCCAGTTTCGCCGGGCGTCAATGGGGGAAGTATATGTGCGACGACGATGGCGTCAGCGGGTTTCCCTTTGCACGCCGTCGCGGCAACATCGCGCTGATCGGTCTTTCAACCGGCGTGCCAACTGCGCCCTTCCTTGCGACCGGCTGGCTTGGAACGGAGCAGCTTGCCGAACTGGCGGCCATGCTCAACAAACTTAAAACCGAAAATGTATTTCGCGTGGTGCTGATCCATCACCCGCCGATAAGCCAGACGGGACGGCAAAAACAATTGCTCGATGCACCCGTGCTGAAACGCGTGATCGCGGCGCACGGCGCGGATTTATTGCTGCACGGGCACGACCACCTCAACATGATCAATTGGCTGGAAGGGCCGAACGCTACACGTGTGCCGGCAGTGGGTGTGCCGTCGGCGTCAGCGAGGCCTGGCGGTGACAAGGATAGCGCCGCCTATAACCTCTACCGGATCGACGGCACAAGTAGCGCCTGGAGTTGCGAGTTGATCTCGCGCAGCCTCGCCCCTTCGGGTGAAGTCGCACAACGGCAGCGTCTGATACTGTCCGGCTAGGGATGCGGATTGCTCAGCATGGCAAGCGCAAACAGCGCAGCCACGCCGGCGACAAGCCCAAAAATAAACGTTCGCACGGCACGCCAGTGACGACGGCGCCGCTCGCGCCGTAGCACCGACTGCGCGACGGCGCCACCTGCATCGTCGGCCAAAGCACGCTCGCGCTCGACGAGCCGGCGTGCCACGTAACGCGTGATCGCCTCCACCAGCGCGGGAACCTCATAGGATTCCGCCAGCACCGCACGTCCGTAGCGCGTGTCCTGCACAAAACGGTATTGCCGCTTATCACGACCCATCTCGACGTGCGCAACCACATCAACCCACAAGCGTGGCACGTCGCCCTTGCTCACGCCGCGGTCGAACAGTTCGACATCGTCGGAAATTTCACTGAACAAAGGATCCAGCGCCTCATTGAGCAGCTCGAGCCGCGCGACATCGGCATCGCGAAGATCAACAACGACACCGGAGCGCTCCGCCACTTCGATACGCGCCTCACGCACGGCATCTTTCAGTGGATGCTGGTTTTCGGCTGCGTCGGTTCTCTTGCGTTCCCACATAGTGTCAATCTAGCAACGCCCGATCCACAGGCAAGAAAAAAAGCGTTAGTTTTCAAGAAGTTTGATGACTAATCGGGCGTTACCGGGAGGGAACCACGCCATACATGCGAGCCCAGCCCAGGCCGTCCTCCGTGCGAGCGCGTGGCCGGTATTCAGCACCAATCCAGCCGCGGTAGGCGAGTTTGTCCACAGTCTCAAACACCGCGGGATAGTTGATCTCGCCTTCGTCCGGCTCATGGCGTGAAGGCACGGCCGCGCATTGCAGATGGCCAATCACCGGAAGAAATTTCTCGAGACGGTAGATCAAATCTCCGCCGACGATCTGCACGTGGTAGAAATCGAACTGCATGCGGATGTTTTGCCTGGCGATCTTGCCGATGATGTCGGCTGCGTGCTCGACGTGGTTGAGGAAATAGTTCGGCCGGTCGCGGCCGTTGATCGGCTCGATCAGCAGAGTGATGTTTTTGGCGGCAGCGAGATCGGCCGCACGTGTCAGATTGTCGATGAACACACGATCGGCGGCCGGGCGTTGCTCGGCGGCAACCTTGCCGGCAAGACAATGAATTGCGCTGGCACCAATTGCACTCGCATAGTCCAACGCTCGGGCGAACAGCACCTGCCAGTCCTTCTCGCGTCCGGGGACTGCAGCAAGGCCGAACTCGCCGTCGCGCTCGCCCGGCGGCGTGTTGAGGCCAAGAATGGTGAGCTTGTTCCTTTCGATCGCTGTCCTCACCGCAGAGGCCGGAATGTCATAGGGAAATTGTAGCTCAACCGCCTTGAACCCCGCCGTAGCCGCGGCATCGATCCTTTCGAGCAAAGGCCGGTCGGTGAAAAGGTAGCCGAGATTGGCAGCAAAACGCGGCATAAGCTGTCCTCGATGATCCCTTGATGGTCACTTGCGCGCGGACGCGCGGACGTATTCATTAGCGCCGCGAGCCAAACAACACCATCCGGAAAATCCATGTCCGCAAACAGTGCCTTCCATATTGCCGTCCTGCCAGGCGACGGTATCGGTCCGGAAGTGATGGCGCCCACGCTCGAGATCCTGCGGCGGATCGACGCGAGCACGCCGAGTCTAAAATTCCGCTTCACGGAGGGTGCGGCCGGCGCCGGTCACTATAAGGAGACCGGCAAGTCGATGCCGGACTCAACCGTCAAGTTGTGTGAGGAGGCCGACGCCATCCTGCTCGGCGCCTGCGGACTGCCAAGCGTGCGCTATCCCGACAATACCGAGATCATGCCGCAGGTCGAGTTGCGCTTCATATTCGACCTTTATGCCGGCGTGCGACCGGCGCGGCTCATTCCCGGTGTTCCAAGTCCAATCGTGGGCGCGCAAGAGCGCGGTATCGATTTCGTGCTGATTCGCGAATCGACCGAAGGCCTCTTCGCATCCATGGGCAAAGGCGTGGTCACGCATGAGGAAGCGCGCGAGACATTGGTGATCACGCGCAAGACCTCAGAGCGCCTGTTCGACTTTTCGCTGCGGCTCGCTGAACGCCGAAAAAAACGCGGTAAGCCTGGTCTTCTTACCTGCGTCGACAAGGCCAACGCGTTCAAAGCCTACGCCTATTTCCGCTCGATCTTCGACGAGCGCGCCAAGAATTTCCCCGGCGTAAAAATTGACCACGTTTATGTCGATGCATGCGCAGCACTGATGGTGCGGCGCCCCTGGGATTTCGACGTGATGGTGATGGAAAACATTTTCGGCGATATCCTCTCCGATCTCGCCGCCGGCTTGATCGGCGGGCTCGGCATCGCGCCGTCTGCCGACATCGGTGACAAGCATGCCGTGTTTCAGCCGTGCCACGGCACCGCGCCCGACATCATGGGTCAGGGCAAAGCCAATCCGACCGCGACGTTTTTGTCAGCCGCAATGATGCTCGACTGGCTCGCCGACAAGCACGACCATCAGCCGGCGGCAGATGCAGCGCAGCGCATCGAGCGGGCGGTGGACAAGGTTTTTGCCGGCGGCATCAAGCCGATGGAATATGGCGGGAAGGACGGTACCAATTCAATCGCCAAAGCCGTACTCAAGGCTCTTGATTAGGGAGGTATCTATGCTGTTTTCGGTCTTCACTCTCGATAACCCCAACGCTGCCGACAAACGAAAAACCGTGCACGGCGCCCATGTTGCACACCTCAAGAGCGCGAAGGACTTTGGCGTGACCATCACCGTCGGTGGGCCGCTCGTGTCGGACGACGGTACGAACTCGATCGGCAGTCTGATGGTGCTGGAAGCGCCAGATCGTGCGTCGGTGGAAAAATTCAATCGCACCGATCCGTTTCACCAGAATGGCGTGTGGGGAAGCGTCGAAATTCGGCGCTTCGACCGCAAGGAATGATCACAACCCAACAAAGTCCCTGATCGCGGCCAGGAACTGTTGCGGCTGCTCGAGTGGAGGGCAATGGCCGCAGCCCGGCAATTCGATGTATTTCGCGCCCGCGACTTTCTCGACGATCTGTTTGTTGAGCGCGGGCGGCGTAGCCTGATCGAATTCGCCGCACACCACCAATGTCGGAACCTTAAGATGGTGCAACAAAGGCACCAAATCGGTTTCCTGCAAAATCTTGCAGGCGGCCTGGAAAGCCTTGGGATCGATATCAAGCAAGACTTGCTTGCGTTCCTCGATCTTCTCCGGATGTGCGGCAAGATAGGCGGGCGAGAACACCCGCTTCGCCGCAATCTCGGCGATGCTGCCGAGGCCGCCGTCGGCCACTTTTTGCGCCATCACAGCAAAGGCCTCTCGACCTTCCGGAGGAAAGCCAGCCGCTGCATCGCTGAGCACGAGTTTCGAGATCCGCTCCGGATGCGCAAGTGCAAAGGCGAGCGCAACAGTGCCGCCAAAGCCGTTGCCGATCAGCACTGCATCCTTGCCGATACCGAATTCATCAAAGCCATCTTCGATCACGGCAAGGTAGGCATCCATCAACGCGAGGATCGCCGGCTGCGAGCCGTGAAAACCCGGCAAATTGAACAGCGTGACTCGGTGCCTGGCGGCAAGCACCGGTAGCACCGGGTCAAAGGCATGACGGTCAGCAAGCAACGAATGCAACACAACCAGATCGGAACCTTTGCCCGTGCGGACCGCGGTAAGCGCGCCGCGCCCAGCGCTCAGTTGCTCCATTTGCATCCGGTGCTCCCTGGCACAGCGTTAGTCTGACGATCGCGCCCTACAAAAATGAACGGCTGCGCCGCAGGCAGCGCAGCCGTGATCGGAATAAGGCGGAAGCCGGCTCTTAGTTCCCTTCCCGCCAGAGGCCGAGCGACTCTTGCGCGGGCCGGTCGGAAATCGAGAACAGCACCGCGTCTTCGTTCGTGTTGTGTGAATAGCGCTTCCATGGCGGAACCACGAACACGTCGTTAACTCCCCACTCAATGGGCTTGCCGTCGATCATCGTGGTGCCGCGTCCTTCAGCGACTGCGAAAATAGTCGCGTCGGTCGAGCGATAAGACTCACCCTTGAAGCCCTTCGGCAGCAGCGCGAGGTAGGCGCCCATCGTCGGAAGCACCGGCCCGCCGTTGATCGGATTGGCATAGCGCACACGCGCACCGTGGCGCTTGTCAACGTCACCGGTGCTTTTCAGGCGCTCCAGAATCGGCCGCATCTTGGCATAAGGGTAGTTGATGACCGGGCTGCGGTTCATGGCCGCCGGTGCGCCATCCGGCAGCACGCCCGAGGCGTAACGCTCGAAAGAGTTGCCATCAGCGTGGTTCGTCTTCTGCATCTTCTCGTCAAAATGCGTGGCGAACGACGCCTCGAAATGGTTGACCGTCGGCATGTCGAGAACATCGAGCCACATTACCGGCTGCTTGCCGGGATTGCCGTGATCGTGCGGCGCCCAGTTGGCAGTGATGATGAAGTCGCCGTGCTTCATCTGCGTCTTCTCGCCCTCGACGGCAGTGTAGGCACCCTCGCCTTCCAGCACGAAACGAATGGCGGAGGAAACGTGTTGATGTGCGTCCGCGATCTCGCCGGGCAAGATCAACTGGATGCCGGCAAACAGCGAATTCGTGATGCGCGCCTTGCCCGGCATGCCTGGATTTTCCAGTACCAGCACGCGACGCTCGGCTTCTTCCGCGCTGATCACGTCGCCAGCTTCCAGCATCAGGCGCTTGACGTCGCCGAACTTCCAGACTGCCGGCTGAAGGCTCGTCTTGGGCTCCTTGGTCACCAGGTCCTTGAGAACCTCCCAGAGCGGCGCCATGTTGAATTTGGAAATCTTGTCGTAGTAAGCCTGCCGCGCAACCTGAACATTGTGCTTGGAACCTGGCTGCTCGGTTGCGGTTGCGACCGCCATGGGGCGTACTCCCTCAGAAACGCGATGTTGAATTTGCAGCCTTATACCGCAGATCAGCGCGGACTGGAAATACCCGCCCCCGCATTGCAGATAGCTAGTTATTGACTGAGCCGCCGTCCACAACGAGCGACTGGCCAGTCACAAAATCGCTATCGCTTGAGGCCAGGAAGACAAGCGCACCGAGCAGGTCCTCCGGATAAGCGTCCCGTTTAAAGGCACGGCTGTTGCGTACAGGCAAACGTTCCTCTTCGACGTGGGTTGCGTTTTCGAGGCCCGTGTCGCTCAGGATGTAGCCCGGCGAGAGCGAATTAACCGCGATGCCATATTCGCCAAGCTCACGCGACAAGGAACGCGTGAAAGCCAGCATTGCACCTTTGGACGTCACATAAGGCAGCATGCGTGGCACGCCTTTGTAGGCCGCGCCTGAGGCGATGTTGATGATCTTGCCGCTGCGCCGCGTCATCATATGCGGCGCAACATGGCGAACCATTAAAAACGGACCGCGCACGTTGATTGCCATAACGCGGTCCCACAACTCCGCATCCCACTCGGTGAAATTTCTCGGCTTTAACGTCGAGTAGAGTGCGGCGTTGTTCACCAGCACATCGATCTGGCCGAAACGATCGATAGTCTGCGCCACCAGATTCTTCACCGCTTTCTCGTCACTGACGTCGAATTTCAGGCTTGCAACCGAATTCGCGCCGTGGCGTCCCGCAATCTCCTCGGCAAGCGCACGGCCGTCGGCAATATCGGCGATCATCACACGGGCGCCCTCGGCCGCGAGCGCTTGCGAGTAGTGCCGGCCAATACCCTTGGCACCACCGGTGACGATTGCGGTTTTTCCAGCAAGCCTCGGCATAAGTATCTCCCGGCTATGGCATGGCCTTGTAGCGGCCGCTCTTCTCTTCGTACATTCTTGCAACGGGACGAAGCTCGCGACAAGCGAGCACGAGGGAGGAAAGTTCATGCCGCGCGACACCGCCGACCGCCTGGCCATCCGGGCGTTGATTGAAAATTGGGCGCTCTGGCGCGATGCACGCATGTGGGACCGCTTCCGCACCGTCTGGCACAAGGACGGACAGATGTGGGCGACATGGTTTCAGGGCTCCTACGAAGAATTCATCCGCGTCAGCCAGGAAGGCTACGATCGGGGCGTGCGCATCATGCACATGCTTGGTGGCATGAGCATCGACATCAAGGGCAAGCGCGCAATCGCGCAAACCAAAATGACAATCTCCCAGCGTGCCAAGGTCGACGGTGTGCTGTGCGATGTCGTATGTACCGGGCGGTTCTACGATTTTTTGGAAAAGCGCAAAGGCCGCTGGGGTATTGTGCTGCGCCGGCTCGCTTATGAAAAAGACCGCATTGATCCGGTCGAGCCTGACGCAAAGCTGACGCTCGACAAGGCTCTGCTTGCGCAGTTTCCCGAAGGCTACCGCCACCTTGCCTATTTGCAGAGCAAGATCGGCTACAAAATCAAGGACGAGCTGCCTGGCCTCGACGGACCGCCGCTCGATGCGCTTTATGCCAAAGGCGAAGCGTGGCTCAAGGGCCGCAAGCTATCGTAGAGGCCGGGGTTGGCCCGCGTCACAGGAAGTGCGATTTTGCAATCAGGCGGTCGCCATATAGAAAGTTACCGGGGGAGCCATTATGTCGCTTGCCGACAAATTCAACCTGTTTAACGAATTCAACATCCTGCGCATTGCCTGCGCCGTGTTTTTCATTCCCCACATCATCGGCAAATTCACGGTGCCGGCGACGCTCGAGTTCTTTGTCAAGGCTGGCTTCAAGCCGCCCGCCACCTGGATGTATATCGCCGGCGCGCTCGAGACCATCCTCACCATTGGGCTTTTCTTCGGCATCTACACGCCCTATGTGGGGTTCATCGCTTTCATCCATTTGCTCGTCGCTGCCGCGGCAACCTATAGAGTGACGAAGTGTTGGATCTGGGTCATCGGTGGGGTCGAATATTGCATTTTTTGGGCGATCTGCTGTCTGGTTGTCGCCATGCACGCCTATCACGCAGGCTAGCGCATGATCCCGAAAGGCATGTTCTCGACCCCGATCGGGGATGGGCACCGGTTTTCGGCCAAGATCATACGCAACCTCAAAAAGAGTTTTCCGCACTGAAAGGAAGTCCTCCCAATGGCTAGCGTCCTGTTCTCTCCCATTACCATGCGTGGTCTGACCCTGCCGAACAGGGTCGTCGTATCGCCCATGTGCCAATACAATTCCAACAATGGCTCGGCCAACGATTGGCATCTCATGCATCTCGGCAATATGTCGCTCGGATGCGCGGGACTTGTCATGTGCGAGATGACCGACGTCAATCCGCAAGGCCGCATCTCGCCGAAATGCGCCGGTATGTGGTCGGACGACAATGAGGCCGCACTCAAGCGCGTTCACGATTTTTGCCGTCAATATGGCGTCGCCAAACTCGGCGTACAGCTGGCGCACGCTGGACGTAAAGGTCCAACCACGCCTCCGGCAGCTGGCGGCAAGCCGATCCTGACCAAGGAAGAAGGTGGCTGGACGCCGGAGGCGCCGTCGGCGATTCCCTACGACACGGGGTGGCCCGTGCCGCACGCGATGACCAAGGACGACATCAAGAGGTGCATCGGCGAATTCGCCGCGGCAGCCAAGCGAGTCGATCGCATCGGTTACGACGTAATCGAGCTGCATGCTGCGCACGGCTATCTTGCCCATCAATTCCTGTCGCCGCTCTCGAACCAGCGCATCGACGAATATGGCGGCTCGCTGGAAAATCGCATGCGCTTTGCAATCGAGATGTACGAGGCCGTGCGCGCGGTATGGCCGGAGCAAAAACCGCTCGGCATGCGCGTATCGGCGACCGATTGGGTCGAAGGTGGCTGGACGCCGGAGGAGACCGTAATTCTTGCCAAGGAGCTCAAGAAGCGCGGCATGGACTACATGGACGTGTCGACCGGAGGGCTCGATCCGAAACAGAAGATTCCGCTCTCACCCGGTTACCAGGTTCCATTCGCCGAGAAAGTGAAGAAGGAAAGCGGCATCACCACCATGACCGTTGGCTTGATCGCCGGCTACCAGCAGGCGGAAGACATCGTTGCATCGGGAAAGGCCGATTTGATTTGCCTTGCGCGCGCGGCGATCTGGGACCCGCGCTGGGCCTGGCACGCGGCCGAAGAGCTCGGCGCAGAGACACTCTACGCGCCCAAGACGATGGCCGGGCATCCGAAGTTGCGACCGCAGCTTTTCCCGAAACGGGCGCAGGCGGCGGGCTAAGCGCCCGCCTTCATACGCTTGATGAATTTTGCGAACGCGGCGAGCTGGGTCTTGATGATGTCTTTGGTCGGCTGATCTTTCAGCTCGAGCGTTTCTTTGTCGAACTTGGTCGCGGCATTGCCAACAAAAATTTCTGGCGTGCCAAAGATGAAGGCATTGAGGAAGATCATCGACATCCGCCAGTGATATTGCATGCGCGCGCCGCCGAGCGGACCTTGCGAGCAGGACTGAATCGCGACCGGTTTTTCCTTGAACGGTTGATCCTTCATGCGCGAAACCCAGTCGATGGCGTTTTTCAGCGCGCCTGGCATCGACCAATTGTATTCGGGTGTCACAAACAGAACGCCATCCGCGGCACGAATTGCGGTTGCGAGATCTTCTGCCGGTCCGGGAAAACCGGACGCCTCCTGGATATCGGCGTTGTAGAGCGGGAGCGTTCCGACTGAGGGCGCCGTCACCAATTTGATTTCCGCGGGAGCCAGGCCCGGCAATGCACGGGTCAGTGCGGCATTGTAAGAACCCTTGCGGAGCGAACCGCAGATGACAAGCACATTGAGCTGATCGGCCATATCTTTTACTTCCTTTTGCAATGTTCCGGGTACAACGCCCGGTGACTATTGTGGTTCAAGGCCCGCTTTATCGCGGACTGCTTTCCATTTGGCGACTTCGTCAGCCATGTGTTGGCCGAATTCAGCGGGTGTGGAAACGTGTACTGCGGCACCGGCCTTTGCCATCTGCTCCTTGATCTCGGGGCGAGCCAGAATTTGCGTGAGCGCAGCGTTGGTCTTGTCGACAATCGCCTGCGGCGTTCCGGCCGGATAGACCCAGCCGTACCAACCGATCACCGAATAGCCCGGCACGCCGGATTCGGCGACTGTCGGCACATTCGGAATTGTCGGCCACCGTGTGGGCGCCCCGACAGCAAGCAGCTTGAGTTCACCGGCCTGCACCTGGCCTTGCACCGCGTGCAAGAGTTCAACCGCATAGTCGACTTCCTGGGCGCGCAGCGCGGTGACGACGCCGGGTGTCCCGCGGTAAGGAATGTGCTTCACATCGATGCCGGTCGACTGATTCAATAATTCACCCGCAAAATGCTGAGTCGAGCCAAGACCGACGCTTGCCAAATTGAGCTTGCCGGGCGAGGCCTTGGCGAGCGCCACCAGCCCCTTGATGTCGTTCGCCGCAAAATCCTTACGCGCCACCACCACAAAGGCGCTGTCGGCGACCAGTGTGACGGGGGCGAAGTCTTTCACCGCGTCATAGCGCACAGACTTGATCATCACCGCCGACACCGTGTGGCCGGCGCTGATCATTGAGGCGGTATAGCCGTCCTTGTCGGCCTTTGCGACCTCCGCCGAAGCGATCGAACCGCCGGCACCGGGCTTGTTCTCGACCACGACCGTCTGATGCAGCAGTTCGGACAATGGCGGCGCGATGATGCGAGTCACGATGTCAGTGCCGCCGCCGGGGCCAAAACCCACCAGCACACGTATAGGCTTGTCATTGGGCCACTCCGCTGCGGTTGGCCCAGCCGCCACGAGCGCCGCCGCCACAGCCACGATAACGGATACGCGCTTCATCGCTGCCCTCCCTCTGACCCAACTTACCCGGCGCGTTTTCATTTTAGTGTCTGTGGCCAACGAACCTGCCGGAACCGCGCCTTGTCAAGCGCATCAGGTCCTTTCGTCCTCGATTGGATTGCGTAAAACCCCGATCCCTTCGATCTCGATCTCGCAAGTGTCGCCGGCCTTCATCCATACGGGCTCGGGCTTGCGGGCGTGACCGACGCCGGACGGCGTACCGGTGAGGATCACGTCGCCGGGCTCCAGCGTCATTCCTTTGGTGAGATAGACCAACGTCTCCGCCAGCGGAAACATCATGTTGGCAGTGTTGTCAGACTGCATGGTGTTGCCGTTGAGCCGGCTCATGATCTTCAAGCCTTTGCCTCCGGGTGGGACTTCGTCGGCAGTCACCATCCACGGACCGAAGCCGCCAGTACGATCAAAATTTTTGCCCATGCCCCACTGTGTGGTGTGACGTTGGAATTCGCGCACCGAGCCTTCATTCGAGCAGGAATACCCGGCAATACAATCAACCGCGTTGGCCATTGTGAGATGCTTGGCACGCTTTCCCACAATGGCGACCATCTCCGCCTCGTAGTCGAGCTGGATTGATTCTTTCGGCCGCACAATCGGCTGCATGTGCGGCACCATCGACGTGAGTACGCGGAAGAAGATCGATGGAAATTTCGGAATATTGTCGCGCTGCGGCCCTTCCTTGACGTGGTCGAGATAATTCAAACCAAGGCAAATGATTTTGCCGGGGAGCGCGACGGGGAGCGCATATTTCAATCCGCCGAGAGGCCGTCGTGCGGAGGCTGGCGCCTTCCTGGCAATTTCGGCAAGGCCTGTGAGGTCACCATTGCTCCGGCGTAAAACTTCGCCGAGATCGCCCGGCACATTTGCATCTGCCATCTGCAAATCGATGACGTTATCGCCATCGACCACGCCCAACCGGACGCCATTGTTGGATTCAAAACCGACGATCTTCATGAGGCCTGCCTTGCTTGAATAACTATGCCGGCCTGGGACGACCGGCCGCAAGGCTTAGCGCAGTCAAAGGAATTCGAGCAAGTCAGCCAGCGAGCGTGAAGGCCTGGATCGAGAAATATCTGTCTTCGTCGGCCCATGCCCCCGCCGGCAGCCAGCCCACACCGCGCGCCAGTGCGGTAAGCGACTCGACGCTGTACTTGTAACTGTTCTCGGTGTGAATGGTCTCGCCGGCGCGGAAATCGATGGTCTCGCCGGCCACCCTAACCTTCTGCCGTTTTAAGCTGGCAAGATGCATTTCGACGCGATGACGCTCACGATTGTAGAAGGCGTGATGCTCGAAAGCATTGAGCCGGAAGGTGCCACCAAGTTCGCGATTGATGCGCGTGAGCAGGTTGAGATTAAACTTGGCTGTCACGCCGGCAGTGTCGTTATAGGCAGCGTTTAGCACCTCAACCGGTTTGATCAGGTCGGCACCGATAATCAGCCTGGCGCCGCGTCCGAGGATATTCGCAGCATTGCGCAGGAAGGCCGACGCCTCATGCGGCTCGAAATTGCCAATGGTTGAGCCCGGAAAAAACCCGATGCGTGACGGTGCAGCCTTGGCTTCTTCGGGCAATTCGAACGGGTTACAAATGTCGGCCGTCACCGGCAGCACTTCAAGTTGCGGGAAATCGGGCCGCAGTTCGGCCGCTTCCTGCTCGATCATCTCGCCGCAGATATCGACCGGCACGTAAGCCGCGAGTTTCGGAGCCGCGCGCAGCAGAATACGCGCCTTCTTGCTGGAGCCACTACCGAATTCAACCAGCGCCGCGCCTGCCGGGATCAGTTTGGCGATGTCGGCTGCGTGTGCACTCAACGTTTTCATCTCGCAACGGGTTGGATAGTACTCCGGCAGTTCGGTAATACGCTCGAACAGTTGCGAGCCGGCAGCGTCGTAGAAATATTTCGCCGGGACGCGCTTGGGTGTCGCGTGGAGACCTTCGAGTACATCGGCCTCGAATGCAGATGATTGCGGGCTCTGCTGTGGAATGCGCTTACGCGCTGCTGCTGCGACCATGATGACGGCCCTCACACAAACTCAGCCAAACGCAGCCCGCTAAACTGCCATCGCGACGGCGGATAAAAGAAATTGCGGTAACTCAAGCGCGCATGACCTTCGGGTGTCGCAAGCGAAGCGCCGCGCAAAACCATTTGGCTGACCATGAATTTTCCGTTGTATTCGCCCAGCGCGCCTTCGGCGGCTCTGTAGCCCGGATAGGGTAGATAGGCGCTGCGCGTCCATTGCCAAGCGATGCCAAAGGCGTCAGCGATCACATTTGTGCGCGCCGCTACCTCCCACTCCGCCTCACTTGGTAGGTGCTTACCTGCGAAACGGGCGAAAGCCTCGGCCTCGTAGTAGCTGACATGTTGGACCGCTACCGTAGGATCGACCGGCTTGAGACCCGCCAGCGTCATCATCTGCCAGGTCCCGTCCTTCAACCGCCAGTAGCCGGGCGCCTGCCAGCTTTCCGTCTGAACGGCGGCCCAGCCATCGGAGAGCCATAGCGCGGGCGTCGCGTAGCCCCCGGCAGCGATGAATTCGAGCCATTCGGCATTCGTGACAAGATGCCGCGCGATCCGGACATGCGGAATAAGCTCGTCGTGAAGCGGCGTCTCATTGTCAAAACTAAATCCTTCGCCGTCATGCCCGATGGCGTGAATTCCTGCCGGGACGTCGACATAACCGCGCGGACCTTGCGTTGCGCGCGGCTGCTGCCACTCCGTATCGTAAGCCGGGTCGGTCGGGTTCTGCGCGAAGGCATGCAAAATGTCGGTGATTAGCAATTCCTGATGTTGCTGCTCGTGATGCAGTCCAATTTCAACGATCGCGAAAACACGCTCGGCCTCCGCTTCCGGAACCTTTTCGATCAGCCGCTCGACCGCCGCATCAACATGCGCGCGATACGCGCTGACATCCTCGCCATCCGGTCGCGTGATCAGGCCGCGCTGCGGCCGCGCATGTCGTGGACCGGCTGCGACGTAGTAGGAATTGAACAGAAAGGGGAAGCGCTGGTCGAAAATCTTGTAGGATGGGTCGTGCGCCACGAGCAGGAACTGCTCGAAAAACCAGGTCACGTGGGCGCGGTGCCATTTGGTTGGGCTGGCATCCGCCATCGACTGCACAATCTGATCTTCAGCCGACAGAGGGGACGCTCGAGCCTCGGTCTCCGCGCGTACGCGGCGGAAAGCTCGCAGCCAATGCCCGCGAACCTCATCCAGGGGACGCTTCGGCTTCGCCGCCCCGGTGCGCGGGGCCGGCGAGATTGCGGTGCGCGCCATGGAGAGCCTCCGTGACTATACAAAGGGCTTCGGCAGTCAATGTACGTACGGATTACGACTATCTATGGATGTGATTGTTCCATCGCATGTTGGCCGGAGCAACCTCGAATTGCCATCTCATTGCGGCCTGACAAGCTTGTGATGGGGATGTGACAACGTCCCAAACCGGCGTGCGCACACGTGACTTGGGCGTGACTTGGGCCTGTTTGTGATGGTCGATCGCCGGAGATCAGATTTTGGTAGCGGGGGAGGGACTCGAACCCCCGACCTCCGGATTATGATTCCGCTGCTCTAACCAGCTGAGCTACCCCGCCATTCCGAAAACAACGTGCCGGAATGAGCGCGATATAGGGAGGGGCGGCAAACACTGTCAAGCAAGCGGGCGAAAACCCGTTCCCGCACGGTCACTTCGGCTGAATAGACTGGTCTCCGCCCGGGCTGCCGGGCGGCGGGATCACAGGCATGACGCCGCCCGGCGGGGTCGGCTGTTTGATCTCCGGATCGACATGTTCGGGCGGGCAGATCACACCGCCGGAACGCGCGAGTTTGTCGCTTAAATTTCCCGTTGCGTCGTGCTGCTGAGTGTCGGCTTCCCCGCCCTTCCCGACCGTGGCTTGCGTATCCGAAGACGCACATGCATTCGGATCAAGCTGCTCGCTCTTGGGTGCAATCGGCATTTTGGTCCGCGGCGGAGCCTGAGCCGACGCAAGAACCGGCAGCAGCAATGCCAAAACCGTCAGCCCGAAGCTGTGGATTTTGCGGACCATCGCACGCTACCTTTTCGCGCGTGTATTACATGCAGCCACCGGCCATAACGGCCAGGCAGGAGCGGGAGTTCCATCACGCCAGTTTGTCGGCCAGCCGCTCAAAGCGGATCAGTGAAAAGTGGCCAAGCGGCGGCATTGGCCGGTGCTCGATGAGTTGTATGGCACCATGGCCCGCAGCCCAATCGGCAAGCCGGCCGAAGCGGAATTCCGGCCGCCAGCCGAGCTTGCGCGCAATCGGAGCAAAGCAAAGCTCAAAAACGCGACGCGGGCCCGCCTCCGCGCCTATGTGGTTGACGAGCACGATCTCGCCGCCGGGGCGGATCACTCGTGCAAATTCATCGAGGGTGGCTTCGGGTTTAGGCACCGCGGTAATCACGAATTGAGCCACGACGACGTCGAAGGAGCGATCCGGTAGCGCCATCCGCGCAGCATCCATCACTGCCAGCGCCTCGACGTTGCTGAGCCTGTGTTCGGCGACGCGCTCATGCGCCTTGCGCAGCATCGGTTCGGATAGATCGATGCCGACCAGCCGGTTTTTTCGTGCGTAGTCGGGTAGCGAAATTCCGGTGCCGACGCCGACCTCGAGAATACGCCCGCCGGCTGACCCGCATGCCTGCTCGGCGGCGAGGATTGCGGCACGCCGGCCAGCATCGAACACTGCACCGAATACCAGATCATAGACGGGCGCCCATCGCGCATAGGCACGTTCGACGCTCGATTTGTCGATGTCAGCCCCCATGCGGCCGCACCTAACCGCGCATCGCCGGCGCTGCTACCTGCTTTTCGGCACGCTGGAAATCCGTCGCTGCGACCGCACTCTTGATGAATCCGCCACCAAGCACGCGAGCCTGGCCCTCGCCGGCGTCGTAGAACACGCAGGCTTGGCCGGGTGACACGCCATGCTCGCCATCGACCAACTCAACTTCGCAGCCGTTGACACCATGCCGTAGCCAGGCTGCTTGCGGCGGACGGGTTGAGCGCACCTTTACGAATACCTCACGACGGTCGTCGGCCAGCGCCTCATCGAGCGAGCCTTCACCTATCCAATTAACGTCGCGCAGCACGATGCGGCTCATGCGCAACGCTTCACGCGGGCCGACCATTACGCGGCGGCGCTCTGCGTCGAGCCGGACCACGTAAAGCGGGGCACCGGTTGCGATCCCCAGGCCGCGGCGCTGACCGACGGTAAAATGAATAATACCGGCATGCTTGCCGAGCACCTTGCCGTCGAGATCGACGATGTCGCCGGCCTCGGCCGCACCGGGCTTCAGACGTTCGATCATGTCGGCGTAGTGGCCGGACGGCACGAAGCAAATATCCTGACTGTCCTGCTTGTCCGCAATGGCCAGGCCGAAGCGGCGGGCGAGTTCGCGCGTCTGCATCTTGGTGCGCTCGCCAAGCGGGAAGCGCAGAATGTCAAGCTGTTCACGCGTGGTGCCGAAAAGGAAATAACTCTGGTCACGCTCGTCCTCTCGCGCGCGATAAAGCGCGCGCCCGCCCCCGGCCAAAGGCCGCGAAGCGACGTAGTGTCCAGTGGCCAACACCTCGGCGCCGAGCTCGCGCGCAGTGATAAGCAAATCGTGGAACTTGATCGACATATTGCAATCGACACAGGGCACCGGTGTCTCGCCGTGGATGTAGCTCTCGGCGAAGCGGTCGATCACCGCCTCCTTGAAGCGACTCTCGTAGTCGAGCACGTAATGCGGAATACCAATGCGCTCTGCAACGCTGCGAGCGTCATAAATGTCCTGGCCTGCGCAGCAGGCACCTTTCCGGTGGATTGCTGCACCGTGATCGTAAAGTTGCAATGTCACCCCGACCACGTCGTAGCCCTCCGCCTTGAGCAAGGCGGCCGTTACCGACGAATTGACGCCGCCGGACATGGCGACGACAACGCGTGTGTTTTCAGGCCGACGGTCTAGATCGAGGCTATTGGGCATGGTGCTTCTTACTATAGGTGGCGGCCGAGGGCGCGCAATGCGAGGGCAGGACCCGGCAGAATCTGCCGCTTGCCTGTTATCAGTGCCGGGGTACACGCACGTGCCGCCTCGCGGCCGATCTGCAAAGGACTGAATCGAAAGACGAATTTGGCCTTCCAAAGGCTGGCCTGACGATTGCACGTCAAGCGCCGGAAATCCCCGGAGGTGCCACAGTGCCGTCAGTTGCGTTCGACCCGAATATCCACGCCCATGATTTGCCGCGTCTGGCCCGCCCGGCCCAGCAGCCCGATCGCGCGCCCTCACCGTTCGAGAGCCTGCTCGATGACAACACGCAGGCTGTAGACCAACCAACGCCCCCACCCCCAGAAAACAGAGCCGCGCCTGCCGACAACACGCAAGCACCTGCGCAAACCAATGACGGCAAGTCAGCAGCAGCAGCAAAAGATGACACCTCCACGACGAAGGCCGATGACGCCGACCCCATCAGCAAACCGGGCGATGACGCGAAGCCAGTCGCTGGCGAAAAGGCGGATGTGAACGCCAAGACGGCCGCTGTCGCCTCCGAAGGTATCAAACAAGCGGACAACGACGACAAACCGCTCGACGGGCCGAAAACCGACAATCCAACAATCGCGCCGCCGACCAACAATATTCAGACCATCATCGCAACCGATGCAGCCGCGGTGGCACCTGTTCCGACGCCCAATCAAGGACCCACGCCCAGTCCCAATAACCAGGCCCTGGATTTATCCGCGATTGTTGCGGACAGCACACCTAACCTGAAGGGTTTCGACCCTACGGCGCCGAAAGCCAGTACCGGAAAACAAACTGACGCTGAAACGAAGGCCGATGTCGAAACGCAAGTCGACGCGAACGCATCAACGGGTGAAACAACGAACGATTGGCAGACGACAGCGAAAGTGACGCCGCAGCCGCGCGTGGACAAACCGCAGTTCGCTGCAGCAAGCGACGACGATAAGGATCGCGTTGCCCAGGCGCGCGGTGAGATCCCAACCAACGGCCATCGTGGTAGCGCTGACACCCCAGCTTCGATTTCTGGCGACGCCAATGTCGCGGCCTCGACGGTCGCGGCTGATACCGCCACGCCCTCGACTGCCGTCACTGGGCCCACGGATACTACGCCCATTGCGGCCGCGCCGGTGGCACTCATCACGCAACCCGGGCCACAGGCAGGCCTCGTTCCACTAGCAGGCATCGCAATCGAAATCGCAGGCAAGGCGATGGCGGGCAAGAATTGTTTTGAGATTCGGCTTGATCCGCCGGAACTTGGCCGCATCGAGGTTCGGCTTGATGTAGACCGCGATGGCAACGTGACGTCGCGCCTGACCGTCGATCGCGCCGACACACTCGATCTGCTGCGTCGCGATGCCTCAGGTCTTGAACGCGCCTTGCAGGATGCGGGTTTAAAAACGGCCGACAATGGGCTGCAATTCTCGCTGCGCGACCAATCCATGAATCAGCAGCAAACAGGTGGCGGCTCCGATACCGCGCAGCTTGTGGTGAAGGACGAAACGCTACCGTCGATCGATGTAATCCCGCAGAATTATGGCCGTCTCGCCGGACAAGGCGGCGGCCTCGATATTCGCGTTTGAGGACCAGTCATGACGACGATCACTCCCGCTTCCACAACTACCACCACCGGCGCCAGCTCTGTGTCGAGCGCGCTCGACAAAACAGAAATTGCCAGCAATTTTACCACTTTCCTACAATTGCTGACAACGCAGCTGAAAAATCAAAATCCGCTCGATCCAC
Source organism: uncultured Alphaproteobacteria bacterium (assembly GCA_963742345.1). Lineage (GTDB taxonomy): Bacteria > Pseudomonadota > Alphaproteobacteria > Rhizobiales > Xanthobacteraceae > Pseudolabrys. The sequence continues at coordinate 127,159 of CAVULO010000010.1, forward strand.
TCGACACCAATCAATTCACTCAGCAACTGGTGGAGTTCGCGCAGGTCGAGCAACAGATGAAGTCCAATGATCAACTCTCGAGCCTGGTATCGCTGGAAAAGAGCGCGCAAGCGACGACAGCGCTCGCTTATGTCGGCGCGACGGTAGTGGTGGATGGTTCGACCGCGCAGCTAACCGGCGGCACCGCCAACTGGAACCTCAACGTCACAAAGCCCTCGACCGCCACCGTCACCATCAAGGATTCTACAGGCCAAAATGCCTTCACCGGTACCGTCGCGGTAAATCCGGGCGCACAGAACTTCATCTGGAATGGCCGCGGCAACGACGGGCGGATCTGGCCTGACGGCAGCTACACGCTCACTGCCACAGCGGTAGACGCCAACAATCAATCGGTCGCCATTTCAACCGAGGTGCAGGCGACCGTGGATTCGGTCGACCTGACACAAGACCCGCCACAGCTATCGATCAACGGGCAAAACTACACGCTCGACAAGATCAAGCGGATCGTCCGGCGGTCCTCGTGACCGTAAGCGGGTAAGGAGCTTTTAACGGGCGCAAACGGCAAGGATAGCCGGCGCGCCCCTATTACTGGCCGTTAATGCACCGCCGCAGGTGAAGCCAGGGCAAAGCCGCTCGGCCCATCTGTAACCAAAAGGTTAGCGGGAACCGGGCAAACATTGCCCGATGCATTTGCCATGCTTAGTCAAATTTTAAGCCGCGGCTTGTAGGTTTTCCATAGTACCTGTCAGTCGAGCTTGTTTTGTGAGTGTACCAATGACCGAACCCCATCGCCCGAGGGTCAAATATGTGATCGGGCCAGATGGTAGTCCGCTGACCATTGCGGATCTGCCACCGCCGACAACCAAGCGCTGGGTCATCCGCCGAAAGGCAGAGGTGGTCGCCGCGGTCCGTGGTGGCCTGTTGTCGCTTGAAGAGGCCTGTGCGCGATATACCCTTACGGTCGAGGAATTCCTCTCCTGGCAGTACTCGATCGACCAGCACGGCCTCGCCGGCCTGCGCACGACGCGCATTCAACAGTACCGCCAGTAAGCTCCCCCTCGCCTGCCCGTGAACGCCGGCGCCGTGCGCCGGTGATTTCATTCGCGTCGGCTTCCCGCGTCGCGTATTTCTTTCGTGCAACCCGCTGGCGGAATTAACCGGACGCTAACCTTAAACTGGGCAAATCTTGCCGGGTGAGGCGCGCACTCCGCGCCCCTGCGGGCAGGATAAAACCGGTGCAAGGTTTCTTCGACTTTGTGAAGTCGCTGGGTGCTGCGCGAATGGCGGCGATGGCCGCGGTGACGCTGACCCTGATCGGCTTTTTCTCATTCCTGATGATCCAGATGACGACGCCGCAAATGGTGCCGTTGTTCACTGACCTATCCGTCGAGGACAGCGCCTCGATCATCAAGGACCTGGAGCGACAGGCGGTCCCCTATCAGCTCAAGAGCGACGGCGCGATTATCATGGTGCCCAAGGACAAGGTCGCCCGGCTGCGCATGAAACTCGCCGAGTCCGGGCTGCCCAAGGGCGGCGGTGTCGGCTACGAAATTTTTGACAAGACCGACGCGCTTGGCGCAACGACCTTCGTCCAAAACATCAACCATCTGAGGGCGCTTGAAGGCGAACTCGCCCGAACCATTCGCAGCATCGACCGAGTGCAAGCGGCCCGCGTGCACCTGGTCCTGCCGGAACGTCCGCTGTTCTCACGCGATAAAGTCGATGCCTCGGCCTCGATCGTGCTGAAAGTACGCGGTGCGCTGGAGCCGCAACAGGTTCGAGCCGTCCGGCACCTGGTTGCCACCGCAGTCAACGGTCTTAAGCCCGAACGCGTTTCCGTCATCGACGAAACCGGCAGATTGCTCGCCGACGGCGCAACGCAGGACAATCCCCTTGGCGGCGTCAGCTCGGATGAGCGCAAGCTCGCCTACGAAAGTCGCTTGCGCAGCGAGGTCGAAACTATTGTGTCGTCGGTCGTCGGCCCAGGCCACGCGCGCGTGCAAGTCAATGCGGATTTCGACGTCAATCGGATCACTCAGACTTCGGACAAATTCGATCCAGACGGCCGCGTGCTGCGCTCGAGCCAGACCCGCGAGGAGCAGTCGGCCACCAGCGACAACAAAGAGGGCACGGTATCGGCGGGCACCGAACTGCCTGGGGGAAAACAACAGGCCGACGGCGCCAGCAAAGGCGATCAGAGTCGCAAGACAGAAGAAATCGTCAACTACGAAATTTCGCGCACGACCAAGACCGAGGTGATTGAAGCGGGACGGGTCAATCGTATTTCGGCTGCCGTGTTGGTCGATGGCAATTACACCAAGAACGACAAAGGCGACCTTGCATACCAGCCACGGTCGAAAGACGAGATCGACCGAATCGCGGCGCTGGTGCGCTCGGCTATCGGATTCGATGCCAAGCGCGGCGATCAGGTCGAAGTGGTCAATCTGCGGTTCGCTGAAACCACGCCATCGCCGATCAATGAGCCAACCGGCTGGATGAGTTATCTACAATTTACGAAAGAAGACATCATGCGGAGCGCAGAGCTCGGCGTGATGGCTCTGCTCGGTCTGGTGGTGATGTTCATGGTGGTACGCCCGTTGGTGCGCCGAATCATCACGCCGGAAGGCGTACTGCCCGGCCAGGCCATGGCGGGCGCCGTCGCTGCACCTTCGCCCGAGGCGGCTGTCGCCGGCGGCATGGGCATCCCTGGCGTTGGCGGCAGCATCACATCGACCGGCGGTCCCAACGTCTCAATCGTCGGCGGCGACGAAGCGGTCGCCATCTCCAATCGCACATCCGCGATGATTGATATCGCCAAGGTCCAGGGGCAGGTCCACGCACAATCTGTGCAGAAGGTCGGCGAACTTGCCGACAAGAACCCGCACGAGGCGGTTTCCATTATCCGCAACTGGCTCCACGAGGATGCAGCCTAAGCCATGCCGTCAGCTTATGCCGAGCAGAAGAAAGATAAGGAAAAAGGGGTTCGCGAGGACATCGGCGGACTGATGGCCGAACTCTCACGCCGCCCGCAAACTCCTGATCGCATCCGCAAGCTCACAGGGCCCGAGCGCGCGGCGGTACTCATGCTATCGCTCGGTGAGCAATACGGCGCCAAGATCTTCGGCCTGCTCGATGATGACGAACTCCGCGAAATATCCATCGTGATGTCGTCGCTCGGCACGATCGAGGCTGAATCGGTCGAACAATTGCTGCTCGAATTCGTCGGCCGAATGTCGGCTTCCGGTGCCTTGCTTGGCAACTACGACGCCACCGAGCGCCTGCTCAAACAATACCTGCCCGCTGAACGCGTCGGCGGCATCATGGACGAGATCCGCGGTCCCGCAGGCCGCAACATGTGGGAGAAGCTCGCCAACGTCCAGGAAGAGGTCCTGGCGAACTACCTTAAGAACGAATACCCGCAGACCGTCGCCGTGGTGCTTTCAAAGCTACGCCCTGAACATGCCGCCCGCGTCCTCTCTATTCTCCCCGAGGAGCTATCGCTCGACTGTGTCAACCGCATGCTGAAGATGGAGGCCGTCCAGAAGGAAGTAATCGAGCGCGTCGAGCAGACACTGCGCACCGAATTCATGTCTAACCTTTCCCAGACACGCCGCCGCGATGCTCACGAGGTGATGGCAGAAATATTCAACAATTTCGACCGGCAAACCGAGACGCGCTTCCTCACTGCGCTGGAAGAAGAAAACCGCGACGCCGCCGAACGCATCAAGGCTCTGATGTTCACCTTCGACGACCTGGTCAAACTCGATACAGGCTCGGCGCAGACGCTCATGCGCAACATCGACAAGGACAAGCTCGCTGTAGCGCTTAAGGGCGCCAACGAAGCGGTGCGGCAGTTCTTCTTTACCAACATGTCCAGCCGCGCCGCCAAGATGCTGGTGGAAGACATGCAGGCTATGGGCCCGGTCCGGCTGCGTGATGTTGACGAGGCGCAGGCACTCCTGGTGAACGTGGCCAAGGACCTGGCAGCGAAGGGTGAAATTCTGATCTCCAAGAGCCGCGGCGAAGACGAGCTGATTTATTGAGGCGCGCATGATCCCGAAAAGTGGAGATGGCTTTCGGAAAAGACCATGCGCAAAGGAAAGTGAATGAAAGCGACGGCAAAATATTTGTTCGATGAGGACTTCGCCTCCGGCGAGAAGCCGACCATCACGATGGTCGAGCACGAGCGCCGGCGTGCGGACGCAGAGTCGCAGGCCTATCGCAGCGGCTTTACTGCCGGCGAAGAACAGGCTCAACAGGAAGCTGCTCAGCGTATCGCGGCCGCTCTCGCGGTGATAGCCGACGGCCTGGGCCGGCTCGACGCTGCGCTCACATCGATTGAAACACGGCTAGAAACTGAAGCGGTTGAAGTGGCGGTGGCGGTCGCCGCCAAGCTCGCGCCCGCTTTGATTGCGCGGGAGCCGTATGCGGAGATTTCCGCGCTCGCCACCGAGTGCTTTCACCATCTGGTCTCGACCCCGCACGTCGCCGTGCGCGTCGGCGCGGACATCTACGACACCGCGAAGGAAAAGATCGAGGAGATCGCGCGCACGCGCGGCTTCGAGGGGCGGCTTGCCGTCATGTCCGATGAGTCCCTCGCGCCCGGCGACTGCCGCATCGAATGGGCCGATGGCGGTGTCATCCGCGATCAGTCGGCGACAGCCTCCGCTATCGACGAAATGGTCGGCCGCTACATCTCGGCGCGCAATGCGCCAGCTGCATAGAATTTCTGGAGATCGCATCAATGAGTGACGACGACACCAAGGTACCGCTCCCCGACCTCGAGAACGCCGGCGACGTGCAAATGGTCGCCGACGCAGGTCCCCTCGCGCCGTCCGATCCGGATTCGGTGAATCGGGGCGCAGCCGACCTCGAAGCGGTGTTCGACGTTCCGGTTCAGGTCTCGGCCGTACTGGGCCGAGCTCATATGGAAGTCGGCAATCTGCTCAAGCTCGGCCCCGGCGCGGTGCTTGAGCTGGACCGCAAGGTCGGCGAAGCGATCGACATCTATGTCAACAACCGGCTGGTGGCGCGCGGCGAAGTCGTACTTGTCGAAGACAAGCTCGGCGTGACCATGACGGAAATTATCAAGGCGGACCATAACTGATGCGCTCGGTCATCTGCCATTTCTCTCGAATGATACGGAGCTAATCCATGCGACTCCTGATCGTCGGCACGCTCGGAGGCCAGCTCACCACGGCGAGCAAGATCGCAATGGACAAGGGCGCCAACGTCACTCACGCCGAAAGCAACGAGCAGGCGCTCGCCGTCCTGCGCTCCGGCCGTGGCGCCGACCTGCTGATGGTGGATGTCAGCCTCGACATCCGTGATCTGGTCACACGGCTCGACGCTGAACGCATCCATGTGCCAATCGTCGCCTGCGGCGTCACCAACGACGCGCGCGCGGCGGTCAACGCCATTCACGCCGGCGCGAAAGAGTATATCCCGCTGCCGCCGGACCCCGATCTTATCGCTGCCGTGCTTGCCGCCGTTACTAATGATACCCGCGAGATGATCTATCGCGACGAGTCGATGGCGAAAGTTGTCAAACTTGCCCAACAGATTGCCGGATCCGACGCCTCGGTGCTCATCACGGGTGAAAGCGGCACGGGTAAGGAAGTACTGGCGCGCTTCGTGCACGGCCGCAGCACGCGTTCGAAGAAGCCTTTCATCACCGTCAACTGTGCGGCAATACCGGAAAACCTGCTCGAATCAGAATTGTTCGGCCACGAGAAGGGCTCTTTTACCGGCGCGCTCGCCCGCCGCATTGGCAAGTTTGAAGAAGCGAATGGCGGCACGCTGCTGCTCGACGAGATTTCCGAGATGGACGTGCGGCTCCAGGCCAAATTATTGCGGGCTATTCAGGAGCGCGTCATCGATCGTGTCGGCGGCAGCCGGCCCGTTCCGGTCGATATCCGCATCATCGCAACATCGAATCGCAATCTCACCGACGCGGTGCGCGAGGGCAAGTTTCGCGAGGATTTGCTGTTCCGCCTCAACGTAGTCAATCTGAAGATTCCGCCTTTGCGCGAGCGGACCGCCGATATCGGTGAGTTGGCGCACTATTTCATCAAGAAATATTCGCAGCTCAATGGGTTGGCTTTGCGCCCGCTCTCAACGGAGGCACGCCGGGCGCTCAACATCAACCGTTGGCCAGGCAATGTGCGCGAACTGGAGAACACGCTGCATCGCGCGGTGCTGCTTTCGAGCGGCGCGGAGATTGGCGTCGACGGTATTCTGTCGCCCGACGGCGCACGGCTCGACCAGGCGCGCGGCACCGACGTTGCCGCCCATGCGGCCATAGCCGCCGAGCAGGTCACCCGTAACCTGGTCGGCCGCACGGTGGCCGAAGTCGAGCGCGACCTGATCTTGGAAACGCTCAAGCACTGCCTTGGCAACCGTACCCATGCCGCGAACATTCTCGGCATTTCGATCCGGACGCTACGCAACAAGCTCAACGAATACGCGGCTGGCGGCTCGCCAATCCCGCCACCTCATGGCGGCTCGGAACTCAAAGGCGCGGCCTAAGCCATGAATTCCTATCTCGGTCCGCTATTGTTCGGCTTTGGAGGCCGCATCAATCGCGCCAAGTACTGGATTGCTGCGATCGTATACACGTCGATAATGATCGCGGTCGTTGGACTGGGATTCTTTTTCAACTTCAGCACGCTGTTTCTGCTGTTTGTCGGTATCGTTTTCGTAGCATTGGTCGTCTCCGGCATCGCGGTTGGCATCAAGAGATTGCATGACCGCGACAAAAGCAGCTGGTGGCTGCTCGGGTTCTATCTGGTGCCGCCACTGCTCGAAGGCCTCGGAAGGATGATTGGTTCGTCTCTCATCTTCGAACTCGCGTCCGCTGCGGTCTCGATCTGGGCGCTTGTCGAACTCGGTTTCCTGCGCGGTACATCCGGACCGAACCAATACGGGCCCGATCCGCTCCTCACACGGTGACAATCCTCTATAAAATTTGTCCCGTCCCGCTATGGAGGGAGGCTGAACGCGCCGGCGTGTTTCGTGGCTCGGAAGTAGACCACCGTGACGGGTTCATCCATCTATCCACCGGCGCACAGGTCGCAGAAACCGCTGCAAAGCATTTCGGCGGCCAAAGCGACTTGCTCCTGGTACGTGTTGACGCCGCTAAGTTGGGTGATCGTTTGGTATGGGAACCGTCGCGGGGTGGCACATTGTTTCCACATCTCTATGGCGACCTCGATTTAGCGGCCGTCACGCGTGTCGACCCCCTGCCGCTGGGACCTGACAAGCGGCATGAATTTCCGCCGCTCGACGACTGACCACGCCGTAATTGTCGCTGTCTCGGCAAAGCCCTAGAGTTGGCTGCGAAACAGACCATAAGCCCGTCGCGATGGACCTTGATGCCAACCGCAGCCTGATCGCCGCCGCGCTAGGCCGGATTCCGGCTGGCGACCGCGCGGCCCTGCAAACTGTGTATCGGCTCACCTCAGCGAAGCTTTTTGGCGTCTGCCTTCGTATCTTGGGTGAGCGCGGCGAGGCGGAGGACGTGCTGCAGGAGGTTTATGTGACCGTGTGGCGCAAGGCCGCCGATTTCGACGCCAGCCGGGCAAGCCCGATGACCTGGCTGATAGCGATAGCCCGCAACCGTTCGATCGATCGGCTACGTGCAAGCCGCCAGAACCGCAAAATGGACCCGATCGACGCCGCTGCGGAGATCGCCGATACGGCCGGCGGTGCCGACAGCGCTCTGGAAGGCGCGCAGGAGCGCGCCCGCCTGCACGGCTGCCTCGACGGGCTCGCTTTGCGCGAGCGCGCAGCGCTGCGCGGCGCATTTTTTGACGGCAACACTTACGAGGATCTGGCTGCACGCATGAATGTGCCACTCGGCACCATGAAGAGCTGGATTAGGCGCGCGCTGATCAAGCTGAAAGCATGCCTCGAGCAATGACCGACACCTTTGACCATAGGAGCCTGCCCGAGGACGAACTGCTCGCCGCCGAGTATGCGCTTGGCGTGCTCGCAAGCGCGGATCGCGCGGCAGCCGAACAGCGCATCGCACGCGAGCGGACCTTCGCGCGGCTGGTGGCGGAGTGGGAGCAGCGCCTTGCCCCATGGACCGCGGAAATTGTCGAAGTCGCCCCGCCGCCCCAGGTATGGGATCGCATTGCTGTCGCCCTGCCTGCGCAAGCACAGGGTGGCGGATTGTGGCACAGCCTCACTTTCTGGCGCGGGTTCAGCTTCGCGGCGGGCGCGCTCGCTGCGGCCTGCCTCACAGCACTGATCTACCTGGGCTCGATTGCGCAACAACAGCCTCTCGTCGCCAGCATCGAAGGCGGCGGCCACCGCCATTTCGTGGCAACCATCGATGCCAGACGCGGAACTGTCGCGGTCGTGCCGGCGGCCTTTAGTGCCGACCCAACGCGCGTTCCCGAACTGTGGCTCATCCCGGCAGACGGCAAGCCGCGTCCGGTTGGTTTGTTGCGTGCTGACCAGACCGTAACGCTCACCCTCCCAGCCGAGTTCGCGGCCTTCGCGAAGGGTGATGCTGTCCTGGCCGTTTCGCTTGAGCCGCCAGGTGGGTCAACAACCGGCCTGCCGACCGGACCTGTGATCGCCACCGGTAAGCTCACGTCTCTGTGAGCGTGCATCTCCGGGCGCGGTGCCTCCGTAGCTTCGACGTCTCCGGCATGGGGACGTCATACAGAGCAGCGGAGTTATAGCCATGAAACGCATCGTCAACGTCGCCCTGGCCGGTTTTGCCGCAGCGGCGCTCGCAGTCAGCCTCGGCGGGATAGGCCCGGCTTTCGCGCAAATGAAGGAAAAGACCGTCACCGTCGGCGGAGCGCCGATGTATCCATCCAAGAACATTGTCCAGAACGCGGTGAATTCAAAAGACCACACTACACTGGTCGCCGCCGTGAAGGCCGCCGGCCTCGTTGACACGCTACAATCTCCCGGCCCGTTCACAGTGTTCGCGCCGACCAACGATGCATTCGCCAAGCTGCCGGCCGGCACGGTCGACACCTTGCTCAAGCCAGAGAACAAAAAAACGCTCACCAACGTGCTCACCTATCACGTCGTGGCTGGACGTCTGACGGCCAAAGACTTGATGGAGAAGGTCAAGGCCGGCAACGGCAAGGCCATGCTCAAGACCGTCGAGGGCGCCGATCTCACCTTCGCCGAGAAGGATGGCAAGCTGTGGATTTGGGATGCCAAGGGCGATTCCGCTCAAGTCACCATCCGCAACGTGATGCAGTCAAACGGCGTCATCCACGTGATCGACACCGTGCTGTTGCCGGGCTAATCGTCCCCGAAGTTCGGCAACCGGCGCCCTGAAAGCGCCTCTGGAGGTCCTCTCCCTCTCCCCGGGAGAGGACTTTCGTTTTCGCAAGAGCAACCAAGGCGCAACGGCCCTGAGCAACGTCACGCGCACAAAGCCAGAAGCTGATCTAGCGAGGTATTTTCGTCCTCCTGGCGCAGGTTCGTTAACCGCACGCTAACCATAAAATGGGCAAATATTGCCGGGGAAGGGGTATTGACCCACCGCGGCTCTCTACTCAGGCACCGTCAATGGTGCCCGCTTCCGGTTTGATGACCTCTGTATTGTCTTCGCGTCCGCACCGCCCGGGGAATGGCGGTCCGTAGCAGGCATGAGCGACATCACCGCCGCACCGGCGCCCAGCGTCGGCGGCATCAAGTTACCCGGCCTCGGCGACATCGGCGCATTCTTCAAGCGCGGTGACCTCGCGCTCGCCATCGGCGTGCTCACCATCCTGGTGGTGCTCATTCTGCCGCTGCCGCCGTTGCTGCTGGATTTCTCGCTGGCAATCTCGATCATCTTTTCGATACTGATCCTGATGACGGCGTTGTTCATTCACACCCCGCTCGAATTTTCCTCGTTCCCGACCGTGCTGCTGATCGCGACCATGCTCCGGCTCGCGCTCAATCTCGCCTCGACGCGCCTGATCCTCTCGCACGGGCACGAAGGCACGGATGCTGCCGGTCACGTGATCGAAGCATTCGGCAATTTCGTGATGAGCGGTAACTTCGTGATCGGCATCATCGTGTTCACGATCCTCGTCATCGTGAACTTCGTGGTCATCACCAAAGGTTCCGGCCGCATCGCGGAAGTGGCCGCCCGCTTTCACCTGGACGCCATGCCGGGCAAGCAGATGGCGATCGACGCCGACCTCTCCGCCGGGCTTATCGACGAGAAGGAAGCGCGACGACGACGGCAGAAGTTGGAAGATGAAGGCGGCTTCTTCGGCGCCATGGACGGCGCCTCGAAGTTTGTGCGCGGCGATGCCATCGCCGGCCTGCTGGTGGTGTTCATCAATGTCATCGGCGGCATGATCATCGGTATCGCCCAGCAAGGCCTTTCGTTCGCCGATGCGGCGCATTCCTATACGATCCTCACCGTCGGTGACGGCCTGGTGACGCAGGTGCCGGCGCTGATTGTCTCCACCGCCGCCGGCCTGCTCGTGTCGAAAGCCGGCGTTTCCGGCGCCGCCGATAAGGCGCTGCTCAAGCAGCTCTCCGGTTACCCCAAGGCTCTCGGCATGTCGGGAGCCGTGATGCTGGTGATGGCTCTCCTCCCCGGAATTCCGATGATTCCGTTCCTGGCACTCGGCAGCGGCGCCAGCGCGATCGCTTTCATCATCGACAAGCGTACGAGGCTCACCGCCGCCGCGGAGGCAAAAGCAACCGAAACTGCAGCCAAGGCCGAGGGTGCGGACGAGCCCATTGCCACGGCACTCAAGATCGACGATCTGAAAGTAGAGCTCGGCTACGCGTTGTTGCCGCTCGTAAACGCGCCCGACGGATCCGACCGTCTCACCGAACAAATCAAGGCCCTGCGGCGCTCGCTCGCAGTCGACATGGGCTTTGTAATGCCGGCCGTGCGCATACTCGACAACGTGCAACTCGACGCCAACGCCTATGTCATCAAGATCAAGGAAGTTGAAGCCGGCAGCGGCAAGGTCTGGGCGGGCCAGTTCATGGTCATGGATCCCGCCGGCGGTCAGGTGAAGCTGGCCGGCACTCACACCACCGAGCCGACGTTCGGGTTACCGGCGACCTGGATCGACGGCGCGCTCAAGGAAGAAGCTTCGATGAAAGGCTACACGGTGGTCGACGCCGCCACCGTGCTGTCCACGCATTTGACCGAACTGCTCAAGAGCAACATGGCGGAGTTGCTCTCCTACGGCGAAGTACAGAAACTCCTCAAGGAGCTGCCAAAGGAGCAGGCCGACCTGGTCAAGGATCTGGTGCCAAACCTGATAACCGTTTCCGGTATCCAGCGCGTGTTGCAGATCCTGCTAGCCGAACGCGTCTCGATCCGCGATCTCGCTACGATTCTCGAAGGCATCGCCGACGGCATCGCCGGTTCACGCAATCCGGTGACGCTAACCGAGCATGTGCGCGCGCGTTTGTCGCGCCAACTATGCGCCCAATACACCAGCCAAGGTGGCTATCTGCCGCTGATCGCGCTGTCAGCCAAATGGGAGCAGGCCTTTGCCGAGTCGCTGGTCGGACAAGGCGACGAACGGCAGCTGGCGATGCAGCCATCGCGCCTATCGGAATTTATCACGTTGGTCCGCGAACGTTTCGAAGAGGCCGCTCGCGAGGGTGAGGCACCGGTCCTGGTGACCTCGTCGAATATCCGGCCATTCGTCCGCGGCATAGTCGAGCGCTTCCGGGCACAGACGCCAGTCCTCTCGCAGGGCGAAATTCACCCCCGCGCCCGCCTCAAAACCGTCGGCAGCATCTAGGCCACCGCCGGCCGGGCCACTGGGGCCCAAGAGCCCCCGGGAGGCATTTCGGACGGTTTGTTCCCCCCAAACCCCGCTGTTCAACGATTTTCAACGATCCGTGATGCGCCCTTGGGAACCGGCGCTACGCACCTACGTTAACAGGTCGAAACACGGGTGAACCTTTCGCGGGGACGGGTCGACCAAGGTGTAAGAGCCCCGGAGGACGTCATGAACTGGTCTTTGTATACGGCAGACCGCACCACCCATCTCAAGATCGTGGTGGTCGGTCTTGCAGCCGCGCTGATGATCGCCGTGATCGGCATCTCGGCGCGCGAACTCAATCTCGGCACGGATATCATGACCGCGCAAACCCCGACCGTTATCAAGGCTGGCGGCCCGGTGGTGTTCACTGACCGCAGCGGTCCGACCGTCCGTTAAATCGCCGCCAAGAATTGAGCCTCCCCTGCTGGCGCGCCGCATTTTGCGGCGCGTTTTTCATGAAGTGGTCGAATCAAGCAAAATGACCGACAACAGCCGCCATGCAGCCCCGTTCGCTAAACTCCGGACTGATCCTGCTCGCTGCCGCCTTTCTTATGGCCGCGCCGTCCGTTCACGCCCAGAGCGTGCCGGCGGGCCCCACGAATGCCGAGTATCAGGCCAGGCTCGCGCAATATCAGGCAGCGCGCGCCACATATGATGCGGAAGCGTCGGCCTATTGGGATGCGATTGCGGAAAAGCGGCGCGCGCGCAATGCGAAGCGCCGCGACCATCTGCCGATAGGGGTCGACGACTACGTACTCACTCAGCCACCACTCTATACCGGGCCGTCACGGCCTATCGATCCTCTCGCGCCCGCCCAGCCGCCGCCGGAGCGGCCAGAAATTCCAGTGGTCGCCGATTTTCTCCAGAATGCCGTCGAGCAATTTGGCTTCGTGCCGGAAAGGCCGGCCAGCGATCTCGACTTCAAGCGTGCCTACGCGCGCGCCGCGCTCACCGCCGGACTCACACGCGACCAGATTGTTGGCGTCTATGCCTTCGAAACCGGCGGCAATGGCGCATATGACTTGGCAAGCCGGACTCGTTCCCTACCGGCCCGGCGCGCGCGCGATCTCGCCGGCGATCGGTTACAATCAGTTACTCAGCACGAATTCGGTGTCGCTTTTGGCGGAGCATGGTGGCCGTATTGCTGGAGTGTTGCGACAAAGGGCCAATACCCTCAGCGGCAGTTCAAAGCTTGCAATGGAGCGCAAGATTGACGCGCTCAAGCGCATGATCGCCTTCAGCCGCTCCGTGCCGGAACGATGGAGCGAGCAGGACCGGCTGGCGAAAACCACGGCGGGCGGTTACGGAATCCACGCGGCCGTGCTCGACATCGATATAGGCCCGCTATTGCAGGCGCAGAAGCTCATCAATTCGGTGCGTTTTGCGCGCGCCAAGGGCTATATGGCGCCGCTCACCGCCGCCGAGCTCGAATTGATGAACCTGACTGGCGACGGCACCGGCCTCGACATGGTAACGATGCCGCCGGCGTTACGAGCACACGTTCCGACCGCAAATTTCTTCCAGCAGCAAGGCTACGAACGCAATCCGGTAGCGCGACGCACGGGCGTGGTTGCCAATCTCATTGCCGACATCGAAAGCAAAATGAGCCACGGCGCGCAGGCACAAGGCGCGCGCGACATGGCGGCGGCGTTTTAGGATTGCGAAGCCGACCGGAGATAGTTACCGCTGATCTCCGGCAATTTCCTCAACCAGATCAACGACCCGGCGGCGCAGCTTCGAATCTTTGATATTCGTAAAGGCTTTGGTCAACGCCAGACCATCGGAGCTCGACAGGAAATCGGAGACGTAATCGGCGACCGGTGCCTTTGTCGACCCGTCCTCGGCCTGCTTGCCGGGGCCCATGACCCCGTCAAAAAAGAAAGCCACCGGCACCTTTAGAATTTGGGAGATGTGCTGCAACCGGCTCGCGCCGATGCGGTTGGTTCCCTTCTCGTATTTTTGAACCTGCTGGAAAGTAAGCCCAAGCTTTTCGCCGAGCTTTTCCTGACTCATTCCCAGCATCAGCCGGCGCATGCGCACGCGGGAACCGACATACTTGTCTGTGGGGTTCGGAGATTTTTTTGCCATCATCTGGGTTTGCCGCAACGTGAGGTTGGAGGAGAAGCGTCCCGGTCAGAAATGGCGAAACAAGGCTAAGTTGCGCCGAGGCAAAGTACATCGCAGCGGCGTCAGTCTGTCATTAAAGCAGAGCCGCGGTTTTGTTAGATGGTATCTAACATGCTGGCGAGCCTCAATCGGCGCCGCTCTCGCTCGTACACACCTCAAAGTCTTGCGAAAGTTCGCCCCCCGCGCAGCTTCACCTCAACCCGTTTGCCCTACATAATTGCTTCCGAAACTTCAGCCCGAGCGAAGCTTGGTTTGGTGGGACAAACGGCGATGGACAACACAATAGGCGTGTTGATCGCACTCGCATCGAGCTGCCTTGGGGGATCGGCGGCCGCTGTTACACGCTATCTCGTGGGCAATGCCGATCCGCTGACCCTCGCGCTTTTGAGGTGGGGCATCGGGTTTCTTATTGTTCTGCCAGTCACACTGATGCTGCGGTCGAAGCTGCCGCCGCGCTCCGATTGGCTGGCTGTCTCCGTTCTCGGCATTTGTTTTTTCGGATTATTTTTCGTGTTCTACAATATTGCTGTCGCGTACACGACCGCTGCGCGCGCAAGCCTGGCCCTTTCTACTCTGCCGCTGCAAACCATGGTCGTCGCTGCGATCCTTCGCATCGAGCAATTGACCGTGCGCAAGTCGCTCGGCGTCTCCATTGCTATGCTCGGCGTATTTACAGCGCTGGCGTCCGGCCTTGGCGCAGCGCCCGAAGGTGCCTGGCGCGGCGAATTGATCATGGCCGGCGCGGTCCTGTGCATGGCATTTTATAACGTGTGGTCACGACGTTTTATCCAACGTTCGAGCGCGCTAGGATTTCTGTGCGTCGGTATGGGTGCAGGCGCCGTGGTGCTTTTCACGATCGATGCCTTGAGCGGCCGTGTCGCCGTGCTTGCCAGCTTCGGCGCCCCACAGTGGATCGCCGGAATCTATCTTGGCGTTTGCGGAGGCGCGCTGGCCTTCATCCTGTGGGTATTGGCGTTGCAGCGCACAACGCCGACGCTGGTGGCCAATACCATGACCATTAACCCGATCGCCGCCGGACTATTGGCGACCCAGTTGGTCGGCGAGCCGATAACGCTTAATCTGGTGGGCGGGCTGATCGCGGTCTTTGCGGGAATCTGGATCGCAACAACCGGTTCGTCACAAACCAGAGCGGCACCGTCGCTGGCGCCGCAATAAATTGCGAAACTATGATGTTACGCTGGCGCGCCGCCGGTGTTGAAGCGCATGGCGGCAATGCGGTCGAGCTCAGCTTGCTCGCGAGCATTCTCCTCGGCCTTCTCGCGCTGCTGATCGCGCTCGTCCAGCATCTCGACCTTCTTGAGCTCTTCGAAGGCCTCGCCGAGCGCGGCCTTGGCATCGTCAAGCTGCACGCGCAGCTCGTCGGTCGAGTGCTTGAGATTCTCGCGCCGCGAGGTCGCAGCCTTGGCATAGGTCGGATAGGCGAAGTGAGCCGGATCATGGATCCCGGCGCGGTCTTGCTCGACCTTGATCTCGCGCTCGAGCTCTCCGGCAATGCGATCGAACTCGGCGATCATCGCCTCGATCTGGGCGACCTTCCGCCGCTTTTCGTCGACCTGAAACTTCTTCAGGCGGATAAGGGTTTCGCGTGACTTCATCGACTAAATACTCCCCGAAGCCCCCGAATTCGCGGCCACGGCTAGGCGATGCCGCCGGGACCGGGCCCGCATTCTGGACCACTCCCGCCGACTGTGCCGCAATAACGTTAGTTTTGTGTTTCTTCGCCCCGCAGAATTCGCTCTAGCCGCTGATATCCGTCCGCCATAGTCGTTGACTTTTCCTTAAGCTGGGACAGGAAGCCCTCCAGCGGCTTGTGCAGGGCAATGGCTTCATCCACATCGGCGCTGGAACCGGTCCGGTAGGCGCCAAGGCGGATTAGTTCCTCCATGTCGGCATATGTGGCCATAACCTGGCGGGCCCGATTAATAGCCGGCAGGTAGGCCGGGTCGGCCGCCCGCGGCATGGTGCGGGATATCGACTTGAGGATGTTGATCGCCGGATAGCGCCCCCGCTCGGCGATCGCCCGCTCCATCACGATGTGGCCGTCCAGGATACCTCTGACGGCATCCGCCACCGGCTCATTGTGGTCGTCGCCGTCCACCAGCACGCTGAATATGCCGGTAATTGTACCCTGCTCGGTGCCGGGTCCAGCTCGCTCCAACAAACGCGGCAACTCGGTAAAGACGGTGGGCGTATAGCCCTTGGCCGTCGGCGGTTCGCCCGCGGACAGACCGATCTCGCGCTGCGCCATGGCAAAGCGCGTGACCGAATCCATCAGCACGAGAACATCTTTGCCGAGGTCGCGGAAGTATTCGGCGATGGCGAGCGTCAGATAGGCCGCCTGACGGCGCATCAATGCCGGCTCGTCGGAAGTGGACACGACCACGACCGAGCGTGCCAGACCGGCGGGGCCGAGATCGTCCTGCAAGAACTCCTGCACTTCGCGACCGCGTTCTCCGACCAGGCCAATGACGGAAATGTCAGCCGACACGTTGCGCGCCAGCATCGACAAAAGCACCGACTTGCCGACCCCCGATCCGGAAAAGATGCCCATGCGCTGGCCGCGGCAGACAGTGATGAAAGTGTTGAGCGCCCGCACGCCGAGATCGAGCGGATCGCCGACGCGGCGGCGCGCG
Source organism: uncultured Alphaproteobacteria bacterium (assembly GCA_963742345.1). GTDB lineage: Bacteria > Pseudomonadota > Alphaproteobacteria > Rhizobiales > Xanthobacteraceae > Pseudolabrys. The sequence goes on from CAVULO010000010.1 coordinate 143,708, forward strand.
TGCGCCGGCGGCGGGGAATTGCGATAGGGATAAGGCGCGGGCCCCGGCGGAAGCGGCCCCTGCCCGTCGATCGGTTCGGCTCGTGCGTTGACCACGCGACCGAGCCAACGCTCTGAGGGGCGGATGGTGCCGGCGGCAGTGGATACCACAGCGCGACAGCCACGGCGCACACCGTCGAGCGCGGCAAACGGCATGGCAAGTGCGTGCCCGCCAGAGAAGCCGACCACCTCGCACGGGATCGTCCTGGCGGACCCCGTCTCGATGGTCAGACGCGCGCCGACTGACATGGCGTGGATTGGCCCGGCGACCTCCACCATCAGCCCGCGCACGGAGACCACGCGTCCGTAAATCTCGACGCCGTCAATATCGACGATCTGCTCCGCCAGGGCCTTCATGGATTCGCTCCCGCGTTCCGGGGCGCGAGCGAGGCAAGCGAGCCTGGAATCCAAAAGCCGCAACGGTTGCGGAGTACGGATTCCGGACCCGACCCTTCGGGCCGTCCCGGAGTGAACTGAGAGAGGCGCCGCCATAAACCGGCCCTTAGGCTTACCGGTCTGGTGGTTCCATTAACTTGGTGTTTACCCGCGTCGTTAATCATTGGGTCATTCGTCCACGGGACTACGGCTTTAGAATCGCCCAGCCAGGACGGAAGGGGCGAGTCGCCAGAGTCGGTTAGGCCCGACTCTTAAACTAGGGCATTAGACAGGACGTGGCCAAAAAACCACTCTCGGGCAAGATCTTACGCCGATTCGGGCTCCTCTGCCTACGGCACGCTTGCATGGGAGAATCAGGTTTTGTTAACCATGGCCAGATAGTGTCGAATCGGTTTGTCCCACCGCGTTTTTTTCATACTCGCCGCAGCATAGCGGCGTGACCTCAGGGCCCGGTTGCGGCGAGAAGGGGACTTAAATGCGCGTTCTACTCATTGAAGACGACAGCGCGACCGCACAATCCATCGAGCTGATGCTCAAATCCGAGAGTTTCAACGTCTATACGACGGATCTCGGCGAAGAGGGTGTCGACCTCGGCAAACTCTACGACTACGACATAATCCTGCTGGACCTGAACCTGCCCGATATGTCGGGTTTCGAGGTTCTGCGCTCCCTACGCGTCTCAAAGGTTAAGACGCCCATCCTGATCCTTTCCGGCCTCGCCGGAATCGAGGACAAGGTCAAAGGTCTCGGCTTCGGCGCCGACGACTACATGACCAAGCCGTTCCACAAGGATGAACTGATCGCCCGCATTCACGCGATCGTTCGTCGCTCCAAGGGCCACGCCCAGTCGGTCATCAACACCGGCGATCTTGTCGTCAATCTCGACACCAAGACGGTCGAGGTCGGCGGTCAGCGCGTCCATCTCACGGGCAAGGAATATCAGATGCTGGAGCTGCTCTCCCTGCGCAAAGGGACGACGCTCACCAAGGAAATGTTCCTCAACCACCTCTACGGCGGCATGGACGAGCCGGAGCTCAAGATCATCGACGTGTTCATCTGCAAGCTGCGCAAGAAGCTCGCCAACGCATCCTCCGGCAAGAACTACATCGAGACCGTGTGGGGCCGCGGCTACGTGCTGCGCGAGCCGACAGAGGCCGAAGAGCGGATTCCGGCGTAGCGCCAGATTTCCCCCGCGTTGCGTTTGCGTGACGCGAGCCTTCGGGCTCTCTCCCATCCAACTTAACCCCGCCGGAAGGCGGGGTTTTTTTGAGATGAATCCCCACCAGCTTCTCCGGTTACATCCCGAGGTAAGCTGCCTGCACTTGCTTGTTGTTCGCGAGTTCGGCGCTTGACCCGTGCATGATCACATTGCCGCTTTCCAGCACATAGGCTCGCTGCACCAAACCCAGCGCCCGACTCACGTTTTGCTCGACCAGCAGAATCGCCGTGCCCATGGCGTGGATCTCCCGGATCTTCTCAAAAGTTGTATCGGTCACGACAGGAGCAAGCCCTAAAGACGGCTCGTCGAGCATGAGTAACCGGGGCTTCAACATCAGACCGCGACCGACCGCAAGCATCTGTTGTTCACCGCCGCTCATGGTACCCGCGAGTTGTTTGCGGCGCTCGGCCAATACCGGAAAGATGCCGAATACGAGATCAAGCGATTGGTGGCGTTCAACCTTGGCGCGCGGCACATAGGCCCCGATTTCAAGGTTTTCTTGCACGGTCATTTCGGGAAATACCTGACGGCCCTCGGGTACGTGCGCTATCCCGAGCTCGGTGATCTTATACGGCGGCAACGTAGCGATGTTTGTTCCCAGAAAACTGATGGTACCCGACGTCAGCCGGACAAGCCCCGAGATCGCGCGCAGCGTCGTGCTTTTACCCGCCCCGTTAGCACCGAGGAGACCGACGGCTTCGCCCTCTCCAACCTCGATGCTGACGTTGGCAACAGCTGGGACCGATCCGTAACTGGCGCTCACTCCCGAAAGCGATAGCACTTAGGCTTCTCCCGGTGCCGCTGCATGCACGTAGCCGGTGCCGAGGTAGGCGCGAATTACCTCTTGGTTCGCCACGATGTCCTGGGGGCCGCCTTCGGCAATCTTCTGTCCGTGATCGAGCACGACGATATGACGGGCGACAGCCATAATGGCACGCATCACATGCTCGACGATGACGATAGTTAATCCACGCTTCGAAAGTTTTTCTACGAGCGCAACTGCCTGGTCGATCTCTGCCGGATTCAACCCGGCCATGACCTCATCGAGCAGGAGAATTCGCGGCTCCGTCGCCAAAGCGCGCGCCATTTCGAGTCGCCGCTGATCGATCGTCGTCAAATCGCGCGCTGGTGTGTGCTCTTTGGCCGACAGGCCGACGAACTCGATCGCCTCACGGGCGTTTTTGCGCGCAACATCGGTATTCTTGTTGCGCAGAAATGCGCCTGTCATGACGTTCGCCAACACGGTCATCGCGCCAAAGGGTTTGGCAACCTGGAATGTCCGCGCCAGCCCATACACGCAGACGTCATGCGGCCGCAGGCCCACGATCTCACGGCCGAAGGCGGATACCGACCCGGCGTCGGGCCGATAGTAGCCGGTGATGAGATTGAAACTTGTCGTCTTGCCCGCGCCATTCGGTCCGATAAGTGCGACGGTCTCCCCTTCGTTTACCGAAAAGCTGATATCCTGGACGGCGCGCAAGCCACCGAACCGCTTGCTGAGGTTACGAATGGTGAGCGCTTCAGGCATCGAGGACCGCCTTTACGCTACCCCCGTGGGCGCGGACATAGTGTTCGTAGGCTTCGGTAATGAAGCCCATGATCCCGGTCGGCCGCCAAAGGATCACGGCCATCAGGATCAGGCTGTACACAGTCAACTGCACGCCGCCGGTCGAACTGCCAAGCCAGCTCTGGAGCAGTGCCGATGTTGTCTCCAACAGCACGGTTCCGATGACCGGACCCCATAGCGTTCCGATGCCGCCAACAATCGAGACAAGGGCCGCTTCGATCGACACGCTGAAACTAAACGCCGTCGCCGGATCGATGAAGTAAATGTATTGGGTGTAGAACGTGCCGGCCAAGGCGGTAAGAAATGCGCTGATCATGTAGATGTCGCGTTTGACCCGCGGCGCATTCACACCGATCGCTTCGGCGGCGTCCTCGTCTTCTCCGATCGCAACGAGGTAATACCCCATCCACGACCGCTCGATTCGGTAGGTGATCGCCAACCCGAGCGCCAGCAAGCCGAGCGCCACGTAGTAATAACCGGTCTTGCCTTCAAACTGCATCATGAGTGGAGAATTTCCGAGGTTTGGGATGGTGGTACCCTCGGCACCCCAGGCAAAATCACGGAACTTCAGAAAGATCAGCATCAGGACTTGCGCCGTCGCGATCGTTGCGATCGCGAAGTAGGGCCCGCGCAGCCGGAAACACAACCAGCCGATCGGCAGGCTTGCAATTGCCGCCACGACACCGCCCGCGACCATTCCGATCCATGGCGATATGCCGAAATCGATCTGCAAGATGGTCGAGGTATAGGCGCCTAGCCCGAAATACGCCGCGTGGCCCAACGACAATTGCTTGGCGTAACCACCTATGAGATTCCAGGCGACGCCGATAAACGCGAACAGCAAAATCCGGATGAAAATATCGATGGCGAACGAGGTCTTCACCACCAAAGGGAGCGCGAGAAGGATGACCGAGAGCACGCCAAGCGAAAGCATGCCCCAAATGCGGAGTCCCGCCATTATCGCGCTCTCCCGCCGGCCAAGCCGCTCGGCCGCACGGCCAACGTCAGGAGAAGCATCATGAAGACGACGATCAGACCAGAGTCGGCGCCAACGAATTGAATGCCGAGCGACTCCGCCACCCCCATCATCAGGCTGGCGATGAGGGCACCGATAACGTTGCCCAGCGTGCCCAGCACGACCGCTACGAAAGCCATGAGCACAAACACCTGCCCGACCATCGGATAGGCCGGATAAAATGGCATGAGTAGCGATCCGGCGGCGCCGGCGAGTGCCAACGCAATGCCAAGTGCGACACAGAACACGCGATTGGGATTAATGCCCATCAGCATCGCCACTTCGGGTTTCTGCGCCGCTGCCCGCATTGCCTTGCCGAGATCGGTGGTGTGCAGGAATACCCAAAGCAGCCCGCTCAGCACCATCGCGAGCACGAAGGCGATGAGTTTTGCATAAGGGATGTAGAGGCCTCCGATATGAAAGGCCTCGTCCGAATACCAGGTATGTACCGTGCGGTAATTCGCGGTGAACAGCATCAGCGACAGGTTCAGGATCAGAAGCGACAGAGCGAAAGTCAGGAAGATCTGAGGCATGTCATTGAGCCCCAGAACCCTGCGGATCAGGAAGTGCTGGATCAGAACGCCGATGATGAAAAGCACCGGCATCGAAACGACAAGCGAGACGATCGGGTCAATGCCGAATTGGGTGGCCAGGAAAAAGCTGATGTACATCCCGATCATCACAAATTCGCCCTGGGCGAAATTGACGATCTTGACGACGCCAAAGATCAGCGTGACGCCGATACTTACGAGCGCGTAGATTCCACCGATGAGCAGGCCGTTGATGACGGCCTGGGCCACTATTTCCAGCATGCTTGGACGCGCTTCAGGTCTTCATCAGCGGCGCACGCGCGTCCGCCTTCGGAAAGACGCTTGCCAAATCGCCGTTCTGCCACTGTACACCGACCGGATAGCCGTAGACGTTCTTGCCGTCAGGCCCGAACTTCACCTTTCCACCAGGCGCCATCGCCGCATAGCCTGATGAGACGTCGAGCGTTGCGAGCGCATCGCGCACTTTTTGCGGATCGGCTGACCCCGCCCGTTCGAGCGCATCGGCAATCATAAACGTCTGCGCGACAAGTCCACCGGCATATTCGAAGAGAAATTCGCCGGTCCGCTTCTTGTATTCGACGTTCACCTTCTGCGCGTTGGCGTCCATGTCGTGGTTCCAGTGCGCCACGCCTTGCAGACCTTCAGCGAGCTTGCCAACGTTTTTGTAGAAATCAGGAATGACGAAACCGCCGGAACCGCCGTTGATCGCGATATTCAGGCCGACCTGCTTGACCGTGCGGACGATCAGAATGAGGTCGTTCAGATAGGACACCGAGAACAGCGCGTTGGCGCCGGACGCCTTGACCTTGTTGATGAGCGGGCCGGCATCGGTAAAGCCGGCCGAGTACGGCTCGAACATCACGATTTCAACGCCCTCGGCGGGTGCGAGCTCTTTCAAGCCGTTCGACGTCGAAGTGCCGAACGCAGTATTCTCGAAGATCACCGCCACCTTCGGGCTGTCGCCCACCAGCTTCGACATTTGCAGCTGCGCCTTGGCGAATTGCGAGGCGCGCGCGAATGGCGTGAAGGTATAGGTGCGGCCCTTGTTGAGTTGATCGGAGCTCGAGCCGGTCAGCAGTGGCATCTTCGCGCGTTCGGCAACTTCGCTCGCGATCAGCGTAAAGGCGCTGGCAAAGCAGCCGTGTATGGCGGACAACTTATTGCTGGAGATCAGGCGGTCGGTTTCCGTGCGCGTGACGGTGGTGTCGCTCTGGATGTCGGAGATGATCAGATTCATCTTGGCACCCCCGAGCGACTTGATGCCGCCGGCCTCGTTGACCATCTCGACCGCGAGTTTCGCCGCCGCGACAATGCCAACGCCAATCTGCGCCATGCTGCCGGTGACGGGATAAAGCCCGCCAATATTCACCGGATCGGCCGCCCAGCCTCTGAGCGGGTATGCCCCGAACGCGCCGGCGGCCATCGCTCCGCCAGCGGCTTTGACGAGGAAATCTCTGCGGCTTTGGCGCTTGAGTGTCGTCTGACGCTGGGATCGTTTCATCGTTTCCCCCTGCTAGGCCCAAGTGGTTGATTTTTTTGGACCCGTATAATGGAAAGACTATTGCATTGATGCATCCCGATCCAGCGGTGATGGGCGCCAAGTACGATCAAATGGGTTCCGCCATGAAAGCTGCGCCGACCCGGGCGCATGAGCGGATCGCGTCGTTTGGTCAGGCGGCCCCTGCGACGCGCGTGTCGATCTCGCTGCGAAGCATCACGAAATCAATAGGCTTGGTAAGAAGCGCCTCGGCGCCGCCTTCCAATGCTTTGCGTTTGGTTTCTGCATCGCCGTAGGCGGTGATCATAATGACCGGGACATCGGGTCGAACCGCTTTGGCCTTGGGTAACAATTCAAGACCTGTCATCCCCGGCATGTTGATGTCGGACAGGATCAGGATGAGCGAGGTGTTTCGCGCATCGGTAATACATTGCAACGCGGCGGGAGCAGATTGGGCAAACTCCATGGTGAAACGACCCGCGCGGAGGTCGTGTCGGAATTGCTGCCGAAACAGCATCTCGACGTCAGGCTCGTCGTCAACCACAAGAATGAGGACGGTCACGCTCCGGCTCCTGATTTGGCAAGGGATGCCGCGGTACGGGGAAGAATAATCCTGAATTCTGTAAATTCACCAGGCTGCGTGTCGACCTCGATAAGGCCGGCATGCTGCTTGACGATGATATCGTGACTGATGGAAAGGCCAAGCCCCGTCCCCTCGCCGGCGGGTTTGGTTGTGAAGAAGGGGTTGAACATCTTGTCTTTCACCTCGGGCGGAATACCAGTCCCGTTATCTCGAATCCTGATTTCCACGCGGTCGCCGAGGTTCTTTGTCGCCGCTGCAAGCGTCGGTTCGTAGCCAGGGTTGCCGCCCTGCTCCTTCCGGTTCGTCGCAGCGTAGAACCCATTTGAAATCAGATTGAGCAAAACCCGCGTAATTTCCTGCGGAAATAGATCGACCTCGCCGGCAGTTGGATCGAACGACCGTTCCAGCGTGATGTTGAAGCCCTGCTTTTCTGCCCGGGCGCCGTGATAGGCGAGGTTAAGGCTCTCCTCGACGACCGCGTTGATTTCTACACTTCGGTGCTCACCCGAGCCCGCACGCGAATGCAGCAGCATGTTCTTGACAATGGAGTTGGCGCGTTTCCCGTGCTGCACGATCTTTTCGAGATTGCCTCGCAGCGTGCCAGTCAGCTCGTTAATCTCGGTGCGCGCTTTCTTGTCAATCGATATGACGCCCAGCGCTTCCTGCAATTCATCGATCAGTTCGGTGGAAATTCCCGAAAAATTGTTCACGAAATTGAGCGGATTCTTGATCTCGTGCGCGATCCCGGCGGTGAGCTGACCGAGCGAGGCTAACTTCTCCGTCTGCACAAGGCGGTCCTGCGCGGTACGCAGGTTTTCCAGAGAGGCGGCCAGTTCGCGCGTGCGCGCCTCAACGCTATTGAACAGGCGAACATTCTCGATCGCGATCGCCGCTTGGTCGGCGAAGGTCGTGACCAGCTCGATCTGTTTGTCAGTGAATGGACGCACTTCCGAACGTGACAAGGTCAGGACGCCGATCGGAACCCCCTCGCGCAGCATCGGCACGGCAAGGATCGTCCGGAATTCGCCTAATCTCTGCGCCTCGACCCAAGTATAGTGCGGATCGGCCTTTACGTCGGGAATATGAACCACCCGGCCTTCAAGTAGCGCGCGGCCGGACGCCGAACCTTCTTCGGCTGCGATCGGAATATCTTTGACATAATCCATGAACTCGCGAGAAAAGCCGTAGGCCTCGGCGCGGTAGAACACGCCATCTTTCTGGCGAGTAATGGTCGCATTTTCGGCATCGCAAAGCCCGGCAGCCGATTCGACCAGCGTTTGGAGCACCACCTGCAGGTCGAAAGTCGAGCGACTGATAACCTTCAGCACATCGGCAGTGGCGGTCTGCTGCTGGAGGGATTCGCGCAGCTCATTGAGCAGGCGCACGTTCTCGATAGCGATGACCGCTTGCGCTGCAAAATTTGTAACCAGTTCGATCTGTTTAGTGGTGAATGGCCGGACCTCCTGGCGGTAGATGACAATTGCGCCAATCACCTCATTGTCCTTCAGCATTGGGACCGCGAACAAGGTCCGCGCGCCCGCAAGCTCGATTGTGGCCTGACGCAACTTATCCCCGTGGGTTGGGAGCGCCTGTAGGTCGGGTAAATGGAAGACTTCCTTTGTCTGCATCAACTGCCCAAACCCGGTCCTCGGATTGGCAGCAAAGACCTGCTCGCTGCGCAGATAGTTGACATAGTCGGGCGGCGCGCCAAACGTCGCACCGATGCGGAAGCCATCGCCCTCGCGTAGCCAGAGATGGCCGAATTTGGCACCGCAAATTCGTACCGCATTTTTAAGCATCGCCAGGAAGACAGCCTCAAGCTCGCCGGGCGATGAGCTGATGACCTGCAGCACTTCCGATGTCGCAGTCTGCTGCTCCAGCGCCTCGGAGAGTTCTCGCGTGCGCGCCTGAACCTCGTCGAACAGCCGGACGTTCTCGATCGCAATCACCGCCTGGTCGGCGAATGTCTCGACAAGCTCGATTTGCTTGTCGGTGAACGGTTGGGGCGAACGACGCATGAGCAAGACAACGCCGGTAGGCGATCCCTCTCGCAGGAGCGGGACCCCCAGCGTAGAGCGATGACCGGCTACCCTTTGGGCGTCCAGAGACGTGTATTCCGGATCTGCCAGTACATCAGGAACGTGAACGGTTTTGCCCTGCTTGAAAACACGGCCAGCGACGGTGCCGCGCCCCGACTCGATCGCCAGGCCTTTCACATATTCAGTCTGTTCTGCCGATAGACCGTAACTCGTCGCCCAAAAGTTAGTCTCACCCTTCTGGCGAATAATGGCCGCTATATCCGCCTCGCAAAGACGCGCTGCCAACTCAGTCAGCGTGTCGAGCACTGGTTGTAAATCGAATGTCGAGCGGCTGATGACCTTCAACACATCGGCGGTGGCCGTTTGCTGCTGGAGGGATTCACGCAGCTCGGTGAGCAACCGCGTGTTCTCGATGGCAATCACCGCCTGGGCGGCGAAGTTTGCCAATAGCTCGATTTGCTTGTCACCGAACGCTCTCACCTCTTGACGGTAGATGATGATGGCGCCAACAATTTCGTTGTCTTTGAGCATTGGCACGCCAACCAGCGTACGGGCGCCACCCAATTCTACGAGGTCCATCAGCGGCCGATCACCTTCGGCGTAACCTTGTTCTGTCGTGATATCGGCGAGGTGTACGACTTGCTTCGTCCGCACGATGCGGCCCAAAGGACTTCCGGCAGGGGGGCGAAAAAACGGCTCACGTCCGCGTTTTTCGGCAAACGCGCGCGGAACATCGTGCATGGCAACCGTGCGGAAGCCGTCCCCCTCGGACAGGTACAGGATTCCGAACTTCGCTCCACAAATTCGCACCGCGTTTTCCAGCATGGCATTGAACACCGGCTCCAGTTGGCCGGGCGAGCTGCTGATAATCTTGAGTACGTCGGCGGTAGCCGTCTGCTGCTCGAGCGCTTCTCTGGTCTCATTGAAAAGTCGTACGTTTTCAATCGCGATGACCGCTTGATCGGCGAATGTCTTGAGAAGCTGAACCTGTGCGTCCGCAAACAACCCTGTCTGCCTCCGCGCGACAAAGATTGCTCCGACGACCTGCCCGTCCCGGATCATTGGCACGGCGAGGCAGCCGCCAAATCCGCTCACGCGCGCAGCGTCCTTGCTTTTATAGAGAGGATCACTGAGTACGTCCGAGACATGACAGATAGTACCGGCTCGTATCGCACGCGCGGTGATTGTCTCGTCACCCCGCTGCATCGGGTATACGCGCCGGACCTCCTCTATGCCCTCCTCTGTCACTCCGTTGATGGAAACCAGACGGATCAGTTCACCGTCGACCATGGAGACGACACTGATCTCCGCATTGCATAGTTTCTCTGCTCGTTGCCCAATTGTGTCGAACACAGGTTTCAGATCGTCGAGCGAACTAGAGATGACCTTCAGGACTTCCGACGTTGCGGTCTGTTGCTCCAGCGACTCGGCGAGATCGTCGGTTCGCTTTTGCAGCTCGCCGAACAGACGCGTATTTTCAATCGCGATCACCGCCTGATCGGCAAAGGTGGTCGCCAGTTCAATCTGATTTGATGCAAATGGCTGCGGCACGGTCTTGGCTATGAAGAGCACCCCTGCGACATTTCCCTCGCGCACAAGCGGGACGCCGAGCGCGGCCCGGTAGCCGCCAATCTTTTGAGCTTCGCTCCACGTATATTCCGGGTCTGTGAGGACGTCGGTAACGTGAACCACTTTGCCCTCCGAGGCAGCGCGTCCAACGACACTGCCGCGATCCTGTGGAACATCCCGGCCAACGAAATAGTCTTTGAGTCGGGCGTACAAACCGGTTGCGTGGCCGTAGCTGGCCATCCAGTGCAAATAGTCGCCGTCGCGCTGGAACAGCCAGGCCTGATCGGCATCGCACAACCGTGTCGCCGACTCGACGAGAGTATCGAGCACTGTCTGCAAATCGAAGGTCGATCGGCTGATGACCTTGAGCACATCGGCGGTAGCGGTCTGCTGCTGAAGCGATTCGCGTAGCTCGCTCATCAGCCGAGTGTTCTCGATCGCGATGACGGCCTGAGAGGCAAAATAAGATACCAGCTCGATCTGCTTGTCGCTGAACAGCCGCACCTCCTGCCGGTAGATGCTGATCACCCCGACTAATTTGCCCTCTTTGAGCATCGGCACTGAAACAATCGTCCGATAGCCCCCAAGGTCTGCACCGGCAACCGCGAATGGATCGCGCTGGCGGTACGCCTTGCCCTTTGTGATATCGAGAATTTGAGCTGCTTTTTTGACCCTTGCAGCGCGGGCGATAGTGCTATCAAAGGCTGGGCGGAGTGGCCGGCTTTTACGGTCTTTGATAAACGCCGCTGGCGCGTTGTGAAACGCCGTCGCGTAAAATTCATTTCCTTTATACAAATAAAGCGTGCCGAACTTGGCGCCGCAAATGCGGGTCGCATTCGCCAATATGGTCTGGAAAACCGGCTGAAGCTCTCCCGGCGAACCGCTTATAACCCTGAGCACATCGGCGGTTGCGGTCTGCTGCTCCAACGCTTCGTCGAGCTCACGCTTGAGCTGCTCAATCGTCTCTTTCGAATTGTTGCTAGACCGACTTCGCTGGCGAGAAGACGACGTCTTAAGTGCAATGGCCGCGCCCGGCTTGCGGCGCCGCGTTGCTGTTTTTTTTGCTCCTCTACGCCGTCTCATCGCCCCCCCAAGGCCACGACCACGCCGGAAACAGATCTATAGCTTAAATCATTGCACAGGGAGCCTGTAGGGGTCGGTAGGGTTTTGCGCCAATCAGCGCTGTGGCTTGAGCTGAACGATCTTCCAACCGCGCTTGCCGATCTCGGCAGCAGCCATCGGTGTCACCGTCCCGGTCGTGGCGAGCACAGGGATCGCACCCGGCTTTGTACGGTGTATTTCGGTCGTGGCCGCATCGAACGTTCGTTGCTGGATTTCCGTCCATGCGATGTCATCGACCATGAAAGCCGCTACGATATTGCCATTGCGCGCAACGTTGATCGGCTGCCCGCCGAAAGTGACGAAAGAAGCGACACCGCCCAGCTCGTTGGTACGCGCCGCGAGGATTTGAGCGCGGCGGCGTTGGTAAAATGCCACGTTGCGTAAGTCCGCCTTCGCCGCATGGTCGACAAAAGCGGCGGTGTTCTCTGCATTAAGTTGTTTTAATGCGAGCGCCATGATCAGCAGATCGGCGGGCGTGTAATTCCGGTTTTCGACAAGGCGATTTATCGTCTCTTCGGGAACGTCGAGTTTAGACAAAGTTGCTCGCGTCTCGGCAATAACCTGCGCAGCCGTCTTGCTTCGCAAGGTGTCCTTCGCGTCGCTCACCGACGCCACCGACGATACTGCGATCCCGATTCCGCCAGGTACAAGTGATAACCCGGCCTTGATAGGCAAACCGCCGCTCGCCATGACCCCGGCCATTTCCTTCAGCCTCTGCGCCAAGGGTGGAAAATCCGTATAGGGATCAACGTCCAATTCTACCGCAAGCTCGCGTTGTGTATCGCTGACGCCGAGCAAGCTATCCATCAGATTGTCGCGGTCAGCGCGATTGTTTGAGAGCCCCGCGCCCACGCGGTCGAACATATTGCCGATGCCATTGAGCGAACGTTCGACGGTGCCGGCAGGATTGGTAATGAGGTCGGCGCCGAATTTTATTGGTCCCAACGCAGCCCGCCCGAATGCCTGGCCAAAACGATCGGACTGAGACATTTTTTCAAGCGCGGCGATGGCATTGAGTTCGTGCAGACGCAACTTTGTGAACTCAACGCCATCAAACGCATATTTGCCGTAGGACGTCTCGACGTCGAAGATACGCATCACGCCGTCGCTGCGCACGATCGGTTTGACCGTGTAGTTGGAGCCGGCAGCCGCCTTGCCAAGATATTTCTCTACGGGCTCCGGCTTTGGCAGCTCAAGCGCCGTGGCTATCGAAGATAGGGTCGTTACCCCCAGAGGCGCGGCGACGAGCAGAGAAATAATGAGCCTGCTCCAATCCCTTCGCCTTTGTAGGCGGACCCGCTGGGTGCCCGCCGCGGCCCGAAGCCGTATCGAATAACGCCCTTGCATGCTCAACCCCTGCAAACGCAACACTGCCAGCGCCCTAACTCTAGCATTTTTTGCCGTGGGAGATGCAACGCGATAGCCGCAACACGCGCTTACGGCCGCTTTCCATGCACGGCTGGCCGCATGACACCGGGTCAAGCCAGGCAATAGCGGCAAGTATCCAAAGAACATTGGGTATCTGGCGCGACCGCGCGTCGCTCAGCTCTGATGGGGCCGCATGAGCTGGGTGATCACGTCCTTGAGGGTCGTCAGGTTGAACGGCTTGGTCATGAAAAAATTCGCCCCGGCCGCGATCGCGGCTTCGGCATGCTGCGGCTCGGAACTCGCCGACATGATGACCACCGGGACGCTACGGATTTTCGGATCGGCGCGGATCTCGCGCGCCAGCTCGAGACCGTTCATGCCCGGCATTTCACGATCGGTCACGACGAACAGGTAAGACTTCTCGCGAAGCTTTTGCAGAGCTGTCGGCCCGTCGTGAACCTGATCGACATTCAAGAAGCCGCATTTTCGCAGCATACCGTCCACGATGCGCGTCATCGTGTTTAGGTCGTCAACAACCAACACCGGATCGACATAGTCGACCAAGGTAAAATCTCCCTCTTCGGGCCATGCTCGCAAGTGGCGAGCTCCCACGCGCGTCCTTTGAAACGGACGCGCCAGCCCGGCGGCTTCAATTTACATGATTCGTCCGGATATCAAGATGGTGCGGACCGGCCTGAAAGCCGTAAAATTTTCTTTATATCGGCGGGGAAGCCTACGCCTTCACGGCCGCGAGGCGGATCACGTTGTCGGCGCTGCGCACCGGACGTTGCGTCCCACCGTTGAGCACATAAAGGCCGCGCCTATCGGCGAGCGGCTTGAATGCCTCGGTAAGTCCGATCACGGTCTCGGCCGCCCCGAGTATCAGAAAGCCGTCCTCAGGCATCTGTCGCGCGATACGGTTTAACACAGCGATCTTGTTTTCCTGATCGAAGTAAATCAGCACGTTGCGGCAGAACACAACGTCGAAGCTGCCGAGCACCGAAAAGTCATTAAGCAGATTGAGCGGGCGGAATTGCACCATGCCGCGCAACTCAGGCGCGAGCTGCCAAGTCTCACCGACCTGATCGAAGAATTTCACCAGCAGTTGTACCGGCAACCCGCGCTGCACCTCAAATTGGCTATAAATGCCAGCCTTGGCCCTTTCCAGCACGTCAGACGACAGATCGGTAGCAACAATGTCGATGCGATAGCCCGCAATCGCAGGCCCCATGCCTTTGATCGCCATTGCCAGCGAATAGGGCTCCTGCCCGGTGGAGGCCGCGGTACACCAGATGCGAATGCGCTTTTCGCGCGCACGGGCGGCAATCAAGGCCGGCATAATAGTGTCACGGAAATGTTCGAACGGAATCTTGTCGCGAAAGAAGAAGGTCTCGTTAGTGGTCATTGCCTCGACGACCTGAGCACTAAGTGGAGCGGGCGCCCGATTTTTTAGCCGATTGATCAGTTCATCGAGCGTGCTCATGCCATTGCGGCGCGCCACAGGCAGAAGCCGGCTTTCGGCGAGGTATTGTTTTTCGACCGCCAGCACCAGGCCGGAACGGTCGCGCAAGAATTTGCGCAGATAGTCGAAGTCCTGCGGGGTCACGAGCGCTCCCCGGTAAACAGGCGTGTGAGTTTCGCGGCGATTTCTGGCAGCGGCAGTACCGCAGAGCACAAGCCGGCATTGGTGACCTGGCCCGGCATACCCCAGACCACACTGGTTGCCTCGTCCTGCGCCAATACGTGGCCTCCGGCCGCAACAATCGTCTTGGCGCCGGCGAGTCCGTCCGAACCCATGCCCGTTAGCACCAGCGCGAGTACCTTGTTGCCCCAGACTTCGGCGGCGGACGTAAACATCGGGTCCACCGCAGGCTTGCAGAAATTCACAAGGGGACCGTCATCGATCGAAATCACCGCGGTACTGTCACGACGGGTAACTGTCATGTGCTTGCCGCCGGGGGCGAGGTAGACGGTCCCGGCGACGATCTCCTCGCCGTCGACCGCCTCGTGCACAGGGCGCTTGGCAACGCGAGAAAGATGTTCGGCGAGAACGGCCGTAAAGGTCGGCGGCATATGTTGGGTAATCAGGACCGGCACGCGCTGAAGCACGCTGCCGATCTCCGCGACCAGGCTGTTGAGCGCCTGCGGCCCCCCGGTGGAAGCACCGATCAACAATACCCGCGGTGGAGTGTTCGGCAGCGGCCGTAGCGTCAATGCCGGCGGTGCCGCGATATCCTCGCCCGGCTGCGGCACGATCGAGGGCGCCGCCGGCTTTGTCTCCAGCGGAGCACGTCCCTGCGGGGTCGCGGAGCGCAAGCGCTTCGCACGCACGCCGAGCTGCCGGATCTTCTCAATCAGGTCGCGCCGGAATGCAGTAGAGGCGCTGACCTCGCGATTGCTGGCCGGTTTCGGAATGTAGTCTGCGGCGCCGAGCGACAATGCCCTCAAGCTGATCTCGGCATTCCGCCGCGTCAGGGTGGAAGCCATGATCACGACGAGATCGCGCTTTTTCTCAAGCAGTAAGGGCAGCGCGGCGATGCCGTCGAGCTCCGGCATGTCAACGTCGAGCACGACCACATCGGGGTCGACGCGCTCGAGTTGATCTACGGCCTCGCGCCCGGTCCGCAAGGTGGCGACTACGTCAAGATCGGGCTCGGATTCGACCCAGCGCGCAAACAGCCCACGCACGACAACAGCGTCGTCGACGAGCATAACGCGGATACGCCGACTGGCGGCGGCGGAAGACGGCGGAGCGACAACTAAGTTCATTGGACGCGACTGACTTTACTGATTTTATGTTCCTGAACTGCGGCGCGACGATCAAATCAGCCCGACTTCCTGGAACTTGGCCTCCACGATCTCCTTGTCGAACGGCTTCATGATGTACTCGTTGGCACCGGCGTGCAGCGCGCGTGCGATATGCGCCACATCATTCTCGGTGGTGCAAAACACCACTTTCGGACCATCGCCGCCGGGCAGTCGGCGAAGCGAGCGCAGGAAGTCATAGCCATCCATCTTCGGCATGTTCCAGTCTAGCAAGATTGCCTCTGGTAACTGTCGCCGGCACGCCTCTAGCGCCTGCTCGCCGTCCTCGGCCTCCACGATCTGGAAGTCGAGCCCTTCTAGAATTCGCCGCGCCACCTTGCGAATGACGCTGGAGTCGTCAACAACCAAACACGTTTTCATCGTACAGCCTCGCTTTGTTCACGCCCAATTCTCATTCCTTCAATCGACCGCTTCACGCCGCGGCCGCCTTAACTGCAATGTCGAGCACACGGTCGACATCGAGCACCATCAAAAGTTGTCCATCGAGCCGATAAATCCCGGTCGACACGGTCGCCAGGCGTGGATCGAGATTGGTCGGGTTTGGCTCGCACGCCATGTCGTCAAGCTTGAGGACCTCGCCCACGCTGTCGATCAACAAGCCGTAGGATTCGCCCCGTGACTCCACGCCGACCGCCATCGCCGGGCTGTTATCCTCGCGCTGCCCGAGCCCGAGCCGGCGGCGCATGTCGATCAACGTCACGATGCGGCCACGCAGATTGAGTACTCCCGCGATTTCCGCCGGCGCCAACGGCACCTCGGTCAATCGTTCGGGTGCAAAAACATCCTGCACGCGCAGAATCGGCAAACCAAACAATTGGCCGCCGATCAAGGCGGTCACATATTCGTGCAGATTTTTGTCGGCGGTTTCGCTCATGGTTCGTCCGTTACGCCGCCCGACCGACGTCGGTCTGCTCCTTGAGTGCAGCGATTAGTCCCTGCCGATCGAACTTGGCGACGTAGTCGTGGAATCCGACGCGGCGGCCGCGCTCTACCGCTTCGGCAGATACAACTGATGACAGCGCGATGATCGGCAATCCGGCGGTGCGCAGGTCGCCGCGCACGGTTTCAGCGAACTGGAAGCCATTCATATCCGGCATCTCGATGTCGGTAATAGCCACGTCGAAAAGACGATTGTCCCTGAGTATTGCCAACGCCTCTTGCGCCGAACCGACCGCAGTCACCTGATAGCCGGCCGCCTGCAATACCGGGGTAAGCATGTTGAGGAAGAACGGTGAGTCGTCGATGAGCAACACTGTGTGTTGGCGGTGCTGCGCCGGCTGCTCTTTGCGACGAAACCAATCCTCGAAGGCGAGCGGCAGGAAATGGCCGACGTCGATAATCTCGGTGGCATGACCCCGGACAATGGCGGAGCCGAGCACGCCCGGATTGTCACTCGCAACTTGAATGTCGAGGTTGTCATCGACAATGTCGATGATCTCGTCGACGACCAGCGCCATAGAGCGACTTCCGTCGGAGAACACCAGCAGCGACTGGGCGCCCTCGCCTTTTACACGCACGTCCTCGCTCATGCTGATGAGCGGCATCAAATGGCCGCGGTACTGCACCATGTGACGGCCGTTTGACAGTTCAATCTTTTGCGCGTCGATCTCTTCAAGCCGCGTAATGAGCGACAAAGGGACCGCCTTGGGCTGGGTCGATCCGGCGCGGAATACCAACAATGATGTGCTTGCTTCATTGGCGGCGGCATGGCCGCTGTCCGCAGTTTCGGCAACGGCCAATTGCGAAGCGACTGTGTTCCCGAACGACTGCGCAACTCCGTTCGGATCGATGATCATGATGACCGAACCGTCGCCCAGAATAGTATTACCGGAGAACATTGCGATATGACGCAGTTTGCTCGACATCGGCTTCACTACGATTTCTTCCGTGTGAAACACACCGTCAACGACGATTCCGAAAGTCTGGCTGCCGACCTGGCTAACGACGATAAATCCGCCGTCGATATCACCAGCGCCCTTGTCGAAACCCAGCAAGTTGCCGAGACCAACAAGCGGCAAGAGCTTGTCGCGCAGCCGCAACACCCTGGTGTCCTTAATGCGTTCGATACGGTGCTCGCTCCCACTGCGTGCGCGCACGAGCTCAACAACGGATAGCTGCGGAATTGCGAAACGGTGGCCGCCCGCCTCGACAATTAACGCCGCGACAATTGCGAGCGTGAGAGGAATTTTGATGGTGAAGCTCAACCCCGCGCCGACCACCGATTTTACGTCGATAGTCCCGCCGATCTGATCGATGTTGTTGCGTACGACGTCCATTCCGACGCCGCGACCAGAAACGTTGGTAATTTTCGCGGCGGTGGAGAATCCGGGTGCGAAAATGAACTTGTGAATCTGCGATTCCGTCAACTTCTCCACGTCGGTCTCGGAGACAAGGCCCTGCGCGACCGCCTTTGCCTTGATGCGGTCGGTATCGAGGCCACGGCCGTCATCGGCGATATGGATGATAATGTAACCGCCTTCATGATAGGCGGAGAGACGGATCTGCCCGTGTTCCGGCTTTCCTGCAGCGCGCCGCTGAGCGGGAGTCTCAAGTCCATGATCCGCCGAGTTGCGCACCATGTGGGTGAGCGGATCTTTAATGAGATCGAGTACCTGACGATCGAGCTCGGTCTCGGCACCTTGCATTTCGAGCTCGATCTTCTTCCCGAGCTCATTTGAAAGGTCGCGCACAATGCGCGGCAGCTTCTGCCATGCATTGCCTATTGGCTGCATGCGCGTCTTCATTACGCCCTCCTGCAGTTCGGCGGTCACGTTGGACAGCCTCTGCAGCGGCGTCTTGAATTCGGACTCTTCGTGGCTACGCACGATCTCAAGGAGCTGATTGCGGGTGAGCACCAGTTCGGACACCATCGTCATCAATTGCTCGAGCGTATCGACCGTAACGCGGATTGATTGATTGGCGCCTTTGGCAGCCTCATCATCCTTCGCGATTGCGTCGGTATGCGCCGGCGTGGACTTGGACTTTACGACCGATGGATCAGCCGCAGTTTCACGAAACGCGCGTTCGAGGTCATCGAGAGAATCTTCGTCCGGCCGCAGCGGACGCTCCAGTACCTGCGAGACGAGCGTTCCGACCGTTTGTTGGGATTCGGCGCGCGTATTCACCGACGCGACCCGCTCGACCATTCGCTCAAGACCGGAAATCAGATCGGTGTCGCCGCCTTCAGGCTCGCGCTGCTCGTGCTCGAGAGATTCCAGAATTGCCTTGATGCGATCGATGGTCGCCAGAATGAGCGTGACAGCTTCGCTCGACGCCGGCGCGCCATCGCGAAACTTGCCCATCAATGTCTCGGCCGCGTGCGCGAGCGCCTCCAGACGTGGCAAGCCAAGAAAGCCGCAAGTGCCTTTGATTGTGTGGACAAGGCGGAAAATATTATCGAGGATCTTGGCGTTGTTCGGATCCTGCTCGAAGCGCACGAGCTCGACGTCGACCACGTCGAGACTTTCGTTCGTCTCGGTGACAAATTCCCGCAGCAGGTCGTCCATAAAAAACGCCTTCATCGACGGGCATTGGCCCGTCCGCCGCTTTCCGTCGGAAGCGCGGCCAGTGTGTCGGTGAAGCGTTTAATTTTAGTTGCGCGGGCGCGATACAGCCAATGCCGTTAACCGGTCGTTAATTGCTGGAAAGCCTTCCGCCGCGCGCTTATTGCGCGGTGATCACGACCGTTTCGCCGTCCATCGTCACGGTGGCTTTGACACCACAGGCCTTGGCCAGAAGGCCGGTATAAAAAGGTTGAATACGATGCGCGTCCAGACCCTCGCCGCTTCCCTCGCCCGTAAGTAATGGCGGCACGGCCGGCGGAACTTTAGCGTTGGTGCCGGCGGCACTGACCGTAAATCCCATAGTGTCGCCCGAGCCGACCGGTTCGACGCTGATCTTGCCGCCACGCGGGATTGTCTGTCCTGCGATAACAAGCATGTTGAGCAGCAATTTGACCCGGTTCTTGGGCGATAGGGCCCGGGGGAGGTTCCAGACGAGCTTGGTCTTCTCGTCCTCGAGGAAACCGCGTGCGATCGCTTCAGCGTCACCGAGGTCGATCTGTGCACCGGCGGAGCCGGCGGCGCCAAACGCGATACGGCAGAACTGTAATTTGGCCGAGGCGGTGCCGGCGCTCTTTTTGATAAGGTCGAGCGCAAACACCTTGGTCGCCTCATCCTTTTCTTCCTCGAGTACCTCAAGTCCGTTGACGATGGCGCCGACCGGGCTGATGAGATCGTGACAGACACGCGAACACAGCAAGGCCGCAAGATCGAGTGCTTCGATGGAAGAATCGGACATAGACTAGTCTCCGCTGGGCATGCAGGCTGCCCCAATCGGGCGAATCGATTGTCGCGCCGACTTGGCGAGGTGATACACCGCACCTAAACCACCGCCAAGGACCGTGAGGTAGCAATAGGACGGGGCGCTTGAGTTCGGGTTCCGAAATTCTGCCGGCCCAGGCGGCGCGGCTAATGGAGGATTTGACTGCGATCGTCGCGCGCGCTTGCGCGGAAATCATGGCGGTTTCGCCTGCCACCGTGGTGCAGCGGACGAAATCTGACCAGTCGCCGGTCACAGCCGCCGATGAGGCATCCGAAGCGGCGATCTTGCAAGGCGTGAACCGGCTTTTGCCGGCTGTTCCCGTCGTTTCGGAAGAATCCGCTGACGGCAACCAAAACCGTTTCGCCGGAAGTTTCCTGATAGTAGATCCACTCGACGGCACGCGCGAGTTTCTCGCCGGCCGTGACGAGTTTACGGTCAATCTCGCCATCGTCACGCGCGGTATACCGATCGCCGGCATCATCGCCGCACCGAAACGTGGTCAGGTTTGGCGCGGCATTGTTGGCGTCAAGGCCGAGCGGCTTCGGCTGCTAGAGGGTGGCGCCGACCAGCCGCAGACGATTCGCACGCGGCAGTGGCCGCGCCAGGGAGCAATCGCCGCTGTCAGCCGCTCACATTTCGATGCTGCCACCAATGCCTTCCTGATCTCGCTTGGATCGCCAACCCTGAGCGCCAGCGGCTCGGCGATCAAGTTCTGTCAGGTCGCGGAAGGCGCCGTGGACGTCTATCCGCGCCTCGCAACGACCTGCGAGTGGGACGTGGCGGCCGGGAATGCACTTGTCGTCGCGGCCGGCGGGGTGGTGACGAGCCCGCAAGGTCTGCCCTTGGCCTACGGGCGCGCAGCTGAGAAATTTCGTGTGCCGGCGTTCATTGCGTGGGGAGACGCTGGCAAGGCGGCAGTCGGCGGCGTTTGACGCGACTTTCGCTCACTGCCCCAAACCGCGCGCAACGTTTGGCCATTTGCGCTCTGCTGTATCGATGATGCGGCCGGGATCGGCAAGGAAGGTGGCGCGCGTCTGCTCACTATAGAAGAGATAAAGCCGCTGGCCGACCACGACCCAGAAAAGGGGATGACCCGGTACCGAACGGTCGCGGCCAATAGCTACCGGATCGTACCCCGCAAAGCGCGGCGCATACACTTCCGGGTGCTTTTCAAAAGCACCTCGATTGCCCTCATTGCTAAACCGCCAGACCGCCCCATCCAAATTCAATTCGAATTCCGGCCGGCCAAATAGCGCCTTGCCCTCAGTGAAATAGGCCACCGGGTCAAAGCCGCTAATGGCAAGACCAGTTTCTGCATTGACCGCCAATTGGTTGTCGGTCGCGGCACGCAGCCCTACGGGTGCGAAAATACCGCTGCCTAAGGCGATGCCTAGCAATAGCCAAAACAAGAGAGGCGGCTTCCGTTGCTGCCGTGGTGCAGTCATAGTTCTCGGCGACGATAAATGATTCGGGACAAGACTATCGTCGCCACTTTAGAGCGGCCGGCGTGAGCATCCGGTTAAACGGGGCGTGGGACCTTATTATTCAATGGAGCAGAAGATGCGCACGATTTTGCGCCTTGCCGCCCTGACACTTGCCCTTGCCGCCTTTGCCCCGGAGCTTGCAACAGCCCAGAACCCGCCACCGCCGCAGCAGGGCAATACATTTACGCCTAATGAGTTAGTGCGGGAGGGGCATCGCTTCTTTGGCACCGTGTCTCGCGGACTGGCGCAGATTGTCGAAACAGCTGTCAGCCGCTGGGGCCAGCCAAATGGGTATGTCCTGGGGCAGGAAGGCAGCGGGGCCTTCGTCGTCGGGCTGCGTTATGGCGACGGCAAGCTCTACACAAAGAATGCCGGCGACCGTCGCGTGTTCTGGGAAGGTCCGTCCGTGGGATTCGATACCGGCGGCGAAGGCGCCCGCACGATGATGTTGGTTTACAATTTGCCGGCAACCGAAGCCATCTATCAGCGCTTCGCCGGCATCGACGGCTCTGCCTATTTCATCGGCGGATTTGGCATGACCGCACTCGCCTCCGGCAACATCATCGTGGTGCCGATCCGATCAGGCGTCGGTTTGCGGCTGGGCGCCAATATCGGCTACCTCAAGTTTACGCCGAAGGCGACCTGGAATCCGTTCTGATCGCCGCCGGATTTACCAGTTTCCTGGCAAAGAGCCGCCGGAACCTATTGCACCCGCGACGCGTGCCCGGCTTTAGGCTAGTCTCGACATGGGCCGGACGGACCCGTCAGCCGATGCCATGGGCTTTACCAAGCGCGAGTAAGTTGGAGGCGTATGTTCCATGATTGAACCGATCATGTATTTCGGGATCGGGTTTCTCGTCGCAGCTCTGATCGGGCTCGTTGTCGTTCCTCTGGTACACGGCCGCGCGGTCAGATTGACAATGCGTCGGCTCGAAGCCGCAGCGCCGTTGTCGATGGCTGAAATTCAGGCCGATAAGGACCAACTGCGTGCCGAATTTGCTATGTCGACGCGGCGCCTGGAAATGAGCGTCGAGCAGCTCAAGACCAGAAGCACCAGCCAACTGGCCGAACTCGGCAAGAAGGGCGACGCCATCAATCGCCTGAAGATCGAGCTCGGTGAAAAAACGGCCACCATTTTTGCGCTGGAAGCGCGCGACAAGAACCTGCGCGACCAGTTGCGTGCAACCGAAGAGGAAGTCGCGGTCAAGACCAGCGTTATGCATGATGCCCAGCGCACTTTGTCTGACAAGCAGGCCGGGCTCGCCAAGTTGATGGGCGAACTGGACGAGCGATCCACCCTCGCCGATTCCCAAAAGATCGAGATTATTGCGCTCAAAACCCAGGTCGATGCGCTGAAAGAACGGCTGGATAGCGCCGGCCACGAGTTGAGGGTCGTCGAGGACCGTCGGGATGCCGAGCGAGTTGAATTGAAAGCCGCGACACAGGAGTTGTCATTTGAGCGCGGCAGGGTCGAGAATCTGGGCCGTCGCATCGCCGAGCTTGAGCAGCAGTTGGCGGCCCAGGCTAAGGAGGCGGAGATCCTCGGTCGGCGCGCGCACGATCTTGAAAGTCGACTCGGTGAGCAGTCGCGGTTGCTCAATGAAAGTGAATTTGAGCTCAAGCAACTGCGTCAGGAGATTGAATCTGCGCGCAAAGTCGAAAGCGACCTGCGTACTGCTATCGTCGAAATCGAGGGCCGCTCCAATTCGTCGGCTCAAAGTCTCAAGACCGAGAATACTCAACTGCAGGCTTCGATCGCTCACGTCAAAGAGGAGCGCGACCGCTTCGCCCGAGAGCTCGGTGCCATGAAACGTGAGACAGAAGAGGCATGGGCATCCGAGCGCGTGGAGAACGCGCTCCTGCGCGAGCGTATCAACGACGTAGCGGCGGAGGTGGCAAGGCTGGCTTCTGCACTGGAAGGACCAAACTCGCCGATTGACGCGCTCCTGGCTGCTGAGACTTCGCGCGAACGGACGAATCCTGTCGTGTCAACCGTCGGCGCTGACGTCGATCTTGCCGCGCCGTCACACAACGGTAACCTGGCCGATCGCATCCGCGCTTTGCAGTCTCAAGCCTCGCGTTTGTCGCAGAGCGACGATCCAAAAAAACGCAACTAAAAAGGCCTGCGAAACGGCCTTCGCTTGACACTTCTCCGAGGCATTCTTTATATCGCGCGTCCGCCATTGGCCGGGCGCTTAGCTCAGCGGGAGAGCGTTCCCTTCACACGGGAGAGGTCGTAGGTTCGATCCCTACAGCGCCCACCATTATTTGCGCCGAGCCGGCGGATCGCGCGTCAGGTTCTTGACGGCGAGTTCATCAAGATAGGCTTGCCAATAGCCCGTGTAGCCGCGGCCGAGATCGAGCAGATAATCCCAATCGAAAATCCCGGTTGAGTGCATATCGTCGAACACGAGCCGTACAGCATAATTTCCGACCGGCAGCACCTCGATGATGCCAACGTCGCGCTTACCGGGAACAGTTTTGCGTTCGTCGGCCGAATGTCCTTGCACCTCCGCGCTCGGGCTTTTCACGCGCAGATATTCGGCGGGTAGATCGAAGCGCTCACCGCCTTCGAACGTGACGGTCAGAGTCCTGCGATCCTTGTGCAGGCGCAATTCGGTCGGCCAGGTTTGTGTGTCGGTCATTCAATGCTTGCCTAAAAACAAGTAGGGCAATGAAGGGGCTGCCGGCGCATGGAAATCGACTTGTCGGGCGGGACCCATGGCGCTCCCTAGGGGACTCGAACCCCTGTTTTCGCCGTGAGAGGGCGACGTCCTGGGCCGCTAGACGAAGGGAGCTACGCCCCTCGAAATAGCCTCGATCCGGTAAGTCCGCAAGCTTCGCGGGTGCCAGCTATTGCGGCGCCAGCCGAAGGCGCCCGAGCGGCTTGAGCGTATTGAGGTCGAAGCTTAGCAAGCTCGATTGCGCCATTGATTTCGACAGTCAGCACGATTCGGCCGTCGCCGATTGCGCTGGAAAGCACCTTGGCACCGCCGGGCAATACAGCCGCAAAGGTCGGGCGCCGACTGCACCCTTCCCTCACCCTTGAAAACACGATAGCCGATGACCCCGATCACGGCGGCAACCGCGATGAAGAGTGGTCAGGCTCGCGATGATCATCAGCCGGCGTACTTTGGCGACGATACGCGCCCCTTCCGGGTCGAGAGGTTTTTCGTCGTCGTCGGACATTCTTTGAACCATGACGGATAAAGTCACCGAGACAGTCACGATCACCGCCGAGGAAGCCGGCTCGCGGCTCGATCGCGTGCTTGCCGCGCATATTGCGACGATGTCGCGCTCGCGCCTGAAGGCGTTGATCCTCGCCGGCCACGTGACGATCGCGGCGCGCACGATCCGCGATCCGGCGGCAAGCGTCAATTCCGGCGACACCATCACCGTGACCCTGCCGCCCCCAGAACCTGCCACGCCGAAGGGCGAGAGCGATCCCGCTCAATATCGTCTACGAAGACGATGCGGTGATCGTCATCGACAAGCCGAAGGGCCTGGTCGTGCACCCGGCCGCGGGTCACGCCGTCGGGCACGCTGGTCAATGCACTGATCGCCCACTGCGGTGCAAGCCTGTCGGGCATCGGCGGGGTCAAACGGCCGGGCATCGTCCACCGTCTCGATAAGGACACGACCGGCCTGATGGTGGTGGCCAAGACCGACAAGGCCCACCGCGCGCTCAGCAAGCAGTTCGCCGAAAAGACTGAAGGGCCACTCAAGCGCGGATACCTCGCCTTGGTCTGGGGCGCACCCGACCGCCCGAAGGGCACGATCGACGCCCCGCTCGACCGCCACCCTCATGCGCGCGACAAGCAGGCCGTGCGTGAAGGCGGCCGCTCGGCAGTTACCCATTGGCAGGTGCTGGAGCGCATTCCGGGCCGGACGGCAAGCCGGTCGCTAGCCTCCTCGCGTGCACGCTCGAAACGGGCCGTACCCACCAGATCCGGGTGCATCTCGCTCATATCGGACACCCAATCCTGGGCGATGCCACCTACGGCACCGGCTTCAAGACCAAGGCCAGCCGTCTTGGGCCCGCAAGCGCGCGCTGCACTGGAGGCCCTTGGCAGACAGGCCCTGCATGCCTATCTACTGGCCATCGAACACCCCGAAACCGGCGACGCCCTGGAGTTCCAATCGGAACTACCGGGCGATTTGCGTCGTTTACGTGATGCCCTGCACATGGAGAGCCGTGAAGCCGGGCCCGAACCGCGCAAATAGACAAGCTATTTCAATGGCTTGCTGGCATGTCGCGATGCATGGCTGCGTCACGGCGACGTGACGGGCGCAATGCTTTCTTTCGCGCGGTCAAGCCGGTATGCTGCACCTGCGATCGAGGGAGTTAGCGGTCGCAACATCAAATGCGCGCCGTCGGCTCGGGGAGCGGCGGCGACAACCGCCTGCCGATCACACGGGGGCAAGTAAGGAGGGCGCTATCATGGCCCGTTCAGCCGCATTGCCGGCACTCAAGGCCGAATCCGGCCTTTCACACTATCTGGACGAAATTCGACGGTTCCCGATGCTGGAACCGCAGGAAGAATACATGCTGGCCCGCAGCTGGCGTGAGCACGGCGATCGTGAAGCCGCGCACAAGCTCGTCACCAGCCATCTCCGCCTCGTCGCCAAGATCGCCATGGGCTATCGCGGCTACGGCCTGCCGATTTCCGAGGTCGTCTCGGAAGGCAATGTCGGCCTGATGCAGGCGGTCAAGCGCTTTGAGCCGGAAAAGGGTTTCCGCCTCGCCACCTACGCGATGTGGTGGATCAAGGCAGCGATACAAGAATACATCCTGCGCTCGTGGTCGCTGGTGAAGATGGGCACCACCGCCAACCAGAAGAAGCTGTTCTTCAACCTGCGCAAGGCCAAGAGCAAGATTTCGGCGCTCGAGGAAGGCGATCTGCGGCCTGACCAGGTCCAGATCATCGCCAAGCGTCTCGGCGTGACCGAGCAGGACGTCGTCGACATGAACCGCCGTCTCGGCGGCGACTCCTCGCTCAACGCGCCGATCCGCGACGATGGCGAGAGCGGCGAATGGCAGGATTGGCTCGTCGACGACGCGCCGAGCCAGGAGCGCATCCTGGCCGAAAGCGAGGAGAGCGATAATCGCCACAAGGCGCTGGTCTCTGCGCTCGACGTGCTCAACGATCGCGAGCGGCGCATCTTCGAGGCGCGCCGGCTGGCCGACGATCCGATCACGCTCGAGGATCTTGCCGCCGAGTTCGGCGTCTCGCGCGAGCGCGTGCGCCAGATCGAGGTGCGCGCCTTCGAGAAAGTGCAGAAGGCGGTAAAGAGCCGCATCGCTGCCATGGAGCAGCCGGCGGAAGCACAGGCGATCGCAGCGCACTGAACGCTGCATTCAGACGTTTCAAACATGTGATGGCCGGGCACTTGCCCGGCCATTTTGTTTGAAGCGCGGTCCAGCGAAATTCTCTACTGCCCCCACGCCCGGAACGCTTCCTCGAAGGCGCGCGTACCGGGCGTGCCTTTCTCCATCGCCAGAATTGCGCGCTTGCCGCTGGTGTAGACGACCGGGATGTCGAACCAGTCGCGCTCCTTGAGCAACTGGATATTGCGCTGCACGTCGACGTCGACCGCCGACAGGCCGATCAGGAAATAGCCGTTGGTGACCTTCACCGCCAGGCCGGCGAGCGGCACGCCGCGCGCCTGCTCGTTCTGCTTCATCAGCACGCCCGGCACGTTGCCGATGCCGCCTTCCGGGAAAATCCGCCGGCAGCGTGAACAGGATCTCGATGGTGTGGCTCGCCGGCAGCGCCTTGTCGGTATTGCGGCGGAGCGACCAGGTCATGCGCAATTTGCGTTCCGGTATTTCGATGTCGGCGCGCACCGCGAGTTCAGGCGCAAGCCCCGGTCCCGGCGACACGGTCTCGGTGCGCCAGAGCGCGGAGCCGACGTAGCGCTTGCCCTGCGGATCGTTCGGATCCTCGTCGTAGAGCACGACCTTCTGCGCCACCGCCGCGGCCGGCGCGTTGGCTGCGTTCGGCGCCGCTTCGCCGGATTGCCCGATGCGGTCGGCGATCTTCGGCCGGCCGGCGGGCTGCGAGGCATCTTTCGGCTTCGACGCCGGCTGCGAGCGGAAGCTCGCCACCATCGACGTGATCGCATGGCGCTGCCAATAGGCCGCACCGGCGATACCAGCCACGCACCAGCAGCAGCACGACCAATTTGATCATGCCGCCCGTAGGAGCGGGCGGGGCGCGTATAGGCGTCTTCATCGTCGTAGGCGCGGCGGAGGCGGCGACCGGAGGCGCATAGCCGGGCATGGAGCGCCTCCTCAGTCGAGCGGCGGCTCCGTGAACCGCGACGGCTCGACGGCGATCGGGTGGCTCGAAATAGTGCGGCGCCGGGCTCGGCGGGCATCGCCTCATAAGTCGCGTGCGCCGCACGTTTGGCCTCGGCCGCAGCACCGCCCAGGCCCTCGGCTTCGGCCACGGTTTCCCGGAAGTCGCGCAAACCTCGATCGCGCAGCGACGGTTCGGCGCCTCGGCTTCTGGAACATCCGCCGCGGCCGCTTGGCCGCTTCCGCCTCGACCTTGCGGATCGCCTCCTCCAGCGCCAGCCGCTCGCGCGTGATGTCGGTTTCGTCGAGCGCCGGCTCGACGCCGCGCAACTGGCTGACCAGCGCGGCGCGCGCGCGGTCGTACAGCGCACGGCGATTCTCGCCCGTGTTCTTGTCGAGGCCGCTAACGGCGCGGGCGATCAGAGGGTAATAGTCAGCCATTGCACGCTATTGTGCTGGAGCATGATCCCGTCCGCAAACCGGTTCGCCACTTTCGCGAATCATGCTTGACCCCGGTTCATGTCTTTTTTCAGCAATCATAGCTCAAATGGATTCTTCATCAGGATGGTGTCTTCGCGTTCCGGACTGGTCGACAGCAGCGCCACCGGACAACCGACCAGCTCCTCGATGCGGCGAACGTATTTTATCGCCTGCGCCGGCAATTGCGCCCAGGAACGCGCCCGCGCCGTCGGCTCCTTCCAGCCGGCGATGGTCTCGTAGACCGGCTCGACCCGGGCCTGCGCCTGCTCGCCGGCGGGAAGATAGTCGATTTCGCGGCCGTCGAGACGATAGCCGCACGCAGACCTTGATTTCGTCGAAGCCGTCGAGGATGTCGAGCTTCGTGAGCGCCAGCCCGTCGATGCCGCAGGTCCGCACGGTCTGGCGCACCAGCACCGCATCGAACCAGCCGCAGCGGCGGGCGCGCCCGGTGACGACGCCGAATTCGCGGCCGCGCTCGCCGAGCGTTTTGCCGATGACATTGTCCATCTGATCGGTCGGGAACGGACCCGCGCCCGACCCGCGTCGTATAGGCCTTGCAGATGCCGAGCACGTAATCGATCGCGTTCGGCCCGAGACCCGAGCCGGTCGCCGCCTGCGCCGCCACCGTGTTGGACGAGGTGACATAAGGATAGGTGCCGTGATCAATGTCGAGCAGCGCGCCTTGCGCGCCCTCGAACAGGATGCGTTTGCCCTCGCGCCGCTTTGCGTCGAGCAGCGACCAGACCGAATCCATGAAGGGCAGCACCTTTGGCGCGATCGCGGCGAGATAGTCGTAAACGGTCTGCGCCTCGATCTGCGGCAGGCCGTGACCGCGGCGCAGCGCGTTGTGATGCGCCAGCAGCCGGTCGATCTTTCCGCGCAGCGCCGGCAGATCGGCGAGATCCATGAAACCGGATGGCGCGGCGGCCGACTTTGTCTTCGTAAGCCGGACCGATGCCGCGCTTGGTGGTGCCGATGCGGGTCGCGGCATTATCGGCCTCGCGAAGCGCTTCGAGCTCGCGATGCAGCGGCAGGATCAGCGTCGCATTCTCGGCGATACGCAAGGTTTCGGGCGTCACCACGATTCCTTGCTTCTTCAGCTGGGCGATCTCGTCGATCAGCGCCTGCGGATCGATCACCACGCCGTTGCCGATGACCGACAGCTTGCCTTCGCGCACCACGCCGGAAGGCAGCAGCGACAGCTTGTAGGTCGAGCCATCGATCACCAGCGTGTGGCCGGCATTGTGGCCGCCCTGGAAACGCACGACGATGTCGGCCTGCTCGGACAGCCAGTCGACGATCTTGCCTTTGCCCTCGTCGCCCCACTGGGATCCGACAACTACAACATTCGCCATCGGAATCCCTTCCCTAAGCCAGCGCCCGGACACTTGGAGCCGGGAGCCACCGGCCAGGTCCACCTTCGGATAAAGGATGCTCCCCTTCGAGGCAAGCCAAAGTCCACCGCCCTATCGCGCCGGGCAGCGGCGACAAAAGTTTGATCTGACGCGCTAATTTCAAAAATGCAGCGGCTTGGCCTGCTGCACCTGCGGCAGCGCGCGCACCTTGGCGAGGACAAGCCTCGGGCAGTTCGCCGTCGATCTCGATCAGCGCGACGGCGTTGCCGCCGGGCGCATCGCGGCCGACATGAAAGGTCGCGATGTTGATGCCGGCCTCGCCCAGCGTCGAGGAGAATTTGCCGATGAAGCCCGGCTTGTCGAGATTGGTGATGTAGATCATCGAGGGGCCGAACTCGGCGTCCATGCGGATGCCCTTGATGTTGACGATGCGCGGCCGGCCGTCGGCAAACACGGTGCCCGAGACATGGCGCGATTGCCGCTCGGTCGTCACCGTCACGGTGATCAGGCTTTCGTAGTCTCCGGCATTTCGCGCGTGACCTCTTCGACCACGATGCCGCGCTCCTTGGCGACCACCGGCGCAGACACGACATTGACGTCGCCGAGCATCGGCCGCAGCAGACCGGCGAGCGCCGCCGAGGTGAGCGCCTTGGTGTTCATCTGCGCCACGGCGCCTTCGTAGGCGATCTGTACCTTGCTGATGCCGGTTTCGGTCAATTGACCGGCGAAGGAGCCAAGCTTTTCGGCCAACGCGACGAACGGCTTGAGCTTTGGCGCCTCTTCGGCGCTGATCGAGGGGAAGTTGATGGCATTGGCGATGGCGCCGCGCAAAAGATAGTCCGACATCTGCTCGGCGATCTGCAACGCGACGTTTTCCTGCGCTTCGGACGTGGACGCGCCGAGATGCGGCGTGCACACCACGTTCGGCAGGCTGAACAGCGGGTTTTCCGTCGCCGGCTCGGTCGACGAACACGTCGAAGGCGGCACCGGCCACCTGCCCGCCTTTGAGCGCTTCGTGCAGCGCGGCCTCGTCGACCAGAGCCGCCGCGCGCGCAATTGATGATGCGCACGCCTTTTTTCATGGTCTTGATGGCTGCAGCGTTGATGATGTTGCGGGTCTTGTCGGTGAGCGGCGTATGCAGCGTGATGAAATCGGCGCGCTTGAACAATTCGTCGAGCTCGACCTTCTCGACGCCGAGATCGGTGGCGCGGTCGGCCGACAGAAACGGATCGTAGGCAATCACTTTCATCTTCAGCCCGAGCGCGCGGTCGGCGACGATCGAGCCGATATTGCCGCAGCCGATGACGCCGAGCGTCTTGCCGAAGATCTCCACGCCCATAAACTTGTTCTTTTCCCACTTGCCGGCGCGCGTGGACGCATCGGCTTCCGGGAATTTGCCGCGCCAGCGCCAGCATCAGCGAAATCGCGTGCTCGGCGGTGGTGATCGAATTGCCGAACGGCGTGTTCATCACAATGATGCCGCGCGCGGTCGCTGCCGGAATGTCGACATTGTCGACGCCGATGCCGGCGCGGCCGATCACCTTCAGGTTCTTGGCGTGCTCGAGGATTTTCGCCGTCACCTTGGTGGCCGAGCGGATGGCGAGACCATCATAATTGCCGACGATCGCGGCGAGTTTTTCCTTGTCCTTGCCGAGCGCGGGCTGGAAATCCACCTCGATGCCGCGATCCTTGAAGATCTGCACGGCGGCGGCAGACAGCGCATCGGAAATGAGAACTTTGGGCATGAGCGGTTGCTTTCAAAGATGATCGGAAGGTTTCAGGCCGTCCCGCGGACGGCAGACGACGGCTCAGGCCGCTTTGGGCAGCGCGGCTTTGGCTTCGGCGAACGCCCAGTCGAGCCAGGGCGTGAGTGCTTCGATGTCGCGGCGTTCGACCGTCGCTCCGCACCAGATGCGCAGGCCGGGCGGCGCATCGCGGTAATAGGCGATGTCGTAGGCGACGCCTTCTTTCTCGAGCAAACCGGCCAAAGTCTTGGCGAAGGCCGCCTGATCGTCACCCGAAAGCCGCGTCACCGCCGGATCGACGACCTTGCAGGCACACCGACGTATTGGAGCGCTCGCTCGCATTCTTCGCGAGATGGTCGATCCATGCGGTCGTCGCAACCCAGTCGGACAGCACTTTGGCATTAGCATCTGAGCGCGCGATAGTCGCCGCAAGGCCACCGACCGATTTCGCCCATTGCAGCGCGTCGAGATAATCCTCCACGCACAGCATCGACGGCGTGTTGATGGTCTCGCCGGCGAAAATTCCTTCGTTGAGCTTGCCGCCCTTGGTCAGACGGAAAATCTTCGGCAGCGGCCAGGCTCGGTTTGTAGCTTTCGAGCCGCTCGACCGCGCGCGGCGAAAGGATGAGCATGCCGTGCGCGCCCTCTCCACCCAGCGCCTTCTGCCAGGAGAAGGTGACGACATCGAGCTTCGGCCAATCGAGCTTCTGCGCGAAAGCCGCCGAGGTGGCGTCACAAATGGTGAGGCCTTTGCGGTCTGCGGCGATCCAGTCGCCGTTCGGCACGCGCACGCCGGATGTCGTGCCGTTCCAGGTGAACACCACGTCGGTCGAGAAATCGATCTTGCCAAGGTCCGGCAATTCCCCGTAAGGCGCTTTGATAACGGTGACGTCCTTGAGCTTGAGCTGCTTTTCGACGTCGGTGACCCAACCTTCGCCGAAGGATTCCCAGGCGAGCATCGTCACCGGGCGCGCACCCAGCAGCGACCACAGCGCCAATCTCGACCGCGCCGGTATCGGAGGCCGGCACGATGCCGATGCGATAGTCGGCGGGCACTTCCAGCACCTCGCGCGTGAGATCGATGGCGCGCTTGAGCTTCGCCTTGCCGATCTTGGATCGGTGCGAGCGTCCGAGAACTGCGTCGGTGAGGTGTTTGAAGGCTCCAGCCAGGGCGCTTGGCGCATGGGCCGGACGAAAAGTGCGGGATCGCCGGCCGCACGCCGGGCTTTGTCGCCGTCATAATGTCTATCCTTCCAGATAGGCGCCCCTCGTTGGGGAGGGGTGTCCCACTGGCGGAGATAGGCGACTTGCCCGCCGCGGTCAACTCTCGCGGTTCAGGCAGCAATATAGTGGAGGCGCGGGCTTGGGCTTAAAAGTGTATACGCTTATTAGTACCGCACGCCGACGCCAACGTGCCCGATTTGCGTGTTTGAACGGGTCCCGTTTACCGGTGCGAAAGCGGCAAATTCCCACTCGCCGCGGAGAAACACGGAGGGCGTGACCGCCCAATCCAGGCCGAGGCCGGCGGCAACACCTGCGACGAAAACATTGCTCTGACCGGCGCTCGCAGACTGTTGGAACGTGCTGGGGAGGCCAGGTGGAGTGGGGGCGGGCCCAGTCCACGTCATGGCGTCGTTCACGTTCACGTTTGTCTGATAGTTGAAGCGCCCGACCGCGACGCCAACCGCTGCGTAGGGCAAAAATTGGCCGACAGCATATCCGGCGCGCGCCCGCAAAGCCGCATAATCAACGAGTTTAAATGATGACGACGCTGTAATGGTGACGTCGTGCTGCACAAGATCTGATGTCGTAAAGAGGCGTTCGAGCGAGTCGCCGGTGGAAGATTGCAGGATCGACGGATGCTTGTAGGCAAGATCCCAGCCGACGACGAGCTCGCTCCATTGCCAATTGTAGCCGAGGAATGCGCCGAAGACCGGGCCGTTTGTCGAGCTGGCTGGCAGTGTCGTCCAGGCTGAAGGCTGTGCCTCATTTTCGAGCGTCGAATTGCGCAGAATGAAAGCCACCAGCGGGCTGGTGCTATTTCCAAAATCGGCATTCATGTTGCCGTAACCCGCGAGGACGCCGAATTGCCAGCCATCCCACCTGACATAACTCGGCTCCACCGAGCCGCGCAGAGGCCAATCAGCCGCTATCGCGCGCTCAGCCGATGCGCTCGCCAGTGTCAGAAAAACGACAGCTGCAACACGCAGTGATGCTCCGCAGCCGGCCACAGCCGGTCGCAGGTTGACACCAAGACGAAGACTCATCCCCCTCATGACCGCAGTCCCGTTCGTTTTCATCATGGTCGTCAGCTGTTAACCGGAGTGCGGCTAACCCCTGCTGCGTAGCGGCGGCGGCGGATAATCGTAGGCACCAAAGTTGAACCGCATGCCGAGCCTGATGTCCTGCGACGTCAGGTGGCGGAATTCAAAGGGAGTGTCGGCAACCCCGGTGAACCCGTACATGGTACCGGTGGTCGCGTCGCCAAGGTCGATATATCGATATGAGAGTTCGAGGGTCGTGTTGTTCGTGACCCGGTAGCCCACGCCGGCATACAGCGCCCAGGCGAAATTCGTCTTGCTGGCGTCGGAACCGTGCGCGTCTGCACCGACAAGGGTGCTGACATTTATGTCGCCAAAATTGGTGATCGTGTTGCGGCTGAAGCCGACGCCTGCGCCGAGGAAAGGTGTGAAATTCCACCAGGTGCCAAGATCGACATAACCGTTGAGCAGAAAAGTCCACTCGTATTTGCTGGCGGTGTAGCGATCGGGCCAGTCCTGTCCGGGCGTATGGCCGATGTCGAGACCGTGGAAATTGGCCCGGGCGCGATATTCGCCGGTGACGTCGACGCGCAGCCAGTTGTTTATGTTGTAACCGACGCCAAGACCGAAGAGCGGAGCAGCGTCGAAGCCCTTGTCGATATTATCTACCGAACTGAAACGGCTATAATTGGCATTGAACAGACTGCCGACCTGCTGATTGCTAAAGCCAATATCACCGCGCAGATACCAGCCCGAAAAATCCTGTACCGGCGCCAATGGCGGCACGGCAAGGTCGGCGGAATGCGCAACGCCGACGGCGGCGAATGAAGCAATCACCGCGACTACTGACCACTTGGAACGCAGCGTAACCATGGCATCGGTCCTCACAACAAACGCCCCACACGGCGACTGGAGGAACGATGGCAGCAAATCCTTAATTGCTGCTTAACCTTAATTATTAACCACGCTGGTTAAACAATTTTATCAGAACACGAGAAGTGTCTGCTGCGCACACGTAAGTGCGCACACCAAACCTGCGATTTAAGAAATTGTTTACGCCGAAAATTTGCGCCCAAATCTACTCGGGCGCGACAGCATCAGGCCGCGGCTTGGCTTAAAGCCTCGACGACATCGTCCACGACCAATTCCACCAGCGTCCTGTCGTCACCCTCACCCATCACCCGGATGACCGGCTCGGTGCCGGAGGGTCGCACGATCAGCCGGCCGCCACGGCCAAGCTTGTGCTCGGCACTCGCGATGGCCGAGCGCACCTGTGCATTCTCCAGCGGCTTGCCCGTCTGGTAGCGGACGTTCTTGAGCACCTGCGGCAGCGGCTCGAAGCGGTGGCAAAGCTCCGACACGGGCTTGTCGCCGCGTTTGACCACCGCAAGCACTTGCAATGCAGCGATGAAGCCGTCGCCGGTGGTCGTGTAGTCCGAGAGAATAATGTGGCCGGATGGCTCGCCGCCGATATTGTAACCGTGGGCTCGCATATGCTCGAGCACATAGCGGTCACCGACCGGTGTGCGCACCAATTCAAGACCCAAGCCACCAAGGTGACGCTCGAGCCCGAGATTGGACATCACGGTAGCGACCACACCGGGACGCTGGAGCCTGCCGTCGTCCTTCCAGCTTTCGGCAATGACCGCGAGCAGCTGATCACCGTCGACCACGTGGCCGCGTTCGTCCACAATCATCAGCCGGTCGGCGTCGCCATCGAGCGCAATACCGATATCGGCACGCATCTCGCGAACCTTGCGGGAAAGCGCGGCAAGATCAGTGGAACCGCAATCCTTGTTGATGTTGAACCCGTCTGGATCAACGCCGATCGAAATGACGTCAGCGCCCAATTCCCACAGCGTGCCAGGTGCCACTTTGTAAGCAGCACCATTCGCGCAGTCGATAACGACACGCAGCCCTTCGAACGAAACCGCCTTGGGCAAGGTGAGTTTGGCAAATTCGATATAGCGATCTTGTACGCCATCGATACGCTTGGCGCGGCCGAGATCGTTACCCTTGGCGAGATGCTTGCCGAGATCGGAGTCGAGCAGATCTTCGATCTTGGATTCCGTCTCATCGCTGAGTTTGTAGCCGTCCGGTCCAAAAAGCTTGATTCCATTGTCGTCGAAAGGATTGTGTGACGCCGAGATCATGACACCGAGATCGGCGCGCATCGAGCGCGCCAGCATGCCAACCGCCGGTGTCGGGATCGGGCCGGTCAGCAGCACGTCCATGCCGACCGACGTAAAGCCGGCGACCAGCGCGGTCTCGATCATGTATCCAGAAAGACGGGTGTCTTTGCCGATCAGAACGCGATGCCGGTGATCGCCGTTTCTAAAGATCAAACCGGCGGCTTGACCGACTTTGAGCGCCAGTTCCGGGGTAATCACGCGGTTGGCCCGGCCGCGAATACCGTCGGTCCCGAAATAGCGACGAACCATGAAACAATCCCCCGACGCCTTACACCCACAGGTTAATGCCTCTGACTAGCCCGCTTTTAACGTGCAGCCAAGCCTGCTCAGAAACCGAATAATAGTGCCAACGCCGTGAAATTACTCCAAAAATTGTGAGGAATCATTACCGAGCGCGGTTAACGTCGCAACCGCGCCGGAAAGAGCCATTTCGCGGTGTGCCGCCACTGTGCTACCCGATGATTTACCGCCGCGCCTAGAAAAGCCCCCATGAAGACCATCACTTGTATTGAAGACCTGCGCGCGCTTGCCCGCAGCAAAGTTCCAAAGGCCTTTTTCGAGTACGTCGACAGCGGCTCCTATAACGAGGAGACGCTGCGCGCCAACCGGGCCGACCTCGAGCGCATCAAGTTGCGCCAGCGTGTGATGGTCGATGTCTCGGAGCGAAGTCTTGCCACCACCATCATCGGACAGAAAGTGAGCGCGCCGTTCGCGCTGGCGCCGATTGGACTTTGCGGCATGCAACATGGCGACGGCGAGATCCTGTCGGCGCAAGCGGCTAACGATGCCGGCATTCCTTTTATCCTGTCCACCATGTCGATCTGTTCGATCGAACAGGTAGCGGAGGCGACCGGCCGGCCGTTTTGGTTTCAGCTCTACGTCATCCGCGACCGCGGTTTCTCCAAGGATATCTTGGGGCGCGCAGCCAACGCCGGTTGCAATGCGCTGGTGCTCACCGTCGATCTGCAAGTACTCGGCCAGCGCCACCGCGACATCAAGAACGGCATGACGGTGCCGCCGGAAATCCGTTTGAGTAATGTCCTCGACATCGCCACCAAGCCAAGCTGGGTGCTCAGCATCCTGAAGAGCAGGAGCAAGACCTTCGGAAACCTCGCCGGTCACGTGAAGGGCATGGAGGATGTCACATCGCTTGCGCAGTGGACCAACAACCAGTTCGACCCGGCGCTGAACTGGAAGGATGTTGAGTGGATCAAGAAAACCTGGCCGGGCAAGCTGATCATCAAAGGCATCCTCGACGTCGATGATGCCAAGACCGCGGTCAAGCTCGGTGCGGACGCTGTCATCGTGTCGAACCATGGCGGACGCCAGCTCGACGGCGCGCCGTCATCCATTTCAGCGCTTCCGGCGATCGCGCAGGCGGTCGGTTCAGACACCGAGGTGCTGTTCGACGGCGGCATCCGCACGGGCGCCGATATGCTGCGCGCGCTTGCGTTGGGCGCACGCGCCTGCCTGATCGGCCGCGCCTATGTTTACGGCCTCGGCGCCGGCGGCAAGGCGGGCGTCGCCAAGGCAATCGACATCCTCCAGAAGGAGCTCAGCGTCGCCATGGCACTCACCGGCACCACGCGAGTGGCCGACATCGGACCGCAAGTGCTCGTGGGCGGCGAAGCGAAGAAGCGTGCGCGCAAGCGCAAGGGCTGACAGTCACTCTTCCTTTGATCCGTAGGCCAGCGCGTTCCCCGTGGAGGTTCCCATGCGCACCGAGCGGCTCGAATTTGCCAATGCCAAGGGCGAAAAACTGGCGGCGCTGATCGATCTTCCGCTCGGCAAACCCGCTGCCTTCGCGCTGTTCGCGCATTGCTTCACCTGCGGCAAGGACAACCTCGCAGCCAAACGCATTTCCGAACGGCTGGCGATGTGTGGCATTGGCGTGCTGCGCTTCGATTTCACCGGCCTCGGCATGAGCGAGGGCGAATTTGCCAACACGCATTTCTCCTCGAATGTCGAAGACTTAGTCGCTGCCGCTGATCATTTGCGCAAGACCCACGGCGCGCCTGCGATCCTGATCGGCCACAGTCTGGGTGGTGCCGCGACACTCGCCGCCGCGCATCGCATTCCTGACGCGCGCACCGTGGCCACCATCGCTGCGCCCTGCGATCCGGCACACGTTACCGGCCTGTTCAAGCAGCACATCGATAAAATACGTGACACGGGTGAGGTCGAGGTGCAGCTCGCCGGCCGGCCGTTCCGCATCAAGCGTGAATTCCTCGATGATGTTGCTGAACAACGCATCAAGGATCACCTCGCGACCTTGCACAAAGCGCTGCTGTTGTTCCATTCGCCCACCGACGACATCGTGGGCATCGAGAATGCATCGCGGATATTCCTCACTGCCAAGCATCCCAAGAGCTTTGTCTCGCTCGCCGGCGCCGATCATCTCCTGAGCAAGAAGAGCGATGCCGTCTACGTCGCCAATGTGATCGCCGCCTGGGCGGAACGGTATCTTGAACAGCCGGCAGAGCGCAGCGACGAGCAAATCGAAATTGGCACTGTGCTTGTGCGCGAAACCGGCAATGGCAAATTTCAGCAGGAAATCACGAGCGGGCCGCACCGGTTTCTGGCCGACGAGCCGGTGAAGGTCGGCGGGCTCGAACTCTGGGCCGGGCCCCTACGATCTCCTGCTCGCGGGCCTCGGCGCCTGCACCGCGATGACATTACGGTTATATGCCGAGCAGAAGAAGTTGCCGCTTGAGCGCGTGTCGGTGCGGCTGACCCACAACAAAATTCACGCCGAGGATTGTCTCAACTGCGAGACCAAGGAAGGCATGATCGACCGCATCGACCGCAACATCACGCTGGAAGGCGCGCTCAGCGCCGATGAGCGCAGGCGGCTGCTGGAGATTGCCGACAAGTGTCCGGTGCACCGGACACTTAAGTCTGAAATTGAAATCAGGACATTCGAAAGAACGATTTAGTTCGAATGCTCTTTGTTTGCCTGACGATTTTATTTGACCTGCTCAACCGCATCCTTCGATCGGATGATGCTGCGGCCTAAGATAATCGCAGGGAAATTTTGTGAGATCTTTCAGCTGCCATTCAGGTCAGTGCGCCTAACAACTGCACCGCCATCGATCCGGCGAAATATCTGTACCCAATGGCAAGGAATAAGCGATGAACATCTTGAAGCATTTCACGAGCAGAATCGCTGTGACTCTCGCGTCCGGCATGGTTCTAGCAGCAGCCACTGGCGGAGCGCTCGCTTTCACTCCGACGTCGCGCGACGTGGTCGATCAGCGCCTCTCGACAGTTTACACTAATCTTGGAGTTGCCGTTATCAAGAAGAAACCGGCCACCCCCGCCGTTGTCGCACCACCTGCTGTCCCGCCGGGAAGCGATAGTACGAACGTCAACGCTCGCGATCACCGCAAGCCAGAGGGCAGCCAAACCGCTAGCGCGCCACCCGCCGGTACTCCTACGGCCAAACCACCGGTCCCGACGGTCACTGAAATCCGCGATCATCGGCCGGGTGGAAACGCCGATCCATGTCTGAAACCCCACAACACGTGCAACGCGAGCGCGCGGAACACCAGCATCGTCGAATTTCGCAAACAACGACCTGATGTCATTGGGCTAGACGGCGACCCGTGTTTCCAAACGAACTCATGCAATCGAAGCCAGCTGATCGAAAGTTTAATCGCCCGCGCTCAGAAAAATCTCGACAGAGGTTTTTGCGACTCGAGAATTTCGGGACAGGGATGCGCTCAGAAAACCATACTTCCCAGCGGAACAGAGATCGTTTTGCACTATCAGCACGATGGCGGGCCGCTCCTTGAGGCGGATAGGCAACACCTATTGGCAACACTGCAAGAGGCTTATGATAAAAGCCTCGGCGGCGGCGGCATTCAGGCGCCCAGCGCAAACACCGCACATCGTCAAAATTGATTTGACGAAGATTTAGCTCGCCCCGTCCTCCAAAACTCCGGAGGGCGGGGCAATTTTTATATTGTCCGAAATTGTTGCTGACCACTTGCGCGAGTGCCACGGCAAGCCGGACCTCAACGGGAAATGATCGCTTTCGCGCAATTTTTGAGGAAGTTAAGGCTGCGGTGATGGTTCTGGCACATGATTTGTATGTGCAGGAATTGTCATGAACAAACCCGCGGATCCTCGACTCGTCTGGGCAGCCACGGTTCTGGCAGCCGCTGTGTTCGTCCTCTACGTCGCGCACATCTAGGCTTGGGGTCGCTCGGTCCCGCATCACCCCATTCCCTTGCGGCTTGACGTCGCTTGCGCGCTTGACCACACTAGAACAAATCATGAACATGTAAGCCCCGCGTCCAGCTCGTTGGTCCGAATAATTCTGCATCTTCAAAGGCTTCTAAATGAACGCAGAGCTTCGCCAGCGTCTTCTCGCCCTGCAAAAGGCGTCCGGGATTGAAGACGGTCCCCGCATCCTGCCTCTCGGTATTTCCTCCATCGACACGGTGCTTGGCGGCGGGCTCATGCGCGGTGCGCTGCATGAAATTGCGGCCCCGGGCGAGGCTCATCTCGCCGCGGCGGCCGGGTTTGCTCTGGGAATGGCAAGGCGTTCCGCCCCCTCCCCCCGTTTGCTCTGGATTACCGAGGACATGGGGCTCGCCGAAAGCGGTGTTCCGCATGGCGCCGGCCTGAACGATTTTGGTCTCGTGCCCGAGCAGTTGGTGATGGTTTCCGCCGCGTATCGCCGCGACTTGCTCTGGGCGATGGAAGAAGCGTTGCGCTGCCGCGCCGTAGACGCGGCCATCGGCGAAATGCGCGCCGGCGGAATCGACAGCGTCGCAGTGCGGCGGCTTTCGCTCGCTGCGGCGGAGAATGGCGCACTGGCGTTGCTGCTGCGGGCCGCACCACCGAGCGATGCCTCCACCGCCGCCACCCGCTGGATCGTCGGCGCCGCACCTTCCGCTGCCGCGCACGGCCCCGGCGCGCCGCGCTTTGCCGCACAACTTGTCCGCAATCGCCGCGGTCCGGTCGGGTCCTGGATTCTTGAATGGAGTGACAACGATGGGCAATTCATCCTCGCAACGCATGCTCAGCCTGTGGCTACGCCGGCTCTCGACCGACCGCATCGCAAGGTCGCATGAACGATCCGCGCCGCTGATCGTCACCGGCAAGCGCGGCAATGCTGAAGTCCTGACCGCCGTCGATGATGCGGCCGAGCGGCTCGGCCTCTCGCCCGGCCTCGCGTTGGCGCAAGCGCGCGCCATGCATCCCGGTATCGATGCCGTAGCCGAAGATGCTGAGGCCGATGCTGCCTTGCTCGAGTCCATTGCCGACTGGTGTCTGCGCTACACACCATTGGTGGCCTGCGACGCGCCCGACGGACTGCTGCTCGACATCAGTGGCTGCGCGCATCTTTACGGCGGCGAGCATGAACTGATCGCCAATCTCGCCGCGCGTCTGGAAAATGCCGATTTCGCCTATTCGCTTGCCATTGCCGGCACTATCGGCGCTGCCTGGGCTGTCGCGCATTATGGAGAGCCGGCAAGTTACGCTTGCGGTGAAGAACGCGCGCTGCTCGTACCGTTGCCACTTTCCGCGCTGCGGCTTTTGCCGGCGACGGCCGCAAGTCTCGCCCGCGTCGGCCTGAAGCGCATCGGCGATATCGTCGATTTGCCGCGCGCGCCCCTCACCGCGCGGTTCGGTGTCGAAGTGCTACGCCAGCTCGACCGCGCACTTGGCAACGAACATGAACCGCTGACGCCGCGGTTGCCGGTTGCGCCTTATGTCGCTGAGCAGCGCTTTGCCGAACCGATCGCGCGCGAGGAGGATATACTGGCAATTACGGAACGGTTGGCGCGGCGATTGCAATTCGCGCTGGAGCGGCGCGGCGATGGCGCCCGCCGAATCGAGTTGGCCCTGTTCCGCACCGACGGCGTCGTGCGTCGTATCGCTGCCGGCACCTCGCGCCCGCTGCGCAATCCGGACGAAATCCGTGCACTGTTCGTCGAGCGGCTCGCCGCGCTCACCGATGCGCTCGATCCCGGTTTTGGCTTCGATATGGCGCGGCTGTCAGTCATTGTCGCCGAGCCCTGCCCGCCTCAACAGATCGGCATTGGCGGGGGTGAGGGTGCGGCTGATCTTTGCCGCATGGTCGATCGCCTGAGCGCGCGATTAGGCGCACGCCGTGTAAGCCGGTTGGCCGCTCAGGATAGCCACATTCCGGAACTGGCCGAGATTGTTCTCCCCGCACAGACCGTCAATGGCGATGCGGGCTGGGATGCATTCCGCCGTTATCGCAAGGAGATAGAGCTTTCTCCGCGTCCGCTGCGGCTGTTCATGCGGCCGGAGCCAATTGAGGCGGTGGCGGAAGTGCCGGATGGGCCGCCCTTGCGCTTCCGATGGCGGCGCGCGCTGCACGAGGTGATTGCCGCCGAAGGTCCTGAACGCATCGAGGGCGCCTGGTGGAGCGAA
The DNA here is from genome assembly GCA_963742345.1 of uncultured Alphaproteobacteria bacterium. Lineage (GTDB taxonomy): Bacteria > Pseudomonadota > Alphaproteobacteria > Rhizobiales > Xanthobacteraceae > Pseudolabrys. The sequence goes on from CAVULO010000010.1 coordinate 186,052, forward strand.
CACGGCGGGCCAGCCCGGGATTATTTCCGTGTGGAAGATAAAAGCGGACTGCGCTTCTGGCTGTTCCGCGCCGGGCTCTATCGCGATCTCGCGCAAGGAACAGCGGCACCAACGTGGTTCCTGCACGGAACGTTTGCGTGACGGCGCCACGTGCTCTCTTTTTCCCTGCAAACGGTTTGTAAATGCGTTATCTCGAATTTGCCGTAGCCTCGAATTTCTCCTTTCTGCGCGGCGCCTCGCATCCGGAAGAGCTGATGGTGCAGGCCGCCCATATCGGACTCGGCGGCTTGGGTCTCTGCGACCGCAATTCAGTTGCGGGAGTGGTGCGCGCGCATCTTGCCAAGCGCGAGCAGAATTTATCGCTGCGTTATCATCCGGGCGCGCGGCTCGTTTTCGCTGACGGCACGCCCGACGTGCTCGTTTATCCGCGCAGTCGCGCCGGCTGGGGAAGGCTCACCCGTCTGCTCACCGCCGGCAATCTGCGCGCCGAAAAGGGCGGCTGCATTCTCAAGCTCGACGACCTGCTGGCACATGCCTTTGGGCTCGAGCTGATCGTAATGCCCGGCAGTACGCAACTGCTTTCAAGCTTGCGCGAAGCCGCGTCGGGTCGCGTCCACCTCGCCGCCTCAATGCTCTATCGCGGCCGCGACCGGGCGTGGATGGCGCGAATGAAGGAACTCTCACGCGTTGCCGGTATACCGCTGATCGCCGTCAACGATGCGCTCTATCATCATCCCGGCCGGCGATCGCTCGCCGACGTGCTCACCTGTATCCGCGAGAAGACCACGATCGACCGCGCCGGACGCAAACTCGCCGCCAATGCCGAACGCCATCTGAAGCCCCCGCAGGAAATGATGCGGTTGTTTCGCGACGCCCCAGAGGCGATCGAGGAAACACTGGCGCTCAGCGACGCACTTTCCTTCTCGCTCGACGAACTACGCTACGAATATCCCGACGAACAGATAGAAGGCTTCAGCAACGCCCAGGACGCGCTGGCGCACCTCACTTACAAGGGCGCCACCCGCCGCTATCCACAAGGGCTCCCTGACAAAGTACACGCCAATCTCGAGCACGAGCTCAAATTGATCGCGCAACTGCAATACGCGCCCTATTTCCTCACCGTCTATGACATCGTGAACTTTGCGCGCTCACAAGGCATCCTCTGCCAAGGCCGAGGTTCGGCTGCGAATTCCGCGGTCTGCTTCTGTCTCGGCGTGACCGAGGTCGATCCCGACCGGGCCGATCTTTTGTTCGAGCGTTTCATCTCACCTGAGCGGCGCGAACCGCCCGATATCGACGTCGACTTTGAGCATGAGCGGCGCGAAGAGGTCATCCAATATATCTACGGCAAATACGGGCGCGAACGCGCCGGTATCGCCGCCACAGTAATTTCCTATCGCGGCCGCTCGGCGATCCGCGAGGTTGGCAAGGCCTTTGGCCTTTCAGAGGACACCATCGGCGCGCTGTCATCCTCCATCTGGGGTGGCGGCGGTGGCGCGGTATCGAAAGATGCAGTCACCCGCACCGGCCTTGATCCGCAAAGCCGGCGCATGCGTCAGGTCCTTGCACTCGCGCAAGAGATCAACGGCTTCCCGCGTCATCTCTCGCAGCATGTCGGAGGCTTCGTTATTACGCGTAGCCGGCTCGACGAAGTGATGCCGATCGGCAATGCGGCGATGGACGACCGCACCTTCGTCGAATGGGACAAGGACGATCTTGACGCGCTGGGAATCCTGAAAATCGATGTGCTCGGCCTGGGCATGCTGTCCTGCCTGCGCAAGGCGCTCGATCTGGTGGACAAGCATTACGGCAAGCGGCACACCCTCGCCACCATCCCTGCCGAGGACCCCGCCGTGTACCGCATGCTGCAGCGGGCGGATTCGCTCGGCGTATTCCAGGTGGAAAGCCGCGCGCAAATGACCATGCTGCCCCGTTTGAAGCCGGCAAACTTCTACGACCTGGTAATCGAAGTGGCGATCGTGCGACCGGGCCCAATCCAGGGCGACATGGTGCATCCTTATCTGCGCCGCCGGCGCGGCCAGGAGCCAGTCACCTATCCGTCGAAAGATCTGGAAGCGGTTCTATCGAAAACTTTGGGCGTTCCACTGTTCCAGGAGCAGGCGATGAAGATCGCCATCGTCGCCGCCGGTTTCACGCCCTCGGAAGCGGACCGGCTGCGCCGCGCCATGGCAACCTTCAAGCGCGTCGGCACAATCGGCACTTTCCAGCGCAAGATGATCGACGGCATGCTGGCCAACGGTTACGAACGTGACTTCGCCGAGCGCTGTTTCCAGCAGATCGAAGGTTTCGGCGAATACGGCTTTCCGGAAAGCCACGCGGCGAGCTTCGCGCTTCTGGTCTATGCCTCGGCCTGGCTGAAATGCCGCTATCCGGACGCCTTCGCTGCTGCGCTTTTGAATGCCCAGCCGATGGGCTTTTATGCGCCGGCGCAGATCGTGCGCGACGCACGCGAACACGGCGTCGAAGTGCGGCCGCCCGACATCAATCATTCACACTGGGATTCGACGCTCGAACCAGGCCCGCGCGCAGCCAATCACCTGCATAAGCTGCACCACGAGATGCGGGGCGATGTTTGGACCGTACACGCAGCGCGTCTCGGCTTACGCGCAATCAAAGGACTGAGCGAGGAGGATGGGCAATTGATCGTAGCAACGCGTGCGTTTCCCGGACGCAGCGCAGCACGAAGTGATGCGCTGCAGACCCGGGACCTTAACGACGACCAGCATATGGAACGGTCCCGGATCAGCGGTGCAGCACTTCGCGCCGTACCGCATCGGGGACACGAGCCAGAACTCCCCTACGATTCCGTGCGCGACGTCTGGCTGCGCACCGGGCTTTCTCCGCGCGTGCTGGAACGGCTGGCCGATGCCGATGCCTTCAGCTCGCTCGGCCTCACTCGGCGCGAAGCGTTATGGGCGGCCAAGGCGCTTGGCCGGGTTGGCGACCGCGACGACGATTTGCCGCTGTTTGCCGTCGATGGTGGGGCCGCGCCACCGCGCGTTGTCTCATGTGAGCCCGATGTGCACCTGCCGCCGATGCCGATCGGCGAGGAAGTCATCAACGACTACCGTTTCTTGCATCTCTCGCTGCGCGCGCATCCGGCGCAATTCCTGCGCCCTGACCTTAACGCCCGCGGTATCAGTCAGAACGAGGCGCTGCGCCGCATTCCCTCCGGCACACGCGCACGCATTTCAGGGCTGGTTACCTGCCGGCAGCGACCCGGCTCGGCCAACGGGGTCGTGTTCATGACCATCGAAGACGAAACTGCGGTCGCCAATGTGATCGTATGGCCGAAAGTATTCGAACGCCTTCGTCCCGTGGTCTTAAGCGCGCGCTATGTGGCAGTTACCGGCCGTGTGCAGGAGGAAAGCGGCGTTATCCATGTCGTCGCCGAACAACTGGAAGATCTTACGCGCCTTCTGGCGCGGCTGGCTGAACACGGCGCTGACATTGATGGCCTGGCGCGATGCGACGAGGTGCGCCGGCCAATCGAGGACCAGCGCGAAGCGCGCCTCGCCGGAGGCCGCCACACCCGCCTCGTCAAACTAATGCGAGAAATGCCAGAACTCGCCGGCGACCTCGACGTCTCCGCACGCGGCTCAGCACATGCGCCGACGCGGCGGGCACGCGCTTAATGTCCCTGAGATGCCTTACATCGGCGGCGCAATGCCACGCCCGACATTGACACGTCCCGTCATCAACGATCCATCCGCCTGCTTGGTCGCCGCGGGAATATAGATCAAGGCCCCGGGCTTGAGCTCATCCATGCTGCCGGCCGCATACATCACGATCACCGTCTCCGGCGTCACATCAATCTTCTTCTCACCCTCTTTGTACGTGAGCGTGAGCGTCGCTCCCCCGCCCTTCGTGACCTCGCTGCCAACCGTGCCAGTGGCAGTAGTGCCGACATTCCCGACCGTACCGTTGGTCATGGTGCTTTTCGGCTTGTAGTCATAAGGTCGGTCGCCCTCGCCGGTGCCGCGCATCGATTCAGGGAAAATGTGCACCTCAACGGCTTTCCACGCGCCGTTCTCCTCCGGCATCGCCGTCGAACCGACAAACGATCCCGGCTTGATATCGGCGAGTGAAGCCTTGACCAGCGCCACGACCTTCGCGTCGTCCGCCATCTTCACTTTCAGCATCTCGCCGGCCCGCGACTTGATCGTCAGCACCGCCCCGTCCACCTGCTCGACCGTTCCGCGCACGCGCACAGGCTTATCCTGCGCCTGCGCCGACGCGGCAAGCAGCACAAGAGCACAGGTGGCGCTTAGCACAATTCGTGCGATCATGATTTTTCCTATCCGAAAAATGGCCCCGCCGTCCTTAAGAAGGGCGCACATTATATAAGCACAGAGGCGAAGCGTCCTGCGTTACATCGGCGGCGTTACACCTCGGCCGACATTGATGGCCGGCGACGTGTAGGTGCCGTCTGCTTGTTTCTGGGCACCGAAAATGATGATCTGCGCGCCCGGCTTAACTTCGCTCATCTCGCCCGGTGCGTAGGCAACGACCGGCGTGTCCTTGGAGATGATCACTTTCTTCTCGCCGTCCTTATATTTCACCATGACGACATCGCCGTCGACGCTGGCAACCTTGGACTCGACATTCGCATTGGTCATCGTGCTGTTCGGGCGCAGATCCCACTGCCGAAAGCCTTCGCCGGTGCCGCGCTGCGCCTCAAGGAAAATATGAACGGCGATTGCTTTCTGTGTGCCGTCCGCTTCCGGCATGGCCGTAACGCCGATGTAGGAGTTCTGTTTGATGTCGGCCGGCGACGCCTTGGTAAATGCCATGACGCGGACGTTGTCAGCGAGTTTCACATTCATCATGGAGCCGTCGCGCGCCTTGACGGTGACCATGCTGCCATCGACCTTTTCGATTTGGCCGCGGATGCGCGTAGGCGGCGTTTGCGCGAAACCTGTGGTCGCGAAAAGTAGGATAATAGCGGCGGCGGCAAGCGCCTGACGCGTCATATTCGACTTGAACATTGTGAACATCCTCCCGGTCTGGTTCCGGCAAACGGCCGGCCACAATCAGGCGGATAACCCCAATTCGACGGGGGTTATTCCTTACTTTTTCTTGAGCAGATCCGCTTCAACCAGCGCCCGCAGTTCCGGGGTTACTTCCGGACGCACGCCGAACCAGAGCTGGAAACCACGAACCGCCTGATGCAGCAGCATACCAAGCCCGTCGGCCGTCCGCAGCCCCCGTGCGCGCGCTGAGGCAAGCAGTCCGGTCACCAGAGGGTCATAAACCAGGTCGGCGACCACCAGGGATGGAGGGCAGCGCAGGTTAATTTCAAGCGGCGGCTGCCCAACCATGCCCAGCGTGGTGGTGTTGACCAAAAGCCCGGCGCCGCCGAGCAATCCGGTGGTTTCCTCCCAGCCGGCAACCTGTATGCGTGCGCCGAATTTTTTCCGCAGCGCCGTCGCGCGCGCTTCAGTCCGGTTTATCACATAGACGCGGCCGACTTCGCGCGCGAGCAGCGCAAATATCACGGCGCGCGCACCGCCACCGGCTCCGAGCACCACAGCAGTCGACAGCCCGCGATCCCACCCTGGCGTGGCAGCATCGAGATTGGCAAGGAAGCCCTCGACATCGGTATTGGTGGAACGAAGCTTGCCATCGTCGTACCAAAGCGCGTTGGCAGCGCCAACGGCGCGCGCGCGATCGTCCGGCTCCGACACTTTGAGCACGACTTCTTTGTGCGGCACCGTGATGTTGGCACCGACATAGCCATTGGCGTGCAGATTCTTGACAAAATCGACGAATTTTTCGGGCGGTACCGCCTCGCGCCGGTATTCGGCGTCGAGTTTGTGCTGCTTGATCCAGTAATTGTGGATTAACGGCGAGCGCGAATGACCGGCGGGCCAGGCGATGACGCAGACGGCTTTGTGTTCTTTACTCATTACTCCGCTACATTATGTTGCGTCGGCGCCCGGTGCATGTAAGCCGCGCCGCGCGGCCCGTCAACGCTTGCGGTTCCCCTTACACGACGCTTTCCCTCGGTTACCACCTTGCCTTGTGCGATCTGAAAATACCGCCTGGAACGAAACGCTCATGAAATCTGTTTTCCTCGACTGTAACGACCAGCTTGCTCCCGTTTGGGAAAGAGTCGTCCGCCCGGACGACCCTCCAATCGATGTCAATCGCAAGGCATTCGCACGCGACGAGTTGCCGCGCATTATCAGCGGCTACGAAATCGCGATCGACGACCACTCCTACATGCCGACGCCGCTGGTGGCGCAGTGCCCGGAACTCAAGCATATCGTTTTCCTTGGCACGGGGCCGGCGAGCTACATGAATGTCGATGAGCTCAATGCGCGCGGCATCAAGGTGCACATCATCAAGGGCTACGGGGACACCGCGGTGGCCGAGCACTCCATAGCGCTGCTGTGGGCTTGCGCGCGCGATCTCGCGCGTATGGATCGCGAGGTGCGCGGCGGTGTGTGGACGCCACACGAAGGCGTACAGCTTCTTGGCAAGACGCTGGGTGTGATCGGGCTTGGCGGTATCGGCCGCGAGGTGGCGCGCATCGGCAAGGGCATGGGCATGAACGTGATGGGCTGGAATCGCACCAGGCACGCAGAGACCGACGTGCCGCTGGTTGACATCGATACGCTACTTGCCCGCGCCGATGTTGTTTCTATGAATTTGACGCTCGGCGACGAGACGCGCGGCTTTCTTTCCGCCGAACGGATTGCGCGCATGAAGAAGGGCGTCATATACGTCAATACCGCACGCGGAGCGCTTGCCGACGAGGCCGCGCTGATCGGAGCGCTTAAAAGCGGCCACATCCGCCACGCGGGGCTCGATGTGTTCCACAGCGAGCCATTGCCGCCGGATCATCCGCTGGCGAAGCTCGAGAACGTGACGCTGTCAGCGCACGCAGCGTTCCGCACGCCGGAAGCATCCGAAACGCTGCTGCGCCGAGCAATCGATATCGTAAAGAAGATCGTCGGCTAAGGCTTTCGTAGGCGTGGCAACTGGCTCCGCTCATTCCCGCGAAAGCGGGAATCCAGAACGCGCATCCAGAACCGGTTTACTTTTGCGCTGGGTCCGCGCTTTCGCGGGGGCGACGGTGTGAGGTGTCGAACCGCCAACCAGGAAGTCCGGCCCCGGCGCCGTCCCTCCCTTGAATTGCGCAGCCCTTATACGCGGCATGCAGCCTTGTCGCGAGCGCCCTGCATTGACCTGCCCGCGTTCCCGGTCACAATGAGAAAAAAAGCGGGAGGACACGTGAAGCCGGCGCCATTTGCCTACAAAAAAGTGCGCACAATCGAGGAGGCGGTCGCGCTGCTCGGCGAAAAGGACGCGCGGCTGCTGGCCGGTGGGCAGAGCCTGATCGCGACGCTCAATATGCGGCTGTCGTCACCAAGCCTGTTAATCGACATCAACGGCCTTAGCGGACTCGATGACATTTTGCTCAAAGGCGCCGCGGTGGAAATTGGTGCCCTCGCGCGCCACGCCCAGGCCGAGCGCTCCGATGTAATCGCCAAACACGCGCCTTTGATCGCACGCGCGATGCCCCATATCGGCCATCCGGCCATCCGCAATCGCGGCACGCTCGGCGGATCCATCGCGTTCGCCGATCCGGCGGCTGAATTGCCCGCCTGCCTGCTGGCGCTTGAAGGTGAGATCGAGGCGACAGGCCTGACGGGCAAACGCACGATCAAAGCGCAGGATTTCTTCAGGGGCCTGTTTGAGACCGCGCTTGCCCCACAGGAAGTGCTTACTGCCATCCGCGTGCCGGCCGCCAATAAGGACATGCGCGTCGGATTTGCCGAACTGGCACGCCGCCACGGCGACTACGCCATCGTCGGGCTTGCGGCCAGCGCCCGCGCCACGGGCAAGAGCTTGACTGACGTCCGTCTGGCCTATTTCGGCGTCGGCAACACGCCGGTGCGCGCAAAGAAAGCCGAGGCGGCGCTGGCGAGCGGCAATATCGACGCAGCCGTCGACGCGCTCGATCTTGAGCCCCACGACGACGTCCAGGCGACTGCCAAAGTAAAGAAACATCTTGCCGGCGTGCTGCTCCGCCGCGTGGCCAAGCAGTTGCTGGAGGCGCGGGCATGAACGATCACGCACTCGAAATTTCGCTGACGATCAACGGCGAACGCGTGCAGGAGCGCGTCGACGCGCGCAAGACACTGGTCGATTTCCTGCGCGACGATCTCGCACTCACGGGTAGTCATGTCGGCTGTGAGCATGGCGTCTGCGGCGCTTGCACCGTGCGGGTGGACGGCGAGATCGTGCGCGGCTGCCTGATGCTGGCGGTGCAATGCGACGGCGCCACGGTCGAGACGATCGAAGGGATATCTGACTCCGGCGAAATTGCTGATCTACAAGCGGCATTCGAGCAACGCAACGCCTTGCAATGTGGCTACTGCACGCCGGGGATGCTGGCCACAGCACAGGATCTCCTCAAACGGCCCGGCGTGCCAAGCCGCGAGCAAATTCGCGAACATATTTCCGGCAACTACTGCCGCTGCACCGGCTACCACGCGATCGTCGACGCCGTGGAAGCGGTGGCGCAAGCACGAGCGAAAGGTGGGTAAGCCATGAACGAACACACTCATCCGCTGTCGATTTCGGAGCGCGCCGATGAACTTGAAGAAGAAAAAATGCATGAAATGGAGCGCATCCTCACGCGTTCGACCATCGCACATTTGATGGACGGCAATATCAAGATGGACACCAGCCCGGAGATGCGCGCGAAGCATCCCGGAAAATTCTTTCTGATGGGTGACGATCCACGTCTGCCGCCTATGCCGCAGAAGCCGACGCTGGTGGACTATTTTCGCCACCGTTTTGCCTCCACCGCGCATCTACTGCAAAGCGCCACCCATGCTCTGAAAGGCGGCCAGCCGGAAAAGGTCGTGCTGGCCTGCTTGCTACACGATATCGCCATCGTCAGCTTCATCCGCTGCGACCACGGCTATTGGGGGGCGCAGATGATAGAACCTTACGTTGACGAGGAAGTAGCCTGGGCAGTGAAAACACACCAGGCACTGCGCTTCTTCCCGGATGAGACCGTGGGCTACGGCCATCCCGATCTCTACAAGGAATTGTTTGGGCCGGACTACCAGCCAGAACCTTACATCGTCGAAGAATACAAACGCGCGCGGGCGCACAAATGGTACATGACCTCGCGTTTAATCTGCCTCAACGACATCTATTCGTTCGACCCCAACGCCAAGGTCAATCTCGACGACTTCGTCGACATCATCGGGCGCAATTTCAAGCAGCCGAAAGAAGGTCTTGGCCTCGACAATAGCCCGTCGGCGCATATGTGGCGTACGATTCTGTGGCCCACGCGCTTCCTGTGAGAGATCGCGGTGGCGCGCAATGGGTTGGAAGGTCGTCATCGAGGTCGATATCGCATGGGATGAGCTAGTCGAAGGAAATCATGAAAATTACTGACGACTCCCCGCCCGTACTGACTGCGCTCGATCGGCCGAACTCGTATATCGGCCGGTCGGTGCCGCGGCCAAATTTACAACGGCTGACCCAAGGCCGCGGGCAATATGTCAGCGATGTCGCGCTTCCCCGCATGGCGCATGTTGCCTACGTGCGCTCGCCGCACGCGCATGCACGTATCGTCAAGATCGCCGCCGAGGCCGCCAAGAAAACGCCGGGCGTAATCGCAGTCGTCACCGGCGCCGAGCTTGCCGAGGTGATGACGCCCTGGGTCGGCGTGCTTACTCACTTGAAGGGCCTGAAATCGGCACCGCAAGCCCCAATCGCTGTCGACCGGGCCTGCTGGCAGGGCGAGGCGGTATGCGCCGTGGTCGCACGCACGCGTGCCGAGGCAGAAGACGCCTGCGAACTGGTCGCGGTGACCTATGAGGAATTGCCGGCGGTTACCGATCCGGAAACCGCGCTCGATGGCAAGACGCCGGTGATCCATGCCTCGCTCGGCGACAATCTCTGCTTTGAACGAAAGCTCGACGTCGGCGCGGTCGACAAGGCCTTCGCTGAGTCCGATACGGTCGTGGAAACGACCTTCCGCTTCGGACGCCATACCGGTGTGACCAACGAGCCGCGCGCGGTCATCGCCGACTGGAACGAGGGCGAGCAACGCATGACGGTGTATCACGGCACGCAAGCTCCGCACATGATGCAGAACCTGTTCGCGAAGCATCTCGGTATCGCCGAGCACCAGGTCCGTGTGCTGACCAAAGACGTCGGCGGGTCGTTCGGCATCAAGGTGCATACCTATGCCGATGAGATGGCGACCGTGGCGCTGTCAAAGTTACTCAAGCGGCCGGTCAAATTCGTCGCCGACCGTATCGAAAGCTTCGTTACTGATATTCACGCGCGCGACCATCGAATCAAGGCGAAGATCGGTGTCAGCAAAGATGGCACCATCACCGCGTTCGAAATCGACGACCTAACCGGCATTGGCCCCTATTCGGTGTATCCGCGCACCAGCGGCATCGAGGCCAACCAGGTTGTCAACCTGACGGGCGGCCCATACAAGTGCCCGAACTACCGTGCGCAGGCGCGCGTCGTGTTTCAGAATAAAAATGTCATGTGCCAATACCGCGCTGTCGGCCACCCGATTGCGGTGGCGGTGACGGAAGGGTTGGTCGAGCTGGCCGCCGCCAAGATCGGCATGGACCCGCTCGAACTACGCCGGCGCAACCTGATCGCCGACGACGCCTACCCGACCCAATCGGCCTCGGGTCTCAAATTCGAGCTGCTTTCCCACCACGAGGCGCTCGCACATCTTGACTCGATGATGAATTACGCAGGTTTGCGTGCCGAGCAGAAAAAACTGCGCGAACAAGGTGTCTATCGCGGCATCGGGTTTGCGAGTTTCATCGAGGTCACCAATCCATCTGCCGCTTTTTACGGTGTGGGAGGCGCACGCATCACCTCGATGGATGGCGCCACGGTGAAGCTCGATGCCCAGGGCGCGGTCATCGTGCATACCGGCGTCACCGAGCAGGGTCAGGGCGCCGAAGCGGTGGCCGCGCAATGCGTCGCGTCGTCGTTTGGCGTATCGATGGACAAGGTACGCGTTATCACCGGCGACACCGACAATACGCCCTATGGCGGCGGCACATGGGCCTCGCGCGCGGCCGGCATTGGCGGCGAAGCGGCCTGGCAGGCCGGCAAGGCACTGCGCGCCAATGTGCTCGCGGTTGCCGGCGCAATGCTGCAAGCCAAGCCCGAAGAACTCGACATCCGTAACGGAGTCGTCATCGACAAAGAAAAGGGCACCGAACGCCTGCCGCTCGATGAGCTGGCGCGTGTCGCCTACTTCAGGCCCGATACGTTGCCGCCCGGCTTCCAGGCGGAATTAATGGCAACCCGCCATTACGTGCCGCGCGCCTGGCCGTTTGCCTTCACCAACGGCATCCAGGCGAGTTATCTCGAGGTCGATACCGACACCGGCTTCGTCAAACTGCTGAAACACTGGTGCGTGGAAGACTGCGGCACCATCATCAATCCGCAGCTTGTGGACGAGCAGATCCGTGGCGGCGTCGTGCAAGGTATCGGCGGCGCACTGTTCGAGCACTGTCTCTACGACGAGCGCGGCCAGATGCTCAACGGCAACATGGCCGACTATCTGGTACCGATGGCTGTGGAGATGCCCGATATCGAATGCGGCCACGTCGTGTCGCCTACTGCCGACAGCGAACTTGGCGCCAAGGGTGCGGGCGAAGCCGGCACCGCCGGCGCGCCGGCTTGCGTGATGAATGCTATCAATGACGCACTGCGCCCCCTCGGCGCGCAGCCGCTTACCGACATGCCATTCACACCCGACAAGATTCTCCGCGCGCTGGGGACGGTGTGAAGAACGTCAGAACTTGATCATGTCGCTCCTGGTGAGCGTAGTTTTTGCCGAAACCGCCGGAGCATTCATGAATGTGAAAACCGTGGAGTACTCACCATAGGGATCGGCAGCTGACATGCCATCGACCGGAATGATGACGTTCAGGCCGCGGAACGCTGCGCCACTGGCGGTATAAAGCACCGCGCCATTCGATGCGGTGCCGACTGCGATCACCGTGGTAATGCCCTTGTCCTTGAGAATCTTCTCGAGGTCCGTATTGCGAAACTTGTCGGGTCCCGACAGTACGTGCGGCTCATCCGCTTGCGGCGCCACGTCGTTGATGACATCTGCGGGCGTGCTGTTGGCGATGATGGAATAAACCACTGGTACCTTGTGGGCGCGTGCCTCAACGAGCAGCTTCTTCATCGCTGGGATCGTATCGAGGCAGCGCGGCCGCTTGCCGCAGTTCTGATTCATGAAATCGAGCATCAGCAGCGCGGTGGTCTTCGGATCGACCGTCACCGGCTTGAGCTCGGGCGCCGCCGGCGCCTTCACACTGGCCCACTCGTCCACAATGTTGGCGGCATGAGCCGGCAACGCGAGTGCCGCCAGCACGATGGCCCCTGCGATCAGATTGCGTTTCATGAATATCCTCCCTGAGTGCGACTGCTTATAGCCAGGATCATGCGCAAGCACTGCGTGCCCTGTCAAAGTGCGACAATTCGTACCCCGCTTGATGAAACACCGCCCATCAGCGCAATATTGCCGGGATAGCGGTCGGCGACATTCGACATTTCAGCGCCGCGAATAAGAGGAACGCTTCATGAATATCAAGGTCGGCAAACAAGCGATCGCCGAAGCCACAAAAAAACTCAAAAACTGGGGACGCTGGGGCAAGGAAGACCAGATCGGCACCCTCAATCACGTTACCCCCGAGGACATTGTTAAGGCGGCGAGCCTGATCCGCTCCGGCAAGATATTTGCCCTTGGCATTCCACTCGATCGTACCGGTCCACAGACCGGCTTGTTCGGTGGACGCTTCAATCCGATCCATCAGATGCTGGCCACGGGCACCGATGCCATTTCCGGCCAGCAGGACTGGAACAAGATCCGTTATGCTGACGATACTCTGACCCTGTGCGTGCAGGGCGCCACTCACTGGGATGCGCTTGGACACATCTTCTATGAGGACAAGGCTTACAACGGATACGACGCCAAGCTGATCGACTTGCGCGGCCTTTCGGTGCTCGGCATCGAGCATTCCAAGAACAAGATGGTCGGCCGTGGCGTACTGCTCGACATCGCGCGCTTTCGCGGCGTGAAATGGATGCAGGACGGCGAAAGCATTTCCAATGACGAACTCGATCAATGCGCAAAACAGCAAAACGTATCCATCGGGCGTGGCGACTTCGTCATTGTGCGCACTGGGCAAATGGAGCGCTGCCTCGCCGAAAAGAACTGGGGTGGTTATGCCGGCGGCGACGCACCCGGCGTCAAGTTCGAAAACTGCTACTGGTGTCAGGAAAAGCAGGTGGCCGCGATTTGCACCGACACTTGGGGCGTGGAAGTGCGCCCGAATGAAACCACCGAAGCCAACCAACCCTGGCACTGGGTGGTGATCCCGGCGATGGGCCTGTGCATGGGCGAGATTTTTTACCTCAAGGAACTGGCCGAGGATTGCGAGCAGGACGGTATCTATGAATTCTTTTTCTGCGGCCCGCCGCTGATCATCACTGGGGGGACGGGGTCGCCGATCAATCCGCAGGCAATAAAATAGACGCTGGCGCCTCAAACACACTTCGCCATCACCCCCGGGCTTGACCCGGGGCTCCATGAAGCGTTTCAAATTGCCTCAACTCATCATGGATGGCCGGGTCAAGCCCGGCCCTCCGCGGAGCAAGAGGCGCGACCGCGAGTAACCGAAAGGAATACCACATGCCCCGTTGGCTCAAGCGTGGAATGGACGCGGGCGCAATAAAGGCAGCTGACGCCAAGGTGCGCGAGACGGTGGAGGATATTCTCGCCGATATCGACGCACGCAAGGATCAGGCGGTGAAAGACTTGTCGAAAAAATTCGACAATTGGTCGCCGCAGGATTTTCGGTTGTCGCCGCAGCAGATCGAAGCCGCCATCGCGCAGGTGCCGAAGCGCGACCTCGACGACATCAAGTTCGCGCAGACACAAGTGCGCAACTTCGCGCAGAAGCAGCGCGAGAGCATGCACGACCTCGAAGTCGAGACCCTGCCCGGCGTCGTGCTGGGCCATCGCCACATTCCCGTGAATTCGATCGGCTGTTACGTGCCCGGTGGGCGTTACCCCATGGTGGCATCGGCTCACATGTCGATCGTCACCGCGAAGGTCGCAGGTGTGAAGCGCATTATCGCCTGCGCACCGCCGTTCAAGGGCGGGCCGCATCCCGCCATTGTCGCTGCCATGCATTTTGGCGGCGCCGATGAGATTTTTGTGCTCGGCGGCGTGCAAGCCGTGGCTGCCATGGCGCTTGGAACCGAAACGATCAAGCCGGTGGATATGATCGTTGGCCCGGGCAATGCCTATGTAGCGGAGGCAAAGCGGCAGCTGTTCGGCCGCGTCGGCATCGATTTGCTCGCCGGCCCGACGGAGACGCTGATCATCGCCGACGACAGCGTCGACGGCGAAATCTGCGCGACCGACCTGCTCGGCCAAGCCGAGCACGGCCCCACCTCTCCCGCCGTGCTGATAACAAATTCCGAGAAGCTCGCGCGCAACACAATGAATGAGGTCGAGCGGCTGTTGTCGATTCTTCCCACCGCGGATGCGGCAGGCCAGGCCTGGAAGGATTATGGCGAAGTTATTGTCTGCGATAGCGAAGCCGAGATGATCGCGGAGGCCGACCGCGTTGCGTCGGAACACGTCCAGGTCATGACGCGAGATCCGGATGTATTTCTCAACGGCATGAAGAACTACGGCTCGCTTTTCCTTGGACCGCGCACCAATGTCGCCTATGGCGACAAGGTTATCGGTACCAATCACACGCTGCCGACCAAAAAAGCCGCCCGCTACACCGGCGGTTTGTGGGTCGGAAAGTTCATGAAAACCTGCACCTATCAGAAGGTGCTGACCGATGAGGCGAGTGCGATGATCGGTGAGTACTGCTCGCGGCTGTGCATCCTGGAGGGCTTCTCCGGCCACGCCGAGCAGGCCAATATCCGCGTGCGGCGCTACGGCGGCCGCAATGTGCCTTACGCCCAGGCGGCGGAATGACCCTCGAGCTGACGAAGACGCCGTCGTTTCGGCTCGACGGCAAGCGCGCGCTGGTGACTGGTGCCGGCCGCGGCATCGGCCTTGCTGCGGTGTCCGCGCTGGCTGACGCCGGCGCGCATGTGACGCTTGCCGCCCGCACGTCGAAAGAAATCGAAGAAGCCGCAGAAGCGATCCGCGCGCGCGGGCAGATAGCCTCACCGCTCCCGCTCGACGTGCGCGACCTGGAGGCGGTGGGGAAAACCATTGCCGCGCAGGAGCCGTTCGACATTCTTGTCAACAATGCCGGCACCAACAGACCGGCACCATTCGTCGACGTAAAGATCGAGGACTTCGATTTCGTGTTCTCGCTCAACGTGCGCGCCGCCTATTTCGTGGCGCAGGCAGTGGCGCGCCGGCTGATCGAGGCCAAGCGACCGGGCTCGATTATCAACATGTCGTCGCAGATGGGTCATGTCGGGGGCCCCACCCGCACGGTCTATTGTGCCACCAAGCACGCGATGGAAGGCTTCACCAAGGCGATGGCGATCGAACTCGCCCCGTACAAGATCCGCGTCAACACGCTGGCGCCGACCTTCATCGAGACACCGATGACGCGGCCATTCTTCGCGAACAAGACATTCCGCGAAGACACGCTGCGCCGCATCAAACTCGGCCGTCTCGGCCAACTCGAGGATCTCACCGGCGCCATTGTGTTTCTGGCTAGCGATGCCGCCGCGCTGATGACCGGCACCTCGCTCGTCGTCGACGGCGGCTGGACGGCGGAATAGGTTTCGCTCCAACCAGGAGGAACCGATGCGCGCGCTGCTGTTCTGCGCCCTGCTGCTGCTAAGCCTGCCGGCGCAAGCTGCCGACAAGGATCGAATCGTCGGCACCTGGAAACTGGTGTCCGTAATCTACGAGGACGCACAGACCAAAGAGAGGACGCCGGTGCTAGGTGACCATCCGCGCGGCTATCAGATAGTCACGCCCGCAGGCCGCTGGATTGCCCTGGTCACCGCCGATGGCCGGCCGGTGCCGAAGACCGACGAGGACCGCGCCAAAGCGTTGCGCACGATGATCTCCTACAGCGGCCGTTACCGTGTCGAGGACGGCAAGGTCATCACCAAAGTCGAGGTTGCCTGGAACGAGGCCTGGGTTGGCGGCGAGCAGGTGCGCTTCCTGCGCTTCGAGAACGACGACCTGCTGCACATCGAAAGTCCGCCGATGCCGCACCCCAATGTCGACGACAAGGTCGTACGCGTCATCGTCACATGGCAGCGCGACAAATCGTAAGACTTTTACTTACGCGTGATCCCGTCCGAAAACCGGCTCTTTCTGGATCACGCGCTATTTCAACGCCGGCAAGTCGGAAAAATATTCCGGGTGCTCCTTCTGCACCTCGGCCATGAACTGCGGCCGGAACAGACTCGGCACGTCGAGGCGCGGAGCGCCTTTCAGCGTGTTCATCAGCACTTCGTCCTCCGCGTTCTCGAAGGCGCGCAGCACATTCGGCGACAGCCGCGGATCGAAGGAGATATGTTTGATCGCCTTCTTGCCGATCGCGACATCGGTGCCCGGCACCCACTTGGCAAAGATTTCCACCGCCTCGTCGCGGTTGTTGCGGGTGAAATGCGAGGATTGCGCGAGACCTGCGGCGATCGCCTTCGCCAGGTGCGGCTTGCTCTCTATCGTCGGCCCGTGTGCGGTCGCCACCATCACATAGGACATGTGTTGTCCACCGCGGATCACCTCGTATGATTCCGGCACCTGCGTGAGCACCTGCGTCACGTAGGGCTCCCACGACACCACCGCGTCAACCTTGCCCTCAGCCAGCGCCGGCGCGAGGCCGAACTGCGACCAGATATTCTCGATGGTCAGCTCTTCGTATTTCATCTTGGCGCGGCGCAGCACCATCTTGAAATACTCGTCGGACGTTTGCCCGCGCGCGAGCCCGATCTTCTTGCCTTTGAGATCGCTCAACTTGCCGGCCTCGATGCCGCGGCCCTTTTTGGTGACGATGGCGAGCGGTGTATCGCAATTGTCTTTGGTGGCGTCGTTCATGATGAGGCCGATCACCTTGAACGGCTCGCCGGCATGCACCGCCTTCAGATAGGTCGTGGTGCTCATATCGCCGATCTGCGCGCGGCCATCGTGCATGGCATTCACCATGTCGGTGCCGGTGTCGACCACCAGCATCTTGGCGTCGACGCCATGTTTGGCGAAGAAACCCTTCTCCGCGCCGATAAACATCGGCAGATGGCCGAAATTATTGCCGATCACTACGTCAAGCTTGGGCAAGTCCGCCATGGCAGTCCTCCCGACCATTGCACGTGCGAGGCTATGAGTGCGCCAGCACCTGCGGATTGACACAATTCGGCGGCGTATGGCCGTCGATCAGCGCCTGAATATTGTCGACGACGATATTCGCCATCTTGTCGCGAATTTCCATCACCGCGCTGCCCAGATGTGGCGTCAGCACCACGTTTCTCATGGTGCGCAGCGCCGGCGGCAATCTCGGCTCATGTTCGAACACATCAAGGCCGGCGCCCGCGATCTGCTTTTTCTTCAGCGCACGCATCAACGCCTTCTCGTCGATGACGGCGCCGCGCGCGGTATTGATGATGAAGGCCGTCGGCTTCATCAGCGCGAACTGCTTGTCCGAGATCATGTGGCGCGTCTCGGCATTGAGTGGCGGATGCAGCGACACGAAATCTGATTCGGCCAGAAGGCGCTCAAGCGTGACGTGCTCGATGCCAAGCTCCCGCTCGGCTTCGTATTTGCGCCGCGGTCCCCAATAAAGAATTTTCATCCCGAAACCGCGCGCACGCCGCGCCGTTGCCTGGCCAATACGTCCCGCCCCCACCAAGCCGAGGGTCTTGCCGTAAACCGGAACGCCAGCGAGATGATTCGACTGCGAGCCGGGGAATTTTCCGGCCCGCACCATTCTGTCGCCTTCCACCATGCGGCGCGCCACCGCAAGTATCAGCCCGAAGTGTATGTCGGCGGTTGCCTCCGCGACGATCGGCGGCACCACCGTGATCGGAATGCCGCGCTTTGTCGCTTCCGCAACGTCGACATTGTCCGGCGTTATCGACATCGAGCAGACCGCACGCAATTTCGGATTGGCGGCGAGCACCGCGCGATCGATCCGGTCATGGAGCAGAGAGAACAGAATATCGCATTTCTTCACCGCCGCGATCAGCTTGGGCTTGGCGATGATCTTGCTCGAATCGGTGTTGATCTTGACGCTGGCGATAGCGCGCAGCCGCTCCAGCGCACTGGATGCGATCGGCTGGCTGACAAAGACGCGCGGTTTGGCCATCACCGCAGCCACCGAACGACACCGGCGACGCCATCGACAGCGCACTGTACGCCATCGGGAATCTTGCGGGTGGCATCAAGCACGCCGAGCACCATCGGAATGCCGCGCTCGCGCGCAAGCGAAGCCAGATGCGAGGTGGAACCGCCGAGCTCTGCCACAACTCCCGAGACCCGCGGTAGAATATGGCTGAGCGCTGGACCGGCCACGCGCGTAACGAGCACGTCACCGGGGGCCACTCGGGACAATTCACATTCGCAGTTCACCACCACGGCACGTCCGGACCCCCAGCCGATGCCGGCGGGATGCCCGTTGAGTCCGGGATGTTGCAGCCAGATTTGATCGGGCACGATCGCTGGCTCCATATGAAGTGGCCGCGATTGCAAAAGATTGAAGCCCGTCTCATCCATCGCCCACTCGATCTCGACAGGGCCGCCGGCCAATTGTTCGCATTTGCGCAGCAGGCGGCCGAGCGTCACGGCTTCACCCGCGCTAAGGCACGGCTCATTGATCAGTTTGTCCGGTACCCGCTGCGGCGCCGACACACCATGGTCGCAGGTGTCGCGATGGCCCTTGCGGCCGGCTTCCACCGTGCGCAGGAAGCCGCTTTTACTCAGAACGATGCGATCCGGCACGACCTCACCTTGGGCGATCGCCGAGCCGAGACCCCAGGTCGCGGAAATCAGCATCTGTCCTTCTGCGGTTTCGCTCAGGCCACCGCCCGAGACACGCGCTGAAATCAATGGCTGGATCAGCACGCTCATAGCCGTGTCCGCCGGCGAGAGGCCGTGGTTTTCCATGTAGCGGCGGGCGTGCGACGTCCACAATGCCGCCCAGCAGGCGCGCACCGCTGTCAGAAATTCAGTTTCGTCGGAAAGACCGAGGAAGCTTTCAAATTGGCCAGCGAAATTGGCGCCCTTGCGGTCTTCGATCAGCGCCGACGAGCGCACCACGCCGAGAGGGCTTTTCTCGCGCTGCTTGCGCCAGGCCGCCAGCAACGGCTCGAGCACCTCCGGCGCGATCGGCTTTTCGTAGAGCGCCAGCCTGATCTGGATCGAGATACGACGCGAGGCCGGCAGATCGCCCTCGTTGTATTGCCGCAGCAAGTCGTCAATGCCGAGATGGTGCAGCTGATGACGGTAGGCATCGGCCGTGAGTGCAAAGCCCCCGGGCGTCGGCAGGCCGGCCTGCGTCAGGCCAGCAAGATTTGCGGCCTTGGGCCCAACCAGTTCGGGATCGACGGCAAAAGGATCGTCGAGTGGGAGGATAAAGGCCATGCCGTGCGTTATTTCCTGTCATGGCCCGGCTTGTCCCGGCCATACCGCTTAGGTGAATTCCGCTTCAATGTGTCGTTCGAGATCCCCGGGGTCTCGCCTTCGGCTTGGCCGAGAACTGATCTCGGCCAAGCGCCGAAGTTATTTCACATGATCCCCATACCCCGGGAGCGGATCAACGACTGTGATCTGCTTCACAGGGAAGTTCGAAACGATCTCGATGTCGTTCTTCTTCACGATCAGCATTTCTTCGATGCGCACACCGTAGCGGAAACGCTTGCCGTGCTGGGTCTCGAGCGCGAAGGTCATGCCTTCCTGGATATCGACCGGATGGTCGAGCGACCAGATGCGCGAGATGACAGGCGGGTCGTATTGCGCAAGACCAAGGCCGTGACCCCATAGATTGGCGGCGGCCTGGTCTTCGTCCTCGTAGCCCCAGGTTTCCATAGCCGACGGCCACTTCAACGCGATGTCGCGCGTGGTAGCGCCGACTTTCACCGCGCCAATCGAATCGTAGAGCCACTCAAGCGCGGTGGCGTACGTATCCTTCTGCTCCTTCGACGGCTCCTTGCCGACGCAGTAAGTGCGGTAATAGCAGGACTTGTAGCCGTTCCAGGTCAGCGCGGCCAAATCCATGAACACGATGTCGCCGGGCTGGATGATGCGGTCGGAGAAGTTGCGCCAGTTCGGCCAGGTGTTGGGACCGGACGATACGATCACGTCTTCGACGTCTTCCATGCCAGGGATGTTGTAGAGATATTCCATCAGGTGCGCGGTCACCTGGTTTTCGGTGATGCCGGGGCGCAGAAACTTCATGCATTCCCAGTGCGTGGCATCTCCGATCGCACCGACGATGCGGAAGCATTCCTGCTCGTCGGGGCTCTTGACCGCGCGCGCTTCCATCATCGGGGTCATACCGTCGACCCAGTTGATATTGTTCTCCTTGAAGATGTTGATCATGTTGATGTCGATGAAGTCGACGCCGAGCTTCTGGCCGGCAACGCCGTTGTCCTTCATCGCTTGCAACACCGCCTTGGTGAACTTGGTCACCTGCTGGGTCGAGGCCGGACCGGCGGCGCCTTTGATCCAGGCAAAGGAGTGACGCACGTTCTCCTTCGGAATCCACGGCGAGTGCCGTTCGATCTGGAAACCAAGATCGCCCTGCTCGAACAGAATCGGCCGCCCGTCGCCGCAAAGCATCGCGTAACGCAGGCCTGGCTTGAGTCGGTTCCAGCCCGGCGTCAGCGTGCCGGTGATGTAGCGAACGTTCTCGTCGTACATGCAGAGCATGGCGCCGAGGCCGTGCTTTTTCATCATCGTGCGCGCGCGCTCGATGCGGTATTCGCGCAGCCGATCCCAGTTGACCCGCTGCTGCCAATCCAAGCCGGCAATGCCGAAATTAGCACCCATAGCCGTCCCTCCCCGACCGGCGCGTTGGCGCGCCCGTTGCTGATTGGCTTAAATCCTATGCCCGTTGGCACCTAAGCCGAAATAATATATTCTGCGTCCGATCATTAGATTTTCTAATGTCCCGCTACTTGAGGCATCCATGGCAAATATCCCGCTGCGGCAAATCCGCGCCGTCATCGCGGTCTGTGAAGAAGGGTCGTTCACCCGCGCGGCTCAGCGGGAAAACGCCACCCAATCCGGCATCTCCCAGCACGTGGCCGCGATCGAGCGCACCCTTAAGGTCAAATTGTTCGAGCGGACCACCGGCGGGGTGACGCCGACGCCAGCTGGCATGCGCTACTACAAACGCTGCGTGGAGGCGGTCGGAACGCTCGAGCACGCCGCAGAGGAAGCCCGTTCGTTTGCCGGCGAAGTCAGTGGCGAACTGCGCATCGGGTTGATGCCGACCTTCACGCGCGCCGTGCTCGCGCCAGTGCTGGACGATTTCGTGCCTCGTTGCCCGGAAGTGCGGCTGCATATCGTCGAGGGCTACAGTGCGCTGCTTACCGAAATGGTGCTCGACGACGTGCTCGACTTCGCAGTGGTGCCGGCCTTCGAAGGCACCATCGGATTGAAGTCGCGCATGCTGGTGCGCGATCGTGAGATGATGATCTCCGGCCCGCGCTCCGGATTCACCCCATTGGCGCCGCTGCGGCTCGCAGAATGCCGGCCACTCAAGATCGTGGTTCCGGGCCCTGACAATATCCGCCGCCGCAATCTCGAAACTTATTTCCAGGCACATGGCGTCGAGATCGCCGCAATTCTGGAGATGGATGCGATGATCGCCACGCTCGAATTCGTTGCGCGCTCCGACTGGGTGACCATCCTGCCGAGTGTAATCTCGGTCAACGACATTGGCCGCGGCGAGTTGATCGTCAATCCGATCACCGAACCGGAATTGCATGCCGAATTCGTGGTGATCCAACCGACGCGACGCACCCTGTCAACACAGGCACGCATCTTCCTGCAACGCTTTGAAGCGGAGGTCGCGCATATCCACCAGGTTTGGGACAGGGCGATTGCAAAACCCGATCGCAGGCTGCGCGCCTAAACCGCCGTCCAGGCGCCATTCGCATCGACCGACTTGAAAACGGCTTCCAGCGCTGCCGCGGTTTGTAAAATGCCGCCGGGCGGAATCGGAAACGCTCCTTGTCCGAGCACGGCCTTCGCAAAATAATCCAGATTGCGGCCAAGATGATTGTCCGCTGGCCGGTCTATCACTTCCGGGTCCTTACCGGCGCGGTGCACGATTGCGCGCGTTTCGCTGACGCTCTCGGCCCAGCAGTTTTCGCCGAAAATCGCGATGCGCCAGGCGAAAGGTGTCTTCATGGTGGTGACAAGCGTGCCGGTAGCGCCACTCTCGAACTCAATCAGCGCCGAGGTCGTATCGCCGGTCGCTAGCTTGAGCGCGCGCGCTTTCGACAAGGCGCTGATGCGCCTCATCGGCCCGACCAAATCGCGAAAGCAATCAAGCACGTGGATGCCCATGCCGGTCATACCGCCAGCCCTGCTTTCGTCGGCACGAAGCCGCCAACTGCCGGCCGGATAGTTTGCCAGCCAGTCGTGGCTGTAGTTTCCCTCCGCGTGCATGATCGTTCCGAAGGCGCCAGCCTCTTTGAGTTCTGCCAGCACGCGCATCGACGGCATCAGCCGGAAATGATGTCCGACGGCGATCACAATGCCGGCGCGCTTGCATGCGTCGAGCGCGGCCTGCGCGTCGGCCTTTGCTAAGCGCGAACGGTTTCTCGCAATAAATGTGCTTGCCAGATGCGGCGATCGCTTCCACCTGCGCGCGATGCTTGGTGTGTGGCGTCGCGAGCACCACCGCCTGAATTGTCTTGTCGGTCAGCACCTCATCGATCGAAGTTCCCAGCACGATTTGATGCTCGGCGGCAAAGTCCTGGATCGTATCCGGTTCCAGCGTAATGCCGCGCACGAAGCGCAAAGGCGCGCCGAAGTCGCGCGCCGCTTTCACCAGCGTTTTGCCCCACCAGCCGAGGCCGACGATCGCCGTATTAAGCATGCAAGCCCGACTAAGCTGCGGCCGGCGCGCCGGGCTGTTTGAGCGGGTGCGCGCGCGCAAAAGCATCATTCTTCATGCACGTCGCGGCGATACGGGCGACGGTCGGGTATGATGCCAGGTCGACCTTGAAGAAATTCGCGCCTGCGGCCTGACTGGCGACGCAAATGTCCGCGATTGTCATCTGGTCGCCCTGACAGTAGGTGCCGGTTTCCTTTTCGGTCGAAAGATGCTCTTCCAGCGCGCTCAGCGCCGCCTGGTGCCAATGCTGCGCCCATTTCATGACGCCCGCTTCGTCGACTTTAAATTCATGCGCGAGATATTCGCGCACGCGCGGAACAACCAATGGATGCGAGTCGCAGGCAACAATTTGCGATAGGCCGCGAACGCGTGCGCGAGCCTTCGGCTCCTTCGGCATCAGCGGCGGATTGGGGTGCGTCTCGTCGAGATATTCGATGATCGCCAGCGACTCGAACAGCGCCGGACCATCCCCGTCGACCAATGCCGGGATTGCCATCATCGGATTGACCGCGCGAAACTTCCGATCACGCTGGTGGCCTTTCAGCAAATTGACCTCAATAACCTCGGGCGTAAGCCCCTTGAGATTGAGCGCGATGCGCACGCGGTAGGTTGCCAGCGAGCGCCAGAACGAAAACAGTTTCACGATTGCCTCCCTGATTTTTCCGCGTTCGGCGAATTACTTCTTGGCGCCGCCCGGATCGGCTTTCAGTCCCGCCGCTTCAATTCCGGCGACTGCGATGATCTCGTCGTTGTCACCGGTGTCGCCGGAAATGCCGACTGCACCGAGGACGCCGTTGTCGGCGCCGCGGATCAAAACACCACCCGGGTTGGGCACAAGCCGCCCGCCGCTTGCCGACACAATGGCAGTGAGGAAGTTCGGGTTCTGCGCCGCGCGCTCCATCATGGTGCGCGAGCCCCAACCCATACCAAGGGCGCCATAGGCTTTACCGACCGCGACTTCGAAGCGGATGATGCCGGACCCGTCCTCGCGCTTGGCGCAGACAAGGTGGCCACCCGTGTCGAGCACCACGACGGTCTGCGGCATTTGTTTGAGTTCGCGAGCCTTCTTCAGCGTGGAGTCGACGATGCTCGAGGCTTGAGCGAGCGTTACGGACATAAATGAACTCCTTCAGGATTTTTTCCGGCTGGCCCAATAGACAGACATGCGCGCACCATCGCCGCCACCGAAGCCGTGTTTGGTCGCGTCCTCAAAACCGGTAAGTGCGGCTTTGGTGACGCGCATATCAGCACCCTTCGACTCGCCGGTTTCGACCATCGTGCGAAGATCCTTTACGCCGTTGGCAATACTAAATGTGGTCGGGCCCGGATCGCGTCCCTCAAACATAGTCACGATCATCTCGGCACGATTCTTCAGCGCGGGGTTCGCGCCATTAGTGTCGACGAACAAATCAAGCAGGCGCTTGGGCTCCCAGCCTGCATCGCGCGCAATAGCGAATGCCTCGCCATAGGCCTGCCAGGCAACCATCAGCGGCAGGTTGATCGCGAGTTTCATCGATGCGCCGGTGCCAACCGGACCGCAATGCTCGAGCCGCCGGCAGAGCTGATCGAGGATCGGCTTGGCGCGTTCGGCGTCAGCAGGCTCTGCGCCCATCAGGCCCAGCAGCTTCCCCTGGCGCGCCGGCGCGGTCGAGCCACCCACCGGACATTCCACCATCGCTGCGCCCTTCGCACGCACCTTGGGAGCAAGCCCGACCGGCACCTTCGGCGGCACCGTGCTCATTTCTATGAGAAGCTTGCCCTTCACGTCGCCCGACAAGAGGCCGTTCGGCCCGTTGTACACGGCGTCGATCGCCGCCGCGTCCGTGAGCATGGTGATCGTGGCCTCGACCGCGCTCGCCAGATCCGCTGGCGTCGCAGCCACCTTAGCGCCGGCATCCGCCAACGGTTTGGTCTTTTCGGGCGTGCGATTCCACACCGTCACCTCGTGGCCTACTTCCATAAGCCGTGCGGCAACCGCCGCACCCATAACACCGAGACCTGCAACGCCAATTCGCATACGTCCTCCCTTGATGCTTTGCCGCCGACGATAGGCGATCACAGCAGCGCTTGAAAGCCGTCTTGCTACTCGACAGTCCCCCACCCAACGCATAAGAGGGGACGGGAAATATTAGATGCGATTCCGCATCGGGGAGATAATGGATGGCAGTGAGAAGGACCAAGGGCACGGTCGGCGTGATCGGCCTCGGTATTATGGGCGGAGCGTTCGCGAAGAATTTGGTGGCGACCGGCTGGCGCGTGGTCGGCTACGACACAAATCCGGCGCGGCGTCGGGAAGCCAAGCGTGCCGGTGTCGAGGTTCTGCACAATGCCGCAGAGGTAGCAGCGGCGGTGCCAGTTATTCTCACCAGCCTGCCCAAGCCACAAGCGCTCGCCGACACCGTGCAAAAGATCGCCGCCGCCAGGCTCAAGAGCAAAGTGCTGGTGGAAATGAGCACATTTGCAATTTCAGATAAGGAAAAAGCCGCGCGCGCGATGCACAAAGCCGGGCACGTAATGATTGACTGCCCGGTCAGCGGTACCGGCTCGCAAGCGAAGAATCGCGACCTTGTCTTTTATGCCAGCGGCGACGCCAGGGTCATCCCGCGATTGCGCCCCCTGCTCACGGCGTTCGGCCGTCACGTCTTCAATGTTGGCGAGTTCGGTAACGGCAGCCGTATGAAATACGTGGCCAACCTTCTGGTCGCCATCAACAATGTCGCCGCTGCCGAAGCGATGGTGCTCGGCATGAAAGCCGGCCTCGACCCACGCATGATCGTCGATCTGGTTACGGCCGGCGCCGGCAATTCACGCGTGTTCGAATTGCGTGCGCCGATGATGGCAAAAGGCCGCTACGACGACGTCACCATGAAGATTTCGGTGTGGGACAAGGATATGCAGGTGATCGGGGACTACGCGCGAAAAATTGGCGTGCCGACGCCGATATTCAACGCAACCAAGGGCATCTATCTGAAAGCAATGAAGAGCGGTCTCGGCGGGCGTGACACCGCCGCGGTCTGCGCCGTGCTCGAGAAGATGGCCAAGGTAAAACGGCGCAGGCGTTAGCAGTTTCGCTCGTTCCCGCGAAGCGGGAATCCAGAACGACAATTTAGGTCGCCTTGATAATCTGCCCTGGTCCCCCACCTTCGCGGGACGAGCGAAGAATTGATCGCGCCTTCTTCACTCTTGCGTCGTGCTTCTGTAGCCTCTCCACGGAACAAAAGAATGTGGGAGGGCGTAATGGCGTCGTTGCAGCAGCGGACGGAAATCCGTGACGGCATGCGGATCGATTGGGATGTGCCGATCACAATGGATGACGGGTTGGTGCTGCGCGCTGACGTCTTTCGCCCGGTGAAAGAGGGAAAATTTCCAGTCATCCTGAGCTACGGTCCTTACGCCAAGAACCTCGCCTTCCAGGATGGCTATCCAAGCGCGTGGCAACGCATGACGGAAAAGCATCCCGACGTCACCGCGGGGTCAAGCAACCTTTATCAAAGCTGGGAAGTGGTCGACCCGGAAAAATGGGTTCCGCACGATTACGCTTGCGTGCGCGTCGATTCACGCGGTGCCGGCTGCTCTCCCGGTTTTATCGATCACTTTTCCCCTCGCGAGACAAAGGACTTCTACGATTGCATCGAGTGGGCGGGCGTGCAGCCCTGGTCGAACGGCAAGGTTGGTCTCAACGGCATTTCCTACTACGGCATCAATCAGTGGCACGTCGCTTCGCTACAACCGCCGCATCTCGCCGCCATGTGTATCTGGGAGGGCGCTGCCGACTGGTACCGCGACATGACGCATCATGGCGGCATTCTCTCGACATTTTGGGAGAACTGGTACGACATGCAGGTGAAGACCGTGCAATACGGCGCTGGCGAGCGCGGGAAGCGCAGCCGCGTTCACGGCGACCTGGTGTGCGGACCGGAAACCCTGCCGGAAGCCGAACTCGAGAAAAACCGCGCCAATTTCGGCGCGGAGATCGCTTCCCATCCGATGGACGACGACTACCACAAGGCGCGCTCGCCGCAATGGGACAAGATCATCACGCCACTGTTTTCGGCCGCCAACTGGGGCGGCCAGGGGCTACATCCGCGCGGAAATTTTGAAGGCTTCGGTCGTGCTGCGGCCAGACATAAATGGCTGGAGGCGCACGGCATCGAGCACTGGACGCATTTCTATACCGATTACGGCCGCGAGCAGCAGCTGCGATTCTTCGACCGTTTCCTGCACGACAAGAAAGAAGCCTGGGCGAAGCAGCCCAAGGTGCTGCTGCAGGTGCGCCATATCGACAAATTTGTTTCGCGCGCCGAGAACGAATGGCCGCTCAAGCGCACCAAATGGACAAAGTACTATCTCGATCCGTCGGCAATGACGCTGACAAACAAGAAGCCGTCCGGCTCGGCGCTGCTCAAATTCGCTGCCATGGGCAACGGGCTCACCTTCCTCACGCCGCCGCTTGCGCAAGAAACCGAGATCACCGGCCCGTCGGCCCTGAAACTGTTCGCCTCGTCGTCGGCCTCGGACGCTGATTTTTTCATCGTGCTGCGCGTGTTTACCGGTGACCTCAAGGAAATCGTGTTTCAGGGTGCAATCGATCCGCATACGCCCATCGCGCAAGGATGGCTGCGTGCCTCGCACCGCAAACTCGACAAGAAATTATCGAAGCCCTACCGCCCCTATCACACGCACGATGAAAAGCAGCCGCTGAAGAAAGGCCAGGTTGTGGAACTCGACATCGAGATTTGGCCGAGTTCTATAGTCGTGCCGGCTGGTTATCGTGTCGGTCTGTCGGTCCGCGGGAGAGACTACGAATATGGCGGCGCAAGCGGCGGCAAGCTTTCGAACTTCAAGAACGAGTTGAAGGGCTGCGGGCCATTCCTGCACGACGATCCGCGCGATCGCCCGTCCGCCATTTTTAACGGCAGCACCAGCCTGCATTTTGGCCGCGGGAAAGCGCCCTACCTGCTCCTGCCGATCATTCCGCCGAAAAAGCGGGCACGCGCGCGTAAGTGACGCCGCACTGCGCGGACGCGGAGCCCGCGCGACCTTACAATTAGAGCCTGCGGCCATTTGGGGTGTTCATTCCCATTGAACCTAATGTAAGGTTCGCGCAACCTTCGACATAACAGAAGGATCAGGGGGGAAATGAATACGCAATTCTGGGTAGTCCAGGCATTCAATGGCGTGTCCTACGGCGCGTTGTTGTTTCTGGTGGGCAGCGGTTTGTCTCTGATTTTTGGCGTCATGCGCATCGTCAACCTGTCGCATGGTGCTTATTTTCTGTGGGGCGGCTACATCGCGCTGTCGATTATCGCTGCGACGGGATCATGGGCGCTGTCGCTCCCGCTCGCCGCGCTGGCTGTGGCGCTTATCGGCTTGGTGATGGAGCGCCTGTTCCTGCGGTCCGAAGGTTTCGAATTTGTCCGTAACGCCGTTATCGGGCTCGGATTGGGAGTCCTGGCCGCCTTGGCCGCGACTAAAGGCCACTTTATCGGCACGGGCTGGGGTCCGTTCATCGCGGTCACCGCGCTCGTCACCACAGCTTTCTTTTTCCTGTTCAACCGCGTGTCGATCATACCGATCGAGACCGATGTCCTGCGGCAAGTGCTACTCACAGTGGGCTTTGCCTTTTTATTTCAGCAAGGCGCGCTCGACATCTGGGGCGGCAACAACATGGATATCAATCCGCCGAGCGCGCTCACGCAGAGCATCGTCGTCGGCGGCATCTATCTGCCGCTCTACCGCGTGTTCATGATCGTCATGGCGCTGACGTTCGGCATCGTGCTCTGGCTCGTGATGGAAAAGACGCGCATGGGCGCCGCTGTGCGTGCAACCGTTGACGACGCGCAGATGGCGCGCGGCGTCGGTATCGATACTAACCGCATTTCCATGTTCATCTTCGCGCTCGGTGCCTTCCTCGCCGCGCTCGGCGGCGTGATCGGGGGCGCCTTTCTTGGGATCTATCCGGGCCTCGACTTTGAAATGCTGCCGCTTGCCTTTGCGGTCGTGATCATTGGCGGCATGGGCAGCCTTGGCGGCGCCGCGATCGGCGCATTGGCGGTCGGTCTTGCCGATAATTTCGGCAAGGCCCTCTTCCCGGAAGTTTCCTATTTTACACTTGTACGCGCCGATGGTTCTGATCCTGGCAATCAAGCCGACCGGCCTGTTTGGACGAGATTGAGCGCGTCCCATGGTAAATCAGCAAATCGAAGATTCTCGTCGTCGTCGCCGCTCTGGGAGCGCTTGCCCTGGTCGTCCCGCACTCGGGCTCGTTCGTCGTTCTACTGGCGACACGGGCGATGGCCTTCGCGATTCTCGCCATGAGCGTCGATCTTCTGCTTGGCTTCACCGGGCTCTCGTCGATGGGACAAGCGGCCTATTTCGGTGTCGGCGCCTATCTTACCGCGGTTCTTGCCACCAAGTTTCACTTCGGACTTGGCTGGGATTTCTGGCTGGTCGTCATTCTCGGTATCCTGATCGGAGCGGCGCTGGCCGCCGTGTTCGGGCTGTTCGCAATCCGCGCCGGTGGCGTCTATTTCCTGATGATCACGCTAGCGCTCGGCCAATGCGTCTGGGGCCTCGCCTATCGATGGAATTCACTCACCGGCGGCGACAACGGCATCAATATGAGCGGCCGGCCAAATTTCGGCCTCGACCTTGGTAACGAGGTCACCTTCTTCTATCTCGTGTTTGCCTTCTTCGCAGTCTCGATGGCGTTGATGTACGTGCTGGTGCGCTCGCCATTCGGGCAGAGCCTCGCCGGTATCCGCGAGACGTGAATTGCGCATGCAAATTCTCGGCTACAACACCTGGCTGCACAAATATATCGCCTTCATCATCGCTGGCGGCTTCGGCGGACTTGCCGGCGTGTTGTGGGCGCAAACCAATGGTCACGTCAGCCCGGAAACAGTGGTGCTGACCACGTCGGTGGATTCCCTTTTAATGGTCGTGCTTGGCGGTGCGGGTACGCTGGTGGGAGCCGCGATCGGTACTGCGATCGTGTTCGGCTTGCGCGAATATCTCAGCACGCTGGTGCCGTGGTGGCAGTACGTGCTCGGCGGCGTATACGTGCTGACCATTCTCTATCTGCCGATGGGTCTGATGGGGTTGCTCTCTCGCGTACGGCAACGAATTAGCTCAAAAAGTAACGACGAAAGCTTGAAGAAACTCGCTACGAAGCCTTCCTGAGCTGCAACGGGAAGGCCATGGCAACAAGGGAGGAATGTCGATGACGAACAAGCTGCAAAAGATATTGCTGGGCAGTTGTCTTGCCCTCGGTCTGGGTTTGACCACGCAAGTCAATGCTGAGGAACTGCGCATCGGTTACATCGCGCCGGTGACTGGCATCTTTGCCCAGGTCGGCAAGGACATGGTGGATGGCTTCCAGCTCTACCTGGATGAACACGGCGGCAAGCTCGGCGGCATGGACGTGAAGTTCATTGTCGAGGACGACCAGGGCAAGCCCGACGCCGGCGTCACCAAGGCCAAGAAGCTGATCCTGCAGGACAAAGTCCATATGTTTATTGGCGGCCTGCTCGCCTCCAGTGGCTACGCATTGGCGCCGATCTCCACCAGCGAAAAGACGCTCTACATCTCGTCGGTCTCCTCGGCCGACGACCTGACACAGCGCCAGCTCAGCAAGTATCCGTATTTCATGCGGACCAGCTGGACCTCATCGCTGCCGCACCATCCGCTCGGGCAATGGGCCTGCGACAACGGATTCAAGAAGGTCATCGTCATCGCGGCCGACTATGCATTCGGCTACGAAACGGCCGGTGGCTTCCAGTCCGCGTTCGAATCCTGTGGCGGCAAGATCATCCAGAAGATCTGGCCGCCGCTCGGCACCAAGGACTTCGGGCCCTACATCCCGACCTTCAAATCGGACGCCGACGGCATCTTCACGACCATGGTCGGCCCGATGGCCTTGCAGTTTCCCAAGCAGCTACGCTCTTCCGGTATCAAGACGCCGATTCTCGGGAGTGGCGTGAGCTACGACGAGTTCGTACTGCCGTTCATGGGTGATGAGGTGGTCGGCGACGTCTCCGCCCTGCATTACAGCGCGGCGATCGACACGCCGGCGAACCAGACCTTCGTGAAAGCCTATCGCGCCAAATTCGGCAAGGTTCCGGGTTACTACTCGGAAAACAACTACACCACCGCGATGTGGCTCGATAAGGCCCTCACGAAAACCGGCGGCAAGTATCCAGGGCCGGAGGAGTTCATCAAGATCATGGCGAGCATCAAGCTCGACGCGCCGCGCGGCCCGGTAGAACTCGACGACATGCGAAACCCGATCGAGAATGTCTACATCAAGAAGGTCGAGAAAAAGAAGATGTTCGGATACGACAAGGACGAACTCTGGAACACCGTGATCAAGACCTACCCGAAGGTCAGCCAGTTCTGGACCGAAGGTAAGGACAAGTTCCTGGCGCATCCGGTCTACGACCGCGACTACCCGCCCTGCAAGAACTGCGAATGACGAACGAACGCCGGGGCCCAACGGGCCCCGGCAATTGATTTGAAATACTGAGGATGTGCGGGTGAGCGACACGCAAAAAAACGGCAGCCAGGTCCCGGTGCTTGAGCTCAAGGCGTTGTGCAAAAGCTTCGGTGGCTTGCAGGCCACACGCGAAGTCACCCTGCGCGTGATGCCCGGCGACCGTCAGGCAATCATCGGCCCGAATGGCGCCGGCAAGACTACGCTGTTCAATCTGATCACCGGCATCTATCCGGTGACCTCCGGGCAAGTACTGCTTTTCGGCCAGGATGTCACCGCCTGGCCAAGTCACCGCCGTACTGCGTTGGGCATGGCGCGCACCTTCCAGGTCACCAGCCTATTTCCGAAATTGACGGTCCTCGACAACGTGTTGCTGGCGATCAAGGGCCTGCGGTCCTCGAAATTCGTCATGTGGCGCTTCATGTCCTCGTACAAAGAAGTCTACGACAAGGCCCATCATCTGCTCGAACAGGCGAACTTCCTCGACCGCAAGGACACCGAAGTGCGAAATCTGTCGCACGGCGAACAACGCCAGCTCGAGATCGTGCTCGGCCTCGCAAGCGATCCCAAAATTCTGTTGCTTGACGAACCGGCCGCCGGTCTGTCGTCGGGCGAATCCACCGAGATGGCCGAGTTTCTGATGAAGCTCGATCCCAAGCTCGCGATCCTTCTGATCGAGCACGACATGGACGTCGTGTTCGATGTCGCGTCTCAAATTTCCGTTCTTCATTTCGGCGAAATTCTCGAGAGCGGTACGCCGGAACAAATTCATTCAAGCGCCAAGGTGCAGGAAATCTATCTGGGGACCGACTGACGCCATGGCCATCCTCGAAGTTCAAGACATTCACACGTATTACGGCGATGCCTATGTGCTGCAGGGACTGTCGCTGCAACTCGAGCAAGGCCAAATTCTCGGCTTGCTCGGCCGCAATGGTGTCGGAAAAACAACTCTGGTGAATTCGATAGTCGGATTCAACCCACCGCGCCGTGGCAAGGTCGTGTTCAAGGGCGATGACATCACGCACAAAGCGTCGTTCGAAACTGTGCGTAGTGGCATGGGCCTGGTGCCGCAAGGCCGGCAGGGTCTTCCCGACGCTCGGTGTGGAAGAAAACCTTTTGGTTGCCGAGCGCAGCCCGGATCGACATGGCTGGAACGTGCAGCGCGTGTACAAATTGTTTCCACGCTTACACGAGCGCCGCTACCAGCGCGCCAAGACACTGTCCGGCGGTGAGCAACAGATGCTGGCAATCGGCCGCGCGCTGATGACGAATCCCGACTGCCTGATCATGGACGAGCCATCGGAAGGCCTGGCGCCGATCATCATTCAGGGCCTTTGGGAAGCAATCGGGACATTGAAAAAAGAAGGCCTGTCCATCCTGCTGGTCGAGCAGAACGCGCACCTCGCGCTCAAGCTCGTCGATTATGTGCACGTCATGAGCAAGGGCCAGGTGGTCTATTCCGCCAAACCCGAGGAATTGCGCGCTAACAATGAGATCAAATCCAGTTATCTCGGCATTTAGCTCCAGAACATCTCAAGGCCGGGTTGTGAGATCGGCCTGCCCATCGCCACGGGTGGGCGCGATACGTCGCACCGCGACCGGGCTTTACATCATGGAATGGCTTGGCCGATGATGGGTGAAATTTGGTCCGCCGCGGTGGGGCATGGCGGTCCATTACGTACGTCACCACAAGCCTGACGGCCGGCTTAAAATGCGAGTAAGGCCGGTCACAATATGAGCCCCGCCAGGGGCGATAGAGGGAGGAACGTAATGTCTCGCAAGGTCACTCGTCGTAAATTTATGGCCGGCACTGCCGCCGGCGCAGTAGCGGCAACGTTCAAATTCCCGGCACCGGCGATCGCGCAAGCGGCGCCATTCAAGCTCGGCCTGCTCACGATCAAGACCGGCCCGCTCGCGCAGGGCGGCATCCAGATGGAGCAAGGCGTCATTACCTACCTGAAGGAAAAGGACAACACGTTCGCCGGCCGCAAAGTCGATTTCGTCTCCGCCGACACCGGCGGTAGTCCGGCCGGCGCAAAGACCAAGGCGCAGGAGCTGGTCGAGCGCGACAAGGTCGACACGATCATCGGGCCGCTCGCAGCCTTCGAGCTGCTGGCGATCACCGACTACATCGCACAGGCGAAAACACCGCTGCTCAGCCTCGCCGCTGCCGAGGATCTGACCCAGCGCCGACCAAACCCGTATTTCCTGCGCGCATCCGCTTGCTCGTCGCAAGCCATGCATCCGATGGCGGACTACGCGGCGAAGGAAATGAAACTCAAGAACATGATCACCATCACCGAGGACTTCGCCTTCGGTTACGAGCAGATGGGCGGTTTCCAGCAAACGTTCGAAGACAATGGCGGCAGGATCCTCAAGAAGCTGTGGCCACCGCTCGCCACCCCCGACTACACGCCTTACCTCGCTCAGATCGCGGATTGTGACGGCGTGTGCCAGGGCTTCGCGGGCGGAAATCCGCTGAAGTTCATGAAGCAGTATGGCAGCGCGGGTCTCAAGTTCCCGGTGGTTACCGGCCAGACCGGCGGCGACGATGCGCTGCTGCGCAGCTATGGCGATGAGGCGATCGGCCTCGTCAGTTGCTGCCCGTATACGCTCGACGCTGAGACCGAAGCGAACAAACGCTTCGTTGCCGGCATGCAGAAGAACTTCAATCTCGATCCCGGCTTCTACGCCGCCGGGCTGTATATCAATTGCATGGTGATCGACGCGGCGCTGAAGAAAACTGGCGGAAAGAGCGACGACAAGGCTGAATTCATGAAAGCCCTGAGGTCAGTGTCGCTCGCCGATACACCGCGTGGGCCCGATCAAATTCGATCACCTCGGAAACGCGGTCGGCAACTTCTACATTCGCAAATGTGAAAAGGTCGGGTGGCAAGCTCGTCAACAAGACGATCAAGACCTACACCGAACGTGAGTCAGTTCTGGACCTACGACGAGCAAAAATTCCTCCAGCAGCCGGTGTACTCGCGCGACTTCCCGCCACTCAAGTCATAATGCAAGACGTCACGCGGGCGCCGCACAGGCGCCCGCGATCCTTCGACACGACGAGCGCGGGACGGCAGCGACCATGAACTTTTGGCTGGTGCTGGCGGTCAACAGCATCACTTTCGGTGGGCTGCTTTTCCTGCTGTCGGCGGGTTTTTCCCTCATCTTCGGGCTGATGCGCATTCCGAATTTGACGCACGGCTCGCTGTTCATGCTGGGCGCTTATGTCGGCGTCACTTTCGTAATCGGCATCCACGGTTTCCAATTAAATTTCTGGCTCGCGGCAATTGTTGCAACACTGAGTGTCGCAGCACTCGGCGCTTTGGCCGAACGATTGTTGCTGCGCCGCATGCCCGGCGATCAGCTGGCGCAAGTGCTTGTGACGCTCGGCCTATCGTTCATGGCCGCCGACCTTTGTCTGATGGTTTGGGGTGGCGATCCCATCTCGGTCCCGACGCCTCCCGAGCTCGAGGGCTTTGCGCGCTTCGGCGTGCTGGTATTTCCCGCTTATCGGCTGGCAATCATCGTTATCGCGATCTTGTTCGCTGTTGCGCTTTGGTTGCTGCTCGACCGCACGCGCCTCGGCGCCATGATCCGCGCCGGCGTCGACGATCCCGACATGGCGCGCGTGGTAGGCATCCGCGTGTCGCAGCTGTTCACGATCGTGTTCGCGCTCGGCGCAGGGCTTGCGGCCTTCGCAGGCATTATCGGCGGACCGATTCTGTCGGTGTATCCTGGACTCGATCAGGACATGCTGCCGTTGGCACTTGTCGTCGTCATTCTCGGCGGTACTGGCAGCCTGCTCGGATCATTCGTCGGCAGCATCATCGTCGGATTTATCTATAATTTCGGTCAGGCACTGCTGCCTGAGCTTGCGTATTTCGTGCTCTTTCTTCCGATGTTGCTGGTCCTGCTGCTGCGGCCGCAGGGTTTATTCGGCAGGCACGTGCCGTGACGACACGATTCCTTGCCCTCGTCATCGCTTTCGCCGCACTGGTCACGGTGCCGTACTGGATGCCCGGCATCTACTACGTAAACGTCTCCAGCCAGATACTTTTTTATGCGATTTTTGCGCTCGGGCTGAACGTATTGGTCGGCTATGCCGGACTGGTTTCTCTTGGACACGCCGGCCTGTTCGGCGTGACCGCTTATGCGACCGGGTACATGTTGCAGCTCGGCTTCGGTCACCCTATGGCGATTCTGATCGCACTGGTGGTGAGCCTGATTTCGATGGCAATCTTCGCAGCACTGTCGCTGCGTTCGAGCGGCATCGGCTTCATCATGATCACGCTGGCTTTGGGTGAAATCCTCTGGGGCCTCGCCTATCGGTGGATCAGCCTGACCGGCGGCGACAATGGGCTGAGCCTGAAGACGCGTCCTGAGCTGTTCGGTTTTTCGCTTTCCGATGTGAATACCTTCTATTACGCGACCCTCATCATTTTTCTGCTTTCAGTCTCGGCGATGATGGTGTTTGTTCGTTCGCCGCTCGGTGCAGCCTTGATGGGTACGCGCGACCAGCCCCGCCGCATGAACGCGCTCGGCTATCACGTCTGGGCAATCCGCTTCTGCGCCTGCCTGTTCTCCGGCTTGCTTACTTCGGTGTCGGCTATTCTCTTCGTTTACTACACGCAGTTTATCAGCCCGCAGACGCTCGCCCTCACCGCTTCGGCTGAAGTGCTCCTGATGGTGATTTCCGGCGGCGCCGGCACACTTCTTGGCCCCATCGTCGGCGCCGGGCTGGTGGTGGCGGTCAAAACGGTGGTGAGCGGCTTCATCGAGCGCTGGAATTTTCTGCTCGGCGCCATTTTCGTCGCTATTGTCATCCTGATGCCCGAAGGCCTGGTGCCTGGAACTGCACGGCTGTGGCGGCGAGCGTGGCGCAAACGTGCGGTCACGGGTGGTGCGGAGGCAAAGCCATGAGCGCGCTGACCGTCACCAGCCTGTGCAAATCCTTCGGTGGCCTGCACGTCACCACCGAGGTCAATCTCAACGTCGAGCCCGGCGAACGCCGGCTTATCATCGGTCCCAACGGCGCGGGCAAGACCACCCTGTTTAATCTGATTACCGGTGAACTGACGCCTGACTCCGGTTCGATCCATCTGTTCGGTCAAGATATCACCCGTGTTCCGAGCCGCCGCCGCGCGCATCTCGGAATGGCGCGCACGTATCAGATCATTACTTTGTTCGCGCGAGACACCATCATCCACAACGTGACGCTGGCGCTTCTCGGTCTGTCACCGGCACGCTGGAACCCGCTGATCGATCTTAGACGGCAAGGCCACTTTGTCGAACGCGCGCACGCGGCGCTGGAAAGGGTCGGTCTCGCGCATGTCGCGAACCGGCCATTGGGGCAGACTTCCTATGGCGAGCGGCGCCGCGTCGAGATTGCCATGGCACTGACGCAGAATCCGAAAGTACTGTTGCTCGACGAGCCATTCGCCGGACTGTCGATAGACGAGCGTCGCGACGTGAAGCAATTGCTGTTGGCTATCCCGCGCGACGTCACAATTGTGATGATCGAGCACAACATGGATGTAGCGCTGGAATTTGCCGAGCGCATTACGCTCTTGCATTTCGGCGAAGTGATCGTTGAAGGCAACCGCGCCGAGGTAGTTGCCGATCCGCGTACGCGGGAGGTCTATCTTGGCCACTAGCGCGCTCAGCCTAAGCCATATCGACGCCTTTTATGGCGACAGTCACGTCCTGGGCGACGTGTCGTTCGAGCTCGGTGAAGCCCGCATGCTCGGCCTGCTCGGCCGTAACGGCGCCGGCAAATCGACTTGTATGAATGTCACTATGGGTTTGTTGCCGCCGCGCCGGGGTGACGTGGCGGTATTCGGCGAGGCTGTCACCGGTTTTTCTCCAGAAACCATCGCCGCGCGCGGGGTCGCGTTGGTCCCGCAGGGTCGACGCATATTCAAGAGCTTGACCGTCCGCGAGAATTTGGTGGTCGCCGCCCGCAAACCGGATGCCGGCAGCAAACACGCGCCCTGGACCACCGACACGGTATTCAGGATGTTTCCGCGGCTCAGTGAACGGCGCAGTCAGATCGCTGCGCATTTGTCGGGGGGCGAACAGCAAATGTTGGCCATCGGCCGCGCTCTAATGGGAAATCCGCGCGTCCTGCTGATGGACGAACCGTCGGAAGGTCTGGCACCGCAGATCGTCGCTGAAGTCATGGCCACCATCCGCAAGCTAAAGGAAAGCGGACTATCGATCGTGCTGGTCGAACAGAACCCCAGGCTGGTATTCGATGTCGCCGACGATATCGTCATCCTCAATACCGGCCGGGTCGCGGTCGTCTCCACCCCGGCAAGACTTGAAAAAGATGGCGTCGATTTGCGCCAACACCTCGGGGTGTTTTGATTCCGCCGCATTGAATTTCGTAAGCGCAGAGGCTACTGGATCATCCGCTTTCGCGGATGACAAACGAGAGGCTGGAAATGGCTGACATCTGGAATAAATACGCAAACACCGCTGCGCGCAAACATGGCAAGCCGGGGCGCGACGTCCGGCCGAAAAGCACCACCATCGATGCTCACACGCACATTGCCGTGCCGCGGGCTGCCGAATTCATCAAGCCTCACCTCGATGTCAGCACCATTCCGCTCGCGCATTTCGCTTCGGCTGAAACCAAAGCGATCAACGCCAAGCAGGAAGCCGACATTCGGGGCTGCATGACTGGCTATGACGAGCGTTTTGCCACCATGGACAAAATGGGCGTCGACGTGCAGCTGGTAATGCCGCCGCCGCCGCAATGCTATCACACCGTCGCACTCGAATATGCTGTACCTGCGGCGCAGATGATCAATGACGGCGTCGCGGAATTCGTCTCCAAACACCCCGACCGTTTCATTCCGACCGGCACCGTGCCGATGCAGGACGGCAACGAGTCTGCCAAAGAACTCGAGCGCTGCATGAAGAAGCTGAACTTCAAGGGCGTCGAAATCTTAACGAACGTCGCCGGCCGGGAACTATCGGATCCCGCCTTCGCGCCTTTCTGGAAAAAAGCCGAAGAACTGGGCGCGCTTGTGATCATTCATCCCAACGGCTTTACCGAAGGCCAGCGTCTGTCGCGCTTCTATTTCAACAACATCATCGGCAATCCGTTCGAGACTACACTCGCCCTGCACTACCTGATCTTCGACGGCGTGCTTGAGCGTCATCCCAACCTGAAGATTTTTGCCATGCACGGTGGCGGCTATCTCGGCGCTTATTCCGGCCGTATCGACCACGCCTGGGGCGCGCGCTCGGATTGCCACGCCAGCCTGCCGAAGCCGCCGACCAGCTACTTGAAGAAGGTCTACGTCGACACCGTCGTATTCACGCCGGGTCAACTGAAGGCGCTGGTCGATACCTTCGGCCTCGACCACGTCATCATGGGCACCGACTATCCCTTCGACATGCTTGAATACGATCCGATCGGCCACATCGCTTCAGTCGAAGGCCTCGACGAGAAGGCCCGTGCCGCACTCGCCGGTGGTAACGCGAAGAAGATGTTGGGGATGTAATCTCCCTCTCCCCGCTGGCGGGGAGAGGTGAGAAAGCAATACTACGCGTATAAAAAATCCAATACCGCCGTCTCTGCAATCACCGCAGCATCGGTACTGTGCCGGCCGGCGCGGGCCTGTTCTTCCTGCGTGCGGCTGGCCTGCAAGAAAGCGCCAAGATGGCGCGCCCGTTCGATAATCTGATGGTTCTGTGCAATGCGCGCGGCCTCGAAGCGCTTAAGCGCGGCGTCTACATGCGACTCTTTCTGAAGCGCCTCCGCCAGCGCGGCCGCATCGTCCGCCGCTTTTGAAACGCCTGCCGCCACGTGCGGACGTGCGACGAAAGCCGCATCGCCTACAATTGCCACCCGGCCAAATGCCATGCGCGGCGATTCCAGATCGTAGATCGGCTGGAGGATGGGCTCTTCGATCAGCCGCACGACCTGCCGGAATTGCGGAGCAACAAGGCGCTCAGCATCGGCACGCATCTCAGCGATTGCCTCGCGGCGAATCAATGGCGGCGGGATTGAAATTACGTGCGTCACCCCGCGCTCATCGGTGAGCAGCCATTGCAATTTCGTGGCCTCGTCGGCAGGCCGATACCAGACCACATTGTAACGGCGATGACCGGGCCGAAGATCGTTGTCAGGTCCCGCCACCGGATAGCCCAGAAATTGTTCGCCCGGCGGCAACCCGAAGGTCATGTATTCGAACAGCTCGCGGTGCACATCCGGCGGGAATGCGCGTTCGGCAACCAACGCGCGCCAAGCAGAGTAGCCCGCGTAACGCGGCGTTACTTCCGGCAGACATTGCTGACGTACCGTTGAACGAATGCCATCAGCTCCGACCAGCAGATCCGCCTCGATGATTTCGCCATCGGAAAAATGCGCGCGGACTGCGTTCGGATCTTGGGTAAATTTTGCGAGACCGCGCCCGCGGTGGTAGCGCTCAGGCGGAAAGGCATCGCGCAGCAGACGATAGACGCGCTCCCAGGCCGTGAGGACCTGCGGGCACTCGATCTCATGCGTCAACTGACCCTGCGCATCGAGAATTTTCCGGGTAGTGATGTGCACGCCGAGTTCATCGGTAGCAAGGCCGAGCCCGCGCAGTCGTTCGATCAATTCGTATTGGGCCACGATTCCCGCACCGCGGCCGGAGAGCTCGCTGTCCACGCGCTCGTAAATACCCACCGCCCACCCGGCCCGTCGCAGCAAAAGCCCGCTAAGCAAGCCGCTCATCGAGCCGCCAATGATAATTGCGCGTCCTGCGCGAGCCCCGGTCAATTGATCAGCCTCGATCTTTCCGTTTACCCATTTATCCTATATATGACAGCCAACAGCTTTGGAGGAATTCCCATGGCCCTGACCATGCTCGACAAGACCGCCGAGAAAAAGGAAAAGTCGCAGTGGCCGGCGGACATCGCCGCCGAGTTCGACCGCGAGAACAAGAATCCGAACCCTTGCGTCGGCTCCACCTTGCTGTCGGAAAACGAGCGTACGCGCGTATGGATCATCCGCCTTGCCCCCGGCGAGCGTATTGGCTTCCACCGGCACGTGCTGGATTATTTCTGGACTTCCGTGTCCGGCGGCCGCGGCCGGCAGCATGTGCATGACGGCACCACGGTCGAATACACCTATCAGCCGGGCGAAACCCGACACGAGACCTACGGCAAAGGTGAATTCAAGGTGCACGACCTCGAGAATCTCGGCGAGCGCGAAATGGTTTTCATGACTGTCGAGTTCAAGGACAGCGCCAACAAGCCGATGCAACTGCCCGCCGGCGTGCGGCCGCAATCCGCTGCCGCTTAGTCCACCGCTCATTGCGGCGCCTGCCTGTAGGCGACAGCCCACGGCGGGCGTTTCAATTTATTGCGCAGGGTAGAGCTTTGACGGATCGATCAATGGGCTAGCCAAGCTCGCAGGCCTTCCTGCAAACTGCCGCAAAACTCCACATGACGGACTGACGACCGCTGTGGGGAAGAAAAACGCTGAGGCTTCAGAGGGGAGTAACGCCGGCAAGTTTGACACGCAGATCGCGACCGCCGCATCGCGCGGGCTATTGCTTGGCTGAAACGCGAATGCGATGCGCCGCGGGCGGCGATGCTGGTTTAAAGGCGTATGGATATTTCTTTCGATCTCCTCATCAACGCCATTGCTGCAGGGCTGTTGCTCGGCGGCTTTTACGCCGCTGTCACGGCCGGAGTGTCGATCTCCTTCGGCATGCTCGACATCGTCAATATCGCGCATCCCGGTTTCGTAATCCTCGGCTCTTACATCGCCTATTTCATCAACATCAATTTTGGCGTCGATCCAATCTTGGTCAGCGTGATCATGCTGCCGGTGTTCTTTGCGCTCGGCGCATTGGTTTATCAGGTCTACTATTTGTCGTTCGAAAAACGTGGCCAAGAATCGCTACGCGGTCTTGCCTTCTTCTTCGGCCTGCTATTTGTCACCGAGGTTACGCTGATTTTGGTGTTCGGCGTTGACTACCGCTATGTCGAAGCTGCCTATATCGGGCCGAGCATCCATATTGGGCTGATCGACCTGCCGCTGCGGATGTTGGTGCCGTGCATCACGGCGCTGGCGCTTTTTAGCGCCATCCAACTGTTCATTACTCGCACTTTCACCGGTCGCGCCATCATGGCGGTGTCGCAGGACCAGCTGGCGCTGCAACTGATGGCGGTCGATCCGATCCGCATCAAGCGCATCGCATTCGGCATCTCGATCGCCACGGCGGCGGTCGCCGGCGCGCTACTCATCATCATCCAGCCGGTCGAGCCGTCGGTCGGACGCGAATATATCGGGCGGATATTTGCGATCTGCGTGCTCGGCGGCTTGGGCAGCATGCCCG
This sequence comes from uncultured Alphaproteobacteria bacterium, assembly GCA_963742345.1. Classification (GTDB taxonomy): domain Bacteria; phylum Pseudomonadota; class Alphaproteobacteria; order Rhizobiales; family Xanthobacteraceae; genus Pseudolabrys. The sequence continues at coordinate 228,000 of CAVULO010000010.1, forward strand.
GAACCCTGATTGCCGCCGTGCTGCTCGGCGTCGTCGAAAGCCTAACCGCGACTTTCTATGGCCCGTCCTGGGCACCGGCGGTGGCGTTCGGCTTCCTTCTGCTCACGCTGGCCTTCCGGCCGGCGGGGCTTCTGGGGCGGTAAAGACGATGAGCACGGCGAAATTCTCCCTCATCGCGGTTACGATCGGCGCGCTGGTTATGGCCTTCGCGCACTGGTTCCATGTCGATTATCTATTCTTCGCCAGCTACACGATCCTGCAATTCATCGTGCTGGCCACTGCCTGGAACATCCTCGGCGGCTACTGCGGCTACGTGAATTTCGGCTCGGCCGCCTTCTTCGCGCTTGGCGCTTACAGCTCGGTAGCATTGATCAAATTCGACGGCGAGATCGACGCATGGTTTCCGGAGGGCATCGCCAATGTCCTTCATCATATTTTCCCGCTGCCGATCCCCGTCCTCATCGTGTTCGGCGCTTTTGTCTCCGGAATTGTCGGCTTCGGCATGGGTTATCTGACCCTGCGGCTGCGCGGCTCCTTCTTCGCCATCGCGACCCTGGCATTGGCGGTGGTGCTGCAGACCTTGATCGTCAACTGGGACTTCGTCGGCGGCTCGCGCGGCGCCTATGTCATTCGCCCGGAAAACCTCGAATTCGCCGGCATTGAGATCAATTATATCGAATACCTGTTCGCGCTGATGCTGCTGCTGGCGGTGATCGCGCTGACCACAGCGCGAGTGATCGAACGCTCGCAGCTCGGCTTCGGCTTCGCCACCATTCGCGACGACGAGCTGGCAGCGGAAGCCTGCGGCGTGCCGACGCTGCGCCTCAAGCTGATCGCCACGACGCTGTCGGGCGCCTTCATGGGCATGGCCGGCGCACCGTTCCCCTACTACATCGGCTATTTACAGCCGGCGTCGGCCTTCGGCCTTGAATACGCGGTCAACTCGATCGCCATGCCGATGATCGGCGGCACCACCAGCTGGGTTGGGCCGCTGGTTGGCGCCATCCTGCTCGGCTCTGCGCAGCAATATGCCACCGTAACCATTTCGTCGGCGGTGAACCTGCTGATCGTCGGCTTGATGCTGGTGGGATTTGTCATCATCGCGCCCAACGGGCTGATCGGGCTGGTGCAAGAACGCTTGCGCCGGAGGCAGCCATGACCGCGCTACTGCACGTCGATAACATCAGCAAGCGCTTCGGCGGCTTCGTCGCGCTCGACGGCATCACGCTCGAGGTCCAGCCGGGCGAGCGGCTCGGACTGATCGGCCCGAACGGTTCCGGCAAGAGTACGCTGGTCAATTGCATTTGCGGCACCTTGCAGAACGAGTCCGGCAGCGTTCGTTTCGACGGCAGCACCATGGACGGCCTTGCGGCTCACGAACGCACTCATCGGGGCGTCGCGCGCAGCTTCCAGCTGCCGCGTCCGTTCCACAGCATGACGCTCGCCGACAACCTGCGTATTCCCCTGCTCTACACGGTGCATGCGCGCCTGGGTCCGCTGCGTTCCGCCGGCGATCTCGATACGCGCTGCCACGATCTGCTGGAGATGGTAGGTCTGGCGAAGAAGGCCAAGCAGATGCCGCGCGATCTCACCCAGGTCGAGATGCGCAAGCTCGAGCTGGCACGCGCGATGGCGGCAGAACCGAAACTGCTGATCGCTGACGAATCCATGGCCGGCCTGTCGCATTCGGAAATCGAGGACATCCTGGCGCTGCTGGTGCAGCTGAGCGAGCGCGGTATCACCATCATCCTGATCGAGCACATCATGAGCGCGGTGATGAGCTTCTCGCAGCGGCTGGCGGTGCTCGTGTCGGGCAAGAAGATAGCCGACGGGAAGCCGGAAGACGTTGTGCGCGACCCCGAAGTGGTGAGGGCTTATCTTGGCCAGTAGCATCACCATCGAAAAAGTAAGCGCTGCCTATGGTGCGGTTCGGGTGATCGAAGATGTTTCGATCAACGTGAAGGCCGGCGAGACCGTTGCCTTGCTTGGCACCAACGGCAACGGCAAAAGCACGTTGATGAAATGCGTGATGGGAATCGTGCGCCCGACTGCCGGTCGCATAATCGCCGAAATTGACGGCGAAAAGCACGATCTGGTTGGACGCAGCACGGAGGATATCGTCGACCTCGGCATCGCTCTGGTGCCGGAAGGACGCCGTTTGTTTCCGAAGTTGACGGTTGAAGAAAATTTGCTGCTTGGTGCCTTCCGCGCCAAGGCGCGCGCGCAGATCAAGAGCAATCTCGACTTCGCCTTTGAAGCATTTCCACGGCTCGCCGAAAGACGACGCCAACTGGCCGGCAGCATGAGCGGCGGCGAACAACAGATGCTGGCATTGGGGCGCGCATTAATGCTGGCGCCACGTATCTTGCTGGTGGATGAGCCCTCAGTTGGCCTCGCACCCCTCTTGGTTGCCCGCACCATCGACGCCATCAAGCAGCTCAAAGACCACTACCAGCTGACGGTGCTCATGGCCGAACAGAACTTCACACAAGCCATCCGCATCGCCGACCGCGGCTATGTGATCGTACACGGAAAAATCGCCTTTGAGGGCCGGTCGGCCGACGAACTCAACAACAACGACCTGATCCGGCAGTTCTATTTGGGGATGTGAGGCGGCTCTCATCGGCCCGCTTGCACCGCGAATGAGCGGGGTAAGTTCAAACGAAACGGCGCGGGAAACTTTCCCGCGCCGTTTTTATTTCGAAGTAAAGATTTAGATCACTTCGCCTTCTCGTATGGATAGACCACCTTGCCGGTCGCCAATTCCTTCGGCGTCAGCACGGTCTGGTAGCTCATGCCCTTCCAGGTTTCGAGCCCAGCACCTTCCTTGATGTCGTGATACTGCACCTGCATCATGCCGGACTTGGTCCATTCACCACCGGGGCCGTAACTCCAATCGCCCATGATGGTCTTGTGGGTGCCCTTGCGCAGGGCCTCGGCGACTTTGTCGTCATCGGTGCTCTTCGCCGCGTTGACGGCTTCACCCAGCAAGTTGATGTAGGCGTAACCCCAACCGCCAAGATAGTAGCCGAGCGGATCTACCCCCTCGGCACCAGCGCGCGCCTGGTACTTTTTGAAGAATTCGGCGGCCGGCGCCATCATCTTTTCCGATGGCACCCATGTTTCATAGTTGACGATGCCATTGAGCTTGGGTCCGAGCTTGCTCTTGAACACTGTGGCCTGCAGCCCGACCATGGCGCCGCCGATGATCTTCGGCTTGTAGTTGAGTTCGTTGATCGCCAAGACGATGCCGACTGAACTCAGCGGATACGAACAAATGATTACGATATCGGCATTCGCGGCCTGCAGTGCGCGGACAATCGGCGAGAAGTCGGCTGTGCCGGGCGGAAAGGTCTTGTCGTAAACGATCTTGGTGCCGAAGGTCTTGGCGTTCTCGCGCGCGCCTTCGCAGGCATTGCGTGAGAATTCGGCGTCCTCGGCCGCCAAGGCGACTGTCGTCGGTTTCGGATTTTGCTGTTGCGCGACCTGGAATACGCCCTCGGTGAACGACGGCTTGGTTCTCGGACCTGTTGGCAGCACCGAGAAGTATTTCGGATATTTGAACTCGTGGTTTACATCCAGCGCGAACAGGCTGACGAAAGTTTTCTTTTTCTGGATGACGACCGGCATTGCGGGCGCGACCATGTTGGTCGCGTAGCCGCCGAGTACCAAGTCGACTTTGTCGACGTCGAGCAGCTTGGTGTAGATGCCAGGGACCGTCGAAGGATTAGACTGATCGTCGTAATAGATTAGCTTGACCGGGCGCCCGAGCAGACCACCTTTGGCGTTGGTCTCTTCTTCCCAGATCTTCATGCCGAGCAGCGCCTGCTTGCCGTTGGCAGCGAGCGGCCCGGTCAGCGCCATGCTGAAGCCGATCTTGATCGGCTCTTTGTTTTGCGCTGTGGCCGATACCACGAACATCGCGCAGGCCGCGACGGCAAATGCCGTTCCCGCAAGCCAGGCGAATGTCCGGGACTTAAGGTTGTGCAGCATACTTTCTCCTCCCGTGAACCTCGTTTTATTTCGATAACCAATAATGACAGCGCCCGGCGAAATGGTCCACCCGCGTGCGGTTGAGAAAGCCCGAGGTTGGAGCGTTTGCCTGCGCCGGCCGTCAAACCACACGCGGCGCGGCCAATTCCGGCCACGCCGCGTCTTTAGTGCCCAATCGTGGGCAGAAGTGGGAAAGGCTATTGTCTGGCCTTTTCATAAGGATAAATGATGCTGCCTGATTTGTACTCGGCCGGCGTGATGATCGCCAAGGTGTCCGGGTTCTTGAACTGGTCGACACCGTTGCCCTTGATGCCGCGGAATTGCGCCTGAAAGACCCGCGACTTTGCCCATTCGCCGTTCGGCGCGAATTTAACGTCGCCGACGATGGTCTTGAATGTCGTCTTGCGCATCGCATCGGCAGCTTGGCGTCGTCGAGACTCTTGGTGTCGGTGATCGCCTCTCCCAGCACTTCGCAGATAGGAATAGCTGAACGGCGCCATGTAGTAGCCAAGCGGATCAACACCGGCCTTGGCGGCGCGCTCCTGGTACTTCTGCATGAATTCGGCGGTGCCCTTGAACATCAAGCGACTTCGCGGGCAGCCAGAAGTCGTAGTTCATGAAACCATTGAGCGCAGGACCGAGCTTGGTCTTGAACACGGTCGATTGCAGCCCGACCATGGCTCCACCGATCATCTTCGGCTTAAGACCAGCCTCGTTCACCGCCTGCACCATGCCGACGGAGTCGAGCGGATAGGAGCAGATCACGACCAGATCCGCATTCGTCGCCTGGATTGCGCGCACGATCGGCGCGAAGTCAGTGGTCGAGGGCGGATAGCTCTTGTCGTAGACGATCTTCAAGCCTGCCTTCTTGGCGTTCTCGCGCGCACCGTCGGACGCGTTCTTTGAGAACTCCGCGTCGGCAGCCACGATCGCCACCGTCGTCGGCTTCGGGTTCTGCGCCATCGCGGTATCGAAGAATCCTTTGGTGAACGACGTCTTCGGCTCCGGTCCCGACGGGATCATCGCGAAGTAGCGGTCGTATTTGAAATCGGTGTTCACGCCGAGGCCATACAGGCCGAGGAACATCTTCTTGCGCTGCATGACGATCGGCATTGCCGGCGCCAGCATGTTGGTGCCGTAGCCGCCGACGATGATGTCCACTTTGTCGACGTCGAGTAGCTTGGTGTAGATGCCCGGTACCGTCGAAGGGTTGCTCTGGTCGTCGTAGTGCACGAGCTGCACCTGCCGCCCGAGCAGTCCGCCCTTGGCGTTGGTTTCCTCGACCCAGATTTGCATCGCCAGCAGCGCTGACTTGCCATTCGGTCCGAGCGGGCCGGTTTCGGCGATACCGAAGCCGATCTTGATCGGCGGCTTGTCCTGCGCGATGGCCGGCATTGCCACCATTGCGCCCAGCGCGGCCGCGGCGCCCACCACGCCCGCAAACGCCACCGATTTTATGTATCGCAGCATGAAGTCCCTCCCAATTTATTGTGGTTTTGCGAGAATTATTAGCCCAACCGGTCAGCCCACGCCAGTGGCCCGCGCCACGGGGTGGGACGATCACACACCCTCGACCATGATGGTTTCGACCTCCCCGGCGCCACTGCGCCGGAAGGCAGCGGCCTTGTCGTATTCCGGCGATGTGAAACAGGCGACGCCCTGCTCGAGGGTCGGAAATTCGATCACGATGAACCGGTGGAATTTGTCCGGACCTTCCATGATCTGAAAACGTCCGCCCCGCGCCAGCACCTTGCCGCCAAACTTGGCGATGATGGCGGGCACCAGGTCGGTGTACTTCTTGTATTCGACAGGATCGTTAATCTTGGAACGCGCAACCCAATAAGCAGGCATATTCTACTCCCTATCAACCGTCATGCCCGGCATTCGGGCCCGGCGTCGCCGGCCCGAGCATAAACCTTGTGCCGGGCATCCACCTCTTTATTGGTTAGACTATCCAAGACGTGGATGGCCGGGACAAGCCCGGCCATGACGAAGGAAACTCGCCATGCCGCGCAAGGTCATAGACATTTCGGTGCCACTCGAGAACGACGTGGCGGCCGACCCTCCGGGCTATGGCCCCAGGATCGAGTATCTTGACCATCAGGCCACCGCCGCCGACGTTCTCAAATTCTTTCCCGGCCTCAAAAAGGAAGACCTGCCCGACGGCGAGGGCTGGGGCTTCGAATGGGTGCGTCTGTCGACGCATTGCACCACTCATCTCGATGCGCCTTAGCATTTCGCTTCGACGATGGATCATGGCAAGCGCGCCATCACCATCGACGAGGTGCCGCTGGACTGGTGCTTCCAGCCGGGCGTGAAGCTCGACTTCCGGCAATTTCCCGACGGTTACGTCGCGACCGCGAGGGACGTCGAAGCCGAGCTCAAACGCATCGGCCACACGCTTTCACCGCTCGAGATCGTGATCGTGAACACCAGTGCGGGAGCGGCCTACGGACGGCCCGATTACGTCGCCAAAGGTTGCGGCATGGGACGCGAAGCCACGCTGTATCTGCTCGAACGCGGCGTGCGCGTCACCGGTATCGATGGCTGGAGCTGGGACGCGCCATTCATCTACACGATGAAGAAATACGCCGAGACCCACGACGCGTCGCTGATCTGGGAAGGCCATCGCGCCGGCCGCGATATCGGCTATTGCCATATCGAGAAGCTGCACAATCTCGAGGCGCTGCCCGCCAAGGGCTTCATGGTGAGCTGCTTTCCGGTGAAAGTGCGCGGCGGCTCCGCCGGCTGGACGCGGGCAGTCGCGATCATTGATGCTTGATTGCCCACCGCACCGGGCGATAGCATCCCGCCCAACAATAAGGCCGGGCTAATCCCCGGCAAAATAAGCATTTCCAGGGAGGATTCACGTGGACAGACGCCATTTTGTCGCCGGTAGCGCCGCTACAGCCGCGGCCTTGGCCATGCGGCCCGCTTTCGCCGAGGACGCCTATCCGTCCCACGCCATCACCTTCATCAATCCGTTCCCGCCCGGGCGGTGCCGCCGACGTCGTCGGCCGGCCGCTCACCGCGGTGCTCGAACCGATCCTGAAGCAACCTTGCATCGTCGAGACCAAGGCCGGTGCGGCCGGACAGGTCGGCGGTCAGGTTGCGGCCACCGCAAAGCCCGACGGCTACACGCTGCTCATCCACATCGTGTCGATCTCGGGCTTTGCCGAAGTCGACAAGCTTTTCGACCGCCCGCCAAAGTTCACGCGCGCCGATTTCATTCCGATCGCGCGGCTGACGTCGGGCCCGATGGTTCTGCTGGTCAACGATCAGCAACCCTACAAGAGTGTCAAAGAACTGGTCGACGACGCCAAGGCCAATCCCGACAAGCTGATTTTCAGTTCGTCAGGCCTTTACGGCGCGCTGCATCTGCCGACCGCGCTGTTCATGCAGGCCGCCGGCATCAAGATGAAGCACCTGCCGACCAATGGCGGCGGCCCGGCGCTGACCGCCGTCCTCGGCAACAATTCGCAGGTGCTGGTGTCGGCGATCGCCGCTGCGAGCGGTCAGATCAAGGCCGGCAAGGTTCGCGCGCTCGCCTGCTTCGGCCCACAGCGTGCGGCGTCGATGCCGGACGTACCGACGCTGAAGGAGCTCGGCTACGACGTCGAGTTCTCGTTGTGGGTCGGCGTGTTTGCGCCGAAGAATACACCAGCGCCGGTCATCAAGGTGCTGGGCGAAGCCATCAAGCAGGCGGCAACCAGCGATCAGTTCAAGACCGCGATCAACAACATCGGCGACGAGGTCGCCTTCCTCGACCAGGCGGCGTTCGCGAAATTCTGGGACGAAGACGCCAAGCGGGTCGAAGCAGCGGTGCACGCGATCGGCCGCGTTCAGGGCTGACGCGATCGGCCGTAACTCGCTTTGTAAAATTCTGGAGGGACAAGATGGATCGCCGTAGTTTCGTCGTCGGCACGACCGCGCTTGTCGCGGCCGGTCCTACGCTCGCGCAAGAAGCTTTTCCCTCACACGCGATCACGATCATCAATGCATTCCCGCCGGGCGGCATCAACGACATCGTGACGCGGCCGCTGGCGAGCATGATGGAGCCGATCCTGAAGCAGCCGGTAGTCGTCGAGACCAAGGCCGGCGCCGCCGGGCAGGTCGGCGCGCAGGTCGCCGCCAGCGCCAAACCGGACGGATACACGTTGCTTTCGCACAATACCGGCATTTCCGGTTATGCCGAGGTCGACAAGCTGTTCGGACGCCCGGTGAAAACGTCACGTTCCGATTTCATCCCGCTGGCGCGGATCGTCGCCGATCCGGTCGTGTTGCTGGTCAACGATCAGCAGCCCTACAAGACCGCGAAGGAGTTCATCGACGACGTCAAGAAGCGCCCCGACACGCTGGTGTTCAGCTCGGGCGGGCTTTATGGCGCGACGCATCTGCCGCTCGCTCTGCTCGACAAGGCGGCCGGCGGGCTGAAGTTGCGTCACCTGCCGACCAATGGCGGCGGACCGGCCATTACCGCCATCCTCGGCAACAACGCCCAGTGCACCACGCAATCGGTTTCCGCCACGCTTGCCGCATATCAAGGCCGGCAAGCTGCGCCCACTCGCGGTGTTCAGCGCGACACGCTCCAAGGAGTTGCCCGACGTTCCGACGCTCAAGGAACTCGGCTACGACACCGAATATTATCTTTGGGTCGGCATCTTCGCGCCCAAGGCGACGCCTGCGCCGATCGTGCTGACCTTGCGGGACGCGATCAAAAAGGCCGCGCATTCCGACCAGTTCAAGACCGCGCTCGCCAATACGGGTCAGGAGCTCGCCTATCTCGACGGCCCTGATTTTCAGAAATTCTGGGACATCGACGGCAAACGCACCGACGATGCGGTGATGGCGATCGGCCGCGTACAGGGATGATCGGCCGGCCGCTCGAACAACAGGCCGGGCTCAACCGGCGTGAGCAACACAGGGGAGGAGAAAATGGATCGCCGTAGTTTCGTTATCGGCAGCGCCTGCGTCTGCCGCCACGCTGGCGGCGCGGCACGGCAATCGCGCAGGACGCTTATCCTTCGCACACCATCACCGTGGTCAGCCCGTTTCCGCCGGGCGGCGTCAGCGACACGATCACCCGCCCTTTGGACGCCGCGCTCGAGGTCGTGTTCAAGCAACCTGTCGTGCTGGAAAACAAAGCCGGAGCGGCCGGCGCGGTCGGCGCACAGTTTGTCGCCGCCGCCAAACCCGACGGCTACACCCTGCTCACCCATATCGTGTCGATTTCCGGTTTTGCGGCGGTCGACAAATTGTTTGGCCGTACGCCGAAATTCACCAATGCCGATTTCATCCCGATCGCCCGCATCGTCGCCGACCCGATCGTGATGATCGCCAACAAGGACTTGCCGTACAAAACCCTGAAGGACCTGGTCGCGGACGCCAAGGCCAACCCGGACAAGCTGCTGTACAGCTCGTCCGGCTTATACGGCGCGTCCCACATTCCAACGGTGCTGTTCGCGAAATCGGCCGGCGATCTGCAAATGCGGCATCTGCCGACCAATGGTGGTGGCCCGGCGGTGACCGCCGTGCTTGGCGGGAATGTCAGCTTCTTCCTGTCGCCGACATCGATCGCGTTGCCGCATATCCGCGCCGGAAAGGTGAATGCGCTGGCGGTTTCGAGCGCCAAGCGCACCAAATCGCTGCCCGACGTGCCGACGTTCAAGGAGCAGGGCTACGATCTTGAATATTATTTCTGGGTGGGCCTGTTCGCGCCAAAGGGCACGCCGGCGCCAATCATCAATACCTTGCGTGAGGGCGTCGAACAAGGCCGCCCATAGCAAGCAATTTCTCGATACACTCGACAATCTCGGTCAGGAACTGGCGTATATGGACCAGCCCGAATTCACGACGTTCTGGGCCGCTGACGCCAAGCGCCAGGAAGACGCCATCAACGCCATCGGCCGCGTGCAAGGATGACACTGCATATCACCGGCCACACGCCAGCAGGGCCCGCTCTTTTCGCCAACCGCCAAGGACCACTCATGACTCTGCGCGCCGATCATGTCGCGGGCGTTTTCTTCATCGTCTTCGGCCTGCTGGTGATCGCACTCAGCGGCGACCTGCCGATGGGCAACCTGTCGCTGCCGGGCTCCGGTTTCCTGCCGAAAATTGTCGCGGGGCTGACCATTTTCTTCGGACTGGTGCTGGCGCTGCGCGCGAGCGAGAGCAAAGTGTTCGCTACGCTATCCTGGGGCGACGCCAAGCATGCCGCCCTCGTTGTGGCGATCACCGCGGCTGCGATCGCCTTGTTTGAACCGTTAGGCTTCCTCACCACCAACGTGCTGTTGATCTTCACGTTGCTCGTCGTCATCGAGCGGCGGCAATTGCTGCCGGCGACCGTCTACAGTCTGGGCGTCGTCGTGACCACCTACATTCTGTTCGTCTACGCGCTCAAGACGCCGCTCGAACCCGGCCCATTCGGATTCTAGGATCGCCGTGGAAACCACACTCCATAGCCTGTATCTCGGCTTCTCGGTTGCCTTGCAGCCGGCCAACGCGTGGTACGCGTTTCTCGGCTGCCTGGTCGGCACGCTTGTCGGCGTGCTGCCGGGCATCGGTCCGCTCGCCGGCATCTCCATCCTGTTGCCGGTGACCTTCGGGCTCAATGCCACGCAGGCGATCATCATGCTCGCCGGCATCTATTACGGCTCGCAATATGGCGGCTCGACCACGTCGATCCTGATGCGCATCCCGGGCGAAGCATCGTCGGTGATGACCTGCATCGACGGCTACGCCATGGCCAAGAAAGGCCGCGCCGGCGCGGCGCTCTGTATCGCGGCGGTCGGCTCCTGGATCGGCGGCACGTTCGGCGTGCTGGTGCTCACCGTCGTCGCGCCGCCGCTGGCGACGCTCGCCGTCCGGTTCGGGCCGCCTGAATACACCGCCCTGCTCGTGCTCGGCCTGATCTTCCTCGCCTATATGTCGTCGTCCTCGCTGATCCGGACTTTGCTGATGGCCTGTCTCGGCCTGCTGCTCGGCATGATCGGCATCGACAACATGACCGGCCATTTCCGCTACAGCTTCGACCTTGCCGAATTGGGTGACGGCATCGGCATCGTGCCGGTCGCGGTCGGGCTGTTCGGGCTCGGCGAAATCCTGTCGACGCCAAGCGCCGATGCGGTGAAGGACATCATCACCCCGCGCCTGCGCGACCTGTTGCCGACCCGCAAGGAATGGGGCGAGGCCGCAATGCCGATCACGCGCGGCACGCTTCTGGGCTTCATCATCGGCATCATTCCGGGGTCAGCGCACATTATTTCCAGCTTCCTGTCCTACGCGCTGGAAAAACGCGTCTCCAAGTCATCCGGAGGAATTCGGCAAGGGCGCCGTCGCCGGCGTCGCCGGGCCCGGAAACAGCCAACAACGCCGCATCGACCGGCGCCTTCGTGCCGCTGCTTGCGCTCGGCATCCCGACCAGTCCGATCACCGCGGTGCTGATTGGCGCGCTGATGATTCACGGCGTGTCGGTCGGGCCGACGCTGGTCAACGAGCATCCCGACGTGTTCTGGGGCTTCGTCGCCTCGATGTATGTCGGCAACCTCATGCTGCTTGCGCTCAACCTGCCGCTGGTCAGCGTGTTCGTGACCGTGCTGCGCATCCCGTACGCCTATCTCTATCCGCTGATCATCATGTTCTGCATCATCGGCGTCTACGAGGTGAACAACTCGATCGTCGACGTCTGGATCATGCTGATCATGGGCGTGCTCGGCTACGCGTTGCGCAAGTTCGACTTCGACCCGGCCCCGCTGGTGCTCGGCCTGGTGATCTCGCCGATCCTGGAGCAGAGCCTGCGCCAGTCGCTGATCATGTCGAACGGCAATTATCTGATCTTCTTCAGCCGTCCGATATCAGCCGGCTTGATGGTCGTCAGCATCGGCCTGCTCGCGCTTTCCGCCTACGCCTTCCTGCTCAAGCGCGCGGACTGGCGCGCCAAGCTGGCCGAAGTGGAAGCCGGCGAAGCGGAGTAAGGCTTGTACGTCCTTCGGAATTACGGCGCCTTTTCGCGCGTGCAGCGCCATGGCGATCAGCGCGGTGCCGCCGAACATCATGTTGATGCCGACGAGCAGGCCAACCGCCCAGGCCGCCGTGCTGGGCAGGCCGGCGAAGATCATCACCGCCAGCACGAGATCGATGAGTCCGCTCATCAGCATCCAGCCCCACTGGCCGGACAATTCGCGCTTGTGATCGAGCGCGAACATGATCGAGACGACGCCCTCGATGATGAAAAACGCAATCAACACGAGCGTAAGCGAGAAGGCGCCCGGTCAGCGGCGAACCCAGCAGCATCGCGCCGACAATGATACCGAGCGCGGCCGATAACAGCGACCACCAGAAACCGGGTGCATGCCGCATCCAGAAACTCGTGACCAGGCCGACGATGCCGCTGACGAGGAACAGCCAGCCGAACAGGATCGTCACCGCCAGGGTCGCGATTGGCGGCAGGACGATGGCCGTCGCGCCCAGCACCAGCAGCACGACACCTTCGACGAGAAAGAGCACCCAGTGCTCATGAAGCGCGGCCGCCGCCGCGCGCTGAATACCTTGAATGCCGGATTGTTGGGTGGACATGAAAGCCTCCACGGATTTCTTCGCGTGACGATACATTACTCTCGCTCATGGCCTGCGTATAGCGGCACAGCGCCTCACGCCCAGAGACGTTCGCTTTCCATTCCCTTGTAGAGACCGGCGACGTAGTCGCCGTAACCGTTGAACAGAAGCGTCGGCCGCCGTTCGCCGGTGCCGATGATTTCTTCGCTCGCCTGACTCCAGCGTGGATGCGGCACCTCTGGATTGACGTTGGCCCAGAAGCCGTATTCGGCGGGCTGCAATGCCTCCCACATGCCTCTCGGGCGTTTGTCGGTGAAACTAAAGCGCACGATCGACTTGATGGACTTGAAGCCGTACTTCCATGGCAGCGCCAGCCGCAACGGCGCGCCATGTTGTCGTGCAAGCGGATGGCCGTAGGCACCGGTGACGAGGAAGGCGAGTTCGTTCGTTGCTTCCGCCATGGTGAGGCCTTCGACATAGGGCCACGGAAACCAGGGCTGCCGCTGCCCGGGCGCCATTTTCGGATCCATAAAAGTTTCCATCCGAACATATTGCGCCGAGCCAAGCGGCCGGGCGAACTCGACCAGTTTGGCGAACGGGAAGCCGGTCCAGGCAATCGCCATGCTCCAGGCCTCGACGCAGCGGTGGCGATACGTGCGCTCTTCCAGCGTCAGTTTGCGGATCAGTTCGTCGATGCCGACGTCCATCGGCTTTTCAACCATGCCGTCGATCTTCACCGTCCACGGGCGGATCGGTAGCGCTTGTGCGGCGGCGTTGATCGTCTTCGACGAGCCGAATTCGTAGAAATTATTGTAGTTGCCGTTGATGGTCTCGTCGGTGATCGGCCGGTCGAGCACATATTTGTCGTTGCGCTTGGCCGGATAAAGATCGGCGCTCGGGTCCGGCAGCTTGGCGACATCGGACGCGCGCTGCGCATTCGCGGCGTACGGTGCCAAAGCGAGCGCGCTGGCCCCGCCGGCCAAAAAATTGCGGCGGTTGAAAACCAGATGCTCGGGTGTGGCGAGGCGGTCGGGGATTTCCCAGCCGCGGCGGCGAATGACGTTCATCGCACAGATCCTCCCGAATCTTCGCCAGAATTACGGGCCGCGGGGTTCCCTGGCAAGTCACGGTTCTGAGAGAGATTTTAGCTCATTGCGAACCGGCCGCTGACCCGCGCGGGAAACGGCAGAACCGCCCATGCGCCGGCGCAAAAGGCCGACGAGCTGCGATTTCGGCATTGGCTTGGCGAACAGATAACCCTGCCCAACCTGGCAGCCGATAGATTGCAGTTTATGGCTTTCATGGGTTGTTTCGATGCCCTCGGCCACCGTTCTGAGATCGAAGCGCCGGCCCAGTTCGACAATCGTCTCGCACAAACCCGCATTGAACTGGTCTTGATTGCAATTCGCCACATAGCTGCGGTCGATCTTGAGCTCGCTGAACGGCAATTGCTTCAGGCGAACGAGCGATGAATAACCGGCGCCAAAATCATCCACCGAGAGATCGCATTTGAGTTCCCGCAACGCGTCGGCAACGTCTTTGGCAAGGTCCAGATCATCGAGGATCTGATCCTCGGTCACTTCGAAAGTCAGCCCCGGCCAGTTCGGCGCGCGTGGTCGCGCCTCCCGCAACATTTGGGGGATTGGAAGCTCGACCAACGCAGACACCGGCACGTTAACAGCAAGTCGTATCGGCACGCCGCAATCGGCGAAATCCTCCCAGTCACCGAGCGCGGTAAGGATCACCCGCTCGGTGAGTGCATGCATGTCGGCTTCGCTTGCACCTGGCAGGAAAAGGGCCGGCGGAACGATGCCGCGGCTGGGATGACGGGCGCGAACGAGCGCTTCAGCGCCGACAAGGTGCATTGTCCTGAGTTCGATCTTCGGCTGATACCAAAGCTCAAACCAGTTCTGATCGAGCACCGCACCGAGCGGAATCGTCGCTTTCGGGTCGGCGTAAGGCGCCGCCCCTGTCGCGAACAAGTTGCGCAGTCCTTCCAGCATCGCCGCCGATCCGCAAATCGAATGCCGCGCCTTTGTCGCGCGCGATATCGATTTTGCGAGGTCCCGGAGGCTGCACGGTTAACGGCTGAGGGCTGCCGGTGAAGCTGCTTTTTGTCTGATTACCGAAATGCCGAAAATTGTCGCGGTCGCAGCTTGAGAGTGCACGCGTATCGTACGTGATTGGAGCGCATTCAATGCCGGGCGGCATGCCGGGGCATCCCCGGTGAGCTGCGCGCATCACGTAAGTGTGAGCTTGCCCTATTCCGCCGCGCGCCTGGCCGCGATGATCTGATCCGCGGTCCGCCCCGTCAGCTCCGCCATGTGATCGAACTTGAAAGTGAACGAGCCGACGCCGGCGGTGGCTGAACGCACCTCGATAATCAGGTCGCCGATCTCGGCCTCCGCCATTTGCGCGCGCACGGTGTCCCATCCGTCCCAGCCTTGGCGGGTGTCGAAGCCCAGAATCTGCCCGCGCCGTCCTGACAGGATGGCGTTCATCTTCGCCGTTGCCTCACTCGGACACACGATCTCGACCAGATGGATTGGCTCGAGCAGCACCGGCTGGCATTGCGGCAGGCCTTCTACAATGCCAATGCGGCCGGCGGTCCGGAACGCCTGATCCGAGGAGTCCACCGTATGGTAGGAGCCGTCGATCAACGCGACGGAAATGTCGACGACCGGAAAGCCGAGTGGCCCGTGCTTGAGCGCGTCGATGACGCCTTCCTCCACCGCCGGAATGTAATTGCGCGGCACAACGCCGCCGGTAATGCGGTCCTCGAACTTGAAACCGGATCCGCGCGGTAGCGGTTTGATCTCCAGCACCACGTCGCCAAACTGGCCGTGACCGCCCGATTGCTTCTTGTGTCTGCCTCGCTGGATGATCGGCTTGCGGATCGTCTCGCGGTAGCCGACCGAGGGTGGCCGCGTCGATACCGGCACCATGAAACGATCGGCGAGCCGCTCGGCTGCGACGCGCAGATGCATTTCACCCTGCCCCCAGATCACCACTTCGTGGCTTTCAGCGTTGTGCACCACCGATAGCGACGGATCCTCTTCCGTCAGCTTGGTGAACGCGGGGCCGAGCTTGACGTCGTCCTTACGCTCCTTGGCTTGTACCGCGATGGCGAGCACTGGCGCGTAAGGTTTCACCTGCACGAGCGCGGCCGCGGCTGCTTGCCGGACGACAGCGTTTCGCCGGTCTTGCCACTGTCGAGCTTTCCGAGCGCGACCGTCTCACCGGCGGTGGCCTGCCCGCGCTTTTCGAAATGCTGGCCCATCAGTTTAAAGACACCGGACACACGCCCTGCTTCGCCGGCCGATGTCGTGAGCGTGGTGCCGTCACCGGCCTGGCCGGCGAGCAGACGGGCGACCGACATTTTGCCGCCGTGGGTGGTGTGAAAGGTTTTGAGGACCAACGCCACCGCCTCGTTTCCGGCCTTGACGCCCAGGCGCTGCGCTGTTTCGCCAGCTCCCGGCAATTCATGCCGAAGCGCCTTCAAAAGCCGCAGCACGCCGTTGCTCCGGGTGGCGACGCCAAGCAGCACCGGACAGACGATACGGTCGCGCAATTCCTTGGCGAGATCGTCGAACACCTTGTCGCGCGGCGGCTCGATGTCTTCGAGCAGTTGCTCCATCAGCTGATCGTCGTGATCGGCCAACGTCTCGAGCATGGTGAAGCGCGCTTCTTTTTTGCGGTCGAGGTTCTCGCCTTTGAGTTCGATAATCTCCGACGGCGCGTGTTCCTTATAGACGTAGGCGCGCTCGAGCGCGAGATCGACGAACCCGGAAATGATGTCACCGTTCCAGATCGGAATCTGGCGCAACAAGAGCGGTGCACGCGACGCCGGTTGCAGCAGCTTGATGGTCTCGCGCACGCGTTTGTCGGCCTTGTCGATCTTATTGAGAAATACGAAACGTGGAATATTCTGATCTTCGAGCTCGCGCAGGATCAGCTGCAGTTGCGGCACCTTCTTCTCGTCCGCTTCGCAAACGACCACTGCGGCGTCGACTGCCGGCAGCACGCCGCGCATATCCTGGATGAATTCGATCGAGCCCGGGCAATCGATAAAAGTGTAGCTGTCGTCCATGAAACTGGTGGTGGCGAAAGTGGCTTCCACGCTCATCTTGTGGTGGCGCGCCTCCTTGCTGGCGTCGCCTACCGTGGTGCCTGCATCTACGGCGCCCTGACGCTGGATCGCGCCGGTGCGGGCGAGGATTGCTTCTAGAAGTGTGGTTTTACCGCTTTGGAACGGGCCCACCAGCGCGATGCACCGGGGACCCAAGTTCCTTGTGCCGTTGGGACCCGTGCCGTTTTGTCCCATAGTTGCCTCCCTTGCCGGCCGGGAGGTCGGACCTGGTTTCCCGGCCCTGTCACATTATCGTCTCAGGCCGCGGGGAGGCTGGCAAGGGCGGAGATTTCGCCGATACGGGAAGAAAATCGCTACTTGACGAAACTCGGATCGACGACCTCGCGCACATTGACGCCTTTGTCGATCAGACCCCGCGCCTTGTACCAGGCGATCTGGCGCTCGATATCCGCGACATCAAGCTTCGCCAGCGGCTCTATGAAATAAGCGCCCGCCTCGACCGTAGCGGCGGCACTGTCGCCGCGGTCGGGATAAACATAGCGCGCGATGGTCGTCGCGGCTTCATGCGATTTGGTGTCGGAGGTTCGCTTGGAGTTGCGGTCCTTGCGCAGCAGCGCAGCGGCGTAATCGGCCGCGCCGCGGCGGTATGCACGCACAAATTTTTCTACAGCGTCGCGCCGGGTTTCAATCATTTTGCTGGAAACGAACAATGCGCCCAATTGCTGCTCATCCAGTTCGGAATACCAGCCGATGAGCTTGGCCTGACTTGACCCCAACAATTCGCGTGCATGCGATGCCGGCATGATTGCCGCATCGACCTCGCTTGTGCCGACCGCGCGCGCAATAGCTTCGAGCGTCTTCATCGGCTTGACGGTGATGCGATTGATGTCGATGCGCTTGATGCGGGCAACTTGCTCGAGCTGATAGAGCGAGGCCGAGCCGAGCGTACTGATGGCGATCGATCGGTTTGCCAGATCCTCGAATTTGTGCAGCCCTTTGTTAAAACTGATATTGGAGGCGACGATTTCGTTGCCTTCGTAGCCGCGCTTTTCGCGCACTTGGCCCGCGATAGCCTTGATCAGGCCCTTGCCGGCCAGATTGAACGCAGCCGGTGTAAAGGCGGCGAGACCAAAATCGGTGGTGCCAGACGCCAGCGTTTCTGCCACCGCCTGATCGGACTCATAGGCGGTCATCCCGAGGTCGAGGCCCTCGGCCTTGAAGTAACCTTCGGCCGCAGCCAGAAATAGTGCACCGTTGTCAGTCAGTCGCTGCGTGCCGATAACGACGCGCTCTTGCGCGGCGGCGGAACAGGCGAAAACGGTAATCGCAACGAAAATCGCAACCCTAAGACGAATCATAGGTGCAGATTAACGAAGCCGTGCACAAGTAAAAGCGAATATGAAGGCCGACTGTGCGCCTTTACTCCTCGTCCTCGCGGAAACTATTTCAGGTTTCCACAGAAGCGCTGGATGCGGCGGCAGGCTTCTTCCAGGTCCTCGGTCTTGGTCGCATAGGAAATGCGAAACGCCGGTCCAAGCCCGAACGCCGTGCCCTGTACCACCGCCACGCCTTCGGCTTCCAGAAGCTCGGTGACGAAATCTTCGTCGTTCGAGAGCTTCTTTCCGCCCGGCGAGGTCTTGCCCATGGTGCCGGCACAGGACGGATAGACGTAAAAGGCGCCCTCCGGCGTCGGGCATTTGATGCCATTGGCCTGATTGAGCATCGACACCACCAGGTCGCGCCGATCCTTGAAAATCTTGTTGTGCTTGGCGATGAAGTCCTGCGGACCGTTCAACGCCTCCACGGCCGCCCATTGCGACACCGCCGCCGGGTTCGAAGTCGATTGCGACTGGATCATCGCCATCGCCTTGATCAACGGCTCCGGGCCACCGGCATAGCCGATGCGCCAGCCGGTCATGCAATAGGCCTTCGAGCAGCCATTGATGGTGAGCGTGCGCGGATAGAGCGACGGTTCGACCTGCGCCGGCGTCGTGAACACAAAGTCGTCGTAGACCAGATGCTCATACATGTCGTCGGTCATCACGTGAACGTGCGGATGCTTCACCAGCACATCGGTGAGCGCCTTCAACTCGGCGCGCGTATATGCGGCGCCGCTCGGGTTCGAGGGCGAGTTCAGCAGCACCCACTTTGTCTTCGGCGTAATCGCGCGCTCGAGCTGCTGCGCCGTCATCTTGAAGCCGCTCGCCATCGTGGTCGCGACTACGACGGGCTCGCCGCCGGCTAGCAACACCATGTCGGGATAGCTGACCCAGTAGGGCGCCGGGATGATCACCTCATCGCCGGGGTTCAGCGTCGCCATAAAGGCGTTGTACAGCACCTGCTTGCCGCCGGTGCCGACCGTGACCTGGCTCGCCTTGTAGTCGAGGCCGTTCTCGCGCTTGAATTTCTTGACGATCGCATCCTTGAGTTCGGCGATCCCGTCAACGTTCGTATATTTGGACGCCTTGCCGCTCTCGATCGCCTTGATCGCCGCCTGCTTGATGTTGTCGGGCGTGTCGAAATCCGGCTCACCGGCGCCAAGCCCGATGACGTTGCGGCCGGCCAATTTGAGCGCGCGCGCCTTATCCGTGACGGCGATGGTCGCCGACGGCTTGATGCGCTTGAGCTGGTCCGCAAGAAAGGCCATCGAAACTTCTCCAGTCATGCCGTAGTGCGTGCGGCGCCCCAGTCGTAATGCGAGCCCTCGAGTCCAGCAAGGGGCCATTTGTTGAAGAAATTCGATCGGTTCAATCGGTTCCGGCGATCAATCGATACCCCAAACGCCATGTGGACTTTGGCGCCGGTAAAACCTGGCTAATCCCTCTGGAGACGCCTTATTCGGCAACTAGGCTTCCGGCCATTCCGCCGGTAAACTGGTCTGAAAGGCCCCGAGAGGGCCAAGAGAGCTATGTGAATTCGGGAGCACGCCATGAGACTTTCGGCCGAACAGCTCAAGGCTTTCGACGAGCAAGGCTACGTCTTCTTCCCCAATTGTTTTTCGGAGGAAGAGATCGCGCTTTTACGCACGGAGGCCGACAAGATCCTCAAGCTCGACAGGCAAGAAGTGTGGCGCGAAAAAACCGGCGCACCACGGACGGCCTTCGCCGCGCACAAGTTCAATAAAGTATTTGAGGTCATGTCGTGTCATCCGCGGCTGGTCGAACCGCTGATGCAGCTCTTCGGCGAGAGCGTCTACGTCCACCAGTTCAAGCTCAACGCCAAAGCCGCTTTCGAAGGCGACGTCTGGCAGTGGCACCAGGATTATGGCACTTGGGCGCGCGACGATGGCATGCCGGAACCGCGCGCGATGAATATCGCGATTTTCCTGGATGAGGTGCTGCCGATAAACGGCGCACTCATGATCATTCCCAAGAGTCACAAGCAGGGCGTGCTCGCCGCCGGGCACGATAAGACCACCACGTCCTATCCCTTGTGGACCTTAGACAAGGAAACCGTGACGCGGCTCGCGCAAGAGGCCGCCGGCCCCGACGGCGTCGGCATCGTTGCCCCCACGGGAAAAGCGGGCTCGGTATTGATGTTCCACGGCAATCTGGTGCACGCCTCGCCGCCGAACATCACGCCCTATCCGCGCAAGATCGTTTATTTGACGCTATGCGCGGTCTCCAACCACATTACAAAGTTCACGCGGCCGGAATGGATCGCTCACCGCGATTTCACGCCGATAGTGCCCGTGAGCGATGACGCGCTCATCGAATACGCGCGCGCACACAAGGTAGCCGCGGAATAGAATTCTGCGTTTGGCCGCCATGGGAGATCGTTCGCTCGCTGCACTGCAGCGAATGCGATGTAACATTTTCGTTATGCGACCTGGTTCGTCGGCCTTGTAATTGCCGGACTTTGTTCGTCCTATTGTGCAGGCCGAGCGCTTCGGGGGTAGCGTTTATTTCGAAATGGGCCGGGGGGCTCCGGAAAAGATCGTGCGCAAACGGATCGGACTCTAAATGTACACGCTCTATTCGATGCAGCGCTCGGGTAACAGTTACAAGGTCCGCCTCGCGCTGGCCCGTCTCGGAATTCCGTACAAGCTGGTCGAGGTCGACATCCTGAAAGGCGAAAGCCGCACGCCCGAATTTCTCGGCAAGAATCCCAACGGGCAAGTGCCGCTGCTCGAAGTCGCGCCTGATCGCCATCTCGCGGAATCCAATGCCATTCTTTGGTACGTGGCGGGCGGCACGACACTTGCGCCGGAAGACCGCATCGGACGCGCCGAAGCGCTGCAATGGATGTTCTTCGAGCAACATAGTCTCGAGCCCAATATCGGCGCCGCCTACTTCTGGCTCGCGCTTATCAAGGGCGGACGCGACCTGCAGAGCCACGCGCTCGAAGACTGGATGGAAAACGGCTATCGCGCGCTTGGCGTGATGGAAACCCATCTCACCGCTCATCGCTATTTTGTCGCGGACCACTTCACCATCGCCGACATCGCGCTCTACGCGTATACCCATGTCGCCGACCAGTGCGATTTCGACCTCAGCCGTTATCCGGCGATTCGCGCCTGGCTCGACCGAGTCGCCGAAGAGCCGGGCTATATCGCTATGGACTGGCAGGCAGAGCTCGCCCCGGCCCAGTAATGCTTGGAATTCCGCGGTTTTTATCGGCCGCCACGAAAACGCCCCGCTTCGTCACCGCCTCTGCCCCAATCGGGTCGAACCGTTGCCGGGTTCCGGCGTTATCCATCCGACATTGTTTAAACGGCCATTTTTCAGGTTCGCCATGCGCAAGCACATTAGGTCTGCCGGGTTTACGCCCCCGGCCAACCGCGAACTCGGTAGCGAGCATCGCACTGCCGCGCTTGCGGAACTGATCGCAAGCGTCGGCCTCGCCCTGTGCACCCTCGTCGCCGCCACCGCTGTCTCGGTTGGTATCGCGCGCGCGGACGTGGTGGGCAACGTGATCGACAACGAAAGTGGCCTGTTCGCGATCGCCCTTTTGCTCGGTCTCTTGTTCATCGGCATGAGCGGGCTGACCATTTTGTCGCTGCCGCACCACCATCGTCACAAAAAGACCCACAGCTAGGCCGATCTATCGGAACTCCCCGCGATGTTGCACCGTTGAGGCGGCATCGGAGAAAACCGGTATGCGACTTATCCTGGCGCTAGGCGCTGTGTTGGCGGCGAGCGGCGTCACGCAAGCGGCCGATCCGATAGTCTCCAGCTCTGCCGGAAGCCTCACGATACAAACCGTCGCGAGCGGTCTCGTGAATCCCTGGTCGCTCGCTTTCTTACCCGACGGCCGCATGCTGGTGACCGAGCGGCCGGGACGTATGCGAATCGTTGCACGCAACGGCCAACTGTCTCCCGCGCTCGGTAACGTCCCGAAAGTCTATGCGCAAAGTCAGGCCGGACTGATGGACGTGCTGCTGGCACGAGACTTCGACCGCACCCATACAATCTTTGTTTGTTACGCCGAACCGGCCGAAGGCGGCGGCCGCATCGCAGTGTTGCGCGCGCGCTTGATCGAAGACGAGACGCCTCGCCTCGACGCGGCATCCGTAATTTTCCGGCAGCAGGGCCCAGTCTCACGCGGGCTTAACATCGGCTGCCGCATGGTGCAGGCACCGGACGGCAATCTGTTCGTCACTCTCGGTGATAATTTCGGGCCGAAAGAACTGGCCCAAAAACTTGACAACCACATCGGCAAGATCGTGCACATCACGCCTGACGGTGCAGCACCGCCCGACAATCCTTTCGTCGGCAAACCGGATGCGTTACCGGAAATTTGGGCTTACGGCCTGCGCAACGCGCAAGGTCTTGCCTTCAATCCCGCCGACGGAAAACTATGGGAGCAGGAGCACGGCCCCATGGGCGGCGACGAGATCAACATCATCGAGAAGGGCCGCAATTACGGCTGGCCGCGCGTCAGCTACGGCGTCAACTATGACGGCACCCCGGTCGGCACCGGCAAGGCAACGATGGAAGGCGTCACCGATCCGCTCTGGCACTGGACGCCGTCGATCGCGCCGTCCGGCATGGCCTTCTATACCGGTGACCTGATTCCCGTCTGGAAAGGTGGCCTGTTTAACGGCGCGCTGAAATTCGAGTTGCTTTCGCGACTCGAGCTGAAGGGCGAAAAAGTGGTGAAGGAGGAGCGTCTTCTGCAAAACCTGCATGAACGCATCCGTGACGTGAGGCAGGGACCCGACGGCGCGCTCTATATTCTCACCGACAATTCCTCCGGACGCATCCTGCGCCTGGCGCCGACGAAATAACGATGGCCGTCGGCATCGTCATGCCCAGCCTTGTCCCGGGCATGACGGATGAGAGATCATGCCAACTTCACCACTTGTGAAACACAAAAAACGCGCCAGCCGCGATCAGGGCGAAGCCGAAGCCCTGGCTCAATGTGATGGGCTCACGCAAATAGACGAACGAAAATCCGGCGAACACCACGAAAGTGATCACCTCTTGTATCGTCTTCAACTGTGCAGCGTTGTAGACGGCGTTGCCGAAGCGATTGGCCGGCACCGCCAGGCAGTATTCGACGAAGGCGAGCCCCCAACTGATGAGGATGACATAAAATAACGGGACCTCCTTGTAGCGCAGGTGCCAATACCAGGCGGTCGTCATGAAGACGTTAGAGCCGATCAACAGCATGATCGGCGTGAGATAGGGCGACAAAACTGGCATGGGAATCTCTGGAGTGTGGGCGGGCGCGCAACGAGGCAAATCGAACGACTTTATAACGCGAAAGTTTACAGGCGGTAGGGCATGTCACCGTCCCGTCATGGCCTCGCGCTAACAACACCGTGCTCCTGTCTTTGTTGCGTATGCGTACCCCATCTTGCGGTCCCGCCGGCTGCCCCTGCTGCTCCGGGACCGCTTTTCTTTTGGCGGCCGACGGCTTTCCACTGCTATCCGGTCACGGGATCATCGACCTGTGCTAGGTTCGCGCGGCCTCGGGCTGCGCTTGCCCGCGCTCGTACCGAACCGGGAGCTGTACGATGCAAACCATTCGTCTGACGTCTGCCCTTGCAGCTCTGCTGATTGCCAGTGCAACGTCGGCGACTGCGCAAAACCCGCCGCGAGGCCAGCAACCACCCCCGCCCGCAAAGGCCGGACCTTACAAAGTGGTACCGGTGGCGCCGCCGCCCTCAATAAACGATCCCACCTTCGAGGCATTCCGCAAGCAGATGGGCGAAGCCGCCCAGCGCAAAGATCGCGCGGCGCTGGCGAAGCTCGTGATCGGGCAAGGATTCTTCTGGGTGCGCGAGAACGGCGACCGCGCCGACAAGCGCAAATCCGGCACGGACAATCTGGCGGCAGCGCTCGGCCTGAACAACAAGGACGGCGCCGGCTGGGACATGCTCGCGAGCTTTGCCGATGATCCCACCGGTTCGCTCTCGCCCGATCACAAAGGCGTAGTTTGCGCGCCCGCCGACCCGACTTTCGACGGCAAGGCGTTCAACGACCTGATGCAAAGCACCAAAACTGACGTGAGCGAGTGGGGTTATCCTGTGGCCGCCAACGTCGATGTGCGCGCGACGCCGCAAGCCAGCGCGCCAGTCATCGAGAAGCTTGGATTAGCCTTCGTACGTATCATTCCGGAAGGCGGACCGAACGTTCCGACTTTCCTTCGCGTCGTCACACCGGCCGGCAAGATTGGCTATGTGTCGGTAGACTCGGTTGCGCCAATCGGCAACGACCAGATTTGCTACGCCAAGGATGCGAGCGGCTGGAAGATCGGCGGTTATATCGGCGGCGGCGACTCCGAGTAACAGGATCGTCGCGCCGGTTCAGCCGTAGCGCAGCTTCATCGCCAGAATCGGGGTCATCAGTGCGAACGTCACCGCGTTGGAGCCGATCAGCGGCCAGTCGCCGATCGCTACGCCGTAGACCAGCCAAAGCAGGACGCCGAACGTGAATGCAGCGGTCGCCGGCAAAGACAGCGCGCGCGTCTCCTTGTCGCGCATGACCTTGAGTGCCTGCGGCAGCCAGCACATTGTGGTGAGCATGGCACCGGCACCGCCAATGAGATCGACGAGGGGGAACGTCGCCATAAGATTGCGTTACGACTGATTCGACTCTGGAATATGACAGTTCCAAGCTGGCCCGGCCGACGGCGTATTTCATGCGATCAAATCCAAACCCGCCCCGAAAACTCGCCTGTGCCCGTTGCGGCACGGCGTTCGAATGTGGATTGAGCACCGATTGCTGGTGTGCGGCCGAGCCCTACCGGCTGCCAATGACCAAAGCCCGGCTGGAGGACTGCCTGTGCCCCGACTGCCTGCGCAAGGCGGCGGAAGCACTGGCCGACAGCAGGCGCGCCGCCGAAGGAAACACTTAAGCCCGGCTGCAACCGCCGGACCCGAGACAGACCCGCTTCCGCTCGTCTATAGAAAAGCCGCCGCAGTCCGCGGTCACTCCAGGCGAGACAATCCCATGATCGACTTTTACGCGCTGACCAGCCCGAACGTGCAGAAGATCTTCATTATGCTCGAGGAATGCGGGCTGCCCTACAATATCAAGCCGGTGGACGTCTGGGCGGGCGAACAGTTCACGCCGGAATTTGCCAAGATCAATCCACTGTTGAAGGTGCCGGCGATCGTCGACAGCGAAGGACCCGGCGGCAAGCCCTATACCGTCATCGAGTTCGGGCGCGATCCTCATCTATCTGGCTGAGAAAACCGGAAAGTTCATCCCTCACGAGCCTGTCGCCCGCTACGACACGCTGCAATGGCTGACCGTGCAGGTCGCCAATCTCGGTCCGATGAGCGGACAGCATGTGCACTTCAGCAAGTTCGCCGGCGGCGGCAATGATTATAGTGCCAGCCGCTACCGAACCCAGGTGCTCAAGCTTTTCGATCTTTACGAGCAGCGATTGTCGGCGCGTCCTTACGTCGCCGGTGACGAGTACACGATTGCCGACATGGCGGCGTGGCCCTGGCTGCGCAATTTCGAGTTGCTCGCGATCGATCCGGCAAGATATCCGACCATTAAAAAGTGGGTGGACAAGATCGCCGCTCGCGATGCCGTCAAGCGCGCGCTCGCCCAGGTCGGCACGCTCAAATCGGTGCGCGACAAGGCCAGCGACGACCAGAAGGACCGTTTTTTCGGGCGCGGAAAATACGCCAAGGCGTGATCTGCGATCGGCGTCCTGCCAGGCGTTCCTGGGATGCGTTCCCCGGATGCGGCGCAGTGTGGCACTCTTTCCACGACCGCGGGCGCAGACCATAATGCTGCGCCCCGTACACCATCCCGCCAGCGAAAGCTCCCACCATGATCCTCGAAATTGCACAGATCGACGTAAAACCCGGCATGGAAACCGAATTTGAAGCCGGCGTGAAAAAAGCCGCACCAATTTTCAAGCGTGCCAAGGGCTGCAAATTCATGACCTTGCAACGCTCGCACGAGATGCCGCAGCGTTACCGGTTATTCGTGCAATGGGAGACGCTGGAAAATCACACCAAGGATTTTCGCGAATCCCCGGATTTCCACGAGTGGCGCAAGCTCGTCGGCCACTGCTTCACATCACCGCCGAATGTCGAGCATGTCGTCGAGGTGATGCGCGGTTTTTGAGGTGATGCGCCAGCCCATTCTCCGCTCATCCCCGCGCAAGCGGGAATTGCTGGTGCATTTTGCACTGGGTCCCCGCTTTCGCGGAGACGAGCGGATTAACGCAGCTTGAATGGCCTTGGCATGAAGAACGCAAGCCGCATCCTCACCACCCACACCGGCAGCCTCCCGCGCACGGCAAAAGTGGTGGAGTTGCTGCTGGCCGAAGAAAAACAACCGGGCGCGCGCCGTACCGAATTGCAGGCCGCCGTGCGCGAGGCCGTCGCGCTCGTCGTCAACAAACAGATCGAATGCGGCCTCGACATCATCAACGACGGCGAGCAAGGCCGCACCGACTACACCGTGCACGTTATGCGCCGGCTCACCGGCTACGATGGCCCAAGCGCGCCACCGATGGGCACCGGCGATGAAGAATTTCCCGAGCTCGCCGCACAGCTTAAATTTTTTGCCTCGCCGTTCCAGCACCGGCCGGCCTGTTCCGGGCCCGTCGACTGGAAGGATTGGCCGGCCGCACAGGCCGATATCGACCTCGCCAAGCGCGCGATTCAGGGGGCCAAAGCCGAGGACATTTTCATGACCTCGCCCTCGCCCGGCCAGATCGCTCGCTATCTCAAGAATCGCTACTACAAAAATGACGAGGACTACATCTTCGCGCTCGCCGACGTCATGCGCCGAGAGTACCGGGCCATCGTCGAGGCCGGCTTCATTTTGCAGCTGGATTGTCCCGATCTCGCAATGCTGCGGCACATGGTCTACCTCGACCTGCCGCTCGCCGATTACCGCAAGATCATCGCCACCAATGTTTCCGCGCTCAATCATGCGGTGCGCGATCTTCCTCCCGAAAGGATGCGCATGCATGTGTGCTGGGGCTCGACCATGGCGCCACACCACACCGACGTTGAGCTTAAAGACATCGTCGACATCGTGCTCTCGGCGCGCCCGCATGCGGTCTCGTTCCCTGCTGCCAACGCCCGGCACGAGCACGAATGGAAAATCTGGCGCGAGGTGAACCTGCCGGCCGGCAAGAAGATCATTCCAGGCGTGATCGATTCAACCTCCAACATCGTCGAGCATCCCGAAGTGGTCGCCGACCGCATCATGAACTTCGCCTCGGTGGTTGGGCGAGAGAACGTGATTGCGGGCGTCGATTGCGGCTTCGGCACATTTGCCGGCCGCGTGCAGGTGGACACGAAGATTGTCTGGCTGAAGCTCCAGGCCCTCACCGAAGGCGCACGGCGCGCCTCAAAACAGCTGTGGGCGAAAGCGGCATAAAGCTCCGCAGGCCCCGGGCGTGAGCTACCTCACACTGGTCTACACCTTATAGGTGTAATATTTTTGCACTGAACTTTGGAGTTAATGGCCCTCTTTCAGGGAGACCCCGCCATGCCTGCAAAGCATCACAACGCGCCGCTTCCGCAGCCGATTTTTCACGAACCGATCTTCAGCGAAGACGAGACGCTGCCGAGCCCAACCGGTTTCGATACAGAGCATCCGAAAGACAATGCGACCTATGCCGAAGTCAAAAAGTTGCTGACAAAGGAAGTTGTCGCGATTCCTAAATCGCGCGCCGCCGACGATGCGCTGGTCAGCCTGCAAGATGCCTACGGCAGCAATCACGGACCGCTCGTGATCGGAAAGATCAAGACCGCAAAAAAAATCATCTTCCACACCTGCGGTGATTCGGGCGCATCTGAGGCGCGCAAATACCGCAACGAGCTGAAAGTCTCCGATCAGGTGACGGTCGATTGCGCCCAGTCGGACGAAGCCAATCGCCCGGCCTTCCTCTTCCATCTCGGCGACGTGGTCTACAATTTCGGCGAGTCCCAATATTATTACGACCAGTTCTACGACGCATTTCGCAACTACCCCGCCCCGATCTTCGCGATTCCGGGCAACCACGATTCATTCGTCGTTCCCGATACGCCGGACGATCAAAAACCTCTCGCGATATTCCAGCGTAATTTTTGCGCAAAGCATCCGGTCATCACGAACGAGGCGCGATCGCTCCATCGCACCGCGATGATCCAACCGGGGGTCTATTTTGCGCTGGACGCTCCATTCGTGCGAATCATCGGCCTGTTCAGCAACGCGCTGGAAGACCCCGGCGTGATTTCGAACGAGGACGGCAAGTGGCCCGTTGTCAACAATGACCAACTGGATTTTCTTTCGGCTCAACTCAAGCGCATCAAAACCGAGAACTACAAAGGCGCAGTGCTGCTTGCCGTTCATCATCCGCCCTACACCTACATGCCCCCGCCGAAAAAAGGGGCCGGCGGTAACCACAGCCCGAGCGTCGTTATGCTCAGCCAGATTGACGAGGTTTGCCTGAAAGAAGGCGTTTATCCGCATGCCGTCCTGTCGGCGCATGCCCACAACTATCAACGCTACACGCGCACCATCCAGTTCGGCGGGCGCGAAATCGATGTGCCCTTCATCGTCTGCGGTGACGGTGGCCACAACGTCAACCCGGTGGTGCGCGCGAAGAAGGGACAGCCGGCGCAGGAGCCCCACCCCGGCAGCCGCGTCGATTATATGGAGTGGAAAAAAGCTGCGATCACGGCCAAAGAGCTTTGGCTCGAGAAATACAACGACACCAATTACGGCTATCTGCGGATTCACGTCGACGAGAAGGAACTCGTGATTGGATTTCACCAGGTCGGGGCGAGCACGCTGGCGCAGTCACGCTACGACATGGTGACGCTCAACCTGGCCGACCAAAAAATGGTGTCGAACTAGGCGCGCCGCTAGCGATTGAACCTTCACAGCGAATGGCCGCGGCGGCAGGTGCATCGGCCGCCTAAAACGGAGCCGCCGGGACAGAGCCCGGCGCCTTGCGTCAATCGTTTAGCTTTCCGACCTGCCTTCGGTTTGGAATATTGACTTAGAATTTGTAGTTCACGCCAAAACGGACGCATTGCACGTCGGCCAGTCCTGCCATCAGCGGTAAGCACCGTCCCCGGCATCGTTCCCTCCCCGTTTTTATGGCAACAATCTAGCACCGGCGTGCGATGCCGGTCCGCCCTTTCCTCGCCACAGGACTCGTCCCATATTCGGGGTGCAATGGCGAAAAATCCCGACAAGTCGAAGAATTTGCCGAAGAAGGACCCGGCGCGGCCGACGCGCGCCAAGGCCGCACGCCCCGACGACAAACCGACTCCGGATGCGCTCGCAAACCTGCTCAACCCCGGCATCGGCCGCGGCACAGCGGGTATGGGGTCCGGCACGGGGCTACAGCAGCCACCCGACAATTCGTGGGACCGTCGCCGCGATTTCTCGGAGGCGCACAAAGCGCGCAAGTCCACACCGAAGGAATTCAACGAGGCTCCGCAGCGCGACTACACGGCGTCACCTATCACGGGCCTCGATCCGCAACTGGCGCAGGAATTGGGTTTGGGTGACGACGAGGTGACGCCCGCGCCCGCGGCCGGGAAGGACGATCCAAAATATCGCCTGCCGCGCGCCGATCTGCCGACGCAGCCGGGTGGCTTTGCCGGCATCGCGAGCCAGCAGTCGCTCGAAAGACTGTTACGTGAAGGCCGGCCGGAATTTTCCACCGTGCCGTGGACGCCGCACCGGCCGCCGCGTCCGGAAAAATCCGAAGGTGGCAAACGCTTTGTCATCGCGTCCGACTTCGAGCCGAAGGGCGATCAGCCGCAGGCAATCAAGGACCTGGTCGAAGGCGTGCAGCGCCACGATCGCACGCAAGTGCTGCTCGGGGTCACCGGCTCGGGAAAAACATTCACAATGGCCAAGGTGATCGAGGCGACGCAGCGCCCTGCCCTCATTCTCGCGCCCAACAAGACGCTGGCGGCGCAGCTCTACGGCGAGTTCAAGTCGTTCTTTCCCGACAATGCGGTCGAATATTTCGTCAGTTACTACGACTATTATCAGCCGGAAGCCTACGTCCCGCGCACCGATACCTATATCGAGAAGGAATCCTCCATCAATGAGCAGATCGACCGCATGCGCCATTCGGCGACGCGCGCGCTGCTCGAACGCGACGACGTGGTGATCGTCGCCTCGGTGTCGTGCATCTACGGCATCGGCTCGGTGGAAACCTATTCGGCGATGACGTTCACGCTCAAACAGGGCGGAAAGATCGACCAGCGCCAGTTGCTCGCCGATCTGGTGGCGCTGCAATATAAGCGCTCGGGCGGCGATTTCTTCCGCGGCTCGTTCCGTGTACGCGGCGACACGGTCGATATTTTCCCGGCGCACTATGAAGACCGCGCCTGGCGCGTCCATCTGTTCGGTGACGAGATCGAAAAGATCGAGGAGATGGATCCGCTCACCGGCCAGAAGACCGACGAGCTCGACTTCGTAAAGATCTATGCCAATTCGCACTACGTGACGCCGCGTCCGACGCTCATCCAGGCCATGGCGGGCATCAAGCACGAACTGCGCGGGCGCCTCGACCAGCTCAACGCCGCCGGCCGCCTTCTGGAGGCGCAGCGGCTCGAACAGCGCACGATCTTCGATCTTGAAATGATGGAAGCCACCGGCTCCTGCGCGGGCATCGAGAACTATTCGCGCTATCTCACCGGCCGCAAGCCGGGCGAGCCACCCCCGACGCTGTTCGAATATGTGCCCGACAACGCGCTGGTCTTCGCGGACGAAAGCCACGTCACCGTCCCGCAGCTCGGCGGCATGTTCCGCGGCGACTTCCGCCGTAAGGCGACGCTGGCCGAATACGGATTCCGCCTGCCCTCCTGCATGGACAACCGGCCGCTGCGCTTCGAGGAATGGGACGCCATGCGCCCGCAAACGATGGCGGTATCCGCAACGCCCGGCCCGTGGGAAATGGAGGAAGCGCGCGGCGTGTTCGTCGAGCAGGTGATCCGCCCCACCGGCCTGATCGACCCGCCGGTGGAGATTCGCCCCGCGCGCCTGCAAGTCGACGATCTGGTCGGCGAGGTGCGTCAGGTCGCGCAAAAAGGTTTCCGCTCGCTCGTCACCGTGCTCACCAAGCGCATGGCAGAAGACCTCACCGAATACCTGCATGAGCAGGGAATTCGCGTGCGTTACATGCACAGCGATATCGACACGCTGGAGCGTATCGAGATCATCCGCGACCTGCGCCTTGGCGCCTTTGACGCGCTGGTCGGCATCAACCTGCTGCGCGAGGGCCTCGACATTCCGGAATGCGCGCTGGTCGCCATTCTCGACGCAGACAAAGAGGGATTTCTTCGCAGCGAAACGAGCCTGATCCAGACCATCGGCCGCGCGGCGCGCAATGTGGATGGCAAGGTGATTCTCTATGCCGATGCGGTGACGGGCTCGATGCAGCGCGCAATCGAGGAGACCAACCGGCGGCGCGAGAAGCAGGTGGAATACAACACCGCGAACGGCATCACGCCGGAAAGCATCAAGCGCTCGATCCACGACATTCTCAACAGCGTGTACGAACGCGACCACGTGCTGATCGCGACTGGCGCGGCCGGCACCGGCGAGTTCGCCGACGCCGCCACCATCGGGCACAATCTGGAGGCGGTCGTTGCCGATCTGGAGACGCGCATGCGTGAAGCCGCCGCCGATCTCGACTTCGAGGAAGCCGCGCGGCTACGCGACGAGATCAAGCGCCTGCGCGCCACCGAGCTGGCGGTGCTCGACAATCCCACCGCGCGGGACGTCGTCATTGCGCAGGATCCAAAACTGCGGCGCGCCGTGACAAAAGCGCGAAGCGCATCTTCAACAAATAGGCCGCACAAGCCGCATCTCGACGAGATGGGCATTGCACTGTCACACGAAGTGCGGCCGCATCGCTCCGGCAAAGGGCCGCACAAGCCGACGCTCGATGAAATGGGTCCAGGCGTGGAAGCAATCCCGGCGCGCACGAAGGATAGCCCGCGCTCGACGATGGGCCGTCCGGGAATGCGCGGCGGCTTCAAGCCGCGAGGGCGGCGTTAACGTCTAGTATCTGACGCGATAACGGGAGTGCCGGGGCCGACCATAGCCGTAGGCATAGGCACGATCATCAAAGGGATAGTGATAAATGAATCCGTCGTATGCGTAGAGGCAGTAATAACCTGCCCAGGCGCATCGGTCGCGCCAACTCCAGTATTGCCACGCTGACCTGACATGCCCGCCGCCAGGCCTGCCAACCGGCCCGAGCTCCGCCGCTTCTGACGGTGCACATGCGGTACCGAAAACAGCCGCTACGATCGCAGTTGCAAATATCAGTCGTTTCATGGCGATGACAGAGGCGTCCAAATGAACTTTGGACATACTGTCTCTACAAACTGAGCGCGGATGGCAAATCAAAACGGCCGAATTGGTTAAGTATCGGCAGATGATTTTCCTTAATAATTTCCCGCAATCCGTCAGATGGATTCGCCGCCGCCTTCCAGCACAGCGTATTGGACCATGTCCGACACGCGTTCCCAGGAACTTCCGTTGAAGCCCGCAACGACGTTGATGCGCACGATCTGCACGAGCTCGTTCTGAAGTTTCACGGTACCCATGGTGTGGTCACGGATGTAGACGATCGCTGCAACGCCGCAGGCGCGTTTCCCGCGTGCGTTGGCATTGACCGCGTGCATCGCCTGTTCAGGCCGGGTGCCCCTGCCGCGTAGCTTGACGAATTGCGCCGCCTGCTCGGACGTGTTGCAGATAATGCCAACGCCAACAGCCGCATCGCCGTCCGCCGGCGATTGTGTCGGCCCGTCCGCCCGCGCGGCGCAGACAAACATGGCGGCTACGACCGCCACCGAAAAAACACGCATTGTTACCTCCAGAACGTGATTCCCGCATTTCGTTTGCAGGATCAACGTCCCCGTGCAGGGAGCGGTTCGTGAGCGTGCACGCGATTGTGAAGCGGTTCCACGGGCGTTGCGTATATGGGTCATTTCGGGCAAATAGCCGGACCCCTGCCAAGGCGCAGCGGCTTTGATCCGAAATTCAAATGTCCGGAATGCATCGTATGAACTCTTTGATTTTCAGCACCCACAAGTTCGTTGCAGCAGCGCGCTTTGCGTTGTTTGCCGCCTGCGCGCTGACGCTTGCCGCCTGCGAAACCGACGGCACCGGCTCGAGCGCGGCCGATGCGCCCAAGGCGGAAGTCGCTGCCAGCAAGCCGGACGTAGCCGCAGCCAAACCCCAGGCTGCCAAGCCCCCGGAGCCGGTCCAGGACGCAGAGCCTATGACGCGCTCCCGCGCCGCGCGGGAATGCTGGATGCGAACCGAAAAGGGCAACGCCCACGAGGATCTCGACAAGCGCGCGGACCTCGTCAACAAATGTATCGACGACAAGATGAAGGCCGCGGCCGCACCGGCGCCGAAGACCTGAGCTAATCCTGAGGATTACCGCAAATCCCCTTGCGCCGGGCGGCGCGGCGGTTAGCATTCGGCACTTCCAGACCTTCAGGAGGACGCGATGGCAAAAGGTCAGATGCGAGCCGTCAAGGAAAAGAAAAAGCCGAAAGCCGACAAAGACAAGCCCAAACAGCTCTCCGCCTACAAGCTGGCGCAGATGCAGGGTTCATCCGGCAGCCCCTACAGCACTCCGCCCGGCAAAAAGCCCTGAGCCTCAGCGCTGGCCGGACGTACCAATTTTCAGATTCTGCCGGCAGTTCCTGGACCTGCTTGGCCATTTCCAGACAGGTCAGTAATTCGACATAACTCGGAGCGTGGTCGAGCGCGGCAAAGTTCGTGCAGTTGGCCCGCTGGGTGACAGAGTACTGGGACCATTCCTGCTCGAGCTTGGTGTGCGCGTCGTTTTCGTCACACTGGCACGCTGACGAGTCTCGTCCCGGCAAAGTGGCTGCGACGGCCGCAGGCCGGCAGGTCTTCTCGACGTTGAATTTCGGCACCGTGTCCGCAGCCAGAACGATGTGCGACGCGGTCAAGATAATCGGCAATAGCGCGGGCATGGTCGTGCTCCCATTACGCCGCCTCCCGAAGTCCTAAGGTAATTCCTCAGCCAGGTTCCGGTTTCACGTCACCTTGAACCTTTTAGCCAGTCCGGCCGACCAACGAAGGTAACTTCGGGAGGGTCGAGCCGTGCTCAAGCGATTTGTGCTCGCATTTCTTGTCTTCGTCGGGCTTATCGTGCCTGCCAGCTTCGCGCCGGCGCTGCTGGCGGCGCCACCGGCGCATCCGGCGCCGGTACAGCTGCCGGGCTGCGACCGCAATCTCGCGGACGCCACCGCCAGCATTGCGTCCATGCAGGCGAGGATAAAGGGCCTCGGCAGCGCCGCAGGACCGGAAAACTGTACCGCCACGCGTCTTTATTTTCTCGAGGTGGTAAAGGCGCGCGCAGTCACCGCGCTATGCAAGAGCGGCGCGGAACGCGAACGCGATCTCGGCCGCCTGGATGCCGACGTTGCGCACATTAATGAGGCGATCGCCGCGCGCTGCCTCTGACTGAAAATGATCCAAGTTGCTCCACAGCTTCGCCAAAGTTCCGTGGCATAGGGCAACCAATGCTTAACCGGTCCGCGCCGAGCATTGCGCGCACGACAACAACCGGATCGGCCGTTCGGGGGAGATTTTTGGGAATGCGGGCAAGCGCTCACTGCGCATTGTGGACGATCGGCGCGCTTATGCTCGCTGCCCCGCCGGCATTTGCGCAAGAGCCGACGCAAACGGACAATACGGCTCTCACTCCCGAAGCTCCGCTTACCCCGGAGGAAAGCGCATTGCTTGCCAATGCGCTCGTCTTCGACCCAGCAGCGCTGGCAACGCCACCGAAGAAACCCCTGCGCTTGCCCGGGACATCCGACAAGGGCTTCGATGTCACCCGCACAGAGAAGGCGGACGGCTCATCCACGGTCGTTGTGAAGCAGCCGCTGCAAACGGAATGGAGCAATTCGGTCGGCGCCGATCTGGGTCCATCGAACTCGAACGGCGGCCGGGCCTTTGATCATCCATTGCCAACGGCGCGCGATGGCTCCAGTTCAGGGGCCGCCTGGGCATCGCTCGGTGTACCGAATATCGGCAGCGTGGATGCGCGTGTCGATCCTTCCAATGAACAAGGCAAAGTTGGCACGACGATCAAGCAGTCAATTCCGTTTGGCGGACGCTTCGCGGTGACGCTGCAAGACACGTATTCAGTCACCGAAACGCTTGGCCAGCCATCTGCCGGCCCCAACGATATCCCGTTGATGGCATTGCCTTCCACTTCGACGCCGCTGACGCCTCAGGTGTTCGGCAACGAAAAGGCCGTCAAGTTCAACGTCCTGCCGACCGGCACCACGCTCGGTGCCGGTGTTGCAACCGCCAGCAATGACCCGGTCACCCACCACACGTTCAGCGCCGAACAAAAGCTTTATGGCCCACTCCAGGTAACGACAGCAGTCACCGACTTCGGCCAAGCCACCAGCAGCAAGAGCATTACCGCCGGCTTCAAGCTGCATTGGTAGTCTCGCCGGAAGCGCGAGCCGGTTTTCACAAAAGTCGTGCATAACTGGACTTCCAGCCATCATTTGCCGGAAAGTTCCATGAAGCCGCCCCCGCCCCGCCCCACGGCCGCCCAAGTCGCATGCGGCAATTGGCAGCAACTGGGGAGCGTTTGCGCAAAACATTTTGCGCTTCTGTAGGAGTTGACCATGACGGCCATGAGACCCGAGCGGCTTGGTACGGACAGGGCAGTTCCCGAAAAAACCGGCCCGGAGGCATTTGCCCCGAATCGGAAGCCGCCGGACAGACTCAGCGATGTCGATCAGGCGGCGGCGAGCGCTTTCGAGGGTGAGATCCGCGAATTCGTCCGGCGCGATGTCGCCTTCCTCCGCCGGCAACGGTCCGACGCGGAGCCGGCACCCGAGCCGATCGCTGATAATCTCAATGTGCTAATCCGCCGGGTTTCCGGCGCGTCGATGGAAGAAATCGACCGGGTCATTCTTGAACTACAGGGCGTACGCGACATGCTTCGTAATGAAGGCGAGCGCGTCAGCCGGGAAATCGCCGGTTACGCAAGCCTGAGCCATGCAGCAATGACCGCAATGAAAGTTATCGGCGACAGTCTGATGCAATGGAAAAGTGCGCCGAACGATTCCGGTCAGCGCCCGGCAGGCTGAATCCATGTGCACGAATATGCCATCGCCGGACATCCCGGCGATGGCTTGATATTTTACAACGTGATCTGTCCGACCACCGTGCGCGTTGCCGGTTCGACCAGCAAAACCTTACCCTTGGCCTTCAAATAATGAAGCCGCGTGACACCTTCGATATTGCGAACGCCCTCGGGCAGCGGATGCATGCCATTGAGCGCCTGGTTCGGTGACAATTCGCTTGCCGGTTTGAGAGCGTCGGCCCCGGCCACGGGCTGCGAGGTATCCGCCATCACCGCATCATAGATCTGTTTGCGCTGCTCGTCGGTGAGTGGCAATGGGAATGCCACGATCGGCACCCGATCAAGGATGTCGTTGCGCCTGGAAAATTTCGCAGGGAGGGTTTGACCGGTTGATCCAATCGGTCCTGATGGTGGTGGCTCGTTGGCCGCGCCGGCTGTGTTTGCGCCCTGTGTGCCCTGTGTACCTTGTTTCTCCGGCGCTCCGGTGCCCGTCGTTGCAGCCGGCGTATCACCGGTCGACGGCTCCTTCGATGCCGGAGTCAACAATGCTGCGCGCGCCTCCTCCGGCGTCGGGATAGTGCGGATATCACCGGATTGCGACGGCGCCTGCTGTTCAACGCCAGGATTGATCTGCCCGCCATTAGGCGTGAATCCCGGCGCAGTCCGCACAGTAGCGCTTTCCTCGGCGCCGACTGGACTGCATGGCAAAGAGAGTGCGGCGGCCAGCGTAGCCGCCAGCTTGAGGTGATGTAAATTTTTCATGGAGCCTCCATTGGCTGTCGGAACAACGGCCCAGAGGTGGAATCGGTTGCATAGCCCCTTAGGGGCAGCCAAAGAATCCGCCGAGTAACGTGGCAACCGAGCCGCCACCCGCCTCCGGCGAGATCTTTTCCACACAGATGCTCGAATACCGCACCCGCCCGTGCGGGCGGATAACGGTCAGACGCACTGGCGGGTCAGTCAGTTGGCGGCGGCGACTTTGGCCTTGGCGGCCTTGCGCGGCAGCGGATAATCGGCGCTTTCGTAAAGCTGCCGGATCCCATTGCCGTCGAAACGCTTCTCTTCCACTTCAAGATAGGCCCCTAACAGCAGCTCCGGGGGCAGTTCCTCGATGGCAAAACGAATCGCTTCCGCAGCAGTCGGAAAGCGCTTGTAGCCGATCGGACGGCGCGATTTGCGGCTCCGGCTAGGAAATAGTTCAGACGGGGCACGGTAGTTGATCATCGACATAATCAAAGGCTCCTCAAGGAGTAATATGGCCCTTGCGACGCCGAAAATCCAGCACCCAACGACCGCACATATCAGCCCGGCCGCCTAAAGGTAAACAAAAAGCGTGGCCCGGCGCATGTCGCGCCGGGCCCAATCTCAGCCGGTGGGACGTGTTAATCGGCCACTTCGGCGATGACTTCACTGGTTGCGGGATCGATCAAAACAACGCGGCCATTTACCACCATGTATTTATACGACCGTATTGTCGGTACTTCGACTGCGACCTCTTGTGGGACCGAATAGAGCTGCACGCCTTCCGGTATGCGCGCGCCGACGCGGTATTCTACGGTCGGCTGTGGGCTCACGCGCTCCCGCACGATGGTGCGATAGATTGTACGTCGCTGTACCGGCGTGAGCTGTAGAGGCTCGGTCGTCACCACGGCCCGCGATTCCACCGGTTCACGGGTGATGACTGTAGTTTGCGCGCTCACCGTAGTCGCGCCGGCAAGCAGCGCGGCCACGATCGCGGCATGGCGAAAATGTGTCATGAGTTCCTCCTCCTGATTTCGTCCAGCACGGCAAACGCCGGGTCGCGCGGAGCGGTTCCTCTGCGGAAGGGACACCAATTCACGAATTCCATCACTGTGTGTGTGGCGGTTCACTCATCAGTTTCATTTTTGCCCGCAGCGTATTCATGCGTTGCTCTGCCTCCGCTTTCGTCAAATCCGGGCGAAAGGCCTCGGGTTCATAAGCATCGAAGGCAAGCTTGCGAAGCAGCGTGGCCTGCTCGGCAGTCATCTGGGCTACGACGTTCGCTTTTTTGGGCATGCCATCACAATCAGGCCGGCACGGATTGGTTCCCTACCGCATCGGCGCCCCCCGAGCGCTGACAATCATGAGGGCCGCGGCAACAGCGCCGGCCGCAACACGAGTGTTATCGGCAGCGTTACGAGCACAACTGCGGCAACAACGACAAGCGCCGTCGGCACGCCGACGGCGTCGCCAAGCAGACCGTAGAGGGCGGGTGACACCGCGCCGGCGCCAATCGTCCCGGTATAAAAAATGCTGAAGGCGCGCTGGCGCCGTGCGGGCGCGACCAAGTCGGGCACCGATCCGTAGAGCACGGAAGAAGTACCGTTCAGCGCAACCCCCACCGCGGGGAGGAGCACCAACGCGGCTTCGAGCGGCAGCGGCAACAGCGCCATGATGCCGAGCGCGGTCACCGTCTCGGTCAACCACACGGTTGCCACCGCGCCGATGCGTGCGCCGATGAAGGCACACACCAGTTTGCCGGCCGCCCCGCCAGCAAAAACCAGCGTAAGCGCCAGGCCGACGGTTTGCAGGCTCGCGCCTTTGGCGGTGACAACAAAAGGCAGGAACGTGAGGAAGGCCATCCGCGTGGCGCTATCGATAACACCAACCGACAACAACAGCGGAAATGCGTATCCATGCACAGCACGTTCCGGCGATGTGGCACTGTCGCTCTTGCGTAGAGCAGCCGGCTCATCCCGAAAGCGCGGCATTGTCAGGAAGATTGCCAGCGCCGCGACCGACCCGAGACCACCGAGCAGCATCACTGCGTGCCGCCAGGGCAGCACAATGAAAAGCAGCGCGGCCGCTGCCGGCAGCGTCATTTTTCCGATATCGCCGGCGAAATTATAAGTACCGAGCGCTTTCAGCGATCGCGTCCCCGCGAAAGCGTGGGCAATAAGCGACGATGCCAGCGGATGTTGCGTGCTGGCACCGAGACCACCGACGAACAGGGCCGCGACGAGAAACATTACGCCATTGCTGAAGCCTGCCAAAAAATAACCGAAGCCGGCGAGCGCGGTGCCGAGCGCGAGCACCGTCGCGGCACCGAACCGTTCGGCCAGAAGGCCTGCCGGAATTTGGAAACCGGCGAGCGTGCCGGAAAACACCGTTTTCATCAGGCCAAGCGCCGCAAAGCCGAGGCCGAATTCGCCCTGCCAGATCGGCAGCATGATGTAGACGAGATCGGTATACCCGTCGTGCAAAGCGTGCGCGCCGCAAGCCACGCCAAGCGTACGCCGCTCCGCATCCTTGCGTTGCGACGCCGTCATTTCGCTCGCGTGATCGGCCTGGACGGTCATGCCGCTGATCCGTATCGTCCCTCATACCGATCCGTCAACCTGCCGAACACGACGATCAATACTTGCTCAGAATCGCCAGGTACGCGGGTTCTGCGGCTTTGAGCGCCGCTCTAGAGTTGGCCGACAGCGTGATCGTAACCACGAACTGGTTGCCGTCCTTGTCGCCATCCGTCGTGACGGCTTGCAGTTCGTAACCTTGCTCCTTGAGGCTGTGCGCCTCGAACGCGTGACGCACGAAGGGCGGCTTTTCTCCGCGGCCGAGGTCGTCGAGCTTGCTGATCCTGGCGTCTTTGGCGCGGCTCTTCCAATCTTTGATGCTGTCGGGCAGGAAATCAGCGACGGGCCGTTTGTCGCGGTTATAGCGCACGAGAGCATAGATCTTGGCTGGCGCTTTTTCGAAATCGATGCCCTTGGGCAACAGCATCTGAACGTTGAAGTAATCGCTCGCTTCCTTGTCCTCGACCCACCCGTCCGGAATAGTGATCGAAGCGCGGAATGACGCGCACAACTTTCCGTCGCATTGCCGCATGAATTTTTCGATCTCGGCTTTGGCCGGCGCGGCGGCCATCAGACCCGCCAGGAACAATGCGGCGGCGACGCACCCGGCGACGGCGAGCGGCGGCATAAAACCTCCTGCGCTGGATTCTCGATGGATTGTCGCGCTGTATGACTGATCGGTTCAAGCCACTCAGGTCGCAAACCTGAAATGCATTACGTCGCCGTCGGCCACCACATAGTCTTTGCCTTCCAGCCGCATCTTCCCGGCCTCGCGTGCGCCTGCCTCACCGCCGCACGCGATAAAGTCGTCATAGGCGATGGTCTCGGACCGGATGAAACCGCGCTCGAAGTCGGTATGGATCACGCCTGCCGCCTGTGGCGCTTTGGTGCCCTGCGTGATGGTCCAGGCCCGCGCCTCCTTTGGGCCGACCGTGAAATAGGTCACCAGGTGCAACAGTGCATAACCGGCGCGCACCAGCCTATCGAGACCGGTTTCCTTGAGCCCGACCGCTTCGAGATAGTCCGCGCGTTCCTCTGGCGGCAGCGTCGCGATCTCCGATTCGATCTTGGCGGAGATCACGACCGCGACCGCGCCCTCGGTCTTGGCCCGCTCTTCAACCTTGACGGAGAAACCATTGCCGGTCGCAGCAGACGCCTCTTCAACATTGCAGGCATAGAGCACGGGTGCGGACGTGAGCAGGCCGAGCGAGTGGAACAGCTTTTCTTCCTCGGGCTTGCGCTCAACCATGCGCGCGGGCTTGCCCTCGCGCAGCAGGATGAGCGAGCGCTTTACCAGATCGAGTGTTTCTTTGGCTTGCTTGGCGTCTTCGCCAATGCCCTTGGCTTTTTTTTCCAGGTTATCGACGCGCTTTTCCAAACTGTCGAGATCAGCCAGCATCAGCTCGGTCTCGATAGTCTCGATGTCGGCGATGGGGTCGATCTTGCCTTCCACGTGGGTGACGTCGCTATCCTTGAAGCACCGGACAACGTGGACGATGGCGTCTACCTCGCGGATGGTGGCGAGGAATTGGTTGCCAAGCCCCTCGCCCTTGGACGCGCCGCGCACCAAGCCGGCGATATCGACGAAGGTGATGCGGGTCGGAACGATTTGTTCGGACTTCCCGAGGACTGCCAGCTTGTCGAGACGTACATCCGGGACTGCGATCTCACCGACATTGGGCTCAATCGTGCAGAAAGGGTAGTTGGCCGCCTGCGCTGCCGCGGTTTGTGTGAGCGCATTGAAGAGCGTCGACTTGCCGACATTCGGCAGGCCGACGATACCGCATCTGAATCCCATGGAGTTGTCCGCGTCCCGATTTTGATTTCACTACTGTGCCGGGTCGGATGGCTCGTCAGCTTGGCCAAAACCCTTGGCGCTTATTGCAAGGTGCACCCTGTTAAGGAAGGTCGAATCTTTGCCTTCAATCAGCAACCCGACATTGTCGGCAACAATCTCGCAGAGTGCTTCGACCCAAGGCCACTCGTCTTTGGCAAAATCCTGTAATACGTAACGTTCCATCAGGTCCTTGTCGCCCGGGTGGCCGATCCCAAAGCGTACGCGACGGTAGTCGTTGCCGATGTGCTCGGAGATCGAGCGCAGGCCGTTGTGACCGGCATTGCCGCCGCCAAGCTTCAGCCGCACTTTGGCCGGCGGCAGTTCAACCTCGTCGTGGAACACCACGACGTGGCCAGGTTCGAGTTTGTAGAAGTTCATAGCCTCTGCCACTGCTCGCCCTGACTCGTTCATATAGGTGCCAGGCAAAAGCAGTAACACGCGTTCTTCGGCGATATTGCCTTCCACCGCAACGCCCTGAAAACGCCTGCGCCACGGCGAAAGCTCATGGCGGCGCGCGATCGCTTGCACCGCCATGAAACCAATATTGTGGCGGTTGCCGGCGTGCATGGAGCCGGGATTGCCGAGGCCGACGAAAAGCAGCATGGCGTCAACGGCGCTGGTTTAGAGTTTGCGCATGATTTCCGAAAACCGTTACGCACTTTTCGGAATCACGCGCGTTGCCGATTACGCAAACGCTGACGTTGAGGCTTGAGCGAGTCCTCACTTCTTCTCGGGCTTCGCCGGCGCCGCGGCGGCTGCCGGCGCAGCGCCTGCCGCGGGAGCGGCGCCGGGCGCAGCTCCTGGAGCCGCACCGGGGGCGGCCCCTTCTGCACCGGGCACGGCGCCAGCCGCAGCAGCGGCGGCCGCAGCAGCGGCAGCAGCGGCAGCAGCTTCGGCGGCGGCCTTCATTTCTTCCGCATAGCCGGACGGCGGCACGACAGTGACCAGGGTCATATCGGGGCGGCCAATCACGCGAATGTTCGGCGGCAATTGCACATCGGTGAGATGCTTCGAGTGATTGATGTCGAGGCTCGAAATATCGACGTCGATCGATTCCGGAATAGCGTCAGCCGGGCACACCACTTCGACCGTATGGGTGACGATGTTGACCGCACCGCCGCGTTTCACACCAGGCGCCTGGTCGGCGTTGAGCACGTGCACAGCAATGTGGACGCGAATGGTGGCGCCTTCCGACACGCGAAGGAAGTCGACATGCATCGGCAGATCTTTGATCGCGTCGAGCTGGAAGTCGCGCGGGATCACGCGATGCTTGGTGCCGTCCACATCGAGATTGTAGAGCGTGGTAAGGAAGCGCCCGGCATAAATGCGATGGCGCAATTCGTCATGGTCGAGCAGGACCATCAGCGGGGGCTTGTTCTCTCCGTAGATCACGCCCGGCACGCGGCCGGAGCGACGCGCAGCCCGGGCGGCCCCCTTGCCGCCTTTCGGACGCGCCGTCGCCTTCAATTCCAGGACGGTCGCCATCTTGAATCCCTCATCTAAACCAATGGAAAAGGCGGCTTTTTCCGCCGCCTGTGAACGCGGCAAGCCTCCAGGGGTGCCGGGGGCCGCGAACGGGGCGGGTTATAGCGGCGGCGGCCGCAAAGGGCAAGAATTCTCCAATGGCGCCGTTAGCCGGCCGTATCGTTAGCCGGTCCGGCGCTTTTCCTGCCGGGCTTGTCCGCCTTGTCGGCCCTGTCGGCCTTGCCGGCCTTGGCCTCCAGCGCGGCTATTCGCGTTTTCAGAGCCTCATTCTCCTCGCGCGCCAGCCGCGCCATTTCCTTGACCGCCTCGAATTCCTCTCGCTGCACGACGTCGAGATCGCGCAGGATACGCTCAGCCTGGCTGCGAAACAGAGTATCGAATTCACGCCGCACCCCTTGCGCCACGCCGGCGGCGTCGTTCATCAGACGTGCCATCTCATCAAAAAAACGGTTGCTGGTCTGGGTCATGTCTCGCCTCCGCGCCAGGTTGCTACCACAATGGCGATCCGGTCATCCCGCCGCAAGACCCGGCATGCTACCACTCGCAAGCGGGAGCAACGCGCTCCGTCGATTCGGATATCGCAATGCCTTTGCTCGTTATTTCCTACCCAACCGTTGATCCGGTGCTGGTGCATCTCGGCCCGCTCGCCATCCGCTGGTACGCGCTGGCGTATATTTTCGGCATCCTGATCGGTTGGGCCTACGCCCGGCTGCTCATACGTTCTGGAAAATTGTGGGGCGGCAAGGCGCCGATGACCGTGATCGACTTCGACGATTTCGTGCTGTGGGTGACACTTGGTATCATCCTGGGCGGCCGCATCGGCTACGTGCTGTTTTACAATCTGCCGCACTTCGCCGCTCACCCGATGGAGATCCTCCAATTGTGGAATGGCGGCATGTCATTCCATGGTGGGTTCACCGGCTGTGTCGTTGCAGTGCTGCTGTTCGGTTACAAACGCGGCATTCCGGTCCTCTCGCTCGGTGATATCACCTGTGCAGTCGGACCGATTGGACTGTTCCTCGGCCGCATAGCCAACTTCATCAACGGTGAACTATGGGGACGTCCTGCCGACGTGCCCTGGGCCATGATATTTCCGAGCGGCGGGCCGGAGCCGCGCCATCCCAGTCAGCTCTACGAGGCGACGTTAGAAGGCCTGGTGTTGCTCGCGATCCTGGCACTGCTGATGCGCGCGGGCGCGCTGAAACGACCCGGCCTGATTATCGGCTGCTTCGCCGTTGGCTACGCAGTCGCGCGCACATTTTGTGAGCTCTTCCGCGAACCTGATGCGCAGCTCGGCTTTCTATGGGGCGGCGCTACCATGGGACAATTGCTGTCGGTGCCGCTGTTCCTCGCCGGCGTTTGTTTCATTGTCTATGCGCTTAAGCAGCCGCCGCTTCGGAGAGGCTAGTGGAGGAGCGCTCGCCGCTGGACGCTGAAATTCGCCGGCGTATCGCGCTCGCTGGTCCGATGCCGGTCGCGGAATATATGGCACTCTGTCTGTTCGACCCTGCGCACGGCTACTACACCACGCACGATCCGTTTGGCGCGCGCGGCGATTTCATCACCGCGCCAGAAGTCAGCCAGATGTTCGGGGAACTGATCGGCCTGTGGGTGTCTGCCGTGTGGAAGCAGATGGGCGCGCCCGAGAATGTGCGGCTGATCGAGCTCGGCCCGGGCCGTGGCACCATGATGAAAGATGCGCTCCGCGCAGTTCGGATCGTGCCGGAATTCCGGGCTGCCATCGTGGCGCATCTGGTCGAAGTCAGTCCACTGCTGCGAGCACAACAGGAAAAGACGCTCGAGGATGCGGGCGTTCCCGTTTTCTGGCACGCCGCACTCGCCGAGGTACCGAAAGGTCCTGCCATCATCCTTGCCAACGAATTTTTCGACGCGCTCCCGGTCAACCAGGCGATTAAAACCGAGCGCGGCTGGCACGAACGCCGGATCCAGATCGATTCCACCGATCAACTCGCCTTTACCGTCGCACCGGAAACGCTGCCGTTTTTTCAGACGCTGTTGCCGCCCGCCTTGCAAGCGCCGCGTGCGGGAGCGATCTTCGAATGGCGCGCCGACACCGCGGCAATTGAACTCGGCCGGCGCATCGCTGACGGCCGCGGCGCCGCTCTGGTGATCGACTATGGTCACATTGAAACCGGAC
Organism: uncultured Alphaproteobacteria bacterium; assembly: GCA_963742345.1. Lineage (GTDB taxonomy): Bacteria > Pseudomonadota > Alphaproteobacteria > Rhizobiales > Xanthobacteraceae > Pseudolabrys. Next base: position 272,975 of record CAVULO010000010.1, read on the forward strand.
TCGGCGAAACTTTGCAGGCGGTCGGCCAGCACGCTTATGCCGATCCTCTGACTTTCCCAGGCAGTCTCGACCTCACTGCCCATGTCGATTTTCAGTCGCTGGGGCGGGCCATCGAGGCGATGGGCACAGCTGGTTTCGGGCCAATCGAACAGTCGCTATTTCTACGGCGGCTTGGCATCGAACAGCGCGCGGCTGCGCTCAAAGCCAAAGCGGCGCGCGCCGCCGACATCGACCAGGAACTTGCGCGCCTGATCGGGCATAATCGCACTGCCATGGGTGAATTGTTCAAAGTTGCTGCTTTCGTGCATCCTTCAGTTGGCGTGCCACCCGGCTTCGCGGCCTGATGCGCTAGCCGCGCGCCCTTGCACGCATTATCTAACCGCTAACCGGAAACGCTGGCTGCCCGGACGGAATCGATGTTGCAGGCTGCTTCACTCGCCACCCTCGCGCGCATTCGTCACGCTTTCTTCACGCGCTCCGGCGGCGTGTCGCAAGGCGTCTATGCTTCGCTCAATGGCGGCGTCGGCTCCAGCGATGCGCCCGACAAGGTCGCCGAGAATCGAGCCCGCATGGCGGCAGCACTGGGCGTGAATGCGGATCGTCTGCTCACCCCATACCAGATCCATTCGCCCGACGTCGTTGTGGCAGACCGAGCCGTGGACACGCGAGAACCGTCCGCGAGCGGATGCTATTGTCACGCGCGTGCCGCGATTGGCCATCGGCGTATCTACCGCTGACTGCGGACCATTGCTGTTCGCCGACGGCGAGGCTGGCGTGGTCGGCGCCGCCCATGCCGGTTGGCGCGGTGCTCTCACAGGCGTGATTGAGGCGACGATCGCCGCCATGGAGCAGCTTGGCGCCGACCGCACACGCATCACCGCGGCACTCGGGCCTACCATCCGGCAACCGAATTACGAGGTCGGGCCAGAATTCGTCGCGCGCTTCCTTGCCGCCGATTCCGGCAATTCGCGTTTCTTCACAACGTCTACACGAGCCGGGCACGCCATGTTTGACCTTACTGGCTATATCGCCGAATGCGTTGGGCGCGCCGGCATCGTTCAATTCGAAGATCTAGGCTTGTGCACATATGCCGAACCCGAGCGGTTCTTCAGTTATCGGCGCACGACACTCAGTGGCGAGCCCGACTATGGGCGGCATATCAATGCGATAGCGGTCGCCGACTGACGCACAGCAGTGTGTGCGGCTGGACTCGCAGATATCCTTGCCGCTAGGCTTTACCCGGCCAAGGGACTTGAAGACCAAAAACCAAGGCCGCAGGGGTGTCTATGGAGTGGAGTTGGGGTCGCCGCTCAACCGGCACGGCGTGGCGCGTCTCACGTCTTGGCGGACTATTGGTTTCAGCCTGCGCGCTGACATTGGCCGCATGCAATCCCGATAGTCAGGCTGTGTCGGCCGCACAGCCGCGCGGCGCCACTGTTGCCTTCGAGTCCGTCGATGGCCTGCCGCCCGGTCAATTCAAGAAACTGGTGCAAGATCTCAACGACGAAGCGCAGGCCGCCGCCTCGCGGTGATCTCACGCGAACAATCCGCGGCCTATCGCGTGCGCGGCTATCTCGCAATCAAGAGTAACCAAACATCAGACCACGGTCTCCTGGGTATGGGATGTGTTCGACCAAGAGGAAAATCGCACGCTACGCATCAGTGGCGAGGAGACCGCGAAGGTGCGCCACCGTGACGCCTGGGCAGCCGCCGATGACGCCATGCTGCGCCGGATTGCCCGCACCAGCATGGAGCAACTTGCCGTATTCCTGACCTCGCCAGAGGTTGCTCCTGGCACGTCGCCTTCGGCGCCTGAAGCCCAGGTGGCCATGGCTACCCCCGAATCCTCACCTGAAGCATCCGTTCCGACCCTGAACGCGGCGCCGGCATGATTCCCGCGTTTCTCGTCCGCAGGCCGATCCGAGTATCGACAGCAATACGGAGCGAGAGACGCTGGCATTGGCGACATCGAGCCGCTAACCGACCGTTCATCCCGTCGGCGAAAGCTTCGGGACAATCACCAGCAGCCATATTGCCGCGCCCTGCCCGCCTTGTTATGACCACGCCGCCTGTGGCGGGAGTGAGGGCGAGGATTAAGAATGTCTGGCAAGAACGGAGCGATCAAGCTCGTCGCCGGCAATTCCAACTCCGACGCTGGCCCAGGGGATCGCCGACTACCTCAAGCTACCGCTGACAAAAGCCGTGGTACGGCGCTTTGCGGATATGGAGATCTTCGTCGAGATTCAGGAAAACGTCCGGGGCGCCGATGTTTTCGTGATCCAGTCGACCTCGTTTCCCGCCAACGACCACCTTATGGAATTACTGATCATCATCGATGCGCTGCGCCGCTCGTCCGCGCGCCGTATCACCGCGGTGATTCCGTATTTCGGTTATGCCCGCCAGGACCGTAAGCCCGGTCCGCGCACGCCAATTTCGGCCAAACTGGTCGCCAACCTGATAACCCGCGCCGGCGCAGACCGCGTGATGACGCTCGATCTCCATGCCGGGACAGATCCAGGGATTTTTCGATATTCCAACCGACAATCTCTACGCGTCACCTGTGATGGTGCGCGACATCCGGGAGCGCTTCAAGCTCGACAATATAATGGTCGTATCGCCCGACGTTGGCGGCGTGGTGCGCGCGCGCGGACTAGCGAAGCGCATTAACGCCCCGCTCGCTATCATCGACAAGCGACGCGAGCGCGCCGGCGATTCCGAAGTGATGAACGTTATCGGCGACGTCGCCGGATACACGTGCGTGCTTGTGGACGACATCGTCGATTCCGGCGGCACGCTCGTAAATGCCGCCGATGCATTGCTCGAGAACAAGGCCAAAGCGGTTTACGCCTATATCAGCCACGGCGTCCTCTCCGGCGGCGCCGTTAAGCGCATCGCCGGCTCGCGTTTGAAGGAACTGGTGATCACTGACTCGATTCAGCCGACCAAGGAAATCCAGGCCGCCGGCAATATCCGCATTCTGGAGATCGCGTCGCTGATTGGCGAAGCGATCGGACGCACCGCCGCCGAGGAGTCGGTGTCGAGCCTGTTCGACTAGCGCAAGTATTGTCGGTCGCGCGCCGGATGCAAAACCGGTACCCACTTTTGCTGGCCGCGCTCCGAGTTATCCACTGCCGAGTCATCTTGCCGCAGTATTGGTTGTGGAGAGTCGATTCCGCGCGGTTGCCTATGACAGGCAAATCACGGCTCATTGGCACTTGACGATGCCTTTGGCGGGCGGAATCAGGCAGGATATAGTCGAATCGCTTGGTGATTCGGTCTTCGCCGTCAAGGCATCCCGTAACCCCTGCGTCAACTTGCGGTCCGGGCCCATCTCGGGTCTTCCCCGTACTGTGCGCGTGCGGTGGCGTGCGTTTCCTCTCGCTCCATTCGGCAAAGCGGAGACGTCATGTCCCTGACCAGCTACGCGGAAGAGCCTCGCATCAATCCCCTCGACGTGGTGGAACGCCTGGCAACCGGCAATGATTGGTCGTTCGAGCGCGCCAGCGATGACGAAATCACCATTCTGGTCACCGGGCGCTGGACCGACTACCAGCTTTCCTACACCTGGATGGGCGACATCGAAGCCCTCCATCTGGCCTGTGCCTTCGACCTGCGGGTGCCCGAGCGGCGGCGCACCGAGGTGCAGACGCTGATTTCGTTGATCAACGAACGGCTGTGGGTCGGACATTTCGATCACTGGAGCACCGAAGGCATCATGATGTTTCGCCACGCGCTGGTGCTGGCGGGCGGGACCGAGGCCTCCGGGAAGCAATGCGAGGCGCTGCTCGGCACCGCGCTCGAGGCTTGCGAGCGTTACTTCTCTGCCTTTCAATTCGTGGTCTGGGCCGGCAAAGGCGCGCGCGAGGCGCTCGATGCGGCTATGTTCGAGACCTCGGGCGAGGCGTAGGCCGGTGATCGGCCATGGCCATTCGTAGTGCGAACAGCACTCGAGCAAATTCCGCGGCACCCTTGTCCTGGTCGGTGCCGGCAAGATGGGCGGCGCGATGCTTGACGGCTGGCTCGCGCGCGGTCTCAAGCCAAAACAGATCGCCGTCATCGAACCGCAGCCGGGAAAGACGATTAAGGCGCTGACCCGACGTGGGCTCAGGCTTAATCCGAAAGGCCAAGCCTACCGCAGCCAGTGCGATCGTGATCGCGGTAAAGCCGCAGACCGCGCCCGAAGCATTGCCTCCGCTCGCAGCGATATGTGGGCAAGACCACGCTGGTGTTGTCGATCATGGCCGGTCGAACCATTGCGTTTCTTGAAAAGATCATTGCCGCGTGGGAACCGCAATTGTGCGCGCAATGCCGAACACACCGGCGGCGATTGGTCGTGGCATCAGCGTGGCATTTGCCAATGCGAAAATTTCGGCGCCGCAGCGCAAGCAGGCATCCGATCTGCTCGCGGCTATCGGTAAGGTGGAATGGATCGGCGACGAAGCGCTGATGGACGCAGTGACTGCGCTGTCCGGTTCCGGTCCGGCTTACGTGTTCCTGCTGGCGGAAGCCATGGCCAACGCCGGCATCGCGGCTGGCCTGCCACCGGCGCTTGCGACGCGTCTTGCGCGCGAAACCGTGGCCGGTTCCGCCGAACTGCTGCATCGCTCCGACCTCGATGCGGTGACGCTACGGCAAAACGTAACCTCGCCAGGTGGCACAACTGCCGCAGCGCTGGACGTCCTTATGGGACCGGGCGGCTTTGAGCAGCCTGCTGACGCAGGCCATTATCGCCGCGACCCGCCGCTCGCGCGAGCTGGCTGGCTAAGTTCCCTGCCCTAGAACCGTCGTCATTGCGGACCTACATTAAAGGGCGCACGAATTGCCCAGAATTGCCATGGGAGGCCGTCATGGCCCGCAAGTCCAAGCGTCGACGCAAGGCTGCTCCGACCGCGCCGCCGCCGCGCGGCACCAGCGACCGCGACAAGGCAATCGATGCGCTGATGGCGCTGCTCGCCGAGCACTCCTTCGAACAAATCGGCCTCGCCGAAGTGGCTGGCCAAGCCGGAATTAAACTGTCGCAATTGCGTACCGAATTCGGCTCGACGCTCGCCATCCTCGCCGCCCACATCAAAGACATCGATCGCACGGTCCTTGCCGGCGGCGATGCCGACATGGCCGAGGAGCCGGTGCGCGAGCGTCTTTTCGACGTGTTGATGCGACGCCTGGAAGCTCTTGCTCCTTACAAGGAAGCTGTGCGCTCGATCATGTGTTCGGCGCGGCGCAATCCCGGCCTTGCGCTTTGCGCTCAATGCAATGGCAGTGCGATCGCAACACTGGATGCTGGAAGCCGCCGGTATCGGCGCGTCCGGCCCCCGCGGCGCGTTGCGCGCGCAAGGTGCGGCGCTCATGTTTGCGCGCGTGCTGTCGGTCTGGATCGACGACGAAGATGAAGGGCTCGACCGCACTATGGCGGCACTCGATCGCGGACTTAGCAGCGCCGAACGCTGGGCCGGGTTCGTCGATGACCTCTGTGCCCTTCCAAAGTGCGTGCTTGCGCGGCCCGCGCCGGCGCCGCCGGATGCGCGATGAGGAAGCAGAGGCGGCCTGATTTCGGTGCGCATCTAATGCGCTAAACCGGCACTCTCACCGTTGCACGCAGGCCGCCGAGCGGGCTGTCCCCAAGCGTGATGTCGCCACCGTGCGAGCGCGCGATGTCACGCGCGATTGCGAGTCCCAAGGCCGGTGCCGCCCTCGTCCTGATTGCGCGCATCGTCGAGCCGCAGGAACGGCTTGAACACTTCTTCGCGCAAGCCTGACGGAATACCCGGCCCGTCGTCGTCCACCGTGACGGTCAGATAGCGGTGATCGCGATGGCCGGCAATCGCGATCGAGGGCGCGTGGCGTGCGGCGTTCGAGACCAGATTAGCGAGGCAACGTTTGAATGCTGCCGGGCGCACGGTGACGATCGGCGGCCCGTGAAACACGACGCTGGCCTTGTGACCGTGACGTTCGGCGTCGAGCCGCAGTTCTTCCAGGAATTCCGCCATGTCGGTCGGCGCGGACGTCTCGCCGCTGTCGCCGCGCGCGAAGGCCAGATACGCTTCCAGCATTCGCGCCATCTCGTCGACGTCCTTCTTCATCGCGTCGACTTCCGGCGAGTCATCGATCAACGCGAGCTCGAGCTTGAAGCGCGTAAGGACCGTGCGCAGATCATGCGACACTCCGGCGAGCATCGCCGTGCGCTGCTCCATCGCGCGCTCGATGCGGGTCTTCATCTCGATGAAGGCGGCGGCCGCACGCCGCACCTCGCGCGCGCCGCGCGGACGGAAGTTCGGCACTTCACGGCCCTTACCGAAGCTTTCGGCTGCATCAGCCAGCCGCAGAATTGGCTTGATCTGATTGCGTAGAAAAATGATGGCGACGATCAGCAGCACCGTCGAGGTGCCGACCATCCAGAGCAGGAAGATTTCCGAATTGGAGACATAGGCCGCACTGCGGCGCGCGAATACCCGCATCACCGTGTTGTCGAGTTGCACGCGGATTTCAAGCAGCGCCGATTTGCCGACGGTATCGATCCAATACGGACGCCCGATCTGCTTGCGCAATTCGTCCGAGAGTGCCTGATCCAGCAACGAAAAGAATGGCTTAGGGCCGGGCGGCGGCATGTCGGTCAGCGGCAGGAAATCGACCACCAGGCCGAGGCGCTCCTGCGCGATACGTCGGATCTGGGCCTGGTCGGCATCCTGCGGATAGCCGCGGTAAATATCGATCAGCGCAGCGATGTCCTGCACAACGCTGGCGGATAGCCGCTGCGTAACGACGTTCCAGTGCCGCTCCATGAACACGAAAGCGACCACCGACTGCAGGATCACCATCGGCGCGATGATGATCAGCAACGCGCGGGCATAGAGCCCTTTCGGCATGACGCTGTTGAGCCAGCGGCTGATCCTGCGCCAGCCATCGGCGAACTGACCAAGCGCACTATGAATTTTGCGCACGGGCGGAATGGCGTCATACCACTCCCAGGCTTCGCGTAGCCGCGTCAGCGCGGTGCGGACGCCGTTTGCTGATGTCGAGGCTGGTCATGAGCTGATCACCAGCCGGTAGCCGATGCCGCGCACCGTCTGCACAAATAGCGGATTGGCGGGATTGCGCTCGATCTTGCGGCGCAGACGATTGACTTGCACGTCCACCGCCCGCTCACTCACCGAGCCGCCATTGCCGGCGAGCGACAGGCGCGGGACCGTTTCGCCGGGCGTGCCGGCAAGGATGCGCAGCATCTCGCGCTCACGGTCGGTCAGCCGGATAATCTCCTCGCCTTTGCGCAATTCGCCGCGCGCCAGATGATAGACGAACGGCCCGAAGCGTATTGATTCGACGCGGCGGCGGTGCCGCGGCTGTGCACGCTTGAGGATATTGGCGATGCGCAGCGACAGCTCGCGCGGCTCGAAGGGTTTCGACAGATAATCGTCGGCGCCCATCTCCAGACCCCTGATCCGGCTTTCGGCAGCATCTCGCGCGGTCAGCATCAGGATCGGCACGTTGGAATCGCCACGGATCGCTTTGGCGAGATCGAAACCGGATTCGCCGGGCATCATCACGTCGAGGATGAGCAGATCGAAACTCAGGCCTTTCAGCTTGGCGCGAGCGTCAGCAGCGGTCTCGGCCGTGGTCACGCGATAGCCCTCACCGGCCAAGAACCGCGAGAGCAAGTCGCGGATGCGGCGGTCGTCGTCGACCACCAGCAGATGCGGCGCATCGTCGGGAAGCGTGGCGGGCAACGTCATCGCCGAGGCTCCTCCTCCCGTAAATCAACCTCGCGATCTTCGATGCACGGTCGGCGCGCGTAATCAGACGCAACACGCCGTCGCGGTTGTCGGTATCGATCATGGACGTAAGAAAGCGGCGCGCCGCTTCGTGCGCATTGGGGCCGAGCTCACCGAACGCACGGTTGATTCTCTGCGTCTGCAAGTTGGCAAGCTTGAGTGCCAGCGTCTCGCCTTTCGCGGTCACGTACAACAGGCGCTGGCGACGGTCTTGCGCACCTTCCTTCTGCGACACGTAGCCTTGATCGACCAATTGCTTGAGCACGCGGCCAAGCGATTGCTTGGTGATGTTGAGGATCTCAAGCAAGTCGGCAACCTTCATGCCGGGATTGCGGTTGACGAAATGCAGCACCCGATGATGCGCGCGGCCGAACCCCAGCTTGAGCAGCACCTCGTCCGGATCACCGACGAAATCGCGGTACGCAAAGAACAACAGTTCGATGATGTCCCAAATCGGCTCGACCCGGCCGGCCTGGCCCAGCACCGGCACTCGGACGATCCGCGACGCTGGTGCCAGCGGCCGGCCTTTTCAGTCACATTTATGTCAGCCATGTTGACATATTTTGTTTTTATGTTACAAAAACGACGCTATAGACGAAAGGATCGTGCCGAACGGCCCGGTTTGAGTGCCCCGGTGGGGCAGATAGAACGGTGACCCGGACCGGTCGCCCAACTCATACCGGGTGTTGCCGGGACGCAAAGTATTGGAATAGGCGCGGAAAATGCGCCATCACAGCGGCAGGACGGCCTGCCCGCGTGAGGCGAAGGAGGAGACCAATGGCTGCTCAATCCTATGACCGGCTCGAAGGGGTCATCTGGTACGACGGCAAGCTCGTGCCTTGGAACGAGGCCAATCTCCATGTACTCTGAGCCACGGCCTGCACTATGCCAGCTGCGTATTCGAGGGCGAGCGCGCCTATGGCGGCAAAATCTTCAAGAGCACCGAACACTGCCGAGCGCCTGAAGCGCTCCGCCAACATCCTCGACTTTGAAATTCCCTACTCGGTCGCCGAGATCGTCGCCGCCAAAAAGCTGGTGGTCGACAAGAACGGCAGGAAGGAAGCCTACGTCCGCCCGGTCGCCTGGCGCGGCTCCGAAATGATGGGCGTTTCGGCGCAGAGCAATACTATCCATCTCGCCATCGCGAGTTGGGAATGGCCGAGCTATTTCGACCCCGAGCAGCGGCTCAAGGGAATTCGGCTCGACCTCGCTGAATATCGTCGGCCCGATCCGAAGACGGCGCCTTGCCTCGCCAAGGCTGCGGGCCTCTACATGATCTGCACGATCTCAAAGCACCGCGCCGAGCGTAAAGGTTATGCCGACGCCATGATGCTGGACTGGGAAGGGCGCGTCGCCGAATGCACCGGCGCCAATATTTTCTTCGTCAAGGACGGCAAGATTCACACGCCGATCGCCGATTGCTTCCTCGACGGCATTACTCGGCAAACGGTGATCGGGCTCGCACGCAAGCGCGGCCTTGAGGTGATCGAACGCCGCATCATGCCAGACGAGCTTACCGGCTTTTCCGAATGCTTCATCACCGGCTCGGCAGCGGAGGTCACCGCAGTGGCGGAGATCGCCGACTGGAATTTCAATCCCGGTGGCATCACCAAGACGCTGATGGACGACTATACGTCGGAAGTGAAGCCGAAGGCCGCGGCAGCTTGAGGTCTATTCGTTTTCGGAAACTGCGCGCGGCTCTTGTGGCCGCAGCAGCGTGACGTAACGCACGCGATTGACTGCGACGAAACGATCCATGCGTTCGTCAAGCACGCGATGCCGGCTTTGCGACGCATGCCGCAGCAGCAGATCGCCGCCGCTATCGAAGGCGACAAAGCCGACGTGGAAATAGTCGAGATTTGGCCGCTGCGTGATAAAGCCGACGATATCACCATTGGCGAGTTGCCGCTTGTTCGCCAGAAAAACCGCGATCGCGGACTACGTCGATTGAAAAACCGACGTCTGCCGAGCTCTTTGTGCCAATAGACGGTCTTTTCGATCTTGACCGATCCGTCCAGTGTGACCGAATCGGCAAATATTATTTTCGATATTGTGCTGGCCCCATTCGAAAAAGTAATGGTTGCGTTCACGCCAGCTCACGACGCCGTTGTGATAACGGATGCTGCGCAAGGCGGCATCGAACTCTCCAGCGTTACCCGCGATCGCGGCAGCCAGTACGGTCTCGCAGAACGTCACGCAGTCGAACGCGTCGTCGCGCACCACAAACTTTTCCGGCCGTCTTGGTCCCCCGATCAGCGTATAGCCCTGATAGCGCGTGCCGCGCAGTGCGCCGGAAATGAAATCAATCCTTTGCGAAATCGGGCCTTTGCGACGGGCTTCATCGATCAGGCGATCGATCCGCGCTTCGTTAGCCGAGCCGGCACGTCATCCCCGCAGCCAAAGCCGCACCGCCACCGAGCAAGTGCAGGATGTCGCGGCGGCTGACGGTCAAATGGAACGGCATTGGGGCATCCTGCCGTCGTCAATCTTTCACGACCACCAGCCGGTCGACACCGGATTCTCCGCCCCATACTTCACCCGGCCGGCCAAGCAATTGGCGAACTGAGGCACCACGCCTGTCGCTTGGAAAACTCTCGAAGGTCTCGGTCCCCGGATCGAAGCGCAGGATGGCGTTGGCAAGGAAATCGGTCACCCAGACTTTGTCTTTGCTGTCGACATAGACCGCGTAGCACCCGCCCTTGCTCTTGGGCAGACTCCAGACTTTCCAAGCTTTACTCATCGGATCGTAGCGGGCGAGCTCGCCGCTGTTCCAGAAACTCACCCACAAGAGGCCCTTGGAATCGGACCAAATGCGCCGTGGACCGACCCCGGGCTTGGGCGGCGGCACCATCAGCGCGTCACCGCTAACAGTGTCGATCTTGGTGATGTGATCGCCCGCAAGCGAAGCGTACCAGACATCACCATTGGGCGTTGTCGTAATGCCGTAAGGTCCGGCGCCTTTTGGCGCTTTCCAGGCTTCGACCTTTCCGCTCGCCGGATCGACACGACCGTAGACGCCACTCTGACCGGTGAACCAAAGAATGCCTTTGCGGTCGAAGGTCGCGGTATTGAGATTGGCGTCGGGGAATTCTTTCGGAAGCGGAAAAACTTTTACGATCTTGGTCGCAGGATCGAAGCGCACAATCGCGTTTTGTCCTCCTTCGGTGATCCAGGCAGCACGGTCAGGCCCAACGATCACGCCGTGTGGCGCGGAACCCTTACCGAGCGAAATTTGAATTGTGCGTCCGGTTCTTCGGATTGAGAATGCCAATCGCACCTTGCGATTGCGCCGTATACCAGACACTGCCATCAGGCGCGGGCGCTACATCGTGCGGATGCGCGCCACGCGGCACTTCAAAGTAAGACACATCGGCTGAAGATGCCGGCCGGACGGCGAGCGCAATGAGCGCGATTGTCGCGACCACGATCGGAACCATTTAGCCCTCCAGCAGACGCCTAGCGTACGCTCATTCCGCCGTTTCACGTCCGCGGCGCGGGACTGACCAGCGCTCAACCGCCGTGTCATCGATCGCCTTAGCGTCAATCCAAGATTTTGCACCAGCCCTTTCGACCTGCTTCCAGAACGGCGCGCGCGTCTTTAGATAATCCATCAGGAATTCGGCGGCCTCAAATGCTGCCTCGCGATGGGACGACGCCGTCACCACCAGCACAATATTTTCGCCGGGCACGATGCGGCCATATCGATGAATAACCGTAACGCCCAACAGTGGCCATCTTTCGATGGCTTCCGCGACGTGCCGCTCGATTTCGGATTCGGCCATGCCCGGATAGTGTTCAAGCGTAAGCGCTGCAATCGGCTCGCCGTTCTCGGTGCCGCGGCAAACCCCGGTAAACGTGACCAGCGCGCCGACATCGCTACGGCCACGCGCAAGCTTCGCCGCCTCCACGGCGGCGTCAAACGGCTCGCGCTGCAAGCGTACAGTCGATGTCATGCTCTCAATGTAACCCGTCGCCGGTGGCGAGGCTATCCACCTGTCATGGGCGGGAAAAACGCGATTTCACCGGCATCTTTGATCGCTGCGTCGGCCCTTACGTGTCTTCGGTCAATGGCGGCACGGATGACATTCACGTTTTTGAAAGCGTACGCATACTCTTCGCCACGCGAAGCAAGCCATGTCATTAGTTCGCCGACAGTGGCGACACCCGACGGCACCTCGACAGTTTCCTCAGGCTTGCCGACACGTTCGCGCACCCAGGCAAAATAACGCAATGTCACACTCATTCGTCAACCATGTAGCGCAGGCCCGCGCGCATATAGTCCCACCCGGTATAGAGCGTGAGGATTGCCGAGAGCCATAGCAGCAAAATGCCGATCTCGGTTACCACCGGCATGTTGCGATCTTGGTAACCGCCGACACTACCCCATCACCGGCCTCACCTGCGATCAAAAAACCGACAGCAACCAGTCTGCCCGGTGGTCTTCCACTTGGCGAGCCGCGTCACCGGTACGCTGACCCGCAGCTCGGCGAGATATTCGCGCAGGCCTGAAACCAGAATTTCACGGCAAAGAATGACTACGGCGGCCAGCAAGCTCCAACCGCGAATGGTCTCCTCCGCCGCCAACATCAGCAGGCAGGATGCTACCAGCAATTTGTCCGCGATCGGGTCGAGCATGCGGCCGAGCGAGGACTGCTGGCCCCAGCTACGCGCGAAGTAGCCGTCGAGAATGTCGGTGACACCGGCCGAAATAAAGACGCCAGCGCCACCCAGCGCAGCCACAATGGTCCGTCGAAAATGCTCTGCCAAAACATCAACGCCACCACCACCGGCACGGCGGCGATTCGCGCATAGGTCAGCAGGTTCGGCAGGGCGAGCGGGCGCGCCGGCAGCGGCCGGGAAGTCATGGCATTCATGCCCGAAAAGAACACCCGCGCCGCTGTCAGGTCAACCGGTCGCTCCGAGTCGAATCCCCACCCACCATGCAATCTTTACTGAATTGGCGGCTTGGGCAGGCGGCTTTTGCCCGGCTCCATCACGAAAGTCTGATCGAGGGAGTACCATTCGCCCTTTACGTCACTCGCTGGGGCCGGCCCGCTGTGCCGCACATAGTCGCCGACCAGTGCGCGAGTGACTCCGAACTGCACGTCGGTTTCAAGTTTTTCGTCGTCATTGACATAGACTTGTGAGATCAAGGTCTTGAAGCCTTCCTTGAAGATCAGGAAGTGCAAATGAGCGGGCCGGTAATGGTGCCGTCCGGTGGCGCGCACGAGATCGCCAACCGGTCCATCAATTGGAATTGGGTAACCGGCCGGCTTCACACTACGGAACCCGAAATGGCCCTGCGCGTCGGTCATAAACTTTCCGCGCAGGTTCATCGGCGCCTGCTTGGGATCCTGCTGCTCGTAGAATCCTTCCGGGGAGGAGTGCCAGATATCGACCTCGGCGCCGGCGATCGGTTTGCCCTTCTGATCTTTGACCCAGCAATTGACGAAAAGCACCGGCCCGGGCGTAGGCGAGCGAACGATCGAAGCCCCGCTTTCGGTGCGCGGCGAATTCATACGCCAGAATGGGCCGAGCAAATTGGCAGTGGTCTCGGTCTGCCCATTGTTGCCGTTGTTGAGCAGACAGATCAGCGTAGAAAAGCCGAGCGAGCCCGACATCAACACCACTTCGTTGTGCTTGTCGTCGGTCTTTTGTCCGAGCCTGGCGATATATTGCACCGCCTTCTCGAACTCCTCCTCGGTGAGGTGCACATCGCGCGCAAACGCGTGCAGGTGCGTCACAAGTGACATGAGAATTTCCCGCAAACGCGGAGGTTGCGTGTTTTTGAAAGCTTCCGTCACCGCTTTGGTGACGTCTTCCTGCCGCTGGATGATCATTAGCGCTTCCCGTCTAGTGAGCCGCTGACTCGTGGAAGAACTCATATATCTTTCGCGCGGTCTCCGCATTAATTCCAGGGACCTGGGCAAGATCGGGCAGACTCGCCCGCTCTATAGCTTTCACAGTGCCAAAATGGCGCAGCAAGGCCCGCTTGCGCGTCGGGCCAATTCCCGGGATTTCCTGCAATCCAGCCTCGCGGATGTTCTTCTTGCGGCGTACCCGATGCGAGCCGATGGCGAAGCGGTGTGCTTCATCGCGCAGCCGCTCGATGAAATAGAGCAAGGGATCGCGCGGAGGCAGCTTGAACGGGTCTCGGCTCGCCATGAAGAAGGTCTCTCGGCCAGCATCGCGGTCGGGCCCTTTTGCGATAGCAACGAGCGGCACGTCGGTGATCCCGAGCGAGCTCAGCGTCTCTTGCGCGGCCTTAAGTTGGCCTTGCCCACCGTCAATCAGCAGCAGGTCCGGCCAGGGCTGATCCTCATCGTCGCCCTTGAAGACGGCTTCGAGGACACGGCCTACCGTACTGCGCGGGTTTTCCTCCAGCAGCCGTTTGAACCGGCGCTCCAGTACTTCGCGCATCATTCCGTAATCATCGCCGGGGGTGAGGTCGGCCGAACGGATATTGAACTTGCGGTATTGGTTTTTGCGAAAGCCGTCCGGACCGGCGACGATCATGGCGCCGACGGCGTTGCTGCCCCCGATATGGCTGTTGTCATACACTTCGATGCGGCGCGGAATGCGCGGCAACGAGAAGGTTTCAGTCAGGGCGGCAAGTAGTTTCTGCTGCGAGGACGTATCGGCGAGTTTACGCGCCAGCGCCTCGCGCGCGTTGGCCAACGCGTGCTGCACCAGTTCCTTGCGCTCGCCGCGCTGAGGCACCGAAACTTCTACCTTGCGCTCGCTTTTTGTCGTTAGCGCCTTCGTCAAAAGTTCGCGCTCGTCGAAATCATGCGACACCAGGATGCAGCGCGGCGGCGGCTTGTCGTCGTAGAATTGCGCGAGGAATGCGCCAAGCACTTCGCCCGGACCAAAGGCGCGGTCGGCTTTTGGGAAATACGCACGATTGCCCCAGTTTTGTCCGGTGCGGAAAAAAAAGACTTCCACGCAGGAATAGCCGCCGGCCTGATGCACGGCAAAAACGTCTGCCTCTTCGAGCGTGCGCGGATTGATCCCTTGGTGCGACTGGATTGCCGAGAGTGCCGACAGGCGATCGCGATAAATCGCGGCACGTTCAAAGTCGAGCGCGGCCGACGCCTTGTCCATTTCGCTTGCCAACTGCCTCTGCACCGACTGGCTCCGCCCGGAAAGAAATCCATTGGCTTCGCGCACAAGTTCGGTGTAGCCGGCAAAATCGATTTCGCGTGTGCACGGCGCCGAACAGCGCTTGATCTGATAGAGCAGGCACGGCCGCGTCCGCGCCTCAAAATATGAATCCGAGCACGAACGCAACAGGAAGGCGCGTTCCAGCGCGTTGATCGTCCGATTGACCGCACCGGCCGAGGCGAACGGCCCGTAATATTGCCCTGACCGCGAACGAGCCCCACGGTGCTTCAGGATTTGCGGCGCCCAATGGTCGGATGTGATCAAAATATAGGGGAATGACTTGTCATCGCGTAAAAGGACATTGAACCGGGGCCGCAAGCGCTTGATCAGATTCGCTTCGAGCAGGAGCGCTTCGGTCTCTGTCTTGGTGGTGACGAATTCCAGTGTCACCGTCGCTGCAATCATGCGCGCAATTCGGCTGTCGTGGCCGGTTGGCCGCGCATAAGCCGTCACCCGCTTCTTGATGTTCTTGGCCTTGCCGACATAGAGCACGTCGCCTTGCGCGTCGATCATCCGGTATACGCCGGCGGCAGACGGCGCCAACTTGGCGAAGTGCATGATAGTGGCACGGCCCGCTGCAAGCGTGCCCGCCGCAGCGTCATCAAGCTCCATTTCCGGCAGCGAGGATTCTTCGTCCTCCTCGCGTAATTCACTTGCCGGATCGATGTCTTTATTGAGGCCGTTCATGGAACGAAGATAGGGTGCGAATTACATTTGCGCATGGTCTTATGCAAAAGTCGGTTTCCACTGTTCGGACCATACGCTGGGCACGCTATTCCACAATCTCGCTGTCGGCAGTACGCCATGATAAATGCTGCCCGCCGTCGACGGGAATCGTAACGCCGGTGACACTCTTTGCCTGCGCAAGATACAGCACGGCGCCCGCGATATCGTCCGGCCGCGGGCCACGCTGAAGCGGCAAGCTCTCTGCTTGCGCGGCGAATTGTACATCGGTCTGACGCGGGCTTGGCAGGGTCGGCCCTGGCGCGACCGCGTTGACCCGGAGCTTGGGTGCCAATGCCTGCGCCAGCGTGGTGGTGGCGGTATATAGGGCGCTCTTGCTCAAAGTGTAGGAGACGAAGCGTGGGTTTGGCTTAAGCACGCGCTGGTCGAGAATATTGACGATCGAGGCATCGACACCAGCCGGAGCCTGTGATGCGAAAGCCTGTGAAATAAACAGCGGCGCCGCCAGGTTGACGGCGATAGCGCGCTGGAAGCGCGCGTGCGACAGAGTTTCGATGTCATCTGGTTCAAACTCGCCGGCATTGTTGACCAGAAGCGTAAGTTGGCCGAATGCCGTCGCTGCGGGAACAAGCCCACGCACCGCCTCATGGTCGGCGAGATCGGCGAGTGCAACGCTGGCGCGTCCACCTGCCCCGGTAATCGCGGCCGCAAGCCTCTCGGCATCGTCGCGCGAATTATTTGCATGCAGTACGACCGCATAGCCTGCGCGCGCCAGCGTAAGCGCGATGGCCGCGCCAATGCGGCGGCCAGCGCCAGTGATGAGCGCAGCGCGCGGTGCGTTCTTTGTGATGTCGTCTGCCATTCCGAAAACCCGTGCGGCTTGCCTTACTTGCCGGCGTTTCGTGCAACTACTGCGCCGATCGCAAGTGGGCTTGCCGTTATAGTAAATACGGCCTGAGCACACATGGTAAATGAAGGCGAAGCAAAATGCCTAAAAATAAGAATTCCTTAGGGATATCGGCCGGGGATCCTTAGCGATTCATGACCGTTTAACCTAAAAGGCTC
Source organism: uncultured Alphaproteobacteria bacterium (assembly GCA_963742345.1). Taxonomy (GTDB): domain Bacteria; phylum Pseudomonadota; class Alphaproteobacteria; order Rhizobiales; family Xanthobacteraceae; genus Pseudolabrys. The sequence continues at coordinate 289,654 of CAVULO010000010.1, forward strand.
GATAAATCTTCCACGAAAATATCGAACTATCGCCGATGCGTCGGTGCATCCGCTTCATGTCTTGCGCATCCGTGTCGCGCAAGAGGGGCGGAGTTGAGTGGAGGATAAGATGAACAAGAAAATCCTGGCAACCTCACTGGCGATTGTAATGGCTGCAGCAGGCGCCGCCGCCGCCGCCGATCTCCCGCGTGGCCCGGCGCCTTATTATCCGCCGCCTGCCAGCGTCTATAACTGGACCGGCTTCTATGCAGGTCTCAACCTCGGTTACGAGTGGGGTACGGTCACAAACAGCGGCATCGATCCAAGCGGCGTCGCCGGCGGCGGCCAAGTCGGTTACAATTGGCAAATTGGCCAATTCGTGTTCGGTGCCGAAACCGATATCCAGGCCAGCAACGCCGACGATACTTTCGCGCCGTATAAATTTTCCAATCCGTGGTTTGGCACGCTGCGCGGCCGGGCAGGCTTCGCCATAAACAATGTCTTGTTGTATGGCACGTTGGGTCTCGCTTATGGCGATCTCAAAGGTCAATTCAACGGCCTCGACGAAAGCAAGACTCTGGTTGGTTGGGCCGGCGGCCTCGGTATGGAAGTGGGCTTTACGCCGAATTGGTCGGCAAAGGTCGAGTACCTCTATATGGATCTCGGCAGCCGCTCCTACACGATCACCGGCGCCGACAATGGGCTTCAGGCAAGCTATCTGCGCTTTGGTGTGAACTATCACTTCTGACACTCACGCGCGCGCGCATGAAAAACTCCGGACCTCGTCGTCCGGAGTTTTTATTTGAGAGTTCCGTGCATCATAAGAGTTCCACGCAAATTTTATTTTTAAGTGTTCATTCACCGTAAATGGAGATCGGCCCGATGAAATCGCGGCAACACCGTGTCGTTTCGTCGTTTAATTTTCGGCAATGTGATTCAGAATTTTGCCTTCGCGTGTGACTTTTGCGCACTAGACGTGAAAGCAATTCTGAATAGTTTTCCGGCATCGTTGATCGGGTGGGTGGGTACCGTGACGGAGGTTTTAAAATGAAGCGTTTGATTTTGGCGAGCGTCGCTGCGCTCGCCAGTGTGACGATGATGGGATCGGCGAACGCGGCTGACATCGCGCGGCGTCAAGAGATGCCGATGAAAGCGCCGGCCTACTACGCTCCTTATAACTGGACTGGCTTCTACGTCGGTATAAACGGCGGCGGCGGCTGGGGCAGTTCGGAATGGAGCAGTTCATCCGGCTCGTCGGGCTCATTCGATGTTTCTGGCGGATTGGTCGGCGGCACGATCGGCTACAACTGGCAAATGGGCCAGTGGGTCTTCGGGCTCGAGGGCGACATCGATTGGAGTGACATCCGTGGGAGCACCTCGTCCGGCATCTGCGTTGGCGTGTCCTGCGAAACCCGGAACAACTGGCTCGGCACTGGACGTATTCGTATCGGCTATGCGTTTGATCGGTTCTTGCCCTACGTGACCGGCGGCGTTGCCTTTGGCGACATCAAAACATCGGTAGCAGGCTTCGGCAGCTCGAACGATACCAACGCTGGCTGGACGATCGGCGGAGGCGTGGAATTCGCCATCGCCGGTCCCTGGACCGCGAAGGTCGAATATCTCTACGTCGACCTTGGCAATACGAACTGTTCGGGTTGCGGATTGTCGACCAACGCGGACTTCACCACAAATATCGTGCGTGGCGGTATCAACTATCGCTTCTAATCCGTCGCAAAAGAAACATAACCAAAAGCCCCGGACCGCGGTCCGGGGCTTTTTCATTTACTGCTCGCGGGTGTGGCGGAGCCGCGCAAAAATATCCGCGCGCGCTGGTAGCAGGCGCGGCGCCCGTCAACCTAGCCAGTGACGACCAGGTTTACCGCTTTTGGACCTTTGCCCTTCTTGTCCGGTTCGACGTCGAAGCTGATCCGCTGCCCCTCGTTCAATCCCTTCAGTCCGGCTTGCTCGACCGCAGTGATATGAACGAACACGTCGCGTCCGCCGTCATCCGGTTTAATGAAGCCATAGCCCCGTTCGCCATTGAAGAATTTCACGACACCCGTTTGCGCCATCGGGAAAACTCCTCTCCCCCACTGCTCCGCCGCCGGCCCCACGCACGGCAGCTCGGCTGGACATTCACAATCGGGGAAAGCGTCGGCCGAACACGGCCTCAGTCAACTCCGCCGGCCCCCACAGGAGGCGGAACGTCACTGCCAATGCAGAACTACACACCAACTGGGCGTCTGTGGAAAGAGGCCACGCGATCATTGGGGGGCGGGGGGCACGTCGCCGCCAAGCCAGTCGAGCTGAAACCGGCCCTTGCCCTCACGCCCAAGGATGCGGGCAAGGGCCGGCAGCAGGGCACAAAGCTCGTTTTCCAGTGTCCATGGCGGATTGACCACAATCATTCCGGCACCGTTGAGCCGGGTCGGGTCACCTAGAGGAGCCACGAGGAGCTCGGCCCGGAGGACCTTGGCAAGCGCCATGCGGCGGAGCCGTTTGGCAAGGACGTCCGGTTCAACGCGCCCTTTTATCGGGTACCAGAGGGCATAGATGCCGGTCGCCCATTTACGATGCGCGCCCGACAAACCAGTGGCAAGGCGTTGGAAATCGTTTCCGGCCTCAAATGGCGGATCCACCAGCACGACGCCACGGCGCTCTTTCGGCGGCACATAGGCATTCAGTGCAGTCCACCCGTCAATTGCCAACGTCTTGATGCGGACGTCCCCACTCAAATTGCGGCTCAATGCGGTTGCCGCCTTCGGCTCAAGCTCGCAGGCGATCAACCGGTCCTGCGGACGCAGCCAGGCGCGCGCAAGCGCCGGTGAACCGGGATAGACGCGGAGGCGATCGCGTTCGTTCAGAGCGCGAATGACCTCAAGATAAGGGGAAAGCAGCTCTGCGACTGCTTCCGAAGTTTGCGCTGCCATAAGCTTCCCGATGCCGGCTTGCCATTCGCCTCCGCGCGCCGCTTTTTCACTCGTAAGATCGTAGAGGCCGGGACCGGCATGAGTGTCGATGACGCGGAATGCTGCCGGCTTGCCGCGCAAATAGTGCAAGATGCGGCAAAGCACTGCATGCTTGAACACATCGGCAAAGTTGCCGGCATGGAATTCGTGGTGGTAGTTCACGACCGGTTTTGCCAGTTCCGCGCGACGACCTGTTGTCGGCCGACTTGCCGAGCTTATGCCATAACCTTGGCGCGCCGGCGTATGACGTCAGACTCGTTTATCTGCCGCGCACTGCCGGCATAGCAATTTTATCGAGGCGGCAGGTGCGCCGTGCGATCTCAGTACAGTCGCGAAATGAAAAATTCTTGCCGAGACACACACGCACCTCTGTCAGCCTCCTGCCGTCGCAAGATATCGCCATCGCCTTGCGCGAAAGTCCCGGATTGGCTTTGACGAAAGCTTCGGCTACTTCTCCGGGCGCTACAGTGATCGGTTTGTCGAGATCCATGTAATCAGGCGGAATCTTCACTACCGCCCGAGCCTTGCGCACGGACTCGAAATAAGCGTGTGGCGAAAGGCCAGAACAGGTCCCGTGCTGATCCCATTCATGGAAGATCAGGCGCGGGCTCGGCATCAGGTCAAGCATGCTTCCGACGATTGTGCGGTCGAGCCGCGGTGCCGGCACCTGGCAATAGGATGGGAAACCTCGTTCGTATTGCGGCCAGAATCCGTGCACCACGAATGCGAATGGGCGGCCGGCGCATTGCTGTTCTGGCACGCGATTGGGCCTGCGGTTTTGTGCGGCCTCGCAATAAGACGGCGACCAGGACAGCGCCAACACATAATAGTCGAAGCGGCCGGGCTCGCCCTGCCGACGCTCCTGGGCGAAAGCGACGATCGCGAAAACCAATGTGAAGCTGAGTGTCACGGCGGCAATATGAGCCAACCGGTAAAAGCGATGAACTCATAGACGCCCCTTCAACTCGACACGAGAACAAATCGGAAATTGATGTGGCTCAACGGTTCCTTGGCCAGGATACCGCTATAAGTGAACAATTAAAGAACAAAATAGGATAAACCGTGATCGCGGCCAGCGCTTTGCCTAAGGCCGCGCCATTTTGCAGGCCGGATTATAGGCCCAGTTGCGGTCAAGTCCGACGACACACCACTCTACGCCCCACGTCATCCCAATCATGCCGGCGTCCTCGCCGATCGAGAAATTCACAGTATGCTTGCGTCCATCGCTCACCATCGCAACGCCGGTGCAGAAACGGCGCGGGATTGTCTCGGGCGCCCAGGGGCGGAACGCTATCTCCCGAATCCGGTCGAAGCCTACGATCTGAAGATCCGAATTCCAGAATCGGCCTTCCTTCTGCCCAAAGCGAAAAGCGATCGTATCGAGGGCGGCCTCGCACGGGGGCAGCACGCCATCATAACGCGGGCCGATCATGTAGATGCTCTTTTCCAGCCAACCCGCCGCAACAGCTGGCGTGACCACACTCGCCGTTACGCAAGCAGCGACCACAAAGGACCGAAGATAACGAAACCCTGTCATCATAGGGAACTCCCCCAAGCCATGCCTGATTCTAGCACAGCTTTTGCCCGCCGTGCCTGCTTTGTATCACAACTTTACACCGGCTGAAGTCCGCCCCAGTGGATCGGATACCGCTCACATCGAGCCCCGCCAATCCCCCAACACCGCCTGGACCAGGGCGAGTGCTGCCACCGCAGCGGTGTCCGCGCGAAGGATGCGAGGCCCAAGCGCGATCCGTACCACCTTTGGTCGCGCGAGCAGAGCCGCCCGCTCCCCATCTGCGAACCCGCCCTCCGGGCCAATCAAAAGAGCGAGCGGCTTGCCCGGGGTCAACCTTACGGCTTCAAGCGCGGCCACTGGGTCAATTACGTCGGCGCCTTCATCGCAAAATATCAATAGGCGATCGGTGTTGGCGGCGACCCGATCAAACGGCATTGGCTCGGCGACATCAGGTACCGCAAGAATGCCGCACTGCTGAGCGGCCTCGATCACATTGGCGCGCATCCGATCGAGATTGATACGCGCGACCTGAGTGTGCTGGGTGATCACCGGCTGGAGCAGCGACACACCCATTTCCACCGCCTTTTGCACCATGTAGTCGAGACGCACGTGCTTGAGCGGAGCGAACAGGAAATGCAGATTTTCTGCCCGGGGCTGCATGCGCACGCACGCGCCTACCGCAGCCGACGCGTTTCGCTTCCCGGACGAAGAGAGGCTGGCTTGCCATTCACCATCGCGGCCATTGAATAGCAGCACCCCATCCCCCCGCCCTAGCCGAAGCACATTGAGGAGGTAGTTGGCCTGGTCCCGGTCCAGCAAAACCTCGCCGCCCGCGGCCAACGGAGCGCTGACATAAAGACGGGGGGTGCGAAAGTCGTAGCGCGGCATGGATTAACCGAAACAAGGTGGCAAACGGCACCCGTTTACGCGCTCTGGCAGGGCTTCGCGAGGCCTTTGGTTGCCCCTACCCTTGCCGCCTTCCCGACGCATTCGGGCTGTTATAACGCACCCTAGAAACGTCCGGCTGATATATATAATGCAGCGGCGACAAGGAGAGGTCAGTCCATGAGCTTGCGCCGGGCATGGTTTGCCATGTGCATGGTCCCGCTGTGCGCTGGAGCAGCAAACGCTCAGTTCCCGCCTGCGACGCCGCCACCGCAACAACAACAACCGCCGGCTTGCGTCCAGGAATTCTTCAAGCTGCGCGACGACGCCGAAAAGAAGGGCCAAGCGATCAAGGCGGCGAATGACCGCAAAGCCCCGGCACGCGAGGCTTGCCAATTGTTTGGTGCGTTTGTCGCCGCCCAATCAAAGATGCTCAAATACGCCAGCGAAAATTCGACTTGGTGCGGTATACCTCCGCAAGTCGTGGAGAACCTCAAGCAGGGCATCGCCAAAATGTCGGAGGTGCGAACCAGAGTCTGCCAGGCCGCTGCGTCGCCCGCGCAACAAGGTCCTAGCCTGAGCGATGCGCTTTCCAGTCCTGTTCCGGACTCTAACAACATCAAAACCGGGCGCGGCACGTTCGACACTCTGACCGGCAACCCGCTCGGAAAATGAGCGAGAGCACCGGACGCGTCGCCGATGCGACCGGAAACTGGGTCGACGGTCTCGCGCCACCTTTCAGCCGCCCCTATTTGCGACTTGCTCGCCTCGATCGGCCGATCGGTTCCTGGCTGTTACTGATGCCGTGCTGGTGGTCGGTTGGTCTCGCCGGCATGCACACTGGCCGCTTCCCCAGCCTGTGGCACATTGTGCTGTTTTTCATCGGCGCTTTTGCAATGCGCGGCGCCGGTTGCACCTGGAACGATTTGGTCGACCGTAATCTCGACGGGCTGGTCGAACGCACGCGCACACGGCCAATTCCGTCCAAACAAGTCACGATCGCGCAGGCGACTGCATTTATGCTGGCGCAGGCTCTGGTCGGGTTGCTGGTGCTGATCCAGTTCAACCGCTTTACCGTCGTAACCGGCCTCGCCTCTTTGCTGGTCGTCGTGATCTACCCGTTCATGAAACGCATTACCTATTGGCCGCAGATTTTCCTCGGCCTCGCCTTCTCCTGGGGCGCGCTGATGGGTTGGCCAGCCGCCTTCGGTCGCCTCGATTGGCCCGCGCTCGTGCTCTATGCCGGATCGATCTGCTGGGTCATCGGATACGACACCATTTACGCGCATCAGGACCGCGAGGACGATCTTCTGATCGGCATCAAGTCGACAGCACTTTTGTTCGGCGAGCGTACGCCATCAATGCTGGCTGGCTTCTATGCTTGCGCAGTCGTCCTGATCGCCGCTGCCGGTTTCATGGCGGGCGGCGGAATGGTTTTCACGGTCGGCCTGATCGCCTTCGGCGCGCATCTGGCCTGGCAAGTGACGCGGCTCGACATCGACGACCCGGCGCATTGCCTGGTGCTGTTCAAGTCCAATCGCGATGCGGGCCTTATTTTGTTCGGCGCGATGCTGATCGACGCGGCGGTCTGATAGCGTTAGCTGGAGGCGACACGCGGAAAGCGTGTCGCCTCTTATTTCATTTCAAATGCCACGATTGTGGAAATCGTAGTAGCGCTCGATGTTCATTTGCAGGAAGGCCTCGTAGCCGCCCCACTTCTCGTATTTTGGCAGCTTGATTTCTTTTTCGGCGTCCGTGTAGTTCTTGCCCTCGCTGATAGACTTTTTCACCGCCGCAGAGAGATCCTGGAGGTAGGCAAGCTGATTGCGGGCGTCATCTTTGGTGCCGGTCTGCCGCCCGCCAGGCCCTGGATGGCCGGCGATCAGCTTGTCCCAATCCATCGCGATTACTTTTTTCAAGCCCTCTTCGATGTCCGGGATGTAAGTATCCGCCATTTCGCGGAACTGAACTGCTCCGAACGGAATCCAATCGACCGTAAAGATGATCTTTTCCTTCGGTAACCGCATCACCAGTGTACTGTCGGAATGATTTTTACCGAGGTAAATAAGTTCGAGCGTGGTCCCGCCAAGACTAATCACCTTTTTATTGTCGACCACCTGATCCGGGAGAACGACGTCGGCGGGTTTCAATTCGGCGAGGCGTGCCTTGGCGTTCTTGTGGGCGATGAAGATCGCGCCCAAATCCTTGAACGGTTTGCCGCCGGCGATATGGTCGTAGTGTGAATGGCTGTAGATTACATATTTAATCGGCGCTTGAGTAATCTTGCGGATCTCTTCGATGTAAGCCTTTGCCGCCGGCCGGCGCAAACTGATCGGATCGGTGGCAATGACGCCCGCCTTTGTAACGATGAACATCGACTGATGGTTTTCGTAGCGAAAGATGTAGACGTTGTCGGTACCCTCGACCTTGGTTACGGCGTAAAGCGGCCGCTGAGCCGTTTGCGCGAGTACAGAGGTAGCCAGTACAGCGGCGAGCAACCCCGCCGCCATGCTCGAAAAAACTATCCGAGACATTCCAATGCCTCCCATTGTGTTGATTGCCGCCGCCCGGCAGTGCGGTCGGCGAGTGTGGTCCGCGGCAGTAGAACCGCGCGCCGGGACGGTTTATTCCCCAAGCACGAGCCAACGCCGATTTACCGGGACTAGTGCAGGCTCAGCCGGTCTTGGGCGGGAGCGAACGATTGGCGGGTGGGGTGCCCGGCGGGGCCCAAGTTTGCGGCGGACTCGCCGGCGTAACCTCCCGATGTCTGCGGGACGGTAGGCGCGGCAATCGGACCCATCACTAATTCATGGCCGTATTCAAAGCCGATATCGCCGTCCTCCCCCGGGACTGCCATCGGCGCTTTGCTGGGTTTGCCAACCGGTGACCGCGCAATTGAGCCGGTATATGCGGGACCGCGATGCCGTGCATAAACGGCGCGCGCTTGTGCTGCGGCCACTTCGCCGGAAATCGCCTCCGGCCGGCAAGGGCGTTCCCCGCTCGAACGCCGCATCAGATCGACATGGATGTGATTGTAGTGGGCGGCGTTGTAGCCCGGCGCCAGTACCGTCGTAAAACTGTCGCAGGCAGCAAGATGGACGTCGTGCAGGAACCCCTGCTCTTCCGGCGTGCCGTGCCAACCTTCCTGCACCGTGATCCGGCGTCCATCGGCGAGCGTGAAGGCCGCGATGTCGATCGCGTTGCCGAACGCGTGTTCGGAAATTCCCGAGCCACCTGCGCCGACCATGCCGCGGCAAGAATACGCCGAGATCTGTTTTATTTCGGCAACCGGGGTGCCGAACCATCGTATCGCTGCCGGCTGCACACCCTCGCTCACCCAATGGTCGAGCGCAGAGACGATCGGACAAGCCAGCGTCGCGGCGGGCGTCAGCGTCGCCGGCATGACGGTGCCGGTTGTTTGCGCTCCGCGCGCGGGCCCGAGCGGCGGCAAAGCGCGCTGTGGCGCACCATAAGTGCGCTGCGGCGTCTGATAAACAGGCGCACCATCAGCGCGCTGCGGCGAATAAGTGGCGGGCGCGCGGCCGGGCGGCAGCACAGCGTCGTCGGGGATGTCATCGGGTAACGGCGCTGCGCTCGGTGTGACGCCACGCTCGGCGCCCGGCGCGCTGAGCGATACCGGCTCGCGAGCCGGCGCGACGGAAGTTGGCCGCTCGACTGGAGGCGGTCCTGGTACCCAACGCATTCGCGGCGCTTGTGATGACTGCGCTGGCATCGGCGCGCCTTGCACGGAAGGTACCGGCGCGGGCGGCGCATATTGCGGCTCATTGATCGGCCAGCGCGGCATTTGCGCTGATGTGCTGGGAATTGTTCCGGGCGGGCGCGGATCGTCCGCGTATCCGACCAGCGGACTGCTCTCACCCAAAGCCGCAACCTTGAGCGGGAAATCGGCGCCACACATGCCCGGCCCTTCGATGGGCTCGATCTGCGCGACCCCGGTGCCGATCTTGACGGTACCCGATTTCAAACACTCAACCTCCGCCTGGTGTCGCCAAGGCGCCCGTTCGCCATACATAAAGCTGCGCCCGCAACCGGCGAGCGCCAGCAGCATGCCTGCACCGATGAGATAGAAACTCGCGCCACCCTTCATGCTCGCAAAAATGCGAGTAGTTTCTTTAACGAGGCTTCAACGCTTGCCGGAGCGATTTCATTAAGGATAAGAAATCCTTGCCAAAATGCCCCTCCAGCCTTGAACCGTCAGGCGCTTTCGGTTCACATCGCACGCGGCGTGATTATCGGAGGCGCACGATTCCGCGCCCGAAAACCGGTACCCGGTTCAGGGCTGTGTGCTTGAAAGGAATGCGATGGAAGGCAAAGCCAGGTTCATTTTTCCGGTCATTATCAGCGCGCTCATTGTTTTTGTGGTGAGCGGAGTGGTCACCTTCACCAATATCGGTTTACGCGCCGACTTCGTGCCTCGCTGGCTCAAGGCCTTCATGACCGGCTGGCCGGTAGCCGCCGTACTCGCTTTTTTCGCGGTTCCACACGTCCGCCGCGCGACGGAGGCGATCGTGCGACTGATCGACGGCCAGGCTTAGAGCCTTACTGCGCCGGTTTGATCTCGAGCGTCTCGCCGATCTGCTTGACTGTCATACGCTGGTCCTCAAGCGCCGCCGCAAACTCGACCGGCGTTCCCGGGTTGACCACTTGTCCCGTTGCGGAAAGTTTCGCGTCGATCTGCGGGTCGCCGACAATTTCGCGAATATCGGCCGCAATGCGGTCGCGAACCGGCTGCGGCATATCGCGCGGTCCAAACAAGCCGACCAGACCGTCGAACTCCAGCGACTTGTATCCTGCTTCCGACGCTGTCGGAATGTCGTCAAGCGACTTGGCGTGCTGGCGATTGGTCAACGCAATCACCTTGACCTTACCGGCCTGCACCCGTGGCCGCATGATCGCGTACGCCCCCACAAAGGCATGGATGCGCCCTTCTGCAAGATCGTTGATGGCTTGCACCGCATCTTTGTAGGGCACTTTAGCCATGTCGAGTTTTTCGGTTTTCAGGAAAGCGGCGAACAACAGGTCGTTCGCGCCGGTGACGGAGGCATAGTTCAATTTGCCGGGCTCTGATTTGATCTTGGCGGCGAGTTCCTTCACCGTTGCGACGTTGAGATCGGCTGGCACACCCAGCGCGATCAGTGTGTTGGTGACGCGGGCGATTGGCATGAGATCTTTCGGATCGTAGGGCAGCTTGTCGTGCAACAACGGGTGGGCGGTGAAGGTCGAGGCCGGCGCAAACAGCAGCACATGATCGTCATGCGCGTTGAGCACTGCTGTAATGGCGAGGAAGGCGTCGCCGCCGGGCCGGTTCTCGACGACGACGGGCTGGCCCCACTTTGCCGCAAGCTTGTCCGCCAACAATCGAGCGGTGATGTCGACGCCTGAGCCCGGACCGAGCGGAATGATAAATCGCACCGGGCGCTGCGGCCATGATTGATCCGAGGTCTGCGCTTGCGCTAACGGTCCCGCCAACGTCGCGGCGGCGAGAGAAAAAGCAAGGGTGAACAAGAAACGGCGCAGACGCTGCATAGTGACTCCCGAAATTGAACTGGCGCCGCGGCGGGATCTGCACGCGTCGGCCGGGATCACGTCATAACCAGCCTGATTACGCAATATCGAAGTTGAATTTTGTCCTCGGCAGCATGGCTGTGGTTTGCGTGGGATCTCGCGATCCGCGCGAATCCGCGGCGCAGAGAATTGGTGGTAATTGCCGCAAATTTGCCACGAAAAATGTTGCCGAAAGCGAGTTTTGCACTGCGAAATTTGTCCGCTTTGTATTTTTTTGCGCCGCGCGATCAAACAGTTGTCGTCGCCATGAGCGGCACGCATGCCCTTATGCGCAAATTTGGAGGGCCAGCGCGCAACCGCCTGCGGACGCGCCGCGTTCTATGCTAGCTTTTTGTCCTTCAACAAGGGAGGCACATGCCGTGGACCTTGCCTTGAAGCTCAATGTACTGGCGGTGTGCGCCGTGTTTGCTTTCGTTGGCGCAATTTTGCTTGGGGCATTCTGAGTTCAAGAGGCCGACGACAACGCCAAATGAAAAATTGCCGGTGTAAAACCGGCCGAGAAATTCAGACACCGGAGAGCGAAACTCTCCGGTGTTTTGTTTTTTGAAACATCTTTACGCCGCCACGATACTGGGCGATGCGTGCACATCGTAGTTGAGGATTGGCGCGAGCCACTTTTCTGCTTCGCCTACGCTCCAGCCCTTGCGCCTTGCATAATCTTCCACCTGATCGCGCTCGATCTTGCCGACGCCGAAATAAGCGCTCTGCGGATGGCTGAAATAAAGCCCGCACACAGCCGCGCCCGGCCACATCGCGAAGCTCTCCGTGAGCTTGACACCGATGTGCTCGCTCTCCAGCAACTTAAACAGTGTGCCCTTCTCGGTGTGGTCAGGTTGCGCCGGATACCCGGGCGCCGGACGAATGCCGCGATATTTCTCGGCGACCAGCTGCTCGTTGCTCAACGTTTCGTCGTCGGCATAGCCCCAGAATTCCTTGCGCACGCGCTGATGCAACCGCTCGGCAAAGGCCTCCGCCAGACGGTCGGCCAGCGCCTTCACCATGATCGCTGAGTAGTCGTCATTGGCGCGCTTGAAACGATCGGCGACCTCATCCTCGCCGATACCCGCGGTAACGGTGAAGCCGCCGATATAATCGGCAAGGCCGCTCGCGCGGGGCGCGATGAAATCGCTCAGCGCGGTATTCGCGCGGCCCTCGCGTTTGGAAAGCTGCTGGCGCAGCGCATGCAGCACCGCGATCGGCTCGCCGCGCGTCTCGTCGGCGTAAATATGGATATCGTCACCCTCGGCATTGGCCGGCCAGAATCCGAGCACCGCGCTCGCCCGAAACCAATGCTCGGCCACGATCTTGTCCAGCATCGCACGCGCATCGTCGTACAACGGGCGCGCGGCCGCCCCGAATTTTGCGTCGTCGAGAATGGCGGGGAATTTTCCGGAAAGCTCCCAGGTCGAGAAGAACGGCGTCCAGTCGATGTAGTCGATCAGTTCCTTGATTGGAAAATCGCCGAAAACCTTCGTTCCGATAAAGCCGGGTTTCGGCGGCTGGTAGGTGCCGGACCAGTCAAGCTTGAGTGCGTTGGCGCGAGCCGCCGCAAGCGGCAGCCGCTTCTTGTCCTCCTGCGCACGCGCATGTGCAGCGGCAATACGGGCATACTCGCCGCGCAACTCGGCCACATAGCCGGCTCGGGCGTCGAGCGACATCAGAGTTTGCGCCACGCCAACCGCGCGACTGGCATCGTTCACATAAACCGCCTGCCCGCGCTGGTAATGCGGGTGAATCTTCACCGCCGTGTGAACGCGGCTGGTGGTGGCGCCACCGATCAGCAGCGGCAAATTAAAGCCCTGCCGTTCCATCTCCGCCGCCACGTGGCACATTTCATCGAGTGAGGGCGTGATCAACCCGGACAAACCGATAATGTCGGCTTTCTCCGTGCGCGCGCTCTCGAGAATTTTCGCTGCCGGTACCATGACACCGAGATCGACCACCTCGTAGTTGTTGCACTGGAGCACAACGCCGACGATATTCTTGCCGATATCGTGGACATCGCCCTTCACGGTCGCCATCACGATCTTGCCGTTGGAGCCGCCGTGCTGGCGTCCGTCCTTTTCCTGCTCCATGAAGGGCATCAGATAAGCGACGGCCTGTTTCATCACGCGCGCGGACTTCACGACCTGCGGCAGGAACATTTTTCCTGAGCCGAACAGGTCGCCGACGATATTCATGCCGCCCATCAGCGGCCCTTCGATCACATCAAGCGGACGCTTGGCGCGAATACGCGCCTCCTCGACGTCCACTTCGATGAAATCGGTAATGCCGTGAACCAGTGCATGGGACAGCCGCTTCTCGACCGGCTGTTCGCGCCATGCGCGATCGATCTCCCTGGCCTCCAGTCCGGCGCCTTGGAATTTTTTGGCCAGATCCAATAGCCGTTCCGCTGCGTCGGGGCGGCGGTTGAGCACAACGTCTTCGCAGGCCTCACGCAATTCCGGATCGAGATCGTCATAGACAGCGATTTGACCGGCATTGACGATCCCCAAATCCATTCCGGCCTTGATGGCATGGAACAGGAACACCGAATGCATCGCCTGGCGCACGCGCTCATTGCCGCGGAACGAGAATGACAGGTTCGACACCCCGCCGGACACGTGCGCGTGCGGCAGATTCTTGCGGATCCAGCGCGTGGCCTCGATGAAGGCAACACCGTAGCCGTTGTGTTCCTCCATGCCGGTGGCAATGGCGAAGATGTTCGGATCGAAAATAATATCCTCGGGCGGGAATCCCACTTTGTTGACCAGAATATCGTAGGCGCGCTTGCAAATGGTCGTCTTGCGTTCGAGCGTGTCAGCCTGCCCTTTTTCGTCGAAGGCCATCACCACCACTGCCGCGCCGTAGCGGCGCACGATCTTGGCGTGCTCGATGAATGCCTCCTCGCCTTCCTTCATCGAGATCGAATTGACCACCGGCTTGCCTTGCACGCATTTCAGACCTGCCTCGATCACGGAAAACTTCGATGAGTCGACCATCACCGGCACGCGCGCGATGTCGGGCTCGGCGGCGATGAGATTAAGAAACGTGATCATCGCCTGCTCGGAGTTGAGCAGGCCTTCGTCCATATTGACGTCGATCACCTGCGCGCCGCTTTCGACTTGCTCACGCGCAATCGACAGCGCCGCCGCATAGTCGCCGGCGGTAATCAGCTTGCGAAATTTGGCGGAGCCGGTGACGTTGGTGCGTTCACCCACATTCACAAACGGAATCTCGGGCGTCAGCGTGAATGACTCGAGTCCCGAAAGCCGCAATTGGTGGGGCATGTCCGGAATGGCGCGCGGGGCCTTGCCCGCGACCGCTTTCGCGATGGCGGCGATGTGTTCAGGCGTGGTGCCGCAGCAGCCGCCGACCACATTGACCAGGCCGGCCTCGGCGAATTCGCCCAGCAACTCCGCCATAAAGGCAGGGCTCTCGTCGTAATAGCCAAATTCGTTCGGCAGGCCCGCATTTGGGTAGGCGCACACGAACGTGTCGGCCAGGCGGCCCAATTCGGCGATATGGGCGCGCATCTCGCTCGCGCCGAGCGCGCAATTAAGACCGATGGTTACCGGCCGGGCGTGTTTCACCGAATTCCAGAACGCGCCGGGCGTTTGCCCCGATAGCAGGCGGCCCGAGCGGTCGGTAATGGTCCCCGAGATCATCACCGGCAGGTCGAGACCGCGCTCGTCGCAAATTTCCGAAATTGCGACGATGGCGGCCTTGGCGTTGAGCGTGTCGAAAATGGTTTCGATCAGCAGCAGGTCTGCGCCGCCATCGATCAGTCCGCGCACTTGCTCGCCATAGGCCGCGCGCAGTTGATCGAACGTGATGGCGCGAAAGCCGGGATTGGCGACATCGGGCGAGATCGAGGCGGTGCGGTTCGTGGGGCCAAGTGCCCCGGCGACGAAACGGCGGCGACCGTCTTCTTTTTGCGCCTGGGCGGCCGCCGCACGCGCGAGCGTGGCGCCGGCCTGGTTGAGCTCGTAGGCAATGCCCTCCATGCCGTAGTCGGCCTGCGCAATGGCGGTCGAGGAAAACGTGTTGGTGGAGACGATATCGGCGCCGGCGCGGAAATAAGCGAGATGGATGTCACGCACCGCATCGGGCCGGCTGAGATTGAGCAGATCGTTGTTGCCGCGCACCTCGCGATTCCACGCGTCGAAACGCGCGCCGCGATAGCCTTCCTCGTTGAGCTTGAGCGCCTGGATCATGGTGCCCATGGCGCCGTCGAGCACGAGGATGCGCTGTTTGAGTTGGCCAAGAAACTCGGCACGAGGCGAAATAGTGGCCATGGCGAAGCTGCACACTCAGAGGTGTTCCCTCTCCCCGTCGGGGAGAGGGATAGGGTGAGGGGGTACATGACTCGCAGTGGCGACGATGGTTTCCACTACGCCGTCGATATTGCTAAGCACGTCGTTGTTAACGAGATAGCCGTAAGCTTCCAAATCTGCCGTCCGTTTTCCGTCTTCGGCGCCGCGATCGGCGTGCTGTCCGCCATCGAGCTCAATGATCAGGCGAGCGGACTCGCAACAGAAATCGACGACGTAGGATTTAATTGGCATTTGTCGTCGAAACTTCAGTCCCTTTAGACGCCGATTGCGCAATCGAAACCACAGCGCGCGCTCAGCATCAGTCTGATCGCGCCGAAGTCTTTTCGCTGTGCCGATGCGCGACGCCATAACCCCTCACCCGCCCTCGCTTCGCTCGGGCACCCTCTCCCCTTGGGAGAGGGAAGAAGGCGCCGGCCTCAGGCCCAGCAAGTGGCAAATCGCGAAGACAAGATCGGCGCGATTCATGGTGTAGAAATGGAACGTGGTGACGCCGCGGTCGACCAGATCGAACACCTGCTCGGCGGCGACTGCGGCGGCGATCAGTTTGCGCGTGGCCGCGTCGTTATCGAGGCCGTGAAAGCGTTCCGCGAGCCAGGCGGGCACCGAAGCGCCGCAGCGCTTGGCAAAGCCGGTGGTGGCCTTGAAATTTTGCACCGGCAGAATGCCGGGCACTATCGGGATGTCGATTCCGCGCGCGCGCACGCGGTCGAGATAGCGGAAATAAAGGTCATTCTCGAAAAAGAACTGAGTGATGGCGCGGCTCGCGCCTGCATCGACCTTGGCCTTGAGCATATCGATATCAGCTTCAACTGTCGGACTGTCAGGGTGCTTTTCCGGATAGGCCGAGACCGAAATCTCGAAATCGGAGGCAATGCGCTTGATGCCGGCAGCAAGATCGGCAGCGTTGCTGTAGCCGCCCGGATGCGGTGCATATTTTGCGCCCGCTCCGCTTGCGGGATCGCCACGGAGCGCGACGAGGTGGCGTACGCCCGCCTCGTGATATGTGCGCACAACCGCGTCGACGTCCTCGCGCGTGGCGGCGACGCAAGTCAGATGCGCGGCCGGCGTCAGCGGCGTCTCGGTCAGAATGCGTTTGACGGTCGAATGCGTGCGCTCGCGCGTGGTGCCGCCGGCGCCGTAAGTCACCGATACGAAATTCGGCGCCAGGGGCGCCAGACGTTCGATCGATTCCCAGAGAATCTTCTCCATCTCCTCGCTGTTGGGCGGGAAGAATTCAAACGACACTTCGATGCGGCGGCTGTCACCAGGCGTGAAGCGGCTCAGGCGGACGGGGCTGTTCATCACGCCACCTCCCGCCGTTGCGGTGTGGCCATCAGCGCGCGCGTATCACGCGCGAGCCACAGCGAGACCGCGATCTTGCCGTCGGAGCCGGGCTCAGGCGCAAGCGATTCATGCAGCACCGGCTCGAGGCCAGACGCTGTCATCCACTGCGTCACCGTCTCCGGCGCAAAGCCGAGGCGGCGATGGGCATATTGCTCGCGCAGGAATTCCTGTTCATGCAGCGCAAAGTCGACCACCAGCAGCCGCCCGCCCGGTCGCAGCACGCGCGCCGCCTCGCGGATTGCGCGCGCACCATCGTCGAGGAAGTGCAGCACCTGATGCAGGATGACGACGTCGAAGGAACCGTCGCCGAGCGGCAAATCATAAATGTCGCCCTGACGCACGCTGCAGTTCTTCAGGCCCGCGCGCTCCAGCCGGTCGCGCGCCAGCTGGAGCATGTCGAGCGAGAGATCGAGGCCAAGCCCGCGTTCAATTTCACGGCCGAACAGTTCGAGCATGCGGCCCGTGCCGGTACCAAGATCGAGCAGTGAACGGAATGGCTTGTCGGCGAGCGCGTTGCGGATGGCTTGCTCGACCGCATCGTCAGTCACATGCAGCTTGCGGATGCGATCCCATTCGGCGGCATGCGCTCGAAAATAGGCTTGTGCGGCGGCCGCACGCGCCTGCCGCACCGAGGTCAGTCTCGCGCGGTCACGCGCGATGGTCTGGTCGGCGGGATTGAGACGCTCGATCAGCGCCCGCGCAACGTCCGCGCCGCCACCATGCTCGGCGAGGCGAAAGAAAGCCCACGTCCCTTCGCGGAATCGCTCGACGAGGCCGGCCTCGGCCAGGAGCTTGAGATGGCGCGAAATGCGTGGTTGCGATTGCCGCAGAATATCCGTCAGATCGGACACGGTAAGTTCGGCCTCGGCCAGAAGGGCCAGCACGCGCAGACGCGTTTCCTCACCCGCTGCCTTGAGCGCAGAATTGAGGGCATCGAAACCGAGCTTTCCGTCGCTGCTCATTTGACCAACATCGGCTGACCAACATCGGCCCGTTTGGGGCCAGTTCCCACTATATAAAGATATCTTTATACGTTGAAACGATGCTCTGCAAGCCCATCCGACTGGAATACCTAACGAACTGCCTCGGCATCGTCTGCCATTGAGGCGGCTTCTGAAATCCGGACTCGCTCGCTACGTTGGGTCCCCGGGGTGACCGGAAAGGCATCGGCCATGGCCAGCAATGACTTCGGTATCCGCGCGGGCGAGAAGGCGGTCGAGCTGCCGGGCCAGCCGGACGCCGGCCTCTATTTCATCGGCCGTATCCACACGCCATGGAAAGAGCGCAAGGACTGCCCGAAAAACGCTCGCGAATCCGAGGCGGTTTGCGTCGTCGAAGTCGACCCGCGCTGGCGCGAAGGCCTCAAAGATGTCGAGACCTGCAGCCACGTTGTCCTTCTCTACTGGATGGACAAATCGCCGCGAAATCTTGTGCTCCAGGTGCCAGGCCACTACGGCGTCCAGCACGGCACCTTTGCCCTGCGCTCACCTGCCCGGCCCAATCCGCTCGCCATGAGCGTGGTGAAGTTGTTGCGCGTGGACGGTAGCCGGTTGTCTGTGGTCGGGCTCGACTGCCTGGATGGCACGCCACTGCTGGACATCAAACCCTATTTTGCCTCCACCGATAGCGTGCCGGAGGCGGTCGTGGGCTGGCACAAATCGAAAGACTAGCGGCCCCGATTGCGCGCCAATTCGTTCCTGCGCGTTAAGGGTATTTACTCACGCGCCTTCAGGGAACCTTTGAACCTTCTCAGCCATTTTCCCTACCGAAGACGGGAGGGTGAGAACTGACGAGGGTACCATGTCCAAGTCATTTGCGTTTGCCGCGCTGATCGGCGCCGCTGCCCTGTCGTGCAACTCCGCCAACGCCGAGCCACTCTTCGCCTTCCTCACACCACCAACTCAACAGTTCGCACCGCAAGCCGTCGAGCCCGCGCCGGCCGAAGAGCGCGACGACGTACAGGTGGCTCCACGCCTGCAACGACAGATCGTCAGCTACGCGAGCACCGAGGCAGCCGGGACGATCGTCGTCGATACGCCGCACACCTTCCTCTATTACGTGCTCGGAAACGGCAAGGCGATGCGCTACGGCATCGGTGTTGGCCGCGAAGGCTTCACCTGGTCAGGCGTGAGATCGGTCGAGCGCAAGGCCGAATGGCCGGACTGGTATCCGCCGAGCGAGATGCTTTCGCGCCAGCCTTATCTGCCGCGCATGACTGCGGGCGGCCCGGGCAATCCGCTCGGCGCGCGCGCCATGTATATCGGCGGCACGCAGTATCGTATCCACGGCACCAACGCGCCGAGCACCATCGGCAAGCACGTCTCCAGCGGCTGTATCCGGCTCACCAATGATGACGTGATCGATCTGTTCAACCGTGTGCAGGTCGGCGCGAAAGTCGTCGTGTTGCCGCAGACAGCGGTCGCGC
Organism: uncultured Alphaproteobacteria bacterium; assembly: GCA_963742345.1. Classification (GTDB taxonomy): domain Bacteria; phylum Pseudomonadota; class Alphaproteobacteria; order Rhizobiales; family Xanthobacteraceae; genus Pseudolabrys. Next base: position 308,674 of record CAVULO010000010.1, read on the forward strand.
AGGTCAAACATGCGTCGCTGTCAAATGCATACGCGCAGCAGTCGCAAAGCCCCGCACAGGCGACTTGGGACCGCATCCGGCCTTCCGGCCGCTACTAGCTTTTCCGCACACCTCCCTTGAATGGCCCGGCCTTGTGCCGGGCCATTTTTGTGCGCTTGTGTGTGAGCGGCCACGGCGGGTAAACCCATATTCAGGAGCGGAAAACACATGCGAATTGCAGCTATGGCGGCGGGCGCGGTCGGCGGATATTTCGGCGCGCGCATGGCGGCGGCGGGCCACGATGTTTTCTTCATCGCGCGCGGAGCCCATCGCGATGCGATCGCCAAAAATGGCCTCAAAATCGAAAGCGTGCACGGCGATTTGCATCTGCCGAAACCCAACGTCACCGACGATCCGGCCAAGGTCGGACCGGTCGACATCGTCCTGTTTGCGGTCAAGCTCTGGGATACCGAAACGGCGGCGGCCTCAGCACGTCCGCTGCTCGGACCCGACAGCCGCCTTATTACTTTTCAAAATGGCGTCGACAGCGTCGAGCGGCTGTCCGCTGTGCTGGGCGCAGAGCGCGTCATCGGCGGCGCCGCCTATATCGCCACAACGATCGCTTCGCCGGGCGTGATCAGGCACACCAGCCAATTTGCGACGATACGCTTTGGCCGTGCCGACAAGAAACCGGACAACACACTCAATGCGTTTGTCGATGCGGGCAAGGCCGCCAAGCTCGACATTGCGCTGTCCGCCGACATCGAACGTGAGCTATGGCAGAAGTTCATTTTCCTGACCGCCATGGCCGGCTCGACGGCGGGCCTGCGCTCTCCCATCGGCCCGATCGCTGCCGACCCCGAGCTGCGCGGCTTTTTTCGCGCGCTGATGGAGGAGGCTTTTGCGGTCGGCAAGGCCAAGGGAGTGTCGCTGGATCGCGCGTATCTCGACGAGCGCATGAATTTCCTGACCACCAAGATCGAGCCCGGCATGAAAGCGTCGATGGCGCACGATCTCGAACGTGGCAACCGGCTTGAGCTCGATTGGCTTGCCGGCAAAGTGCGCGCGCTTGGCCGTGAACTCGGCATCGCGACGCCCGCGAGCGACACCGTCTATACGGTGCTCAAGCTGCATCGCATGGGATCGCACTGAATCGAAGAAACCCCGGCGCAAGGCCGGGGCTCCCCGTGTGGCAACGGCTGGAAAGGGGCAAACCAAACCAGCCGCTCCCGGCACATCGTCACCGGCGGCCCCACGCACCACCGGCTTTATCCAAACAATATCCAGCCTAAAATTCCGTAGCCGAACATCACGACGATTCCCGCGATAATGATCGAGGAAATCACTTTGGCGGCCTTGTCGCCTTGTACGCTGCCTTGCACGCTGCCTTGCACGCTGCCTTGAACGCTACCTTTCATGCTGCCCTGTTCGCTTTTGTCCATGGTCATCGTCCCTCATTAAAAAATGGCCGCACGAAAGCGGCGCGGCCATTTGAAAAGGTCAGGTACTTGCTTCAAAGCCACTCGGTTCAGAGGGGAAGAGTGGCGTTCCTATTCGACCCCCATTCGCGCAAGTGCGCTTTCGTCAGGATCATTGATTCAGATTAAAGAACGAGGCTAGCCTGAGCGGCCATGAACCTTGCAGCATCTGACACCAGGCTGGACCAGCATCCGTTCGTCGCGCGGCTGCTGCAACACGTCGACCTCGATCCCGTCGATCTGAGAAGCCTCGATGCCATCATCGATGGCCAATTGTTGATCCGGCGGCGCGGAGATCTCATCGTCGACGGGGACGAATATCGCAAGCTTTGCTTCGTGAAGGATGGCTACGCCGTGCGCTACAAACTGCTGCGCAACGGCAAACGGCAAATTCTCAACGTCGTGCTGCCCGGCGACATCGTAGGCTTGCCCGGCAGCTTCTATGAGCGGGCGGTGTATTCGGTGAGCGCCATCACCGATCTCACGATGAATGCCTGTACGCTCGATGCCTATGTGCAGCTCTGTTACCGGCGTCCGAAATTCGGTTTGGCGCTGAGCTGGATCGTCGTTCAGGAGGCGACGACCTACGCCGAACACATTATCGATATCGGCCGCCGCACGCCGATCGAGCGGCTGTCGCATTTCCTTCTTGAGCTGCACGCGCGGTTACGCGTCGTCGGGCTCGCCGAAAAGACGAGCTTCGCCTTGCCGTTTTCCCAGGAAGTCATGTCCGACGTACTCGGCCTGAGCCTTCCGCATCTCAACCGCATGATGCAGCAATTGCGCTCGGAAAAGCTGATCGCCGACAGCGAACGGCGCGTTGAATTTGTCGATCTCGGCGCCATGCAGGCGCTTGCGCATTACCAGCCGCAAAAGCTGACACCGATCCCGCTTCAGACGTCGGCCTAGCGTTCGTCAGACAAAGCGGGGGATCGGACCGCGTTGCGGCGTCGTGCGATCGCCAAGATCGACGAATGTCTCATCGAGATAGCACCAGCCCCAGCCTTCCGGAGGATCGTAACCCTCGATGACGGGATGGCCAGTCGCGCGGAAATGCCTGGTGGCGTGTTTGTTCGGCGATGAATCGCAACAACCGACATGGCCGCAGCTGCGGCAAACGCGCAAATGCACCCAACGCGATCCCGTCTTGAGGCATTCCTCGCAGCCCAGTGCACTCGGCGTTACATCCAGAATGCTGGCCGTGTGTGTGCAAAGCTTGCTCATGGCGTTGCCCGATGCTTGTGCGCGGCCGGCGGCAGCATGGCCGCAATGCTGACGGCGCCAGCGGCAGCGAGAACGGCGCCGATAACAAGACCAGTTTGATATCCGGCCGCATAAGATGCAACGCCGGCGGACAGCGCAACACCGGCAAGCTGGGCCACGCGGCTCACCGCGTTGTTGACGCCGGAGGCGAGCCCCTCATCGGCATCTGTCACGCTCGACATCACCGATGCCGTGAGCGGGGCCACCAGCACCGCAAGGGAAATGCCCAAAAGCCCCATCGGTGCAATCACACCGGCGGCCAGCGAAGCGGTCTTGCCCAACGCCATCAGCAGCAAGGCAACTGCCACACCGAGCGGACCCATGATCAACATGGTGCGCGCACCGATTTTGTCGGCCATGACACCGAAGGGCTGCGACAGAAAGCCAAGGCCAAGAGTGAAAGGCAGGAAGGCGAGCCCTGCATCGGTCGGTGTCAATGCACGCCGGTCGATGAGATCGAAGGACACAAGAAAGAACATGATCGACAATCCCGAATAGATCAGCAGCGTCGCCACGTTCAGCGCGACAAACGGGTGATTGCCGATCAGGCGTGGCGGTGTCATCGGATGCGCGCTCGCGCGCTCCCAGAAGGCGTAGCCGGCGAGCGCCGCTATTCCCAGCACCGCGGCGAGCGCGATCATCCCGCCGGTCGCGGTGCCGGGTTTATCCGGACCGATTTGACTCAAAGCCCAGGCCAATGCGCCGAGCGCGATCGCCAGGATCGCGGCGCCCACGACATCGAAGCGCCGCGCCGCATGCTGATCGGGCGGCGCATAGCCAAACAGCAGCGCCACTGCGATCAGCGCCAGCGGCGGGTTGATCGCAAACACCCATTGCCAGCCGAAGTTTTCGGTCAGCCAGCCGCCGAGCACCGGTCCGCCGGCGGTGGTCAGCGCGGAAGCGGCGGCCCATACGCCGATGGCGCGGCTGCGTTCTTCTTTGGGATAAGTCGCGCCGATCAGCGCCAGAACTCGATGGCGTCAGGATCGCCGCCGAAATCCCCTGCGCCACGCGGCACGCGATCAGCCACTCGATGGAGGGCGCTGCCACGCAGGCGGCCGATGACAGCCCGAAGCCGATACAGCCCACAGCCAGCATACGCGCCTTGCCGTAGTGATCGGCAAGCGCGCCGCCGATCAACGTCAGCGCGGCCAGCGCCAGGATGTAGCCGTTGAGCACCCATTGCACGGAGGCAAGATCGGCGCCGAAAAAGGCGCGCAGTTTCGGCAGCGCGACCGTCAGCGCGGAACCGTCGATGAAGGCCATCGCAGATGCGAGCACGCAGGCCGCCAGCACCACCCGGCGGCGCCAAGGAGCGATCTCGCGTCCGAGCGCGCGCGGGCATGGTTGGGCGGCAATGATGCCGCGGTCGCATGGCTCGACGAAGGGCTGCGCCATGAGGGCTTATGGGTAACATGTGCGGGAGGCGCGCGCTTGCCAATTTCTCCGCTCAGCGGTGGGTTACGCCTTCGGCTAACCCACCCTACGAAGCAGCAACGACGAGCAGAGATGCAATGTGGAATCGCAAAGCAATAGACCGCAGCGCTGTTTTGCGCCGCGGCCCTGCTTCGATTGCCGTACGCTCGGAATTATCGCTCTTGAGTACGCGGCCGCCCGTTCGACATAAAGGCGGCACCAAGGTTTTGAAACGCGCCGCTCTTGGTCGTGCTGCTTGCCGTGCTGGCGCCTGTCGCGTTGCCGGCCCCGGCGTTTGTCGCGTTTCCGGCCCCGGCGCTTGTCGTATTGCCGGCGGTAGCCGGGCCGCCCGCAGCGCCCGTCGTGTTGCCGGGATTTCCGATGACCTTGTTGCCACCCTGAGCGACCGGGCCGTGCGTGTTGTTGGTCGGCCTCGTGAGTATCATGTGGTCGGTTAAAACGCAGCGCCCGTCATTGCTGCACTGAATGGTACTTTTTGTGGTTACGCAAGAGTACCCCTTGTCATCGGAGTCAAAATGGCCGTTTCCAGCCGTGCACCCGTTTTCAAGTTGAGCCTTTGTAAGGTGCAGTGTGAACTTTTCCGCCGAGGCTGTCCCGGTCAAAGCCGCAAGGCCGGCGAGGCTCAGAGCGACAATCAAAAACTTACGCATTTTGTTCTCCTTTTTCATTTCCATTTGGCGGCTGCGTCTCTTGAACGTCGCCTGATGACGCGCTTTCAGAAATCTAGGAGCATGGGCGTGAACTCGTGCTGAATGGCCAGTTCAGACAAGAGCGCTGTCCGAACATTTTTGTTTTCGAAAAAGTGCGATGACACCCTCCGATTGGAGGACAGTCCGCAGAATGGGTTGAGCGTCTCCGATGGTGGGTTACGCCTTCGGCTAACCCACCCTACGAAGCAGCAATGCCGAGCGCAGATGCCGTAGGGCGGATTAGCGAAGCGTAATCCGCCGTCTCGCCTCCGATGGTGGGTTACGCCTCCGGCTAACCCACCCTACGAAGCAACAAATGCCGAGCCTTCGGCTAACCCACACGCGTCCCCCGCCCACATTGACACCCTTGCCCGCGCGCATACATTAAACACTGTTCCGAGGGGTGCCCCGATGGGGCTGAGAAAAACCCTTTGAACCTGATCCGGGTCATGCCGGCGAAGGGACAGGACAATTCGATGCACCAATCGCTCACGATCGCGCGGCTCGTCGGCCCGGTGCTGGCCGCGATCGGCATCGGCATGCTGGCAAACCAGGCGACCTACCGCGAGATGGCGGCGCAGTTCTTCGGCGGCCTTCCCTTCATCTACTTTTCGGGGATCCTGGCGCTGCTCGCGGGCCTGTATATCCTCAACGTGCATAACCTCTGGACGCGCGACTGGCGCAGCCTGATCACGGCCGTCGGGTGGTTCATGACCTGCGTCGGCGTGTTCCGCATTCTCGCGCCCCAGTTCGCCGTTTTCATCGGCGGCGGGATCGCCGCGGCCAGCGGATTCTTCATCGGTGCGGGCGTTGTCCTGCTCGCGCTCGGCGGCTTTATCACCTTCAAGGGTTATATGGCGTGAGCGTTGCGCGTGAGCCTTTCATTCGGGGGACATAACCATGGAACGGTCGCATTTTCTGGCCAAGTTGATCGGCCCTGTCTTTATCGTCGGCGGTCTCGGCATGTTGTTCAACACCGACATCTACCGCGCGATGTTTCAGCGGGCGCTGCACGACCACATGCTCATCTATCTGTCGGGTGTGCTCGCGCTCACGGTCGGGCTGGCGATTGTCGCCGTGCACAATGACTGGAAATGGCACTGGCCGCTGATCATCACCGTGACCGGCTGGCTCGCACTGATCGGCGGCACCGTACGCATGCTCGCACCGCAGGCCATCGAGGCGGCGGGCCTGGCGGTGCTCAACTATCCGAATTTTTTCATCGTCGACGGTGGGGTCGCCGTGCTGCTCGGCGTGCTGCTGAGCTATTTCGGCTATCTCGATCCGCCACAACTGTCCCCGGAGCGTGCACGTGCGCGCCGCCGGTCGCGTCTACGGAGGAGAAGGTAAAATGAACATCCACGACCCCAACGTCACCCTCCCGAAGGTCACCACCGGGGCGCTGCCCGCCTCGCGCAAGGTCTACGCAAATCCTGAGGCTGCGCCCGAGCTGCGCGTGCCGGTGCGCGAGATCGCGCTCGATGCTTCATCGGGCGAACCGCCGCTGCCGGTCTACGACACGACCGGACCTTACACCGACCCGGCGGTGGAGATCGACGTGGAAAAGGGGCTGCCGCGCGCGCGCATTGAATGGGTGAAGGCGCGCGGGGGCGTGGAGGAATATGACGGCCGGCCGATCCAGCCCGTCGACAACGGCAATGTCACCGGAAAACATCTGGCGCGCAATTTCCCCAACACGCCGAAACCGTGGCGCGCAATCGATCGTAGCCCGGATGGAGCGCAGCGACATCCGGGAACATCCTCCCCGGATTTCGCTACCGCTCAATCCGGGCTACACCCCCTCACCCAATACGAATGGGCGCGCGCCGGCATCATCACCAAGGAGATGATCTACGTCGCGGAGCGCGAAAATCTCGGCCGCAAGAAGATGCTTGAGCGCGCCGAAGCGGCATTGGCCGACGGCGAGCAGTTCGGCGGCGCGGTGCCCGCCTTCATCACGCCGGAATTCGTGCGCAGCGAAGTCGCGCGCGGCCGCGCCATCATCCCCTCCAACATCAACCACGCCGAACTCGAGCCGATGATCATCGGCCGCAACTTCCTGGTGAAGATCAACGCCAATATCGGCAACTCCGCCGTCACTTCCTCGGTTGAAGAAGAAGTCGAGAAAATGGTGTGGGCGATCCGCTGGGGCGCTGACACGGTGATGGACCTCTCCACCGGCCGCAACATCCACAACACGCGCGAATGGATATTGCGCAATGCGCCGGTGCCGATCGGCACCGTTCCGATTTACCAGGCGCTGGAGAAGGTGGACGGCGACCCCGTCAAGCTCGACTGGGAATGTTACAAGGACACGCTGATCGAGCAGTGCGAACAGGGCGTCGATTATTTTACCATCCACGCCGGCGTGCGGCTGGCTTACGTGCCGCTCACCGCCAACCGCGTCACCGGCATCGTCTCGCGCGGCGGCTCGATCATGGCAAAATGGTGCCTGTCGCGGCACAAGGAAAGCTTCCTCTACGAGCGCTTCGACGAGATCTGCGACATCATGCGCAAATACGATGTGTCGTTCTCGCTCGGCGACGGCTTGCGCCCCGGCTCGATTGCCGACGCCAACGACGCGGCGCAATTCGCCGAGCTCGAAACGCTGGGCGAACTCACGCAGATCGCGTGGAAGAAGGGCTGCCAGGTGATGATCGAAGGCCCCGGCCACGTGCCGATGCACAAGATCAAGATCAACATGGACAAGCAGCTCAAGGAATGCGGCGAAGCGCCGTTCTATACGCTGGGGCCGCTCACCACCGACATCGCGCCGGGCTACGACCACATCACCTCCGGCATCGGCGCCGCCATGATCGGCTGGTTCGGCTGCGCCATGCTCTGCTACGTGACGCCGAAGGAGCATCTCGGCCTGCCCGACCGCGACGACGTCAAGGAAGGCGTCATCACCTACAAGATCGCGGCGCACGCGGCCGACCTCGCCAAGGGCCACCCGGCGGCGCAACTGCGCGACGACGCGCTCTCACGCGCGCGCTTCGACTTCCGCTGGCAGGACCAATTCAACCTCGGGCTCGATCCCGACACCGCGCGCGAATATCACGACGAGACGCTGCCGAAGGAAGCGCACAAGGTGGCGCATTTCTGCTCGATGTGCGGGCCGAAGTTCTGCTCGATGAAGATCACGCAGGACGTGCGGGATTACGCCGCGACTTTGAACGACAAGGAGGCCGGAATGGCGCAGATGAGCGAGAAGTTCAAAGCGCTCGGCGAGCAGGTTTATGTGGATGCGGAGAAGGTGAAGGAGAGCAACAAGGTGTTGTAGCTGCCCGAGCTCTCCAACCCGTAGGCGGGATCAATGACGCACGTCACGTATAAAATCGTCCGGCACGATGAAGGCTGGGCCTACAAGGCCGGCGATGTTTTCTCCGAGCCGTTTCCCACCCATGCGGCCGCGCTCGCCGCGGCCAAGCGCGCCGCCCAGGAGCAGCGCGTTCCCGGGCAGACCCACGTCATCGAGTACGAGGACGAAAAAGGCCGGTGGCATACTGAAACGGCGGCCGGAAGCGACCGCCCGGACACCGACGTCAAGGACGTCGATCGCTGACATGCGGTTGATGTGGGTGGCGCACGGCAAAGGGGAGCCCGTAGGATGGCGATTCGAATGGCGGATTACGCTTCGCTAATCCGCCCTACGCGCTGTCCATGTTTCAACGCTTAGTGTGATCTCACTAATTTTCTTCGCGTTTTCGATCATCCGCGGCCCCGGCCTCTTCATACACCTGCATTACCTCTGCCGCAGTGGCTTCGAATAACTTCATAAATGCTTTTGTGTCCGAAGAATCCTCTAAAACAAGTCCGACATAGGCTGCCAACGCTTCAAGTACTGTAAGCGGCACAAAAGCGAATTGATTGAAGTTGGTGTCGCAATCGTGCCCGCGTGGTTGAAAATTGTACCCCGGTTGATCTTCGCGCTCCTCTAAATAATGGATCAGTAAGCTAGACCATGTGCCGTGTACATGATGCGATCCAATCCGATGCGCAACCACGTACATTAAACGGGCGTGACCAACTGCTGCCAGGATGGAGGCCATGTCGGGCAACTTCTTCGCCCTCGTGATTTCACTTTCTGAGAGGCCAGAGGATGCAATATGATTAGCAATGGATTTTAGCATCCGGCTTTCGATAGGCAGAGCTTCTCCCCTTCTAGCTTCAATGTTGGTTTCAATTTCGGCTTTGAACTCTATTTCCGTTTTCAATCCATCGGCCAAATACCGCGCAAATTTTTCATCTGACGGATCGCGACAAAGCCATACAATCTTTATTGCGCTTTCGAAAATGCACCTATCCACGATAGCGGTCGTTTCACCGAAGCGCCCCTCGTGTGAAAGCGCAACATTCGCTAACATCAATCTGGCACATCGATTCAATAATCCTATTAGTACGTGATAATGCTGAGGTTGAATCGGCCTAAACGCAGGGGATTCTTTCTGAATATGAGCTACGAAAGCATTCAGAGACCCTACAAACTTGTACCACTCGAATAAGATTGGATTGTAATCGCCGGTTTCTTTGCAGCGATCCAATTCTTGAATTGAAAACTTTGGGGGCCTCGGCAAAACGTTAGGGCTTGTCGTTTCCGCTTTCACATCGAATTTCCCTGCTTCCCCACACTTCCTTTAGCGCAATCCGTAATCTTGCGCTAACGGCACCGCCCTTCAATCCTCAGCCGCACACGCCGCCACTTGCCTTGCTCGAAGCCGTCGGAATGGCGCCACGCCCGGTATTCCTCGGCGAAAGCTATTTCCCCGGCGTGGTCGCCGTAGCGTGCGACCAGATCGGCCGCGAGCCGCTCCACTTCGCCGCGCGGGATCAGGCGCGGCCGGACCACACTTTGCCACAACACCCACAGGAGCGCGCCCCAAACTGGCGCCGTGGCCACGCCGAGCGCGAGCCATCCCACAAAAAAATAGTGTGAATATGAGTCCGCCAAAGCTCAGACTTGAGAAGTATCTGGCGGCGTTAGAGCCAACGAACTTTGCCGCACGATCAACCGATAAACGCCAACCCAGAACTGGGCGTGGAGCGGTTCGCAATTTCGCTCTGATATGAAGGCGCGCAGCAGGGCTTCGGCCCCCGCCCCCACGTCGTAGCATTGAATCAGCACATTGCAGGCCGTTTGCAGATCGGCAGGCATATCCTCCATTCCGCTTGTATCCATTTCCGCCTCCCGTTGCCCGAAGTTGTGGGCTCTCTTTCTGCAATTTTCGGTCGGCAGCGTAATACCAACTTTCTGAGTACCAGAAAAGTTGTTTTATCGAATTCGCCTCCCTTGCGGGAGGGCCAATGGTTCGCACTCTGGATTCGCCTCGTCACGAAGCCTTGCGCGCGTTTCTGATCGAACGCCGCACCAAGGCCGGGTTGCGCCAGGTCGATCTGGCCAAGCGGCTGCGCCGCTCGCAGTCCTACGTGACCTACGTCGAAACCGGGCAGAAGCTTGTCGATGTCGTCGAGCTGATGGAATGGGCCGATGCGATCGGGTTTGACGCGCGCGACGCGATCAACCGTCTTCATAAGACACCCAAAAAGTAGAACGCGGCGTGCCTAGCGCGACGGCCGGGACAGGTACGCGAAGGACCGCCTTCGGCCTTTCGCCCGGCCAGGACGGATAATATCATGCGGGTGCGCGCCGCGGTTGACATTCGAGGTGTGAGATCATGAATCCGTTTTATGCAGCCGTGCTCGGAGCAAGTTTTATAATCGCGCCATTCCTCGCAGGCGGTGCGGCGGCCCAGGCGCCGCTGCCCAACGAAAAACTCAACGCTTATGTCGGGTGCATCAACCGGCTTTCGGCCCGGAGCTACGATTTACGCGTGCGCTATTTCAGCTGGGCGGACAAAAGCGGCCCGACCGGCAAGGAGCGGATCATCTACGGCACCTACACCATCTACGACACATCCGACTGCAAGAAGAACGTCGAGAAGGCCAATGCGCTGGAGCCGCATGACGCCGCGCTCGAAGACGCCGCCTCGGCCTACGCGGAGGCCGTGAGCAAGCTTGAGCCGCTGCTCAAGGAGGCCGACGACTATTATTCCCAGCAGGACTACAAGGATGACAAGATGGCGAAGGGGCGCGCCTTGCATCCCCGCCTCGTGGCTGCATGGGATGCGTTCGAGAGCGCCGACCAAAAGCTGCGCAGCGGCGTCGAGGCCATCAACGACAATCGCGCGCTGGAGAGACTTGCCGCGATCGAGAAAAGCGAAGGCCGCAACGCGCGCTACCATGTCGAAGCCGTGATGATCCAGGCCAAGCGCGTGCTGCGCACGGAGGACATCGCGAAACCCGACGTCGCCGCGATCACGCAGGCGCTCGACGAATACGAAAGCCTGGTCAAGGGGGCCGAGCAGTTTTCAGGCGCCGGCAGCGACGCCAAGATCGGCTCCATGTTCATCAGCAACGCCAGGTCGTTCCTGGTTACGGCGAAGGCCGTGATGCGCCGCATCCGCGACAAGGTGCCCTACAGCGCCGGCGACAAGATGATGCTCGGCAACGAAGGCAGCGGCTGGATGGTCGAGGGCTCGCCGCCGCGGTTGCTGCGCGACTACAATCAACTGGTCGACGCCTACAACCGCGGCGCCAGAATCTAGCGCGCGGCGGATGAGTGAAGCGTATCGAGGCAAAGAAATGTTTTGGCCGCGCATTGCAAAGCTGAACGTCTTCGTTCTGGCGGTCGCCGGCCTGCTGCTGGCGTTGCCGCCCGGCGCGCAGGCCGATAACTACCCGTCCCGGCCCATCAAGCTGCTGGTCGGCGCCTCGGCGGGCGGCACCACCGACACGATGGCGCGGGCAATCGCGCAGCCGCTCTCGGCATCGCTTGGCCAACCCGTGCTGGTCGAAAACCGGCCCGGCGCGGGCGGCAACCTCGCGGCCGATACCGTCGCGAAATCGGCGCCGGACGGCTACACGCTGCTGGTCAGCTTCACCAGCCACACCATCAATGCGACGCTCTATCCGAAGCTGCCGTTCGATCCCGTCACCGATTTTACCCCGATCAGCAAGATCGCGACGGTGCCGAGCCTGCTGGTCGGCAATCCAAGTCTCCCGGCCCGAAATCTCAATGAACTGATCGCGCTCGCCAAGGCAAAGCCCGATGCCTTGAGCATCGCGATCGGCGGCATCGGCTCGTCGCTGCACCTGGCCGGCGACCAGTTCAAAATGATGGCCGGTGTCCGTATTCTCAACGTGCCCTACAAGGGAACGGCGCCGGCCCTCACCGATGTTCTCGGCGGACAGGTCGACATGATGTTCATCAGTCTCGTGACCGGAACCGCACAGGTGCGTGCGGGCAAGCTGCGGGCCTATGGCGTGACCAGCCCGCTGCGGCAACCGTCATTTCCCGATCTGCCGGCCATCGGCGAGGTCGTGAAAGGCTTCGAATTGACGGCCTGGTTCGGGGTTTTCGGTCCGGCAAAATTGCCGCCCAACATCACCGGCAAGCTCAATGGCGCCATTGTTGCTGCGCTCAACGATCCGAAAATGCGCGAACAGCTCGAGAAAGAAGGCGCAGCTCCCGCCGCCGGCAGTTCCGCCGACTTTGCAGCCTTCGTGCGCGCCGACGTCAAGCGCTGGGCGCCCATTGTGAAACTGTCAGGCGCAAGGCCAGATTGAGATGCGCTCGTGAATTTGCCGGATGACCGATAAACCTGCTGGTTTCTTCGAAGGCACCGAAATGCCGACCGCCGGCTGGTGGGAGGCATTGTGGCCTGATCCTGCTGATGTATTGGTGAAAGTCGGCATCCAATCGAGCATGGATGTCATCGACCTTTGCTCGGGTGACGGCTGGTTTACGCTGCAAATCGCCAAACTCGCGCATCACGTCGTTGCGATAGACATAGACCCGAACTTGTCAGGGATCGCACGTCTCCGCCTGGCGGAAGCCGGTATGACCAACTGCGATTTTGTCGTAGGGGACGCTTATAACCTGCGGCGTCTATGGTCATCGCCGGTCGATTTTATCTTCATGGCAAATGCGTTTCATGGCGTGCCCGATGGCAAGCGTCTGGCAGAATTTGTCCGTGATGCCCTGAAACCATCCGGGCGCTTTGCGGTGGTCAATTGGCATCAAAAGCCGCGCGAGCAAACGCAAATACTGGGAGAACCGCGCGGACCGAAAACAGAATTGCGCATGACGCCGCAGCAGACCACTATGGCGGTGGAATTGGGGGGCCTGAAGCTCGCCAGGGTCGCCGAGATCCCGCCATATCATTATGGCGCTGTATTCGAACGGCCGCGTTAGCAATCAATGTCAGCCATTCTCAATAACAAGAATGCGTCATCGCCGTCCGTTTTCCAACCAGCGGCGCTGCTCCGCGAAGCGCGGCGACAAAAGGGAATTGCGGCAGCCGACGTTCCGCATATCTGCATTCTCGATCCCGACGGGGATATCGTCCGCAGATTGCGTAGCACTGGCCAGGCACGGCGATTTGACGGCTGGCCCTGTTATCATACCGAATTAGACACATTTGATTGCGCTGACCGGCATGTCGGAATCGTGGGTTGCGCGGTCGGCGCGCCCTTTGCGGTCTTGATTGCAGAAGAATTGTTTGCGAGCGGCTGCCGATTTCTTATCAGCATAACCTCGGCAGGCCAGATAAAACCGGTCCGCCCGCCTCCGTACTTTGTCATCATTGACCGCGCGCTGCGGGATGAGGGCACGAGCTACCACTACGCGCCGCCTGAAGAGTTCGCTGCTGCGGACCCCTTGCTCGTGGATCTTGCGGCCAAAGCTCTTGACGCGGCCGGCCTGCGCTCGGTCGCAGGAGCAAGCTGGACGACAGACGCGCCATTTCGCGAAACTGCGGAAGCCATTAAAGCGGCAGAGTTGAAAGGCATCCTGGCGGTCGAAATGGAGGCCGCGGCGCTTTACACGTTTGCGCGGACCCAACGAAAGCCGGTTTTGTGCGTGGCCCATGTGACAAACAGCATGGGCCAAACCGGAAAAGATTTTGAAAAGGGCGAGGCTGACGGCACCGCGGATGCATTGCGATTGCTTGAAGCGATTGTTCACGGTGCCATCCTGAACAAGATCACGCCTTTGTAGAATTGGCCAAATGACGGGGACCCCATGACACGACGCGTTGCAGTGATCGGCGCCGGCACCATCGGCGCAAGCTGGGCGGCATATTTTCTCGCGCGCGGGTTTGAAGTCGGCGCCTATGATCCCTCGCCGAACGGCGAAACCTTCGCGCGCCGCTTCATCGACAATGCCTGGCCGGCGCTGGAAAAACTCAATGCCGTGGGGCCCGGTGCCGACCGCAAGCGGTTTGAGTTTTTCAAGGATCCGGCGGCGGCCGCCAAAGGCGCGGAGTTCGTGCAGGAAAGCGGGCCCGAGCGCGAAGATCTCAAGATCGAATTGTTCGCCACGCTCGATGCGGCGCTGCCGCCGGAAACGGTGATCGCCACAAGTTCGTCAGGCCTGCTCGTCAGCCGCGTGAGCGCAAAGTGCAAGCACCCGGAACGCTGCGTGATCGGCCATCCGTTCAACCCGCCGCACCTCATTCCGCTGGTCGAAGTGGTGGGCGGCGCCAAGACCTTGCCGGAAGTCATTTACAAGGCGATGCGGTTTTATCGCGAGATCGGCAAGCACCCGATTCACATCAAGAAAGAAGTGCGCGGCCACGTCGCCAACCGGCTGCAGGCGGCGTTGTGGCGCGAAGCCGTTCATCTCGTCACTGAAGGTGTGGTCTCCGTGGCGGATGCCGATGCGGCGATCGCCTATGGCCCGGGCCTGCGCTGGGCGCTGATGGGGCCAAGCCTGACATTTCACATGGCCGGCGGCGAAGGCGGCATGGCGCATTTCATGGCGCATATCGGCCCCGCGATGCAGGGCTGGATGGATGATCTCGGCAAGCCCAAGCTGACGCCGAAAACGCAGAAGGAGATCATCGACGGCGTCACCGAGGAAGTGGCGGGCCGCAGCATGGCCGACCTGCAGCGCTGGCGCGACAGAAAGCTGATCGAGATTTTGAAGGTGGCGGGCGAGCCCTGAGGCGTGCCCTACGCTCCGCTCATCCCCGCGAAGGCGGGGATCCAGCGCTTTATTCATAAGAACTGGATTCCCGCTTGCGCGGGAATGAGCGGAGATTGTGGGAGCTACCGCAGCGAAATCGCCAGCCCGCTCAGGTCGGCATTGAGCATCAATCCGGTCTGCCGGCCGCTTAGCTCGAGCACGGCGCCCTTTTCATTGGCCAGCACGATCGCGCGCACGCCGCGCACAAGCACGGCGCCGGCGCCGGCGGCGCCATAAACTCCCGCCACATCCGACGGTGAGCGAATGTGGCTCACGCGGCCGGCCAGATAGGTCTGCGACGCGCCGAACACGAGGCCTGCGTCGATGCCGCCGATCGACAACGGGTAGGTCCGCCCGTGAAACGTCAGCGTGCCGCTGCCGCCGGAGCCGCCAATGAACCAGCCGCCCTTCAGCACCGAAATCCGGACGGTGCCGCTGTCGGCGTAGGCCGCGGAAGACACGCCCAGCACCGCAATGGCTGCAAGCGCGACAAGACCTGAACGAAAGAAAAGATTTGCCCGCAAGAAAAGATTTGCACGAAACAAATGAGCGATTTTCATGTTGTTACCTCCTGGAAGACCGTATGGGTGGAAGCGTCGATCCCTCACCCATTACCGGAGGCCACAGGATCGGTCGAACGCAGTGCGACAATAGCCCGAGTTGCTCGTCATTGCCACGCATCCGCGATGTGAACACACGTGAAAACAATGCGCCCTACGATCACCCTCGCCCTTTTCATCGCCCTGGTGCTCGGCGGTGGAACGCTGATCGGTTTCATGACGCTGCCGGGCGAATGGTATGCCGGGCTCGCCAAGCCGCCCTTCAACCCGCCGAACTGGATCTTCGCGCCGGTGTGGACGCTGCTCTACATCATGGTCGCGGTGGCCGGCTGGCGCACGTGGCGACGCGAGCCGCGCAGCGCCGCCATGACGGTGTGGTACATCCAGCTCGCGCTCAATTTCGTCTGGTCGCCGGTGTTTTTCGGCGCGCACCGTCCGGGCGCGGCGCTGTTTGTCATTGCGGCGCTGCTGGCAACAATCATCGAGTTCATCGTGATGCGCTGGCCGCGCGACCGTGCTGCGGCGCTGCTGTTTGCGCCCTATGCGGCGTGGGTCGCCTTCGCGACGCTGCTCAACGCGTCGATCTGGTCTCTCAATTGAGCCCGTCGTGTCATTACATCATTCGATCGCGGGATAGCTGAGAAACTTATGCCGCAATAGCGTGTAGCCCGGATGAGCGAAGCGATATCCGGGTTGCATCACTCGATCGTGGGATGGCTGAAAAACCTATGCCGCAATAGCGTGTAGCCCGGATGAGCGAAGCGATATCCGGGTTGCATCACTCGATCGTGGGATGGCTGAAAAACCTATGCCGCAATAGCGTGTAGCCCGGATGAGCGAAGCGATATCCGGGTTGCATCACTCGATCGTGGGATGGCTAAAAAACCTATGCCGCAATAGCGTGTAGCCCGGATGAGCGAAGCGATATCCGGGTTGCATCACTCGATCGTGGGATGGCTGAAAAACCTATGCCGCAATAGCGTGTAGCCCGGATGAGCGAAGCGATATCCGGGATCATTTCTATCGATGGTCAGATACCGGCGAAATTTTATTCCGGGCGGCACTTATTTTTTCACAGTGACACTTTCAGATCGCCGATCACAAATTCTCGTCGATCGAATCGGGACATTGCGCGCAGCATTTCGCAGCGCCCGGCAAAAACGTCCATTCGCCATTGATGCCATCGTTGTCTTGCCAGACCACCTGCACGCGATCTTCACCTTGCCACCCGGAGATTCCGACTTTTCCGGTCGCTGGCGTCATATCAAAGGATATTTCACACGACATATCCTTGTGGCGGGCGTCCCGATCGAGCGTCATCCCAACAATGAAAATGCCCTATGGCAGAGACGATTTTGGGAGCACACAATACGAAGCGAGGCGGATTTTGCCCGGCACGTGGACTACATTCATTTCAACCCGGTAAAGCACCGGATCGTGACGCGGCTACGCGATTGGCCTTATTCGTCGTTTCACCGTTATGTACGGCAAGGGTTGCTTACCGATGATTGGGCAGGAGATGCGGGCGAGTCCGAAATAAAATTCGGTGAGCCTGAAGCTTAGTCCCGGATATCGCTTCGCTCATCCGGGCTACATGCTGTTGCGGCGTCGAACCATGTCGCCCCGGATATCGCTTCGCTCATCCGGGCTACACGCTGTTGCGGCGTCGAACCATGTCGTCCCGGATATCGCTTCGCTCATCCGGGCTACACGCTGTTGCGGCGTCGAACCATGTCGCCCCGGATATCGCTTCGCTCATCCGGGCTACACGCTGTTGCGGCGTCGAACCATGTCGTCCCGGATTTCGCTTCGCTCATCCGGGCTACATGCTGTTGCGGCGTCGAACCATGCCCCGGATATCGCTTCGCTCATCCGGGCTACATGCTGTCGCGGCGTCGAACCATGTCGTCCCGGATATCGCTTCGCTCATCCGGGCTACACGCTGTTGCGGCGTCGAGCCATGTCGCCCCGGATTTCGCTTCGCTCATCCGGGCTACACGCTGTTGCGGCGTCGAACCATGTCGCCCCGGATTTCGCTTCGCTCATCCGGGCTACACGCTGTTGCGGCGTCGAACCATGTCGCCCCGGATTTCGCTTCGCTTATCCGGGCTACACGCTGTTGCGGCGTCGAACCATGTCGTCCCGGATATCGCTTCGCTCATCCGGGCTACACGCTGTTGCGGCGTCGAACCATGTCGTCCCGGATTTCGCTTCGCTCATCCGGGCTACATGCTGTTGCGGCGTCGAACCATGTCCCCCCGGATATCGCTTCGCTCATCCGGGCTACATGCTGTCGCGGCGTCGAACCATGTCGCCCCGGATTTCGCTTCGCTCATCCGGGCTACTAGTGCGGTAATGGCCGTAGCCCGGATGAGCGAAGCGATATCCGGGGTAAACGTTACGCCTTCGGCTAACCCGCCCTACGAAGAAACTTATTTCCCCGCCGCCTTGCGCAGCGCGGCGTTGATGCGGTCCTGCCAGCCCGGGCCGCCTTCCTGAAAGAAGTCGAGCACGTCGCGGTCGATGCGCAGCGACACCATTTCCTTGGCGCCGGGCAGCGAGGGTGCCTTCGCCGCCGGTTCCTCGATCGGCTTCGTGGTCGCGGCCTTGAAGGCCTTTTCAGCTTCGGTGCGTGAATCGAATATGGGGCGTCGGGCCATGAGGCTCTTGTAGCATGCCCAGCAATCGCCGGGTGGGCTAAGACGTGGCAGAAATCGGGTGGGTAAATCGGGTGTCCCCGCACGCCCCCGCATCATCATTGTCCTCCACGAACAATGGAGGTCTCCATGAATTTCCGCATCCGCGGCCTCGAAGCCGGACAATTCCTCCACCTTTTCGCACTCCCGGACGCAGCCCTCGCAGCGCAGGGCGCGCTCAGGAAAATCGCCGATGGGCCCTGCCCTTGCCGCGTGAGCCTCACCGATGCAACGCCGGGCGAGGAAGTCATTCTGGTCAACTACGAGCATCATGCGGTTGCATCGCCGTACCGGATGCGTTTTGCAATCTATGTGCGTCAGGGCGAAGAAACCTTCGACGCCGTCGATGCCGTGCCCGATCAGTTGCGCAGGCGCACGCTGGCGGTGCGCGGGTTCGACGACAAGGCAATGATGACCGGCTGGGAGGTGATCGAAGGCATCTGGCTGGAAGAAGCAATCGAACGTCAGTTCGCCGATCCGCGCACGCACTATCTGCACATTCATTTCGCCGCACCCGGCTGCTACGCGGCGCGGGTCGAGCGGGCGTGAACGGTGCAATAATCTCCGCTCATTTCCCGGGAATCCAGGTGAGTTTATCTTTTTGAACTGGATCCCCGCTTGCGCGGGGATGAGCGGAAGGAAGTCACATACGACTGTGGGCGGGCTAAGGCGTACCCGGATCGGCGCTGCGCGCCGTCCGGGCACAGGCTCCGCGCCGAGCCCGCCGAGACAACGGAAAAGTCCGCCGTGGGCTCGCTTCGCTGAGCCCACCCTACAGACCTGTCGCATCCTCCGTTCAGAGGATTTCATGTTTCCGCCGCTCGCTATAAGACGGCCGCGACCGCGGCTGACCCGCGCAGACAGGGACGCAACATGAAATATTTTATCGCTGCGCTTTTGCTGGTGGTGGCATCGTCCGCGATGGCCGCCGGCTCGTCAGCGGGCTACGGCATGGGCGGCCAGTTTGTGCGTTTCGACCCGGTCGTCGCAGAATACAACCGCAGCGGCGAGCTGTTCCGGATCGAAGGCCATTGCCAATCCGCCTGCACGCTGTTCCTCGCCATCAAAAATGTCTGCATCGAACCGGGCGCGCAATTGCTGTTTCACGCCGGCCACGACCGCGAGCGCAATATCACTCCGAAAGCGACCAACCATATGCTGGCTGCCTACAGGCCGGTTTTGCGTGACTATCTCGTGTCCAAACACTATGTCGAAACGCTGGCGTTCCACACCATCTCGGGACGCGAGCTGATCGACAAGTTCGGCTATCGGGCCTGCCCGAAGTAACGCAATTTCTGCGTCAGGCGTGGAGCCAACGCCTCACAAATAATTGTCGTCCATCATGTAGTCCGGTTCGACGTCGGCGTTCATCTCCTGGATGATCATATTTCCCGGCGACTGGCCGCCGCCGCCGCCGATCGCGCCCGGTAATTGCTGTGCCTGCGTGGTCATGGCCTGATAGCTCTTGAACGCATCCTCGTCGCCGCTGAACAGGCATTGGCAGTTGTCCGGGTCGACGTAAAAATATCTGCGCACGCCCCCTTTGACCCGCGAGAACATCGTCCGCGGCGGATATCTCCTCAGACGCTCCACCTCCGCCGCGTTGATCGCGACCCGCGTCTTGAAACCGGCGTCGACCAGTTGCATGTCGATCGTCCGTTGCGGTTGCGCAATGACCGGCGCGCCCGAAAGCGCAACCGTAACAGCCGCAAGAACAAGTGCCCGATTGCCCAACATGAACCGTCGCCCTTTCTGTGTCCCGCGACTATCTCACCACCGGGCATGGTCTTGCAATCGTGCCGCGTCCCACTTCCGCTTTCGGCAAATAATCGCCGTCCTTGAAGCTGTTGCTTGTGACTGCTAACGCCATGTACGGTCTGCCTCAAGGTCTTCACACACGCAAAGCGTAGTCCGGTTCGGACAAGCCGCAATGGATTTCTTCTCGACCAACCCGTTCGATCTCGCCATTTATGTCTGCCTGTTCGTCGCCGTCGTCATGGGCTTCATGACCGGTCTCCTGCGCAGCCTGGCGACGATATTCGGCTATGTGTGCGGGATGGGTATTGCGGTGGCGGCAGCGCCGCGGCTGACGCCGCTCCTCACGACCTATTTGAAAATGCCGACGCCGCAAACCTGGCTGGTCTTCGTTGCCGTTTTCGTCGCCGCCGGCGCCGCGATCAGCGCGTTGCTGCGACTGGCGGTGAGCGAGATGGTCGGCCCCAATATCAGCATTCCGGATCGCGTCACGGGTGCAATGCTGGGCGCCTTTCGCATCGCCCTTCTGGCGATACTGCTGGTGCTCGTGTTCGATCGCATCATTCCGCCGGGGCGCGAGCCGGGCTTTCTGAAAGGATCGCAGTGGCGGCCGGTGCTGTCGGCGGCCGGACAATACGGCCTGCAATCATTGCCGCCCGATGTCGAGGATTACATCGAGCGCCTCAAGCGCCAGCGCAGACTCTGAGTTGTGCAAAAACCGCCGCCGGCCAGCATCGGTCGAAGGCTGCGCGGGCGTTACATCCTCGCCGGCGCGATGATGCTGACGCTCTGGGGCGCCAGCCTGGTTGCGCCGTTTCGCGACGGCAGCGCCTTCAACATCGTTGCGACGGTCTTTACGACCTTCACCTTTCTGCCGCTTGCGCTGATTGCATTGTGGGGCGGCATTTCCGGAACCGAAACGAACATGCGGCGGGCCCGCAATGCGCTGCTCGCTTGCGGCGGGCTGCTGGCGCTGATCGTGGCGGCGGAGGTATTCCGGCGCGTGGTATTTGCCGGCAGCTAACCTGCGGGCTTTGAACCTTTCAGCCGTCTCATGCGACTCATCCGGGTAAACCGGCGCACCAATTCGCGCGCCGGTGTCGGAAAGGCGGCACCCATGTCGTCCGAACATCCGCTTGGCCGTACGGCCAAAGGCTTCGCGCTGATCCTCGGCGCCGCCCGCGCGGCCGGGCTTACGCCGCGCCGTTCCGCCTGTGCGCGCGTGCGCAAAGCCGAGCGCGATGAGCTCGTCATTCTCGCAATGCACGACCCGCTGATGGCCGCGGCGATTCGTCGCGCGCGCAAAACGCTGCCGGAATTTCTCGCGCTGGCGAAGCGCCCCGGCCCGACGATGGAAGGTTTTGCGGTCAAGATCGCCATCGGCGCGGACAATGGCGCTGAAAACGGCGCGGAATTTTTCTGGATTCATCCATTCGCGCATGTCGACGAGCGTTTCATCGGGCAAATCAACAACACGCCGCGCATGGTGGCGAACCTGAGAATGGGATGCACGGTCACGTTCGCCAGGAGCGAGATCGTCGACTGGATGTACATGGATGCAGGCACGATGAAGGGCAACTTTTCCGCGCGCGCCATATTCAAATCGGCGTTACCGCAGGACCGCGAGGCGTTCAGACGGCAGTTTGGCCTTGATTTCGACTTTTGATGCCCGACAGGGGCCGATATTCCGTTTTTGCAGACCAGCCTGCACGGGCGGTAACCTTTGCCGCCTTCCTGCGTCTTGTGACTGGCGCAACCAACCCGGAAGGCGATACGCTATCGGAACACCTTTCGAGTACGCGGGGGTTATCCATGGCGGAAGTCACCTACGAGATCGTTGAGCACGATGGCGGCTGGGCCTATAAAGTCGACGGGGTCTTTTCGGAACCCTTCCCGAGCCACGAAGACGCGCTCGCCGCCGCGCAAGCAGCGGCCGAGGAACAGACTGTGCCCGGGCATACCGAAACGATCGAATACGAGGACGAGAAGGGCCGCTGGCATACCGAGACCGCGCGCGGTTCCGACCGGCCACATACGCAAATCAAAGACAATCACTGAGGCGGGGCGCAGGCGTCATCATCGAGGGAACTAACTATGTTTCGGTTGCGGGTTTTGGTTCTTGCATTGTTGTTCGCACCTGGCTCGCCGACATTTGCGCAGGGGGGCCTGCTGCCATCGTCGGCTCCGACCATGGAAGATGTCGACCCCGGCGTCGACCATACCGGACGCGACGCCGACCTGCCGTCCGAGCTGCGCCGCAAATCGGTGCTTTACCGGACCGAAATGCCGCCGGGCACCATCATCGTGAATACGGCCGACCGTTACCTCTACCTGATCATGGGCAACGGCGTGGCGATGCGTTACGGCATCGGCGTCGGCCGCGACGGTTTCCAGTGGGGCGGCACGCAGAAGATCTCGCTCAAGCGCGAATGGCCGGACTGGGTGCCGCCGCCGGAGATGATCGCGCGCCAACCCTACCTGCCACGCTGGATGGCCGGCGGCCCGGGCAACCCGCTCGGCGCGCGCGCGATGAATCTCGGCGCGACCGTCTATCGCATCCACGGCACCAATGCGCCGGAGACGATCGGCCAGGCGGTGTCGTCCGGCTGCTTCCGGCTGGTCAATGACGATGTGGTCGATCTCTACACGCGCGTGCCGCTTGGCACCAAAGTGGTGGTGCAACATCAATAGTGGCGCGCACTCACTGCCACAGGCCGAATGACGCCCACTTGGCTTCGGGGATTTCATCGCCGACGGTGTAGTTGAATACAACGATCTTGAGGTGGTCGGGCGTTGCCGTGCAGCGATAGGTCAGCGCGTACCATTTCTTTTTGCTGCGAAACGCTCCGCCGGTGACTTCAAGCGTGTCGCCTTTTGCGACCGGTTCCGCCATCGCATTCGCGACCGCGCGGTCGGGACGAAAATCTTTCCTTTCGCTGCGGATGCGCGTCATCGCCGTGTAATCGCAGAGTTGCTCCAGCCGTTCGGCCGGCGCCAACATCTCGAGACTGCGTTCGAACCGCCCATCGGCGGCAGTGGCTGCCGCCGGGATTAGCACCGCGACAACCGCCAGTCCGAACACACGCATGAAACCTCCTGCCCGCAACGGCTTTCTGTTTTGATTATGTGCGCGCCGCCCGGACAGGCAACCGGCACCGCCGGCTTGTCCCAAGCAATCATGGCACGCCCGTGTCCGGACTATCAGGAATATTTCGGATCCCGATCGAGCAATTCGATCGAAATGCCCTGCGGACCGCGCAAAAAGCAGATCTTTATGCCCGGACGCGGCGAATGCGGCTCCTGGGTGAACTCGACGCCCTTTTTCTTGAGATCGGCGGCAATGGCGTCGATGCCCGAAACCGCAAAGCCGAAATGGTCGAGGCCCTGATAGGGCGTTGTGGGCGCCGGATTGACGCCATCGCCCGGGTTGACCTGGGCCGTAAAGATCATGGCGCCGCCGAGCTTGATATCGATACGCGGTTTGCCTTGTTGCGTCGTGCGGATCACCTCGGCGCCGAACATGCGCTCGAACCACTTCGCGGTTCCCTCCGGATCGGGCGTGCGCAGATGAATATGATCCCAGGTCATGGTCGGCATTGGCGTTTCCCCTGTTATGTCCCGGCAAAACTAGGGCACAGCGGCAGGGGTGCGCGCAACAGACTTTTTTGGGCCGGACACTACGCGCTACCAGTACTTCAACATGTAGTGCATGACGATATAGATGGCGCCAGTCGTTACCGCGCCAGCAATCAGCCAGCCAAGGGTAACTCCGACCAGTGCAAGCTTATCGCCTCTCGTCAATTTCATTGCTTTTCAAGCCGTGCTCGCGTCGGATAAAAAGGGATCCCGCAAGGTGATCGATAGCCATGTTGAACCAATTTCTGGCAGGCGGCGTCGTCAGTATTTGTAACATCACAATACACGCATTGGTGATGACGGCGGTAGTGCGCGTGTCACAAGCGATAAGCACAAAATACACGCGGCAGCCATCGTTGTTCTTGATTAGCGTCATGATTGCGACCGTTTCGGTCTTAATGGCCGCGCACACTTCCGAGGTAATAGTTTGGTCGCTGGCTTACTCGATTTTGGATGCCGCACCCCCCGGCACCAAGCTCGTGTATTTCGCATTCGTGAATTACACGACACTCGGTTACGGCGACGTAATTCCAGTCGAGGATTGGCGGCTCCTTGGCCCCATGACAGCAATGAATGGCGTGCTGTTATTTGGATGGTCGACCGCAGTCATTTTTGAAGTGCTACGAAAAGCAATGGCACATAGCTCCTACGCCGCGGGCTCGGAACAACGATAACGCTACGACAAACAGGACTGCCGGCCCTACGGCTTTCTCTTTCGCAAATAAACAAACCAGTAGACGGCGGTGACCATGATCGACCCGCCGATGATGTTGCCAATCGTCACCGGAACGAGATTGCCTACAAGGAAATTGCCCCACGTCAATTCTGGAAAATCTGCCGCCGTCTTACCGATGTTCCTCCAGAACGAGTCCGGCGCTCCGGCTTTGATAAACAGGCCCATTGGAATGAAGTAGATGTTCGCAATGCTGTGCTCAAATCCGGCCGCGACGAATGCGGCAATCGGCGGGACGATCGAGAGAACCCTGTCCACGGTCGTTCTCGCACTAAAACACATCCATACGGCCAGACACACCAGCGCGTTGCACATAATGCCGAGCATGAGCGCCGGAACAAAGGCCAGCGACGCTTTCGCGTGCGCGGTGCTCAGCGCGGCCAGCCCGACCGCGCCGCCGCCGAACGTGTATTGCGTGGTGTAGAACATCAGGGCGGCGGTCATAAACGCGCCAACAAAATTGCCCAGAAATGCAAGAACCCAATTGAGCAAAAGCGCGCGCGTTTTCACTTTGCCGCTCGCCCAGGCCATGACAATGATATTGTTTCCGGTAAACAGCTCCGCTCCGCCAATGACAACCAGTATCAGTCCGACTGAAAATACCAGCCCGGTGAGAAGGCGTGCCACTCCATAGGGTAAATCTGCCGACCCCGCGCTGACCGTTGTGGCGAATATCGCACCGAATGAAATGAACGCGCCCGCCAGTACGCTGAGCACAAGCAAGGTTACCGGGTCGGTCGACGCTCTTTTGACACCGCTCTCTTCCGCGCGCAGAGCCATCGCCGCCGGCATGATGGCGTCGAATGTGACCGTCTGAGGCGGGGCGACCTCGTTCCGGGATGATTTATTTCTCATGGGCGCCGTTAGCCGCCAGCACCTGTGGCCGCAAGGAGGCCGACAACCTGCACGGCGATAACCTTTACGATGGTCATTGACGGGAAGATCATCGCATAGCCGATGTCAGGCCGCTCGGTCGGCGCCATCTTGGTTGAATAAACCAGAATGGCGGGATTTCCGGTCGCGCCCGATGCGACGCCAACAAGATCGTCGTAGGGAATCTTCATGAGATAGTAGCCGACCAGCAAAACGATCAGCACTGTCGTCAACAGGACGGCGGCGCCAATGAACAGCATTGTCAGACCGCTTTCTGCAATGGTGCGCACAAACGGCTGCCCTGCATTGACACCGACTGTGGCAAGGAACATTGCCAGCCCGAAGTTTCGAAGGACAATATTTGCCGGCAGCGGCATGACCCAGAGCATGGGCCCCGTGCGTCGCAACTTGCCAAGAATGAGGGCGACGATCAGCGGTCCGCCACCGATGCCAAGCGTGACGGTGCCGACGCCGGGAATTGGAATCGGAATCAACCCGAGCAGCACGCCCAGCACCATGCCGAGTCCCAGCGAGACGTAGCTGAATTCTGCGGCCGCTTTTACGGTATCGCCGAAATACCGTCTCACCTCTTCCTTGCGGTCAGGTGGCATCAGCACGCCGACGCGATCGCCGAATTCAAGCGTCAGGTCGGGCGTCGGCACGAGGTCGGCATCGTAGCGTCTCACGTGCAACAGATGGACGGGAAAGCCAGCAGGCAAAGGAAGGCGGGCGAGCGGCACGCCCACGACGTTGGCTTTGCCGACAAAGACGCGAATATAGTCCAGGGCAGAACGATCCTTGACGATCCGGCCCGGTTCCAGCCGTCCCAGCCGCGCGGCTGTTTCCGCAATGGCGTTCTCGCTCTCTGCGATGATCATAAGCCCATCGCCGGATGACAGCGCGATGTCGGCTCCCGGAACGATATTTTGCCCTCCCTTGCGAACCATCGTCACCTGGACACCGCTCGGCAACTGCTTGGTGAGCTCGGCCAGTGTTTGGTCGGTGATTTTCTCTCCCAGCGAAATTTCGCCCATATGGAATCGCTGCGCTTTCGGTGGAAATTTCGGTTTCACCACGCGGGTCATGAAATAAATGCACAAGATCGGACCAATGACCCCAAATGGATATGCAATCGAATATCCAATGGATGGTTCCTTGTTTTGCATCACGTCGAGCGCGGCCTGCAGCGTGGCGGTGCTCGTCATCGACCCGGCGTAAATGCCGAGCGTATGGCCTACCTTGATTCCGAAAGCATGACCCAGGCCAAGCGCCATAAGGAGACCGGCGACGCAAGCGACCAATGCGAGCAGATTGTACTTTTGGCCAACACCCCTCATCCCCTCAAAGAACTGTCGCCCGTAGAGGATTCCAATTCCGTACAGGAACATGATCAGTCCGGTCAGGCCGATGGGCCCGACGATCTGTGCCTTTGGAGAAAATGCGCCGAGGGCCAGGCCAACAAATAGGACAGCGCCGACGCCAAGCGAGAAGCCACCGATACTGATTTGTCCAACGAGATAACCGAAGCCGATGGCGAGAAACGCCGTGAGAATGGGTTGGGTCCCAATGATATCGCGCGCAAGATCGATCATGACAAAATCTCCTGGAATCCTGGTGCGGACCCGCGCAGCGGCCGGCTAGCGAACACGGCAGCCCGCGGTGCGGAATTGTTCAATCACGCGAGCGATAAGGTCAGGCGTCGGTGCGGGCGTGTCGTCGCACTTGTATTCGAGGTTCATCGCCTTCCACTTGAAGGAACCCATTTGATGAAATGGCTGGATCTCCACCCATTCGACGTTCTTCATCGGTGCGACGAATTTGGCGATGCCTTCAACATTCGCGGGATCGTCCGTCTGGCCGGGCACCAGCGTAAAGCGAACCCACACCGGCTTGCCCATCGAGGCGAGGCGCTCGGCAAACCGCAGCGTCGGCGCAAGGTCGCGGCCCGTGACCTTGCGATAGGTGTCTGGATTCGAACTCTTGATGTCGAGCAAGACCAGATCCAGCGCGGAAAGATACGTCTCATCGGCGCGGGCGCCCAAAAAGCCTGACGTCTCGATGGCCGTATGCAGACCCATCTTCTTGGCGCCGGCGAATATCCGCTTGGTGAAGGCAAGCTGCACCATGGGCTCGCCGCCCGAAATGGTCAGACCGCCGCCAAGCGTCCGAATCGCGGAGGCAAAGCTACCGAGGCGGTCGAGCACCTGCTGTGCAGAAACGTAAGTGCCGTCCTTGAGGTGCCACGTGTCGGGGTTGTGGCAATACGTGCAACGCAGAAGGCAACCGGACACGAACAGAACGACACGCAAACCGGGTCCATCGTAACGTGACGACGTCTCATAGGAGTGGCAGTAACCGAAGGCGCCCTGCCCATCGTCCTGAAACTTATCTTCATCCGGCGCGTCGGGGGAGAGTCCAACGCGCATGTCATATCGGCTGCCTGCCTCCAGTGATTGTAGTTCTGACATAACACCTCCCCAGTTTCAGATCTGGCCATGGAAGGTGCGGCTGATCACATCGCGCTGTTGTTCAGGCGTCAGACGGACAAAATTGACGGCGTAGCCCGACACTCGAATGGTCAGCTGCGGGTACTTGTCCGGATTTTTCATCGCGTCCTCCAGCGTTTCCTTGTCGATGACGTTCAGGTTCATGTGGAACCCGCCGTGATCGAAGTAGACGTCAAAGGCCTTCGTCGCTTCGTCGACAAGCTGCTTTTCAGACAGGTGTGCCTTTTGCGGCGCGACGGACACTGTGTAACTGATGCCGTCCTGTGAAGTCCTTGTACGGAAGCTTCGCCACCGACAGGCAGGACGCAAGCCAACCGTGGCTGTCGCGGCCATGCATCGGGTTGGCTCCGGGCCCGAAAGGCTCGCCTTTCCTGCGTCCGTCCGGCGTATTTCCAGTCGCCTTGCCGTAGACGACGTTCGAGGTGATCGTCAGCACGCTTTGGGTGTGCACTGCATTCCGGTAGGTCGGATGCTTGCGGATCTTCCCCATGAAGCTCGTGACGATGTCGCACGCGATCTTGTCGAACTCGGTCATCGTTGTTGCCGAATTGCGGTGTCGCGGTATTACCTTCGTTCTGGTAGTCGACGATTAGCCCGGTCGCATCGCGGCTGACACGCATCTTTCCGTACTTGATGGCGGAAAGACTGTCGGCCACAACCGAGAGGCCGGCAATCCCGAACGCCAT
This sequence comes from uncultured Alphaproteobacteria bacterium, assembly GCA_963742345.1. GTDB lineage: Bacteria > Pseudomonadota > Alphaproteobacteria > Rhizobiales > Xanthobacteraceae > Pseudolabrys. The sequence continues at coordinate 336,993 of CAVULO010000010.1, forward strand.
CGTCCGCAGGATGTCGCGGTCGTGAAGTGCCATCTCAAGGCGCTCATAGAAATACTTGTCATGCATGTAGTGGATGCAGTTCATCGCATGCACATAGGTGCGGGCGAGCCAATCCATTGTTATGTCGAACTTCGCCATCACCTCGTCGTATTCGAGGAATTCACCGGCCACAGGCGGCGTTGCGGGCGCGATCTGGTCGCCCGAGACTTCATCACGGCCGCCATTGATGGCATAGAGCAGCGCTTTTGCGAGATTTACGCGAGCGCCGAAGAACTGCATCTGCTTGCCGAGCCGCATCGCCGATACGCAACACGCAATGCCGTAGTCGTCGCCCCAGAACGGCCGCATGAGATCATCGTTTTCATACTGCAGCGACGAAGTATCCCGGCTGGTCTTGATGCAATATCGCTTGAAGGTCTCCGGCAGGTTTTTCGACCAGAGAACCGTGATGTTCGGCTCGGGCGCCGGACCAAGAATTTCTTGAGGGTATGCAGCATGCGATAGCTGCTCCTGGTGACAAGCGTGCGCCCGTCCAGATCCATTCCGCCCACGCATTCGGTCGCCCAGTAGGGATCACCGCTGAATAATGCGTCGTAGTCGGGTGTGCGCAGGAAACGGACAATTCGAAGCTTCTGGACAAGCTGGTCCCAGAGCTCCTGGGCGCCGGTTTCGTCCAGCGCGCCTTCACGAAGGTCGCGCTCGATGTATATGTCGAGGAACGAAGAAATGCGGCCGATCGACATGGCCGCGCCATTCGCCTCCTTGATGGCGCCGAGGTAGGCGAGATAGGTCCACTGCACCGCCTCCTGGGCATTCGCCGCCGGACGGCTGATGTCGCAATCGTAGAGTTTTGCCATCGCCGCGAGGTCCTTGAGCGCGCGCATTTGCTCAGCCAATTCCTCGCGTACACGAATCACTTCATCCGTCGGCCACATGTCATCGATTTGCGCGCGTTCAGCCCGCTTGGCTTCGAGCAGGCGGTCGGTGCCGTAGAGAGCAACGCGGCGATAGTCACCGATGATGCGGCCGCGGCCATATGCATCGGGCAGACCCGGTGATGATGCCGGACTTGCGGCATTTCATGATCTCGGGCGTATAGGCGTCGAACACACCGTCGTTGTGCGATTTTCGATATTTTGTGAACGCCTCGTGCACTTGCGGATCGGCGTCAAAGCCAGCGGCCTTCAGACCCGCTTCGACCATGCGTAGACCCCCGTACGGGAATATTGCCCGCTTGAACGGCTGGTCGGTCTGCAGGCCGACAATTATTTCATTCTCGCGGTCGATATAGCCGGCCTTGTGCGCCAACAGTGTCGAAGGCGTCTTGGCGTCAACCGCAAGAACTCCCTTTGTACGCTCGTCACGAAAGTAGGGCTGCAGCTTGGCCCAGACGGCCTTGGTTCGAGGAGTTGAGGCTACAAGAAAGTTTTCATCACCGGTGTACGGGGTCACATTCCGAACGATGAAACCCCTTACATCGATCGAACCTTGCCATTCGCCAGGATTGAAGTTTCGCCACGGGTCTTGCTCGAATGTTTTCTTTGCCAGCGCGGCAGTGCCTTCCATTTGAGCCTCCCTGAGTACTACTCGCGTGATCGGCTGAATGGATCGTATGCTCAGTCAGAACACAGTCAAATGCGTTGACCTGGATCAAGCGACATCCCCAAATGGTGCGTCGCAATACTTGAGTTGGGTCAACTGCGGCCTTCGACAATTAGCTTAAAAAACGCGAATATAGGAAAAAATGGAACCGGCTTCGCGATGAGATCGGGCGCGGAGGACACCGAATTCATGAACTGGCAGCAATTTTACCGCCTCAGAAATTACATCAGATCCTCATTGTGGGTCGTTCCGTTTATCGCCATCCCGCTTGAGCTTATCGCAACGCGCGTATTGCACCGACTGGACGGCTGGCTTGGCTGGGCTTTCCTGGACATCGGCGTTGCAGGCGCGCAAGCGATGCTCAATGCTTTGATAACGGCGACACTAAGCTTGCTGGTTTTCACGTTTGGATCTCTGCTCGTTGCCCTTCAGGTCGCAAGTGGCCAGCTGACCCCACGGATTATTGCCACCATATTGTTACGCAATAACGTTGTCAGATACTCGACTGGTCTTTTCGTCTTTACGTTGTTGTTCTCGATAAGCGCGATCAACAAGATACAGACGACTGTTTTTGAGCTCGTTATATTTGTGGCTGGTTGTCTTGGCATCCTTTGCTTTGCGGCATTTCTTTATCTGATTGACTACGCCGCGAGGCTGTTGCGTCCGATCAGCATTGTAACGCTCGTAGGAAAGGAAGGTCTTGCGGTTATCGAGAGCGTTTATCCCGATCCGAGCTTGGGCCCGAACCAGATGAAGGGTCATCGCCATGAACTTGGCAGGCCCGACCGAGTCATTCAGCATCGAGGGACATCGGAAATAATTCTTGCGGTTCATTTGAATGAACTCGTAGCTGAGGCAAAGAGATCGAACGGCGTGATCGAATTTGTACCTCAAATTGGTGATTTTATTGCCGTCGATGAGCCGCTATACAATTTGTATGGCGGTGCTGCGTCGATCGATGAGCGAAAGTTGCGTGCAACTGTTGCGCTCGGGCCTGAACGGACGTTGGAGCAGGATCCGACGTTTGCATACCGCATTATAGTTGATATTGCGCTCAAGGCTTTGTCGCCGGCGATCAACGATCCGACGACCGCCGTCATTGCAATTGACCAGCTTCATCGTCTGCTTCGCAAGGCTGGCAACCGGAATTTGCGTGTTGATGAAATACTGGATAAATCAGGCCAATTGCGGGTGATTTTCCGGACTCCCAATTGGGAAGATTTCGTGCATTTGTCATTCACCGAAATACGGTATTGCGGCGCGCAAAATATACAAGTTGTCCGACGACTGCGCGCGATGATCGAGAATCTCATTGAGACATTACCCAAGCATCGGCACCCTATTCTGCAACGGGAGCTGACGCTACTCGATCGTGAAATTGAAAAGTATTTCGTTTATCCCGAGGACCGCGCGCTTGCGCGCACGAGCGATTCCCAGGGATTGGGAGGGGGCTCGGGCATGGAGACGTTACAATAACGCTTCGGCACGCTAGCGACGGTACTTGTCAATGAGGAGGCAAACGCTGATCAGGCAGACCCAAAACGGAAATGCGACAAATATCCACGAGAAATATGTGCTCCCGAATAGAAGAAGCAACGCGAGGGCAAAACCGAGCAACGCGACCCAACGCGGCGCAATATTGGTGTAGACGACAACGGTGGACGTGGAGATCATGAACACGCCCGCCATCTTGACCATGTAGATATTCGCGACGTTATACGCCAACGTGCGCGCGAAGTGGAACGCCGCAGAGTTCGCCAGATTACCGGAGTCGACAGCGAAGGCGAGGATGATTGCACCTATCGCCGCGGCTGAGGTGAACAGCGTAGCCAAAAACAACAGACTGCTCCCGAGGAAGACCGTCGAAAAAAAACGATCTTCAAGGTCGCCGAGCCGATCGCGCAATGCGCCGACAAACCAAAGAAACGCGATCCCGGCAAAAGGGATGAGGTTCAAGGCAATATTTACAGTATTGGAATTCGCCTTGAGCCATTCTCCAGACTCAAACGGGATCACTGGGAACAACAATTCGTAGCAGCGAAAATGCCGCAACAAACAGAGCGGAAAACAGTATTCCCGCGATCGCAGCGGCTTTTGGAGTTTTCAATCTCGAACGGATTAATTTCTCAGGTTGCATCGCACATCAATCGCTGTATTCGGATCAACCAAGCTGAAGCGCGACATGCACCACGCCAGGCTCGCGTTTCGTACTCACTTTGAGGCCACTTTTCTCGAACACTTTCAGCATCGAGATATTTTCCGGTAAAACCTCGGCAACAAGCTCTTTTAGGCCGGCACTCCGGGCAATTGCCGCGAGATGACGCAACAATGCGGCCCCGATGCCTTGCCCCTGGTAGTCGTCAACCACAACAAAAGCGACTTCCGCCGCTCCAGGTCGCACAACGACATAGCGGCCGCCGGCGATGATCACGGCGCGGCGCTCGGCTTCGACCACCGCAACCAGGGCGACATGATTGGTGAAGTCGACGTTGAGAAAGAATGCGCGTTCCTTTTCTGAAAAATCACGCTTTGCACCGAAGAAGCGGCGGTACAGCGATTGCGCACTGGTACGATCGATAGCGGCTAAAAAATCGCCCTCGTCTTCCGGCCTGAGGGCACGTATTTCGACCCTGCGTCCGTCGCGCAGCCGGTCTATCGCCGAATATTTTGCTGGCTCCAGCATCGTCGACGGCTCAAAGCCAATTTAGATCTTTCAATGCAGATGACAACAATGCAGACTGCCTGTCTATTGACTTGGGTCAAAGTGTTCCGGCGGCGATAGGCAATACTTTGAAAACTCATATCAAAGGAGGAAGCGATGGCGCCTAAGAACAAGCTTTTTGTGGCATTTTTGGCCGTTGCGCTTGCTGCAGCTTTTGGTTTTGCCGATAATGCATTGGCCGCCGCCAAGAAGAAACTCACGTACGATCAGGCGTACGCGAAGTGCAAGTCAATCTTGGACAAGGAAGGCACGCCTGGGACGACGACTCAATCGAATGTGCGCTATACGCGCGGCGCGGCCTGTATGAAGAAGTACGGCTATAAGCTCTAGCGATTATTGAAACCGGGAAAGATATTGTCAGGGGGCAGCAATGCTTGGTCTCTTTCGTGCGACGAAATTCAGTGCGGTTATTTTGGCGGCGGCGATCATGCTGGCCGGGGCTGTCTCGCAATCCTACGCAGAGACCGGCTCGGTACGCCTTAAAATTACTAAGGTCGGGTTCATCGTCGGCGTCGGCGGCGGCTCCGGCACTTTGACCTTCCAGGGAAAACGCTATCGGCTGAGCATCAGCGGCGTTAGCGCTGGTACCATTGGAGTGTCGGGGATGGACTTGGTTGGTACCGCCTCCAATCTTCGGACCGCGGCGGACATCGCAGGTGCCTATTCGGCTCTCTCTGCCGGGATAGCAGTAGCGGGCGGCGCAAAAGTAGCAACGCTACAGAACTCGAACGGCGTAGTTCTGCAATTGCAGGGACGGCAGGTCGGATTTTCGGCATCGCTCAGTGTGAGCGGGTTGACGATATCTTTGCAGTAGCCCCAGGCGAAGCAGGGTTGATGTCCGCCAAGTGCCAAAAGCGGACATTGGGGAAATAACTGGCCGAAACAGAAAGACCGCCTCGCGGCGGTCTTTCCGAAATTTGATACGGCTACAAAAGCCCCCACTTCCACGCCAAGATCGGGATCACGATGACTATCCCGATTATGATCCCCAATATTTTCAGCTTTGTGACGCGCCTTGCGTTCGCCTCTTGAGCATCCATGACCGGACCGGCTCGTTGGTCCCGCTCAAGGCGGCGTCTCATCGCTCTCAAACGCTGCGTCTCTTCGTCAAGCGTGTCAATTTTCTCGTCGAGCCTCGCCATCTTCGCTTTTGGCGCATCGGTACCGCGCAGCTTTTCGAGTGCCCGGCCGACGGAGAGCTTGGTTGTTTCAGCCATAGTAAATTCCTCTGCCGGGGAAGCGGAGAACAGCAAGGGTGGAGCGAACGCAACTCGCTTCCTCCCGCCCCAGTCTAACAATCGTTGACCCAGAATGTCTCGCGAGCTTCTGCTACAAAAGCGGGTATTGCGCCAATGAGGTTAAATAGACGCTTAGTGCAAAAAGCAGACATTTGCTCATCATGCGTTCGAGCGATGCACGGTTTCGCAAAGCTAACGCGCGGTACGATGCACGCGCAATTGATCCTGATCTCTCCAGTGCAGTGATGGTCCGACTAAGCGTCTCGTTTTTAAGTCCAAGATGACAAGCAATGTCATTGTGAGACATCGGCAGATTGAGATACTTCGCCTCTCCCATCCTCATTGATAGATCAATCAAGAATGTTGCCACGCGGCATTCGGCACTCCTGCTTATCAATAGTGAATGCTCTTGCGCACGTCGAAGCTCATTCGTTGTGGCGGCCAATAGATAATTTACAATTCTGCTGTCCTGAATGGCAGCGGCAAGCAAAGCGCTGCGTTTTATAAACAACACCAGCGTGTCTGTTGCCGCTTCCTCGGAGAGCGAATGCATGAGATCGCCGCTCCATCCAAAAAGCTCGCCAGGGAAATGAAAAGCGACGATACGGCGGCCACCGTCCTGAAAGGTCTTGCAACTTCGAACAACACCCTTGACGACTAGGAAGATGTAATCGTTGGGGTCCCCCTCGCACACAATCGTCGTGTTGCGGCGGTAACTGATAGGACCTCGTCGAAGCGCGAGAATGCTGTTCCTTACAGTTTGCTGATTGCAATCATGCAAAAGCGTTTTTGAGAAATCGAATGATCGATGTCCGGAAATGCCGCGAAAAATCTGGCGGCGATCAGCAGACGAGCCTGTAAGCACTTGCTTTTTCTGCATCACGGCGCGCTGCCCGTTAGCAGTGGATGTCCTATACCCAGCTTGCTGATGATTGGGACGGCAACATATTGGACCAAGGTACCATGCGACTAGTAGTCACCGACGTCCGCTTTGGGTCAAAGCAGACATTGCGACCAGTCCGCGGGATGTCCGCTTTACCCCCGAAAGCGGACATCTATGGCTGTGACGCGGATGTCCGCTAAGTGGCAATAGCGGGCATCGCGAGGCGAGAACCTCGCAACGCTACGCATCGTTCAGAAATTCAACCGGCACGCCACGTTTAAGTGAGTTGCTGACGGTCGAGATGTCCCGCGTGCGCTGGATGATGCTGTTCACATCCGTGGATTTGTCGGCCGCCTCCACAGCCACTCGGATTTTCGCATGTGTCGCGAGCAGCGGGCTTCCCTCCAGGTCAACCGTGACATCGACCTCAATAGAGGTCAGATAGACACCCATCTCGTGGGCAACGTATTGCAGATCGTTGCAGAAGCAGCCGCCGATCGCGAGACCGAGGAGCTGTCCTCCATTAAACCCGAGACCCATGCCGCCGGCTTTTCCGTCCGGGCGGTCAACAACGATTGTATGCCCTTCCGCCCAGCCGAGCGCGGCTTGTGTATCCGGAATACCACGAAGGTGAACCGTCATTGAGGTCATGTGCACGCGCGTCCTCTTCGGGAATGAGCAGTGAAAGACCCGAGCGGTGGAAAAAGAAACACTTCACCACCATTTTACAAACAAACCGCCGAGTCCAGCCAGCACAGCCATGCTCAATGGTGCAAAAAGGCATGTCCGCTAAGTGCCATTAGCGGACACAACGATCCATCGGAAAGACCGAGTTCCGACCCTCAATTCGCGGTGCCGCCGCCACCGCGCGGCGGAGAGACGCGGCCGGGTCCGCGTGGTCCGCGACTGCCCGGGCCTCCGCCACCACCTCCGATTCCAATTCCGATGCTGAAGCCGGGCGTCGTTTGTGATTCAGCCCCGGTCGACGGCGGGCGTGAGATCGGGCGGCAGCGCTCGCCATCCCATCGTGTGCCGCGCTTGCACTTCGGCTGCGTGCGAATTGAGACGCAGGCCTCGCCGTTCCAACTAGCACCCTTGCGGCAATTCGGTCGTACGCTCGTCGCCTCGCTCGCTGTGCCGCATGATGTGCCATTCCAGGTACCGGTCGGGCAGATGCAAGATTCGCCGTTCCAAACCCGGCCGCCGGTGCAGGCCGGTGCGCAACGGCCGCCCTGCTGCGTCTGTCCTTCCGGACACGTCTGCGGTGTTGATGCTGGGACGCTGGTCGCCTGAGATCCCGCAGTATGACAATAGCCGTCACGGCCACAGCAGGCTCCCCCACGGCAATCGCTGTTTGCAAAGCACAGGTTCCAAGCTCCTCCCGCCCTGCAAGTGGCCAGCTTTTCCCAAGCTATCGGATCTAAGGGGCCGTGTTTTGGACCGAACCATCTCCAACACCGATCCTCTGTACTTTCTCGCACGGGCTCGCATTGTTTGTCGTTTCCCTCAAGGCAGCGGGCAAGTTCTGTGACGTTGCCTGCGTACAATCTCGCACAACGTTCCTCCTTACTTTCGGACGGCGGTGGCGGGCCGCACGTGTTGTCGGCGCGACAGCAAATGGGAGACGATGAGGACGGCACCCTTAATTCGTATTCCGTTCCGCTTGGACAGGCTCCGGCCGCGGGCTTCAATGTGCAGCTGTAATTTCCCAGACTATTTCCCAGACAGCACGTTCCGCCGACCAGCTTGAACGCCATGCTGACCGGGCCCAAACGCACGGAGCCCTGACAGAAGGCCGGCGGCGGGGTGAAGTCCCCGCGCGGTGGGGTGATCCTGCCGAGGTCGGGCAGACATGCGCCATTGATCTCTCGTCCGCTGTTGCAGACGCAGCGATTTTGAGCCGGATCGAAGAGTCGATCGCTCGGGCACCGGGCCGGGTCAACGACAATGCAGAGATCGCCGCGCTGGATCTGCCCTCGTGGGCAATTCCCCTGCTGATCGCCCGGTGGATTAACCGGGCATAGCTGGTCCGGCGGGCATGGCGGTCCGCCATCCGACGGGGGCGGATTGACCCCTACGCCATTGCTGTTGGAATCGCAGGTCGTCCCGTTCCAGTACTCGCCGCTTGGGCAGACGCAGCCGCCTCTTGTTAAATGCTGCCCGGGCGGACACACACACTCCCCGTTCTCCAACATCTGGCCCGGCATGTTACAGCTCGGCGGCGGCCGACAACCTTCGACAGGACACGGGCTGCGCGGCGGTACGCAACGTTGGCCGCTCTCGTCCCAGGTGGCTCCGTCCGGACAGGAGCGCGGCGGCCACACGCAGCGCCGCCCATTCCACGTCGCATCGGGCGGGCACATGCACACCCGGCCATTCCACTGCTGATCCGCCGGGCAAGTGATGGCGACGCACGAGGCCCCGTCCCACCACAAGCTGGGCGGGCAGGCAAAGCCCGCGACGACCTCGCAGATTTGCGTGAAGCCGTTCCAGTAAAATCCGATCGGGCACGTCAACGCGAGCCGCGGCGGCGGCGCACCGCAGTTCTGCCAGATCGCCACGTCGCCCATGTGGCCGGTTTGCTCGCGCGTGATCGATTCCGGAATACGCTCGTCGTAGTTCACAAATTGGCTTGTGAGCGGCGGCACGTTGCGCGGGCGCAGGAGGTCGACCGCCACGCCCTGCACGCCGCGGAGCGCGAGCGGACCGGACGCAGCGAGCTGTTGCGCTAGCGCGCGATCGCTCGCCGCGCGCAATTGCTCGCCGGTGGTCCATAGCGTGCCGCCGCAGGCGCCAAATGTGTTGGAGCGGTAGCCGAGTGCGAGCCCACCATTGGTATTGCGATAGTTGGGCCGGAAACCGACGGCGTATTCGTCCGGCACCGGAGCCCAGCGGCCCGGCCCGGGCATATCGCTCGGCTGGCGCAACCGATAGCGCAACACTCTTGCGTCACCGGCCACAGCCAGTGCCTTGAAATCATAGGCGCCAGTGGGCGCGCTGCGCTCGGCGAGATAGATCTGCTTCTCGGCATCGAACAGGATCGAAGCGATCTCAGTTGGGCGCGGGGGTGGCGGTGCGCTCAGCTCCCAACTTGCATTGCCGGCGAAACCGCCGTCGGGGGTAAATCCCACCGACCAAACCTGAGGGCCCTCGGCCACGGCATAGAACAATCGGTGCTGAAACACTGCAAGCGCGAACGTGCGTCGGGCCGGCGCCGGATAGTTCCAGCTCTGCGGATCGCCGGGATCGAAAGCTGGGTTCTGGATGTTGACACGGCGTTCCGGACGGTCGGGCACGGGCGCGAGACCGACCGCCGCGCGGCCGGCTGTGCCATGGTCGAACGTGCCGCGCGCAACGCCGTCGAGCCCGATGCGGTGGATCAGCCCGCTGGCTCGGTCGGACACGAAGAACTGCCGATGCTCGGAATCAAAGGCGATGTCGCCCAGCCCCGCCCCGCTATTTTGGATATTGACGAACAGGCTGATGGCCCCGGTGCGGCCATCAATCTTCCAGATCGATCCGGCCCCGCCGCCGGCCGCCTGCAGGCCGAACAATCCGGGCATGAATTGCGCACCCGCTTCGCCCCGGAGAAGCCTGCGCAACGTGCCGTCGCGATCGGGTTGCGCGGCGACAATCGGCAACCCATAAGCCGAGGTTGCGGCGACATAGATGTTGGGCGGCACTGCGTCGTCCTGCGCCACCGCAAATACCTGGCCGACCTGTCGCGCGGTGGCCGTAAATCGTATGGGCGCGAGCATTACCTGGCCCAGCGCCGGCGCGCCGGGACTGTTGAGATCGATGATGCGGACGGCGGGGCCGTCCATATCGATGAAGGTCTTGTCGAGCGGATCGACGCCCGGAGCGACCTGCTGCAGTGGCCGAACGCCCGAGAAACCCGTGACCACCGCATCGCCCGGACTATGGACGGCGGCGGCTGCAGGCTGTGTCACCTGGGCGCGATCCCGGAGCTGAGCGAGACGATGCAGTATGTCAGACGAATTGTTGCCAGCTGCAGCTGAAGACGGCAGTGCGATCGACAACCCGGTCGAGATCGCGACGCACAGCCCAGCAAAAAATTTCGAGTATTGCGTCACACGGCCGCCCCCCGCGTCCGCCAACGATCCTCATAGTTTGCCCACCGCGGTTCAGGCGTTGCAATGCGACAAATTCACCGCAATCATTCGTCCCTGATGCCGCTTTGGGTCAAAAGCAGACATTTGCAGTGCAAAACGTCATGTCCGTTTTATCCCGGAAGCGGACATTGGCCGGCGTCACCCGAATGTCCGCTTTGTGCCAACAGCGGACATTGTGGCCTGCAAATGGTCAAAGTTTGCAGCGATAGAAGGAAATTCCCATTTCAGGAAACGAAGGATAAATCCGGGTTATTTTATTGTCAGAATCTATATTTGCGCTGACTTCCTGCGTACCAAGTACCGCTATGTCGGTAGAGCACGAGGCAATCAAATGCAGAATGCCACCTTCCTCCTTGCGACTGGTTATCTTGCACGTCTTTGACTGCCCTCTCATTTGATTCCCTTCAACTATAAAGCCACCGCCAAAAACATCGGAGTTCCTAGTCATCGAAATTTTGTTGTTTTTTTTCACGAACACCTTGCCGCAATTCGAATCATCGGCGGTCCAGGCGCCGCTCAGGTCGAATGCGTTGGCAGAAAAGCTGAATGCTATACAAATGGTGGAAAGGAGCATTCCAGCACCCAAGTTTGACATTTTCACACTCCATTGGATGTAAACAGTGGAGGAGGTTATCTGTTACTATGGTGCGAAACAAATTGCGGCGGCCGTCGCACCAACCGTTTGATCACGTCGTCGGCGACCGAATAACTCAGCCCAAGTGCCTTGGCCCAAGTGCCTTGGCCCAAGTGCCTTGGCCCAAGTGCCTTGGCCCAAGTGCCTTGGCCCAGTGCCTTGGCCCAAGCGCCTTGGCCCAATTTATTGGCCTAATTGCATCAAGCCCCAAATTGCGATCAGGGTAGCGACGACAAAGCCAACCCACGACACGGACATGGGTACGGAGAATGGCCCAATTTGCACCGCCCATTGCTTAACGATCCTCATGACGTGCGCGAGTGCCACTACAGCAAAGATCAGTGCCGAAACTGCTGCAAAATAGTTTGACATCTAATTCTCTCCGTCAGTTTGGTCGCTAACCATTCGGTCAGCTCGTGCGGTGATTGCGAATTTCATCCTCCGAGGGCTATCGCAATGCCCACCAGAACGACGCCGACGGCCACCATTATAAGCCCCGTTGCCCAGGGCTGAAGCCCGGCATAGCGCGCAAAAACAAACCCGCAAAAAAACAACGATACGACGGCAATAGCATTGGAGATTCGCAACGCCGATTGCGCGTTTTCAAAGACAATAAAGGGAATTACGACCGGGAAAGTGGACAGGATAACAAGAATGCAAACGCTCAATGCGCCCAGCCAATCGCGCCCGATCAGTCTGGGGCGTGCTTCGGAATCCGCCACACGGAGAAATCCTTCCCGGATCAATTCCAGCTGCGTCGGCTGAGCAATCGACGTGAATAGTGGCGGGAGAGCGTCTGCAATGATGCGGTAAGCGCTTTCACGATCGGCTGTCGCACGAACTTTTCGTAACAACAAGGCGTTGCGACCTCGTTCGGCCAGGCGACCCATAAGATACATTCCGGCGTCGATAATGCCCCAGGCTACGTTGCAGCCGAGTGCCGCAATCAGCATGGTCCGGATTTGAAATTTGTCCGCTGTGACGACACTTGTTGCGCCCGTGACAGTGAGGGCCATGATCAGGCCGAACAGAATCTCCGCGATCCGTTCGCCTGGCTCGAGTACGCGATCAGGTAGTTTCATTGGCCCCCCATTTGGCGACCCGTCGGGCGACGCCTGCTTGACACAGCTAAATTATCTGCACTTTTCGACTTTGACGCGCCTCAAACTGGCGGTCTGCGTGTGCGACGAGGCTTTGCGTCACCATCGCCTTGGCCCTAAGCTCCGTGAGCCCGACGCGGCCGGGATTGATCCTGTCTTCTCACAGATGGCGAGATTAGCGTGACTCCTTTACTCAGGGAAATCCGGCACAATCCGTTACTCTGGCCGTTGGCGCTCGTACCTGTGGTTTTGGCCGCGCAGGTACTCAAGCCGGAAGCGCACACGCTTCTGTTTGTGCTTTCCGTCATGGCTATCGTGCCGTTGGCCGCGTTGCTGAGCCGAGCCACGGAATTGGTCGCCGCCAGGACGGGCGATATGATCGGCGGCCTGCTTAACGCTACACTTGGAAATCTCACCGAACTGCTCATCGCCCTGGCTGCGTTGCGCGCCGGACAATACGTTCTTGTCAAGGCCTCCATCGCCGGGGCGATTGTCACCAACGCATTGTTCATGTTGGGCGCATCGTTTCTGCTCGGCGGGCTGAAACATCACGTGCAGGAATACAACCGCAATAACGCCCGCTTTCAGGCCGGCCTGCTTTTCCTGGCAACGATAGCGATGCTGGTTCCATCAGTCGTGATCGACGCCGATGCCACCGCCACAACCGCAAAATTCACCCAGACGCTGAGCACGGGCCTCTCTGTGCTGCTCATCGTGACGTACGGGCTGGGTTTGCTGTTTTCACTCAAGACACATAGCGAACTCTTTGCCGGCGCGGACCACGCGGAGTCCGGCGAAGAGCAATGGTCATTGGGCCTTTCACTGGCGACACTGGCGGGTGTTACGGTGCTGGTGGCCCTTGTCAGTGAGGTCTTCGTCGAGTCGGTTCAGCAGGCCGCAACAGCGCTTGGGATATCTCCCGCATTTGTCGGCTTCATCATTGTGGCGCTGGTGGGGGCTGCCGCAGAGATGGTGTCCGCCTTATCCGCCGCCCGCAAAAATAGGCTAGACCTGAGCGTGGGCATTGCGCTGGGAAGCGCGTCCCAAATTGCGCTCTTCGTCGCACCGGCGCTTGTCCTTGCCAGCTACGTCATCGGCCCGACGCCGATGAATTTACAATTCTGGCCGGGCGCAGTGGCAATGATACTGATAGCGACAATGACCGCGAGTTTTGTGAGCAACACCGGCCGTTCGACGTGGTTTATTGGGGTGCTTGTCGTGACCGTGTATCTGATTTTCGCAATGACGCTTTATCTGTTGCCACCCCAGATCCATTGAACGGCCAGAACGATCCGGCGTAATGCGTCGAGATCGCGCTTGCATTCCGGCTGAAGAAACACAAGCATCGTGCGTAACCCAGCGCCGATGGCACTCGCGCGTGAAGGGGCTGAGCCGGAGCGACATTTGCGATCGACTGAATTGGGTCGTGCGCGTGCGAGCGCGGTGGCCGTGGCCACCACGATATGCCTCATTTCGGTCGCCATCCGTCCGGCGCATGGACAAGTGCCCGCTGAAGTTTCTGGCGGCATGATCAATCTCGGTGGACGCGGCTGGTCCCCGACCGAAGGTAAATTGGTTTCGGCGGATCGGACGACCAACCAGTTTGAGTATGAGGTCCGCGCCGGGCTTGCATCCGACTACATCTATCGGGGAACGACGCTATCCGATCACAAACCGGCAGTCGGCGCCGCCATCGAAGCGGCATTTGCCGAATTCTACGCCGGGGCTTCGGTTGCCAGCGTCAAGTTGCCGACGCAACCGGCTGCCGAAATCGCGGTAAGCGGCGGCGTGCGTCGAAAGATCGGAGATATCGATTTCGATCTGGGTGCTACCTACTACTTCTATCCCGGCGAAACATTAGTCGGCATGGCCAAAGGCATTGATTATTGGGAGGCGACTATCCGCGCGACCAAACGGATCACGAAATCGTTCCGTGTCGCCGGGGGTTTCGCCTATTCGCCGAACGTCTCCAATACCGGCGCCTGGAGCTGGTACGCGGCGGCTGGTCTGGGTTACGACGTCCCGAGTGGCATGCTGCCGGCGAACCTCGGCGTGTCGTTCACGGCAGGCGCCGGTTATTCCTGGTTTGGCAATCAGTCGCAGGACCTGGGTGGCTTTCCGTTACCCGCCTATCTCAACTGGCAGGCCGGCGTGACCTTCACCCACAAGATCTTGAACCTCGACCTGCGTTACTATGACACCAATCTGTCGAAGGAAAACTGCTTCGTCTTGACCGGGGACCCCAACGCGAGGCCAGGCGGCAGCATCGATCCTGTCACGAATCCTGAAGGCTTGGCCTCGCGCTGGTGCAGCGCCACGTTTGTTGCGAAGGTCTGGTTTGCTTTGAATTAGCCACTCGGCGTTCGCATCATCGCTAATCCGAACACGGCTCCAGAGGTTGACGCCATCGCATCCATCCGTGGTCAATCGACGCAAGCTGCCGTAGCCTGGCCACAGCTCTCTTTTTTCGCTCCCGGTTAATCGACCTTCTGTGAGTTTTCGAAGGGCTGCCGCGTGAAATGGATCCGCTATATTCCGGCGGCATTCTGGTTAGCGCACTATCGTGCTGCCTGGTTGGGTGGCGATATTGCTGCCGGAGTGACGCTCGCGGCCTACGCAATTCCAGTTTCGCTCGCCTACGCGAGCCTCGCGGGATTGCCACCTCAGGTCGGTATATATGGGTATCTGCTGGGTGGGATTGGCTACGCGTTGCTCGGCTCATCGCGCCAATTGGCGGTCGGGCCGACGTCGGCGATCTCTCTCATGGTCGCCGGATCAGTCGGCCTGATGGCGGAAGGAGACGCGCAACGCTACGCGCAAATTGCCAGTCTCGCAGCGTTCACTGTCGCCCTGCTCTGCGTGATGTCCTGGGCCTTGCGACTGAGCGCGCTCGTCAAGCTGATCAGCAACAGCATTCTTGTCGGCTTCAAAGCTGGCGCGGCCCTGACCATCGCCATGACCCAGCTGCCAAGCTTCATTGGCGTGCCGGGTGGAGGCCACAATTTCTTTGAGCGGCTTGTTTTGATTGCCGGGCAATTTGGCCAGGTGAACTACACGGTATTGGGGGTCGGGATTGCTGCGATCATGTTCCTCATCGCCGGCGACCGTCTGCTGCCCGGAAGGCCAACGGCGCTCGGTGTTGTCGCATTGTCAATCATTGCAGCGTCAGTCCTCGGTCTGCCCGCCCTTGGCGTACCGATAACTGGCGAGATTCCTTCCGGCCTGCCTGCCCTGCAAGGTCCCGCGTTGAAGATGCGCGACGTGGAGGGGATTTTCCCACTCGCAGTCGGATGCCTGTTGCTTGCTTACATTGAGGGTGTGTCCGCAGCCCGGACATTTGCTGCGAGGCATGGATATGTGCTCGATGCGCGGCAGGAGTTTCTCGGCATCGGGGCGGCAAATCTCGCGGCAGCGCTTGGGCATGGCTATCCCGTCGCAGGAGGCTTGTCGCAATCCGCCGTAAACGACAAGGCAGGTGCGCGCACTCCTCTCGCCCTCGTCTTTGCGTCGATCGCGCTTGCGCTCTGCCTGGTCTTTTTCGCAACGCTTCTGGAAAATTTGCCGAAGGCTGTCCTGGCTGCCGTCGTGCTGATTGCCGTGTCCGGATTGCTGGATTTTGCAGCGATGCTCCGGATGTGGCGCGTGAGCCGGATGGATTTCTACGCCGCAACGATCGCCCTTGTCGCTGTGCTTTTGTTGGGAATCCTGCAGGGCATTCTGCTCGCCGCACTCGCCTCGGTCGTGATGCTGCTCGCGCGTGCGTCACGGCCCCATGTGGCCTTTCTCGGCCGCGTTCCCGGAACGAACACTTACTCCGATCTTGCCCGCCACCCGGAAAATGAACCGCTCCGCGGCGTCATCGCCTTCCGTCCCGAGTCTTCGCTGATTTATGTCAATGCTGATACGGTTCTTGAATCCGTCCTGAAACGCCTTCGCGCCAAGGATCGACCCAAAATTCATCTTGTGGTCTGCGATCTATCGGCGTCGCCCTACCTCGACCTCGCCGGCTCGCAAATGCTGCACGAATTGTGCAATGAGCTTACCGCCCGAGGCATTGCGCTGCGCGTCGTCGGTGCACATGGATGGGTGCGCGATTTGCTGCGATCTGATGGCTTGGGCGAAAGAGTCGGAGATATCGCCAGGGCCGTAACGCTTGACAGTCTCCTTGGCGCAAAGGCCAGGAGCCGTCAGCGGTCAAAGCCCGGTCCACAATCGAAAGTTCGCAAGTAATAAAGTCGCTTGCGAAGCAACAGCGAAGATTTTTCCGCTTTGTGCATTACGCAAGCAGATCTAACGCGTCGGCCTCAGTAGTGATTAGGGATCGGCCGACCCGCGCTCAGACCCTCGGCAGCACCCTTGGGCCGTTTCTGCGTTTCGGGGATCTTCGGCAGGTCTACCTTGACCTTCTTGTAGGGGACGCTGTCGAGCAGATGGCGGATCAGGTTTAACCGAGCACGCCGCTTATTGTCGGCGGGGACGATATGCCAAGGCGCCCATGGCGTGTCGGTAGCCTCAATCATACGCTGATAGGCTGCGGTGTAGTCCCACCAGCGCCGCACCGATTCGGTATCCATCGGGCTCAGCTTCCAATGCTTCATCGGGTCGTGGATTCTGGCCTCAAACCGGCGCCGCTGCTCGTCCCGGCTGACATCGAGGAAGTATTTGCGCAGGATAATACCATTGTTGACGATCATCTCCCGCTCGACCAGGGGGGTCATTGTCAGGAACCGCTCGTACTCCTTGTCGCTGCAGAAGCCCATCACTCGCTCGACCCCGGCGCGGTTGTACCAGGAGCGGTCGAAGAGGATGATCTCGCCTGCCGCCGGGAAATGCGCGATGTAGCGCTGGATGTAGACTTGGCTCTTCTGGCGGTCGGAGGGGGTGGGCAAGGCCACGTGCCGGTAGACGCGCGGGCTCGTACGTTCAGTGATCCGGCTGATCACACCGCCTTTGCCTGCGGTGTCGCGGCCCTCGAATATCACGATGATGCGTGCCGCCTTCTCTTTGACCCAGGTCTGCATGCGGGTCAGTTCGACTTGGAGCTTTGCGAGTTCCTTGTCGAATTCCTTACGGCTAATCTTGTCGGACAAGGCCGCCGCCTCAACTCCCCCGCGCTTCTTCTGCTTGTCTTTCGACATCTGGCGGTCTCCTGTTCAATGAATTTACAAGCCGCCAACAGCGGCGGCGGCGCGCACTTCACTAGTTTTGCGCTTCATCTTCGCCTGGCTCTTGTCGTCTTTCTTGAAATCTTTGCTCGCCATTTTGGCCATCAATATGGTTCGCGCTTGTAAAAGAGGTGGCGGAAAACCATTCAGCCCGTTGAACGGCAGCCGCTTGTTGACCTAGGTCAAAACTTGTCAGGTTGTGATTTTCTAAAAGAAAGCCCAGAAACGTTCTATAAAGCAAGCTGATTGTGGTGCAGTCGATCGACCGAGTCTGTCTTTTGGAGGACCAGCAATGAACACGAAAGCTGACGATCTCCTGCCGAGTGCGGAAGAGTGCAGTAAGAGAATGGCCGTCGCTGAAGCCGAGAAAGCGTCGGAATATGTGCGCAAGCAAGCAGCCATGGAGGCCGAAAAGAAGGCATTGCTCGACAAGCTCAAGGGGCCGTCCGGAGTATCTGATGACGAGCGGCTAAAGCGCGCGGCTGCGATCATCAACAGGGCGGTCAATAACGGTCTGACTGAAGTAGAAGTTGGCCGCTTTCCAAATACGCTCTTCACGGATCATGGCCGCGCCATCAACCAGCAAGAACCAGGTTGGGAAGAAACGCTGACAGGATTGCCTAAAGAGCTCTATGAATTTTGGAAGAAACATATGCAGGCGCGCGGGTATCGCCTGAAATTTCAAATCGTCGATTGGCCAGGCGGAATGCCGGGCGACATAGGCATCTCGCTAGGCTGGGGCAAAAAATAGCACCGCGCAACGCAGGGCGTTTCCCACTAGTCGATAATGTGATAGCCGCCATCGACATATAGAGTTTCGCCGGTGATGAGGCGCGCGGCGTCGTGCGCCAGAAACGCCGTGGCAGCGCCCACATCGTCGATACTGACCAGGCTGCGTGCAGGCGCCTTCGCTTTCGCCTTGTCGAGCAATGCATCAAATTCGGGAATCCCCGATGCGGCTCGCGTGGCGAGCGGACCGGGGGAAATCGCATGCACGCGAATGCCCTTGGGGCCAAGTTCCGCTGCGAGGTAGCGGACCGCGCATTCAAGTGCGGCTTTGGCAACGCCCATGATGTTGTAGTTTTTAACGACCATCTGGCTGCCATAGTACGACATCGTGAACAGTGTGCCGCCCTTGCGCATCAATGGCTCCGCCAAGTGTGCCATACGAATGAAGGTCCAGCAGGACACATCCATGGTGGTTGCAAAACCTTCTCGCGACACATCCACGACGCGGCCCTGAAGCGCCTCCTTTGGCGAAAAGGCGATGGAGTGAACAACAAAGTCGAGTTTGTCCCACTCTTTGCCGATACGTTCAAAAACCGCTTCCATCTGTCCCGGTTTGTTGACGTCGAGCGGCATGACAATCGGCGCCTCGAGCGCGCGGGCGAGTGGCTCAACATATTTTTTGGCTTTGTCGTTCACGTACGTCACGGCAACCTCGGCGCCGAGCGCCCGGAACGCCTTCGCGCATCCCCAGGCAATCGAGTTTTCGTTGGCGATGCCGACGATCAGGCCCTTCTTGCCTTCGAGGAGCTTGGCTTTCACCAAAGGCAGCATGACAGAACCTTTCTTGCTTTCAGATGTGGTCATGTGTGTTTCCACGTAACGGTCTGCAATTTGTTTGATCGTACGAAAGGCTTGACGCCGATCTTTGGCATCGTCGACGTGCACGATTTCGCGACCGTTGATTTTTAGATGGCCTTCGCCCCAAGGAGCGATATCTATCTGCAATCGATCGTTGCCAAGGGTCGCGACAAACTGCTGCACAGTGGCGCCTTTCCCGACGGCCAATGATTCGTCCGTTCTCCATTCCAGGATTTTTGAAGCCATTTCTGCGGCCTTGTCGGAGCAAGGAATGAAATTGTGCGCAAACGGTACTTACCCTTAGTGCGGCGCAATTTGATTTAGAGCAACAGAGTGCATTCGCAACGTCGCACGCCCCGCGCGGCGCGTCGAACTAATTTGACACCTCAGTCTGTACTGAACGGACCGGCAGACACGGTGCCTCTTTGGTCCGCAGGAAGACTGCCAACCGCCATTTGCAGGCGGCATGCCTCGTCCTCCATACCGATCCAGCGAAGCTTGCGAATGAGTTTGGCCCAATCCTGCGGCTGTCCTTTCATTGATGCGTTTTGCATGGATACGTTTTGCACGTCATACGCCTGTTCCATTGGCGCCCTCCTGCCTCGCAAGATTTTTTATTTAATGCACCGGCGCTCACGTGCTTGCGGTCGGCCATCCATTGCCCATCGATTGTGCGATTTTTTGCGTAATCTGCTGGGCCTCGTCGACGAGCCGGCGCCCATCGTCGGCGGCCATTTGCATCCGTTGGGAAACGCATTTCGTGTAAGTTTCAAGCGCTTCCGGAAGGGTGTGAGTCTTGCTCAGCTTGTTCGCCAGATCGGACCACAGGGAAACCTCCGACTGCATGCGATCTAGCCAGGCGCGGCTGGTCTGTTCGTATGATTCCAAAACTGCCTTTTGCAAACCCATCGCTGCTTCGGTACGCTCCTGTCCCCAATCGAGAAGGAATGGAGGCGTGCCCGCTTTCGCAGCCGTTGAGGTGGTTGTGTCTTTGCTTGCCATAACACGATACCTCTCTGTTTCTGCCGATTGTCTGGTTCTTATGATGGCCATAGCAATTTTCGGTTCATTGATGTGTGTCAACGGGGAGCTATTTTTTAAGCGTTAGATAAAGACTAGAAAAAACGCTGTTCGCGCAGGGAACAACAATGCGTCCAATGCAGCCGACATCATCCGCAACGAATGCTTCTCCTTCGCCGTTTGGCATGTTTGCGCCTGCGATGGAGTACATGATCGACGCCGGCCAACGCAGCGTTCTGTTTTGGGATGTGATGCGTCAGCGCGGCAATCAATACCGGGAACACCTGGCCGAATCTGTTCCGCATGTGCTCGACTATAAAGCGGAGCTGGTCGTCGATGGACGCACGCTTGACCGGCCGGTGAATTATCTTCTCGTGCGCGTCACTCCGCCGGCAGGCGTTGAGATCAATCCGAAATTGCGACCGTTCATCATCGTGGACCCGCGTGCTGGTCACGGTCCGGGTATTGGTGGCTTCAAAGCGGACAGCGAAATTGGCGTTGCATTGAAGGCTGGACACGCTTGTTATTTCGTCGGCTTTCTTCCGGACCCTGTTCCCGGGCAGACCATCGAGGACATCGCTCGTGCCGAAGCGATATTCATCGAAAAGGTTACGGCGGCGCATCCGCAGGCCAGCGGCAAACCCTGCGTGATCGGAAATTGCCAGGCCGGATGGGCAGTCATGATGCTGGCCGCCGTTCGCCCGGAATTGTTCGGTCCTATTATCATTGCCGGATCGCCCCTTTCATACTGGGCAGGCGTGCGCGGTAAAAACCCGATGCGTTATTCAGGCGGGCTGCTGGGTGGCAGCTGGCTGACCGCGCTTGCGGGCGACCTTGGCCATGGCAAGTTCGACGGCGCCTGGCTGGTGCAGAATTTCGAGAATCAGAATCCCGCGAACACGCTCTGGACCAAGCAATACAACCTCTACTCGAAGATCGACACGGAAGCTCCGCGCTATCTGGGGTTCGAGAAGTGGTGGGGAGGACACGTCAACCTGAACGCGGAGGAGATCCAGTTCATTGTCGACGAACTGTTCGTCGGCAACAACCTCGCCGCGGGGCGAATTGAAACATCGGACGGTACCACGCTCGACCTCCGTAACATTCGCTCCCCAATCGTTGTTTTCTGCTCAAAGGGCGACAACGTCACCCCCCCGCAACAGGCACTTGATTGGATTCTCGACCTGTATGAAAACGTCGACGACATCCGGTCCTACGGACAGACCATCGTCTACACCATTCATGAATCGGTCGGTCATCTCGGCATCTTCGTTTCCGGTGGCGTCGCCAAAAAGGAACACGGAGAGTTTTCGAGCAATATCGACCTGATCGATACGCTGCCGCCCGGCCTCTATGAGGCGATCTTTGAGAACAAGGCCGGGGGCACAGCCAACCCGGATCTCGCGAGCGGAAATTGGGTGATGCGGTGCGAGGCAAGAACGCTCGATGACATCCGCGCGCTTGGCGGCAATGATCTTGCCGACGAACGGCGCTTTGCAACAGCCGCGCGCGTCTCCGAACTAAACCTTTCCCTCTACCGCACCTTTATGCAGCCGATGGTGCGCGCGCTTGTCAACGCGCCGCTGGCGGATTGGATGCGTCAACTGCACCCCCTGCGCCTGCAATATGAGGTCTTCTCCGATCAAAACCCGGCAATGGCTTCGGTTGCTTTGCTCGCTGAACAAATTCGCGAGAACCGTAAAAACGTGGCCAGCGACAATCCCTTTGTCGCAATGCAGGAGACCTTCTCCAACCAGATCGTCGCCGCGCTCGACGCATGGCGCGACGCAAGCGAGACATTGTCTGAGCGGATGTTCCTTGCAATCTATGGCTCGCCGACACTCCAGGCCGCGGTTGGTGTCGATCCCGCCGGAACACAACGTCTGCGCAAAGCACCAAAAAATCCGTTACACCATGAGCTTCTGCAAAAACGGATCGCCGAGCTCAAAGCACGCATTTCGGCCGGCGGCCTGCGCGCAGCCATTATCCGCGGTCTGATCTACGCGGGAATGAACCGCGCCGCGGTCGATGAACGAGGCTTTGAGTTGGCTCGCCGCATCCGTGAGTCGCACGGCGATATGCCGATCGCAGATTTCAAGGCGTTGGTGCGCGAGCAGTTTTACATCCTTTTGATCGATCAGGAGGCAGCGCTCACCGCAATTCCATCAATGTTGCCGCCGGAAATGGAAGCCCGCGAAAAAGGCTACGAACTCATCAAACAGGTGATGAGCGCACGCGGCGAATTGTCCGCCGACGACAACAAGAGAATGAGCGAAGTGGCGCGTCTGTTCGGCCTCGAGGGTGGCGGCGCGCGAACTCACCTTCGTGAGGTTCCGAAAAAACCACAGGCAAAAGCGTCCTGACACATCTCCGAAAGATCACCGAGGGATCAACATGTCCACCAGGCAAAGCAGCGAGATCGCGGCGATCGGCCCAGGGGCCCATCCGCCTCAGTCGAAATACGATCGGCTCATCACGCGAGCAAAGCAGGTGGTGCCCCCTGCCTCTACCGTCGTCGTACATCCTTGCGATGAGACATCGCTGCGCGGCCCTCTCGAAGCAGCGGAAGCCGGTATCATCAAGCCAATCCTCGTTGGTCCAATTGCAAAGATATCTGCGGTGGCCCGCGAGCATCATCTGGACATCAGTGGCATAGAGATCGTCGATGTGCCTCACAGCGACGCCGCCGCAGCGAAAGGTGTTCAGCTGATTCGAGAATCCAGAGGCGAACTGCTGATGAAAGGCAGTCTGCACACCGACGAGCTCATGCGCGCAGTGACGTCGAGCGCGACAGGATTGCGGACGGCGCGCCGCATAAGCCACGTTTTCATCATGGACGTTCCGAATTATGCCGAGACCCTTTTCATCACGGATGCTGCGATCAATATATTTCCCGATCTGGATGTAAAGCGGGACATTATCCAAAACGCAATCGATCTGTTCACGGAGGTCGGCCTAGGCGTGCCGCGCGTTGCCATCCTTTCAGCGGTCGAGACGGTGACATCGAAAATCCCGTCCACCATCGAAGCAGCAGCGCTATGCAAGATGGCCGATCGCGATCAAATCACTGGCGGCCTGCTTGACGGGCCGCTTGCTTTCGACAATGCGATCGATCCCGAAGCGGCAAAAATAAAGGGCATTCGTTCCGAGGTCGCAGGACGCGCGCAAATTCTGGTCGTCCCGGATCTGGAGGCCGGCAACATGCTGGCGAAAAATCTCATATTTATGGCAAAGGCTGATGCGGCGGGGCTCGTCCTGGGCGCGCGGGTTCCGATTATTTTGACATCGCGGGCGGATTCCGTGCGCGCACGGATGGCCTCTTGCGCAGCTGCCGTGCTTTTCGCCGATGCTCGTCGGCGCAAGGCGGCGCTGCCGGCAGCGTGATCGCAATGGACACGATCCTCGTCGTCAACGCGGGCTCATCGAGCGTAAAATTTCAGGTCTTCGAGACCGGCGGACCGTCTCGTCTCAAACGGCTGATAAAAGGCCAGGTTGAAGGCATCGGCACGCGGCCGCGCCTGCGAGCCCAAGGCGCCGACGGCACCGCGCTCATCGATCAAACATACGCAACCGATGTCATTTCAGATGTACCTGGGGCAATTCGGGAGGCCGGGGCGTGGCTGCGTACGTCACAGAAATTAAATCTTATTGCCGTCGGGCACCGCGTCGTTCACGGCGGCCCTGCATACAGTCGGCCAACGCTTATCGACAGCAAGGTCGTTGAGAAGCTGGAGCAATACATTCCGCTCGCTCCGTTGCATCAGCCCAACAACCTCGCGCCGATACGTTCAATTCTTGAAGGCCACCCTGACCTGCCTCAAGTGGCGTGTTTCGATACGGCATTTCACCGAGGTCATTCAGCGGTTGCGGATCACTATGCAATCCCCGAGCTCCTCTACAAGGAGGGTGTGCGCCGTTACGGATTCCACGGATTGTCGTATGAATATGTTGCTAAGCGGATGCAGGAGCTTTTTCCGGATACCGCGAAGTCCCGCGTGATCGTTGCACATTTGGGAAGCGGTGCCTCGATGTGCGCGTTGGCGGACGGCCGCAGCATTGAAAGCACCATGGGATTCACGGCGCTCGACGGGCTGCCGATGGGGACGCGGCCCGGGCAGATCGATCCGGGCGTTGTGCTTTATCTGATTTCAGAGAAGGGAATGAGCGCCGGAGCCGTCCAGAAGTTCCTGTACAACGATTGCGGCTTGAAAGGCCTGTCGGGAATCAGCAATGACATGCGCGTTCTTGAAACGGGTGATGAGCCAGGCGCCAAACTTGCCATCGATTATTTTGTCTACCGCATCGGTCTCTACGCCGGAATGCTTGCAGCAGCGCTCGGCGGGTTAGATGCCTTCGTATTCACCGCGGGGATCGGCGAGAATTCAGCCGGGTTGCGCGCGCGGATCGCGGAAAAGCTCGCGTGGCTCGGGGCAGATCTGGATGCAAAAGCGAATGCCGGCGGAAAGTCACTCATCTCGCGTCCTGACAGCCGCCTGAAGCTCTTCGTGATTCCAACCGACGAAGAACTTATGATCGCCGAGCACACGCTCGCCGTTATAGCGGCCGATCGTCCGCAGGACGCAGCATTTAAGCGAACTGCCACAGCGAACTAACCGCTGATTGCCCACGCGCGTGGAACGATTATTTTCGTCCTAACCTCTTCCCGCCGGTGACAGCCGTGGCATCATTGCCGGCAAGCCGCATCTGACAGGCGCGCACTTCCGGGGGGAAACACAATGACCGCGCAACACCGCCGCCGCTTCCTCAAACTTGCCGCCGGTGCGCTGGCGGCGCCGGCGCTTTCGCGCTTTTCCCTGGCGCAAACCGCCTGGCCTGCGGGAAAACCGATCCGTGCCATCGTGCCGTTCTCGGCCGGCAGCACGATCGACATTCTCGGGCGGATCGTGCTCGACCCGGTCTCCCGCCAGCTTGGCCAGACCATCGTGGTGGAGAACCGTGGCGGTGCGGGCGGCAGTCTGGGCTCGGCGGCAGTGGCAAAGGCGGAACCCGACGGCTACACGCTGTTGATCAATGCCGCCGCCCATTCCGGCGCGCCCGCCGCCTATCCGAACCTGCCTTACGATGCGGCGAACGACTTCGCCGCGGTTGCCAGTTTCGGCAGCGTGCCGAATGTGCTGCTGGTCGCGCCGTCGAAGGACATCAAGACGGTGCAGGACCTGGCTGCAAAAGCAAGAGCCGGCAGCATGAGTTTTGCTTCCGCCGGCGTCGGCAGCGCGACCCACTGGGCGGCCGAGCGGTTTATCGTCAGCGCCGGCTTGCAGGTTACGCATGTGCCGTTCCGCGGCGGGCCCGAAGCCCTCACCGAAGTGATGACCGGCCGCGTCGACTTTATCTTCATCGGGATTTCGTCCGGCCTGCCCTTCATCCAGAACAAGCAATTGCTGCCGCTCGCGGTCAGTTCGGCCAAGCGCTCGCCTGCCCTGCCCGAAATCCCCACGACACTGGAGGCAGGCTACAAGGATTCCGACTTCAACTACTGGAACGGCATGCTGGTGCCGGCGAAAACGCCGCGGCCAATCGTCGAGCGGCTCTATGCGGAAACGGTCAAGGCGCTGGCGCTGCCGGAGGTGCAACAGAAACTGACCGTGCAGGGCGTCGAGCCCGCGCCGCTCACGCCAAGCGAGATGGACGCGATGATCCGCCGCGAAATCGCACTCAATCTCAAAATCGCGAAAGAAGCCGGCCTGAAGTTCAATTGAACAGGTTGAGGCGCCACAACTGGCGCGTGCGACACTTCCGCCTCGTGGCGAATGCGCCCTGCCGCACTCGTCCCCGCGAAAGCAGGGACCCAGCACCGCGCTCACACGAGAACTGGATGCCCGCTTGCGCGGGCATGAGCGGAGAAATTGGCAAGCGCGTGCGACACATTCCGCCTCGTGGCGAAGTGCGGCCGTGCCGCAATCCCGCTCATCCCCGCGAAAGCGGGGATCCAGCACCGCGCTCACACGAGAACTGGATGCCCGCTTGCGCGGGCATGAGCGGAGAAATTGGCAAGCGCGTGCAACACATTCCGCCTCGTGGCGAAGTGCGGCCGTGCCGCATCCCGCTCGTCCCCGCGAAAGCGGGGACCCAGCACCGCGCTCACACGAGAACTGGATGCCCGCTTGCGCGGGCATGAGCGGAGAAATTGGCAAGCGCGTGCGACACATTCCGCCTCGTGGCGAAGTGCGGCCGTGCCGCAATCCCGCTCGCCCCGCGAAAGCGGGGATCCAGCACCGCGCTCACGAGAACTGGATGCCCGCTTGCGCGGGCATGAGCGGAGAAATTGGCAAGCGCGTGCGACACATTCCGCCTCGTGGCGAAGTGCGACCGTGCCGCAATCCCGCTCATCCCCGCGAAAGCGGGGATCCAGCACCGCGCTCACAAGAACTGGATGCCCGCTCATGCGGACAAGAGCGGAGAAGTTGGCGCCACGACGGAATTGTGACACCGGTCGCTCGCCAACAGTTGCCCACAGGCGCGCACAAAGCGCGCGCATTTCCCTGCATGCGTTGCGCAATTTTGCTAAACGAGACGGCCAAGGGTTTGGGCGGTATGGCGCGCAAGACTATCCATGCGGCGGGAGGCATCGTGGTGCGCAACGGGGCGCGCCCGCTGATCGCGGTCGTGCAGCGCGCCAAGGACGAGCACTGGGTGTTGCCGCGCGGCAAGCTCAAGCTCAATGAAAGCGCGCTCGCCGGCGCCCGCCGCGAGGTCGTCGAGGAAACCGGGCACCGCGTGCGCGTGCGTGAATTCCTCGGCGCCATTACCTATCGCGCGCGCGGCCGGCCGAAGGTCGTTCAGTTCTGGCATATGCAGGCGGCAGTCAATCCGAGCCGCGATCTGATGAAAGACATCATGGCGGTGGAATGGCTGCCACTGTCGGCGGCGGTGCGGCGGCTGAGCTATCCGCTGGAAAAATTATTCCTGCGCAACGTTGGACGGGTGGCCTTGCGGCAACGCAAGCATTTGCGCGGCAAGCGCCGGCACGCGAAAACGCGCACCGGTAAATCGCGGCTGCGCCGCGCCAGAGGATCGCGCGGGCGCGCGCGAAAAATCGCGGGACATTCGGCCGCGCGTGCCGGTCAGGCCAATATCCTGCAACGCGTGCTCGGCCGCCTGTCACCTAGGTTGGCAGTTAATTGCATGAGAGGCGGTCGCTGCCTCCATGTCGCCGCAAGCATTGCCAAAATTTAATCTGCAAAAACAGCCTGTTGGATCAATTCCGAACAGCTCATTCACCTGCCGTTCACGCGAAAAGCAGGAACCTCGCATCAAGCACGTTTGTTGTTGCTGAGCGAAAATACGCAGGAAACGAATAGAGCGGTCGTTGAATGCGTACGACCTCAGCGAACCGAAGGAAGGTGCGCCATGACGAAATTAACCAAAACACTCACTGCTCTCGCAACCGCCGCGACTCTTGGACTCGCGGTTGTGGCTGCCCCGCAACCGGCGCAAGCGCATGGTAGCGGCGGCGCCATCGCCGCCGGAGTGATCGGCGGATTGGCGGTCGGTGCCCTCATCGGCTCGGCCGCACACGGGCCCTACTACGGCTACGGCCCCGGTGGTTACTACGCAGCTGGCCCGGCTTATTACGGCGGCTGCTACTGGACCCGTCAGCGGGTCTGGACCAACTGGGGCTGGCGCCTTCGGCCCGTGCGGGTCTGCGGCTAAGGACTAGCCAAATCAGACAAACTCACGCATGAAGAAAAAAAGCCCGGATTCGCAAAACGTTTCCGGGCCCTTTCGGAAAGAGGGGCGGGCCGGCGCTCAACAAATTTCCGACATATTGGAACTGTCTCTATCCCGGCACGGGGACAGGTTTGAATCAGACTTCACCACTCAAGGTCGGCCACTGCCGACCTGACCCTGGAGGGAACACCCTATGAAGAAGACGATCTTCGCACTTGCGACGGCCGCCACTTTGGCGGTGGGCACCTTGAGCGCCCCGACCACGGCCGACGCGCGTTGCTACGGTTGCGCGGTTGGTGCGGGCGTTGCGGCAGGCGTGATCGGCGGCGCCATCATCGGTGGCGCGATTGCCAACAGCCAGCCGGGCTACTACGGGCCGGCTCCGGGCTATGTCGTGTACCAGGGTTACGGCGCCCCCTATCCGGTCGCCTGCCCGGGCGGCTATTGGGCCCGCCGGCCGATGCATGACGGTTACGGCAACTTCGTCGGCTGGAGCCGTCCGCGTTTCATCTGCCCTTAAAGATCGCGTAACGACTTGGGTGGATGATCGCGCCGAACAGAAATCGGCCCGAGAGGACACCCCATGAAAAATACCATCTTCGCGCTCGCCGCGGCCGCTACCCTGGCCGCGGCGTTGCCGTCTTCGGCGCAGGCTTATTGCCAGGGCTGCGGCGTTGCCGCCGGTGTGGTTGGCGGACTTGCCGCCGGAGCTATCGTCGGCTCAGCCATCGCAAACAGCCGCCCGCCGGTCTATGTCGAGCCGGCGCCGGTCTATGCGCCGCCGCCGGCCTATGCCGAACCGCCAGCCTATGTCGACGGCCCGGTCTGCCACACCGAGCGTCAGCAGGTGTGGGACGGTTACGCTTACCGCATGCGCCGCGTCCAGGTTTGCGACTGACGGTCATCTCTCCGCTCATTCCCGCGTAAGCGGGAATCCAGAGCGACAGTGATGGACGCAGGCGCGCGGGGACGAGCGGCCAGAACAGATCACCGCCGCATGTGCTCAAGCACGGTGGCGGTCGGCCAGCAATCGACCTTCAACCCGTTCTTCTTTTGATAGGCGCCGAGCGCGGCACGCGTGAGCATGCCCGCCTTGCCGTCGATCTTGTCCTTGTAGAGGCCGAGCGCAGTGAGACGGCGCTGCATCGTTTCGACGTCTGTCGTCTTGAGCTGCGCGTTCTTGCTCCATGGCGTCTCGAACGGACGCCCGCCGGCGATGCGTTCGCTCAGGTGGCCGACGAAGAGCACGTAGAGATCGGAATAATTGTAATCCTTGAGCACGAAGTAATTTTTCGGTGCCAGGAAAGACGGGCCGTAACTGCCTTCCGGCTGCAACACGGAGGCTTCATACGATAATTCCGCCGCACTGAGCTTGCGGCCGTAGGCCGGGACGAAGCCGCGCTTGAGCCATTCGCCGATCGGCTTCGTCACTTCGGGCACGCCGGTGCTGCAATCGGCCGTGGCCGGCGCACGCACCTCAATCGCCCAAGGCTCGCCGGCGCGCCAGCCTTTACCGGCAAGCTGCTTTGCCGCCGATGCAAGCGCGTCCGGCACCGAGTGCCATATATCGGCGCGGCCATCGCCGTCGAAATCGACGGCGTATTTGTAGAATTCGGACGGCAGAAATTGCGTGAGGCCAAGCGCGCCGCCCCAGGACGAACGCATGTCAGCGCGCGGCACGCCGTCTTGCAGCATCTTCAAGGCGTGCAGGAATTCGTTGCGGAAAAAATCCTTGCGCTTGCCGGTATAGGCTTGCGTCGCCAGCACGCGGATGGCGTCGTGGGGAAGTTGATAGCCGCCATAGTCGGTTTCGCGTGCCCAGATCGCCAGCACCACATTGCCGGGCACGCCAAATTCTTTCTCGATGCGGGCGAGCGGGTCGCGGTATTGCACGGCGAGCTGGCGCCCGCGCGCGGCCAGGCGATCGAAGGTTGGCTCGCGCAGATATTGCGCCGGGGTCTGCACAAACTCGGGCTGCTGCGCCGCTTTCTCCGGCTGCCCGGGAAGCGCGAGATCGGGCAGCGTGAGATCGGGCTCAAGATTGCGCGTGGCATTGTCGAACGTGGCACGCGCGACGCCGAGTTGTTGCGCCTCCGGCCACGTCGATTGCAGCCATTGCCGGAACGCAGCGTCGGCGGCGTGCGTGGGCGCCACTAGTGCCGCAAATAACAAAGCTGCAATCAGGCCAACGCGGATTGTCATTTCGGTGTCATTGCCGGGCCGCCGCGCCGGGTCAAGCCCGGCGATGACACCGGAGAGGCAAAGATCGAGCTTCCCCACACCCGCGGAGAAATTGGCACCGGCAAGAACAACGGAGAGGCAGAGACCGCCGCGAGGCAGTCATTCTTTTTGTTTCAGGCCGTTTCGCGAATGACTGCTTTCGGGGGTAAAGCAGACATCGAGCAATCGCACCATGGTGTCGCTAAGTGCCAATAGCGGACATTCCGCCATTCATTCGATCACTTCGTCGGCGCGGGCAAGTACTGCGTGCGGAATGGTGAGGCCCAGTGCCTTAGCTGTTTTAAGATTGATCACCAGGTCGTACTTGGTCGGCGCCTGCACCGGCAGGTCGGCTGGCTTCTCGCCCTTGAGGATGCGATCTACATAAGAAGCCGCGCGCCGATACTGATCGACAAAGTCAGCCCCATAGGAGACCAGCCCGCCGCCGACGACGTAGAAGCGGTTCGGGTAGATCGCGGGCAGTTTGTGCCGGGCCGCCAGCGCGGCGATCAGGTTCCCATGACCCCTCAGAGGGCCCGCCGTCACGATCAGGCCGTCATTGCCAGTGCGCGCGAAGGCGGTTACTGCGCGCTCAACCTCAGGCGCGTCGCGCACGTTGATTGGGATGACTTCCACGCCGAGCGACGGCGCCGCGGATTGGATCACGGCGAACTGGCCGATCCCGGTGGCGGTGGCCGGATCCCGCAGAACCGCCACCCGCGTCACGCCCGGCGCGATCTCCTTAAGCAGTTCCAGCCATTTCGCGCACAAATTGTATTCGAACTGCATAAAGCCGGTGGCACCGCCGCCCGGCCGCGACAGACTCTCGACAAACCCGGAGCCGACCGGATCAATCGCGATCACAAACACGATCGGCACGGTGCGCGTCGCCTGAAGCATCCGCTCTATGGCCGGGCCGCCAGGAGCCAGGATGACGTCTGGCGCGAGCGCGATCAATTCCGCCGCGTATTTGCGAAGGTCGTCGGCATTGCCTTCGCCCGCGCGATAATCGATGCGCACGTTGCGGCCATCGGTCCAGCCCAATTGCGCCAGTCCCTGAACAAACGCCGCGTTACGGGCCCGTAAGTCCGGATCGTCCCGGCCAGCCGAGATCACGCCGATGCGGCGCACGCGCTCGGCCTGTTGTGCACGGGTGGCGAGCGGCCACGCCGCTACTGTGCCGCCGAGAAGCGTAATGAACTCGCGACGTCGCATTGCCTCTCCAAGCTCAGGGTAAAGCATCGTAACTACTCAGATTGGGTTGGCTAGGCCCATCGGCCGATGTCCGCTTTGGGTCACTAGCGGACGTTGCCTAGTGACCGTGCAATGTCCGCTTTCGGGGTTGAAGCGGACAGGTTGCCGATGCGGTCAGGTGCCCGGCCCTGTAGGCAGCCCGGCGCGGCGATCTTGAGCCAACGCCCGTCATTGCTCGCGACGAGCATCGCCGGCAAAAAAAACGACGGAGAGGCGGCGTGCTCGCCTCCGCCCGCACATCCCTATCGCGAGAACTTCTTGTACTTCAGTCTATGCGGAATGACCGAATCCGTGCCCAGCCGACGCATCTTGTCGACCTCGTAGTCCTGGAAGTTGCCCTCGAACCATTCCACGTGGCTTTCGTCCTCGAACGACAAAATATGCGTGGCGATGCGGTCGAGGAACCAGCGGTCGTGGCTGATAATCACGGCACAGCCGGCGAAATCCTCAAGCGCTTCTTCGAGCGCCCGCAGCGTATCGACGTCGAGGTCGTTGGTGGGCTCGTCGAGCAGCAGCAAGTTCGCGCCCGAACGCAGCATCTTGGCCAGATGCACGCGGTTGCGCTCGCCGCCCGACAGCGTTCCGACTTTCTTCTGCTGATCGGCGCCCTTGAAGTTAAACGAGGCACAATAGGCGCGCGAATTCATCTCCTTCTTGCCGAGCAGGATGATGTCCTGGCCGTTGGAGATTTCCTCCCAAACGGTCTTCTTGCCGTCGAGTGAATCGCGCGATTGATCGACATAGCCGAGATGCACCAACTCGCCGACCTTGATGGTGCCTTTGTCGGGCTTTTCCTGTCCGGTGATCATGCGGAACAACGTGGTCTTGCCGGCGCCGTTGGGGCCGATCACGCCGACAATGCCGCCCGGCGGCAATTTGAAAGTGAGATCGTCGATCAGCAGGTTGTCGCCAAAGCCCTTGGTCAGATGATCGAAGTCGACCACGTTCTGGCCGAGCCGCTCGGCCACGGGAATCGTGATCTGCGCGACCGTGTTCTGCTTGGCGTTGGCGATCTTGAGCAAATCCTCGTAGCGCTGATAGCGCGCCTTGGATTTCGCCTGCCGTGCCTTCGGCGACGACGAGATCCATTCGCTCTCACGCTGGAGCGTGCGCTGGCGCGCCTCGTCCTCGCGGCTTTCCTGCTCCAGGCGCTTCTGTTTCTGGTGGAGCCAGGAGGTGTAATTGCCCTCGTAGGGAATGCCGCGGCCGTGGTCGAGCTCGAGGATCCAGCCGGTGACGTTGTCGAGGAAGTAGCGGTCGTGGGTGACGATCAGGATGGCGCCCGGATAGTTGCGTAGATGGCCTTCCAGCCAGTTCACACTTTCGGCGTCGAGATGGTTGGTGGGCTCGTCGAGCAGCAGCAGCTCGGGCTGGTCGAGCAACAGGCGGCAGAGCGCGACGCGGCGGCGTTCGCCGCCCGAGAGCTTGGCCACGTCGGCGTCGTCCGCCGGGCAGCGCAGCGCGTCCATCGCCAGATCGACCTGGCTGTCGAGGTCCCACAGGTTTTTGGAGTCGATCTGGTCCTGGAGCTTGGCCATTTCGTCGGCGGTCTCGTCCGAATAATTGGACGCGATCTCATTGTAGCGGTCGAGCAGCGCCTTCTTGGCGGCGACCCCCTCCATCACGTTCTCGCGCACGGTCTTTTTCGGATCGAGCTGCGGCTCCTGCTCCAGGTAGCCGACGCGCGCGCCTTCCGCGACCCAGCCCTCGCCGGTGAAGTCCTTGTCGATGCCGGCCATGATGCGCAGCAGGGTCGACTTGCCGGAGCCGTTGACGCCGAGCACGCCGATCTTGGCGTCCGGGTAAAAGGACAGATGGATGTCATCCAGCACCTTCTTGGAGGGCGGATAGGTCTTGGTCAGACCCTGCATGTGATAGATGAATTGGCGACCGTTCATTGAACCCTTAAATCCTGCTGTTTCAGCCCTAAATCGGCCCGCGCGCGCCGCGCGTGACCCCGAAAGTTTTCGGACAAGATCACGCGCGAACGATTCCGCACGCCGCCGCACGCTTTGTCGGGAAATGCGGGGCTGATGTAGCGGCGGGAACCGCAAAGAGCAAGCGCGCGGCGCCCGCGGCCCGCATCTGCGATTTCGGTAAATCTCTGGAAAGGCTGATTGCAAAAATGCCGCCGGTATGCCGGTCCGGTACCTGATTTTAACCGCTTCAGCGCCATGATCGCACGCCATGAACCTGGACGCCGGACGGGGCGACCAAGGGATGAGCGGACCGGAGCGGTTCGCCAGCTGGTCGATGTGGGAGCAGTGTTATGGGTCGAGCCATATTGGCTTTTTCGGGTTCCGCAATCGCATTGCTGCCCCGCCCCTTCACCATTCTTGGCAGCGTCTTCAATGGCTTCTGGCGTGAACTGACCCGCGACGTGGTCCGCCCCTATCGCCCGGAATTGCACTACATGCGCGGCCCCGGCCCCGCCTGGCGCGCCAAGCACGGCGTTCATCCGGCGGCCTGAAACCCCCTTTCCTTTCGTTGCTCCAGCCTAAGGTGGCGCGGCCCGGACCTTTCCGGGCGCAGCGAAAGGGCTTTTGCATGGTTCGGGCAGCCGTTCTCGATGACTACCAGAACG
Organism: uncultured Alphaproteobacteria bacterium; assembly: GCA_963742345.1. GTDB lineage: Bacteria > Pseudomonadota > Alphaproteobacteria > Rhizobiales > Xanthobacteraceae > Pseudolabrys. The sequence goes on from CAVULO010000010.1 coordinate 370,827, forward strand.
TGGCGATGGGGTTTGCCGACTGGTCTTCGGTCGCCAAAGACGTCGAGATCAAGGTCTTCAACAAGCCTTTCACCAGCCAGGACGAGGCAATCAAGGCCCTGCAGGGCTTTGCCATCATGGTCGGCATGCGCGAGCGCACCCCTTTCTCGCGCAAGGTGATCGAAAGCCTCCCCGACCTGAAGCTGCTGATCACCACCGGCGCCCGCAACAATTCGTTCGACGTCAAAGCCTGTGCCGAGCGCGGCATAACAGTTTGCGGAACCGGGGCGGCCGGCAGCCCGACCACCGGCATCGCCTTCGGCCTGATGCTGGAACTCACCCGCCGGATCGGCTTTGAAAATGCGCGGCTTAAGGCAGGCGAGCCATGGCAGGTCACCATCGGCCGCGACCTCGAGGGCCTCACGCTTGGCATTCTCGGCCTCGGCAAGCTTGGCCAGCGCTCTGCGGCGGTCGGCAAGGCTTTCGGCATGAAGACAATCGCCTGGAGCCAGAACCTGACCGAGGAAAAAGCCAAGGCCGCGGGCGCCGATCTTGTCTCGAAGGAGGACCTGTTCCGCAATGCCGATTTCCTCACCATCCATGTCGTGCTGAGCGATCGCTCGCGCGGACTGATCGGTGCAAAGGAACTCGGCCTGATGAAGAAGACGTCCTACCTGATCAACACCTCGCGCGGGCCGATCGTCGACGAGAAGGCGTTGATCGGGGCGCTCAAGGCAAGATCGATTGCCGGCGCCGGGCTCGACGTCTTCGATGTCGAGCCGTTGCCGCTCGATTCTGCGTTCCGCAAGATGGACAATGTCGTGATCACGCCGCATCTCGGCTATGTCAGCGAACAGAATTACCGGAAATATTTTCCCGACGTCGTCGAGGACATCCGCGCCTGGCTCGACGGCAAGCCGGTGCGGGTCATCGACGCGAAATACGCCTCCCGCGTCACCCTTCGAGCGGTTAAAGACCCAGCAGCTTCGCCGCGTTGTTATAGGCGATATCGGCGCGAAGATTTTCCTCGAGCGGCACCGTGTCGAGGAATTCGCAACCTGGCCAATCGAACGGATAGTCGGCCGAGAACATGACGCGATCACGCCCCAGTGCATCGAGCGAGCAACGCACCGGCGGGAGATCGTACATGCCCGAGGTCGTCACCCAGACGTTCTCCTTGAGATATTGCGACGGCGGCTTCGGCAAGTTCCAGCCATAGGGCGCCGAGCGGCTGTCGAAGCGCCAGAGCTGGAACGGCAATGTCTCGCCGAGATGGCCGAGCACGAGCTTGGCTTTCGGGTAACGGTGGAAGACGCCGCCGCAGATGATGCGCAGGGCATGCGAGCCGGTCTCCACGCCCCAGCCCCACATCGGCCGCGCCAGCACGTTGTAACCGGCAAGAGCCGGCAGCGGCGCCACCGGATCGGCCGGATGCAGATAGATCGGCGCGCCCAACGCCGCGGCGCGTTCCCAGAACGGATCATAGGAACGGTCGTCGAGATATTTGCCGTTGGTGTGGCCGTTGATCATGGCGCCACAAAACTTCAGGTCGCGGACGCAGCGCTCGAGTTCCTCGGCAGCGGCTTTCGCATCCTGCATGGCAAGGTGAGCAAAGCCGGAATAGCGATCGGGGCGTTTCTGCACTTGCCTGGCAAGAAAATCGTTTGATGCGCGCGCCGCGCGCACGGCGGTGGCGCCATCACGCTCCGCCTGCACGCCGGGTCCGGCGATCGCCATGACCGCCCGCGCGATGCCGGTCTTGTCCATCATCCCCAGCCGCTGCTCGTCGAAATCGGTGAGGCTCGCATAGAGCTGCGCCGTCTTGGCCGGCGCGACATCGACCATCGTCGGACGCCAGTACGGCTCGGTTGCGGGATCCAGGAAATGCTCTTCGAGCGCGATCTTCTTGACCATGGGCCTCCCTATTCCACTCAGGTCCAGACAGAATTCCGGTTAGGTCCAGACAGGTTCAGGCAGAATTCCGGCCAGTCCCGACCGGCTCCGATCAAGTCCAGATCAGGTCCAGATCAAGTCGAGACGGGATTCCGGACCTCATCACAGTCGTCTGCCAGTCGTCATGTCAGTCGTCTGCCAGTCGTCTGCCAGTCCGCATCGCAGGACAGTCGCGTTATTGCGGACAACCGATTTGCCCCGTTTTCCTCTTCCAGCTGTATCGGATTTTGGGCTATCGTGTCCCACGATGCAAGGCGACAAAGATCGCCGGCGCGATGGTCGGGCGGGAAGCGTCATGAGCAGACTCGTCACCAACGATAAAAGCCAGGTGCAGGTGATCGCGCGTGCGGCCACCATTCTGCGTGCGCTCGAGGAAGAAAACGCCGGCCTGAGCCTCGGGCAGATCGCGCAGCGCGTGAACCTTGCCCGTTCCACGGTGCAGCGCATCGTCGCCGCCCTGGAAACCGAGAAGCTGGTCATCGCGGCGACGCCAAATGGTCGCGTGCGGCTTGGGCCGACGATTCTGCGGCTGGCGGCGTCGGTCCGCAGCGACTTCGTGACGCTGACGCGGACGTTTCTGGAACGGCTTTCGGAAGAACTTCATGAAACAGTCGACCTCTCGACCGTGAAGAAAGATCATCTTGTCTTCATCGATCAGGTCATCGGCTCACAGCGCTTGCGCGCGGTCTCTGCGGTCGGCGATACTTTTCCGCTTTATTGCACGGCGAACGGCAAAGCCTATCTGGCAAAACTGTCCGATACGGCAGTGGAAGCACTGATCGGCCGAACTTACGAGGCACGTACACCGAAGACGCTCACCCGTCTGGACGCGTTGCTCGCGGATCTGAAAACCGTGCGTCGTACCGGCGTCGCGTACGATCGTGAAGAACACACGCTCGGCATCTGCGCCGTCGGCGTCGCCCTCCACGATCCGCTCGGCAATGCCGTCGCCATTTCGGTGCCGGTGCCGAGTCAACGGTTCGCAAATCGTCAGGCGTTGATCGCCGAACGTCTGATCGCCACCAAAAATGCATTGGAGAGCCATGTGAATTCCGCCGCAGCCTGATGGCATGCGGCGGAGCTGACAGCGGTTTCGACAACAAGCGCGAATGCGCTCATATCAAGGGAGGATGCCGTGGCCAAACGAATTCGCGGCGTGATGTTCGAAGAAAATCTCAAGAACAGCATGGGGCTGGAGTTCTACAACCTGTCCCACCGCTTCGGTTATCAGTCCCCGAACTGGCCTTATTTCGAGGACGTCAAGATCGAACGTATCCACTACATGGCTAAGTCGGGGGTGCTGTCGCAGCGCATCACGACTTCGATGCACAACACGACGCACATCGACGCGCCGGCACATGTGATCCAGGGCACACCGTTCATCGACGAGGTGCCGCTGCCGCACTTCTTCGGCTCCGGCATCGTGGTGTCGATCCCAAAGAACAAGTGGGAACCAATCACGGGTGACGACCTGGAAAAAGCTTGCGGCAAGATCATCCGTCCCCGCGACGTGGTGATCGTTAATACCGGTTGGCACAGGTTCTACGAGGACAGCGAAGATTACTTCTGCCGCGCTCCTGGGTTCGTGCCGTCGGCCGGCGAGTGGTTCGTGAAGAAGAAGGTCAAGGTCGTCGGCCACGATACGCAGGCAAACGATCATCCGCTCGCGACCGCTATTGGTCCGCAGCGCAATGGACCATTGCATCCACATTTGGCGGAGGAATATCGCGAGTGGTCGGGCGGCCGCGACTGGAAGGACGATTTCCCGGAATGGGAGCCGGTGCATCGCATCTTGTTCAAGAACGGAATCATGGGCATCGAAAACGTCGGCGGTGACATCGACAAGGTCACCGGCAAGCGCTGCACTTTTGCTTACTTTCCGTGGAACTGGGACCGTGGCGATGGCTGCATCGTGCGGTTAGTCGCAATCGTCGACCCCAAGCAAAAATTTCGAATCGAGAAGGGGAGGAAGTTCTAATGCACGTCAAGCGGTTCAACGACGCAAAGCCCTACGATGCCCCCAATCACCGCAACTATGCGTCGCTCCGTCTGTTCGGCGCGGAGGCCGGCGGCACCAAGGGGCTCGTGTTCGGTTATTCGCACTTCCTGCCCGGCGGGGGCGCTGGTCCGGACGCCTCTCCGCCCGAGAAAGTTTATTTTGTCCTGCGCGGCGAATTGACCGTCATTGTCAACGGCAAGGAGACCGTGCTTAAGGCCAATGACTCATGCGTCATCGAGCCGAACGAGACCCGCGAGATCATCAACCGCGGCAATGAGGTGTGCTCCATCGTGGTGGCGGTGGCCAATCCACCAAAATGACCGGCTGCTTGGCCCATCATAACCGGGCTTGACCCAGTGATCTCGATCAGGAGTGCGATGCTTTCCTAAACGAGATGGTCGGGACAAGCCCGGTCATGACAAGAAAATACCGGGAGGACATCATGTCCGACGCATTTTTTAAGAACCCGCTCTCCTTGTTCGATATCAAGGGCAAGACCGCCATTATCACGGGTGCGTCGGGCGCCTTTGGTGCGTTGGCAGCAAAGACACTCGCAGGAGCCGGCGCCAATGTGATGCTGGCGGCGAGCAAGGCCGATGAGTTGAAGAAAGTCGCGGCTGAATGCGAAAAGCTCGGGGGCAAGACCGGGATCATCGCGCTACGGCCGAGCTCGGAGGAAAACTGCGACAAGATCGTAAACGCGGCGGTCGACAAATTTGGCAGAGTCGACATTCTTGTGGTGGCTTCCGGCCTCAACAAAGTGTCGAAGATCGTCGATCAGAAGGTCGAAGATTTTCTCGACGTCATGGACGCCAACGTCAATCAGTCGTGGCTGATGGCACGTGCTGCCGGCAAGCAGATGCTCAAGCAGGGCCAAGAAGGCAAACCTGGCGGCAAGGTGATCCTTACCTCATCGGCGCGCGGGCTACTGGGACATCCAGCCGGCTACACCGCCTATTGCGCATCGAAGTCCGCAGTCGATGGCATCACCAAGGCGCTTGGCTGTGAATGGGGCGAGACCGGTATCACCGTGAATGCGCTCGGTCCGACCGTCTTTCGTTCGCCGCTCACGGCGTGGATGTACGAGGATACCGAGCGCGCGCAAAATGTGCGGAAAGGCTTTCTCGCGCGCGTGCCCAAAGGACGCCTGGGCGAGCCGGAGGACCTTGCGGGACCACTATTGTTTCTCGCATCCAAGGCATCGGATTTCTATACAGGTCATATCCTCTACGCCGACGGCGGTTACACGGCGGGATAACCAATGGCGACAGCGCGTATTGCGGTGATCGGCGCCGGCCTCATGGGTCACGGTATCGCCCAGGTGTTCGCGCTCGCTGGCCATGACGTAACAATTTACGATTCAGTCGCCACCTCGCTCGACAGCGCCAAAGCGCGCATTCTCAGCAACCTGAAAGACCTTGGTGACGATCAACGTGCTGTGGACCGCGTAACGCCTGTCGCCGACCTCGCACCAGCAGTCCGTGAAGCCGATTATGTTGTCGAAGCCGTCCTGGAAGATTTGTCTCTCAAGCAGAAACTGTTCGCCGAAATCGAAAAGCACGTGCGGTCGGATGCGATTCTTGCCAGCAATACCTCGGTCATCCCTATCACCAAGATCATGGAGGGTCTTAAGCACCGGGAGCGCGCGCTGGGGACGCACTGGTGGAATCCGCCTTACCTCGTGCCGCTGGTCGAAGTGATCGAAACCCGGTGGACAAACCCGCAGGCGATTGATTTCACGATGAAGCTGCACGCCGCGGCCGGTAAACAACCGGCGCATGTCAAGAAGGACGTGCCTGGCTTCATTGGCAATCGCTTGCAACATGCGTTGTGGCGCGAGGCGGTTGCGCTGGTAGAGCACGGGATTTGCGACGCCGAGACCATTGATAACGTGATCAAATCGGCGTTCGGCCGCAGGCTCGCTGTGCTTGGGCCGCTGGAAAACGCCGACATGGTCGGCACCGATTTGACGCTGGCGATTCATAAGACAGTATTGCCGGACATCGACGGTCGTCCGCGCCCTTCGCCCTATCTCGAAAAGCTGGTGAAGGACAAAAAACTCGGCTTCAAAACGGGTGAAGGCTTTCGGAAGTGGAGCCCGGAACAGCAGGCCGCATTGCGTTCGAAAGTGCTGCAGCATCTCAAAAACGCGCGCGTTCAGGACGTCTGACGACGCGCAGGGGAGGAGATCATGGCCAAACGTCAGACACTCTCACGACGCGCACTGATCAAGGTCGGCTTCGGCGCCGTTGCCGCTCCGACCGTTCTGCGCGCACTACCGGCGAAAGCGCAGTCCCAAGTGATCAAGATCGGCCATGTCAGCCCGAAGACCGGCCCGCTCGCCGGTTTTGGCGAAGCCGACGGGTTCATTCTAGATCAGGTGCGCGGGATTTTGAGTAGAGGACTCACCAACAATGACAAGACCTATAAGGTCGAGATCATCACCAAGGATAGCCAATCGAGCGGTAGTCGCGCCGCGGAAGTGGCCTCTGAATTGATCTTGGGCGAGAAGGTCAATCTCATCGTCGCCTCGGCTACACCGGACACGACAAACCCGGTTTCCGATCAGGCCGAGGTCAATGAAGTTCCTTGCATCACCACAAATTGCCCGTGGCAGCCTTACTTCTTCGGTCGCAAGGGCGATCCCAAGAAGGGCTTCACGTGGACTTATCATTTCTTCTGGGGGCTCGAGGATGTGATCGCTTCGTTCCTCGCGCTGTGGGATGAATTGCCGACGAACAAGATCGTCGGCGGCTTGTTCCCCAATGACGCCGACGGGAATGCGTGGGGCGATTCCAAGCTCGGCCTGCCACCTGCGCTCGCCAAAGCCGGCTACAAACTTTACGATCCCGGCCGCTACCAGCTCATGAACAACGATTTCACTTCGCAGATTTCCGCCTTCAAGACGGCGGGTGCCGAGATCGTTACCGGCAACATGATCCCGCCCGATTTCGCGACCTTCTGGTCGCAGGCGGCGCAGCAGGGTTTCAAGCCAAAGATCGTCACCATTGGCAAGGCGTTGCTGTTCCCCTCGGTGATTGACTCATTGGGCGCGCGTGGCGATGGCCTCACGAGCGAGATCTGGTGGACGCCAAACCATCCTTTCAAATCCGGGCTGACAGGGCAGAACTGCCAGCAGCTTACCGAGGCCTACACCAAGGCTTCCAACAGGCCGTGGACGCAACCGATCGGTTTCCAGCATGCATTGTTCGAGGTGGCGATCGACGTGCTCAAGCGCGCCAAAAATGTGAGCGACCCGAAGTCGATCCTCGAATCGATCGTTGCCACCAACTACCAGTCGATCGTCGGCCCGATCCAATGGACCGGAGCACCGGTGAAGAATGTCACCAAGACGCCGCTGGTCGCCGGGCAATGGCAACGCAAGAACGGCAAGTTCGAGCTGGTCATCGCAGAAAACAAGACCGCGCCGAATATTCCGGTCGGAGGCAAACTGCAGCCGATCTCCTGACCCAGTCCCATGGACACGATCCTCGCGCTGGAGACAGTCTCGAAACGCTTCGGCGCCGTGGTGGTGGCCGACGGGATCAACCTTGCACTGAAAGCAGGCGAGGCGCTTGGCATCATCGGGCCGAACGGTGCCGGCAAGACAACTCTATTCGGGATCGCCACAGGTACCGTTGCACCCGACTCGGGTCACGTGTACCTCGCAGGCGAGGACATCACCCGACTCCCAGTGGAACGTCGCTGCCGGAAGGGGCTGGCGCGTTCGTTCCAGATTCCACAGCCATTCTCGGGCATGACCGTATTCGAAAATGTAGTCGTGGCCGCTGCGTTCGGCTCAAACGAGCGCGAGGTCGTAGTTTACGATCGCTGCGCGGAATTGCTCGAACGTTGCGGTTTGGTGGACAAGGCGAACAAACGTGCTGGCGGCCTCACACTGCTCGACCGCAAGCGGCTCGAATTGGCGCGCGCACTCGCCACGAAGCCGCAAGTGCTGCTTCTTGACGAGGTCGCTGGCGGCCTCACTGAACACGAATGTGAAGTGTTAGTCGCGCTGATCAAAGACGTGCGCGCGAGCGGCGTGTCCATTATTTGGATCGAGCATGTTGTGCACGCCCTGCTCGCGATAATCGATCGATTGTTGGTGCTACATGGCGGCAGGTTCATTGCGGAGGGCGATCCGCGCATCGTGATCCGGAGCCCACAAGTCTCGGAAATCTATATGGGTATTAACGCCGATGCCTGATTCATCCTTGCTCGAAGTCAAGGCCATCAATGCGTTCTACGGCGATTTTCAGGCGCTGTTCGATGTTTCACTGAGCGTCGAGGCTGGCCAGGTTATCGCGGTAATCGGCGCAAATGGCGCCGGCAAAAGCACCCTTTTAAAGACTATTGCAGGGCTGATGCATCCGCATCGTGGGGAGATTCTATTTAAGGGCACACCAGTGACCGGTACGGCTGCCTTCGATCTGGTCAATCAGGGAGTTGCGCTGGTACCTGAAGGGCGCAGGTTATTCCCGTCACTGACGGTGGAGGAAAATTTATTGATCGGTGGTCAATCGGGCCGGGCCGGCCCCTGGACGCTTGCGCACGTCTACGAGTTGTTCCCGGTGCTAGCTGAGCGGCGTCACCTGCCCAGCATTGCGCTCTCCGGCGGCCAGCAGCAGATGGCCGCGATTGGCCGGGCATTGATGGCTAATCCGCAGTTGCTGCTATGTGACGAAATCAGCCTCGGCCTTGCTCCGATCGTGGTGCGCGACATCTATGCGCGTCTGCCGCAAATCGTCGCGGAAGGCCTGTCGCTTGTCATCGTCGAACAAGACATTGTGCAGGCGCTGCGCTCTGCCAGCCATGTTTACTGTTTGCAGGAAGGCCGCGTCGCCCTGAAAGGACCGGCAGACGAACTCACGCGCGAAACGATCTCGGCCGCCTATTTCGGGGTGTGACTGCGATGCAGTGGTTCAACATCATCCTGCAAGGTGTGCTGATCGGCGGCCTCTACGCAATGTTCGCTGCTGGCCTTTCGCTCATTTTCGGCGTCATGCGGCTGGTCAACATTGCACACGGCGATCTGATCGTGCTTGCAGCTTATGTGTCGCTAATGGTGACACAAGGGATCGGCGTGGATCCGCTTGTCTCTCTACTGGTTGTCGTTCCGATTATGGCGTTCATCGGTTATGCGTTGCAGCGTGGATTGCTCAACCGAACGCTCGGTGATGATCTGCTGCCACCGCTGCTGGTGACCTTCGGCCTTTCCATCATCATCCAGAATGGCCTGCTGGAGCTGTTCACGGCCGACAGCCGCAGGCTGCAGGCGGGCGCCATCGAGATTCAGACGTTCGAAATGATTCAAGACGTCTGGGTCGGCGTGTTGCCACTGATTCAGTTCGCCGTGGCCGTAGCCGTGATTACAGGCTTGCAGATTTTGTTCTACCGGACTGCCCTCGGCCGCGCCTTTCGAGCGACCTCCGACGATCAGTCGGTGGCGCAACTGATGGGGCTCGACACGCGTCATGTCTTCGGCATGGCAATGGCGCTGTCGCTGGCGGTCGTTGCGATTGCCGGCGTATTCCTCGCGGTCCGAACTAATTTCGATCCGGCCATCGGGCCGGCACGGCTGATATTCGGCTTCGAGGCCGTGATCATCGGCGGGCTAGGCAGTATGTGGGGCACGCTGGCCGGAGGCGTCATTCTCGGGGTGTCGCAGGCGGTGGGCGCGCAGATCGATCCCGGGTGGCAACTGCTCGCCGGCCACATCGTATTCCTCACCATCCTGGCGGTGCGACCGCAAGGCTTGTTTCCGAAGGTGGCGGCATGATTGTCGAGCACGCTACCCGATCGAGCCGGATCGGCGTCGCGTTGATCGCCGCCACGTTCGTTGTCTTGGCTTTCGCACCTTATTGGGGCGACAGGCAGACATTGCGACTGCTCGCTGAGATTTACACCTTCGTGGCGCTGGCGAGCCTGTGGAACCTGCTCGCAGGCTACGCCGGACTGGTTTCAGTTGGCCAACAGGCGTTCGTCGGTCTTGGCGGATATCTGCTGTTCGCGTTTGCCATCTTGTTGGGCATACACCCGATCGCTGCCATCCTGATCGCCGGGCCGATCGGTGCGCTGGTTGCGATGCCGGTCGCCGCGTTGATTTTTCGGCTACGCGGCGCCTATTTCGCCATCGGGACCTGGGTGGTCGCCGAGGTGTTTCGTTTGCTTGCCTCGCAAATCTCCGTTCTTGGCGGTGGCTCCGGAATAAGCCTGCCGGCAGACGCGGTTATCGCCATGGCGCCGAGCCGACAGATGCGTGAATTCGAGACTTATTGGTTGGCACTGGTGCTGACAGTCATCGTGCTCGGCGCAATTGTAATGTTGCTACGCTCGCGGCACGGCCTTGCACTCACGGCTATCCGCGACAATGAACTGGCGGCGCAGAGCAATGGCATCGACGTGTGGCGAATAAAATTCATCGTCTACGTGATCACCGCCTTCGGCACATCAATGGTTGGCGCGCTCATTTTTCTCCAGAAGCTACGTATCTCGCCCGATACTGCTTTCAGCGTGAATGACTGGACGGCCTTTGTCATCTTCATCACTGTCATTGGTGGGATCGGACGGATCGAAGGGCCAATCATTGGCACCGTCATCTTCTTCCTGCTTCGCCAGGCCTTGGCCGACCTTGGCAGCCTGTACCTGTTGACGATGGGCGCTGTCGCTATCGTCGTTATGTTGTGGGCGCCGAAGGGGCTTTGGGGGCTTGTCACCGAGCGCCTAGGTTGGCAGATGCTGCCATTGCAGCGTTATCTGGCGCTTGAAAAAGAAACGGGAGGAAAACAATGAGCCCGATCATCGACATTTACTGCCACATCTTTCCGGACCGCTTCTTCCAGGAAATGACCAAAGTGGCGCCCAACCTCGAGAATATTGGCAAGCGGCTGCGCGGCGTTGCCAAGCTGTTCGATCTTGATGCGCGCTTTAAGGAAATGGACGAGTTTGGCGATTATCGGCAAATCATTTCGCTGCCGAACCCGGCGATCGAAGACATCGCAGCGCCGGAGGTAGGCTTAAAACTCGCCCGCATCGCAAACGATGCGATGGGCGAATTATGCCGCAAGCATCCTCAACGATTTCCCGGCTTTGCGGCAGCACTGTGCATGACCGACGTCGAAGGCTCGGTCGCGGAAGCACGCCGCTCAAACGAGCTATATTGAATTGCGTGCGAGCCCCTTCAGTATTGGTTGCGCTGGCGTGTTTCGCGTCGGGCTTGGCCGCCCAACCGAAAGTGGTCGCGGTGTCGATCGACGGCGTCGTGCATCCGATCACGGTGGAAATCGTGAATCACGCCATCGAGCAGGCGCGAACGGAACAGGCCGCGCTCCTCCTGATCCGCTTGAACACGCCGGGTGGACTGCTGGACGCTACTCGCCAGATCATCCAGCGAGTTTCTGCCTCGCCTGTGCCGGTGGTGACCTACGTAACTCCCAGCGGAGGCCGCGCCGCCTCAGCCGGTTTCTTCCTGCTTGAGGCCGGAGACGTGGCGGCCATGGCGCCTGGAACGAATGCGGGCGCTGCTTCACCTGTGCTCTTGAACGGGGAAATGGATCAGGTGATGCGGCAGAAAGTGGAAAATGATGCCGCCGCCCTGCTGCGTAGCATGACTTCACGGCGCGGCCGCAACAGCCAAGTTGCCGAGACCGCCGTCCGGCGAAGCCAAGTCGTTCACTGAAAAGGAACTGCTGGATCAGAAGCTCATCGAACTGATCGCCAGCGATCAGCAGCAACTCTTCGCGGAGCTGGATGGCCGCGAAATCACGCGCTGGGATGGCCGCAAGCAGGTGTTGCATGTCGCGGGCGCAAGCGTCGTGGAGGCGCGTCGAACGCTGCGCGAACGGCTGATGGCGTCCATTGCCGATCCCAACATCGGATTCATCCTCATGGTGGTCGGCGCGCTGGGAATTTATGTGGAGTTTTCCTCACCGGGATTGATATTCCCTGGTATCGCCGGAGCGATTCTTCTGCTCTTGGGACTTTCTTCCCTTTCCATCCTACCGATCAACTGGGCCGGCGTAGCGTTGCTCGTCCTGTCGGTGGCTCTGTTCGTTTTGGAAGCCAAGATTGCTTCGCACGGGATTCTGGGGTTGGGCGGCACGCTTTCGATGATCCTGGGAGCGTTGCTGCTGGTCAACGGACCGCCGGAAGTCCGCATCCATCTCCTCACCGCTCTCAGCGTTTCGGTCCCTTTCGCATTGATCACCATGTTCCTGGTGACGATCGTGATTCGCGCGCGGCGCATGAAGGTCGTGACCGGATCGGTGGGGATGATTGGAGAAATCGGCGTCAGCCAGACCGCGCTGGAACCGGAAGGGCAAGTGTTGGTTCGAGGCGAGTACTGGAACGCAATTGCTTCCGCCAATCTTCCCGCCGGCGCTCGCGTTCGTGTAACAAATGTCGCGGGGATAAAGCTGACGGTTGAGCCGGCGTAGCGCGGAAAGTCAGCGCTTCAGTTCGGTCACGGGCAGCGCTACTCGATACTGAGCGGCGCCGCTGGAATTCAACAAGTCGAAAGAACCTCCGATGCTGGGCGGGCCGTCCTGACCTCCCAGGAAAGTAACGGACCGGGACACTACGCTACCGCTCAGAAGTTGGCCGGTGCGTGTCCATTGCCAGCTGCCCGATTGCAGCACGGTCGGCGAACCGATGGCAAAATGCAGGTCCATCGTCAGCATCGATGAAGAGTCGCTAATCAAAGCCCGTGCGTCCAGCCGGTCGCCATCGCGCTTTCCTTCGATCGCTTGCAACTTGAAAAGCGACATATCCTGGTGGCTCGAAAGATCGGCCACCAGCGGCCGATTGGAAGCACCGCAAGCCGACAGAAGAAAGGCCGCGCAAAAGAGAGCGAGCCGCATGCTAACGGCCCCCGGCCGCTTCCACCAGCTTTTGAATGGACGGCGCAACGGCGATGCGGAGCTCCAGCCGAACCTTACCGGCTTGCTCCAAAAACGCTCGCTGCTCGCTGATCCATTTCTTCGCCGGATGCCGGCCGCGGCGGATATAGTCCAGAGCTTCCAGACCGATTGCGGCCAGCCGGCTCAGGTCTTTGGACACTGGGGATCTTCTTCCAGCAGAAATGATTTTTCGAGCAGCGGCTCCAGCTTCGCATCGTTGTCGCGCCACAGCGTCAGCCAGGCGCGAATTCTGCGCGATCCATTTGCTCCACCAGCGCGGCGAAATCGCGGGCGGTTTTGCTTTCCGGCGCGCGCGGCGTCCACCAGGCGATTGAGCGGCGTCTGGCTGCGTGTATTTGTTGGCTTCGTCGCGCGCGTCCAGATTGCGCCGGCTGCACCACGTCGGCCAGCACTTTCAGCGCATCAATCGACCGGTCGCCCGCCATGCGGCGCAGCATCGGCAGGTAGCTGGAACGATGCGTCAGGCCGAGCCAGTCCAGCTCGCGGCTCACGGCATCCAGCGCGCCGGTACATGGACGCGACGTCTTTGATCTCCTGCGGCGACCAGAATCGTTCGGCAATGGCGGCCGTGCGCGGCCAGATGCGCGAGTCGACATTCTCCGGGCTGACGAATTCGGTCCACATGCAGACTTCGCCGCCCAGGATGCGCGACTTCTCTGCCGGCGTGAGGCTGCCGCTTCGTTCTCCAGCGGGTCCACCGCGTAGAGCGTCGAGGCCGGCTCCATGTGATCGAGATAGTAGCCGGCGGAGAGGATGCCCGAGTAGCCTTGCCGCGCGGCTTCGGCCAGCGACTTCTGTCCGCGCCAGGATTGAATCACGATATCTTTCGGCAGATCCGCGCCCAGAATTTCGTCCCAGCCCTCCATTCGCTTGCCGTGCTTCGCGACGATGGCCTGGACGCGCTTGGTGAAGTAGGCCTGCAGCTCGTGATTGTCCTTCAGATTCGATGCTCGCGCATGAAGGCCTGAATGCGCGCGCTCTTCTTCCACTGCTCGCCGTTCACTTCGTCGCCGCCGATGTGGAAGTACTCGTCGGGAAACAGCGCGGCCATTTCGCCGATGAAGGCGTCCAGAAATTCGTAGGTGGATTCGCGCGTGGGATCCATGGCGGGATCGAAGACGCCCCACTTGCGCTCGATCTGATAAGGGCCCGGGCGCGCTGGCAAGCTCGCGGATATCCGACCAACCAACTGGTGGCGTGGCCGGGCATGTCGAATTCGGGCACCACGCGAATGCCGCGATCGCGCGCGTAGGCGATCACGTCGCGGACCTGCTCCTGCGTGTAGAAGTGGCCATCGGAGCCCAGCTCCTGCAGCTTCGGAAAACGCTTGCTCTCGATGCGGAAGCCCTGATCGTCGGAGAGATGCCAGTGGAAGACGTTGAGCTTCACCGCGGCCATGCCGTCGAGATTGCGCTTGACCACTTCGAGCGGCATCCAGTGGCGCGAGACGTCCAGATGCAGGCCGCGCCAGGGGAAGCGCGGGTTTGTCTTCGATGACCACGGCCGGGACTTCGAAGCCGCTCGCGCCGGGCTCCACCAATTGCAGGAAGGTCTCGAGGCCGCGCAGGACACCGAGCGGATTCGGCGCGCTGAGCGCGGCCTGTTGCGTCGGTGATTTCCAGGCGATAGCTTTCGTCTTCGCCGAGTTTTTGGATCGGCCTCGCCGGCAGAGTCGCACTGGATCAGCGAGCGTCGCGTCCGAGGTCGACGCCACGTTCGGTGAACGGAATTCCGGTTTGAAGCGCCAGAGCTCATGAACCAACCGCGCGGCCGCCGCGCGTACGCGCGGATCCGGATTGCCGGTGATCGCGATGCGGAAGTAGCCGATCGATCGCGAGGCTTCCCTGCCCATCGTGATTTTCGCCGGCCACGGCATCAGATTGGGCTGCGCGGCGCAACAGCGCGGCGGCGGCCAGAAGCAACGACCAGGAGTTTCATCATTTGTCGAGTTTGGCGGGCGCGAAGAAATCGAGCGGCTGTGAGCGACACGATCTTCCAATGCTTGCCCTTCTTTGCGCAGCTCGCAGTGGATGACCTCGCGGCGGTGCACGATGGGCCCATCCTGCAGCAGGCTGCGGACTTGCAGATACCAGTCCAGATCGATCTGTGCGCTTCGCGTCGTCGCCCTCGTCCTTGATCGGCTCGACGGAGGAGGAAATCTCGGCCTGATTCACAAGCGCGGTGATGTCGGCTCTTCAGCTTGTCGTAGTCCGGCATGTCTTTGTCGAAGGCGTTCATGAATCCGGGAACATTGCACTCGCTGAGCGCGGCCGCCATGGAGGCGACAGATCCATCGACGATTCGTCGATGGGCGTCGCGCGGCAGCATGGCACATCGCGGCGAGACGCACACCGCCGCGAACGCGCAGCCTACGTGCGATAGCTCGCATTGATCTCAATGTACTTTTCCGTCAGGTCGCACGTCCAGAAGCGGGCGCTGCCTGTGCCCCGGCCGTGGATGCACGACGCGGATCAGGCATTCGGTTTCATCCAGCTTTTTCTTCAGCTCGGCTTCGGAGAAATCCGCCGCCAGTCCGCCCTGGCAAACCGGCACGCCCTGCAGATCGATATCGACTTTCGCGGGATCGAACGGCACGCCCGCATTTCCGGCCGCCGAAAGAATGCGTCCCCAGTTCGGATCGGAGCCGGCGATGGCGGTCTTCACCAGCGGCGAGTTGGCGATGCTGCGCGCGATGCGCTCGGCCGCATCTTCGCTCGGACGCGCCGCTCGACCTCGATGGTGACCAGCTTGCGCGCGCCTTCGCCGTCGCGCACGATCTGTCGCGCCAGATCCTCCAGCACCTGCGCCAGCGCCTCCTCAACTTTCTCGCGCTCCTTCTCGGTTGGGCTCGAATGCCGGAAGCGCCGTTGGCGAGCACGCAGCAGCGTGTCGTTGGTGGACGTGTCGCCATCCACGCTGATGCGGTTGTAGCTGCGCTTCACGGCCGCGGCCAGCATGGGCGCGAGCATGGCGGGCGGAAGCGCGGCGTCGGTCATCACGAATCCGAGCGTGGTGGCCATGTTCGGATGGATCATGCCGGAGCCCTTGGTCATCCCCGCGATCCGCACCGCGCCGCGCTTCAAGCGTGACTTGCTGATGCGCGGTCTTCATCACCGTATCGGTGGTCAGGATGGCGCGCGCGGCATCTTCGAAACGGTTCGGCGCCAGACCGCGCGACCAGATCCGGCAGCGCGTTGACGATCAGGCTGCGCATCCAGCTCCACGCCGATCACGCCGGTGGACGCGGGAAACACCTGCTCGGCCGGCACGCGCAGCTGCTTCGCCACGGCATCGCAGCAGGCCAGCGCCACGCGATCGCCGGTTCGCGTGGCGCAATTCGCGTTGCCCGCATTGATCAGGACCGCGCTCACCAGCCCGCGCGATTGCTCCAGATGGAAGCGCGCGATTCGCACCGGCGCGGCCTGCACGCGATTCTGCGTGAACACGGCGGCGGCCGACGCCGGCGTGTCGGAAACGATCAGCGCCAGATCGTCCTTGCGCTGTCTTGCGGATTCCGGCGTAGACGGCCGAGTATCGATAACCCAGCGGCAGCTTCACGCGGCTCTGGCTCCCAAAATTTCATTCTCATCCAGACGATGCCCGTTCAGAAACGCTTCGGCCGGCATTCGCTTGCGGCCTTCGACTTGAACTTCGAGCAGCTCGAGCGCGGTGCCTTCGCCGCTGGACGACCAGCAGCCGCTTCTTGAGCGGCATGCAGCCGGCCCGGGATCGCCGTCGCCGCGCTTCTCCGGCCACGCGCGCTTTCCAGATATGAAACATCTGGCCGCGAAAGAAGCTGTACGCGCCCGGCCACGGCAGAAATCCGCGCGCGCGGTTGAAGATTTTTCGCGCCGGCCAGTTCCAATCGATCTCGCCGTCTTCTTTTTTCAGGATCGGCGCGAGCGTGGCTTGCGGAGTTGTCCTGCGGCTCCGGCCGAATGGTGCCGGCTTCGATCCCGCGAGCGTTTCGACCAGAAGATCCGCGCCCGCTTCGCGCCAGGCGCTCGCCCAGCTCGACCGCATTTTCTTCCGGCCCGATCTCCGTTTCCCATTTCAGCAGCATGTCGCCGGTGTCGAGGCCCGCGTCGATCCGCATGGTGGTGACGCCGGTGCGCGTTTCGCCATTCGCGATGGCCCACTGGATCGGCGCCGCGCCGCGATATTTCGGCAGCAGCGACGCGTGCACATTGATGATGCCGTAGCGCGGAATATCGATGATGGATTGCGGAATGATCTGGCCGTAGCCCACCACCACCATCGCGTCCGGGTTGCATCTGCTTCAACTGCTCCACCGACTTCCGGACGGCGGATGCGCTCCGGTTGATACACCGGCAATCCGAGCCGCAGCGCGGCTTCTTTCACCGGCGACGCGGCCAGTTCGCCCGCCGCGGCCTTTGGGACGATCCGGTTGCGTGAACACGGCCAGCACGCGATGTCCGGCGTGCGACGATCGCGTTCGAGCGTGGGAACGGCGAACGACGGGAGTGCCGAGAAAAACCAGGTCATGGCAGCATGGCAGTGGCTGCTAGCCCCATTCGCCGGCTTTCACCAGCTTGCGCACTTTGCGGCGGATCAGGTCGCGCTTGAGCGCGCTGACGTGGCGTGATGTACAGACGGCCGTTCAGATGATCGATCTCATGCGCAAACGCGCGCGCCAGCAGATCTTCGCCGGTCATCTCGAACGATTCGCCTTTGACGTTCTGCGCGCGCACGGTCACGCTTTCGGCGCGCGTCACCTGCTCGCGAAAACCGGGGAGGCTCAGGCAGCCTTCTTCGCCGGTCTGCGTGCCTTCGCTTGCGAATGATCTCCGGATTGATCAGCACGAGCTTCTGCTGCGGATCTTCGGCCACCGACAGATCGATCACCGCGATGCGTTTGCGAAATGCCGATCTGCGGCGCGGCCAAGCCCACGCCTTTGGCCGCGTACATGGATTCGAACATGTCGTCGATCAGCTTGTGCAGTTCGGGCGTGTCGAATTCCGTGATCGTCTCGGCCTGCTTTTCGAGCACCGGCTCGCCGTACAACACGATCGGATACGTCATCAGAAGTTTCTTACCTGCTCCATATAGCCTTCGAAATTGCGCCGGGTTTCCTCGAGCGAATCGCCGCCGAATTTTTCCAAGAAACGCCTGCGCCAGCACGATCGCCACCATCGCTTCGCCGATCACGCCCGCGGCCGGAACCACGCACACATCGCTGCGCTCATAGGCGGCCAGCGCGGGCTCGCGCGTGGCCAGATCCACCGATTCGAGCGGACGGCGCAGCGTCGAAATCGGCTTCAGAAATCCGCGCACCAGCACGTCCTGGCCGTTGGTCATGCCGCCTTCCAGGCCCCCGGCGCGATTGGCGCCGCGCGTGAACTGCCGCTCTTCGCGATTGTAGTGAATCGTGTCCTGCACCTCGCGATCCGAACGACGCCGCGCCTTCGGCGGCGAATCCGATCTCGACGCCCTTCACGGCCTGCATGGACACGATGGCCTGCGCCAGCCGGCCGTCCAGCCGCGAATCCCAGGTGATGTGCGAGCCGAGGCCGGGCGGCACGTTGTGCGCCACCACTTCGAAGACGCCGCCCACGGTGTCGCCGGTCGGTAGGCCTGGTCGACAACCTCTTTCATGCGCTGCTCGGCCGCCGCGTCGACGCAGCCGAGCAGCACTTCGCTCTTTTCGCTGAGCGCGACCAGTTCCTCCCAGTAGCCTCGCGCGTCCAGACGCGCTTCGCCGACGCCGATCACGTGGCTCAGCACGCCGATGCCGAATTGCGCCAAGAAATGCTTTGGCCAGCGCGCCCACGGCGACGCGCGCCGTGGTTTCGCGCGCGCTGGCGCGTTCCAGAATGTAGCGGGCGTCGTGAAATTGTATTTGATCGCGCCGGCCAGATCGGCATGGCCGGGCCGCGGACGCGTCACCGGCTTGCGTCTTGTCTTCCGCGCCGTCGATATCTTCCACCGGCAGCGCTTCGGTCCAGTTCTTCCAATCTTTGTTGTGGATGATGATGGCGATGGGCGAGCCGATGGTCTGCGAGTGGCGGACGCCGGCGACAATTTCGACGCGGTCCGTTTCGATCTTCATGCGGCCGCCGCGGCCGTAGCCCTGCTGGCGGCGCCACAGTTCGCGATTGATGGTGTCGAGCGAGATGGGAATACCGGCGGGAAGTCCGGTCAGGGTGGCGACCAGGCACTCTCCATGCGATTCACCGGCTGTTTCGAAGCGAAACATGGTTTAGGGGAAAACTTCATGTTAGCGGAAAAACCGAGCGCCAGTGGATGGCGGCTCAAGACGCCGGGTGTGCATCTGAATAGTGCAGCGGGGCACGGTCGTCCTCCTAACCGGCAATCTGGAGTCCCTGGAGGAATTCGTGGTCCGTGCAGTGAGCGCCAGTTCTCGCTCGGGCATCTGCTTCTCGGAGCGCACCGATACCTCTTGGCCAGGACGCTGCTCGGCAGTGACGCCTACGTGACTTCCAAGGCGAGGAGCACGTCGTAGCCGGAGGCTTTGATGGAAGCTGAGAACTTCTGCAATGCGGTCAGACTCGCAGACCGTCTCGTTAAAAGCTTTTTCCAACTCCTGGACCATCTCTTGAAGTTCAGATTTCATTGCCATTTTTTGCTATGCGCTCCTCGCGGTCCTTTAGAGCAAATCGACTGCCGATCCTTGCCGGGAAAGAAAGGCCCTAATATTCAACAATTTACAGTTCCAGCGCTGAGACACGCAAAAGGCAATCTGTCTGGGCTTTCGGCCGAAAACTCGTCAAATTGTCCCTTTGGAGACAGCCTGGATCATGCTGCGGCTACCGGTGCTCGCCCCAGGGATTCCCATTGCCTCTGTGCAGTTGCGCGGAACTGCTTGGCCTGGAAAACCAGCCCAAAGCGTTCCAGCCGCAGGGCTTCGCCTTCGAGGAAACGGGCTTTGGAGGCAATCTTGAGCAGCTGAGCCTCAGAGATAACCCGAAGGGCCTCCTCCAGGTACGCGCCGGCGGCTTCGGGTTGGCTGTTCCGGCTCAGAATGGCCAAGGTAATCAGCGGCCCGGACGCGTTGGGGTGACTTGCGGCTGCCCAAAATCGTCGCAGGCGCCCCGAGCCAAGTGCTCCGCCTCGCCGGCGCGCTGAGCGTCCAGCATGGCTTCAGCCAAGGCGGCCTGGGCGGTTGCGATTTCGGCTGCCGAGGTTCGTGCGGATCGGCCTTTTTCAATCCAAGGGTTTCTTCCAGGTCCGCAATGGCGGCCTCCACACTGCCCGCCCGCAACGCAATTTGCGCCCGCTGGCTAACGAGCGCTTCCCGTATGTCGGACGGTAGTCCCTGGTCAGGCGGCAGCGCCGCTTGTGCCTCGGGCAGCCGTCCGGCCTTTCGGGAGGATCTGCTACCGTCACCGTGAGCCGGGCGGTGCGGTTCATTTCTCCGCGCTGCTCCATCATCACGGAATCGCCTCGGAAGCTAGGCGACCGCCTCGTCCAGCCGGCCTACCATCCAATACATGACTGCGAGTGAACCAAGTTCACTGATGGCTTGCTTCCTATCGGCCTCGGTTGTTTCAGGCGACAGCAGTATCCGATGCGCCTCCCGGGCGGCGGCGCGTCCTTGATCCGGACAACCCAGGCAATATTCGCACTCGGCTCGCACGGCTAACAGCTTAGCTTTTACAAGTGATTTTTCCCATTGCCTTGGAAATTCTCGAGAGCCTGGTCGATCTCGTCCAGCGCCGCTTGATAGGCCCGCCAATCCAGGTGCATGCGCGCGACCGCCATGCGCGGCTCGCTAGCGGCGGCGGCCGGCAAATGGCTATGAGCAGCTTCGAACGCCGTCACTGCGGAGTGGTAAGCCTGTTTCGCCTCGTCCGGGCGCTGATCGAGCCGATAGGCGCTGTGCAAGCCCATCCAGTTATTCGCCTCCATCAAAGGATGGGCGGTGGGACACTGGCGAACAATCTCCAGGCTCTTGGTCAGGCTTTGGGTGGCCTCGGTTGAGCGCTTCGCGCGCAACTCTGCGAACCCCAGCTCCTGGTATCGAATGGCCAACTCGAGCGAGTTCGGTCCTAGATGTTCGAGCGCTTTCTCCAAAACGCGCCGGCGGTGCTCTACTTCCCCCTCGAAATCTGTCTGCGCCTGGAACGCCGCTGCCTGGTCGGCATCCTTTCCGGCCAGCCAAGTCGAAGAAAGCTCGCGGCCCTTCCGAGTCCAGAAGATCAGGTGCAGCAAAAGCGCCCCGTCGGTGTACCCGACCGGAATCAGGTTGCGGATGAAGTCCACCACAAATAGAACCGCAAAGATCCCAACCTTTTGCCAGCTCCCCTCCAAGCTGGTCCCGGGAAGATTCAAGAAAAACAGGAAGAGTGCCAGACCGGCATTGAGCGAGAGAAACGGCCCTGCGAAGACCACCAGAATCTGATTGAGACGCAGACCGTCTTCCGAAGTGGGAACCGCCGACAGGTATCCGCCGCCTCCCAGAAGCCGGCCCCAGTCGAACATTGCGTGACGATTTCCAGAAGCGTCCTTCCGGACGGTCAGCGGGCCGATGTTGATGGCTTTGAATCGAAAATGGACGGCCCACGCTGCGGCTGCGTGTCCAAACTCGTGGACCGTGATGACGACCAGCTCGCCGAAAATCAGAATCAGCCAGAACTCATAGCCCATGCGGGACGATGGCAGGCCCAGGTGACGGGCGTAGTAGAACAGCCAACCCATTCCAGCCAGCCACAATCCACCGCTCAGGAACCCGACCACCCAGCCAGCAAACGAATCCCGAGGCCGCAATAGTGTGGGGTCGCTGGTGGTGGTTTCCTTCACCTGCGGAAGCGAGAAGAGCGTGAACAATCCGACGGTGCCGAGCAGAGTGAACCAGGGAAAACCGAACAGCAGACCGACGCACGCCGCCGTTCCAGTCCCCCGCGCCCAGGACTTATTTCGTCTCATGCCCCACGCAGTAACCTGGCAGAGAGTGCCGACCAGCAGCATGGCAATCATCACAGCCAGAATGACCTTCGCCTGCGCCTGGGGACTGTCCGGGTAAAGGCGGCTGGCCCAAACATTGACCGGGAGCACGCGTTTCAGAATCGTGCCGGGCAGGACCCAGAGACACAATCCCACCGTGCGAAAGGCCCATCGGAGCAGGGTGCGCTCTACCGGCATATGGACTACATCGGCCAGCCTATCGCGGCGGGTAAGAGGTTTCTCACCTAGCACGTTCACACAAAGCCCTTAGCTACGAGATCCGCGTTCCCCACGGCGTCGACGTGCAGGTGTCCAACTTCGCCCTGATGGGCGGCAACGACGTGAAGCTTGGCGACGAGGTCGCCCCGCCGGGCGCGCCTGCAATCCACATTCGGCTGTCTGAGGGGTCGCTGGGAGGGTCCGGCGTGGCCCGCGGTCGTAAGCCGACTCGGGAGGAGCGTCGTCGCGACCGCGAGCTGCGCAAGGCGCAGCGGCGGGGTCTCGGGCCCTGACGGGCGGCTACCTGCCGTTACGCTCGCGGTGCTTGCACCCCGGCCAGCAGCAGGGCCGGCGCATGCCGTCCTCGAGTTCCTCCTGAGTTCGCCGGATGCGGCGCTCGCGCGTGGCGTCCTGCTTGGCATCTTCGACCCAGCAGATGAACTCGTTGCGGGCCAGCGGCGTGATGTCCTTCCAGGCGTCGAGTGCCGTCGCGTTGGCGATCAGCGCTTGTCGCAGATCCGCCGGCAGCTTGTGGACCACCCACCGGGCACTCTCTGGACGCTCACGATCGAGATGGTACTCAGCGCCCATGGGGGCGCGCCACCGGCAGCAACGCATCGATGAGCGCGCCGAGGTCGTCGAGGTAGGTGTCGCGGTCGCGCGCGGCCGTCCACGCCGTAGCTGCCGCGGCGAGCATCGGGTAGCGCTCGGGATCGGGAGCACCGCGAAGCTGCCGCTGCTGATTCGATGTCTCCGCGCTCGCGCCGGCGCGAACGAGCAGCGAACCGAGCGTGAAGTTCCACATCAGCCGGTAGGCCCGCACCGCTGAATCGATCGACAGACCCGCGTCCCGCAGCGCGGCATGGATCTCCTCGATCGCGTCGAGCACCGAGGGCGCCATCATCCGCCGGCGCGCCAGCACTTCAGGCACCCAGGGATGCTCAGCGAGGCTGTCGTAGATCGTCGACCACAGCACGAGCATGGCGCCCCTCGGGTCGCGCGGGCGCGGTGGGTAGACGAGCCGAGCCGCGAGGCGGTCGACCAGCACCATCAGCAGCTCGTCCTTGCTGCCCACGTGCCGGTAGGGCGCCATCGCGGACACGCCGAGCTCGCTCGCGAGCCGCCGCATCGTGAGCGCCTCGACGCCTTCGGCGTCGAGCAGACCGATCGCGGTGTCGAGCACGTCTTCGCGCCCGATCGTCGGCGGGCGACCACGAGGCCGGTGCGGCGGCGCTGACGGACCGTCTCTCGGTGATCTTGCAGACATTTGATTTACATGTATATTAATCCCCATGGCACACGGAACTCCCACACTCGCAACAGGCAAGATCTGCTACCTCGAGATCCCCGCAACCGATGTCGAGCGGTCGTCGCGTTTCTACAGCGATGCCTTCGGCTGGGAGCTGGGGACCCGAGGCGACGGCGCTATCTCGTTCGACGACGCGGTCAAGGAGGTGAGCGGCTCGTGGGTCACCGGGCGGCCGCCTTCGGCCGAGCCGGGAATCATGGTCCACATCATGGTCGCCGACCTCGAGGCGGCGCTCGCGCGCGTCCGCTCGGCAGGCGGCGAGGTGTTGAACGACGACGCGGAACCCGGCGAGCGCGTCGGGCACGTCCGCGATCCGGGGGGCAACATGATCGGGATCTACCAGGAGCATGGCCTGGCTGAACGCGAACGCGCGGTCCGCCCGATACCCGAACACCTTCACACCGTCACGCCGCGCCTGGCGTTGAGCGATGCCGCAGCGGGGATCGACTTCTACAAGGCAGCATTCGGCGCCACGGAACTGGGCGAGCGGTACCACATGCCCGATGGGACGCTCGTCCACGCGGAGTTGCTGATCGGCGATTCGGTAGTGATGGTCAAGGACGCCCAGGACGACGAGTTCAACGCGCTGCTGTGCACGTATTGGCCCGACGTCGACGCGGCCTGGGACCGCGCCGTCCAAGCCGGCGCCGAGGTCATCTACCCTCTGGCCGACCAGTTCTACGGCGAGCGGGGCGGGCGCCTGGGCGATCCGTTCGGCAACCAGTGGATGCTGGCCTCCCGGATCGAGATCCTCACGCCGGACCAGGTCGCCGCGCGCGAGCAGGCGTAGGGACGCTCGCGGCAGCTTCTAGCTGTCGGGCAGCTCGCGGTCCTTCACGGCGCGGTACTGGGCGTCGGTGATGACTCCGCGTGCCAACCACGCCTCGAGCTGTGGCTCGAGGTCCTCGAAGTAGCCCGTGCCGAGGAGGAAGCCCCGCTCGATCACAGTGCCTCGCCCGCTGCCCGGGGGCGAACACGGCGGGCCTGGAACCGGCGGCGTGCCCGCCGGGCGCGAATCGACAAGCTCGCGTCGGATATAGGCGCACCACGAGACCAGAGTGCCCACCGGCGCGTACCCGTGAGCGGGGTCCACCAGGAACAGCTGGTACCCCAGCAGCTCGTGCGCGTCCCGGTCGAAGATCACTTCGACGCGTTCGCCGTGCTCCACGCGCGCGAGGCCACGGCCCACCCGTCCAAGCTGGTCGCTCGTCTCGCCGAGAAGCTCGACGTCATCCAACTGCCTGGCGACTCCGTAGACCGCCCGGCACAGGTCGGCCTCGACCAACGACTCCCCCAGTAGGTTGAAGACGCGATGGAGCGTCAGCGGCACACGCCGCGACAGCTCGCGGGCCAGGCGACTGGGATCCCGCGGCAGGTCGGCGAGCTCCCATCGGTGCGTCCCGATGCATCCCGGTGCGAACAGATCGATTCCCGAAGCCTCCAAGTCGGGACTGCCGGCCGCCCGCCACCGCGCCTCCCCCTCGGCGGTGAAGAAGCTGACGGGTCCGCTCGTCTCACGGATCAGGCCGGAGCAGTCGCTGCCGATCCAGATCTCTCGGTGCGATCCCACGAGGGCGTCGAAGCTGCCGACGGCGTGATGGCCGTGCGCTCCGCGAGACTCGACGTAGACGTAATCCACGCCCAAGACTGTGACCGCAAGACCGCATCAGCACAAGCCGCATTCCGTTGACCTGCCGGCGCCGGATCTCAACCGACGGGGCGAGGCCGTCGATTCGTATTGCGTGGATGCCTCGGCCTGCTGCCGCACGCGCTGCCGGAGCTCGTGGCCTTGTTCCTGCCGCTCTCCGCGTGGATGGTGGCGAGCCGCCGCAAGGAATGGGATCGCCTGCTGGCGGCGACATTTGTGACCGTCGGGGTCGCGGTTCCGATGCTGGTGCTGACGGGCCTGTGGGAGGTCTTCGTGGCGCCACACGTGCTGACGGCGATCTTCGGACACGGGCTCAAGACGCACTGAGGTCCGCGCCGCGGACCGCGACGTCTCGTCGCCGGCGACCGACCGGTAGACCTTCGGGCGATGTTCGTCATGATCTCCGGCCCTCCAGGGTCCGGCAAGAGCACGCTTTCCCGCCCGATCGCCGAGGAGCTGCGCCTTCCGCTGATCGCCAAGGATGCGCTGATGGACGTGCTCGGGTATCCGGCCAGCGTCGAGGAGAGCCGAGTCCTCGGCCGTGCCGCGGTGATGGCGATGCTCAACGTCGCCGCGTCATCGCGACAGGGCGCGGTGCTCGACAGCACGTTCTTTCCAGACGCGTTCGCACAGCCAGATCGCTGCCGGGACCCCTCGTCGAGGTCCACTGCCGCTGTCCCCGCACGGTCGCGGTCGCGCGATCACGGCCAGGAGCCCCAGCCGCCACGCGGGGCACCTGGACGCCGACCGCCAGCCGGACGAGCTGTGGAATGACGAGAACACGCGCCCGACCGGCATTGCTCCGGCGATCGTCGTAGATACGACCGAGCCGGTCGACGTCGCTGCCGTCGTCCGTCAGATCCAGGAACTGGCACGCCCGGCTTCGACCATATGACGGCGAGATGCCGTTGCGCTACGCGCCGACG